>NZ_LWLS01000001.1:0-146267 GCF_001905095.1 Micromonospora sp. CB01531
GACTGACGGGCTTAGCGAAAGACGGAGGCTAGGTTCTTCACACTTGTGTCAAGTTTTCACGCGGCGTGGGGAAGTCGGGCGCGGGTTGCGTAGTCGTCGACGTGGCGGGTGATGGTGGTCAGCGCGGTTCGTAGGTCTGGTGGGGCTTGGGGCTGGTCGGCGGCGGTGAGCGGGACCAGGAGACGGTTGTAGATCTTGGTGTAGAAGATGGCGATGCGGATGCCGTCGTCGGTGAGCATGTAGCGGTTGGAGCGGGGCAGCCGGCGGATGAGGCCGTTGAGTCGGAGCCGGCGTAGGTCGTAGGTCATCTGGTTGGGGCGGTAGTCGCTGCCGAGCAGCCCGGCGATCAAGACACGAAGGTTCTTGTTGGTGAAGCCGGTTGCGGCGAGCAGCGTGTGGCAGAGGGCGCCGGTCAGGGCCATGACCCGAGGATCGCCGAACCGCAGGGCTGGGGTCCTGCCACCCGCCGGATCAACGGTGGGGTGCGCGATCCGCTCGAAGGCTGGACTCGCGAGGACGCAGCCCTGACCGACACCATGACCAGGTCCGCAGTGCATCAGACACGGCCTGGTTCCAGAGGCGGGTGCGTTCGAGGTAGGCGATGGCTCTCAAGCCGCGGGCCGAAAGCCCGGGGATGACGGAGGTTGACCCGTCAAGCGGTCGCCGGTAGATGGAGTCGGCACGCAGTTGTGCGGGGCGCCTACGCGGCATTGCCCTTTCGTGGAGTCGACATGCCGATCATCGTTGCACACCCATGTTCGGCTCACCTGCGCGACGACTTACGTGCGTGGGGACCGGACCACGACGACTCCCACAGCGGGGGTCGGCCTGGGTCGCCGGCGGCGCGGCTGGCGACAGCAACGCTGACAGCAACGCTGACAGCAACGCCGCCGGACGGCGGCACGCTGACAAGCGCCAGCACGGACGGAACTCCGAGCGTGCAGCCGTTGCCGGACGGGTGCGGACGCGACGCACAGAGCTTGTAAACGAGACGTCACGAGTGCCCGAGAAGGAAACGACAGACGCCGTCCAGTTCACCGGGTTAATCCGTCCGATCTGAGGTGATCGAGGTTCCACAGAGGGATGTCGGGGTCAGTAGACGGTGAGAGCGTCGGATGTTGGCCACACGCCGCCGGCTGGCATTTCCAGCTGTTCCCCGAGCGCTTGCCGCCACTCGGGCGGGGTGAACGGCTCGCCCCAGTAGTCGGTAACCCGGACCGCCTCGCCGTCGCGCAGCTCAGCGATCGAGACGTTGCGGTAGACCCGGCCGTCGCCGTAGTCGTTGCTCCACTCGACGACCAGCATGTTTCGGCAGGCGTGTCGCCGCCCGACGGCGAGCCGCAGGCCGACGAAGTGCGACTCCACCTCCGCTATCCGTGCTCGGCCGCGGATCAGCTCACCGGACTGCGGCCACTGGCGTACCACATCCTCGGCGAGCGGTACACCGAGGATCCGCTCAAGCCGCGTGCTCGCGTCGCTCTCCACCTCTGGAACCTTACCGACAAATCGGATGCATTCAGGCGGGCTTCCACAGTTGGGACAGGGTGGCAAGAGCAATGGAGTGCGCGGAAACAGGGCCGCAGCAGGCGATGCGAGCCCGAACTGTGCCAGTTGACGTCCCACGCAACCCCCGAGCAGCCGCTTTGCCATGAGCTACGGACCACAGGTGCCGCGTCAGCAGAAAGTCAGCGAACGCAGTGCTGCGCGACCGACTCCAATGGTCACAGCCGGCATGACACGGAAGGTAGGACCATAGGGGACGACACCCGCTGACGCTGGCCGGCAGCGCCGACCAGGCTCCCCCCGACGGGGGTCGCACCTGCTCAGCCTCTCGCCGATCGACAGCAGCGCTGACAGCAACCGGCCGAGACGACGACGCCCGCTGGCGGAGGCGTGCGGACGATCGCCCGAGGTCGGGAACGCGGACAGACGCCCCCGGACGACCTGCACTGAGATCAGACGGAAGTAGCGCAGGCACGCGCCGAAATGGACGTGTATCGGCCACTTCCAGGCAGCCGGGGTGGCGCGCCAGCGGCATGTTCCTCTTGTAAGCGAGAAGTCGTCGGTTTGCGAGTCCGGTCACCGCAGCGCCGTACACGTGGCGAAGTGCACGGCGGGCCCCGGAGGGGGCCCGCCGTGGCGGCTGGTGGTGTGCCGGTTATCTGGGTGGGAACTGCGATTTGCGGGCCGGTTCTGCGAGGTTGGCGGTGGGTGCCTCGGCGGTGAAGCCGATGACAGCGCAGTTGATGTCGACGCCGACCGAGCCGTAGGGTGCGGGCTCGCCGGTGGCCGGGTCGACGCCGGTCAGCAGGTCGGGTCGGGCGGCTGCCAGGTTGAAGACCTCGACCTCATCGGTTTGGCGGGTGTTGAGCCCCTGCTCGACGGCCTTCTCGGTCCACAGCCCGAGCTGCGCGTCCCATAGCGGGCTGTAGGCGTGGGAATGACGCGGGTCGGCCAGGGTCGGGAAGTCGCCGAACACGTTGAGCAGGTCACCGCCGTTGCGTAGCGCGTTGATCAGGCGCTCGTTGTCGGCGCGGGCGTCCTGGGAGATGTGCCCGTCTTCGGCCAGGTGGACGAAGCCTTGCGCCTCGGGGTTGTCGGCGCCGGTCTGGCCGTTGATAAAGCCGAACAGCCGCTCGCGGGCGGAGCCGAGGAAATCGTCACCCCCGTTGAAGGACGCCCTGTCCAGCGCAGGTACGAAGGTCGAGCGCTCCAGCACCGCGGTCAGCGGCTGACCGGCGTCGGTGCTGAGGTAGAGGATCGGCTGGCCGGCGTCGAAGCCCTTGACGAACAGCATGTCGACCCACGACTCGTTGAACTGGCCGGGCGGCGAGGGGGGCGCGATGTGCACGCCCAGGACCCGGTCGCCCGTGTCGGTGTGGTGCTTGACGTCGAAGTCGGGGCCGTCGCCGGTGGCCACGATCGGGGCGTTGTAGACGACGTTGGATCCCTTGATCCGGATGAACGGGCTGTACCCTTCGTTGGCCACCGCCCCGGGCTGGAACTCGGCGAGCGGGAAGCCGTTGGGCCCCGGCTCCGCGACGCGGGTCGGGCTGAAGTCCGGCACACCCTGGAAGTTGACCACCGCGGGTCCGAACCGATTCTCCTGCGGTGTGGGCGCGTCGAGGGTCACCGTCTGCACGCACTCCCTGCAGCCAATGGCGAGGTTGGCCAGCTTGGGCGCGAAGTTCACGCCCAGGTCATTAGCCAACCCCTCATCGGAGGCGTCCATCAAAATGAACCACACCGTTTCGCCGTCGGGGCCTCTGCCCGGGTACAGCGGTAGCCGCACCGACTCCTTGCTCAGATCGACCTGGATCGCGCTCCCCAAGGTCAGCTTGTCCCGGGGCAGCAGCCCGCTCAGCTGCCCCAGGCCCTCCGCTGCACCTGCCCGGCCATGGGTGGGCGGCGGGCCGTGGTCCCCGTCATGCCGGGGCCCGTCATCGGCGAAGACAGGCTCAAGGATGGGTGGTCCAGCGGCGGCCAGCACGGCAGCAGCCGCTAACACGGCCAGCCCGACAATCCGTTTCCTTCGCATGATACTCCTTCCACAGCCTATGGCGGCTAAGCGAGAAATCCTCCGATCCGGAGGCTATGCGAAGAAACGTTAGGTTTGCCCTGAGAAGCGGCCAGTGCACCGGAATAGGTGGTGGTGCGCGAAAACCCATTCCAGCGGCACGGATGATGCGAGGGAGTCCGGACGGCTTCGAGGGATTGCAGCCAGTCTCGATCGTCCCCCCGATGCGCCCCCCAGACTCTGAGCGACGACGGGTGGTGGCTGGACTAGGTGGGACCAGACAAGATCGGCCCCCGACCGCATTCCTGCTGGTCAGGGGCCGTCCTCGCACCTGGTGGCGGGTAGAGGATTCGAACCTCTGTAGCTTTCGCGACGGATTTACAGTCCGCTCCCATTGGCCGCTCGGGCAACGCCATCTGCACGCCTGAGCAGTTCGGCCGTACGACGAGCTCGCGCGAGCCCTGCTGTCAGTCGAGCCTGCGGCGGCTCAACGAGGATGGTTCGCGGCCGGCGAGTAGCCATCCGGCGATCGCGGCGAGCATCGGCAGACCGACGGTTGTCGCGGCTAGGTGGGCGACGGGTACGTCGGTGAGCGCGTCGAGGTCGCGGTGCAGGACGCTGACCAGCGCGAGGTACGCGCCGGCCAGGCCGAGGACGGCGCCGAGCAGGGCGAGCGCACCGGAGGTCGTGGCGGTCAGGGTGCGCCGTACGCGTCGCGGGGCGCCGGTCGCGGTCAGGGTGCGGAGGTCGCCGGCCGCTTCGCCGCGGATGAGGCCGACAGTCATGGCGAGGATGCCGAGGGCGAGCAGCGCGCCGGCGGCGACGGCACCGGTCCGCAGCGTCGTGAGGGAGGCCTGCTCTCGGTGGGACTCGACGGTGAGGCCGGCGCTCGCGGCGAGGTCCCGCGCGGTGGCCAGCTCCTGCCCGGTGAGCGGGTGGTCCGCCTCGATCAGCCAGGCGACCCGGGCGGGCTGCCAGCCGTGGCGGGCCATCATGTTCGCGGTGACCAGCGAGTTCGGCATCGAGGAGTAACCGGTGTCCGGGAGGGCCTGGGTTTTCGGGTGGACGTTGCGTTCGGGGATGTTTCCCAGTTCGAGTGGGCCGGTGTGGATGGTGAGTACGTCGGTGTCGGGCGCGACGGCCGCTCCGTCGAGGCCGTAGCGGTGAAGCAGTTCCGGGGTGGCCGCGTAGAGGGGGTACGACGTCATCGTCTGGCCGTCGGCGAGCGGGGTGCCGATTTCGACGGCTGGATGACCGGGTTGGCTGCTGCCGTTCTGGCCCGGGTCGGTGTACGAGGCGACCACCGCCATGTCGAGCGGAGTCACGGCTGGTGTGCCGAGGTTGTGCGCGATCTGATCGATCTGGGCCTGCAGGCTGGCGAGTTGCGCCGGGGTGTGTTCCGGGATCACCGGGTTGTTGGGTCGACCGATGCGGACCAGGAGTGTGCTGTCTGCCAGATTGCCCAGGCCGGCCGTGCGCCTGGTGTGTGCCTCGGCTGCGGCGGATCCGGCGACGATTGCCACCGAGATGCCCACGGCGAGACTGATCGCGGCGAGTGCCGCGCCGGCCCGGGCCTGGTAGCGGACCAGGTCGGTCAGCGCCAGGCGTACGGCCACCGGCATCCGGCCGCGGGCCGCGGCCAGCAGCCGGATCGCCGCCGGGCCGATGCAGAGCACACCGACGGCCGTGCTGAGAGTGCCCGCGCTGATCAGCAGCGGCCTGGTTCCGCCGGACAGCACGAGGCAGGTGACGCCGGCGGCGAGTAGGCCCGCGCCGGCCAGCGCGGTGCGCCGGGCCGGTCGGGGCCGCGGCGGCCGGGCCGACAGCGCGCGCATGATCGGGGTACGGGCGATGGCGCGCGCCGGCCACCACGCGGCGGCGGTGGCGGTCGCCACGGCCAGCACCATCTCCGCGCCGAGTGTCGCCCAGGGCAGGTCGAACCGGTCGATGCGGTGCCCGGCGGCCGTCTCCACCCGCTCGGCGACGAGCAGCCAGGCGGCGACGCCGATGGTGGTGCCGAGCACCGCGGCGACCGCTCCGACGACGGTGCCGTTGGCCAGCATCACCAGCCGCAGGTGTCGCCGGGTGGCGCCCATCGCGGCGAGCATGCCGAGCTGGCGCAGCCGGCGCTGCGCCACCACGATGAACCCGGCCGCGGCGACCAGCGACACCAGCAGCAGGCCGACGGTGGCCAGCGCCAGCGTGACGGCGGCGATCACCGTGCGGGTCATGGCGGGCCGCGACTCGCGTACCAGCGGACCGTCGATGGTGTTGCGGAACGCCTCCAGGGAGGCCTGGTCTCCGGCGACGAGGACGGTGACGGTCTGCGGCGGGTCGGCGTGCGCCACGTCGACGAGAGCGAACTCGTCGGCCAGGTCCTTGGGGTTCTCCACCACCCCGACGACCAGCCGGTCGTGGCCGTCGAGGCTGACCCGCCGGCCGAGCCCGGTCCGCAGGGTACGCGCTACCCCGTCGGTGATCGCGATCTCGCCCGCGCCGGCCGGGTACCGCCCCTGCCGCAGCGCCAGCATCGGTGCGCCGTACGCGCCGTCAGGGTTCTGCGCGCGGACGTCGACCGGGTCGAACAGACCCGGCACCGCCACGTAGTGGTGGCCGATCGCGTCGATCGTGCCGAACCACGCCCGTGCGGCGGCGAGCCGGGAGTCGAGGACGGCCGGGTCGCCGCCGTCGAGGCGCAGGAGGTGGTCGGCGCGCCCGAACGTCGCGTCGCTCGACGAGGCCATGTTGTAGGTCGCCGAGACGGCGAAGGTGGCCCCGATGACGGCGATGGTGAGCAGCGTGAGGGTGAGCACCTGCTGGCGCCACTCGCGGCGGAACAGCCGTACCGCCCACCGGATCACGGCCCTGCGGGCCGGCAGGCCGCCGCCCGGGGCGCGGCGGGGCGCCGGCCGGTCGGTGCTCGGCGGGGTGGCGGTGGTCGCCGTCACGGGGCCACGTCCCCGGCGAGCATGGCGTCCGGACCGGTCGACGCAGTCTGGTCGACGATCCGGCCGTCGCGGAGGAACACCACCCGGTCGGCCCAGGAGGCGAGCTGCGCGTCGTGGGTCACCATGACCCCGGCGATCCCGCGCTTGCAGGCCGCGCGCAGCATCCGCATGACCGCTTCGCCGTTGGCCGAGTCCAGCGCACCGGTGGGCTCGTCGGCGAGCAGCAGCCGCCGGTCGCCGACCACGGCGCGGGCGATCGCGACCCGCTGGCGTTCGCCGCCGGACAGGTCGTCGGGGAACGCGGCGGCGCGTTCGGCCAGCCCCAACTCCTCCAGTACGCGCATACCGGCGGCCCGTGCGGCACGAGCGCCCACGCCGTCGAGTTCGAGCGGCAGTGCCACGTTCTCGACGGCGGACAGCCCGGCGAGCAGATTCAGGTCCTGGAAGACGAAGCCGATGGCCCGGCGACGCATCCTGGCCTGCGCGTCGGTGGACATGGTCGACACGTCGTCACCGCAGACCAGCACCTCACCGTCGGTCGGCTCCTCAAGGCTTCCGGCGATCGTCAGCAGGGTGCTCTTGCCGGAGCCGCTCGGACCCATGACGGCCACCAGCTCGCCGCCGTCCACGGTGAGGTCCACCTGCCGCAGCGCGTGTACGGCGGCGTTGCCCGCGCCGTACACCTTGGACACCTGACGCAGGCTCAGCACTGCACTCATCGACGGGCCCCCTCGCGTGCCGGGGTGGATTCGGTCGGTTCCCGGTCGGCGGGGCCGGACGGTCGGGCCGGGTCGCTCGGCGCCGCCTCGACGGCCACGGGGGGCGTGGCGGGTAGGCGGCGCAGCCGGGCGTCGGCCGCGTCGAGCCAGCGGACCACCGCCTCGAGCCGGAACAGCTCCGCGTCGACGACGAGGCCGAGCGCGATGTCGTCGGGGTCCGCCTCGGCCTTGAGGTGGGTGTACCGCTGCATTTCCTCGACGAGGCGCCGGCGGTGGACCTGCAGGATCTCCCGTACGTCGACGCCGGGCAGGCGCACCGCCACCTGCACCTTGATGACGAGTTCGTCGCGCGGGGGAGGCGTGGCGCCGGGCGGGGTCCGCAACCACCGGTCCAGTTCGCGCTCGCCGCCGACGGTGATCCGGTACCGTCGCTGCGCCCCGTCACGCTCGGTCTCGTCCGATTCCACGTGCCCTTCACGCTCGAGGCGTTGCAGCGTGGTGTAGACCTGCCCGACGTTGAGCGGCCAGACCTCACCGGTGCGTGCCTCGAACTCCTGCCGCAGTTGCAGGCCGTACTTGGATCCTTCCGCCAGCAACGCCAGCAGTGCATGTCGAATGCTCATGGTCCACCACCCAGCCGTCGATATACTGGGTATAATACTCAGTATTATCGCGCGGTCCAGCCGCTTCCGCAGATCAGTTGGTACGGCGCCGGCGAGCCGGCTGCGTGCCCGCTTCCGGCGTCACCAGCGCCGGTCGGGAATGGACAAAGCCGCCCGGCACCCGCGATGACCAGGCTCATTTCCTGGTCCGGCAACCTCCCCGTAATAGTTCGCTCGGTTTCCGTGATCTTGCTCGTCACCTGCGGCCGGAACAGTCATCGCGTTTGCGCCCACCGAGCGGATGAGAGCCTGCTGTGCCTGCCCTGCGCCGTGCCCTACGCCACGCCTGGCGTTGCTCCTGGGCCGTACTCGCCCTGGTGCTGACCGGGGCGCTGGCTCCGGCCCCGGCCTCGGCGCATCCCTTCGGCGCCCCACAGCAGCTCAACGTCGCGGGCGAGGGCGATCACGTGCGGGTCCGCTGGCTGGTCGGCGGAACCGACGACCTGACCCAGCTCGGCATCGCCCTCGGCGTCCTTCCACAGGACCGGGTGCTGCTGGACGGCGCGGTGATCTACGAGCCCGCCGACGCCGTGGCGCTGGCTGAGGCTCCCGCGTTCGCCAACTACCTGACCGAGCGGATCACCGTGAACCAGGACGGGCGCGCCTGCCAGGGCGAGGCCAGCGTGGCCGACGACCTGGCGGCCGACGGCGCCGAGGTGCTGTTCACCTGCCCCGAACCGGTGAACACAGTGACCGTCACGTCCCGGATGCTCACCGACCTGCACGAGGCCTACCGGACCCTCGCCAGAGGCCCCCGCGGGCAGAAGGCGGTGTACGACGCCACACACGAGTCGGCGGACTGGACCATCAGCGACGACAACGGCACGGACTCCCACCCCGCGTCAACCCGGTCCGTCGCCGCGACACCCGCAAGCAGCAGCGCCGTGCAACTTTCGGTCGTCGGGGGCGTCCTGCTGGCCGTCGTCGCAGCCGGAGCGTTCTGGTACCGCCGGCGCGGACGAAAGGCCTGAACCATGCACGCGATCACCAGCCTCGGCAGTGCGGCCGCACCCCTCGGCTCCGGCCCCACGGCCATCCTCGCCGTCGATCTCTTCGGCGCCGCCGGGTTCGGCGATCGGCTCATCGAGACGGTGCAGTCGCCGGGTTTCGCGCCGGTGGCGCTGGTGATCGCCTTCGCGGCGGGGGCGGCGCACGGACTCGCACCCGGCCACGGCAAGAGTCTCGCGGCGGCGTACCTGATCGGCTCCCGCGGCCGGGTCCGCGACGCCGCCTGGCTGGGCTTCTCGGTGGCCGCGATGCACACCGTCTCGGTGCTGGCCATCGCGGTCGCCTGGACCTTCTTCTCCCTCTCCGACCTGGTCAGCCTCGAGCGCCTGACCACCGGACTGCAGCTGGCGGCTGGCCTGACCGTCGTCGCCGTCGGGCTCTGGCTGCTGCGCCGCCACCTGCGTCGGCGCGGTCATGCTCACAGCCACAGCCACAGCCACAGCCACAGCCACAGCCACGACCACGACCACAGCCACGACCACGGGCATGGCCACCCTAGCCCGTCCCGCCCGGGTCTCCTCCTCCTCGGCATGTCCGGCGGCCTGACGCCGTCGCCGGCGGCCTTCCTCGTGCTCGTGACCGGCATCTTCGCCGGCCGGGCCGGATTCGCTCTCGTCCTCGTGGTCTGTTTCGGCCTCGGGCTCGCCGCGGTGCTCTTCACCGTCGGCCTCATGGCTCTCACCGGCCGCTCCCTCGTAACGCGCGCCGCCGGGTCCCACACCCTCCTGCAGCTGGCCACGCGGGTGGCCCCGGTGCTGGCCGCCTGCGGGATCACCCTCATCGGCGTCGGCATCTCCGCCTCCGCCGTCGCCGGCCTACCCGGCACCTGACCTTCCTTCCGGATTTCCGACCACCCACCACCAAACACCAAGAGAAACCCCCCAGAAAAAGGAGATGTCGTGACAACACGACTCCATCCGCTCGCCCGGAGGTGGCGCCGCCTGAGCGCGGCCGCCCTCGGGCTCGCGATGGCCGGCGGCGCGCTGATGATGCCCGCCCAGGCCGCGCCGACCTCGGCCGCCACGGTCCCGGCCGCCGACGTGCTCGACGTCGCCTTCACCGGCGGCGCCACCACCGACCGGACCCAGGGCCTCACCCCCACCACCTGGGGCGCCCCCAGCTACACCACCGACGCGGCGTTCGGCCACGACCTGCTCAAGGTGGACGGGGTCGACGACGCGGTCTCCTTCGACTTCACCGACCAGTGGAGCAAGTTCTCCAGCGGCTTCGCCATCGAGTGCGTCTTCCGAGTCGACGTCACCATGCCGGTGAGCGGCGAGAAGGACCTCTGCTCCGACAAGGAAGCCGGCGGCTTCTCGATCTACGTCAACGCCGGCAACCTCGGCACGATGGCCCACATCGGCGGCGGCTACAAGTCGGTGCTGACCCCGATCAGCGGCAACCGCTGGTACCACGCCCTCTCGGTCTGGGACGGCCAGACCCTGAGCCTCTACCTCAACGGCCAGCTGGCCGGCTCCGCCGCGGCCACCGGCGCGCTCACCCCGCCGGCGTCCACCTCGCGCCGCTTCGTGATCGGCGCCGACGCCGCCCCGTCCGGCATCGGGCAGGTCGCCCCGCCGGCCTCCTTCGCAGCCAGCAAGGTCTGGAGCCGGGGGCTGACCGCCGCCCAGGCCGCCGAGCTGGCGTCGGCCTTCGACCTCAAGGCACCCGTCCCGACCGCCGACGTCCTCGACGTGGACTTCGACGACGGCACGCCGAAGGACGACGCCCAGAACCTCGCCGTCACCACCGTCGGCGAGCCGGTGATCGCCCAGGACACCGCCGTGAAGACGCCGGTAGCGACCTTCGACGGCGCCAACGACGCCTACGCCTACGCAATGGGCGACACGCAGTGGGAGAAGATCCGCAACCAGGTCTCGATCGAGTGCACCTTCAAGGACAACGGCACCCTGCCCAACTCCGGTGAGCACTCCGTCTGCTCCGAGAAGGAGACCGGCGGCTACTCGATCGTCGTCTACGGCGACAAGCTGACCTTCGCCGTGTACGCCAGCGGCGCCTACCGCAACGCCCAGGTCCAGATCTCCTCCGGCCGCTGGTACCACGCCCTCGGCACGTGGGACGGCGCCACCGCCCGCCTGTACGTCGACGGCGAGCTGGCCGCGTCCGTCGCCGCGCCGGCACCGCTCGGCCTGCCCGGCGGCGCCGCCCGCAACTCCTTCTACGTCGGCGCCGACGCGGTCAACCAGTTCTGGGCGCCGGCGACGGTGCGCAACGCCCGGATCTACTCCCGCGTCCTCACCCTCGACGAGGTGAAGGCGCTCAACATCGCCGCCCTCGGTGACGTCCGGAACGCCGGTGTCGCGATCACCTCGACGCTTCCCGGGGAAGGCGACCACCTGAGCCGACCGACCGAGCTCCAGGTGAGCGTGGCCAACCAGGGCAACGCAACCGGCTGGCGCTACCTGCTCGACGGCGAGCCCGTACAGGTCGGCCAGGAGATCGGCGCCGGCATGAAGTCCGGCAACCACACCCTGGCTATCTCGGCGACCGACGTGTTCGGCAAGCCCGTCAGCAAGACCGTCACGTTCACCTCCGACGCCATCCCCACCACGGGCGGCACCGACGTCGGCCAGGGCAGCGGCCGGGTGACGCTCTCGGCGATCGCCAACAACCCCGACGGCGGCGAGGTGACCACCACCTTCAAGCAGGCCACCCCGAGCGTGCCGGTCGGCGGCTTCCAGGGCGTCGTCCCGGTGATGCCGTCCGCGCTGGACTTCTCCTACACCGACGGCGGCCAGATCGGCACCGCACCGCGCCCCGACGGCAAGATGGCGAACAGCCCGTCCACCGGCAACATCCCGTTCCAGCGCTACGACGTCCAGGTTCCGGCGTCCACCGAGCGCCGCCAGATCCTGTGGAACGGCACGGTCGACCCCGCGCGCGCCGTCTCCCTGCACGCGTGGAACGCCACCACCCAGGCATGGACCGAACTCGCCACCGCCCGCGGCCAAGCCGAGGGTGAGACCACGCTGAAGGCCGCCGTACGGCCGGAACTGGTCGACAACGGCGTGGTCCACGTCCTGGTCACCGGCCAGGACCCGTTCGCCGACGACCTGGCGGCGCGCGACGCCACCGCCGGCACCCCGGCCAACAAAGACCACTTCGAGGACCCGTCGTCCTACGACTTCTCGCTGGCCCACTTCACCGACACCCAGTACCTCGCCGAGGGTGCCGTCGGTGGCACGTACGACGACTTCGACGGCATCGACGAGCCCAGCGACAAGATGACCATGGAAGAGCAGGCGCTCTGGGAGAAGTCCTACCGGGACACCACCCAGTGGCTGGCCGGCAACGCCGCCAAGCGGAAGATCGCCTACACCGCGCACACCGGTGACATCATCGAGAACGACTACACCAACCCGCTGGCCACCGACGCCAACGGCAACCTGCTCCGCCCCGGCCTGGACGAGCAGGTGACCAAGGAGTTCCAGTTCACCGCCGAGGCCCAGCGCACCCTGGACGCTGCCGGACTGGTCAACCAGGTCGTCGCGGGCAACCACGACAACCAGGGCGGTGCCGAGACCGGCCCGACCTCACGGTTCAACAAGTACTACGGCCCCGAGCGCTACTACGAGGGTTCCAAGCAGTGGCCGGCCGAGTACAAGGCGTCATACCACGCCTGGGACGAGACCACCGACGCCTCCGGCGCCGTGGTCACCCCCGGTAAGGACAACCAGAACAACTACGTCCTCTTCTCTGCGGGCGGTCTGGACTTCGTCGCGGTGGGCCTCTCCTACGGCGTCACCCAGGCCGAGGCCGACTGGGCCAGCTCGATCTTCCAGCGCTACCACGACCGCAACGGCATCCTGCTGACCCACGCCTACATCGCCCCGTCGGGCGCGCCGGACGGCCGGGGCGCCAACTTCTCCACCGACGGTTCGCGGGCCTTCTCCAGCATCGTGGCCGCCAACCCGAACGTGTTCCTGGTCCTCGCCGGCCACGAGCACGGCGTCGGCACGAACCTCAAGACCGGGGTCGGCGTCACCGTCGAGCACAACGTGGTCGAACTGCTCGCGGACTACCAGTTCTACAAGATGACCGCGGGCGAACTGTGGCCGGACAAGGTCGACGCCAACGGCAACCTCGACCTCAACGGCGACGGCACCGTCGACCACAAGAAGAGCGACCTGCTGCAGTTCGGCGCCAGCTTCCTGCGGCTGCTGCAGATCGACGTCGACAAGGCCCAGATGAGCATCGACACCTACTCGCCGATGCTCAACAACTACGGCGCCACCGAGTACGACGACCGCAAGCGCTACAACGGCGCCGAGGACAACATGGTGCTGCCGATCGACCTGTCATCGCGGAAGACCAGCTTCAGCACCGACGGCCTCGTCCTGGTCACGCCCACCGACACCGTCATCGGCCAGGCCACGGCCAAGTCGGGCTGGCCGGCCACCGTCAAGTGGAGCGGCCTGACCCAGGGCGAGCTCTACGCCTGGACCACCACCAGCCACACCGGCAGCGGTGCCCAGGTCGGCTCGGTCGACCAGTTCGGCGGCATCTTCACCGCCACCGCCGCCGGCACCGACGTCACCGCGCCGGTGCTGACCGTCCCGGCCTCGACCTCGGTCAAGCAGGGGCAGGCCTTCGATCCGCTGGCCGGGGTCACCGCGGTGGACAACACCGACGGCGACGTCACCAACCGGATCCAGGTGATCGGCACCGTCGACACCACCACCCCGGGCAGCTACGCGCTGTCCTACCTGGTCTCCGACACCAACGGCAACCAGGCGGTCGCCAACCGGGTAGTCACCGTCACCGCGGCCCCGACCGTGGAACTCACCCCCACCTCGGTGCGGGCCAACGACGTGACGGCCACCTGGGGCCGGACCCTGAAGCTGACCGCGGCCGTCACGCCGACCACGGCGACCGGCCCGGTGCAGTTCATGATCGGTGAGGACGTGCTCTGCGAGGCGCCGGTCAAGAAGGGCACCGCGTCCTGCACCGTCCGCATGCTGCCCAACCCCGGCACCCACCAGGTGCGCGCGGTCTACGGCGGCGACAAGACCCACGCGGCGTCGTACGACGACTTCACCCTGACGGTGGTCGAGCAGAAGCGCTGATCGACGGGTTCAACGGGGGAACACCCCGGAGCGGGGTCGGTCCTATCGGGCCGGCCCCGCTTCTCGTTCCCGGTGCCTAGCTTGGTACGGCGCCGGCGGCCTGCGCGGCGGAGGTGGCGCTCTGCTCGACGTGCACTCGCATCGCTTGCTCGGCCCGTTCGGGATCGCCACTGGCCAGGGCCTCGTAGATGGCCTGGTGCTCGGCGACCGCGAGGTCCGGCCGACCGGGCTCCCGAGTGGACAGCGATCGGTAGCGGTCGACGTGCCCCCGGATCTGGTGCAGCAACTGGTCACACCAGCGGTTCTCGGCGATCTCGGCGATCCGGGCGTGGAACTCCCGGCCGATGCGCAACACCTCGGTCTCGTCACCGCGTAGCCGGTGCATCAGGTCGATCAGCCGGGCCAGCGCGTCGAGGTCCGGCTGGGTCATCCGGGTGCAGGCGTCCCGGGCCAGCAGCCCCTCGAGGCGAGCCCGGATGTCGTAGACCCGGCGGATGTCGGCCAGGTCGAGCGGGGTCACCCGGGAGCCGCCGGTGGGCAGCTGGTCGACCAGACCCTCGGCGATCAGCAGCCGGAGCGCCTCGCGTACCGGCGTCCGGCTGACACCCAGCGTGCTGGCCAGCTCCGGCTCAGTGAGTCGGGCGCCCGGCCGGAACTCGCCCGAGATGATCTTGGCGCGCATCAACTCGTACACCGCCTGCGCGCCGGACTGCCGCCGCAGATTGGCCTGCCCTCTAGTCACCGTCTCATCCTGCCATGACTCGCTACGCGCTGCACTATTGAATACAAGTACCCACGGCGTTACGGTCTCGTTCTCAGCCGGAGAAGTTCCTGGTCCGGCCCGCAAGCAAGGGAGAGCGTCGTTGTCCATGAGTCCCGCCCAACAGTTGCGTGCCCGGTTGGCCGGCCCAGGGATCGTCGTCGCGCCCGGCGTCTACGACGGGCTGTCAGCGCGGATCGCCGCCCTCGCCGGCTTCGAGGCGGTGTACGTCAGCGGCGGGGCGGTGGCCCGGAGCAGCGGCGTGCCGGACCTGGGACTGCTGACCATGACCGAGGTGCTGGGCCGGCTGCGCGAGGTGGTCGACGCGGTCGACGTGCCAGTCATCGCGGACGCCGACACCGGGTACGGCAACGCGCTCAACGTGCGCCGCACCGTACGGGAATTCGCCCGGCTGGGCGTGGCGGCGCTGCACCTGGAGGACCAGGTCACCCCGAAACGCTGTGGGCACTACGAGGACAAGCAACTCATCTCCGTCGACGAGATGACCGGCAAGGTACGGGCCGCAGCCGACGCCCGCGGCGACGACGGCCCGCTGCTCATCGTCCGCACCGACGCGATCGCGGCGGAGGGCTTCGACGCCGCGATCGCCCGCGCGCACGCCTACGTCGGGGCCGGCGCCGAGATGCTGTTCATCGAGGCACCCACCTCGGTGGCACAGATCGAGCGGGTGGCCGACGAACTGTCCGTACCCCTGCTGATCAACATGTTCGCCGGCGGGAAGACCCCCCTGATGAACGCGCAGGACCTGGCGCGGCTCGGCTTCAAGCTGATGATCGCGCCGTCTGACCTGCAACGCGCGGCCATCCGGGCGATGCAGGACACCGCCCGGGAGTTGCGCGAGAGCGGCTCCACCGACCGGCTGGCCGACCGGATGGCGACCTTCACCGAGCGTGACGACATCATCGGCCTGCCCAGCTACCGCGAACTGGAATCTCGCTACGCCTGACCAACCACGCCACTCCTTCATCCCCCAAAGGAGAAGCACCATGCGCATCACCAGAACTGGCACCATCGCGGCCGTGTTGGCCGCGCTCGTCGCGACCGTCTCCGCATGCGGCGGCGGGTCCGCCAAGGGCGGCGGCGATCAGGGCGCGAAGCAACTCGCCCGGCTCAACATCATCGCCCCGGCCGCGCCGGGCAGCGGCTGGGACCAGACCGCCCGGGCGGTGCAGGACTCGCTCCAGAAGGCCGACCTGGCCCGCCAGGTCGAGGTGACCAACGTCCCCGGCGCCTCCGGCACCGTGGCGCTCGCCCAGGTGGCGCCGCAGAAGGGCAAGAAGGACCTGCTCATCATGTCCGGGCTGGCCATGATGAGCGGCGTCCTCACCAACGGCACGGACGTGACCCTGGACGACCTCACGCCGGTGGCCCGGCTGATCGGCGAGTACGAGACGATCGTGGTGCCGGCAAGTTCGCCGTACCAGAAGCTCGACGACCTGCTCGCCGCGATCAAGGCGGACCCGAAGAAGGTCCCGATCGCCGGTGGCTCTGCCGGCAGCGCGGACCAGATCTTCATCGGCCTGCTGGCAAAGGAGGCCGGAATCGACCCGGCCACGGTGAACTATGTGCCGTTCTCAGGCGGTGGCGAGGCCACCACCGCGCTGCTGGGCAACAAGGTCGCCGCGGGCGTCGCCGGCACCGGCGAGTTCCAGGAGCAGGTGAAGGCCGGCAAGCTGCGGGCGCTGGTGGTCTCCGCCGCGAAGCCGGTGGAGAGCATGCCAGGCGTGCCGACCGTCGCCGACGTTGGTCACCCGGGGGTCGAGTTCTACAACTGGCGCTCGATCATGGCGCCGAACGGGCTGACCGCCGAGCAGAAGAAGGCGTACGTGGACGCGGTTACCGCGATGCACGCCTCAGACGCGTGGAAGGCCACGCTGAAGGAGCGGGCCTGGGAGGACACCTTCCTGGCCGGTGACGAGTTCGGCACCTGGCTGGGGCAGGAGCAGACCCGGGTTAGGGGCGTCCTGACCGAGCTCGGACTGGTGAAGTGACCTCTCCAACCGACCAGCCCGGCACCGCCGGCCCGGTCGAGGGTCCGACCCCGGTCGGCGGGGTACCGCCGACCGGGGCGGCCCGGGGCCGGATCGCGTGGGGCGAACTCGCGTTCGGCGGACTCCTGTCGGCAGTCGCGGTGACCGTGCTGGTCGACGCGGCCGGACTGCCCGCCTCGACGTCGGCCTCCGGCGTCGGCCCGGCGTTCTTCCCGGCCATCGTCGGGGTCGCCCTGCTCGCCGTCGCCGCCGCCCTGATCGTCGCGGTGCTCCGGGGCCACCGGGGCACCCCCGACGAGGGCGAGGGTGACGTGGACCCGTCCCGCACCCAGGTCCGTCCGGCGCTGCTCGTGGTCGGCGCGGTACTCGCCCACGGGCTGCTGCTCGACCTGGCCGGCTACCTCGTCGCGGCGTTCGTCGCGTTCTGGGGCATCGCGTACGCGCTGGGCGCGCGCCACCCGGTCCGTACCCCGGTGATCTCACTCGCCGTGGCGGCGGTCGTCTACCTCGGCTTCACCTACGGCCTCGGCATCGACCTGCCTGCGGGCCCACTGGAAGGGATCGGCTGATGGACGGAATCAGCGAGCTGCTCGCGGGCTTCGCGGTCGCCCTCACCCTGACCAACCTCGGCTACGCGCTGATCGGCACGATCGTCGGCACGATGATCGGGGTGCTGCCCGGCATCGGGCCGGCACTCACCATCGCCCTGCTGCTGCCGCTGACCTACGGCCTCGAACCGGCCGGCGCGTTCATCATGTTCGCCGGCATCTACTACGGCGCGATGTACGGCGGCTCCACCACGTCCATCCTGCTCAAGACCCCCGGCGAGTCCGGCTCAATCATCACCGCGATCGACGGCAACAAGATGGCCCGGGCCGGCCGGGGCGCTGCCGCCCTGGCCACCGCCGCGATCGGCTCGTTCCTCGCCGGCACCATCGCCACCGGCCTGCTGGCCGTGGCCGCACCGAGGATCGTCGATCTGGCCGTACGCCTCGGCGCCCCCGACTACCTGGCCCTGATGGTGCTGGCCTTCATGTGCGTGGGTTCCCTGCTCGGCGGATCGATGCTGCGCGGCTTCGCCAGCCTCGGCCTCGGCCTGGCCATCGGCCTGGTCGGCATCGACTTCCAGAGCGGGCAGGCGCGGCTCGACTTCGGCCTGGTCCGGCTCCTCGACGGCATCGACACCGTGCTGCTCATCGTCGGGCTGTTCGCCATCGGTGAGGTGCTCTACGTCGCCGCGCACCAGCAGGCCAGCACCTTCGGCATCGCCTCGGTCGCCGGACAGCGCTGGATGACCCGGGACGACTGGCGCCGGTCATGGAAGCCATGGCTGCGCGGCACGGCGATCGGCTTCCCGCTCGGCACCATCCCCGCGGGCGGCTCGGAGGTCCCCACGTTCCTGTCGTACTCACTGGAGCGTCGGCTGTCCAGGCGGCCGGAGGAGTTCGGCAACGGCGCGATCGAGGGCGTCGCCGGGCCCGAGGCGGCGAACAACGCCAACGCCGCGGGCGCGTTGGTCCCGCTGCTCACCCTGGGCATCCCCACCTCCGCGACCGCCGCGGTGATCCTGGTGGCCTTCCAGCAGTACGGCATCCAGCCCGGCCCGCAACTCCTGGACACCGAGCCGGCGTTGGTCTGGGGACTGATCGCCAGCCTGTTCATCGGCAACGCGATCCTGCTCGTGCTCAACCTGCCGCTGGTCGGGCTGTGGGTGAAGATGCTGCACATCCCCAAGCCCTACCTGTACGCCGGCATCGGCCTGTTCGCCCTGGTCGGCGCGTACGCGGTCAACGGCTCGTCGTTCGACGTCTACCTGCTGCTGGTCGTCGGTGTCCTGGGTTACTTCATGCGTCGCTTCGGCTTCCCGATCGCCCCGCTCATCGTGGGCGCCATCCTGGGCCCGCTCGCCGAGTTGCAACTGCGCCGGGCGCTGGACATCGCCGGTGGCGACCTGACCACCCTGGTCAGCACCCCGTTCACCGTGACGGTCTACAGCCTCCTGGCGCTCGTGCTGTGCGTCCCGGCGCTGCTGCGGCTACGGACCCGGCGAGCCCAGCAGGCCGCGGGCATCCCAACCCCCGACCGCGAATCCTCCACCGTCTAGCACGATCCGATAGGAGAGCTGATGTCCGCCGCCTACGACGATGTCGTGGTACAGATAGCCGAGTATGCCGCCCACCCGGAGCGGATCGAATCCGAGCTGGCCCTGCGAACCGCCCACCTGTCCTTCCTCGACGCCACCGCCTGCGCCTTCCTCGGGCTGGCCGACGCCGAGTGCCGGCGGACCGCGGAGCCGCTGTTTCCGACCGCCGCGCCGCACCCCAGCCGGGTGCTGGCGACCGGCTACGCCACCGACCCGGTGCAGGCGGCGTTCAGCACCGGCACGCTGATCCGCTGGCTCGACTTCAACGACACCTGGCTGGCTCTGGAGTGGGGCCACCCGTCGGACAACCTGGCCGCCATCCTGCCGCTGGCCGACCACCTCGCCCAGCGGGCCCGAGCCACCGGCGGCACCCCGCCGACCGTGCGCGACGTGCTGGTCGCCATGATCCAGGCGCACGAAATCCAGGGTGTGCTTGCTCTCGGTACCGCGCTCAACCGGCACGGGCTGGACCACGTCGCGTACGTCCGGATCGCCTCGACCGCGGTGGCCACGCGGCTGCTCGGCGGTTCCGAGGAGGACATGCGGCGGGCTCTCGGGCACGCCTGGGTCGACGGCGGTGCACTGCGCACGTACCGGCACACGCCGAACGTGACCTGGCGTAAATCCTGGGCGGCCGGTGACGCGGCCAGCCGGGCGGTCCGGCTGGCCTACCTAGCGCTGCGCGGCGCGGAGAGCCCACGTACCCCGCTAACTGCGAAGGGCTGGGGTTTCCAGGACTCGCTGCTCGGCGGGCACCAGGTCACCCTGCCACAGCCGCTGGCCAGCTACGTGATGGAGAACGTGCTGCTCAAGCCGTGGTTCCCGGCCGAGTACCACGGCCAGACGGCGGTAGAAGCCGCCTTCCGGCTCGCCCCGGCGGTAGGCGACCGGGTCACCGAGATCGACCGGATCGAGATCCGAACGCACGAGGCGGCGGTCCGGATCATCGACAAGACCGGCCCCCTGGCCAACCCGGCCGATCGGGATCACTGCCTGCAGTACATGGTGGCCATCGCCCTGCTGCACGGCCGGCTGGACGAGGAGCACTACACCGACGAGGCGGCGACCGACCCCCGGGTGGACGCGCTACGGGAGCGGATGATCGTCACCGAGGACCCGGAGTACAGCCGCGCCTACCTCGACCCCGCCGAGCGGGCGGTGGCCAACGCGCTGCGGATCACCTTCTCCGACGGCACCGACACCGGTTGGCAGGAGATCCGCATCCCGATCGGCCACCCGCGACGCCGGCCCGAGGCCGAGCCGCTGGTGCGGGACAAGCTGCGCCGCGGGCTCGGCTCGGCGCTGCCCGACGAGCGCGCGGAACTGGTGGCCGAGCGCCTCGCCGATCGGGACGCCCTCCTCGACACGCCAGCCGACGACCTGCTCGATCTGCTCGTCGTGCCCTGACCGTGCGCCCACGCGACTCGGCACGGGCCGCCGGTTGGCCGTGGGCACTGCTCCTGCACACCGTGCTCCTGCAGTCGGTCACCTTCCTGCTCCGGCCCACCACGTCGTACCGGGCGCTGGAACTCGGCGTCCCGGCCGCGTGGCTGGGGCTCATCTCGGCCAGCTTCGCGGTGCTGCCGCTGCTGGCCGCCGTGCTGATCGGCCGGGCGACGGACCGGCACGGGGAACGCCCCGCCCTGCTGGCGGGCGCGCTGCTCGTGCTGGTCGCCGCCGCCGGCCTGACCGCGTTCGCCGACTCGCTGACCGGGCTGGTGCTGTGGAGCGCGGTGCTCGGCCTGGGCCACCTGCTCTCCGTCGTCGGGCAACAGGCGTGGGTGGCCCGATCCACGGTCGACGCCGGGCTGGACATCGCCTTCGGGCGTTACACGTTCGCCGTGTCGCTGGGCCAGGCGGTCGGGCCCGTCCTGATCACCGTGCTCGGCGGCGGCGGGCTGGTCCCGGACACCGAACGGGTCTTCGCCGGCGCGCTCGCCGGTGCCGGTGCGCTGCTCGCCACCGGCCTGCTGCTGCGGCCCCGGCCGCGCCCCTCCGCGGCCGGCCGGCCGGGTAGGCGCGACCCGATGGGTACGGTGCTGCGGGTGCCCGGGCTCGGCCGGGCCATCCTGGCCAGCCTCACCGTGCTGGCCGCCGTCGACCTGCTGGTCATCTACCTGCCGGCCCTCGGCGCCGAGCAGGGCATCGCGGCGCGCGTGATTGGCGCACTCCTGGCGCTACGGGCCGGCGCCTCGATGGTGTCGCGGCTGTTCCTGGGGGCCCTGGTCGAGCGGACAGGCCGGATGCGGCTGCTGGTCGGCAGCATCGCCGCGTCCGCCGTGGCGGTGGCGGTGCTGGCGGTCCCGCTGCCGCTATGGGCGCTCGGCGTCGCGGTGGTCGCCGCCGGTCTCGGGCTGGGCATCGGGCAGCCGCTGACCATGTCCTGGATCACCCTGGCCGCTCCACCCGGGGCGCGGGCCACCGCGCTCGCGCTCCGGCTCAGCGGCAATCGGCTGGGCCAGCTCGTCGTACCGGCAGGGGTGGGACTGGTGGCCGCCAGCGCCGGGGTGGCCGGTGTCCTGCTGACCACCGCGGTCGCGCTCGGCGCGGTGGCCGTATCCACGGCCCGCGGCTCGCCCGGACGGTGACCGCGGGTCGTCGTCGGCCAGGTCGTAGCTCGCCAGCCGCCGTTCCCCTCCGGGCAATCCCGGAGCGACCTGGGTGATCTTCCCCGATGGCCGGACCGGCCGGCGTCCCTATCCTGGGTCTGGAGTAGACACTCGACATACGGGGAGGACCTCCGAGTGACCCAGCCACACCCGCAGCGAGCCGCCCGATGAGGCCGCGCCGGATCGCCGCCGCCAGCACCGCCGTAGCCCTCGTCGCCGCCGGCCTCACCGCCACCACCGGCCCTGCCGCCGCCAAGGCCGGCGACTACTCGGCCCTCATCCAGCGCGCCTCCTACGGCGTACCGCACATCACCGCCCACGACTTCGCCAGCCTCGGCTACGGTGTCGGCTACGTCCAGGCCGAGGACAACATCTGCACCATCGCCGAGACCGTCGCCACCGTCCGCGCCCAACGCGCCCGCTGGTTCGGTACGTCCGGCGAAGCGGCGACCAACGTCACCAGCGACCTGTTCCAGCAGAAGGTCATCGACGACCGCGTCGCCGAGCGGCTGCTCACCGGCCCCCGCGACGGCCTGCACTCACCCTCCGACGAGGTACGCGACCAGATCCGCGGCTTCGCCGCCGGCTACAACGCCTACCTGCGCCGCACCGGCGCCGCGAAACTGACCGACCCGGCCTGCGCCGGCAAGCCGTGGGTGCAGCCGATCACCGAGCTGGACCTGTGGCGCGCCCACTGGACCAGCATGGCCCGCGCCGGCTCCGCCGGCCTCGCCGACGGCATCGTCGCCGCCGCCCCACCCGGCAAGGGCGCTCCGACGAGCCCCGGCGAGATCACCGGCCAGCTCCCCGCCCCCGAGGCGGCGGCCCTCGTCGCCGCCCACGACGGCGCGCCGGCCGGAGTGGGCAGCAACGCGTACGCGCTCGGACGCGACGCCACCGCCAGCGGGGCGGGCATGCTGCTGGCCAACCCGCACTTCCCGTGGGACGGCCCGGACCGGTTCTACCGGATGCACCTCAAGATCCCCGGCCGCTACGACGTCGAGGGCGCCGCCCTGGTCGGCGACCCGTTCATCGAGATCGGCCACAACGGCCGGGTCGCCTGGAGCCACACCGTCTCCACCGCCCGCCGCTTCACCTGGCACAAGCTGACCCTCGTCCCCGGCGCCCCGACCAGCTACCGCTACGACGGCAAGCCCCGGAAGATGGCCGCCCGCACGGTCACCGTCCAAACCCCCGACGGGCCGGTCAGCCGCACCCTCTACGACACCCACTTCGGCCCCGTCGTCGTGGTGCCCGGCGTCTTCGACTGGACCGCCGACACCGCGTACGCGATCAGCGACCCCAACGCGGCCAACAACCGTGCCCTCGACGGCTGGCTGGCCATGGGACGGGCCCGGTCGGTGGCCGACCTGCGGGCGGCGCTGGACCGCCACCAGTCCCTGCCCTGGGTCAACGTCATCGCCGCCGACAGCGACGGCAAGGCCCTCTACGCCGACCACTCCGTCGTACCCCGGGTCACCGACCACCTCGCCGCCACCTGCATCCCCGTCGCCTGGCGCGACCTCTACGCCGGCAGCGGCGAGGCCGTCCTCGACGGCTCCCGCTCCGCCTGCGAGCTGGGCCGGGACCCCGACGCCGCCGTACCGGGCATCTTCGGCCCGGCGCACCTGCCCACGCTGGTCCGCAACGACTACGTGACCAACTCCAACGACAGCTACTGGCTCGCCAACCCGCAGCAGCCCCTGGAACGCTTCCCGCGCATCATCGGCAACGAGCGGACCGAACGCAGCCTGCGTACCCGGCTCGGCGTCCACCAGGTGCGGCAGCGCCTCGCCGGCACCGACGGGCTCCCCGGCACCCGCTTCACCACCGGCAACCTGTGGGCGGTCACCCTCGGCAACCGCGCCTACGGCGGCGAACTGGTCCGCGACGACCTGGTGAGATCGTGTACGGCCGACCCGGTCGCCACCGCCTCCGACGGCACCCGGGTCGACCTGAGCGCCGCCTGCGCCGCCCTGCGCGGCTGGGACCTTCGGGTCGACCTGGACAGCCGCGGCTCGCACGTGTTCACCGAGTTCGCCCGCGCCGGCGGCCTGCGCTTCGCCGACCGCTTCGACCCCGCCAACCCGCTCACCACCCCAAGCCGGCTCGCCATCGACGACCCTCGGATCCGCACCGCCCTCGCGGACGCCGTTCAGCTGCTCGACGGCATCCCGCTCAACGCGCGCCTCGGCGACATCCAGACCGAGCCGCGCGGCGCCGAACGGATCCCGATCCACGGCGGGTGGCCCGAGGCCGGCGTCTTCAACATGACGATCAACCTGGTGCAACCCGGCGTCGGCTACCCGAAGGTGGTGCACGGCACGTCGTTCCTGATGGCCGTCGAGCTGGGCCCGAACGGGCCGTCGGGCCGGCAGATCCTCACCTACTCACAGTCCGCCAACCCGAACTCCCCCTGGTACGCCGACCAGACCCGGCTCTACTCAGGCAAGGGCTTCGACACCATCAAGTTCACCGAACGGCAGCTCAAGGCCGACCCCAACCTGGTCACCTACCGGGTGGGGGAGCGCGCCGCCGCTGACCGGTAGGGGGTGACAGGGGTGGGCCGGTGGCGGTGTGGCCGCCACCGGCCCACCCGCCCACCCGCTGCTGGTGCTGTGAACCGACCGTGGGTGGACTCGGTTGGCTATCGCGGAGCTGGTGTCGACGGCTCGCCATTTTGCCGGTATCGGTGCGATGACCTGGTTGCGGACGTGCTGGTAGATGATCGAGCTGCGGAAACGGATGATCTCGCGATGGAAAGGTTGGTACGAGACCAACATCCTCGAGGCCGACCGGCTCTTCTCCGAACACCTTCGGACGTTGGAAGGACAACGCTGATGGCACGCAGCTGGCGGGACACCCGCTCCCGCATGAACCTGGACGAGGCCAAGGTCGCCGAGCACAAGGAGCGGATGCTCGCTGAGGTCCGCGCCACTCGGCTGCGTGAGATGCGTGAGCGTCGCGGCCTGACCCAGCGGGAGGTCGCCGACCGCATGCACGTCTCGCAGCCTCGGGTGGCCGCGATCGAGAAGGGTGAGGTGCCGGCGACCGAGGTCGGCACCATCGAGCGGTACGTCGCCGCCCTCGGCGGCAAGCTGGAGATCGTCGCCGACTTTGATGGTGATCGGCTCGCGCTGAGCTGATTGACGACAAAGCAGAAGGGGATGTCATCATCGACGTCCCCTTCTGCTTTACGCGCCACCCTCTTCCGCGAACGAGAAGACGCTGGCGTTCGCTATGAACCGAGACGACGTCCCCGCGGCTGCGCCTACTTGAATGCGACGGTCACCGTAGCGCCGGGTGGGGACGCCGCAGCTGACCGGCGGGAGGGCGCGATCCAGTGGCGTCCGCCAGCGGCCCGCACCCGACTCGTATGGTGACGGGACCCGCTGCCCGCTCGGGCGCGGCCGGGAGGGGGAAGGATGCTCGCGGGATTGTCGGTGCCGCCCACGGTCGAGGCGGAACGGGTCATCACCGCCGTGCTCGCCGGCCTGCGCTCCGGCCAGCACCGGGGCGTGGTGGTCGACTCGCCGCCCGGCGCAGGCAAGTCCACCCTCGTGGTCCGCGCCGCCGTCGAGCTGGCCACCGCCGGCGAGCCGCTGATCATCATCGCGCAGACCAACGAGCAGGTCGACGACCTCATCGACCGCGTCGCCCGCAAGGCACCCGAGCTGCGCATCGGCCGGCTCTCCGCCACCGACTACAAGCCGACCGAGCGGGTCGAGAGCCACGAGAGGGTCCGGGTCGCCGCCAAGGTCGCCGACCTCGCCGCCTCGGCCGTCATCATCGGTACGGCCGCCAAGTGGGCCACCGTCGCCGAGGGTTGCTGGCCGTGGGCGATCGTCGACGAGGCGTACCAGATGCGCTCCGATGCCCTGCTGCGCGTGGCCGGCCGGTTCGAGCGGGCGCTGTTCGTGGGTGATCCCGGGCAGCTCGACCCGTTCTCCACCGTCGAGACGGCCCGCTGGACTGGCCTGACCTGGGATCCGATGCAGTCGGCGGTGGCCACCCTGCTGCGGCACAACCCGGACCTGCCCGTACACCGGCTGCCGGTGTCCTGGCGGCTGCCCGCCACCGCCGCGCCGGTGGTGGCGGCGGCGTTCTACCCCTTCACCGGGTTCCGGTCCGGCACCGGGCCCACCGACCGCGCCCTCTCGCTCACCGAGCCCGGGCCCGGCGACGCCTACGACGCGACGGTGGACGTGGCAGCGGCCACCGGCTGGGGACTGTACGAACTGCCGGCCCGGCACACGCTGCGTACCGATGGGGAGGCCGCCACGGCCTGCGCGGCCCTCGCCCTGCGGGTGCTGGCACGGGGTGCGGTCGCGATCTCCGAACAGGCGCCCGACGGCGCCCCGGTGACCGCGGACCGGATCGCCATCGGCGCAGCCCACCGCGACCAGGTGGCCGCCATCCGGTCGCAACTCGGCGAGGCCGGCGCGGGAATCACCGTCGACACCGCCAACCGGCTGCAGGGCCGGGAGTACGACGTGACGGTCGTGCTGCACCCGCTGTCCGGGCGGCGGGACGCCACCGCGTTCCACCTGGAGTCGGGGCGGCTGTGCGTGCTGGCCTCCCGGCACCGGCACGCATGCCTCGTGGTGGCCCGGGCCGGGATCGCCGAACTGCTCGACGCCCACCCGTCGACCGAGCGGGTGCACCTGGACGTACCGGTGAAGTTCCCGGACGGCTGGGAAGCCAACCAGACGATGCTGACCCACCTCGCCGCGCACCACGCCCGCTGACCGGGGACCGTGGCGGTGGCGCTCCGGTCCCGGAGCCGGAGCACCGCCGCGTCGGCTGCCGCCCGGATCAGTTGCCGCGCTGGTGCAGCAGGAGGTCAGCGACCACCGGCCGATGGTCCGACGCCGCCGTCGCTACGGCGTCCGTGCCCACCACGGTGATGTCCGGCGAGACACTGATGACGTCGATCCGCTTCACCGGGTTGATCGCCGGGTACGTCTTGGCGCCCGTCGGGGCGGCATCACGCAGGTCCTGCCACAGGGCGGCCAGCTCGTGCGCCCCCGGCTCCGCGTTGAGGTCGCCGACCAGCACCTTCGGCCCGTAATCGGCGGCCAGGATGTTCAGCGTGTCCGCGACCTGCATGCGCCGCACGGTCGGGTCTCCCCGGTAGTCGAGGTGCGTGGAGTACACGTGCACGTGCGCACCCCGCACGTTGATCGTCACCTCGGCGAAGCCCGGCGCCGGGGCCGGCACCGGGTTGGGCACCTGGGTGGACAGCCGGGTGATCTCGTTGTTCACCGCATCAAGGATCGGATAGCGGCTGAGCACCGCGACCCCGTACTGCCGGCGGGGCGCGCCGGCGGTCAGCGGGTCGAAGTCGTAGATCGGCGCGAAGAAGGCCCACATGCCCAGCCGATCGGCGAGCTCCTGGGCCTCGTCGATGAAGTCGCTGCGGTCACCCCAGTGGACATCGACCTCCTGCAGGCCGACCACGTCGGCGTTCAGCGCCCGGATCGCCTCGGCGGTCCGGTCGAGGTCGAAGACGTTGTCCTCGCCGGCCCCGGCGTGGATGTTGTAGGTGGCCACGCGCAGCGCCACGGGCGGCGCGGCCGCTCCCGCGGGCTCGATCGCGCCGGCCGGCGCGGCCAGCGACAGCGGTGCCAGCGCGGCGGCGAGCGCGGTGCCGAGCAGCATACGGCGACGAATGCTCAGTCTCAACGGGTCCTCCCGAGATCAGACGGTGGAAAGGCCAGCCGAAGAGGCGTTTCCTCCGGTTCGAGAACGGCGCACAGTTCGCCCGGTAGGGGGCGCAAATGACCCTAAGCGCCGCTCGTGAAGCCGTCGATGATCTCTGGCCGAAGCCGGTATGACCAGCCGGTAGCGCGTCGATGGCGACCGTCGAGGCGACAGTGCAGCGCAACCAGCTGGGAGCCACTCGGTGCCCTCGCCCGCAGCGAGATCTACCGGTGGTTCACCGAGCCCGCAGAGCGGCTGCGCTACCCCGAGGAGGACCGCGACCGGCAGAGCCGCGCCCAGGTCGCCAACCTGCGCGCCGCGTACGGGTCGATGGGCCCGCAGTCACGGGCCGGCGAGGTCGTGCGGGCCCCGCAGAAGGCGAGCGCGGAGTTAGCCGAGCTGTGGGAACGACATGAGGTGGCCAAGCGCTTCGAGGACCACAAGACGCTCATCCATCCCCAGCTCGGTGCGATCGAACTGGACTGCCAGGCATTGATCACCGAGGACCAGTCCCAGGCGCTGCTCGTGCTCACCGCGCCACCGCGCAGCGAGGGTTACGAGAAGCTGCAACTGCTCGCCGTGCTGGGACACGAGCAGTTCCCTGCCGACCCGACGCCGATCTAGTGACGGGGCTCGCCGGGCAAAGGGCCGAGCGAGCCCCCCTGAATCAGGGCGTGGGTGCCAGCGAGGCGGCCTCCCAGCCAAACCCGTCCGGATCGGTGAAAGCCCCGGCATCGCCGCCGATCATGAGCCGGTGCGATCCGGTGCCCTCGGGAGCGACGCCGACGTCCTTGGCAAGGGCACGGCGCCGGTACAGTGCCAGCTTGACCGGACTCGACCCAGAAGCGAACTCGACGTACATGCGGCCGAAGCTCTTCGCCACGGCTAGGCCGCGCTCGATGTAGAACCGCTTGCTCGCTGCCACGTCCGCGACACCCAGCAGGAGCACCAACTCGTCGATCTGCCGGGTCGCCGGGCCGGTGTCCTTCTTCGCCGAGGTCGCAACCTTCCAGATCGTCCCGTCCGGGGCCTGCACGACACCGCCGTAGCCCCAGAGCGACTTCGCGGCCGGCTTCAGCGTCGTGGCGCCAGCGTCCAGGGCGGCACCGATGAAGCCGTTGACGGTGGCCGGCTGGGACACCGTGAGCGCCAGCGTGAACCCACGGAAACCGGTCGTCGGTGCCTCCGAGGCCCGCAGGCGAATCTGTGCGTCCAGACCGAAGGCGGCGGTGTAGAAGCGGCTGGCGGCCGCGGGGTCGGCCACCTCGAGGGTGACGGATTCGATGGATGGCATGGCAATCACGCTAGTTGCGGCTCGGCGACCAGGGCTTCTTGATTCCTGACCGGTCTGGTCACCTGCTTCGCCACACACGACGGCATCCCCGCCGTGGCACCCGTCGCGCGGCGCCGGTAGGCGCTGGGCGACATGCCGACCAGCTCGGTGAAGCGGGTGCTGAAGGTGCCCAGCGAGGAGCACCCGACCGCGAAGCAGACCTCGGTGACGGTGAGATCGCCACACCGCAGCAGCAGCAGCGCCGCCGCCCGCTCGATGCGCCGCGTCATCAGGTACGCGTACGGCGACTCGCCGTAGGCCAGCCGGAACTGGCGGCTGAGGTGCCCAGCCGACATGTTCACGCCGCGCGCGAGCGCCTCGACGTTCAGCGGCTGCGCGTACTCCCGGTCGATCCGGTCGCGGACCCGGCGCAGTCGAGCGAGGTCGGTGAGGCGGTGCGCCGCGGTGAGCGCGCGCCCCCACGAGGGGTGACACATGAGTGAGCTCCTTCCATCGATGCCCGCGAGCATGGAGCGGCCCGCCGAGGGGTGTGAGCGAGGGCGCCGGCCGGGAAGGGCCGGCCGCCGCGTTCCCGCAGGTGGTCGTGGCACCGGCCAGCATGGCCAAGTGACCGGAGGTTCAGCGAAGCTCCTGGATGCGGACCAGGTTGCCGGCGGGATCGCGGAAGGCGCAGTCGCGGATGCCGTACGGCTGCTCGGTCGGCTCCTGGACGACCTCGGCGTCGCCGGCCTGCAGCTTCTCGAAGGTGCCGTTGAGGTCCCGGGTGGCCAGCAGGATCCAGCCGTAGGTGCCCTTGGCCATCATTTCGGCGATGGTGCGGCGTTCGTCCTCGGTGATCCCAGGGTCGGCGGCCGGCGGCGCCAGGAGGATGGACGTGTCGGGCTGGTTGACAGGGCCGACCGTGATCCAACGCATCTTGCCCTGTCCGACATCGGTGCGGACCTCGAAGCCGAGGACGTCGCGGTAGAAGGCCACGGACGCGTCCGGGTCGACATGCGGAAGGACGCTCGTGTGAATGGTGATGTCCATGACGATCATGCTAGGCGCGGCTCCATGGCCTGCACTTCTTGATTCCTGATCGATCTTGGCCACTTCACCCTCAGCCGGGACAGGCCTTTCCTCAGCCACCGGTCCCGGCAGCTACGATCGCGGCGTGAACTCCTACTGGCACGTCGTTCTGCCGCCGCTCTGCGCCTGATCGGGCGCAGACACTGATGGTGTGAACCCCTGACCCCCGTCGACCACGGGGCGGTCAGGTTCCTGTGGTGCGCCCGTTTCGGATCCAGTCCCAGACGCATTCGACGACGGAAGACCACGACTGTGCCGAACCGCATTTCACCTCAAGCTCCCACCTACCCGGCCACCGGCCAACGCCCCTCCCGCACCGGTTCCCTGGGCGGCCCCGTACCCATCCTCACCGCAGCCGTTCTGTGGGGTACGACCGGGACCGCAAGCTCCCTGGCACCCGCCGGTGCACCGGCAGCGGCGATCGGCGGCGCCGGTCTCACCCTCGGCGGCACCCTGCTGTTCCTCACCTCACGCCGCGCCCGCTCGCTGCCCGCCAGCTGCACCCGACCCGAGCGGTGGCTGCTCGCCCTGGGCGCGCTGGCGGTGGCCGGTTATCCGGTCACCTTCTACCCCGCCGTGGCCCGGACCGGCGTGGCGGTAGCCACCGTGGTTGCCCTGGGCAGCGCGCCGGTCTTCGCCGGCCTGCTGTCCTGGATCACCTCGCAGGCCCGGCCGACCGCACGCTGGAGCGGCGCCACCGCGGCCGCCGTGCTGGGCTGCATCCTCCTGGTGCTCGGCCCCGAACTCACCGGACATGCCGCGCCCATCGACCTGACGGGCGTCGCGCTCGCCGGATGCGCCGGCCTGTCGTACGCCGCCTACTCGCTGATCGGCGGGAAACTGATCACCCGCGAACACCCTTCCGATGCGGTGATGGGCGTGCTGTTCGGCGCCGCCGGGCTGCTCGCCCTGCCGCTCGTGCTGTTCACCAACCCGCAGTGGCTCGCCACCATCCGCGGCGCGGCGGTGGCGCTGTACCTTGCCCTGTTCACCGTCTACCTGGCCTACCGGCTCTTCGGGCACGGACTGCGCCGTACCCCCGCGTCGGTGGCCACGTCGCTGACCCTGGCCGAACCTGCCGTGGCAGCGGTCCTGGGTGTCGCCGTCCTCGATGAACGCCTGCCGGCCGCATCGTGGTCCGGAATGGTCGTCCTCGCCCTGGGCCTGGTCCTGCTGACCGTCCCCGGAGGTGCTGGTAGCCGAGGACGATGAGCCGCCGCCCGGGCAGTCCGCCGGCTTCGTCGTGACGGACGGCAGCGACAGTTCAGCGGGGAAATGCCGTGGCCGGGTGCGCCTTACCAAGCCGCACCCGGCCACGCCACTCACGCCAGGCTTGCGCTGAACCTCCCCCACGCGAGGCGGCGGGGGCGCACGCGGTTCAGCTCAGGCAGGGCCGGCTAACGAGCCAGCACGACCACGACCGTGGCCAAGCATCCGATCATCACGGTCGTGACGGCCAACGCCACGTAGGGCAACCAGTCGCGCGGCTCCGGTACCGGCTGCGTTGGCTGATTCCGCGCGTCGGGCGCTGGCCGGCTGTTCATGGCTGGCCAACGGGGCGGCGGTGTGCGGGTGGTTGATTCGACGATCACGGGGCCTCCGGCAGCGTCAGGGGTCGCTGTTACGGGTCGGACTGTGGAGGCCGGACGGGACTGCGGGGGAGGTGTGGGCCGACATCCCGCCCGGCGAAGGGTCTGGCCATGCTTTGCGGCCGTCCCTGGTAGGTGAGCGTCGATCCGTTGCCCGGCGTTACAGCCAGCATGGTGGGCACGCTCGTGGCTCGCCGTTCCGTGCCCGACCCGTCACCATCCGGCGGCCTCGGTGACCCGGGTCCAGACCAGCAGCCCGCCGACCACGACGACCAGGCCGGTGACCAGGCCACCAACGCCGGCGAGACTGCCAACGAGCCACCCTGAACGGATCCGCCGTCCGAGTAACGCGAGGAGGACCGCACCGGCGAACAGGCCGACAACGCCGACTGGGATGCCGACGAAGAACGCCACGACGAAGGCCCCGACCCGGTCCGACACGCAGAAGCTGTCGCAGGCGCCTGCCCTGGTCGACTGGTGCGCCACCCAATAGACCGTCGCGGCCACGGCAGCAGCGAACCACGCCAGCATGACAGCGGTGCCGGTGATGACGTGCGAGGTTGCGGCCGACGGGTGGGTTGACCGCGCCTTGGACCAGGTCATGAAGAGTGCTTATCACCCGATACGCGATACACGCGACCCCGTAGCGGGCACCGCGCCTGGTCACCTCCGAACTGGACGCTGGCCACTCCCGTGGACCGGACAACACCGGCTTACGCAGTGCTGCCTGCCTTCCTGAGCTCGTCTTCGTTCACCTGTGCGAATGGGTAGCGTGTCGCGCTGGTGCCGGCCCGCCCGGCTGCCTACCGTGTCGAGGTCCTCGACGGCACGGGGCGAGGCGCGAACGTGAAGGAGCACCCGACGATGACCGACCTGGGGCGAACTCGCATACCGGCACCCCGCCGGACGGCAGGCACCACGAATGAGTTCGTCCTGGATGGCACCCCCGGTCGCCTCGTCACCGCTGCCGCAGCCGACCGGCTCACCCACGTCGAGCTGCACGTCGGCAAGCACGGCTCCACTCTGGCCGGCCTGACCGACGCCCTGTCGACCGCGATCACCACCGGGCTGCACGCTGGCGCGCCCGTGTCCGAGTTCGTGGCGGAACTGCGGCACACCCGCTACGCCCCCGCTGGCCCGACCGGCGACCCCGAGGTGCCGGAAGCCACGTCGCTCGGCGACTACCTCGCACGCCGGCTCACCTGCACCGGCCGGGATATGCAGTAGGGCGGCGTGTAGCGGTCCAACAACTACGCCGCCATGCGATCGCTGCTGCGAGGATCCTCCACGCGGCGTTGCCTGTAGATCGTGCCGGCACGGGCGGTGGCGCGCCACGGCCGGGCGGCGTCGGTCCAGCTGAGCCTGGACCGCTCGGATCCGTTCTCCGAAGGATCACTGGTGGTGGGTGACTCCTCCGGTCGCTGGCTCACCGTTCGAGCTCAACGCCCGGCGGCGCCCGCCCCGGCCGGGGCGGGCGCCGAGGGCTAGCGGCTCACCTGCCCTTGCGGAGGCCAGCGAACTGCAGAACGGTGAAACCGGCGACCGCCACCGCCTGGACGATCACCAGTGCGGTGCCGAGGCCGGTCAACGGGAACCAACCGGCGACGAGCAACTCGACGCTCGCGACCACCCAGACGACGTTGACCGCCATCACCACACCCACCGCGGCCCGGCTCACCGTCGGCCGCGCGGCGAGGAAAAACAGCGCGGCGGCCCACGCGACCAGGAAGACACCGATCGGGTAGAGGAGGGCGGCGGGCAGGCCGAACAGCTCACCGAAGATCGCCGCGACGACGACGTAGACGACTCCGTTGGCGCCCGAGCCCAACGCGTCCTGCTTCAGGGCGAAGCGGAGCAGCTTGGCGTCGGCGGCGGGGTGGACGGTGCTGGCGACGGTGGTCATCCCGGGGTCCCTTCGTAGTACGTCGTGCGGATGATCACGAAGCTACGGAGGTCCAGGCCACACCGAATCAGTCATCGTGACGGTAGCTTCGGTGACCGTGCTGCACGGACGAGTGGGGGAGCAGGCGACGATCGAGCGGCTCCTGGCGGCGGCCCGGAGCGGCCGGAGCGGAAGCCTGGTCATCCAAGGCCCGGCGGGGATCGGCAAGTCCGCGCTCCTGGAGCACGCCGCCGGGCGGGCCGAGGGCATGCGGGTGTTGCGCGGCGTCGGTGTCGAGTCCGAGGCGATGTTGCCGTTCGCCGCACTCCACCTGCTCCTGCGCACCGGGCTCGACCAGATCCACACGCTGCCCGCCGCGCAGGCCACCGCGCTCAACGCCGCTCTGGGGCTGGGCGACACCGCTCCGGAGAGCCGGTTCCTGGTCGGGCTGGCCACGCTGACCCTGCTCACCGAACTGGCCGGGGACGGCGCACTGCTCTGCCTCGTCGACGACGCGCAGTGGTTCGACCAGGCCTCCATCGACGCACTGATGTTCGCCGCCCGCCGCCTCGAGGCGGAAGGCGTCGTCATGCTCTTCGCCGCCCGCGCGGGCTTTCCCGCCGTGGGGCTGCCCGAGCTCCGGCTCGGCGGGCTGGACCGGGCAGCCGCCGCCGCCCTGCTCCCGGCCGACCTCCCACCGCAGGTACGACAGCGCCTCATCGACGAATCGGACGGCAATCCGCTGGCGCTCATCGAACTGCCCGCCGCACTCAGCACCGAGCAGCGGGCGGGACGACTCTCACCGGTGGGTGCGATGCCCGTCGCCGATCGGGTCCAGGAGGCGTTCCAGGCACAGATAGCCGCGCTGCCCGAGCCCGCGCGAACCGCGCTGCTGATCGCGGCGGCGGACGGCTCCGGTGAGCTGGAGACGCTGGTAGCCGCGGGCGCCACCCTCGACGCGCTGGGCGCGGCCGAGCGGAGCCGGCTGATCGAGGTCAAGGGGACCGTCGTCGGTTTCCGCCACCCCCTGATCCGGACTGCCGCCTACCAGGGCGCACCGGCCACCCGCCGCCTCGCCGTACACCGTGCCCTTGCCGACGCCCTCACCCGCTCGCCGGCCGTCGACGCGGCCGACCGGCGGGCGTGGCACCTGGCCGCCGCCGCGCTCGGTCCCGACGAGGACATCGCCCGGGAGTTGGCGGAAGCCGCGGAACGGGCACGGACCCGCGGCGGCCACGCCGCGATCGCCGCGGCCTACGAGCGGGCCGCCGAACTCACCGCCGATCCGGTACGACGATCCGGACGACTCGCCGCCGCCGCGCTGGCGGCGAGTGACGCCGGACTGATGGATCGGGCCGCCGCCCTCGCCGACCGCGCCACACCCGACGTGGACGACCCGGACATGATCGCTGCGCTGATCCAGGTACGCGCCCATCGCGAATTCGAGCTGGGCGCACCGCTCGCGGCGGGCCGGATCATCATGGCCGGCGTCCCGCGCCTGGCATCCCGGTCCACCGAGCGGGCCACCTGGCTGCTGGTGGAGGCCATCCGCTGTGCGTGGTTCGCCGGCGACACCCAGCTGGCGGAGGAGGCCGCCGCCAGCCTCCGCGCGCTCCCCGCGATCGACTCGCCGCTGGTCAGCGGTGCGCTCGGGCTGGCCCGGCTGATGGGCGGTGACATCGGCGGTGGGATCACGCTCATGGGTGAAGCGGTGGACGAACACCACCGCGCCGGGCTGGCCGTGCCCGGACTGACCTTCACCGCCTCGCTGTGTTTCGCGCTGGGCCGAGCCGCCCTCGGCGAGGAGATCACCGCCGGAGTCGTGGCGGACTGCCAGCGGAACGGGATGATCGGCTGGCTCGCCAACGCGCTCCTCGACCACGGACTCGCGCAGGGGTGGCGCGGCCGGTACGGCGAGGCCACCGCGACCCTCAACGCGGGGTTGCGGCTGGCGACGGACCTGGGCCACGAGCACCGGGTCAGCCACCTCACGTGCTCGCTCGCCTGGGTGCTCGCGCACCTCGCCGACGCGCAGGAGTGCCGGGCGAAGGCCGAAGCAGGCGTGGCGCGAGCCGACCAGCAGGGCATGGTGCTCGCGGCGGCCATCGGGCGGTGGGCCCTGGGCCTGCTCGACCTCGGCCTGGGCCGCCCGGACGCCGCCCTCCGGCAGCTGCAGGCCATCCCCGTCAGCAGCATCGCCGTTCTGTCCGCCCCGGACCAGGTCGAGGCAGCTGTCCGCAGCGGCCAGCCGGGGCAGGCGGCGGAGCCACTCGCCCGCTACCTAGCCTGGGCGGGGCACGTCCGTCAGCCGTCGGCCGAAGCGATCGCGATGCGCTGCCGGGCGCTCGTCGAGGAGAACGAAGCGGCCTTCGCGCGGGCCGTGCAGCTCCATGACGACGCCCAGCCATACGAGCTGGCGAGGACGCGGCTCGCCTACGGCGAGTGGCTGCGCCGGGCGCGGCGGCGGTCGGACGCCCGCGCACAGTTGCGCGGCGCGCTGGAGATCTTCGACCGACTCGGTGCGGAGCTGTGGGCCGACCGCGCACGCGCTGAGCTGCGCGCGACCGGGACCGTGCCGGCGGCGCCGCGCAAGGCGGGCGATCCGCTCAGCGTGCTCACTCCCCAGGAACGCCAGGTCGTACGGCTGGCGGCCGGCGGCGCCTCCAACCGCGACATCGCCGCGCAGCTCTTCCTCAGCCCGCGCACCGTCGGCTACCACCTCTACAAGGCGTTCCCCAAACTCGGTGTCACCTCCCGAGCCCAACTGGCCGCCATCGCCCGGTCCTCCTCGACGCACAGCTGACGGCCGGGCCCAGGAGCGCCAACGGGAGTTCAAGGCTGGCGGTGCTGATCGCGGTACTCCTGTGGCGACATGCCGTAACACGCCTTGAAGAGCCGACTGAAGTGCGCTTTGTCGGCGAACCCCCAGCGGGCGGCAATTCTCTGGATCGCTTGGTGGGCCAACCGGGGATTGATCAGATCCCGCTGGCACCGGTCCAGGCGTCGTTGGCGGATCAATCCCGCCACGGTGTGGTCCTCCTGCTCGAAGAGGCGGTGCAGGGTGCGCAGCGAGATGTGGTGGGCCGCGGCGACCGAGCTGGGGTTGAGTTCACTGTCGCCAAGGTTCTTCTCGATGAAGGCCCGGATCTCCGCACGCAGCGCACGTTCCCGGAGGTCGACCGGGAGTGTCTCTTGAACCTCCAGGCGCTGCGCCAGGGCGCCGGCGGCGAGGTCCAGCGCCATCATGCCGAGCCTCGGCGCATCACTCGCGGCAAACTGCTCGGGGTACGTCACCAGGCGCTGAACGAACTGAGCGAGCAGGGCCGCCATACCTGTATCCGAGGGGATCGAGGTGGCGAGCAACCGGCGTACCCGGTCGGGATGCAGGGGCAACGACTGACGCGAGATGAGAAGGGAGATGGAGCCCGCGAGCACCGGCCCGTCCGAGAAGTGCGAGCCGGTGAACGGCCGGCTGTTGTCAAGCAGGGTGAACGACGACGGCTCCAGGGGCGACTCTGTGCGGTCCTGGATAGCGACGCTCGACCCGGTTGTCATCAGCACCAACTGGTACGTGTCGGGTTGCGATTTGCGCACCAGGCGCGGCGATCGGATGGTTTCCAGGGTTGGGTAGTGCAGCTCCGCCAGCCGGACACTGCCCAGGTCCACCCGCTTTGCCAGGGCCGTGAAGTTGTCGATGTGCGGGCATCTGACGTGGGTCGGCGCGGCCTCCTGCGAGACGATCTCATACCAACAGGCAAAGCGGTCCGCTGGTGGAAGTAGAGACGTATCGAGAATCTCGGTAGGGAGCACCCGGGTCACCTCCACCCTGCCATCGGTCCGGTCGAGGGATGTTACATATGAGGGGCTTCCAGCGACATGAGTGGTAACGGCAAGGTGATGTCCGCTGCGGCGCCTCGACTCGGCCAGGCGGGAACGCCTGGTCGAAGGATCGGGTGACCGTGCCGGCGGAGCGTGGGTGACCGGCTCCGGCGCGGATGCGTCCGTGCCCACGCACGGGTTGAGCGCTCAGTCAACATGCCACCCCACGGGTTGACCGCTCAGTCAACCTGATGGACACACCCCATCGCCCGAAGGTCCGGTGAGGACGGTGGACATATCTGGCGTTGCGGGGCGATGCGTGCGATGATCATCAAGGGCCTTGCTTTCACGAGACCTACCTGGCCGCAGTCGCCATAGGCCCGGTTGCACGACAGATCGTGGAGGTGCTCATGTCCGAGGCGCAGGTCGTCGCCGGCCAGGCCAGGTCCGTTCCCCTGCGCCGCGCACTGCCGCACCTGGTCCGGGACCCGTTGGGAGCGCTTGTCCACTTCGGCAACCAGGCCGGCGGCGAGGTCGTACGGCTCAACCTCGGCACCTTCCGCCCATACCTGGTCACTCACCCAGAGCACCTGCAGCAGATCCTGCGCGACAGGACCAACTACATCCGCGACCCCGAGAGCATGCTCTGGCGGGGGGTCCGGCGGGTGGTCGGTGACGCGGTCCTCGTCACCGAGGGCGAGTTGTGGGAGTCCAGCCGGGACACCCTGCAACCGTTGTTCACCGCCAAGCGTGCCGAGATGCTGATCGACCGGATGGCGGTGGCGATCGCCGAGGCGGTCGACGCTCTGGATGAGCCCGCACGAGCGGGCCAGGCCGTCGACGCCATCACCCTGATGTCGCGGGTCGTATGCCAGGCCACCACGCGGGTGCTCTTCGGCAAGAAGATCCCGGTGCCAGATGCGCTCCAGATCTACGCCCACCTGGACACGATCACGCGGACGATGGTGTCTCGTCTGCTCGCCCCCGGGTTGCCCTACTGGATTCCACTGCCAGGCGACCGCGCCTTCCGTAACGCCGTGGCAGGCATCGACTCGTTGGTTCTGCCGATCATCCGCAAGGAGCGGGCGGACCCGGGCGACGGCGACGACATCATCGCGACGCTGTGCCGTCCACGGGCTGACGGGTTCCAGGCCAGCGAGGAGCAGATCCGCAGCGATGTGGTCGCCATGTTCTCCACGGCCAACGAGACCACGATCGGCGTCCTGTCCTGGCTGTGGCCGGTCCTCGAGACGCATCCCGAGGTGGCCTCCCGGCTCTATGCCGAGATCGACGAGGTGGTCGGGCACGGGCCGGTGCAGCGGACGCACATCCCGGAACTGCGCTACACCCGGATGGTCCTGGACGAGATGCTGCGGCTCTGGCCGGCGGGCTGGACCATCCCGCGTACGGCGGTAGGGGAGCAGGTCCTGGGCGGCGTCCGGATCGAGGCCGGGGCGACGATCCTGGTGAGCCCGTACGCGACGCAGCGGATGGAGGCGTTCTGGGATCGCCCGGAGGTCTTCGACCCGGAACGGTTCGCCCCCGACCGGCCGAAGCGGCGGTACCGCTACAGCTACTTCCCCTTCGGGGGCGGCCCGCATCAGTGCATCGGCCAATACCTTTTCCTGCTCGAGGCCCCCATCATCATGGCCACGCTCCTGAGCCGGTTCCGATTCCGGCTCGGGCAGCCGGCCGATCTCAAGCCGCGGCTCGGCGCCTCGCTGCGGCCCCGGCCGAACACGGTCACTCTGCTACCGCGCGAACGCGCCTCGGTCTCGTGACTTCGGGCCCGCACGTACCGCTCACCGCAGCCGACCTGCTCACCGTGGCAGAGCACGGACGGATCTGCGGGTTGGCCGCCATGCTCGAACGTGATCTACACGAGGTCGTGTCCCGCCACCAGGATCTGTTCACCGCGCGGCCCTTCGACCCGACCCTGGTCAGCAGCATCGCGATGTCGATCGCCTTCACCGCCCCCGAGTACACAGCCCAGCAACTACGGCCGACGGCTCGGACTGTGCTGTGGGTGTTTGCGGCGGACTGGCAGATCGATTATCTGGCGCGAACGGCAGACGACGTGCGGGCACTCGTCGCTGGCTGCCTCGCAGTCGCGGACGGAAGCCCACCCCCCGATCCGCACCCCCTCGCCCGGCTGTTGGCCGAGATCCACGACGAACTGGCTGCGACGCCGGCGTTCGCGGCTATGCAGCCGGTGTGGCGAGAAGAGCTCGGGCGCATGTTCGCGGCGATGGCGCAGGAGTTGAGGTGGAAGAACGCGCACGAGGCGGCACCAGCTTCCCGACGTGCGGCTCCCACCCTCGACGAGTACCTCGCCAACGCCGACAATGTCGCCGGCGTGCTGGTCAGCGTGACGCACTGGGCCCACCTCGATGATCCGGACAGCCACGACCACCTTGACGATCTGAGAGCCGCCAGCCGCGAGGTGCAGCGCGCAATCCGGCTGATCAACGATCTGGCCACATATCCGCGCGACCTCCAATGGGGAGATCTGAACGCGCTCACGCTCGTGAGTGACTCGACCGAGGTGACCGCCAGGCTCGCAACGGTCATCGAGGGCTGCCACGACCTGATCCGGCCACTGGAAACAACCTGCCCCCAGCAGGCCGCTTTCCTGAAGCGCCAAGTCACGTTCACCAGCGGTTTCTACCAGGTGTCAGACTTTTGGGGCAGCCTGTGAGTAGCCAAGGCGCCCCCACGGCCGACAGCGCCACGGACGGCGACATCGGCTTCGCCGTTCGTGATCTGATCGCCGGTTTGACGGCGAAGCCGTGGGGTCAAGTCGCCCCCTCCGTCTACGAGACCGGGCGGCTCGTGACGCTGGCCCCATGGCTCGAGGGGCACACCGAGCGCATCACCTTCCTGTTGCGAAGCCAGCGGGCGGACGGAGGTTGGGGCCCGCCACAGGGTTACGCGCTGGTGCCCACGCTGAGCGCCACCGAGGCGCTGCTCGCGACCCTCCGCACCGATGGACCCGGAGCGCAGCGGGACCACGGGGAAGCGCAGCTGGTCAGCGCGGCCGCCCGCGGCCTGCAGGCGCTCACCAGGTGGCTACGCGCGGATCTGGTGGTGCCGGACACGCCGGCAGCGGACATCATCGTGCCGTCCCTGGTGACAGCGATCAATCAGCACCTGGAACGACTTGAGGACCCGCCGAACCCCTGCCTCGGGTCCTGGCACGGGGTGCGCTTGGCCCTGCCGGCGGGAATGGACAACAGCCGCCTCGCCAAGGTTCGACACGCTCTGGCGGCCGGTGCCGCGTTGCCCGGTAAGCTGCTGCACTTCCTGGAGGTCCTGGGCCCTGCTGCCCGCCGCGCCGCCGGCATCCACCCCATGCCGCCAGGCACGGTCGGCGCCTCGCCGGCGGCGACCGCTGCCTGGATCGGCGACCCCGACACCCTCGCCCCCGCCCACCCGGCCCGGGCTCACCTGACGGCAGTGGCGGGGCGCGGAACGGTACCCTGTCCGCTCCCCATCACAGTCTTCGAACAGGCGTGGGTGGTGAGCGGACTTGCACGCGCCGGCATGCAGTTCGCGGTGCCCCCAGAAATCGTGGCAAGCCTGGGTGCCGCGATGGGACCGGTGGGCACCCCCACCGGGCCAGGGCTTCCTGCTGACGCGGACACCACAGCGGTCGCCCTGTACGCGCTCGGAAAGCTCGGCCACCCGGTAGAACCCGCTGGTTTGTGGACGTACGAGACCGCGGACGGGTTCTGCACCTGGCCGGGTGAGGACGGCTTCTCGGTCACCACCAACGCACACGTCCTGGACGCCTTCGGCCAGTATCTGCACAGCACCGATCCGGCACCCCGCTACGCCACGGCCACTGCTCGGCTGACGGCCGTTCTGCGAGAACACCAGCAGCCTGATGGACAGTGGCACGACCGGTGGCACGCCTCGCCGTACTACGCCACCGCGTGCTGCACCCGGGCGCTCAACGACTTCGGCCGCGGGTCCACAGCCGAGTCGGTGGCCAAGGCCGTCGACTGGGTGCTGTCGACCCAACGGTCCGACGGATCGTGGGGACGGTGGGACAGCACCGCTGAGGAGACCGCGTACGCGCTGCAGGTGCTGCTGTCCACGCGCCCGCAGGCTGCTGGAGTTGGCACGGTCGTGCGGCGCGGCTACTCGTACCTGCGCCACGCCGCCGGCCGCGGCGCTGATCCTCCCCTCTGGTACGGCAAAGAGCTCTACCACCCGAGGGCGATCGTCCGGGCCGCGGTGCTCGCCGCACTGCATCTCGCGCGGCAGCACCCGGGTCTGACCACAGTGGAGGCTAGTGCAATCGCGTCCAAACCCGGACAGGCTGCCGGCAAGACGGTGATCAGGGACGCTTGAGGGATTGTTCGGGCACTGCTAGCGTGCCCCGTTGTCGCGCGCCGACGGCTCGCACGCACCCAGGTACCTCAAATTCACCAAGCTGTATGCCAGATGCTTCAACGGCTGACTGGGACGGTGTAATGCGTTCTCGCAGTACCAATGTACGCACCAAAGTGGTCGCGATGCTCGTGTCGCTAACCGCCCTGTGGGCGTTCGCGGCGTGGGTGACCCTGCGGGACGGCCTGAACCTGCTCTGGGTGAATACGCTGAACAGCACCGTCTATGAGCCGAGCGCACCGCTGCTGTCGGCACTGCAGAACGAGCGCCGACTCACCCTGGCCTACCTGGGCGGACCGGGGAACGACAGCCAGGCGCGAGCGGCCCTGGAGGCCCAACGACGAGAGTCCGAGCAGCTCGCGGCGAGCTTCAAGGAGTCCGCACAGAGCTGGCAGGCCGACCTCGCCGGTAGCGACAAGCTGGGCCAACGGCTCGACGCCACCTACGCCAGCCTGGATGGTCTCGCCGCTACCCGCGAGTCGGTCAACGCACGGACGATCGACCGCACCAGCGCCGGACGGTCTTTCGCCGACGCAATCGACTCCATCTTCAGCATCTACCACGCCATGGCGAGCCTCGACGACAAGGAAATCGCGGGCTACGCCGCAGCGCTCATCCAGCTCAACCGGATGTCGGAACTGATCTCACAAGAGGACGCCCTGATGAGCGGCATCCTCGCCAGCGGTCGGCTCACCAGCGCCGAATACGCGCAGTTTGCACAGCTCGTCGGCGCCCAGCGATTCGCCGGAGCCGAGACCTCGACCAAGCTGTCAGCCGACGACCGCCTCCGATACGAACAGCTGCTCGCCGGCGACGCGTTCAGCCGCCTCCGGTCAATCGAAGACCAGGTCGTCCAGAGCGCCAACACGCGCTCCAAGGCTCCGGCCGAGGCGGCCCAATGGCGCCGCGCGGTGGACGACGCCCAGGGCGAGCTGCAAAGCGTCGTGACTGCCGGTGGCAACGGGATCGTGAGCGGCGCCACGGGCGTGGCCATCATGGTCATCGTCCGGCTTCTCCTCGCGGCCGGCCTCGGCACGCTCGCCGTTATCGCCTCGATCATCCTCTCGATCACGACCGCCCGCGCCCTGGTGGCCCAGCTGGAGCGGCTGCGAAAGGCCGCCCACGACCTCGCCGACGAGCGGCTACCCAATGTGGTCGAACGGCTCGGCCACGGTGAGCAGGTGGACGTCGCCGTCGAAGCACCGCCACTGGCCTTCGGCTCCGACGAGATCGGGCAGGTCGGCGAGGCATTCAACCGGGTCCAGGAGACGGCCATCCGCACCGCCGTGGAGCAGGCGGAGCTACGGCGCAACGTGCGCGACGTCTTCCTCAGCCTCGCCCGGCGTACGCAGGGCCTCGTCCACCGCCAGGTGACCCTGCTCGACGCGATGGAGCGCCGCGAGCACGACGCCGACGACCTCGAGGACCTGTTCCGCGTCGACCACCTCGCCACCCGCATGCGGCGCAACGCGGAAAACCTCATCGTCCTGTCCGGCGCGGCGCCCGGCCGCGCCTGGCGCCGGGACGTGCCCATGATCGACGTGGCCCGCGCGGCGACCCAGGAGGTGGAGGACTACACGCGGGTGAACGTGCTGCCGTTCGGCTCCGTGGGCCTGACCGGCCGGGCCGCCGGTGACATCATCCACCTGCTCGCCGAGCTCGTCGAGAACGCGCTGTCCTTCTCCCCGCCGAACACCGAGGTGGAGGTGCGGGGACAGCTGGTGGCGCGCGGCTTCGTCATCGAGGTCGAGGACCGCGGTCTGGGCATGAGCGAGGAAGAACTCGCCGCAGCCAACGACCGCATCGCCAACCCGACCGAGTTCAACCTGGCCAATGCCAACCAGCTGGGCCTGTTCGTGGTGAGCCACCTCGCCCAGCGGCACGACCTCAGCGTCAACCTCAAAACCTCGCCGTACGGTGGCACCACCGCCGTTGTGCTCATCCCGATGGAGCTGGTGACCAGCGCCGAAGCCCTCACCGCCGCGGCCGGCCAGGCCGGCGGTCCGTCCGCCGGCGAGCCCACCGCGTCCCTCCACGACGGCCTGCCCGCCGCCGTGGAACGACGGGGGTCCGTCGCGCTGACCGAGGCTCCGCCGGCCCGCCAGCCCACCCTGGAGCTGCCGGCCGTCGGCATGCGGGCACCGGTGCGCCCGGCCGCTGAGGACGCCACGCCTGTTGAGAAGGCCGCGCCCGTCGCGGACGCCGCGCCCGTTGCCGAGCCGGGCAGCGCGGGCACCCCGCTCGTGCCGCGTCAGCGGCCCGCCGCGGATCGGACCCCGCAAGGCCTGCCGGTGCGGGTCCGGCAGGCGAGCCTCGCACCGCAGTTGCGGGCCGACGCCGACCCGGCCGTCGAGGCGCCCGCCGAGGCGGACCCGGGCAGGTCGCCGGAACAGATCCGCCAACTGATGAGCCGCTACCAGAGCGGCACCCGCCGTGGACGCGACGACGCGCGTCTGCTCGGCGACGAAGACGAACAGCCCCCAGCCGCCGACGATTCACCGGCGGCCGGGACCGATCGGTAGAAAGAGGAACCAGCACGTGCAGCATCAGAACTCTTCGAGGTCCGATCTGGCCTGGCTGCTCGACGACCTGGTCGGACGTGTCAAGCAGACCCAGCATGCCGTCGTGCTCTCGGTGGACGGCCTGCTGATGGCGTCCTCCGCCGGACTCAGCCGGGACGACGCGGAGCAACTGGCCGCGATCGCCTCCGGAATCCAGAGCCTCGCCAAGGGTGCCGGACGCCGTTTCGGCGGCGGGCCGGTGCGGCAGACCGTCATCGAGATGCAGTCATCGTTCCTGTTCGTCACGGCGGCCGGTCACGGCGCGTGCCTGGCCGTCCTCGCGGCCGAGGACGCCGACGTCGGTCTCGTCGCCTACGAGATGGCCATGATCGTTCAGAGGGCCGGCAAGTTCCTGGCCTCCCCCGCCCGAGCCACCGTCCAGCTGTCCGGGAAGTAGAGGCGCCCATGACGAGGCCTGACGCCGAGCCGCTGTGGGTCGATGACGAGGCCGGACCGGTGGTCCGGCCCTACGCCATGACCCGCGGGCGAGCCAGACCGAGGAACGGCTTCAACGTCATCTCACTCGTGACCGCAACCCGGGCGGCACCGCCCATCGACGTCGGACTGGTGCCGGAGCACGCCCGGATCATCGAGCTGTGCCAGCGGCCCCTCGCGTTGGCGGAGGTAGCCGCGCACCTCCACCTGCCGCTCGGCACGGTCCGCGTCCTGCTCGACGACCTGGTCGCCCGCCAGCTTGTGCAGGTCTCCGAACCCCGTCCGCCCGCCACTCTTCCCGACGACAGCGTATTCGAGGCGCTCATTCATGGACTACGAGAACTCTGACAGGGAGGATCGGACGATCCTGCCCACCGCCCTCAAGATCCTCATTGCGGGGGGCTTCGGCGTCGGCAAGACCACCCTCGTCGCAGCGGTCAGCGAAACCCAGCCGCTGCGCACCGAGGAGGTGCTCTCCGAGCGGGGCGTCGGCGTCGACGACCTCACCGGGGTCGAGGCGAAGTCCACCACCACCGTGGCAATGGACTTCGGCCGAATCACCTTCGGCGAAGACCTCGTGCTCTACCTGTTCGGCACCCCCGGGCAGGACCGCTTCTGGTTCCTCTGGGACGAGTTGGCCCTCGGCGCCCTCGGCGCGGTGGTGCTCGCCGACACCCGCCGCCTGGCCGACTGCTTCCCGTCCATCGACTACTTCGAGGGCCAGGGCCTGCCGTTCATCGTCGCCGTGAACTGCTTCGACGGCGCTCGGCAGTACAGCCTCGAAGAGGTGCAGATGGCGTTGAACCTCGACCCGGACGTGCCGGTCATGCTGTGCGACGCCCGCAAGCGGGAGTCCAGCAAGGAGGTCCTCATCACCCTGCTCCAGCACGTCATGAAAGGGCGGGGTCTGACCCGCAAGCCCGAGACCGTGGGGTCCTGACGGTCGGTGCCCACCACCGTCGGCGACATGGTTGACCGGCTGCACAGCCTGTGCGTGGGCTCCGTGAGCACGGGTGCGGTCGCTGCTGCACGGCGCCGCACCCGCCGCCGCGCGGATGCCGGGGCCTCAGATTGTCACCGGGTGGCGCGGCTCGTAGAGGCCGAGTTCGCCACCGCCGGGCAGCCGCAGCGCGGTGCGCAGCCCCCATCGCTCCTCGGTGATCGGGATCGTGAACTCGACGCCCTTCGCCGTCAGTTCGGCCATGGTCGCCTCGACGTCGTCGCACATGAGAAACAGCTCGTGGGCCGGCTCGCCCTCGGTCGGGTGCACGGCGAGCTCCGCCGGCGGCAGCCGGAAGATGAGCCAACCGTGGCCAGCGTCGACATGGTGATAGCCGAGCGTGTCCCGGAAGAAGGCCCGGTCCGCCTCCGCATCGCGGCTGTAAATGATCACATGAGCACCATTGATCACCTGTCGACCATAACGGCGCCGGGGGAGGCGCACAGGCCGATCGCGGCGACCGCCACCACCGCCGGTACAAGAAGATTGGCCGAGGACGAGGCGGACCTGCAGCAGCGTCGCCCGCCGGCCACGGCCCAGACCGACATCGTGGCCAACTGCTGAGGCATTGCCGCCGGTCGCCATGCGGGAGAAATCCACTACAGCTACCTCAGAGGTGTACAGAATTCCTCCCGGGCCCAGCGGACGAGTCGGCGACAAGGGTGTGGGCGACGAGCACGATCCTGGCGGGTTGCGGCCGACGTCGACCACAACCCGCCAGGACTCCTCCGTTATCGCCGTTACGGGGTGGCTAGCGCCTCGGTCGGGGCGAGCCGGGCGGCGCGGATCGCCGGGTACAGCCCGGCGAGGGCGCCGATCAGCAGGGTGGCGCCGACCCCGCCGGCCGCCGCCCAGATCGGCACCACCGTCGGCCACGCCTGGGAGAGGGCGTAACCGGCGGTGACCCCGGCGCCCAGCAGCACCCCGCCGACCCCGCCGAGGGCGGACAACAGCAGCGATTCGGCCAGGAACTGGGTGCGTACCTGGCCGCGGGTGGCGCCGAGCGAACGGCGCAGGCCGATCTCCGGGCGCCGTTCCAGCACCGAGATGACCATCGTGTTCGCCACCCCGACGCCGCCCACCAGCAGGGCGACCGCGCCGAGTCCGAGCAGCAGCCCGGTGAACGCCTCGTCGGTGGCCTGCTTCGCGGCGAGCGCGTCGGACGGCCGCGCTACCTTCACCTCGTTCGGCGCCTCCGGGTTCGCGGTGGCGCCGAGCACCGCGCGTACCGCCTCGACGGCGGTGTCCGTGGTGCGGGTGTAGACGGTGGTCGGGTGCCCGTCGAAGTCGAGATAGGACTTCGCCGCGTCCCAGCCGATCAGCGCGGACAGGTCCAGCTCCGGGGCCAGGGGAGCGGGCGCCAGAATGCCCACCACGGTGAACCAGCGCCCACCGAGCTGGACCTGCACGTCCGGTCCGGCGGCGCCGATCCCGAGCCGCCGCGCCGTGGTGGCGCCGAGCACCACCGCCGGATAGCGGGCGGTGGCGGCGTTCAGCCAGGTGCCGCTCGCCACCGCCAGCCCGACCGTGTCCCGCAGCTCCAGGCTGGCCGCCCGAGTGGCGATCCCGCCGCTCTCGCCCCGAGCGATCAGGTCCGACCGGTACACCTTCGCGTCGGACAGCAGCGCGGTGGCGGCCACCGCCCGTACCGGCCCGATCCGCCCGATCATCGCCACCGACTCGGTCGGCAGCTGGGCGTCGTCGCCGAAGAGGGTGTTGCCCGGGCTGACGGTGAGCAGGTTGGTGCCGAGCTGGGCGAGCGTGCGGTCCAGCTCCGCCCGGGACGACGCGGAGATCCCGACAACCGCGACCATGGCGGCGATCCCGATCGCGATGCCCAGCGCGGACAGGAAGGCCCGCAGCGGCCGGGTGCGCAGCCCGACCCCGCCGACCCGCAGAACATCCCGTGGGCGCAGCCGGGCGGGCGTCAGCCGTACGCGTTCGCTCATGCCGGCACCGCCACGGGACGGTGGTCGGCGACGATCCGACCGTCGCGCATCTGCACCCGGCGCGGCAGGCCGGCCGCGATCTCCAGGTCGTGGGTGATCACCACGATGGTGGTCCCGGCCGCGTGCAGGTCGCGCAGCAGCGCCAGCACCCCGGCGCCGGACGCGGAGTCCAGGTTGCCGGTCGGTTCGTCCGCGAGCAGCAGCGCGGGCGCACCCACCACCGCGCGGGCGATCGCCACCCGCTGCCGCTCGCCGCCGGACAGCTCGTGCGGCCGGTGGTCGAGCCGGTGCCCCAGCCCCACCCGGTCCAGCGCGGCCTCCGCGCGCCGCCGCCGCTCCCGCAGGGGTACGCCCGCGTAGAGCAGCCCGTCGGCGACGTTGTCCCGCACCGGCACGTTCGGGGCCAGGTGGAACTGCTGGAAGACGAAGCCGATCCGGGACGACCGGAGGGCGGAGAGCTGCCGGTCGGCGAGGGCGGCCACGTCGTACCCGTCGATGCGGACCCGTCCGGTGGAGGGGCGGTCCAGGGTGCCGATCAGGTGCAGCATGGTGGACTTGCCCGACCCGGAGGGGCCGACGATGGCCACCAGTTCGCCGTACCGGATGGTCAGTGACACCCCGTCGAGGGCCCGTACGCCGCCCGGGTACACCTTGGTCACCTCGGCCAGCTCCACCACCGCGTCGCCGGTCACGTCGGCATCCCCACGGTCGCCCCCTCGGCGAGCCCCGCGCCGGAGACCTCCACTCGGCCGGACGCGAACAACCCGGTCTCCACGGCGACGATCCGCGTGGTGGAGCCCTCGACCAGTTGCACGCCGTAGCCGCCCTCGGCCAGCGCCAGCAGCGCGGCGACCGGCACCGTCAGCACATCCCGGCGCTCGGCGGCGATGAACGCCACCTTCGCCGAGGCCTGCTCGAAACCGGTCAGCGCCTTCGGGTCGGCCACGGTCACGGTGACCTCGATCTTGGTCTCCGGGTCGCCCTGGCCGCCCGCCCCGCCGCCGGTGCCGGTGTCGATCACCGTCTCCGTGGCCGCGACCGTGCCGGTGACGTCCTTGCCGTTGGGCAGGGTGACGCTCACCTTGGTGCCCCGCTTCGCCAGCCGCTCGTCGTCGACGTCGAGGGACACCGTCACCACCCGGGCGGTGCCGGTGTAGGTCAGCACCGCCTGGCCGGGCTGGGCCGGGTCGCCGAGGTCCGCCTCGTGGCCGTCCACCCGGACCTCGCCGTCGGCGTAGACAACCCGGCCCAGCTCGACCCGGCCGGTCTCGGGCAGGCCCAGGTCGTCCTGCCACCGCCGCACCGCGTCCGCCGTTGCCGAGGTGTAGTCGTCGTCGACGGTGAACCCGGAGTAGCCGAGCGCCTTGAGGTTCTCCTCGAACTGCCGCACGTCGGCGCCGGACACGCCGGGCCCGAGCGTCCGGTACGCCGGCAGCCGCCCGTACAGCAGCAGCACCTTGGCGTTGTCGACCGCGAACAGCGGCTTGCCCCGGCTGACCTGGCTGCCGGTGGCGGCCAGCGAGGTGATCGTGCCGCCGGTGCGCAGCGTCGCGGTGTGGCTGGCGCCGTAGCCGAGTTCCCCGTCGAAGCTCTCCGAGTCCACCAGGGTCTGCCGGGTGACCTGGGCGGTCGCCGGCGGCAGCCCGCCGCTGGCCGGCGTACCCCCGGTGCGGCCCTCGGCCCCGACGGCGGCCGCGACGCCCGCCGCGGCGGCGACCACCACTGCGGAGGCGACCACGATCGGGGTACGCGCGCGGCGGCGGCGACGGCCGCCCCCGGCGGGTGCGGCGGCCGGCGCGGTGGCGGTGGTCGCCGTCTCGGCCAGCGCGGTCGTGGCACCGGCGCTCAGCGGGACAATCTCCGCTTGCGACTGCGGGGCTCGCAAACCCGGCTCACTCCTCGCGCTCACTGGGTCCTCTTCATCAGCAGCGGTGCGTCACCCTGCCGGCACTTCTCCATCGCGGCCCGTACCGTCGGGCTGTCCGGGTCGAAGCTGCCGCCGCCCTTGAGTTCGATGGCGCCGTCCGCCCCCGGGTCCGGAAAGTCCGGCACCCCGTTCTCGCGCATGCACCGGGCGAGCTGCCGCACCTTTTCCACCTGCTCCGGGTCGAGCTTGATCTCCTTGCCGCCATTGGGCATCAGGCTGCGGCACTTCTCCATGGCCGCCTGCACCTTCTCCTTGTCCTGCCCGGCGGGGATGCGGACGCGGAATCCGCCGCCGTCGCCGGTTTCCGGGTCGGGAAAGTCCGGCAGCCCGTTATCCCGCATGCACTTGGCGAACTCGCGCTGCCGGTCCTCGTCGCTGACCGGGACGACGCTGGCGCTCGGCGAGGCACTGGCGGCACCGCCGCCGGCCGTGGCCACCTGCTCCCCGTCCGAACCGGTCTTCGCGCAGCCGGCGACCGCGAGCCCGAGCAGCAGGGGCAGGATGAGCAGTGTGCCCGACATTCGTCGGCGCATGGCACAACTCCTTCCACCGGGCCGGCGCGGATCGCCGGCCGATACGGACGAGTCGACCGCAGCGGCGGTATCCCGGGCGTAACCGTCGGTGTTAACGCCGTGGTTATCCGTGGCCGCGTCACCATGGGACGGTGCGAGTGCTTGTGGTCGAGGACGAGACGCTGCTGGCCGACTCCATCGCGGAGTGGCTGCGCCGGGAAGCGTTCGCGGTGGACGTCGCCTACGACGGGGACGCGGCGTTGGAACGGCTCGGTGTCACCGACTACGACGTGGTGGTGCTCGACCGGGACCTGCCGGTGGTGCACGGCGACGACGTCTGCCGGGCGGTGGTGGACAGCGGCGGCGAGACGCGGGTGCTGATGCTGACCGCCGCCGCGGCCGTCCGGGAGCGGGTGGCCGGCCTGGCCCTCGGCGCCGACGACTATCTGGTCAAACCGTTCGCGCTGGTCGAACTCTCCGCCCGGGTGCACGCGCTGGCCCGGCGGGCCCGTCCGGCCGCCCCGCCGAAGCTGAGCCGGGCCGGCATCGTGGTCGACCCGGCCCGGCGTGAGGTCTACCGCGACGGCCGGTACGTCGCGCTGTCCCGCAAGGAGTTCGCGGTGCTGGCCGAACTGGTCCGGGCCGGCGGGGCGGTGGTCTCCGCCGAGGAGCTGCTGGAGCGGGCCTGGGACGAGCACATCGACCCGTTCACCAACGTAGTACGGGTGACCGTGATGAAGCTGCGCCGCAAGCTCGGCGACCCGCAGGTGGTCGAGACGGTGCCGGGAGTGGGGTATCAGATCCGGTGAAGCGACTGACCATCCGGGCCCGCCTGACCCTGGTGCACGGCGGCCTCCTGCTGCTCGCCGGCGTGGTCCTGCTCGGCGTCACGTACGTGCTGGTCGACCAGCGCATGCGCCAGCCGCTGGCCGGCGTCAAGACCCAGATCACCACGGCCAACCCGTTCGGCAAGCTGCCCGGCCCGGGCGGGGCCGACCAGGTGCGGGTCCTGATCCAGGAGGCTCAGGACGAGGCGAAACGGACCGCGCTGGAATCGCTGCTCACCCAGGGCGGGGTGGCGCTGTTGCTGATCTCGGCGATCGCCCTCGGCTTCGGCTGGTTGATCGCCGGGCGGGCGTTGCAGCCGCTGCACCAGATCACTGGCACCGCCCGCCGGATCGCCGCCGCCGGCGCGGTCGGGCGGGGCCTGCACGAGCGGATCGCGTTGCGGGGTCCCCAGGACGAGGTGCAGGAACTGGCCGACACGTTCGACCTGATGCTGGAGCGGCTCGACCGGTCCTTCGACGGCCAGCGGCGGTTCGTGGCGAACGCGTCGCACGAGCTACGTACCCCGCTCGCGCTCAACCGGTCGCTGCTGGAGGTGGCGATGTCCCGGCCGGGCGCCTCCGCCGAGCTGCGGCAGCTCGGCGAGACGCTGTTGGCGATCAACGAACGCCACGAACGCCTCATCGACGGGCTGCTCACCCTGGCCGACTCGGAGCAGCAGGTCGTCGACCGCACCCCGGTGGACCTCGCCGAGATCGCCCGGCACGTCCTCGACCAGGCCGCCGGCACGCCGGAGCTGACCGTACGCCGCCAGCTCGCGTCCGCCGCCACGGCCGGTGACCCGGTGCTGCTGGAGCGGCTCACGCAGAACCTGGTGGAGAACGCGGTCCGGCACAACCTGCCGGCCGGCGGCGAGGTCGACGTGAGCACCGGCCTGGTCAACGGCTGGGTCACCCTGGTGGTCGTCAACACCGGCCCCGTGGTGCCCAGCTACGAGATCGAAACCATCTTCCAGCCGTTCCGGCGGCTGCGCCACGACCGCCTGGCCGGCCCGAGGGGGAGCGCCGGTCGGCGCGGCGCCGACGACCGGGCCGGCGCGGGACGCGGGTTCGGGCTCGGCCTGTCGATCGTGCGGGCGGTGGCCCAGGCGCACGGCGGCGTGGTACACGCGTACCCCCGAAACGGTGGCGGGCTGGTCGTGACGGTCACCCTGCCACCGCTGGGCGCGATCGTCCCCGCCCAACCGGCGCGGACGCTGCCCACCGTGACGCATGGGGGTCAGGCGTGAATTCGTGCCACAGGAACACCGGTTCACGCCGCCGTTGATCTGCGGCGTTCCTGTCGGGCTCCCGTCACGGGAGGTGTTCATCTGATCGCCTTCGATCGATAGCGTCGTGGCACTGGCCGACGACGAAAGGCCGACGATGAACCACAATGGACACCCGTTCTCGCGCCGGCGGCTCCTCGCCGGCGCCGCGGTTGCCTCGGCGGTCACCGTGACCGGCGTGGCCACCGCCCCGACCGCCGCCGCGGCGAGCCCCACCCACGCCGCCACCCCACTGGTCACCCGCGACCGGATCGGGTCGGCCCTGCTCCACACCCCGGGCGGCGGCCCGGCCGTGGCGCGCTTCCAGGCCGATTTCCACGACCGGCTCGCCGCCTGGCTCGCCTTCTGGTCGGCGAACTCACCCGCCGCCTGGAGCGCCCCGGTCCAGGTCGTCGGCCGGGTCGACCGGTCCGGCGACGCGTTCACCCTGCACGCCGTCCGCTATCGGCGCGCCGACGACCTGCACGACGGCTTCGCCGCCGGCCGGGTGGACGGCAGTCACTGGGCGACCCTGGCGAGCCTGCACCACCACTTCCCGATCGTGGCTCCGCTGCCCGGCGGCGCGGTCCAGGTCGGCGACGGGGTCGCCGGCTTCACCGGCAGCGCCGGGCAGCTCGCCTTCGCGGTCGCGGCCTGCCGCGAGCTGTGGGGCGACCGCGCGGCGACCGCTGTCGGCTGGCGGGAGCACGCCAACCGGGTGCTCAGCCGCGCCGGGCAGCAGGCCGACGTCGCCTCCCGCGCCGGCTGGGCGGCCTTCACCCGGACCAGTCTGCGGCGCGGGCTGGGCACCGAATCGTACGAATGACCGGAGGTAGTACATGTCCCGCAGCGAGTTCCGGTTCGTGGTCGACGGCGTCGACCTGACCACCGAGCAGCAGACCCTCATCTCCCGCGAGATCCAGAAGGCGGGGCTGGCCGCCCTCTCCGCCGCCAACGCCAAGCTGACCAACCCGCTCACCGTCGGCCACGCCAACATCAAGCTCCGCCCCGAGTGGCGCGGCCTCTGGGTGCTCGACGGGATCAACGCCGACGAGCTGGGCCAGAAGATCAACGACATCGGGTTCTGGATCGAGCGGTGACCGATCCCGCCGTATGTCCTGACCCGCCGGAGCGGATGTGCCCGAGTACGCCCGCGGCCAACGCCACGGTCTTCCTCGGCATGATCACTCCGGCGGGTCGGGTCGCCTACGTCACGCCGGCGACCCCGGCCGAGGTCGCCCTCGCCGCGGCCGGCGACGCCGACACCCCGGTCGAGTCCCGCTACCGGCTCGCCGGGCCCTGCGTCACCTCGTCCTGCGGGTTCTGGACCGGTGACCACTGCGGCCTGGGCGCCCGGCTGGCCGCGTCATATCAGGAGGCCGTCGGCCCGACCGAGGTGGAGCTGCCGAAGTGCGCGATCCGGCGTACCTGCCGATGGTTCGCCGAGCAGGGGCCGGCGGCCTGCCCGGCCTGCTCGCACGTCGTCACCGACACCCGCTGACCGGAGCAGCTCCCTAGCCACAGCCGGCCCATCCGGCGACCGGGCCCTCGCTCAGCCCGGCCAGACCGGCGCACCGTCGACGAACGGCCAGGTGATCCGCTCGGCGCGCAGGTCCTCGATCAGGGTGCGGACGTACGCCAGCTCCGCGGCGATGACCTGGCGTTGGTATTCCGACTCGATCGCGAACAGTCGGGCCAGGAACCGGCCGACCTCGGTGATCTCCTCGTCGAGCGCGGCCAGCCGCTCCGCCAGCCGAGCGGCGCGGGTGTTCAGCGCGGCGAGGGCGTCGGCCGGGGCGAGGTTCGGCAGGAAGGACAGGGCAGCCGGGAACTCGGGGTACTCCGGGGCCGGGGTGGAGAGCATGGAGCGCAGCCACTCACCCAGGGTCGCCCGTCCGGCGTCGGTGATGCGGTACGTCGTGCGTTCCGGCCGATTCTCGGCGCGTTCGGTGGACTCCACCGCCACCAGGCCGTCCCGGACCAGCCGCTGGATCGTCTGGTAGACGCTGTTGCGCTGGCTGACGTTGACCACGTCGTCCTTGCGCCGTTCCTTGATCAGTTGCTGCATCCGGTACGCGTGCATCGGCTCCTCGGTGAGCATCGACAGCACGGCCAGCGCGAGCACGGAGCGGCGTGGTGAGGTCACCGGCCGAGCTTAACGCTCGACACTTCTATAGTCATAAAATGTATAGTCATTCCATGGCTACGACGACGCTCCCCCGCCACCACACCGCCCGCTCGACTCGACGGCTCGCCCTCGGAGCCGTTGTCGGGCCAGTGCTGTTCACCCTCGCCTGGCTCGTCCTCGGCATCCTGAGCCCCGGATACACCTTCTTCGGTCACCGGTTCACCGACTACTCGCCGATCAGCCAGCCGATCAGCGGGCTGGGCCTCGGCGTGACCGCCCCGTACATGAACATCGCCTTCGTCGTCACCGGGCTGGTCCTGGCCGTCGGCGTGGTCGGCGTGTTCCGTGCCCTGCCGCCCACCCGGCCGGCCCTGCGGCGCTGGTCGGCCGCGCTGCTCGCCTGCACCGGGATCGGTCAGGTCGTGTGCGGGATCTTCAACCTCGAAGCCGCGATGCCGCACTCGCTCGGCTTCGCCCTTGCCGTCGGGACCCCGATCGCCGCCTTCCTCGTCGCCGGGCGCTACCTCCGCGGCGTCCCCGGGTGGCGGCGATTCGGCACCCTGCTGCTGCTCGGCAGCCCGCTGACCCTGGTGCTCCTGGTCGCCTTCTTCGCGACGTTCCAGCCAACCGCCGACGGCGCCGAACACGGCGTCGCGGGACTCGTGCAGCGGCTTCTGGTGCTGCAGGTGCACGCCTGGTTCGTGGCCATGGGCTGGCTGGCCTACCGGCACGCTCCGGCCGGTGAGTGAGACTGCGCCACCACGCGCCACCAGAGACGGCCACGCCGGACCGGTCGACCGGCGACGACGAGGGCCCAGCAGCAGCTTTCACGCTTCTTCCACAGCGCTTCCACAGACGGCTGCCACAGTTGGCACCAGCAGACTTCCATCCGGGCGCGGGGAATTCCATGCACGACAAGTTCCTGACCATCCGCCAGGGCAGCGAATCGACCCTCCACACCGCCAGCCACAACCTGCCCTACCGGGCGCTGCACCACCACGAGGAGAACCTCCTGTCGCTGCGCGACCACCTGCTCAGCACACCGTTCCAGCGGCCGTTCGACTCGCACCACCGCGAAAGCCTGCGCCACGACCCGCAGACGGGCGTCGCCGCGACCTCGGACGAGACCGACGACGAGGTCGCCGACCGAGGGTGACCATGCGATCCACCGTGGCGGTGCCATACCGATGACGGGGGGTACGGCACCGCCACGGTCTACCCGTCCGCGGCGAGCAGCGCCCGGACCCGCCCGGCGTCCGGGTGCTCGATCTCGGTGAGGATGTCCAACGCCTGCCGCCAGGACCGCCGGGCCGCATCGGCGTCACCGTACGCGTGCTGGCTCTCGCCGAGATGGCGAAGCGTCACCGCCTCGTTCGGCCGGTCCCCGAGCCTCTGGTACAGCAGCAGCGCCTGCCGATAGCAGGAGATCGCCTCGGCGAGGTCCACATGCCGATACGCGTAGCCGAGGCTGTCCCACGCGCCGGCCATCCCGACCGGATCACCGAGGCGCTCCAGCAGGGCCAGCGACCGCCGGCAGTGCACGATCGCCTGCTCGTGGTCGCCGAGCAGGGCGTGACACCAGCCCACCGAGTTGAGCGTGTTCGCCTCGCCCCGCTCGTGGCCGGCGCGGTGGAACAGCTCCAGCGCCCGCTGGTCGTGGCGCAGCGCCGCACCGATGTCGCCCTGCTGCTCGCACAGCCAGCCGAGGCTGCGGCACGTGAAACCCTGCCCGACCAGGTCGCCGAGGACGCCGAACAACTCCAGCGCCCGCCCGTAGTGCTCCCGGGCGACGGCGAACTGGCGCAGCCGCACGTGCGCGCCACCCAGAATCCGGTGCGCCTCCGCCTCGGCGGCCCGGTCGCCCTGCCGCCGCGCGGCGGCGACCGCGGCCCGGCCCGTGCGCACCCAGTCCGGCCAGTGCCCGCGCCGGGCGAAGAAATTCGTGGCCGCCCACGCCAACCGCCACACGTGCCCGTCGAACCCGCCGCGCGCCGCCTGGTCCACCGCGGCGAGCAGGACCGCATGCTCCGCGGTGAACCACGCCAGCGCCGACGGCCCGTCCTCGAACACCTCGGCGGTCACCCCGGCGGCGACCGGTGGCGCCGCCAGCGGATCCCGGTGCGGCCACAGCAGCCCGTCGGCGGCCAGCGCGGTGTGCAGATAGTGGTCCAGGAGCCGCTGCTGCGCCGCCGACAGCTCGTCGCCGCGGCCCAGCTCGGCGGCGTACAGGCGGAGCAGGTCGTGCAGCGCGTACCGGCCGGGGCGATGCTCCCCGACCAGCTGCGCCGTGACGAGTTCCCGCAACGCGGGGCGGACCCGGTCGGCGGGCAGGCCGGCGAGACTGGCCGCCGCGGCGGCGGTGAGGTCCGGGCCTGGGTGCGCCGCCAGCAGCCGGAACAGCCGGGCCGCCGCCGGGTTCAGATTCCGGTACGACCAGGAGAAGACATCCCGTACGTCGGTGCTGGCGTCGCCGCCCGCGAACGCGTCCAGCCCCGGGCGCAGCTCCTCGACGAGCGCGTCGAGCGGGAACTCGGGGTGGGCGGCGGCGCGGGCGGCCACGATGGCCAGGGCCAGCGGAAGCCGACCGCACGAGTCGATGATCCGGTCCACCGCCGCCAGCTCACCGGCCAGCCGGCCGTCGCCCACCCGGCGCACGATCAGCTCCCGCGACTCGCCGCGACTGAGCAGATCGAGCCGCAGCGGGCGGGCGTCCTCGGCCACCACCAGGCCGGGCAGCTGGTTGCGGCTGGCGACCACCGTGGCGCAGCCGGGCGCGCCGGGCAGCAGCGGCCGGACCTGCTCGGCGTCCCGGACGTTGTCGAGCACCACCAGGATCCGCCGGTCGCGCAGCAGGTCGCGATAGAGCCCGGCCTGTGCCTCCACCGTGGCCGGCAACCGCTCGGGTGGTACGCCGAGCGCGTCGAGGAAGCCCAGCAGTGCCTCACCCGCCGCCATCGGTGCGCCGGTCGGATCGAACCCGCGCATGTTGACGAACAGCTGCCCGTCCGGGAAGTGACCCAGCACCGTGTGCGCCAGCCGCAGCACGAACAGGGACTTGCCGATGCCGGCCGGCCCGCCGACCAGCACGAGCGGCGGCCCGCCCGACCCGGCGGACAGCAGGTCACGGCCGGTCGCCAGCTCGTCGACCCGGCCGACGAACTGCGGTGGGTCCGGTGGCAGCAGGCAGGGGCGCAGTGGCTTGCCGCGGTCCGCCGGCAACAGGCCCGGCGGCAGCCGCCGCTGCAGGATGTCCCGCTGGAGTTCCTGCAGCTCGGGGGCGTCAAGCCCGCGGTCGCGCAACAGATGCACGCCCGCGCGGCAGACCTCGGCCGCCTCGTCCACCCGCTGCTCGGCGTAGAGCGCCAGGGCGAGCAGCCGCCGGACGCCCTCGTCGTAGGGGTCGTCGACCACCGCACCGGAGAGCTGGGGGATCGCCTCGGCGTGCCGACCGAGGGCGGTGAGCGCCTCCGCGTAGCCACGGCGCGCGTCGCGCCGCACGGCGTCGAGCTGGGCGATCCTCGGCAGGACGAAGGAGCGGTCCGCCACGTCGGCGAAGGCCGGGCCCCGCCACAGCCCGAGCGCCCGCTCCAGCACCGCGGCGGCCCGCTCGGTCAGGTCGTTGTCGCCTGTGGAGAGCAGTCGACGACCCTCCGCGCACCACCGCTCGAACCGGTGCGCGTCGACGGCGTCGTGCGGCACATCGAGCCGGTACGCCCCACCGGCGCCCGACCCGACGGTCACCACCACCGGATCGTCCGGCGCGTCCGGCGAGGCGACCGCGCGGCGCAGGTGCGACACGTGACTGCGCAGCGTGGCCTGCGCCCCGGATGGCGGAGAGCCGGCCCAGAGCAGCTCGACCACCCGGGCGGCCGGCACCGCCGAGCCCGCGTCGACCGCCAGGATCACCAACAGCTCGACCAGCTTCGGGCCGAGCCGGACGGGCTGGTGTCCGCGCGTCACCTGCACCGGGCCGAGCACGCTGATGCGCAACACCCAGAAACACGCTCCCCAGTCGGCCGGCGAACCCACTACGGTAGTGGACCGCCCGATGACGCTGAGTGCGTCGGCTGGAGGTGTCCCGCATAGCGGTCAAGCCACGGTGGACAGTGTCCTGAATAGACGGCTGGATCAGGTTACCTGGCCCGGTGCCTGGTAGGTGGGCTGCACCCGCACCGCTTCGTCGACCTCGTCCGGCGTCAGCAGCGACGTCACCCGCGTGTCCAGACCGCCGGCCGCCCGGATGGCGACGGCCAGCGCGGCGGCCGTCTTGTGGTCCGGCAGTTCACACACCGCGTAGGTGTCGTACTTGCCGAACGAGAAGTGGATCGAGTCCACCTTCCCGCCCATGGCCTCAATCGTGTTCCGGGCGACCTCGGCGCGCCCCGTGCCACCGTCGTGAACCAACCCCTTGATCCCGTCGGCGGTGAAGGTCGACTGCAACAGGAACTTGGGCACCTCGACATCAACTCCCCGATGTGCGGGCAGCGGCTGGCGGCCACCGCCTCAGCGCGTCCCCTGGCGTTGGACCCGCTCGCCGCCCTCGACCCTCGCCCGGCCGTGGTCGCGTTCCGTGCCCGATGTTCCGGTCGCGGCCCGCAGGTGTCGCCGGTCCGGCGAGTGCTCCACCTCAGAGCCCTGCCGGCCCCGTGCCCCGCTGCCCGGATTCCGCCCGGCGCGCGCCGACTCGCCGCCCGGATCATGCTTGTTCCGCTTGTGGCTACCCATGCCAGCGGCGTACCCGCTCCGCCCGTCGCTAGTCCTGCCCGCCCGCGGCTTGCCGCCGCTGAGGCCCGGGTCGACCATCAGCCGTAGCTCGTCCACCAGGTCTGCGGCGAGCAGGGCGGCGGCGAGCTGCGCGCTGCCGATGACGTGCATCCAGGTCGTCCACCGGTGTTGTCGCCGAGTTCACCTTCAAGATCGCCACGATTCCTAGCCTGACCAGGCCCCGGGGCTGTGCCCGTGCGCGCGGCCTGCCGGATCGAAGCTTGGAGGGACACATGATCCTGCGACGCCCCCACGGCCGGGCGTTGACGGCCTTCGTCATCACCGGACTGCTCCTCGGCGCGCCGGGAGGACCGGCGTACGCAGCGGGCACGACGCCCGCCACCTCCGTCCACGACGGCGACGTCATCCGCGGCGTCACCACCGTCTACGCCACCGGCTCACCCCTGCCCTCGCTGGACCTGGACGGCAGCCCGCTCACCACCACCGGGGTGTCGAGCCTGCCCGCCACCCTGCGCTTCGAGGGGGAGGGCATCCAGAGCGGATCCCAGAAACTGCTGAACTCGGTCTGGGTGAACGGCAAGATCGTGACCCTGATCAACAAGGACTACCTGGGCTACGCCACGGCCGAGATCCCGATTCCCGCCGGCTACCTGACCGCCGGAACCAACACCCTCACCATCCGCGCCGGCAGCTCGATCTCGCCCACCGACCTCACCGCGAACCACGACGACTTCACCGTCCGCAACGTGCGAATCACCACGCTCGACGGTACGGACATCGCTGATCCCGCCGTCCCGCCAACCCGCAAGGTCTCCCTCGGCGACGGCTATCCGGGCGGCAATGCGACCGAGGAGCAGGTGACCGCCAACTTCGCCATCACCCTTGACGACGCTCAGGCGCAGGGGGTCGCCGCGAGCGTGGACACCCGCCCGTTGCCCGACGGACCGCACGCCCTCACCGTGACCTCGGCCGGCACCGCCACCGTCGTCCGGTTCCTGACCGACAACAGCGGGCCGGTCGTCACCGCCACCACTCCCGCGGACGGCACCACCGTCACCGGGGACCGTATCGAGGTCACCGTGTCGGCGACCGACAGCGTCTCCGCCGTCGCCTCGGTGACCGCCAAGCTGGACGGTCGCACCGTCCCCGTTCCCAACTCCTTCCCGACCGGCAACATCCCGGCCGGCGAGCACACCCTTGCCGTCACCGCCACGGACTCTGCCGGCAACGCGAGTACGAAGAACGTCACGTTCCGGACCCCACCGCCGGTCATCGCAGCCGGTGCCTACGACCGCGGCCAGATCCGGCCCGACCGCCCCATGGCCGGTCCCGACGTGGCCCGCGTCGTGGCCGCGGGTGACATCGCCTGCGCGGCGACCAGCCGCACCACCCCCACGACCTGCCAGCAGGCCGCCGTCGCCGACACGGTGCGGTCGCTGAACCCCGACGCCGTGCTCACCCTCGCCGACAACCAGTACGACGTCGGCACGCTCCCCGCGTTCCTCGCCTCCTACGACAAGTCGTGGGGCGCGGTCAAGGACATCACCTACCCCGTCGTCGGCAACCACGAGTACGGGCAGGCCTACTACCCGGGGGCCCGCGCCGACGGCTACTTCGACTACTTCAACGGCGTGGGCGCGCCGGACGGTAGGGCCGGCGACCGGGAGAAGGGCTACTACTCGTACGACATCGGCCGCTGGCACGTGGTGGCGCTCAACAGCGAGTGCGGCGTGGTGTCCTGCGCTCCCGGCTCGGCCCAGTACGCCTGGCTCGAGCAGGACCTCCAACGGCACCACAACATGTGCGTGATGGCCCTCTGGCACAAGCCGGTGCACACCGGCACCTTCCGCGGCGGGATCTACGGCAACCCCGACAGCAATTCGCTCTACGCGCTTGCCGACCGGTACGGGGTGGACCTGATCCTCAACGGGCACGACCACAGCTACCAGCGGTTCGCGCCGCAGGACGTCGACGGCAACCCCCGGCCCGACGCGCCACGGGAGTTCATCGTCGGCACCGGCGGCGTCGGCTTCCACGGCACCCCCGACCAGGTCCCCAACCTAGAGGTCGCGCAGGGCGACACCTTCGGGGCGCTGGAGCTGACCCTCAAGCCCACCGGCTACGACTGGCGATTCGTGCCGATCGCCGGCACCACCAGCGGTTTCACCGACTCCGGCTCGGCGTCCTGCCACCGGTAGTCGCCACGTGCAGTGACCCCGCCGGCCCCATCCGGGTCGGCGGGGTCACCCGTACGACGAAATTTCGCGGCGCCGAAGCCGCCCGGTCATCCTCCGGGTGTCCTCCCGGTGTCGGAGGGTTCCGCTACGGTCGGAACGTCATGGAGCCGCGGTTCGGCGAGGAGATCATCGGGCGGGAGCACCCCGCCGGGCTGCTGCGCGCCGAAGTCGACCGGGTCACCGCGAGCCACGGCGGCCTCGTCCTGGTCACCGGCGAGCCCGGCATCGGCAAGACCACGCTGGTGACCGCGACGGCAGAGGAGGCCCGGCGGCGCGGCGCCCTCGTGCTCGGCGCCGCCTGCTGGGATTCCGACAGCGCACCCGGCTACTGGCCGTGGGTGCAGGTGCTGCGCGGCCTGCGCCGCTCGCCCGACGAGTGGACCCTGGCCCGGGAGGCCGCCGAGCCCGGGCTCGCGGTGCTGCTCGGCGAGACACCCGGCGGTCGTGACGGCGACGCCGGGGACGACGGTGACCAGGAGGAGTTCGCCCTGCACGACGCGGTGACCACCGCCCTGGTCGCGGCCTCCCAGCGCCGGCCGGTCATGGTCGTCCTCGACGACCTGCACTGGGCCGATGCCGCGTCGATGCGGCTACTGCAGTTCGCCACCCAGCACACCTGGTTCGAACGGCTGCTGCTGATCGGCACCTACCGCGACGCGGAGGTCGAGTCCGGCGACCACCGGCTGCGCCCACTGCTGATGCCGCTCACCGCGAAGGCCACCACCATCACCCTCACCGGCCTGTCCCGCGACGAGGTGGCCGCGCTGATGACCCGCACGGCGGGTTCCGAGCCCGACGCCGACCTCGTCGACGAGGTGCACCGGCGCACCGGCGGCAACCCGTTCTTCGTCGAGCAGACCGCCCGGCTGTGGCGCGCCGACGGCCAGGTCAGCACCATCGCTCCCGGCGTCCGGGAAGCCGTGCGGCGGCGGCTGGCCCAACTGCCCGCCCCGGTGGTCGAGGCGCTCACCGTCGCCGCCGTGCTCGGCCGCCACTTCCACCGCCAGGTCCTCGCCGCCTGCGTACCCACCCCGGCGGCGCAGGTCGACCGGCTGCTCGACCGCGCGGTGACCGCCCGGCTCGTGATCTCCCGCGGCGGCGGCCGGTTCGCCTTCGCCCACGACCTGGTCCGGGAAACCCTCTACGACGGGCTGCCCGACGACGACCGGCGCGCCCGGCACGCCACCGTCGTCCAGGCCGTCGACCACTCGGCGGCGCTCACCGAGCGGCTCATCCCCGCCGACCTGGCCCGCCACGCCTGGCTCGCCGGCACCGACCTCGACCCGTCCCGGGCCGCCGACCTGCTCGTCGCCGCCGCCCGCGACGCGGGTGGCCGGCTGGCGGTGGAGGAGTCGGCGCTGCACTTCCGCCGCGCCCTAGAGGTGACAGAGCAGCCAGCGCAGCGGGTCAAGATCATGGTGGAGCTCGCCCAACTGCTGCTCCACATCGTCGGTGACGAGGCCCAGCGGCTGCTCACCGACGCCGCAGCGCTCGCGCTCACCCTCGACGAACCGGCGGTGCTGGCCCGGGTCGCGCTCAGCGTCCACCGGCACCAGACCTTCACCGGCCGCCTGACCGACGCCGAGGAACTGCTGCGCGAGGCGTACCGCCGGTTCATCGGCGAACCCGACGGCAGCATGCCGCTCAGCACCGTCGTCGCCGACCTCATCACCGCCACCGAGACGCTCGCCCGGCGCGGCCAGGACGACGAGGCGCTCACCTTCAGCCTCTGGGCCCGCCACGACACCACCTGGGGGCTCGGCACCGCCGCCGACCGGGCCGCGCTCACCGCCGAGATCCGCGACGTGGCCCGCCGGACCGGCGACCGGGAGACCGAGCTGTGGGCGACCTCGCTGCGCTGGGTCGCGCTGCTCGAACTCAACGACCCGCGCTACCAACAGGAGCTCACCGCCTTCGTCACGGCCGGCCAGGACGGCGACGTCGCCCGCCACAAGATCGCGGCCGCCATCGACGGCGGCATCATCGCCGGCTTCCGGGGCAACTTCGCCCAGGCCGACGCGTTCCTCGCCGAGCTGGCCGACCTCGGTGAACGCGAGCACGCCGACCACGGCTTCATGAACCACCACCTGCACTGGTCGCGGCTGCTGCTGCAGGGCCGGTTCGGCGAGATCGACACCCTGCTCGACGGGGTGGATCCGACCGACCGCTCCCACCTGGAGCTGGTCAGGGCGATCACCGCCGCCGAGCGCGGCGACGCCGAGACAGCCGCGAAGCTGACCGCCGGCATCGAATCCGCCGGCACCACGTACGCCCGGCCGATGTCCCCGCTATGGCTGCGCCTGCGCGCGCAGGCCGCCGCCGCGACACGCGACCCGCACCGCTGCGCGCAGGCCCGGCAGGCGCTCGCGCCGCACCGCGGCCAATGGATGGCCGCCCTGTTCGGCTGCGACATCAGCGGCCCGGTCGACCACTGGCTGGCCGTCGTCGACGCCGCGCAGGAGCGCTGGGACGACGCGATCGCCGGGTTCGAGGCGGCCCGCGACGCCGCCGACCGGATGGGCGCCCGACCGTGGTCGCTGATCAGCCGCGCCGCTCTGGTAGACGCCCTGACCGCGCGGGGTCGCACGGGCGACGCGGAGGCCGCCGCCGAGCTGCGCGCCGCCACCGGGGCCGAGGCGCGAACGCTCGGCATGGCGCAGGTCCTGCACCGGCTGGGCATCCCGGCGGCGGCACCCGTCGAGGTGGACGGCCCGGCGTCGGCCGGACCGGGCCAGGTGCCCGCCCCCGCGGGCGGCCTCGTCGCCCCGGTGACGGCGGCCGAGGTCCGGCCCCTCAGTGAGCAGGCCCTGGTGCCGGCGGCACCTGGACCCGAGCACCAGCCCGCCGCGCTGGCGGCACCCGGACCCGACCAGCCATCCGCCACGGTTGCCGCCACACGGGCAGCTCCCGGCCCGGCTCCGGTTCCGGACTACGAGTTCCGGCGTGACGGGGCCGTGTGGCGGCTCGCGTACTCCGGCACGGTGGTGCACCTGCCCGACGCCAAGGGCCTGCACGACCTGCGCCTGCTGCTGAGCCGCCCGGGCGTCGACGTGCCCGCCGTCGAGCTGCTCGACCCCGCCGCCGGGCCGGAGCTGGTGGCCGCCCGACGCCTCGGCGGTGACCCCGTCCTCGACGACGAGGCCAAGGCGCGCTACCGGCGCCACCTGCAGCGGCTCGACGACGAGATCGACCGGGCCGCCGCACGCGGCGACGAGGCGAAGGTTGCCGCCCTCGACGCCGAGCGCGCGGCGCTGCTGGACGAGCTGCGCGCCGCGGCCGGGCTGGCTGGCCGCAGCCGCCGGCTCGGCGACGAGGCCGAACGGGCCCGCAAGGCGGTGACCGCTCGGATCCGCGACACCCTACGCCGGCTCGACGACCGGCACCCCGCGCTGGCGGCCCACCTGCGTGACACGGTCTCCACCGGCAGTTCCTGCCGCTACCTGCCCCCGCAGCCGCTGCCGTGGCGCCTTTAGGCCGGGTCGCCGGGCCGGCCCGGCACAACCGGGACCTGAGGTGGTTGGGATGTCGCGCTCTGGCGCGGGCCGCCTCGGCCGCCGTCCGGGCGGCGTCGGCGTCGGCCCGGTCCGCGTCAGCGGCGCCCCAGGACCTCGGCGATCCGGATGAATCCGTCCGTGCCGTGGCCCAGCCCGATCGTGCGGCGGGCCAGGCCTTCCGCCGCCCGCATCACGCCCGCGTCGATGCCGTGGGCCTCGGAGGCGTGGACGATGTGGGCCATCGACGACGCGGCCGAGGTGACCGGGTTGATCTCACCGGAGTAGGTCCCGTGCTCCAGGTCCTCGGCGAACTGCTCGAAGAGCGGCGGGATGATCGCGCCGATGCCCTTGGCGAACGGCACCAGCTCGCGGGCGGTGACACCCTCCGCCCGCGCCACCGCCAGCGCGTGGGCGTAGCCGGCCATCGCGGTCCAGAAGATGTCGAGCAGCGCGATGTCGTACGCCGCCGCCCGGCCGATCTCCTCGCCGAGGTGGGTGTGGGTGCCGCCCAGCGCGTCCAGCACCGGCCGGTGCTGCTGGTAGAGCTCCTTCGGGCCGCTGTGGATGAAGACCCCGGCCGGCGTTCCGATGGTCGTGGCCGGTGTCATGATCGCGCCGTCCAGGTAGCCGATGCCGTGGGCGGCCGCCCAGTCGGCGGCGTCCCGGGCCCGGTCCGGCGTGTCGGCGGTCAGGTTCACCGCCGTGTGCCCCTTGAGCGCAGCGGTGACCGCCTCCTGCCGGAGGATGGCGTCGCTGGCGTCGTAGTTCACCACGCAGACCACGGTCAAGTCGCTCGTGGCGACCGCCTCCTCCGCCGATTCGGCGGCAACCGCACCCCGCTCGACCAACGCCTGGCCCCGGCCCGGGGTCCGGTTCCAGATCGTGGTCCGTACGCCGGCGTCCAGGAACGCACCGGCCAGCGAGCGTCCCATCGGACCCAGGCCGAGCACGGTGACAGACTTTTCGTCCACGGACATACCTCGACTCCTCATTGGCAGAACCCATCAAATAGTGATGAATAGGGCGGAGATGACGCGCAGTCGTGCCCAGGACCCGAATGTGTGCGGAGTGACCGCCGCGATCGCCGTGATCGACGGCAAGTGGAAGACGATTCTGCTCTGGCTGCTGGAATCCGGTCCGCGTCGTCCCGGAGAGCTCCGCCGGAGCCTGCCCGGCCTCACCGAGAAGGTGCTGACTCAGGCCCTTCGGGAGATGGAGGCCGATGGGCTGGTGCACCGAGAGGTGCACGACGAGATGCCGTTGAAGACCGAATATTCCCTTACCGCGTTCGGTCGCGAACTCTCCGAGGCGCTGGCACCCCTGTCGGACTGGGGCCACCGTCGCCTGGCGAAGCTCACCAACGCCCAACCGGCGTCCTGAACCATCGCCACCTCCGGCTCGTTTCGCACACTGGCGGTCCCTCGACCGCCCATGACCAGCTTGGCCCCGCCGTCAGCCGCCGCCAAGTACCCACAAAAAGGTGGCTACCCGGGAAGACTCCGCAAAGGACGGACGACGGGCGCCCCAGCCGGGGCGCCCGTCGTCGAGCGGAGGATCAGCGGCGGTTGAAGCGGTACATGGTCAGCGAGCCGAAGACCACGACGAACCCGATGCTCCACAGCAGCAGCCACATCGTGTTCGCCGCGTCGGACGAGCCGGCCATCGCCGCGCGTACCGACGCCACCAGGTGGGTGATCGGGTTGACCTTGACGAACGCCTGCAGCCAGCCCGGCATGGTGCTCGGGTTGACGAAGACGTTGCTCAGGAAGGTCAGCGGGAACAGCACCATCATGCTGACCCCCATCACCGACTTCTCGCTGCGCAGCACCAGGCCGAAGAACGTCCAGACCCAGGAGAACGCGAACGAGAAGACCACCAGCAGGCCGATGCCCGCCAGCACGCCGAGCAGCCCGCCGTCGGGCCGGAAGCCGAGCGCCAGCCCGACGCCGAGGATGACCACCGCGGCGAGGATGTAGCGCAGCACGTCCCCGAAGATCATGCCGACCAGTGCGGCCGGCCGCCAGACCGGCAGCGTCCGGATCCGGTCGAAGACGCCCTTCTCGATGTCGTTGTTGAGGCCGACTCCGGTGTACATGGTGATCATCACGACGCTGGTCACCATGATGCCGGGCAGGAAGAACTGCAGGTAGTCCCGCGGGCTGCCGGCGAGGGCGCCGCCGAACAGGTACGTGAACATCAGCACCATGATGATCGGGAACGCGGTCACGTCGAACAGCTGCTCCGGCACGTGCTTGATCTTCAACAGCGCCCGCCAGCCGAACGTGAGCGACGCCGACAAAGCATTCGGCCGCGGTGGCCGGGCACCCGGCGCGAGGACCGTCGCCAACGCCTCGGCGGACGGCACGTAGACGGACGGCGCCCGCCCGGTGGTGGTCGCGGTGTCGCTCATCGGGCTGCCTCCAGCTGGTCGTCCCGCTCGTCGGCCGCGACGGCGGGGTGGTCGGTGAGGGCCAGGAACACCTCGTCCAGGCTCGGCTGGCCGAGGGAGAAGTCGTCGACGACGATGCCGGCGCGGGCCAGCTCCCCGAGCGCCCGAGCGGCCTGCTCGCTGGCCTCGAGGTCGCTGCCCTCCTCGCCGACCCGGGCCGTCATGGCCACCGGATCCGCTTCGAGCTGCACCGGCACGCCGAGCGCCGCCTGGAGCAGCTTCTCGGCCTCCGGCCGCTGGCCCGCATCGCGCAGCCGCACATGGATGGTGCCGGAGCCGACCGACGACTTCAGCTCGCCCGGGGTGCCCTCGGCGATCACCTTGCCGTGGTCGATCACCGCGATCCGACCGGCGAGCTGGTCGGCCTCGTCCAGGTACTGCGTGGTCAGCAGCACCGTCGTGCCGTGCGCCACCACCGCCCGGACGATCTCCCACACCTGGTTGCGGCTGCGCGGGTCCAGCCCCGTCGTCGGCTCGTCCAGGAAGAGCAGGTCCGGGGTGTTCAGGATGCTCGCCGCGATGTCGATCCGCCGCCGCATCCCGCCCGAGTACTTCTTCACCTGCCGGCCCGCCGCCTCCGTCAGACCGAACGCGGCGAGCAGGCTCTCCGCTCGCGCCCGGGCGGCCAGCTTGGGCAGCCCGAGCAGGCGGCCCAGCAGGACCAGGTTCTCCGATCCGGTCAGGTCCTCGTCCAGCGAGGCGTACTGGCCGGTCAGGCTGACCCGGGCGCGCACCGCGTCGGCCTCGGTCACCACGTCGTGGCCGAACACCCGCGCGCGCCCGCCGTCGGGGCGCAACAGCGTCGCCAGCACCCGCACCGCCGTGGTCTTGCCGGCACCGTTCGGGCCGAGCAGCCCGTAGACGGTGCCGGCCGGGACCTGAAGGTCCAGGCCGTCGAGCGCGCGGGTCGCGCCGAACGAGCGGACCAGCCCGTCGGCCTCGACAGCCAGACCGGTGTTCCGTTTACTCATGATCACTACCTTCCTTCGACAATCAGGAGACGTACGGGCGCGCCGCCCGGCCGTCGCGCAGCGCCAGCCCCCACCAGCAGAGCTCGTCGAGCAGCACCCGGGCGTCCTGGCGCAGCTGGTCCTCGACCTGCGGCGTCGACTCACCACCGAGCAGGTCGACACCGACGAAGTCGCGCACCGTCACGGCGTGCAGGGCGGTGAAAACCGTCCGGAGCTGGTCGACCGCGTGCAGGCCGACCGAACGGCAGCCGTACGACACGAAGCCGACCGGCTTGGCCTGCCACTCGTCGTACGCGTAGTCGATCGCCTGTTTCAACGAGGCCGGGAAGCTGTGGTTGTACTCGGGGGTGACCACGACGAACGCCTCCGCCCGGCTCACCTCCTCGGCGAACGACCGCATGGTGGCCGTCGGCTCAGCGGGGTAGCTGGCGGGGAAGTCGTACGCGGCGAGGTCGACGACGGACACCGCCATGTCGTCGCGCTGCCGCGCCTGGTCGACGAACCAGCGACCGATCCGGTCGCCCATCCGCCCCTCGCGGGTACTGCCGATGATCACGGCGAGCTGTAGCGGCGCCATGCTTCCTCCCCGGCTCCGTCGGGCCTCACCCGTCAGGCGCGAGACGCCGGCCGGCAGCCGCCAGATCGGATCTGGCGGAGCCGCCAAACGCGGCCCGGATTGTCGGTGGCGGCTGCTTGAATTGCGCCGGAGACGAGGGGGCGGCATGGCCGACGTGCGCATCCAGCCGTGGATCGAGGGCGACCTGGACCTGTTGCGGCAGCTCAACTCGCCGGAGGTGCGGCGGCACACGGGCGGGCCGGAGACCGACGAGCAGGTCGTGAGCCGCAACGCCCGCTACGCGCGGCCGAGCGGCACCGGTCTCGGTTGCATGTTCACCATCGCGCTGCTGGACGGGACCAAGGTGGGCAGCGTCGGTTACTGGGAGCGCGCCTGGCGCGGCGAGCAGGTCTGGGAGTTGGGCTGGGCGGTGCTGCCGGCGCACCAGGGGAGAGGGCTGGCCACCGCGGCGGTGCTCGCGACGCTGGACGCGGCCCGCGCCGCGGGGAGCCGGCGCTGGGCGCACGCCTACCCGTCGGTCGAGAACCCGGCGTCGAACGCGGTCTGCCGCAAGGCCGGTTTCACGCTGCTCGGCGAGACCGAGTTCGAATACCCGCCGGGGCACCTGATCCGGTCCAACGACTGGCGCATCGACCTGACCGGCAAGACCGAGAAGTGACGGCGCCGGCGGCCGAGAGACAGCCGACCCGGCGACGCGTCGTTGCGCCGCCGGGGTCGGTCGGACCGGTCGGGTCAGTGTCGCGGAAGCTTCACCGAGAGCGGCGAAGCTTCGGAGCGATCCGCATCAGCGCGGATCCGACAGCCACCATGGCGAACCCCGCCAGCACGACCCAGACGGTGCTGGCTCCGGTGACCGCGAGTCCACCAGAAGTAGCTGCACCAGCAGCCGCAGGGGCAGTCACGTTGTTGTACATCTCTGGTTACCAGTTCCTTTCTCGGCGCAGAATGGCATCTGCGTATGCCTTGGCGTGGACGAATTGCAGAAAGAGGTCAAGGACCAACTCGTACATCGTCGCCGAAGCGAGCATGTACTTCCAGCCGCGATAGCGGACGGTCACCACCCGCTCGACGACAAAGATGCTGGAAATTGCCAGCCAGAACGGCTGGATGTGGATTCCCCCGTAGACGACCACGGTGTACACGAGGGATCCCAGATACCCGAACGTGACGAGCACCCCGAGGAGTGTCATCAACTGCCTGCCCCAGTACCGCCACGTCACACGCGTGAGCCCGTACTGAAAGCAGTTCTCGACGGCCCCCCGCTTCCAGCGCAGGCGCTGCCTCCAGAGGTCGCCCCAGGTGCCCATGACCTCGGTGACCAGTGAACATTCCTTGGGGGAGAGGACCGTGTAGCCGAGATGGCGCAAGGCGAAGGTCATCTCATTGTCCTCGGTCAGGACGGTGGTGTCGTAGACGCCACCCGCTCCGTCGCCCGTGGGGAGCTTGCCACTGAGTCTCGCCGCGGAGATTTCCTTCAGGGTGCCTGCCCGGAACACCGCAGCGGTCCCGGTGACCACCAGGCACTTCCCGTTCAATCGGGCCAGGTCCCGGGCATAGCGCATGTACTCGTTGCGTTGCAGGTGGCCGACGAACCCGCTGCCGCTGCTGCCCCGGAACACGCCCCCTACGGCACCCAGCCGTGGATCGGCGCTGAGCTTCGCCACCGCGTGCGTCAGGAAGTGCGGGTCCAGGACCGAATCAGCGTCCACCACCATCACGAAGTCGTCACTCGCCAGTTTCGGCAGCAGTTGGGCAAGAACCTGATTCAGCGCGCCCGCTTTTTTGTGTCGGTTCTCGTACGTCGTGAAGACGCGTGCACCGGCCTGTGCGGCCAGTCTCGCCGTTTCATCCCGACAGTTGTCGGCGATGACCACAACCTGTGTGGGCTGGTACGTCTGCCGCACCAGCGCGGTGACCGCTTGGCTGATCCCCTGGGCTTCGTTGTGCGCAGGAACCAGCACGATGAGCTGCCCAGGCACCTTGGCGCTACCACGGGCCGCAGCCGCGTTCCTCCTCACCGAGCGCCCCGCGTCGCGCCGTCCGGCGCCTCGATAGGGCTCCCGGGCAGGCCGGCGGTGCCGGCCCTGGCGGTGCGGGGTCGGGTGAGGCCGGTGCCACACCTCTGCTGCGGCGCGGCCGGAGGTGTCGTTGGAGCGGTTGTTCGGCGCCACGACGGGCCGGTCCGGCGCCACGACGGGCCGGTCCCCCGGCCGGGTATGGGCAACCCGTACCCGCCCCCTGGCCACCTCGTTGTACGCGGGCAACGCCACCACGGCCGGGGTGCGCCGGTAGGTGCTCATGGGATACGAGATATCCGTTCCTGTTGGTGCTCGCGCCATCGGCGCCACCGCCTACAGCCGGGCGGGCGACGGTCCTCCAGTCGCTTACAGTATTCGACGATCCCGATCCGTACCCCACAGCGATACGAACCAATCTCGCTGCCTGACTGTCCCGTCAGCCAGACCCATGTCGCCGGCTTGCCCGGCGGTACGGCCCCGGCCGCCCACAGGTGGCGGACCCTGGCGTGCCGGTGAGGGTGGCCGGCCCACGCGGACGGCCGGGCTGGCCCGGCCGAACGGTGGATCGGGTGGGGCATCCGTCACCGGGCCGCGTCCAGCCTCGCCCGCTGCTCCGCGGTCAGCTCCAGGTCGACCGCGGCGAGGCTCTCGTCCAACTGCGCCACCGAGGACGCGCCGACCAGGGCGATCGCCGGGATGTCCCCGCCCATCAGCCAGGCCAGGACCACCTGGTTGACCGTGGCGCCGGTCTCCGCCGCCACGGCGCGCAGCGCGGCCAGCCGGGCCGGGGTGCTCGGCAGGTCGTACTCGACGCCCAGCCGTCCGGGCCGGGCGTACGCGCCCTTGAGCAGCGGCGAGTACGCGACCAGGGCGAGCTGCGGCTCGGCCCGCAGATAGCTGGCCAGGTCGGGACCGACCCAGCCGACGTCGCCGTCCGGGTCCAGCTCGCTGGGCAGGTCGATCCGGCGGGGCAGGTAGCTGCGGTGATACTGGAGCACCACGTACCCGGGCAGGCCGGCCGCGGCGGCGATGCTCCGGGCCCGCTCCACCCGCCAGGCGCGGTGGTTGCTCGCGCCAAGCAGCCCGACGGTGCCCTCGCCGACCAGCTCCGCGAAACCCTCCACGGTCTCCCGCAAGGGCACCGTCCGGTCCTCGATGTGCGCGTAGAGCAGGTCGAGCCGGTCCACGCCGAGCCGCTCCCGGCTCCGCTCCGCCGACTCGCGGATCACCTTCGCCGACAGCCCCTCCGGGTTGTCCACATAGCTGGTGCCCGGGGCCAGGGGCCGCGCGCCGAGCTTGGTGGCGATGAACATCTCGGCACCCACGCCCCGGCTGCGCCGCCAGCGGCCGAGCAGTTCCTCGCTCTCCCCGCCCTGGCCCCCGTTCTGCCAGAACGCGTAATTGTCCGAGGTGTCAATGAACGTGCCGCCGGCCTCGACGTACCGGTCGAGGATGGCGTACGAGGTGGCTTCGTCAGTGGCGGTGCCGAACAGCATCGCGCCGAGGCTGAGCACGCTGACCTCGCGGCGGGTGGCCGGGTCGGTGCCGATCGTGCGGTATCTCATGGATCCTCCCCGTGGGATGAGCGCCGTCGCCGACCACCCTCGACCTTCGAGCGCGCTCGAAGTCAAGCCCGCGCCACGGCGGCAGCCGGGAAGGCCCTCACCACGGCAGCACCCCGTAGCCGCCGCCGGCGTCCATCTGAAAACCCCACAGCAGCCCGCTCGGCCCGTCCGCCGGCAACGTCGCCAGGTGCACGCTCACCTCCGCGCCCTGCTCGGGGGTACGGAAGCCGGAGTGGTGGTTGAGGTCGGTGGCGCAGTAGCCGGGGTTGGCCGCGTTCACCTTGATCGCGGTGTCCCGCAGCTCCTTGGCGTACATCGCGGTGACCATGTTCAGCGCCGCCTTCGACGACGGGTACGGCACCGACGTCAGCTCGAACAGCGCGCCCTGCGGGTCGGTCATCACCGCGACGGAGCCGACCTCGCTGGAGACGTTCACGATCCGCGCGGCGGGGGCCTTGTGCAGCAGCGGCAGGAACGCGTTGGTCACCGCTACCACCCCGAACACATTCGTCTCGTACACCTCGCGCAGCGTGGCGAGGGTGGTCTCGCTGGGCAGCGCCGACCCGTCGGCGCGGATGATGCCGGCGTTGTTGACCAGCACGTCCAGGTGGCCGTACTCCTGCTCGACCAGCTCGGCCGCGGCGGCGACCGACGCCTCGTCGGTGACGTCCAGTGGCACGAACCGGCCGTCCGCTCCCTCGGCGCGCAGCGTCCGTTCCGCTTCCCGGCCCCGCGCGGCGTCCCGCGCGCCGACCAGCACGGTCCACCCGCGCGCGCCGAACTGCCAGGCGGTGGCCAGCCCGATTCCCTTGTTGGCCCCGGTGATCAGGGCGATCGTCGTCGTCATGGCACCGAGGCTGCCGCCGCCACGGGCTGGCCGGGAGAGGCCCGCCGAGGCTGGGACTGGCGGTACCACCCTCGGCGGCCGGGGTTGCGGCACGCTGGAGGGCATGACGAGCCTGCGCCGCGATGAGCTGGCCGACTTCCTGCGCACCCGCCGCGCCCGGTTGCGCCCCGCCGAGGTCGGCCTGCCCGAGGGGGTACGCCGCCGCACGCCGGGCTTGCGCCGGCAGGAGGTCGCCCAGCTCGCCGGCATGTCCATCGACTACTACATCCGGCTGGAGCAGGGCCGCGGCCCGCACCCGTCCCGTCAGGTACTCGCTGCGCTGGCCCGGGCGCTGCTGCTCGGCCGCGACGAGCGGGCGTACCTGTTCCGGATCGCCGGGGAGAGCCCGCCGGAACCGGTCGGGCCGAGCCGGCAGGTGCCGCCGGGGCTGCGGCACCTGCTGGACGCGATGACGGAGACGCCCGCGTACCTGGTCGATGCCGCGTACGAGGTGCTGGCGTGGAACCGGCTGGCCACCTGGTTCGTTGGCGAGCTGTCGGCGGTGCCGGCCGACGAACGCAACATGATCCGCTGGATGTTCGGACGGGAGGTTCCTGAGTCGCACTGGACCGACCCGGAGACGCTGCGCTTCGCCCGTACCACGATGGCCGACCTGCGGGCCGCGTACGGCCGTTACCCGACTGACCCGGCGATCGCCGGGCTGGTCACCGAGCTGCTCGGGGTGTCGCCGCGGTTCGCGGCGCTCTGGGCCGAGCACGAGGTGGGGGAGCGCCGCCCCACCGTCAAGCGGGTGGCCCATCCGGAGTTGGGCCCGTTGGAGTTCGAGTGCCGGGTGTTGCAGGTCCCGGAGACCGACCAGCGGCTCATCGTCTACGTCCCCGAGCCGGGCTCGCCGACCCAGGCGGCCTTCCGCCGGATCGGCGAGCGGCGCACGGCAGCCCGTCAGTAGCCGGTGACGAAGGAGCGGGTGGCGGTCTGCCCGTTCCAGGTGGCGGTGAGGGTGCCGGTCGCGGACGGTGACAGGTCGGCCGCTCCGGTGATCGGGAAGACGGCACCCGGGCTGCCCGCCGGGATGTCGACGGTCGTGGGGACGCTCACCCCGGCCAGGTCGACGGTGAGCCCCACCTGGGTGCCGTCCGGGTTCGGGGTGGTTCCGATGCCCACCACGCCGGTGACCGTGCTGCCGACGCGGACGAAGCTCGGTCCGGCGGCGAAGGTCGGTGGCACCGCAGCGACGCGTGCGCTGTCCCGAGTGCCGCCCAGGTACGCGCCGGGGTTCCCCTCGTTCGGTGCGCCATCGCCGTAGACGGGCGCGGTGAAGCTGACCGTGGTGGCTCCCTCGGGCACTACGACCAGCGGCGGCACACTCACTCGCACACCGCCGTACGCGCTGTTCGACCAGAGATCCACGTTGAGGCCACCGGCCATCGCCGGGGCCGTCAGCTCCACGGTCCCGGTCACGGTCTGCCCCTCGATGACGACTCGCTGGTCGAACCGCAGGTCCTTGACCCCCTGCACCGCCGGATCAGCCGGTACGACGGTGACCTTCCCCGCGGGGACGAGGTTCTGCCCTGGGGCCTGAGCGTGGAGGGTCCTGACTTGTGTCTGTGCCACGCTCGCGGCGAGCCGGATCGGGAAGCTGACGCTGCTGTGCCCTGGCGGCACGTAGACCCTGCTTCCCACGAACCGCGTGTAGACCACGTCCGCGTAGAGCCAGACCCAGATCCCGCCCGCTGGCGCCGGGCCGGAGAGCGTGACGGTCTGGGTGGCAAGCTGCCCGGCGGTGATGGTCGACGGGCTCACCGTGCCGCCCGACACCCCGGGCGTGATGGTGCTGCTTTGCGTGGGCGTCGGGCTGGGGCTGGCGGTCGGGCTTCCCGTCGGGCTTGGGCTTGCGGTCGGGCTCGGGCTGGCAGTGGGGCTCGGGCTTGCGGTGGGGTGTGGGCTCGGCTTGCCGGGCCGGCCGCCGGGCGCGGCGCTGGCGCCGATGGGGGCGATGGTGAGCAGCGCCGCCGCCACCGCGGCGGCGCCGACTGGTCGGAGCAGAGAGGACAGTCGCATCCGGGACCCCGTTCGTGAAGACAGTGGTCCCTTGACCCAACCCGCCTCGCCGGCCGCGTTCCAGCCCGGCGGGCCCTCCGTAGCAGTCTCGTAAGAAGTGGCGAAAGAGCGGCCGCTTTAGGGGCCCTACCGCTCGGTCAGCTCGGTACGTAGTCGAAGGTGTCCGGGTTCGGTCCCTGTCGGCCGGCCTCGCCCTGGCCCAGGCCGCCGATCCGGTCCATCGTGGCGTCGTCCAGCTCGAAGTCGAAGATCCGGAAGTTCTCCTCGATCCGCTTCGCCGTGGTCGACTTCGGGAAGACCACGTCGCCGCGCTGGATGTGCCAGCGCAGCACCACCTGGGCCGGGGAGCGGCCCGACTCCTCGGCGATGTCGATCATCGTCGGGTCGTTCAGCACCTTGCCCTGGGCGATCGGGGACCACGCCTCGGTGATGATGTTGTGCGCTTGGTCGTACGCGCGGACCTCCTCGTTGCCGAAGTACGGGTGCGCCTCGATCTGGTTCACCGCCGGCATCACCTGCGCCTCGGCGGCCAGCCGCTCCAGGTGCGCCACCTGGAAGTTCGACACGCCGATCGACTTCGCCCGGCCGTCGCGCTGAAGCTCCTCCAGCACCTGCCACGTCGAGACGAAGTCCCCGTCGTACCGCGTGGGGAGCGGCCAGTGGATGAGGAACAGGTCGAGGTAGTCGAACTTGAGCGCCTGCAACGTCGACTCGAACGCCTTGCGGGCGTCGTCGGGGCGGTGGAAGCCGTTGCTGAGCTTGCTGGTGACGAAGACCTCGCCGCGGTCCAGTCCGGAGGTGCGGACCGCCTGTCCGACCTCGGCCTCGTTGCCGTACATCTGGGCGGTGTCGATGTGCCGGTAGCCGACCGCCAGCGCCGTGCCGACGGCCTGCGCGGTCTCCGGCGGCGGGACCTGGAAGACCCCGAAGCCGAGCTGCGGGATGGTGTTGCCGTCGTTGAGTGCGATGGTCGGAACGCCGTTCGCGGCCATGAAAGCCTCATCTCCCATCGTCGGGGGTACCCGGAAGCGCTTCCACGCCCTCGCCCGGGGCCATGCCACCAGGTTCTCCTACCCGATCGGGGCCGTTCCTCACGACGAGCCGACGGTGATCCGCGACAAACGATCATGACACCTGGAGTTCACCCAAGGTTGGCCGTCCCGTTGGTTTACCGGTGCTACCAACGACCTCGATCCGCCCGGATGCGGATTTCCACCGAACAGGAGCGGGGTGCAGGTGCGGGCCAAGAGACTCACGGCGCTGGCTGTGGCGGTGCTGGTGCTGATCACCGGCTGCACGACGGACGGGCCGACGACGCGGCGGACCGACGGGCCGGCCACCGGCACCCTGCGCATGGTCGCCGGCAGTGAACAGCAGGCCGTCGTCGACACCGTCGTGAAGCCGTGGTGCGCCGAGCGGCACTACCGGTGCGAGGTCACCTTCAAGGGTTCCGTGGACCAGGCCCGGATGCTCGCCTCCGGCAGCGCCGACTTCGACGCGTACTGGTTCGCCTCCAGCGTCTTCCTGCAACTGGGCGACCGGGCCAGCGCGCTGCGCGACGTGCAGCCGATGTTCCTCACCCCGGTCGTCTTCGCCGCCTGGCGCTCCGAGATGGACAAACTCGGCTTCGCCGGCCGCTCCGACGTGCCGATCGCCGACATCCTGCACGCCGTCGAATCGGGGCGGACCAGGGTATGGATCACCAACCCCACCCAGTCCAACTCCGGAGCCACCGTGCTCTTCGGCTTCCTTAACCACTTCGCCGGCAACGGCCCAGGCACCCCGCTCACCCAGCAGCAGCTCGACTCGCCCGCCGTCGAGCAGGGCGTCACCCGGTTCGTCAAGGCGATGGACCAGACCCCGCCCTCCACCGGCACCCTGATGACCGAGTGCCTCGCCCGCCCGGACCAGTGCCGGGCCATGTTCACCTACGAGGACCTGGTCATCGAGAAGAACACCGAGCTGGTCAAGGCCGGCCGGGAACCGCTGATGGTGGCGTACCCACGGGGCTCCCTCGCGGTCAGCGACGCGCCGCTGGGCTTCCTGCCGCACGACGGCAACGACAACGCCCACCGGATCTTCACCGAGCTGCAGAACCACCTGCTCAAGGACCCCGGTGCGCAGGCGGCGCTGCTCAAGCTGGGCCGCCGCCCCGCCGCCGGCGTCGGACTCACCCTCGACAACCCCGACCCGGCCGTGTTCAACCCGGCCTGGGGCATCCAGGGCACCATCAACGAGCAGGCCATCCAGTTCCCGTCCGCCCCGGTCATCCAGGCCGCGCTCGACCGATACCAGACCCGCTACCGCCGGCCGGTCGCCGTCTACTACTGCCTCGACGGCAGCGGTTCGATGGGCGACAACGACGGGTGGACCGGCATCCAGGCCGCCGCCGGGCAGATCTTCGACCCCGAGCAGGCCGCCCTGAACTTCCTGCAGACCCACCCGAAGGACACCACAACCGTCAGCATCTTCAACGGCGACATCACCGGCGGCAGCCCGTGGACCGTACCGGGCAACGACCCCGCCGCACTGCGCGACCTGGTCCGCAAGGTCACCGGCTACCGGCCCGACGGCGGCACCGACATGTACGCCTGCCTGCTCCGCGCCGCCGACGAACTGGCCCGGCCGCAGCCCGACGACCGCAAGCGGCTGGTCGTGCTGATGACCGACGGCCAGTCCGACAGCAAGCGGCGCGCGAAGGCCCTGGCCGCGCTACGGTCGGCCGGCGTGCCGGTCGTCGCCATCGCCTTCGGCCGCGGCGCCGACCCCACCCAGCTCCAAGAGGTCGCCGACGCCACCAACGGCACCTTCGTCCGGCAGGACGACCTGGTGGCGGCCCTGCGGCAGGCGGCGGGGTACAAGTGAGGCACCGGCTGGCCGCGCCCGTCGCCCTGGCCGCCGCGGTCGGCGCCTTCGCGCTGGTCTTCGCCCTCACCGGCAGCCTGCTCTGGGCGCCGCTGCTCGCCGCCGCCGTCGCGCTCGGGCTCTACCTGATGCTCGACGACCGCTCCACCGCCCGGGTGGCCACCGACAGCTACGCCGACGAGGCCGACGACCGGGTGGGCGAGGCGCTGCGCGTGCTGCGCGACGTCGAGCGACTCGCCCGGGACGTACGCAGCCCGGCGGCCCGCCAGGCCCTGGACGACGCCTGCCGGTACGTCCCCGAGCTGTTCGAGCGGGTCCGCGACCGCTCACCGGACAGCCTCTACTCCACCGCCGCCCAGGTCGGCGGCCATCTACGCAGCCTCGACGGCGCGGTACGCCAGTACCTCGACATCCAGCGCCAGCCGGTGCTCTACCACGACCCGGAGACGCTGCGCCGCAACGGCGAAGCCGCGTTCCGGCGCTTCGCCGACTTCGCCCTGGACAGCGTCCGGCTGGTCAACCAGGGCGACATCGCGCAGTACACCGCCAACCTGGACACCGTCGCCCCACCCAGCCTGCCCGACCTGGGCCGATAAGGAGTCACGTTGAGACTGCCCAGCGCCCGGTTCCTGATCGGGCTGGTCACGGTGATCGCCGTCTGCGTCGTCGCGGCGCTGCTCTGGCGCCGCTCCGCGGACACCCCGGCGACCGCCGGCCCACCCACCACCGTCACCTGCGTGGGCGGCTCCGAGAAGTCCGAACTGATGGCCGACAGCGAGGTCAAGCGGATCCTGCGCGAGGACTACCGGCTGGCAGTCGCCTTCCAGCCGCTGGGCTCCTACGACCAGGTGCAGCTGAGCACCGACGAGATCAAGGCCCGCAAGCTGGACTGCCTCTGGCCCTCCAGCGCCAGCGCCCAGAGCGTCTTCGAGGCCCAGCACGCCGGAGCCTTCCCGGACTACCGGGCGGAGAACCTCCTCCAATCGCCCGAGGTCATCTACGCCGGACCGCGCGGCACCGACGCGCTCCTGCGCAAGGGCATCGTGCAGCGCCGCGGCGACCGGTACTTCGTGGTCGACATGAAGGCCCTGCTCCTCGACCACGTCGTGAAGCGCGGCACCTGGGAGGCGATCGGCGCGGCCGACCTGCGCGGCCCGATCACCGTGGCCAGCACCGACCCCGCCAAGTCCAACAGCGGATTCACCCTGGCCCAGCTCCAGCTCAACATCATCGCCACCGCCGACGGGTTCTCCGCCCCGAGCCTCGCCCAGGCGCGCCGGGCTCTGCCCACCATGCGCGCGCTGCACGACGCGCAGGGCCTGCAGTCCCGCAGTTCCGACTCGGGCTTCCGGGAATGGCTCACCCAGGGCGGCGAGTTCAAGGCCCCGCTGTACGCCGGCTACGAGAACCAGATCATCCAGCAGGTGGTGCAGAGCGGCGACAACAGCGCCAACCTGCTGAAGAACGTCCGGGTGCTCTACCCCGACCCGACCATCTACAGCGACCACCCGGTGCTCGCCCTCGACCCGGCCGCCGGCCGGCTCATCGACGCGCTCAAGGACCCGAAGATCCAGGACATCGCCTGGCAGCGGTACGGCTTCCGCTCGGCGGTGCAGGTCGGCGCGAACGACGTCACCGACTTCCCCGACATCGGGCTCGCCGACCAGCTCCGGGCCGCTCCCGCCCCCGCCGCCGACGTGACGCTCGCGCTGCTCAGCTGCATGAAGGACGCCACCACCTGCAAATGAAGGGACCCCACGCCATGAACGAGGGACTCCAGATCGACTTCGGCAGCATCGTCGGCGGCCCGGCCGACCCGCCCGCCGGCGCCGCCGACGCGGCCATCACCACCGCGCTGGCCACCGCGGAACCGAAGACCTTCTCCTGCACCACCCTGCTCACTCCGGCGCAGCGGACCCAGGCCGAGCAGGCCGCCCGCCAGCTCTACCCGACCATGCTGGCCAACACCGAAGCCCTGGCGAACTTCGGCAACCAGGCGTTGGACCAGGTCAACGCGCAGGTCAGCCGGATCTTCCGGGAGGTCGGCCGGGTCGACATCCCGGAACTGACCAGCATCATGCACGAGATCAACGACCGGATGCGCAGCTTCCGCCGCAAGTACGACCCGAGCGACCCCAAGGTGCGGGAGACCTTCACCAAGTTCTCCGACGCCATTCGGGGCCTGTTCCGCAAGGGGCGGGACCTGCTGGAGATGCTGTTCGAGGAGGCCCGGACCGTCGAGCAGCAGCTCGACCGGGTCGCCGGGCAGCTCAGCGACAAGCAGTTGCAGCTACGCCGCAACGTGGTGCTCTGCGACGAGCTCTACAAGGCCAACGAGGCGGCCATCGGGCAACTCGTCGGCGTCATCGCGGTGATGGAGCTGATCCGCGACGCGGCGCTGGCGGACGCCAGGTCGATCACCGTCACCCCCGGCGCACCCGACGAGCGGGACCAGCAGGAACGACTCTCCCTGGTCACCGAGTTCGCCCAGGCGCTGGAGGTGCGGATCAACGAGTTCCAGCAGCGCCTCTTCGTCGCCTGGTCCACCTCGCCGCAGGTGCGCAACATCCGCACCCTCAACTACGGGCTCGGCCAGCGTCTCGCCCTGCTGATGAACCTCACCATCCCGACGATGAAGCTCACCATCGCCCAGTGGGCGCTGCTGTTGCAGGCCAACCAGGCCGCCGACATGCAGCAGGCGGTCGCCGACGGCGCCAACGACGTGCTGTCGGCGTACGCGGCGGCGTCGAAGACGGCCGTGCCGCAGATCGCCCGGGTGATCCAGACCCCCACCGTCCGCCCGGAAACCATCCTGGAGGTGGCCGAGTCGATCGACGCGCAGGCCCGGGGCATCGAGGACGCCGTCCGCTACGGCCAGCAGAAGCGGGCCGAGGTGGTCACCGCCATCGTCACCGCGAACCAGTCCATGTCGGAGTCCGCCCAGCGGCTCAGCCGGACCGTAGTCGACCTGGTCACCCGGGCCAAGGAGCCGGTGGCGCTGCCCGCCGGGCCGCAGCTTCCGACGGCCGTGCTGGAGCAGGCCCCGGCAGTCGTCCCCGCCCCGCGCTGACCGGCGGGTCACCGGCCGGCGTCAGCCGGCCGGTGACTGGCCCGCCTCGAACAGCACCGGCCACGGGCGGGCGGCCGACGCGACCGCCGCCGGCCCGGGCGGCGGCTCGACCACCGCCAGCACCTCGGCCGCGAGCTGGGCGAACATCGGCGCGGCGGGATGCGGTGCCCGGTCCGGCCAGGCCGCCGAGGTGCGCTTCACCAACGGCGCGCCGGTGAGCGGCCGCCAGGCGATCCGCGGTTCGCGGCGCGCCACTGCCTCCGGCTCGACGGCCACCGCCCCGCCCGCCAGCAGGAGCCCGAACAGGAACTCCGGGTTGCGGGCGTGCCGGACCCGGGCGGGCACGAAACCGTGCCGCCGGCACACCGCCAGGACATGGTCGTGCCAGCCGGGTGCGGTGGCCCGGGGTGCGGTGATCAGGTCCAGCCCGGCCAGCCCGGCCAGGTCCACCTGCCGGGCCCGGGCCAGCGGCGACGCCCGCGGCAGCAGCACCCCCACCGGCACATCGACCGCCGGACCGAACCGCAACCCGACCTCCTCCACCGGGTGGTGCAGCAGGCCGACGTCGAGCCGCCCCTCGCCCAGCATCCGCCGCTGCTCGGCGCTGGTCAGCTCGTGCAGGTCGACGTCGAGCCCGGGCGCCCGGGCGGCGAGCCCGTCGAGCAACGCGCGCAGCATCACCGCCGGGGTCTCCGGCGGTACGCCCGCCCGCAGCACACCCAGCGCGCCCCGGCGTACCTGGTCCATGAGGTTGCGCAGCCGCTGCTCCCCGGCGAGCAGGTCGTCGGCCTCGCCGAGCAGGAGCTGACCCGCGGTGGTCAGCCGCACCTGCCGCCCGGACCGGTCGAACAGGGCAACTCCCAGCTCCCGTTCGAGGCGCTGGATCGACTGGCTCAACGGCGGCTGCGCCATCCCCAGCACCTCGGCCGCCCGCCCGAAGTGCAACTCCCGGGCCACCACCACGAAGTGCCGCAGGTGTCGCAGCAGATCCACGTCCCGCACCCTACGCCCGCCCCCGACGGCCCCTGGTTAACGTGTGTCGGTGACAGCGGGGGAGCAGGTCGGGGCGATCTTCGAGCGGGCGGGCATCAGCGGCAGCCTGCACGTGACGGACGTGGACGACGGCAGCCGGCAGGTGGCGGTCCGGGCGGATGATCAGGTGGTCATCGCCTCCGTCTTCAAGATCCTGCTGGTGCTGGAGTTCGCCCGGCAGGCCGTCGCCGGGCAGCTCGACCCGGTCGAGCGGGTCCTCGTGCGGGCCGCGGACCGGCTCGGCGGCTGGGGTGTCGCCGGCTGCGCCGACGACGTCGAGGTGTCGCTGCGCGACCTCGCCTACTTCGCCATGTCGGTCAGCGACAACACCGCCGCCGACCTGCTGCTGCGCCGGATCGGCCCGGACGTGCTGCCGATGCTCGCCGCCGAGCTGGACCTGCCGCGTACCCGCATCGTCGGCGGACCCCGGCAACTGGTCGAGACCATGCTCGCCGACGTCGGCGCCCGCACCGAGGCGGAGTTCGCCCGGATCTTCCCGACCCTGCCACCCGAGCGGATCCGGGCGATGCGCGTCTTCGACCCCACGCACACCACGTCCAGCACCGCCCGGGAGATGACCCGGCTGCTCGGCCTGATCTGGCGCGACGAGGCCGGCCCACCGGCCGCCTGCGCGCTGGTCCGGGAGTTGATGGGCCGGCAGCTCTTCTGGACCCGGCTCGCCGCCGGCTTCCCGCCCGGCGTCCGGGTGGCCGGGAAGACCGGCACCCTGCCCGGCCTGCACCTGGAGGCCGGGGTCGCCGAATATCCCGACGGCGGCCGGTACGCCGTGGCGGTCTTCGCCCGCACCGAGCGGCTGAGCACCCGGAACATCGACGTGGACCTGGCGATGGGCGAGGCGGCCCGGGTCGCCGTCGAGGCGCTGCGCTGAATTTCGGCCGCACCCCGGCCGAAGGCGACCCGTTGAGCTGCGGTGATATGCGAATGCATATCGACCGTGCCGCTGTTCGATCTTGGACAGGGCGAACCGGCCGATGGTGGGCTGGTGCTACCGATCACCGACCGCACGGGGGAGGACCCACCATGCCCGAGAACCGCTCGTACGACCGTCGCCGCTTCCTGCGCGACGCCGCGGTCGGCACCGCCGCCGTCTCCGCCGTCGGCCTCGGCGCCGGCGCGCTCGCCGGGCCGGCCCAGGCCGCTCCGGCGACCGCCGCGCCGCTCACCACCACCGGCGCCCGCCGCTCCCGCCCGGTCAGCTTCCGCTGGTGGGGTACGTCCGGCTGGCGGATCGACATCGGTGACCGCACGGTGCTGGTCGACCCGTACCTGAGCCGCTTCGACACCGGCCTGTTCACGGGAAAGTTCGATCAGGACACCCCGTTGGAGGTGAACACCGAGATTATCGACTCGCTGGTGGACCGGGCGGAGAACATCTTCGTCACGCACACCCACTGGGACCACTTCAACGACGTGCCCCACATCGCCGGCCGGACCGGCGCCCGGGTCTTCGGCACGCTGACCGCGTACCACCTGGGGCTGGCGTACGGGCTGCCGTCCGGCAAGCTCGCCCCGGTCAAGGGCGGCGAGGTGCTCGACTTCGGCGACTACACGGTCGAGGTGATCAGCTCCCTGCACAGCCGCAACGCATCGTGGTCGATGGCCTTCCCCGGCGTACGCCTCACCCCGCCGCCGAAGCCGCAGACCATCGCCGACCTGCCCGAGGGGGACACCCTGGCGTACCAGATCCGGATCGCCGACGGCCCGGCGGTGTTCTTCATGGGGGCGAGCGACCTCAACGAGCGCAACCTCGCCGGGCTGGCCCCCGACGTGGCGATGGTCGCCTCCGCCGCCACCACCTCCACCGCCGACTACGTGCCCCGGCTGATGGCCGCACTGGACTACCCGAAGGTCGTGGTGCCGGTGCACTGGGACAACTTCGAGACCAGGCTGACCAACCCGCCGACGGTCGCGGAGAGCGACCGCAAGCGCCTCGACGACCTGATCGCCGCGGTGCGCAAGGTGTCGCCGCGCAGCCGCGTGGTGCTGCCTGAGTACCACACCGCGTACCACTTCTGACGCCGGCCGCGGCGGGGCCCGGCGGCTCCGCCGCTCAGCCCTCGGTCAGGTCGCGCAGGGCCAGCACCGACTTCCAGTTGCGGGTCGTCGCCACCACCCCCAACTTCTTCTCCAGGTACGCGTTGGTGAACTTCGTCCGCCCGTAGCCGCCGTCCGGGAAGTGCAGGTGCAACTCCCGACCGATCACCGCGTACTCAAGGTGCTCGCCGGCCGGCACGGTCAGGTCCTTGACCTTCGCCGCGGTGGGCTTGGCCGACAGGAAGGCCACCAGCACCCGGGTCGGGTCGTCCTGCTTCCCCGCGTACGGGCTGGCGTCGGCGACCGCCGCCAACTCGCCGCCGTCGCGGACCAGCACCGGCACCCGCAACCCGAGCTCGTCAGCGAGCTTGCGCTCGATGCCCTCGGCCAGGATCTCGTCCTTCGTCGGTGGGCTGGTGAAGACCACGTTGCCGCTCTGCAGGTACGTCTTCACGTCCTCGTGGCCGAGGTCGGCGACCAGGCGACGCAAATCCGCCATGGCGAGCCGGGTGCTGCCGACGTTGACGCCCCGCAGCAGGGCGGCGTAGCGGTTGCTGCCGTCGGCCATCCTGGGCCTCCTCGCGTCGGCGTCACTGGCGCCCAGCCTAGGGCCCTCGGCGCTGCCCGGCTGGCTTGTGCCAGGGGCGCCGCGACGTCGCGGCTCACCGCTGGCGGATGGCGGTGGAGTTGAGCCGGAAGCCGATGGTGCGCTCGACGATCCGCTCGACCAGCTCCATCTTCCGCAGCCCGGCCACCCCGCGCAGCCCCACCCGGGCGGCCAGCGCCCGCAGTTCCCGGGTCGTCCACGACCCCAGGTACGCCGTACCGTCCTCGCGCCGGGACATCGCGGCGAGCGCGGCCTGGGCCCGCTCCACGTCCTGGATTTTCCCGCCCGGTGGCGCCGCCCGTCCGGCGGCTGCGGGTGCACTGCCCCTGTTCCCCGGCGTCGGGGCGACGCCGGGGGCGGGCGGCGCGGGGTCGGCGGCGGCCGGGAGCAGCGCGAGCCGGGCGCGTCCTGCAGCCAGGTCGGCCACCTCCGCCGCGGACAGACCGCCGAGGAACGCGGCCACCCGGGCCAGCACGGCGAGGGTCGGGTCGCTCATGCGTCTGCCCCCGTCGCGCCGCTGGTGACGGGGGCGGCGGGGGTTGCCGCGCCGTTGGCGGCGGGGGAGGAGGGCGTTGCCGCCGAGGCGGGCTGGAGGTGGGCCAGGAACTCGGTGGTGATCTGACGCAGCTCCTCGCGGACCGCCGGCGCGGTGACCCGGTCTCGCAGCACCACCGGCACCCCGCGTGGCGTGTTCGTGGCGAACAGGGTCACGTTCTCCCGCAGCGCGGTGGGGAACACCGGCACGCCCAGCGCGCGTACCTGGTCCATGTAGCCCTGGTGCGCGGCGATCGGCTGCTGCGCCATCAGCTGGATCATCGTGAACACCACGCCCGCGATGTCCGGGGCGACCTTGTGGTGTCGCCGGATCTTGGCGAATCGGCGGGAGTCCGCGTTGTACCGCTCGACCAGTTCGCGGACGTTGCCGTGCAGGTAGTCGATGCCGAGGGTGGACAGGTAGTCGGCCTTCGCCGGGATGAGCAGGTGGTCGCTGGCGATGATGGCCGACTGGGTGACCACGTTGAAGTTCGGCGGGCAGTCGATGAGCACCAGGTCGTACGGGTCCAGCGCCGGGTCGTGCAGCCCCTGGTCGAGTGAACCGCGGACCCGGAACAGCTCGGCGTCGTACTCGTCGCCGTCGGCGACGCCCCGGGCCAGGGCCAGGTCGATGTCGACCAGCTGGAGGTGGGACGCGATCAGGTCGAGCCGTCCCGCGCCCTTCAGCTGGGCGTTCGCCGGGCCGGGCGAAACCACGAGCTCCCCGAGGGTCGCCGCCGGGGTGTCCCCGCGTAGTCCGTCGTACCAGCGCTTGACCGTCCGCTCGTCGCGCAGCCGGTCCCGCCAGTCGTCCGGCTCGTAGAAACTGAACGTCAGGCTGGCCTGCGGATCGAGGTCGATCAGCAGTACCTTCATCCCCCGGTTGGCCAGCTCGGCCCCGAGGTTGGCGGTCATGGTGGTCTTACCCACCCCGCCCTTGTAGTTGATTACCGATACGACGTACACCTGTACCTCCCCGACCCGGAACGGTAACGGGCGGGCCGGCATCCCGTGCTACCTCCCCGGCTCTCCGGCGTCACCGTTCCGAGCGGCTTTCACCTAGAACGCCCGCCCCGGTGCGGCAGCCGTGGTTGATTCGGTGCCGTGGCTGAACCACCGGAAGCGGCCGGCCCGCACCACGACGATCCACCGTCGACCGCCGCCGAACGGTCGGTGACCAGGGCTGTCGCGGTCGCGTTGGGCCCGTGCCGGCTGGGATACGTCCAGCGGTTGACCGGGCTGCCCGCCCCCGAGGTCGCCGACGCGGTGGTGGCCCTCACCGCCCGTGGCGTGCTCACCGACGACGGGGACGGGCTGACCGTCGCAGCGGCGGTACGCGACCGGCTGCTCGGCGGACTGCCCCGGTCCCTCCTCGGCGACCTGCACCGGCGGGCCGCGCGGCTGCTCGCCGACAGCGACCCGTCCCGCGCCGCCGACCACCTGCTGTCGGCCGTGTGGGCGACCGGTGAGGCGGACCCTGAACTGGTCGACCAGCTCGCCACCGCCGCCCCGGTCGACCCGTCGACCGGGGCGGACCTGCTGCTCGCCGCACTGACCCGGGCCGACGCCCGGACCCGGACCAGATGGCTGCTCACGGCATCCGACCTGCTCGTCCTCGCGGGACGGTCCACCGAGGCGCTCGACCTGCTCTCCGCCGAACTCGCGGCCGACCGGGCCGGCGGTACGGAGCGGGCCCTGCTGCTCGGCCGGCTCGGGGCCGGACATGCGGCCCACCGCCCCTCCATCGCCCTCGACCAGCTTCGTCGGGCCCGCAGCGAGCACCCGTCCGGTCCGGAACACCGCGGCTGGCTGCTCGCCACCGAGGCGTCGATCGCGTGCCTGGTCGGCCATCCGGACGCCGACGGTCTGCTCTGCGGGGCGGGCCGAGCGCAGGCCGCCCATCCGTCGCCCCCGGCGGGCGTACGGCTCGTCCTAGCCCGGGCCGCCCGAGCGATCTCCCTCGGTGCCGTCCACACCGCCCGAGACCTCCTCGCCACCGTCGATCCGAGCCGACCGGCGGTACGCGGGGAAGCCGCGGCCGTCCGGACCGAACGGATCACCGTCCAGCTCGCGCTCGGCGCGTACGAGGACGCGGCGGTCGCCCTGGACACGGCGTACGCCGACCTCCCCGCGGCGGCCCGGCCGGCCCTGGCGGCGCTGTCCTGCCTGCGGTTGCTCGGCGTCGGGGAACTCCTGGAGGCCGACGCGCAGGCCCGGCTCACGCTGGACCGACCGGCCGGCCCGCTCACCGACGAGGCGCGCGCCGCGCTGCTCGCGGTCCGCGCCGAGGTCGCGTACCGCCTCGGGCGCCCGGAGGCCGCCCGGACACTGATCGACCGCGCGCACCCCGAACGGCCCTGGCCCGACAACGTGCCGTACGCGCCGCTGCGCTGCGCGGCCGCCGCCGACCCCGACCCGCTGCGCCACCCCGCGCTGATCCGCACCGCCGCCGAAGACCTGGCCCGGTCGGCCCGTCCGGTGCTGCTGGCAGCCCAGCACGGTCCTCGCCTGGTCCGGGCGCTGCTGCTGCTCGGCGACCTGCAGCGGGCGCGGACGGCCGCCGGCCACCTCACGCGGGTGGCCGACCGGACCCCGGTGCCGCTCTGGCGCGGCCTTGCCGGTCACGCGGACGCCCTGGTCCGCCGCGACCCGGAGATGCTGCGGGCCGCGGTGCGGGCGTTGCGGACCACCGGCGCCGGGCCGGCGCTCGCGGACGCCCTCCTCGACCTCGCCCGCTCGCCCCGGGTCCGGCTGGCGGAGGCCCGCGCCGCCGGCGAGGAGGCGGCGGCGCGGTACGGCCGCACAGGCGCGGTGGGCGACCAGGCGCGCGCCGAGCGGTGGCTGCACCGACTCGACCTGACCCGTCGCCGCTCCGCCCCCGAGGCACCCGGGCACGGCCTGGCCGCGCTGACCGCCCGGGAGGCTGGGATCGCCGAACTGCTGGCGGCCGGGGCCACCAAACAGCAGGTGGCCGGCCGGTTGTACCTGTCGTTCCACACCGTCGACACCCACCTGCGCGCGATCTACGCCAAGCTCGGCATCCGCAGCCGGCTGCAACTGGCCCGGCTGTGGGACGGCCGGGAGCGGCCCGCCGCGGGGGCGGACCGGGTCCCGGCCGCCCCCGCGCGGCTCAGCGGACCACCGGGCGCTTCTCCTTCGGCAGCGCCTCGATCATCTCGCGGGGCAGGTTGATGGTGTCCGAGATGACCTCGGCGGGCGTGTTGGCCATCCACTGGGCGAGGGAGATGTCCTGGAAACGGGGGTTGCGGAACATTTCCAGGAACACCAGTGGCTCGTCGCCGAGGTTCTCGATGTAGTGCCCGTAGGCGAACGGCACATACCCCACGTCGCCGGCCCGGAAGTCGAACGTCCGGGCCACCCCGGTGCTGGCGAACACGCCCATCCGGCCCTGTCCGGAGATGTAGTACTGCCATTCGTCGTCCGTGGGATGCCAGTGCAGCTCGCGGAGGCCACCCGGATCGATCTCCACGAGGGCCGCGGAGATGTCGGTCGACGCCGCGAAGTTGGTGGTGTCCGCGATCCGGACCGAGCCGCCGGGAAAGCGGTGCGGCGCCTGGGCGCGCAGCCGGTGCTTGAAGCTGCGCGGCACGTCACCGGCCGGGCTCACCACCCGGTCCTCGGTCAGGGGTGGGGGAAGCTCGCCCTGGAAGATGTACTTTTCCCGCTCCGGCAGGGCATCCAACTGGTCGACCGACCAGCCGAAGTTCTTGGCCACGACGCTCTTCGGCACGTGCGCGAAGAAGTCGCTCATCAGGAAGGTGTCGTTCTCCGAGAACAGCCCGTCGTCGAAGACCAGGAGGAACTCCACCCCGTCGGCGAGCGCCTGGATGTGGTGCGGCACGCCCTTCGGAAAGAACCACAGGTCACCCTGCTGCACGTCCTCCAGGAAGTTGCGGCCCTCGTGGTCGACCGCGCCGATCCGGCAGCTGCCGTTGATCACGTACGCCCACTCGGCCTGCTTGTGCCAGTGCAGCTCCCGGTACGCCCCGGGTTCGAGAGCCATGTCGACGCCGGCCAGCTCGGTGGCGATCGGTAGCTCCCGCTGGGTGACCTCGCGGGCCCAGCCGCCCTGCTCGATGCGGGTGTGCGCGTTGGAGAAGGAGAAGCGCAGGTTGGGCACGGTGCCGTGGTCGGTCGGCGGCGGGACGAGCAGGTCGGGGTTCTGCCGGTCGAGCATCACGTTGCGCGGACTGGTGTCCGGCCTGCCGCCATCCGCGCGTACCGGCTGTGGTGCGGTGTCCTGGGCCATGGTGGTCAGCTCCTTCGATCGGTTCAGTGGTGTGGGACGTGTCGGGGCGCCGGCAGCCAGAGCAGGGCACGGGCGGCGGCCGGCCCGTGTCGGAGCGCCACGGCGACGGGGATGCCGAGGCAGGTGAGCGCGACGGCGGCGGCCGCCCACGGCGAGACCCCGGCACCCAGCCCGGCGGCTGAGAGCAGGAGCAGCACCCCGAGCTTGAGCCGCAGGGCGGCCAGCGGCGCTGCCCGCCGGACCGGGCCTGACGGCGGGTCGGGTGATGAGTGGGTTCCGGGTGGTCATCGGTCCTCCGGCAGTGGTCAGGCGAGGAGCAGCAGCGGCAGCGCGCAGCCGACCGCGGCCACCGCCGCCCCGGCGGTGGCGGCCACGCGGGTGGTCAGCGGAGCGTTGACCAGCGACCCCATCACGGCCCGGTCCCGGCAGAACCAGACGAGGAGGAAGAGCGCGACCGGTACGCCGAGCGAGAGCACCACCTGGCTGGCGATCAGCAGTCCGGTCAGCGGCGCCCCGAGCAGCAGGGCGAGCACGGCGGGCGTGATGGTGAGCAGGCGGCGCAGCCGTACCGGGATGCGGCGGGCCAGGAAGCCGTCCATCACCACGTCACCGGCGAGGGTGCCGACCCCGCTGGACGACAGACCCGAGGCGAGCAGGGCGATGCTGAACAGCAGCGCGGCACCCCCGCCCACCCTGGTCAGCAACACGCTGTGGGCGGCGACGATGTCACCGGTCCACCCGCCGCCGCTCGCCTCGTGCAGGCCGGCGCCGAGTGCGATCATCGAGACGTTCACGACGGTGGCCAGCCCGAGCGCCGCGCCGCAGTCGATCCGTAGGGCGCGCCGGATGAGGGCCGGCGAGCGTCGCGCCGCCTCGGCGGGTCGGCCGCCGGTACGGACGATCGCAGAGTGCAGGTAGACGGCGTGCGGCATCACGGTCGCGCCGACGATGCCCATCGCCAGCAGCACCGACTCCGTGCCGTCCAGGCGGGGGGCCAAGCCGTGCAGGGCGGCGGTGGCCGACTGGTGGCCCACCGCGTACAGGTTGTAGAGGAAGCCGGCCCCGACCGTCAGTAGCGCGGCGGCGCTGATCAGCTCGAGGCGGCGGGCCCGGCCACGCCGCCGCAGCTCCAGCATCAGCAGGGAGAGGACGCCGGTCACCACCGCAGCGAGGCCGACCGGCATGCCGAACAGCAGCCGCATGCCGATGGCCGCCCCGACGAACTCGGCCACGTCGGTGGCGAGGACGACCACCTCGGCCTGCACCCACAGGGCTCGGCTCGCCCAGCGGGGGAACCGCTCCCGGCTGAGCTGCGGCAGGCTCTTTCCGGTCGCCGCGCCGAGCTTGGCCGCCTGGAACTGCACCAGCACCGCCACCAGGCTCGCTGCCACCACCACCCAGACCAGCAGGTACCCGGAGGTGGCCCCGGCGGTCAGGTTCGTGGCCACGTTGCCGGGATCGATGTAGGCGATGGCGGCGACGAAGCCCGGCCCCAGCAGGGGCGCGACGCGGGGCCGGGCGGGGATTGCGGCCCGTCCGGTGGGCCGCAGCTTCTGGATCGTGGTCATGCCGCTGATCGTCCGGCCGGGTCGGCCAGCCACACATCACGCGATCGCGGGGTCTGTTTTCGCCACCGCCCGGCCAACTCCGGGCGGTGCCGGCGACCCGGCGGACGCACCGAGCCCCGTCGACCCGCTCGCTTCGGGGGCGCTCGGCATCGCCGGCTCCTGGCCGAACTGGCCGTCGATCGACCTCGATGGCGTACGGATGGTTCGTGCCAACCGTCCGTATGACGGGATGCGTCACCCGATCGTGTCGTACTTGTGACCTGCTGCCGCTTCGCAGCGCACTGTCCCAAGTGGTTGCCTGAAGCCAACATCCCCTGGTCAAAAGCTGCTCGGTGCAGCATCCACCGGGGCGACCCTGTTACCCGACGGCGGTGGCCGGCGCTGATCACCGCCTCACCAGCAGGAGGAATCCGCGTGCTATTGAAACGACCGAGCCGGATCGCGGCGGCGGTGGCGGGCGCCACCGCGCTCGCCTTCACGGTCTCGGCCCCGGCCCAGGCCAACGATCACGAGAACCTTCCCGGCGAGCCGACCATCACGTTGCCGATCAACGACAGTGCGGCGGGCGGCACCTACAACCAGGACTTCACCCGGGTGTACGCCAACACCACGCCCGACGGCACCCCGGTCTACATCTACGTCCCGAAGGGCACCCCGCTCGACGGCACCGCGCCGGCCGGCGTGGCCAGCCTCGACCCGAAGTTCGATCACAACCCGGGGGACGCGTTCACCCCCTGCGCCACCGCCACGGCGGCGCAGTTCACCCTCACCCAGGCGCAGATCAACTATGTCGGCGACAAGCTCGCCAACCAGATCGTCGCGGTGGACGAGGAGCACTTCGGCCCGATGGACGCGGCCGACCCGGACGAGCCGGCCAGCGACTCGCTGGTCATGGTGCTCTACAACATCCAGGACGACGCGTACTACGACTGCGCGGTCACCTCGTACACCGCCGGCTACTTCGCGCCGGACTTCATCCAGACCAACGGCATGAACGTCATCGTGGTCGATGCCCTGGACTGGGCCAACCGGGTCGGTCCGAACGACTCGCCGTGGCGCGACAACAACCCGGCCAACGACCGCCCCGAGCTGTACGAGGGCACCGTCGCGCACGAGCTGCAGCACCTGCTGCACAACTACAGCGACCCGGGCGAGCTGTCCTGGGTCGACGAGGGCCTGGCCGACTTCGCCATCTTCCTCAACGGGCTGGACGCCGGCGGCTCGCACCTGAGCAACCAGCAGGTCTTCTACGAGGAGACCTCGCTGACCCGGTGGGGCAGCACCCTGGCCAACTACGGCGCCTCCTTCACCTACTTCCAGTACCTCTGGGAGCAGGCCGGCGGCAACGGCGACGGCACCTACACCCCGGACAAGCAGTACGACGGCAAGGCCGGTGACCTGCTCATCAAGAAGATCTTCGAGGAGCAGGCCGACGGCATGACCGGCGTGCAGAACGCCATCGACAGCTTCAACGCGGCGACCGGCGCCCACCTGCGCAGCGCGGCCGACCTGTTCCGCGACTGGTCGGTGGCGGTCTACCTGGACGACGAGAAGTCGCCGATCTACGACATCAAGGCGTTCGACTTCGGCGACCCGGCGGACACGTCCTGGACCATCGACATCGCCGACGACGTCTTCTGGAGCGGCCGGGGCCACTACCAGGGCGCCACTCCGGAGGCCAAGTGGGCGCGGCTGAAGAACCGCCCCGACACCACCGCCGTGCCGTTCGGCATGTCCGTCGAGCGGTTCCGCAACCCCGGCCCGACCGTGGCGCTGGCCTTCGACGGCGACGACGAGACGGTGATCGCGCCGCACACCGGCACGACCCACTGGTACGCCGGGTACGAGAGCCAGGACGACAACATCCTCGACGTCGACACCTCCGGCGGCGTGACCTCGCTGGACTTCTGGAGCTGGTACTTCATCGAGGAGGGCTGGGACTACGGCTTCGTCGAGGCCCTGGTCAACGGCAACTGGGTGACGGTGCCGGTGCGCAACGACGCCGGTCAGGTCGTCACCACCAACGACGACCCGCACGGCAACAACGAGGAGGGCAACGGCCTGACCGGCACCTCCGGCGGCCGGTACTTCGTGGACGACCCGGCCTACCTGCACCTGACCGCCGACCTGCCGGCCGGCGCGACGGACGTCCGGTTCCGGTACTCCACCGACGCCGCGTACATGGACACCGGCTGGTTCGTCGACGACGTTCGGGTCAACGGCGCCGATGCGAACCTCACCTCGGCGGCGGGCAACTGGTTCGCCACCAGCGGCGTGCAGGACAACAACTGGACGGTCCAGGTGGTCAGCCACTGCGACCTCACCCCGGGCGTCACCTCGCCGGGGGAGACCACCGACGGCGCGGGCAACTGGGTCTACCGGACCACCGGCGACCAGTTCACCGCCAGCGGCCTGAAGACGAAGTGCGCCAACGGCAAGCAGGACGACTTCGCCGTCCTGATCTCCAACCTGCCGACCGGTGACCTCACCTACCTGGACGCGGACTACACGTTCCGGGTGACCAACACCGGCAACGCGAAGTAAGTTCCGTACCCCTTCGGGCCCGCGCCGCACGTCGGCGCGGGCCCGTCGCCGTCGGCCGTCACCGGCCACCCGCTAGCGGCGGTCGCCGTCCCGGTCGGGCTGGCCCGGCACCAGCCGCCAGTACTGCCGCTTCCCGTCGTCGCGGACCACCACCCCAAGCCGGCCCAGCTCTTCGCGCAGCTCCCGCACCTCGCCGCCACGGTCGGCCTCGACCGCCCGCTGCCGGGCCCGCAGCAGCGCGTCCGCCCCGGCCGGCAGCCCCGGCAGCCCCTCCACCCAGCGCCGGTACGCCGCCCGGTGCGGGTCCTGCTCCAGCCACGGCCAGCCCTGCCCGGTGAACGCGGCACGCAGCCGGCCCTGGTCCAGGTCGGACTTCTCCCGGGCCAGTTCCCCACCCTCGGCGTCGAGCAGCACCAGCGCCTTCCCGTCCAGGAAGACCCCCGCGACCCCGGCCCGGGCGACGTCCCGGCCGTGGCCGTCGCGGTGCAGCCGCACCCCGGTCCGGCCCACCGTCACGGTCAACCGCTCCCGGGTGCCGAGGTAGGCGACGACCAGCCCGACCAACGCCAGCGCCGCCGCGCCCCCGGCGTACGCCCGCTCGTCGGGCAGCCGGGCCAGCAGCCTGAACCAGCCCTGGAACGGGAACCAGGGCAGGCCGGCAAGCCAGCCGGACGCGGCCGTGAGCGCCGCGCCCAGCCCGGCCCCGAGCAGCGGGAACCCGGCCCACATCAGCACCAGCTCCCCGGCGCCGCCGCTGACCACCGCCTCGCCGTACCCCCGCGTGGTCATGGTCAGGACACCTCCCGCCGTAGCGTCCGGACCAGCCCGGCGGCCAGCGGTAGGACCATCCACACCAGCAGCGACACGGCCAGGCGTGCCCACTGCCCCGCGGTGACGTCGGGCCCGAACAGCGGCTCCATCGTCACCCCGGTGTCCAGCCAGCGGGCGGGTCCGCGCAGCGCCGAGATCATCCCGCCGAGGATCGACCAGAGGGTGGGCAGCAGCAGGTAGGTGACGATCGCCAGCGGCGTGTTGAGCAGCAGCAACCCGAACCCCGCGCCCATCAGCACGCTGACGACCTGCAGCACGGCCGCGTGCAGGAGCATGGACCCGTCGAACGACCAGTCGCCCGCGCCGCCGGTGGCCCGCGCGAGCAGCGTGGCGACGGCGGCCACGGCCAGGCTGACCAGCACCGACCCCAGCGCGGCCAGCACCATCGCGGCGAGCTTCGCGAAAACGACCCGCTCCCGCCTGGGCACCAGGGTGAACGTGGTCAGCGCGGTCCGCTGCGACCACTCGGCGGTGATCGACAGAATGCCCAGCACCGGCAGCAGCAGCCCCACCGGTAGCAGCGACGGGACGAGGAAGTCGGCGAAGTTCTGCTGCTCCTCGCCGAGGACGAAGAGCTGCACGGTGACGATGCCGGCGGCGACCAGACCGATGGTGATCAGCAGCCAGTATCCGGCCCGCGTGTCGGCGAGCTTGCGCAGCTCCACCCCAGTCAGCCGGGCCAGCGACGGCTGGTGCCGCTCGGCCCGGCGGGTGACGGTGGGCGGGGCGGGTGCGGGCGTGGTGGTGGTCATCGGGCGTCCTCCCGGGTCGGCGCGTCGGAGGTGAGGGAGAGGAAGAGCTGTTCGAGGCCGGAGCCGCTGGCCGGTCGCAACTCGCTGAGGGCGACGCCCGCGTCGGCAGCGGCCTGCCCGACCGCCTCGGCCTCGGCCCGCACCAGCAGGCCGTCGGTGACCTGGTCGGCGTCGAGCCCGGCCCGGTCCAACGCGACGCGCAACGCACCCTGGTCGCGGGCCCGAACCAGGGTGCCGGCGCCGGCAAGCAGCTCGTCCTTGCCGCCCTGGGCCACCACCCGGCCGTTGCCGATCACGACCAGCCGGTCGGCGACCGCCTCCACCTCGCGGAGCAGATGCGAGGAGAGCAGCACGGTGCCGCCCCGGTCGGCGAAGTCGCGCAGCAGGCCGCGCATCCAGAAGATGCCCTCCGGGTCGAGACCGTTGGCCGGCTCGTCGAGGATCAGCACCCGGGGGTCACCCAGCAGGGCCAGCGCCAGGCCGAGCCGCTGCCGCATCCCCAGGGAGTACGCCCGGACCCGGCGCTTCGTCGCGGGCCCGGTCAATCCGACCAGGTCGAGCTTCGCGGCGACCTCCCGTCGGTCCACGCCCATCGTGCTCGCGGCGACGGTCAGCACCTCCCGACCGGTCCGCCCGACGTGCTGCGCGGACGCGTCGAGCAGGACGCCGACCTCCCGGCCGGGGTTGCCCAACTGCCGATAGGGCAGCCCGGCGACGGTGGCGCTGCCCGAGGTCGGCGGGGTCAGGCCGCAGATCATCCGCATGGTGGTGGACTTGCCCGCGCCGTTCGGGCCGAGGAAGCCGGTCACCGTGCCCGGCTCGCAGCGGAACGAGACATCGTCGACGGCCGGGAGCGGGCCGTAGCGCTTGGTCAGGTGGTCAACCTCGATCATGCCGGTAAGCCTGCCCGCGCCACCCGGCCACCCGCAGCGGCCGGCGGTCGGCATCGCCTCGACCGAGGTCTACGCTCAGATGTCGACTTTGGTCGCTGGTCCGGCTCGCCGATGCCTGCCTAGCATGAGGGCGTGACCAGCAGTGCCGTGCCCGAGCACCCCTGGCTGTTGCCGGGGGCGCTGACGCTGAACCCGGCGGCGGGAGCGCGACCGCGACGCACCACGCGGGACTGGATCATCGACAGTCTGTGCTTCCTGCTCGGCCTCGGCTGGGTCCTGCTCGCCACGGCCGATGCGGCCTCGCCGGACCCGGAGATGGCCGAGCCACTGGCGCAACCGTGGATGATCCCGGCCGACGCGCTGCTCGGGCTGGCCTGCTGCGTCCTGCTCTGGGTGCGGCGCCGGTGGCCGCTGGGCCTGGCCGTCGCGACCCTGCCGTTGACCCTGTTCTCGTTGGCGGCCGCGGGTCCCCTGTTGATCATCTACTTCACCGTGGTGGTGCACCGCCGGACGGCCGTCGCGCTGGGGGTCACCGCCGCCGGCCTGGTCACCAACCTCGCCTTCAACTACCTGCGCCCCGAGCCCTCCATGCCGTACTGGGCGGCCACCGTCTGGGGCGTGGTGCTCAGCTTCCTCGTGCTCGCCTGGGGGATGTTCGTGCGGGCCCGCCGGCAGCTGGTCGTGTCGTTGCGGGAGCGGGCCGAGCGGGCCGAGACCGAGCAGCAGCTGCGGGTGGCGCAGGCCCGACAGCTGGAGCGCACCCGGATCGCGCGCGAGATGCACGATGTGCTCGCCCACCGGATCTCCCTGCTCAGCCTGCACGCGGGCGCTCTGGAATTCCGTCCGGACGCACCGCCGGAAGAGGTGGCGAAGGCGGCCGGGGTGATCCGGGGCAGCGCCCACGCCGCCCTGCAGGACCTGCGCGAGGTGATCGGCGTGCTCCGCGCGGAGACCGGCGCGGAGCAGATTCCGGAACGTCCGCAGCCCACGCTGGCGGACCTCGCGGCTCTGGTCGAGGAGTCGCGGGCGGCCGGGATGCGGGTCGATCTGCGCGATCGGGTGACCGCGGCGGAACGAATGCCGGCGGCCCTCGGGCGGAGTGTCTACCGGATCGTGCAGGAAGGCCTGACCAACGCCCGCAAGCACGCCGCCGGGGCCGCGGTCACGGTGGAGCTGATCGGCGGGCCCGACGCGGGGCTCACTGTCGAGATCCGTAACCGCTGGCCGGTCGGCGGGTCCAGTAGCCCCGAGCTGCCGGGTGCCGGGACCGGCCTGGTCGGCATCGCCGAGCGGGTCAGCCTGGCCGGCGGCCGCCTGGAGTACGGGCGCGACGACTCGGGCGACTTCCGGCTCGCCGCCTGGCTGCCGTGGCCGGCGTGAACGCCGCCGCGGAACCGGTGCGGGTGCTGATCGTCGACGACGACGCGCTGGTCCGGGCCGGCCTGTCGATGATCCTCGGCGGGGTGTCGGACGTCCGGGTCGTCGGGGAGGCGGCCGACGGCGCCGAGGTGCCGGCCGCCGTCGAGGCGTACGTGCCCGACGTGGTGCTGATGGACATCCGGATGCCCCGGGTGGACGGGCTGGCCGCCACGGAGGCACTGCGGGCGCTGCCCCGGCCGCCCGAGGTGCTGGTGCTGACCACCTTCGACGCCGACGACCAGGTGCTGCGGGCCCTGCGCGCCGGTGCCGCCGGTTTCCTGCTCAAGGACACGCCACCCGCCGAGATCGTCCAGGCGATCCGCCGGGTCGCGGCGGGGGAGGCAACCTTGTCGCCGACGGTGACCCGCCAGCTCATCCGGCACGTGACCGCCGCCGCGCCGGCCGAGGTGGGCGCGGACCCCCGGCGGGACCGGGCGCTGCGGCTGCTGGACGGGCTCAGTGAGAGGGAGCGGGAGGTCGCGGTCGCGCTCGGACAGGGCCGGACCAACGCCGAGATCGCGGCGGAGCTGTTCATGAGCGTGGCGACCGTGAAGGCGTACGTGTCGCGCCTGCTGACCAAGCTCGAGCTGAACAACCGGGTGCAGGTGGCGCTGCTCGTCCACGACGCCGGCCTGGTCTGAGCGGCACCGGCCCGGACGCCGGGCGGATTGCTATCGTTCTTGGTTGTATCACTGGCGAAAGTAGCGCGGGAGAGTTCCCCCCGCAGTCCCAAGCCGACCTGGTATTGCGGGCCATCGGCGCCGGAGAACGGACCTTCTCCCTCATCGCGCGAGCCGCCGGGGACCTGCCGCAGGCCTCCCTCAATCGCGCCCTGCGACTACTGGTCGCCAAGCGCATCGTGGAGGTGGCCACCCCTCTCCACCCGGCCGTCCCGGGAGACGCGTTACTCGGTGGCCGACTCCTACCTCCGCTTCTGGTTGTCGTTCCTCGGCCCTCACCAGACCGAGATCGAACGGGGACGGGGTGATCTGACCCTGCGCCGGATCACGACCTCGTGGACGCCCGGCGGGGACGGGCGGTGGAGCCGGTGGTGCGGGAGTCGTTGCGCAGGCTTCCCGCCGATGACCTGCCGGGGGACACAGCCGTGGTCGGCGGCTACTGGACCCGTACCAATGATCCGGAGATCGACCTGGTCGGCGCGGACCGAGCACCGGTCGCCCGCCAGATCACCTTCGTCGGGTCCGTCAAGTGGCTGGAGAACCGGCCCTTCGACGCCCATGACCTGGGCCGGTTGCTCATGCACCGCTCCCGGCTGCCCGGTGCGGACGAGCATGTCCCGCTGGTGGCGGTGTCCCGGTCCGAGGCAGCTATGAACGGTGTATCGATCATCTCGCCGGAGGAACTGCTCGGCGCATGGCGGGATTGACGACAGCTCCGGCCGCGGCGTGGCGTCACGCACTCCGAGCCGGAATGGCGCCCGGGGCGACGCCGACGGCGGCCCGGCCGCAGGGCCCTCCACCCCTGCGTCGGGCCGCCGTCGACATCGACTTCGCCCTGGTCAGACCCCGCAGCGTGCGGCGGACCAGGTGGTCGTGTTCGCGCTCTTGTCGGCGTTGTTCTCCCGGCGTGCGTCCACGTGGACCTGGTTGCTGTGGCCCGGGTAGCCGGGGCCGAAGATGCCGCTGAAGCCGTGGCTGCGGGCCTCCCGGGCGATCCGGCACAGCGACGAGGTACGCGAGGTCAGGTCGGCCGCGTTCCCGTAGAGGTGCTGGCTGTCCGACGCGCCGCCGACGCGCCGGTTGCAGGTGAAGCTGCGGAAGCCGCTGTTCACGTGGAGGGGCTGATCGCCGAGGCTGTGGCGCAGCGCCTCCAGCTTCCACATGAGCCGTAGCGCGTTGGTCCGGGTCGCGCTCGCGGAGAGCGGGCCGCCGGTCCAGCCGCCGATGCCGCAGCCGTTGTCCAGCTCGGTGTAGCTGAAGTGCTTCGGCGTGCAGTCGTTGTCCTGCAACTCGTAGAGCTTGGCGAAGGTCTGCGGGCCGGCGGTGCCATCGGCGCGCAGCCCGTACGCCGACTGGAACCGCCGGACCGCGGCGGCCGTCTCGGAACCGTACCGGCCGTCGACGCGGACGATGTTCCGGTACGCGGCCCAGCCGGCCACCCGGATCTGCAGCTGGCGGACGTCCTCGCCGGAGCGCCCTTGGGCGAGGGTGCGGTTCCAGGTGTAGCAGCCGTCGGCGTGGGCCGGCGGCGCGGCGACTACCGTGGCGATCGCGGCACCGGGCAGAGCCAGCGCGAAGGCGACAGCGATCCGTTTCAAGGTATGGACGCGCACAGATTCCTCCTGATTGGAGTGCGATTGGGGCGCGATCAGGGCATCGAGCGGGACGTCCCTGGCTCATCCACCTTGGCACCCTTTCAACCCAACAGCAGGCATTTACCCGAATTCGACTCATAACCGCACGTAAAGGCCTGTTTATGCAAATTGCACCAATCCTGGGAAACATCCATTCCAGCGGTCGACGCGCGTGCCGGGCCCAGAGGGGACGGAAACGGTTGTCAAATCGTGCCGAGGGTGATGTTGCCGGGCGGCCCGCGGCCGGTAACGTCTGCGCCGGGGGGCGGGCACGGCTTCCCGGGCGGCCTTCGCTGGCGGGGGAGGTGGGCGTTGGCGCGGGGTGGCGTCTTCTGCGTCGAGGGGCAGTGGCACCGGGACCTCAACGAGCGCGGCTCCGTCCTGCCAACGCTCGAACTGCTCGAACGGCTGGGCCGGATCCGATTCATCCACAAGGACGCCGCCACCCGCGACGAGCTCTTCTACTTCATCGACCGCTGGCTGCTCAAGCAGTACGCCGACTACCGCGTCGGCTTCTTCGCCATGCACGGCGAACCGAGCCGGCTCTGCCTCACCGACTGGGACTCGGTCGAACTGGCAGACGTGGCCGAACGGATGGCCGGCCGCTGTGACGGGCGGCGCCTCTATTTCGGCAGCTGCTCGGTGCTGCGCGCCTCCGACGCCGCGCTGCGGGAATTCCTCGACGTCACCGGGGCGGCCCTGGTCTGCGGCTTCACCCGCGAGGTGGACTGGGTCGAGTCGGCCGCTTTCGAGACCGTGCTGCTCGACGTGCTGGCCAACGGGCAGCGACACAACGCCGCCGAGCTGCGGATGGGCTCGGCACACTGGGCACCCCTCGCCGCGTACCTCGGCTTCCGGGTGATCTACGCCAACGGCCGGGCCTGGCGGCCGACCGCCCGGCCCCGGGTGCCGGCCCAGGCCACCCCACGCCGGGTTGCCAATCGCCCCCGCTGAGCCCGCGCCGAATCCCTGACCCTGCGGGCTGGTAGAACCGACGCATGGCACGCACCATCGCGACCAACACCCGGGTCGACCGGGACGCCCTGATCGAGTTCCTCCGCCCCCGGCACAAGGTCCTGCTGATGACCACCCGCGCCGACGGCCGGCCGCAGTCCTCCCCGGTGTCCTGCGGCGTCGACGCCGCGGGCCGGCTGGTGATCTCCACCTACCCGGAACGGGCGAAGGTGGCCAACATCCGCCGCGACCCCCGGGTCTCCGCCTGCGTGCTCTCCGACGACTGGAACGGGCCCTGGGTGCAGGTGGACGGCACCGCCGAGGTGCTCGACCTGCCCGAGGCCCTGGAGCCGCTGGTGGAGTACTTCCGCAGCATCTCCGGCGAACACCCGGACTGGGACGAGTACCGGGAGGCCATGGTCCGGCAGGGCAAGTCGCTGATCCGGATCACCATCGAGCACTGGGGCCCGATCGCCACCGGCGGCTTCCCCGCCCGGCTGGCCGACTGACCGGCTCAGTAGGCCGCGGTGAACCGCGTGTTGGTGAACCGCGGGTGCTCGATCTCGTCGACGATGACCACCGCCAGGTCCTCGTAGGTGAGCACCGACCGGCCCTGCGCGTCCGTCACCGGGTGGTCGGTGCCCGTGCGGTATTGCCCGGTCCGTTCGCCTGGGTGGAACTCCAGCGGCGGCGGGGAGATGTACGTCCAGGTCACCCCGTCGTCCGCGGAGCGGTAGATGGCCAGCGCCTCGGCCTGGCCCAGCGCCGCGTCCCGGTATTCCGCGGGGAAGTCCGGCTCGTTCAGGTACGGGGTGCCCTTCGACGTCAGCAGCGTCGCCCCGCCACCGACGTGGATCACCCGGGGCGGATTCGGCAGCTCGCGGAGCGTGTCGACCAGTGTCCGGGCCGCCTCCCGCCACAGCTCCCGCTCGCCGCCGCCGATCGCCACCACGAACACGTCCGCGTCCTCGGCCAGCTCGCGTACGCTGCGCGCCGAGGTGGCATCGCCGGTGACCGTGCGTACGCCGGGTGCCAGGTAGCTGGTCGCCTCCGGGCGGCGCACCGCCGCGGTGACCCGGTGACCCCGGTTCATCGCCTCGTCGGTGATCCGCGACCCCGCGGTCCCACCGGCGCCGAACACGACGACGTTGCTCATGCGGCCACCTCGCTCCGCTCGGCGACCGCATGAGGCTCCACGGCACTGCGCCCGATGATTCGCTCGCTGCGCTCGCTCATGGCTGACCACCTTCCCGCCCCAGGTGCCTCGCCCCTCAGGCTAGGGAGCTGCCGCCCGGCCGGTGCCGTAAACGGCGATCCGGGCCCGGCGGCGAGCCGGGTCAGTCGACCAGCGCGGAGTAGACCAGCTGGCGCAGCTGCGTGCGCAGCGGGTACGTGCTCGACGGCATGAGCTGGGTGAACAGCAACGCGGTGATCTCCTCCACCGGATCCACCCAGAACGCGGTGCTGGCCAGCCCACCCCAGTAGTACTCGCCCACGCTGCTCGGCACCCGGACGGGCACCGGGTCCAGCACCACGGCGAAGCCGAGGCCGAAGCCGATGCCGTCGAGCACCGTCTCGGCGAAGCCCTCCGGCTCGAACGAGGCCAGGTCCCGGCCGTCGGGCAGGTGGTTGCGGGTCATGAACCGCACCGTCCGCGGCCCCAGCAGGCGTACCCCGTCGAGTTCGCCCCCGCGTAGCAGGAACTGGGTGAACCGGTGGTAGTCGGCGGCCGTGGAGAGCAGCCCGCCGCCGCCGGAGAACCAGCTCGGCTCGGTCAGTGCGGCCTGGCCGATGCCGTCGTGCCGCGTCGCCTGTCCGGTGGCCGGGTGCGGGGCGTACAGCGCGGCCAGCCGCTTGGCGTCCCCCTCGTCGACCCACCACCGGGTGTCGGTCATGCCCAGCGGACGCAGGATCCGCTCGGCGAAGAACGCGTCCAGGCTGTGCCCGGAGACCACCTCGACGAGCCGGCCCAGCACGTCGGTGGAGACGCCGTAGTTCCAGCTCGTGCCGGGCTGGAAGAGCAGCGGCAGCCGGGCCAGCCCGGCCGAGGCCGCCGCCAGGTCCGCACCCGGCGGCACGCCCAGGTCGAAGCCCGCCGCCCGGTACAGGCCGTCGACCACCGTGCTCTGGGCGAAGCCGTACGTGAGGCCGGCGGTGTGGGTGAGCAGGTGCCAGACCCGGATCGGTTCGATCGCCGGCACCGTGTACGGCTTGAGCACCGACCCCTTGTCGTAGATCCGGACGTCGGCGAACTCCGGCAGCCAGCGGCTGATCGGGTCGTTCAGCTCGAACCGGCCCTCCTCCCAGAGCATCATCGCGGCCACCGAGGTGATCGGCTTGGTCATCGAGTAGATGCGCCAGAGGGTGTCCGCCTCGACCGGCGTGCCGGCCTCCCGGTCGCGCAGCCCGTAGGTCGCGGAGTGGGCGATCTCGCCGCGGCGGGTCACCACGATCTGCCAGCCGGCGAGCCGGCCGTCGTCGACGTACCTGCCGAAGTGCTCGTCGATCCGCGCCAGCCGGGCGGGGTCGAATCCGATACGGGCCGGGTCAGTGCTCACTGCGACGCTCACGCCGCCGAACCTACCGGCCGGTACGCCGACCGGGAAGTGTCGGCGACCACCACTAATCTGGCGTCATGCCGGAGCCGACAGAGGACGTCACCTACCGCCACGAGGACTGGTACGCCGAGGAGTTGGCCGACCGGCACTTCGTCCGCTGTTCCTTCTTCCACGTCGACCTCACTGAGGCGGTCAGCCAGGGCGCCGTCTTCACCGAGTGCGTCTTCGGCAACGTCGCCCTCAACGCCTCCCGGCACACCGACTCGGCCTTCACCCGCTGCACCTTCAAGCGCTGCAACCTCTTCGAGGCCGAGTTCACCGGCTGCAAGCTGGTCGGCAGCAGCTTCGAGCAGTGCGACCTGCGCCCGCTGCGGGTCAACGGCGGGGACTGGTCCTTCGTCGCCCTGCCCGGCGCCGACCTGCGCGGGGTGCACCTCACCGACGTACGCATGCGCGAGGTGGACCTGACCGGCGCCGACCTGACCGGCGCGACCGTGACCGGGGTCGACCTCTCCGGCGCCCAGCTGCACGCCGCCCGGCTGGTCCGGGCCGACCTGCGTGGCAGCGACCTGACCGCGCTCGACCCCACCGCGGTGGAGCGGGCCGGGGCGATCGTCGACGCCGAGCAGGCGATCGTGCTGGCTCAGGCGCTGGGCTTCGAGATCCGCTGAGCAGTCCGGAAAATGCGCCGTACGGTGTCAGATTTGCCTGTCAGGCTGGCCCGCATGGCATGGTGGTCCGACCTGGTGGCAGCCGAACCCGACTTCGCGGCGCGCGTCCGCGCCCGATTCACCGTCCGCAAGCACGGCACGATGGCGACCCTGCGGCGGGACGGCTCGCCGCGGATCAGCGGCACCGAGTTCGACTTCTCCGACGACGGCCAGCTCCGGCTGGGCAGCATGGCCGGCGCGGTCAAGGCGCTCGACCTGCGGCGCGATCCCCGTGTGGCGCTGCACTGCCCGAGCGAGGACGCCCCGGAGGGCGATCCGGCGTCGTGGGGCGGGGACGCGAAGATCGCCGGGCGGGCGCACGAGGAGCCGCCGGGCGAGGACGGTTCGCACCGGTTCCGGATCGAGTTGACCGAGGTGGTGCTGACCCGGGTCGGCGACCCGCCGGACCATCTGCTGATCGAGAGCTGGCATCCCGACCGTGGCCTGCGGCGGCGCGAGCGGCGCTGACCGGCCAGCTGTCGGGAACATGCCTCCGCTCGACGGCTACTCGACGATCGAGGCGTGTGTCATCCTCCCTGCGGCGGGCCACGGGGGCGACCGCCGGCGCCGGTGGCCGAGGGAGGGATCGGTGGCTGAGGAAGAACTCACGCAGACCGGTATTCGGGTGGGTGGGTGGCTGCCCGCCGTATCGGCCGAACCGGCGCGGGCACCGGAGCAGGCGTTGACCGTGCCGCGGCGGCTGCCCGCCGACGGCGAGACCCCGTCCGATCCGGCGCCGGTCCGCGACCGCCCCGATTCGTCGCTCGCCCGCGACCACGCTCAACCGGCGATCGTGGTCGAACGGCCCGGGGAGGGTGATCCCGAGCCGTTCAGGTCCCCGGCCGAGCCGGCCGCACCGCCGGTCACCGGGCCGCGGCCCGGCGCCGTGGCGCCGGCCCGGCACTCGCCGCGGAGCGTCGGGGGTCGCCTCGCCGAGTTGCTCGGTCCGGCGGCCGCCAAGGTACGCACGGCCGTCGGGATCATCCCCGACGGGCCGGTCACCCGGGTCGGCGTGGCCCGGGCCCGGCGGCGTCGGCGCCGGCTGTTGTTCGGGGCGGTGGCCCTGGCCGCGCTGGCGCTGGTGTTGGCGTACGGCCGGTAGGGGCCGGACCCGCGGGCGAGCCGCCCAGCCTGCGGACTCGCCACCGGAGGCGACGGTGGCTTCCACGATCGGGTCGGTCACCGGGAACGGCCGGAGGTAGCGTGGGCGCGACGCGTCCGCCGACGATCCGGGAGAGACGGATGACCGCGAGCGAGCCGGTGCAGGACAGCCCCGAGGGATGGGTCGCCGACCACATCCAGCGGTACGTGGCGACCGCTGGCGCGGAGGGCCACGAGTGGCGGCCGGGTGTCTTCACGCTGCTGTTGACCGCCCGCGGCCGGCGCTCCGGCAAGCTTCGGCGGACCGCGCTGATCTACGGCCGAGACGGTGACGACTATCTGGTGGTGGGCTCCCAGGGCGGCGCTCCGCAGCACCCCGCCTGGTATCTGAACCTGCTCGTCGACCCGCAGGCGCGGGTGCAGGTCGGTCCGGAGGCGTTCGCCGTCCGGGCGCGTCCCGCGACGCCCGAGGAGAAGCCGCGGATGTGGCGCACCATGACGGCCATCTGGCCGGCGTACGACCAGTACCAGGCGCAGACCGAGCGGGAGATCCCGGTGGTGGTGCTGGAACGGGTGTGACCCTTTTCCGTGCCTCGCGGCTGGTCGACCTGGCGGCGGGCCGGCCGCAGAATCGATGCCAGGCCCTGCGCCGCGGAGTCGGCGCACGTCACCGGGGAGGGACAAATGCCCGCGTTCGCGCTCGCCCACCTGCGTACGCCGCAGATCAACGAGGACGTCCTGGAATACCTGGAGAAGATCCAGGCGACCCTCGACCCCTACCAGGGGCGGTTCCGGGTGCACGGCGCTTCGCCGGAGGTGATCGAGGGGGAGTGGCCGGGCACGGTGGTGGTCATCGAGTTCCCGGACGTCGAGCAGGCCCGCGCCTGGTACGCCTCCCCGGCGTACCAGGAGATCCTGCCGCTGCGCCTGCGGCACATCGAGGGCTCGGCGATCATCATCCAGGGCGTCGGGCCGGACTACAGCGCCGCGCGCACCGCCGCCCGGCTGCGCCAGGACGCCGGCTGAGCCGGATCCCCCGCCCGGGGGAGTCGGTCCCCTCCCGCTCGGGAGGGACCGTGGGCGCGGCGGCGGCAGGGTGGACGCATGACGCTCACCGTGCCGCCGCCGACCGTCGCCGCCACCCGGCGCCGTGCCGCCTGGCTGGCGTACGCCGCCGTGGCCTGGGCGATCGGCTACGGCACGCTGCGCGCGGCCTGGGCGGTGGCGGGGCCTCCGTCGTTCGGGCCGCTCGGGACCGACCTGGTGGTGGTCACCGGCTGGTGGTCCGTGGCGCTCCAGGCCGTCGCGGCGGCGGCCGGCGTCGGGCTGGCCCGGGCCCACGCCTGGCGGCCGGCGCTGGCCGCGGCGGCCTGGGCGGTCTGCGCCGCCATCCTGCTCTCCTGCGCACTGGTGCTGCTGGACCTGGTCGGTTTCCTCATCCTCGACCTCAGCCCGGCGTTCACCCTGGCCGGATTCCTCAGCCGGGCGGGTGCGCTCACCGGCGCCGTGCTGCTGCACGCGGCGGCGCTCGCGCACCTTCGCCGATTCCGGGGGGACTGCGGCCGGTGCGGCCGGGCTCGCGGGTCCGGTGGGCTGGCGCCGCGCTGGGCCCGGGTCGCGGCGTGGGCGGCGGTCGCCGGCTGCCTGGTGCGGCTCGCCGCCCAGGTGGCGGTGGGTTTCGGGGACCTGCCGCTGGCGCAGGGCGCCTCGGTGGTGGCGTTCGAGGTGGGGTTCCTGCTCGCCGGGGTGCTACTGCCGCTGGCCCTGGTGTACCGGTGGGGGACGGTGTGGCCGGGATGGGTGCCGCTGCTCGCCGGCCGTAGGGTGCCCCGCCTGGTGCCGCTGGCACCGGCGGTCGTCTTCGCGGTGGGGCTGGTCAGCTATTTCGGTGTCGGTCTCGCCCAGCTCACCGTCGAGACCGCGACCGGCAGCGTCGACCTGGGCGACGGGCGTTACCCGCTGGGCTTCTTCTGGTTCGCCGAGTCCGGCTACTGGCTGTGGGGCTGGGGGCTGGGCGTCGCCGCAGTCGGTTATCACCTGCGGACCCGCCGGGCGTGCCGGCACTGCGGGCGGTGACGGGGGGACAGTCGCGCTGCTCGCGGCCGCCGAGGCGGACACCGGCCCGACCGGTGTCCGTCAGGGGCGCCACGGGCCGTCGTACCTTTCCGGATGTCCCGCTTCGACCGTCCCCTGTGGAGGCTGCTCTCATGTGCAGCAGTGCGTCCGTCGTCCGTCCCGTCGGCCTGTCCGGCGCGGGTGACCCGTCTGGCGAGGTGCTGCGGGAGATCCCGCTGCCGCCGTACGTGACCGGCGAGGACGCCCAGTTTGCGGCCCGGGCGGTGGTGGTGCATGCACCGCAGCGCTGGTCGGGCGGGACGATCTGCCGCAGTGAGGCCAGTCCGCACCCGTGCCGGCTGCACCGCTGGGGACGGCGGGTGCTGGTGCTGCACGGGCTGCCGCCTGCCGAGATCGACGCTCTGATCGAGCGCGGCGACCCGAACGCCGAGCCGCGCCCGCACCGGCCCGGCGCCTGACCGGTGAAGCCCCGGCCCGTCCCGCGGGCCGGGGCTTCACCGGAGTCAGCAGACGATCGGCTTCACCCAGGAGCACTCCCTGCCCTCGGGCGCCCGGGGTGCCTCCGGCGCCGTCGGCACCGTCAGCCGCGCCGTGGTCGTCCCCTCCTCGGTGTACGCGGCCAGCGCGATCGCGATCTGGTCTTCCAGCCCCTTGACCGACGAGGTCAGGTAGTTGTTCAGCACGATGGAGAAGGCCAGCAGGCGCCCGTCCGCGTCGGTGACGTAGCCGGAGAGGCTGGACGCCCCGGTGAGGCTGCCGGTCTTGGCGTGCACGTTGTTCGCGGCGGCCGTGCCGCGCATCCGGCTGCGCAGCGTGCCGCCGACGAAGCGGTCGGCGTTGCCGGCCACCGGCAGGGCCGCGTACCAGGAGTCGAACCAGGGTTCGGTCCGGACCGCGGCGAGTAGCGCCACGAACTGGGACGGCGGGATCATGTTGCGTCGGGAGAGGCCGGAGCCGTCGCGTTGGCGCAGCGTGCCGGTGTCCACTCCGGAGTTGCCGGCGTACGTCCCGATCGCGGCGAGCCCGGCGGACCAGGTGCCGGAGCCGGACAGGACCCGGCCCAGCTCCTTGGTGAGCACCTCCGCGTGGCCGTTGTTGGAGAGTTTGAGGAACGGCACCATCAGCTCGGCCAGCGGCATCGAGTCGTGGCGGGCGATCGTGGTGGCGTCGCGCGGGGTGGCCTCGCCCAGCACCGTCCGGCCGAGGACGCGCACTCCGTGCCGCAGCAGCGCCGACCGGAAGATGTCAGCGGCGTACCCGGTCGGCTCCCAGACCGTCATCCAGTCGCTCGCCGGGTCCTCGCCGACCGCGATCTGGCCGGTCACCACGATGGTGTTGCCGCCGTGCTCGCGCTCGAAGGAGATGCTCGTCTCGCCGGTGGCGACCGTCTCGGCCCGGTTGTCGATCCGCAGCCAGCCGTTGGGCGGGGTCATGGTGACCACCGGCGGCGCGCCCGCCGCGCCGGCCGGGGCGGCGTGCACGATCACGGTACCGGCGTCGTAGTCGGTGTCCGGGGCCACGGTCAGCGCCGAGACCTGCGCCGCGTAGTAGTAGGACTCGTCGTCCCAGGTCCAGTCCGGGCCCAGCCGGGTGCGGTCGTAGCGGGTGTCGTCGGCAACCAGGGTCCCGGTCACGACCCGTACGCCCGCGGCGGCGACCCGCGCGGCCAGCTCGTCGTAGTTCTCGGCGAGCATGGTCGGGTCGCCTCCGCCGCGCAGGTACAGGTTGCCGGTGAGCACCCCGGCGCGGCGTACGCCGTCGTTGGCGACGTCGGTGGTGAAGCGGTGGCCGGGGCCGAGCAGTTTCATCGCCGCGGTCGAGGTGAGCAGCTTGGTGTTCGAGGCGGGGATCAGCCGGCGGTCACCGTTGCGGTCATAGAGGGTCCGCCCGGTGGCGGTGTCCACCACGACCACGCCCGCCTGCGCCCCGGCCAGCCGGGAGTCGGCGAGGACCGCGTCGATGGCCGCGTTGAGCCGGGTCTGCGCGGGGGTGGGCGACTCGGCGGTGGCGGTCGAGGCGCCGGCCGTGGCCGCGGTGGCGACCACTGCCAGCACGGCGAGCGCCCGCGGAAAGAGACGACGATGCATGTACCGATGCTGCCATGGAGTTTTCTTCCGGAAAAGGCTCTGGAGCGAAAGTTATCGCCGTAATGGTCGCCGCCAACGGAAGCGCGGTTGAAACTCCGCCGAATACCCACCTCGCGGACCGCAAAACCCCTGGCCAACCCCCTGGTCACCCATTCGGGTGCCCCACCCGCAGCCTCGGTGTCCACTGATCTGGCTCTATTTGACGGATGCCCGCGTAGGGGGCACCGTAGGCCATGAGGGCGGTGCGAGCTGCCCAGATTTGCCCGGCGAAGAGTGATTCGCCGTTCCGGTTCCGGGCCCGGCCGCGTACGGCCGCGTCGACCCGTCCTCGATCCCGAACCTGCCACGAGGAGTCCGCCATGTTGACCATGACCGACAACGCCGTCCTGGTGATCCGCGACCTCGCTGAACAGCAGGACGTCGCCGATGGCGGCGGGCTGCGCATCGCCGCCGACACCGACGCCGGCTCGCTCTCTATCGAGCTGGTGCCGCAGCCGGCGCAGGGCGACCAGGTCGTCGACACCCAGGGTGCCCGGATCTTCCTCGACGCCGACGCCGCCCAGCTGCTCAACGACACCTCCGTCGACGCGGTCGTCGACGAGGAGGGGATCGTCCAGTTCGGCTTCACCACAAAGGAGTGACGGCCGCCGGTCACCCGGCCCGGCGGTGAGTCTCACCGCCGCGGTGCGGCCGGCCGGAGCGGCCCCGCTCAGGCCCGTCCGCGTGCCACGGCTCGTCGTGCTGCTCGCGCCCGGCGGGGAGCAGCGCCGCCAGCACGTGGGCCAGGTGGTGCGAGGTGCTCCAGGCGATCCAGTTCGCCGTCGAGCCGGCCCCCGCACCCCGCCGGGCCCGGCGCAGGATCTCGTGATCGCCCCAGGAGAAGCCGGCCCCGGCAACCGGCCAGTGCGGCGCCGCCACGAGCGTGCGGCACAGGTCGGCGAAGCGCTCGTCACCCCGGCCGCCCCGCCGCGACCACCGATAGAGCCACCACGCCTCGTCCGTGGTGTAGCGCAGCGTCGGCAGCCGGTCGCCCGGCCCCTCCGCGTCTGGCACCGCGCAGCAGACTCCGTAGTCGCCGTAGCCGACGCCGAGGTCGGCCAGCCGCTGCCAGAGCAGCCAGTCGAAGCGGTCCAGGCGGACCGGTTCGTCGGTGGGCAGCCGGGCCAGCGTCGGCGGCATCGCGCCGGCCACCAGGGTCACCGAGCGCCACGCGTGCCGCCGGGCCCACTCCGCCAGCCGCCGGATCCGGGGCTCGGCCAGCCGGACGTCCGCCGGGCAGCAGACGTCCCCGGCGTCGATCAGCAGGTCGCACTGCTCCGGCACCAGCCGGGCCAGCCGCCACACCCGCTCCACCGCGCCGGTCGTCGCGTCCGGGCCCGCCCGGTCCTGCCCGGTCCGCAGCCGCAGCACCGCCCGCTGGACGTGCGCCCGTGCGGCGGCGCCGTGCGCCACCAGCCGCCGGTGGCTCTCCGCGAGCCCGATCACCGGCACCAGCGGTACGCCCCAGCGGACCAGCTCGCTGCGCGGCCCGTCCGGCAGCGCCGAGACATCGACCGAGGGAAGCAGCCCGGCCGGAAGTCGGCCGACAAGGTCCACGGTGTACGGCTCCACCGCGTGGATGTCGATGACCGGAGCGAGCAGCGGAGCGGTGACCTCGTCGAGATGGGCCAGCGCCTCCAGCTCACCCCGGCGGCCATTGAGTACAGGACGGTAGACCGCAGCGGCCGCCCGACCCCCGTGGGCGGGCACCATACTTCAATGTATCGGGCGATTCGCGTTCGCCCACACTTTCGGTGGAATCGGGACGTCGTTGACGGCCGCTGACCAGCGGTGCTGGCACGGGCGGGCGGGCGTCGCCCGGGCAGGACACCAACAGCCCTGACCGTCTCCTGAGCCGACTGTGTGCTCGCGCGCCGGCACTTCGGGGCCGGGCAGACGATGTCCGCCCGGGGCCCCGGAGCTGTGCGGAGGGCTGCTCAGTCGTCGTCGCGGTTTCGGGGCCGGTCCCCGCCGTGGTCGTCGCCGACGTCGTGGTTCCGGTCGTCGCTGCCGGTACGGGTGCCGCCGTGGTCGTCACCGCGGTTGTCCGTGCCGGTGCGGGACCGGTCTCCGCCGTGGTCGTCGCCGACGTCGTGGTTGCGGTCGTCGCTGCCGCTGCGGGCGGCGGTGCGGTCGTCGCCGCGGCGACCGTCGTCGGCCCGCCGCTGCTCGATCTCGACCACGGTGCCGTCACCCCGGTCGACCTTCACCTCGTACGTGGTGCCGCCCCTGGCCACCTTGACGCTCCACACCCGACGGCCGTGCTCCAGCTCGGCCTCGATCTCCACGATCCGGCCGCCGCCGAGCCGGGCGAGCGCGATCTCCCCCGCCCGCTTGCCGCTCACCGCACCGTCGGCGGTGCCGCTCGGCGTCGCCCCGCTGGACGTCGCCTCGTCGTCCGGCTTGGGGTTGTCGTCGACGGTCGCTGCGGCGAGCGCGGGGCCGGGAGCCGGCCGGTCGGCCGCGGTCACGCCCAGCGCCACACCGGTCACCGCCAGCACCGCGGCCCCGCCGGCCGCCGCCAGGACCAAAGAAGTTCGTCGCATCGTCTCCACCTTTCCTCGGTTGTGCCGTCGAGGATCGGTCCGGAGTGGATAGCGGCGCGCTACCCGGGAGATAAGCCCGGGTTAAGGCCGGGGCGGCCCGAGCCGCAGCAGCACGAGCGCTCCACCGCCGGGGGCGGTCTGCAGCTCCAGCCGGCCACCGCTGGCCCGGGCGGCCCGGTCGGCGATGTCCAGTCCCAGCCCGGTCGAACCCGCGTGGCTGGTGCCCCGGCGGACCGTTCTGGACGGCAGTCCCGGGCCGGAGTCGGCGACGGTCAGCGCGACCTGCCCGGCGTCCGAGACGAGCCGCACCGCGAATGGTGTTCCGTCCGGCGTGTGGGCGAAGACGTTGCCCAGCAGGGCGTCCACCGCCGCGGCCAGTTCGTCCTCGGGCACCCCGACTGGCAACGGGCCGGGCGCCAGCTCGACGGTGACGGTGCGGCCGGTGTCCTCGGCGAGCACCGACCAGAACGCCACCCGCTCGCCGACGACCGCCGCCGCGTCACAGCCGGCCCGGCCGTCCGCCGCCGAGCTGCGCCAGCGGGCCTGCCGGATCAGCCCGCTGACCGCGCGTTCCAGGCCGTCCACCGCGGTGGTCAGCCGGGTCGCGTCGGCCGGGTCGCGCAGCGACTCGGCCTCCAACCGCAGCGCGGTCAGCGGGGTACGCAGCCGGTGCGAAAGGTCCGCCACCTGCTCGCGTTCCTCGCGCAGCAGCACCTGGATCCGCCCGGCCAGGTGGTTCAACGCGCCGGCGACCTCCCGTAGCTCGGCCGGCCCGGCCGGGGTGACCCGGGCGTCGAGCTCGGCGTTGGCCAGCCGGTGGGAGACCGCGGACAGTTCACTGATCGGTCGGACGAGGGTACGGGCCAGCCGGTCGGCGACGACCAGCCCGACCAGCACCAGCAGCACGCCGAGCAGCGCCAGCACCAGCCAGGCCCGGTTCACCCCGGCGGTGAGCTCCGACCGGGGCACCACCGTTTTGATCACCCCGGTCCCGTCGTCGAGGCCCTGGACCGCGATGACCACCTCCCGACCGCCGGCCGACTCGGCGGTCAGGCTCTCCCCCCGCGCGGCGAGCGCCACCGCGGGGGTACGCGCCACCGGCGCGCCGAGCACCGTGCCGTCGGGCAGGAACACGCTCACCGAACGACCGGTGTCGGCGGCGAACTGCCCCACGGACAGCCGGATCGTGTCCGGGTCGGCCGTGCCGACCACCGGCACCAGGCGCTGCACGTCGGCGGTGGCCCGCACGGTCGCCCGGTCCGCGGCGACAGTGCGCAGCAGCAGCGCCAGCGGCACCAGGAAGGCGGTCAGGACGAGCACGCTGACGGCGGCGACGAGCAGCGCCAGCCGGCCCCTCACCGGCTGGCCCCGGGAGCCTCCAGCCGCACTCCGACTCCCCGGATCGTGTGCAGGTAGCGCGGTTCCTGAGCGGTCTCGCCCAGCTTGCGGCGGAGCCAGGACAGGTGTACGTCGACGGTCTTGTCGGCGCCGCCGTACGGGATCTGCCAGACCTCGGTGAGCAGCTCCCGCTTGCTGACCACCTGCCCGGGGCGGCCGGCGAGGTGGTGCAGCAGGTCGAACTCGCGCGGGGTCAGCTCGACCGGGACGCCGTCCAGGCTCACCTGCCGGGCGCGCGGGTCGATCCGCAGCCCGCCGACCACCAGCGTCGGATCCGCCGCCCCGGGGTCGCCGGCCGAACGGCGCAGCACGGCCCGGACTCGGGCGTCCAGCTGCGCCGCGGTGAACGGTTTCACCAGGTAGTCGTCGGCCCCGGTGTCGAGCAGCCGGACGATCTCGCTCTCGTCGTCCCGCGCGGTGGCCACGATCACCGGCACCGAGCTGACCGCGCGCAGCATCCGCAGCAGCTCACGACCGTCCAGGTCGGGCAGTCCCAGGTCGAGCACGACCAGGTCGGGCCGGTCGTCGAGCGCGTCGCGCAGCCCGGTCATCGCGGTCGAGGCGGCGGCCACCGCGTGGCCGCGCTCCCGCAGGGCCCGGATCAACGGGGTACGGATGGTCAGGTCGTCCTCGATGAGCAGCAGCCGGGGCACAGGGTGCACGGTAGCCCGCTGGAGCCGTCCAGGTCAGTCCTCGTCCGGGTTGCCGAGGCGGTCCGGTCTTCGACCGAAGGCCCGATTGAGTCCGCAGAAATGTTAGCTGGGCTAATGATGCGGTTCGAGCTGGTCGGATTGCGGGTTTGGCGGTGCGGGCAGGTGGGCCCGGATGATCGTTCCGATCGGTCGGGACCAACGTCCGCCCTGACGGCATCGATCTTGACTAGCACTGAGAGGCGGATCACACTTCCGGGCAGCTTTGGCTGCCGAAGGCCGTGCTGAAACCCGAACTGAGCGGCCCTCGGACCCCCCTGCCTGGAAGGACTCTCATGAGGAGTACGAGAAAGTCGATCAGAGCGGGCCGCCTGCTGGCCCTGCTGGCGTTACCGCTGGCGCTCGCCGTCAGTACCCCCGGCCATGCGAATCCGACGTCCGACAGCGGGGTGGCCCCCGACAGGTCGTCGAGCGGTGAGCAGAACGGCGTCGGGCTGATGCGCATCGTAGTCGCCGACAAGTCGGGCATCGACCGGCTCAACGAGCTGGGTGTCGACCTCGCCGAGTACGTCAAGCCGGTCGACAACGGCATCGAGGTGCACGCGATCCTCAGCCCGGAAGAGAGCCAGGCGCTGCGGGACAAGGGCTTCGACGTCCAGGACGCCATCTCCGACCAGAGCGACTACGCGGCGAACGTGGCCGAGCGGGCTGCCGCGGTCCGGGCCGTGCAGTCCCTGGCCGCCAGCACCGACACCTTGACCGTGCTGCGCTCCGAGTGGTTCTCCAGCCTCGACAACCAGCTCTTCCTCAACCTCGAGCTGAAGTCGAGCGCCGGCAGCGACTCGACGACGGTGCTGACGGCGAGCTGGGACAGCGGCCCGGGCACCGAGATCGGCTCCGGCGGCACCGCCACCATGTCCCGGTTCACCGACGCCGGCCAGTACATGTACCACCGCTTCAGCAACCCGGTCGCGATCAACGCGGCACCGAGCAAGGCCACCATCACCAGCAGCAAGGGCGGCTCGGTCACGGTCGACGTGGCCAAGTGGCTGGGCAGCCCGCGCAAGGTCACCGGTGACCACCCGTACGTGTCGGACTTCGTCGACCACTACATGGACCCGACCGAGGTCACCGCGCGGTTTACCGCGCTGGCCGCGGAGTTCCCGAAGCTGACCCAGCTGATCGACCTGCCGTACAAGACGAACGGCTACCGGCGCCAGGCGCAGGCGCAGTTCGGCACCGCCTCGGCGAGCATCGTCTACGTCACCTCCAAGGCGTACGGCTCGGAGGGCGGCAACGACCTCGGCATGTCGTTGGTCAACCCGGGCGCGGCGAACGCCCCGCTGACGGTCGGCGTGTCCGGCAACGCGGTCACGGTGAACCTGGCCACCAACGGATCCGGCGCGATCACCAGCACTGCGGCGCAGGTAGTTGCCGCGGTCAACGGCAACGCCGACGCCGCCAAGCTGCTCACGGCCAGCACCTACCGGGGCAACGCCGGTACCGGTGTGGTGGCCGCGGCCGCGGCCACCAAGCTGACCGACAACCTGAAGGCGCCGGCGAGCGTGTCCCGCGACCCGTTCCAGATGAAGGTGCTGCGGATCGGCAAGCACCGCGACGGCTCGAAGGTCGGCGTCTTCCTCTACTGCCAGGAGCACGCCCGGGAGTGGGTGACCCCGCTGGTCTGCGTCGAGTCGGCCGAGCGGCTGCTGCGCAACTACGCGCAGGACCCGAACACCCGCAAGATCGTCGATGACCTGGACATCTTCATCCTGCCGGTGGTCAACCCGGACGGCGCGCACTACAGCATGTACGACTACAACATGCAGCGCCGGAACATGACCAACTACTGCCCGGCGGCGTCGGCGGACCCGGCCAACCGCAACAGCTGGGGCGTGGACATCAACCGCAACTTCTCGGTCGGTTCCGTCTTCGACGGCTACACCGGCGCGTCGGCGACGAGCTGCACCAGCGACACCTTCGCCGGCCCGGCCGAGCTGTCCGAGCCGGAGGCGCGCAACGAGGTCTGGCTGGTCGACAACTTCCCGAACATCAAGCTGTCGATGAACACCCACTCCTACGGTGGCTACTTCATGTGGCCGCCGGGGGCGTACAAGACCGCCGGGCGGGAGGTGCTGCCGCGGGTGGACCAGGGCACCGAGGCCTACTTCTGGGCCGCCTCGGACTACATCCTCTCCCGCGTGCAGGAGCACCGGGGAACCGCGATCTGGCCGGGCCGCACCGGGCCGGTGACCGACGTGCTCTACTCGGCGGCCGGCAACAGCGCCGACGAGCACTGGTACAACCGGGGCATCATCGGCTGGGACTTCGAGGTCGGCGCCGACGTCTACAACCCGACGACCAAGCGGTTCACCGCGGTCGGCTTCCAGCCGTCCTTCGCCGAGGGCCACGAGGAGGCGATGGAATTCGCCAACGGCAACATCGGCATCCTCGAGGTCGCCCGGGCGTTCGCGACCGACAAGATCCAGCCGAAGAGCACGGTGAAGATCGTCAAGCAGGAGGCGGGCGCCACGAGCTTCACCTTCAACACCAGCGAGCCGGCGAACGTCTACTACACGCTCGACGGCAGCCGGCCGACCTACAACTCCCCGAAGCTGGCCCTGGCCGGCATGCGGGAGGGCAACCAGACCATCACGGTGAACGGCAACACCACCGTCAACTGGTTCTCGGTCGACATCGCCGGCAACGTGGAGAGCAACTACAAGCCGGACGGCGAAGGCAAGAACTACAACAAGCAGACGGTGTCCGTCCAGTAACCAACGCCGATGGGAAGCGGTGGCCGTCGACCCCCGAGTCGGCGGCCACCGCCCTGTCCCCAGCGGATCGTCGGAGCCTCGCCGACTCTTTTAACGTTCCCCAGTGCCGGCCTTAACCTTCCCTCGGGGACACTCGGCGCATGGGCCGTCGTCAAATCCTCGCCGCCGTCGGGTGGTTGGCCACCACCGTCGCCGCCACACTCGTCGGGGTGGGCGCGATCCAGTTGGTCGGCAAGGGCATCGCCGGCACCCCCGGCGGCGTACGCGACCAGCAGGAGGTCGAGCGCGCACTCGCGTCCCCCGAGCCGGCGCCCCCACAGCCGACCGGAAGCCCGACCGGCTCGCCAGCCGCTGGCGCGACCGCCTCGGCGAGCCCGACGCCCACCGGCCGCCCGACCGGGGCCCAGAGCACCTTCGCCACCCCGGGAGGCACGGCGGTGGCGGAGTGCGGGCCGGCTGGAGCCCGCCTGGTCACCTGGTCACCCGCCCAGGGCTACCGGGAGAAGGAAGCCGAACGAGGACCGGACGACCACGTCAAGGTCCGGTTCGTCGGCCCCGGGGGCGAGTACGAGCTGAGGGTGCGGTGCGTCGGCGGGCGACCGGTGGCCGACCCCCACGACTGAGCTGACCGGCTGCCGGAACGGGCGCGCAGACGAGCGCACGGCGCCGCCCGACCGGGGTCGTAACGTCGCCGCGCTCTGGCCGTCTCCCACCACCGCAGCCGTACGGCGGTACGACAGCGGGGACTTGGCTCGACCGGCCCAGCGTGCACCGGTCCTGGCGCACCAGATGCCCGTCCAGAGGGGATGCAAACCCGGGCGGGGTGGCAAATTCCACCATCTGCAAGTCCCGGCGTGACCGGTGCCGGCGATCGGGTATGTGCCCGTCATGGAGCATTTCACGATCGCGACCGTCGCCGAGAGGAGCCCGGACTTCCGGCGCGTGCTCTGGACCGGGCAGCACACCCAGTTGGTGATCATGACGATCCCGCCGGGTGGGGAGATCGGCGAGGAGGTGCACGAGGGAATCGACCAGATCCTGACCTTCGTCAGCGGCACCGGGGAGGCCCGGGTGGCCGGGGAGAAGAAGGAGGTCGTCGCCGGCGACCTGGTGGTCGTACCCGCCGGCACCAAGCACAACTTCGTCAACACCGGCCCCAACCCGCTCGTCCTCTACACCGTCTACGGCCCGCCCGATCACGCCGACGGCGCGGTGCACCGCACCAAGGAGGAGGCCGACGCGGCCGAGGCCGCCGGCCAGGACGAGCCGCCCACCGGGTGACCGGCAGATCAGACCGCCACCAGCGGTACCCCGGAGACGTCCACCGTCTCCGGGTACTTCAGCCCGGCGCCGGTGTTCAACACCACCACCCGCTCGCCGGCCCGGATCCAGCCCCCGGCCCGCAGTTGCCGGGCGGCGGTCAGGCAGGCGGCCCCCTCCGGGCAGAGCAGCAGCCCCTCCCGGGCGGCGAAGTCACGCAGGTCAGCGAGGATCTCGGCGTCGTCCACCGCGATCGCCGTCCCGCCGCTCTCCCGCAGCGCGGTGAGGATCAGCTCGTCGCCGAGCGGGGCCGGCACGGTGATGCCGAACGCCACGGTCTGCGCGTCGGCCCAGGCGGTGGCGCGCGGCTCGCCGGCGGCGAACGCCCGGACGATCGGCGCGCAGCCGGTGGACTGCACCGCCACCAGCCGGGGCAGCCGATCCTCCACCCAGCCCAGCTCGTGCAGCTCGTGCAGCGCCTTGTGGATGCCGATCAGCCCCACCCCGCCACCGGTCGGATAGATGATCACATCGGGCACCTGCCAGCCGAGCTGCTCGACGATCTCGTACCCCATGGTCTTCTTGCCTTCCAGGCGGTACGGCTCGCGCAGCGTGCCGGCGTCGAAGATCCGCCCGCCCGACTCGGCGACCAGCCGGGCCACCCACCGGCCTGCGTCGCTGATCAGACCGTCGACCAGCCGCAGCTCGGCCCCGGCCGCCAGGCACTCCCGCCGGCAGATGGTCGGGGCGTCCAGCGGCATGGCGATGGTCGCGCCCATCCCGGCCCGGGCCGCGTACGTCGCCCAGGCCGCCCCGGCATTGCCGTTGGTCGGCATGGCGATCCGCTCGACGCCCAGCTCCCGGGCCCGGCTCACCCCCACCGCCGCGCCCCGTGCCTTGAACGACCCGGTCGGGGTGAGCCCCTCGTCCTTCACGATCAGGTCCGGGATGCCGATCTCCTGGCCGTACCCGGGGACGCGCAGCAGCGGAGTCCAGCCCTCGCCCAGCGTGGTCACGAACCGTTGGTCGGCCACCGGCAGCAGCTCCCGGTAGCGCCACAGGTCGGCCGGGCGGAGACCGAACTGCTCCGGGGTCAGCGACGCGGCCACCGCGGCCAGGTCGTAGCGGGCCAGCAACGGGGATCCGCACTCGCACAGGTTCTGCAGCTTGTCGGCCGGATGCTCTCGGCCGCAGCGCGGGCACTCCAGGTGCGTCAGGTGCACGGTGGTCCTCAGCTCGGGTCGATGCTCAGCCAGTGCCGGCTGCGCCGACCCGGCTCGTACAGGGAGTCGAGCCGCTTGGCCACGACTCCCGGGAGCGCCTGTTCGCGGGCGGTCCGCAGGGCGTCCGCGCCGACACCCGGGAACCACGGCGGAGTCTGCCAGTGCTTCCCGGCCAGCGCCAGACCGTCGAGCAGTTCGCGGCGCTGGGCGTACGGCACGTCGAGGGTGGTCACGCCCTCCAGCCAGAGCAGGTCGACGCCCAGGAACTGGCCGTCCCGCTTGGTGGGCGGCTTGACCCGCCCGGCCGGGTCGATGCGGACCAGCACGCCGTCCAGCACTGCCTCGGTGGGGGCCAGCTCCTCGGCCATCGCCCGCAGCCAGGGGTAGTCCCCGGTGACGTCCGCGTCCGATTCGTCGAGCAGCCGCAGCCGGCCGCCCGAGACGTACGCGACCGCCCGCAGCCCGGCCCAGCGCAGCTCGTACCCCCAGGCGGTCTCGTCCTTCGGCAGGCCCTTCCCCCGGGCGGCGTGCATCGGGCGGACCAGCTCCGGCATCGAGGTCCAGCCCTCGGGGGCGGGGTCGGTGCGGCGGACCATCCAGTCCCGCCCCCGGCCCCCGGTGGCGAAGAGCACGTACCGGCCCTTCGTCCGCTTCCCGTCGAGCACCACGATCACCTCGTCGTCGCGCCACTTCTCGGCGCGGTACGTCCCGGTGTCGTGGATGGTCATCTTCCCGCCGCCGTACTCGCCGGCCGGGATCTCGCCGTGGAAGGTGAGGTACTCCATCGGGTGGTCCTCGGTGTGCACGGCGAGGTGGTTGCGGCCCGGGTCGCGGGGCAGGCCGCGCGGCACCGCCCAGGAGGCCAGCACGCCGTCGTGCTCCAGCCGCAGGTCCCAGTGCAGGCTGCGGGCGTGGTGCTGCTGGATGACGAAGCGGGGCTTGCGCCGGGAGGTCCGCTTCCGCGCCGGGGCCGGTTCCGGCACCGGCTCGGGGGTACGCGCCGCGTCCCGCTTCCGCCGGTACTCCTCCAGCCGGTCAGCCACTCCCGCATTGTCCGGTACGCGGCAGCGCCCCGCAGGGGTGTCGTGGGGCGGATCGTCCCGTTTCCGCCGCGCGGCGCCGGGCCCGTCCGTCGGCGAGTCGCCGGCATGGTGGGCCCGATCAGGGGTAGAACAGCCGCCATGACTGGTGTTGAGCAGCAACCAACCGTCCCGCTCTCCGGCGACGTCCGGATCCCGTTGCTCGGGTTCGGCACCTGGCAGGCCACCGGCCGGGCCGCTTACGACGCCGTGCTCGCCGCCCTCGACGCGGGCTACCGCATGATCGACACCGCCACCATGTACGGCAACGAGGAGGAGGTGGGCCGGGCGGTCAAGGAGAGCGGGCTGCGCCGGGAGGATGTCTTCCTCACCACCAAAATGCTGCCGGACCAGGTCGGCCGGGAGCGGGAGGCCATCGAGGCGAGCCTGCGGGCCCTCGACACCGACTACGTCGACCTGTGGCTGATCCACTGGCCGCCGTCCGCGCCGGGGGACAGCATTCCCGTGTGGCGGGAGTTCCTGGCCGCCCGGGACGAGGGCCTGGTCCGCACGGTGGGGGTGAGCAACTACAGCATCAGCCAGATCGATGAGCTGATCCAGGCCACCGAGGAGAATCCGGCGGTCAACCAGATCCGGTGGAGCCCGACGCTGTACGACCGGCAGACGCACGCCGCTCACCGGGACCGGGGCGTGGTGCTGGAGGGCTACAGCCCGTTCAAGACCAGCGACCTCTCCGACCCGGTGCTGGTGCGGATCGCCCAGGCCCACAACGTCTCCCCGGCCCAGGTGGTGCTCCGCTGGCACATCGACCACGAGATCGTGGTGATCCCCAAGTCGGTCCACCCGGAGCGGATCCGGGTCAACGCCGACGTCTTCCACTTCTCGCTGACCGCCGAGGAGATGCGCGACATCGACGCCCTCGGCGGCTGACTGCGGCGGGAAAAGGGACGGCGGGCGACCGAACGGGCGTCTACAGTGGCTGCTCCGGTTCCGTGGTTCGAAGGAGCAGTGTGCCCCGCATCCGGAACATCCTGATCATCGCCGGCGTCGCCTTGGCCGCGCCGGCCCTCGTGCCTGCCGCGCCGGCCTCGGCCGACACGGTGACCAAGTACGCCCACGCGCTCTTTCGCAACAACGACGACAACGTCGGCATGGACATCGACGTGGTGAAGGCCGCCGGCCAGGCCACGATCGATGTCGAGTGGCAGGACTCGCACTGCGCGCCGGTCGACACGACGTACGTCTGCGACAGCGTCTCCCGGACGTCCTACGACGTCCCGGTCACCAGCTTCTCCTTCTCGGTCGACGGGGTGACCACCGTCACGGCGGACCTGGCGTACCGCGAGTTGCGCCGGCACTGTGTCTTCACGGAGGAGACCGAGGACTGCACGGAGACGGACGGCAGCGGTACCACCACCGTCGAGGTGACCTGGACCGCGTCCGGTAAGCCGACCCGCTCGGAGTGGACCGACGAGCAGGGTGTGCGGCACGTCCAGACGCAGGACAGCACCGCGGTGGCCGGCACCGGCTTCGACCGCTCCTACGGCCCGGACGACAGTTTCGGCCAGGTGACCCAGGTGCGCACGGCCGGCCCGGTGTCCTGAGCCGGGTGCCGGGGACCCGGGGGCGCGGTCCGCACGGGCCGCGCCCCCGGGTCTGCTTCGCTCAGGCCCGCGCGCAGGCGACGCCGTTGAGGGTGAAGCTGGTCGGCGAGGAGTACGTCCCGCTCAGCGTGCCCTGGTAGCCGAAGCCGGTCGAAGCGCCCGGCGCCAGCGTCCCGTTGTAGCCGAGGTTCCGCGCGGTCACTGCAACACATTTACATGTCTGAAAGCCTTCCGCAACCACCCGGTCGGACCCGTCCCGGATGTCGACGTCGGGTGACCCGCCCGCGCGCTCCCGCGCCGGGTGGCGTGGCGCGACCTCCCCCGGTCGACGTGGGACTCCTGCCGGTGGGATCGCCGAGCGGCGCCGACGGGCGGTGCCACCGGGGCCGATGGGCCCTTCCGCCCTTCGATTGCGGGGAGTAGTGTCGTGCCTCCAACGCGTGCCGAACCCCTCCGGAGGCGTACCCCACCATGGGTGGTTCACCCCTGCGCATCCTTGTCGTCGGCGCAGGCATCGCCGGTCTAGCCGTGGCCCGAGCGCTGCGGCTCGCGGGGTTCCGGCCCGACGTCACGGAGCGGCTGCCCCCCACCGAGCGGGCCGACACCGGTCTCTACCTCCCCGGAAACGCGGCCCGGGCGCTGCGCCGGCTCGACCTGGACGGCCCGCTCCGCCCGCTCGGCCAGGTCATCCACCGCCAGCGGTTCCTCGACGCGTCCGGCGCGCCGCTGTGCGAGGTGGACCTGGACGGCCTGTGGGCCGGGGTGGGAGAGTGCCGGGCGCTGCCCCGCGCCGAGCTGCACCGGGTGCTGCTCACCGGCGCCGGCGGGGCGGTCCGGCACGGTGCCGAGGTCAGCGCCGTCGAGCCGCGCCCCGGTGGCGTCACCGTCGGCTTCACCGACGGGACCTGCGGGGACTACGACCTGGTCATCGGCGCCGACGGGCCGCACTCCGCGGTGCGTACCCTAGGCGCGCTCGGCGGCCCGCCCCGTCCCGCCGGCCAGGTGGTCTACCGGGGCATCGTCCGCGGCGGCCCGCGGGTCGCCGACTGGACCGCCCTGCTCGGCCAGCGCGCCGGCTTCCTGGTGGTACCCATCGGCGCCGGGCGGTTGCACTGCTACGCCGACGAGGCGGGCACCACCATCCCGGCCGCCCCCCTCGCCCGCCTGCACGAGCTGTTCGGCTCCTACGGCGGCCCGGTCCCCGAGATACTCGCCGCGCTGGACGACGTGTACGTCGAGATCACCGAGGAGGTCGAGCTGGGGCGCTGGTACCAGGGCCGGGTGCTGCTCGTCGGTGACGCGGCCCACGCCACCGCGCCGACCCTGTCCCAGGGTGCCGCCATGGCACTCGAGGACGCCGTGGTGCTCGCCGAGTCGCTGAAGGCCGCCGGCAGCGTGGAGGCCGCCCTGGTCGCGTACGAGAGCCGCCGCCGGCCGCGTACCCGCTGGGTGCGGGACCGCACCCGGGACCGCAACCGGACCCGCGACGTGCCGCCGGCGCTGCGCGACCCGTTGCTGCGCGGCCGCGGCGGGCGCATCTTCCAGGAGCACTACCGGCTTCTCGTGGACCCGCTCTGAGGCGCTGCGCCGGGCGGCGGTGATCGTAGCGGCCCACCCCCGAAGGCGGTGCCACCTGCCGGGGACTATCCTCCTTGCGGATGACGGCTGCGCAGATGACCAGCGCTTGCCGAGCGGGACAACCCAGAACCGGAGGCCACTCGTGACCACCGTCGCACCCAAGCCGGTCGTGACCCGGCCCTGGCCGGTCCGCGAGCCGGTCAAGGGGTCGGCCATCGCGCGGCTGCTGCGCACCACGGACGCGAAGCAGATCGGGATCATGTACATGGTCACCGCGTTCGCGTTCTTCATGATCGGCGGCCTGATGGCCCTGATCATGCGCGCCGAGCTGGCGCGGCCGGGCCTGCAGTTCCTGTCGCCTGAGCAGTACAACCAGCTCTTCACCATGCACGGCACGATCATGCTGCTGTTCTTCGCGACGCCGATCGTGTTCGCCTTCGCGAACTACGTGGTGCCGCTGCAGATCGGCGCGCCCGACGTGTCGTTCCCCCGGCTGAACTCTTTCGCCTACTGGCTGTACCTGTTCGGCGGCACCATCGCGACCGCCGGCTTCATCGCCCCCGGTGGCGCGGCCGACTTCGGCTGGACGGCGTACACGCCGCTGAGCAACGGCGAGCACTCGCCGGGCGTCGGCGGGAACATGTGGGTGGTCGGCCTGGCGATCTCCGGTCTGGGCACCATCCTCGGCGCGGTCAACCTGATCACCACGATCCTGACCCTGCGCGCCCCTGGCATGACCATGTTCCGGATGCCGATCTTCACCTGGAACATGCTGGTCACCAGCCTGCTGGTGATCCTGGTCTTCCCGCTGCTCGCCGCCGCGCTCTTCGCGCTCGCCGCGGACCGGCTGATCGGCGCGCACGTGTACGACCCGGCCACCGGCGGCCCGATGCTGTGGCAACACCTGTTCTGGTTCTTCGGTCACCCCGAGGTCTACATCATCGCGCTGCCGTTCTTCGGCATCATCTCCGAGATCATCCCGGTCTTCTCCCGGAAGCCGATCTTCGGTTACAAGGGCCTGGTCGCCGCGACCATCGCCATCGCCGCCCTGTCGATGAGCGTCTGGGCGCATCACATGTTCGCCACCGGCCAGGTGCTGCTGCCGTTCTTCAGCTTCCTCAGCTACCTGATCGCCGTGCCGACCGGTATGAAGTTCTTCAACTGGATCGGCACCATGTGGCGGGGCCAGATCACCTTCGAGACGCCGATGCTGTTCTCCGTCGGCTTCCTGGTGACCTTCCTCTTCGGTGGCCTGACCGGCGTGCTGCTGGCCAGCCCGCCGCTGGACTTCCACCTCCAGGACTCGTACTTCGTGGTGGCGCACTTCCACTACGTGCTCTTCGGCACCATCGTGTTCGCCGTGTTCGCCGGCATCTACTTCTGGTTCCCGAAGATGTTCGGCCGAATGCTCGACGAGCGCCTGGGCAAGATCCACTTCTGGCTGACCATGATCGGCTTCCACACCACCTTCCTGGTGCAGCACTGGCTCGGCAACGAGGGCATGCCCCGGCGCTACGCCGACTACCTGCCCAGCGACGGCTTCACCTTCCTGAACACGGTCTCCACGATCGGCGCCTTCATCACCGGTATCTCGACCCTGCCCTTCATCTACAACTGCTGGAAGTCGTACAAGGCCGGTCCGGTGGTCGAGGTCGACGACCCGTGGGGCTACGGCAACTCGCTCGAGTGGGCCACCACGTCCCCGCCGCCGCTGCGGAACTTCGACCGGATGCCGCGGATCCGCTCCGAGCGCCCGGCGTTCGACCTCAAGTTCCCGGAGCTGGCCGCCGGGCAGAGCCTGGCCGGCCCGCCCGAGGGCGGCGCCAAGCCGCTGACGAGTGAGTCCAACGGTGGCGCCAGCTACCAGGAAGACGTCGCCAGCAACCTCGACCGGCGCTGACCCGCTGCCGGCACTGCGCCACGGGCGCCGCACCCCACCGGGTGCGGCGCCCGTCGCCGTTCCGGCCCCTGCCCCGGCGGCATGCCCCAGCAGTGGGGCGCTGGCCTGGTTGTGCGCTGGTCGCAACCTCGGGGGCGTTTCTGTCTCGATGGCTGGCGGCGGGGCCAACTTCCGCGATGTTGTGCGACGGATCGTGCGACATCACGCGGTCGGCTTCGCTCGGCACCGCCAGCGCCGCGCCGAGGGGTGGCGCCCCAGCCGCTACGAACTTGATGACGTAGATGATTCACCGCAATCGAACCGTCCGGTGATCCATTCACGTCATCAAGTTTGTAGGCGCGACGAGGACCGGTCGGCCCGGCACCTGGGCAAGCTGGTGTGGCAACGCCGGCACAGCTCCGGCGGCCGGGCCTGGGCCCAGGGGGCCAGGTCGGCCGGCGGGTCGGTGCTGGGAGCCGATGTCGCCAAATGATCCGGCACCCGGCCACCCGACCGGCCGCCCCAATCAGGCAACGTCCGACCGGCGACCATAGGCGGGGCCGGGGGTCCGGGGACGGGTAGCCGGGTATGGAGGCGGTGGGTCAGACGGTGGCGGGGGCCAGTTCCGGGGTGGCCGGCTCGGTGGCGGCCTGACGGCGGTGGCGCAGCTCGATCGGGAGCACCGCCAGGGCGACCAGCACGCCGATCGCGCCGGTGACCGCGAAGCCCCACGGCGGGGACGAGGCGTCGATCACCGCGCCGGCGAGCGGCGCCCCGAGCGCGATGCCGACGGTGACGGCGGAGCCGTGCAGGCCCATCGCCTCACCGCGTACGCCGGCCGGGGCGAGCCGGCTGACCGCGTCGGCGGTCGAGGCGATGGTGGGCGCGCAGAGCGCCCCGGCCGGGATGAGCGCCAGGCAGAGCAGCCACCAGTGCGCCCCGCCCAACCCGACCGGGATCGTGGTGAGGCTGAGCACCGCCATCAGCACCAGCGGGGAGAACGAGCGGGTGACCGCCCCGTACGCGAAGCCGCCAACCAGCGACGCCACTGCCCACATGGTCAGCACGGCCCCGGTCCACCCGACCTCGCCGCCGGCCCGCAGCACGGCGACCACGGCGACGTCCGTGCCGCCGAGCACCAGGGTGGCGGCCAGGCTCACCGCCAGCACGGCGAGCAGCCGGGGCGTCAGCCACTCGCGGCGGGGCACCTTCCGGTGTGGGCCGGGCGGCTCGTCGGCGCTGCGGGTCGGCGGGTCGAGCAGCCAGAACCCGATCCCGGAGGCGACGATGCCAACCCCGACCGCCCACATGGTGAGCCGCGGGGAGACGGCGGTCGCCACGGCCACGGCCAGCGCCGGGCCGACCATGAACGACAGCTCCACAGACATCGAGTCCAGCGCGTACGCCGGGCGGCGCCGCTCGGCCGGCACCAGCGCGGCGACCGACTGGCGGACCACCGAGAAGACCGGCAGGGCGAGCAGCCCGGCCAGGAACGCGGCCGGCAGCAGCACCGGGTACGACAGCGCCGGGGCACTGGCCCAGAAGATCCCCTCGGCGATCGTGGTCAACAGGAGCACCGGGCGCAGCCCGCGCCGGTCCACCAGCCGCCCGAGCAGCGGAGAGCCGAGCGCGGCGCCGACGGTCGATGCGGCGCCGACCAGGCCCGCGGCGCCGTACCCCCGGCCGAGGTCGAGCACGACGTGAAAGGTGAGCGTCACCCCGGTCGCGGTCAGCGGGATGCGGGCCAGCACCGACACCAGCAGCAGCGACCGGAGACCGGGCAGGGCGAGCGCCTCCCGGTAAGGCTTCAAGTTCACGACGGTCCGTACCTCCGGCGCACATCCTCGACCGGGGGTACGACAATCAGCAACCGATTACCTGGTCAAGCGGCCCTGATCACAGGCGCGCCGAGCATGGTGACCCCGGTGCCCTCCATGGCCCGCAGCGCCACGTCCAGCGTCTCCGGTGCCACGGCGGCGGTGAGGTCCAGCAGCACGGTGGTGCCGAACCCCTCCCGGGCAGCGTCCAGGGCCGTCGCCCGGACGCAGTGGTCGGTCGCGATGCCCACCACGTCGACCCGGTCGACGCCGTGCCGGCGCAGCCAGTCGGCCAGGCACTCGCCGTCCTCGGCGTGCCCCTCGAACCCGGAGTACGCGGCCGCGTACTCGCCCTTGTGGAAGATCGCCTCCACCCGGCCGGTCTCCAGGTCGGGGTGGAACTCCGACCCGGGGGTGCCGACCACGCAGTGCCGCGGCCAGGATTCGACGTAGTTCGGCGGCTCGCCGAAGTGGGCGCCCGGGTCGATGTGGTAGTCCTTCGTCGCCACCACGTGGTCCCATCGGTCCGGCTCGGCGGCGAGCAGCCGGGAGATGCCGGCCGCCACGCCCGCCCCGCCGGCCACGGCCAGCGAGCCGCCCTCGCAGAAGTCGTTCTGCACGTCCACGATGATCAACGCGTTGCTCACGCTGGCGGTCCTCCTCAGGTCGCGGGTACGACGGTGACCGGAACGGCCGGGTCGCCGCCGGAGAGCTTCAGGCCCTCCCACGGAATGGAGATCAGGCACTGCCGCAGGTGCTCCCGCGACTCGTCGAGGGTGGGCAGCGCCACCGGCTCGCCGTGCACGATGAAGGAGTGCTGGAGCAGTCGGTCGTTCGGCTGCCGGTCCGGCACACCCTGCGGCACGATGATCTCCTCGGTCGCGGTGCCGGTCGGCTTGTGCCGGCGTACCGCCACCTTCCGGCCGCCGATGGTGGCCTTGCGCTCGGAGCGCTTGACCACCGGGCGGCCGTCGACCTCGACCAGCTTGTAGACCAGGCCGGCGGTGGGCGCGCCAGAGCCGGTCACCACGGCGGTGCCGGCGCCGTACATGTCGACCGGCTCGGCCGCGAGCGCGGCGATGGCGTACTCGTCCAGGTCGCCGCTGACGATGATCTTCGTCTCGGTGGCACCGAGCGAGTCGAGCAGCTCCCGGGACTGCTGGGCGATCACCGCGAGGTCGCCCGAGTCGATCCGGATGGCCCGCAGCTCGGGCCCGGCCACCGCGATGGCGTTGCGGATGCCCTCGCTGATGTCGTACGTGTCGACCAGCAGCGTGGTGTCCTTGCCCAGCGTGGCGACCTGCGAGGCGAACGCCGCCCGCTCGTCGTCGTGCAGCAGGGTGAAGGCGTGCGCGGCGGTGCCGGCCGTCGGGATGCCGTACTTGTGGCCGGCGGCGAGGTTGGAGGTGAACCGGAACCCGGCCAGGTACGCGGCCCGCGCGGCGGCCACCGCCGCCCCCTCGTGCGCCCGGCGGGAGCCCATCTCGATCAGCGTCCGGCCGCGGGCGGCGGTGACCATCCGGGCGGCCGCCGCGGCGACCGCGCAGTCGTGGTTGAGCACCGACAGCACCAGCGTCTCCAGCACCACGCACTCGGCGAACCCGCCGGAGACGGTGAGGATCGGGGAGCTGGGGAAGAAGAGGTCACCCTCGGCGTACCCGTCGATGTCACCGGTGAAGCGGTAGTTGGTCAGCCACTCGGCGGCCCGGTCGTCCACCACCCGGCTGCGGCGGAGGAACTCGACCTCCTCGGCGTCGAACCGGAAATCCCGGATCAGCTCGATCAGCCGCCCGGTCCCGGCGACCACCCCGTAGCGGCGGCCCGCCGGCAGGCGCCGGGTGAACACCTCGAAGACGCAGCGACGATCGGCTGTGCCGTCGCGGAGCGCGGCGCTGACCATGGTCAGCTCGTAGTGGTCGGTCAGCAGCGCGGGGCGAAGGGTGCTCACGGCTCCAGCCTAAGAGTTCAGGCCGGATCCCCGCCGTCGTGCCCCGGCATCGACCACAGTGCGGCCCGCAGCTCGGCCCGGCCGGTCACCCCGAGCTTGCTGTAGACCCGCTGGAGGTGGTTCTCCACGGTGCGGGTGGAGAGGTAGAGCTGCTCCGCGATGGCCCGGCTGGTGGCTCCCTCGGCCGCGAGCCTCGCGACCTCCCACTCGCGGTCGCTGAGTGCGGGCCGGAGCCGCCGCAGGGCCGGGGTGGAGAGCTGGTCGCAGCGGGCGAGCAGTCCGGCGAGCCGTTCCCGGACCGGCGTGGTCGCCGCGACCCGGCTCCGGCCGAGCCGGTGCAGGGCCATCGCGGTTGCCTCGGCGGCGTACACGATCAGGTCCCGGGCGGCGAAGTCGTCGGCGACGGCCAGCAGCTCGGGGACAGAGTCCTCGACCGCGGCGCGGGCGTACCGGGCGACCAGCGGCGGCAGCGTCCCGTCGACCCGCTCGGAGAGCTCGGCCAGCCGCTGCGCCACCGTGCGGCGGTCGCCGTCGGTGCACATAGGCCCGACCGGGGCGGCGGCCTGGTTCAGCCGGACCATGTCGAGCAGGACGAGCAACTCGTGGCCGGCGAGGGTGTCCTCGCGGAGCCGGTCGGCCAGCGCGCACAGGTGCTTGGCGGCGGTCGGCAGGTCACCGGTTGCTGCGTGGACGGCGGCTCGGGCCTGCTCCAGCCACGGATACAGCACCGCCATGCCCGGGGCGTGGGTCCGGTCCGCCTCGGCCATCGCCTCGGCCGCGTGCGTGGCGTCGCCGCGCAGGGCCGCAGCCTGGGCGCGTTCGGCGTGCGCCAGCCCGGCGTACACCCGGCTGGTGGCGAGCACCGCGCAGGCGTCGAGGCTGGTCTTGAGCGCCTCGTCGCTGCGCCCGCGCAGCCGCGCCGCGTACGCCTGGAGAATGGCCAGGTAGCCGGTGCCGAGCCGGAAGTCACCCGCGCCGGCCAGGTCGGCGAACTCGTCGGCGACGATCGCGTCGATGCCGGCCAGGTCGCCGGAGAGCGCCAGCCGGGTGCCCCGGGCCAGCTCCATGGCGAGCTGGAGGTATGGCATGTCGCCCCGCCAGCGGGCCGCCTCCTCCTGCACCAGGGCGATGGCGGTGGCGCTGCGCTGGTATTGCCCCTGCGCGGCTTGGAGGTGGGCGATGGTGCAGCGGACCAGCTCCCGGGCCGCCACGGGGGAGGCCGGGCGGTCCAGCACGGCCTGGGCGAGCCGTAGCGCGGTGTCGGTGTCCAGCCGGTGCAGTCGCATGGCCGCCTCGAAGGCGCGGACCCGAGCCCGGTCGGCCGAGTCGGTCATCTCGTCGCCGCGGGCCGCGATCTCCTCCACCGTGGACTCGCGGCTGAGCCCCCAGTAGCTGACCATGCCGCGGACCGTCAGCCAGCGGCTGCGCCGCCGGTCGGAGCCGATCTCTCCAGCGACAGAGTCGAGCACCTGGATGGCCTCGTCCGGCCGGTCGCCGAACATGAGGATGGTGGCGAGCAGTTCCGCGGCGTCGAAGCCGCCGTCGGCGTCCAGCGCGGCCCGGGCCAGCCGGGTCGCCAGCGGCACGTCGTACCGGCCGAAGGCCTGGGCAGCTGCGGCGAGCAGCAGGGCCGGGTCCTGCGCCGTGCCCGAGTCGAGCCGCCACACCGCGACCCGGAGCAGGTCGTCCCGGCGGCGCTGGCCGAACTGCTCCAGCAGCTCGGCCAGGGTGGCCTGGAGCCGGCGGGTCCGGCTGACCGGGCACTGCCGTCGCATCACCTCGCCGTAGAGGGGGTGGGCGAGTCGGACGTCCAACCGCCGGTCGTCGTGGACCATGGTGATCAGGCCGCGTTCCTCGGCGACCTCCACGTCGGCCGGGTCGACCGCCTTCTGCAGCAGTTGCAGGCCGAGCGGCTCGCCGAACGCGACCAGCTCGACCACCGACCGTACGCCGGCGGTGAGCTGGCCGATCCGGATGCCGATCAGGTCGGTGAGGCTGGGGGCCAGCTCCAGCCGGCCGGTCCACTTCCACATCCCGTACGTCCGGCTCAGCTCGTCGCCGCCGGAGGCGGCCAGCACCAGCTCGCGTAGCAGCAGCGGGTTGCCCGCGGAGAGCTTGAACAGCCGCTCGGACGACTTGTCGTCGACCGGGCCGCCCAGGATCGCGGCGAGCAGGCCGCCGGTCTCGGTCGGGCCGAGCGGGGCCAGCTCGACCAGGTCGACCAGGTCGTCGGTCCACAGGGCGCGGATCGGCAGCGGGATCTGCTCGCCGTTGCGCAGGGTGCCGATCACGGTCGCGTTCTCCGCGCGGGCGAGCAGGTGGACCAGCGCGGCCGAGGGCGGGTCGAGCAGGTGCGCGTCGTCGATCGCGAGCACGATCGGTCGGCCGGCGGCCTGTTGCTGAAGCATGTCCACGGCCCAGCGGAGGACGCCGGCGGGGGAGAGCCCCGGCGGCTGCTGGGCGGGGAGTACCTGTACCAGGCCGCCGAAGGGCAGCGTGGCGGTGGTGGCGCTGGCCGCGACGGACCAGATCGCATACCGGTCGGTGGGGAGGGCTGCCACCCCTTCGCGCAGCAGCCGGCTCTTGCCGACTCCGGCGTTGCCGCTGAAGAACAACCCGCGCCCCTCGGAGCCGCCGACCGTTGACATCAGACGGTTGAGTTCATCCGTCCGGCCGACGAAGTCCCAGCGACTCATCCGAGCAGCATATCGATGTTTATCCGTCCGCGTGTGGAGCGTCACGCACCGAAGTTGAGTAACTGGCCGATCAGCCCTGAGTATCGGGAGTGTTCGTTGTCGGACTTGCGACAGAAGTACTCTTCCGGGCAGCCCACACTAACCCCGCAGGATTTCCCACGCGACGCGGTCCGCAACCCGGTCGCCTGGTTGGGAGGCCATCTCATGATGCAGCGTCCGCTGCCCTCGGTCGACGTGTCCGAACTGGGCGCGCCAGCCGAGCGAACCCGCTGCGCCCCGCTGCCCACCCGGCTCGGGGTGACCGAGCCCCGCCCCGAGGAGCCGCTGGCCGTCGTCGTCGCGGGTCCGGCCGGCGCCGGCCGGCGCGAGCTGCTCGCCGGCCTGCTCGGGCTGGCGCCCGGCATGCTGGCCGTGCCCGCCGGCAGTTGCCTGCTCGTCAACCACGCCAAGGTGCCGACCCGCGCCGCGTACGTGCCGGGCTACCGCCAGCCGCACTCGTACGGCGCGGATCTGCTCGCGGCCGGCCCGGCACTGGCCCGTCCGCCGCGCCGGGTGGAGCTGAGCCTGCCCGACCCGCTGCTGCGCCGCTTTTCGGTGCTCGACACGCCGGACACCGGCTCGCTCGGCGTCGCCGGTGACCAGGTGCTGCTCGACGCGGTCGGTCGGGCCGGCGCCCTGCTCTTCGTGATCTCCGCCGACCAGGCGTTCACCGCCGCCGAGCTGCACCTGCTGGCGGAGGTGGCCCGGGCCCGGGTCGAGGTGTTCTTCGCGGTCACCCCCGGGGCGGCCGGCTGGGCGGCCCCGGCGGCCGGCCCGACGACGACGGAGGACCCGGGGGCGTCCGTCGCGTCGGCCGGTCGTGCCCGGCCGCCCGGGCCGCGTGCGGCGGACCGCCGGGTCGACCCGGCGGAGGTCTCCCTGGCGGCGCACCGGGCGGCCCTGCTGTCCGCGGTGCCCGGCCTCGCCTCGGCCCGCTGGTACCCGGTGCGGCAGGCGGATTACTCGGCCCTGCGCCGCGCCCTCGTCGGCTGGGCGGCGGACGAGGGACTGCGGCGGGCCAGCACCCACCCGCCGGAGCCGCCCGGCGTGCACCACCGGGTGGCCGTCCTGCCCGGGCTCGACCCGGGCGACCTCACCGACCGCCTCGACCGTCAGGCCCGCTCGTGCGCCCAGCGGATCCGCCAGCACCTCGCCCTGGAGCTGGCCAACATCCACCTCCGGGTGGTGCAGGAGATCGTCTTCGGGGTCGGCTGCGCGGGCCTGCCGCAGCTGCTCGACCGGGAGATGGAAGCGTTGTCGCTGCTCGCCACCGCCCAGTGCGACGAGGCGGTCCGGAGCATCGTCGACGACCTGGCCGCCCGGGTCTTCGGCGCGCCGCTGGCGGAGGGGGTGCGGCGCCGGATCACCCACGCCGTCCGGTGGGGCCTCGCCGACCAGCCGGCCGGCGGGGAGCTGGACCGGGTGCTGCTGGTCACCAGCACGGCCGGGGTGGCCGGGCTGAGCGGCACCGGGGCGACGGACGCCCTGGCCGGCTTCCCCGGCGCGGCACGCGACGAGGTGCTGCCGCCCATCGGGGTGGCGCTCTCCGGCGGCTGCTGGCAGCACTGGCGCGTCCCCGGCAACGACGACCCGAACAGCGCCCGCTCCTGGTCGCAGCGGGCACTGCGGGAGGTCGAGCTGGAACTGTCCCGCGAGCTGTCCTGTCGCTTCGAGGTGATCCGGCTCTCGCTGGAGGCGGTGCTCACCGATGCTGTCGACCACGGCATCCTGCTCGCCTGAGGTCGGGGTCGCCGGCCGGCCGGCCGGGTCGCCGTGGGCGGCCCGGGCGGGTGATCCGGGCCGGGGTGACGTTCCGGTTCATCAGTTCCCCGGATCCGGTGGCACGATGGGGGGCATGGCGGCTCCACAGGTTGCGCCGGTCGAGACGCCGGACACTGAAGAGGTGCCGGCTTACGACCGGCCCTGGGTGACCATCGTCTGGGACGATCCGGTCAACCTCATGACGTACGTGACCTGGGTGTTCCAGAAGCTTTTCGGGTACAGCCGGGAGAAGGCCGAGCAGCTCATGCTGGATGTGCACCACAAGGGCAAGGCGGTCGTCTCCAGTGGCGCCCGGGAGCGGATGGAGCACGACGCGTCGCAGCTGCACGCGTACGGCCTCTGGGCGACGGTGGAAAGGTCGTGAGCATGTTCCGTCGCCACGGCGACCGCTACGTGGCCATCTTCGCGGTGGACGAGGCCCGGGTGCTGCGCAAGGTCGCCTCCGAGGTGGTCGGCCTGCTCACCGACGGCTTCGACCACGGCGACCCGGTGGTCGGCCGGCTGTTCCCCGCGGTGTATCCCGAGGACGCGGCGAACACCGCGGAGTTCCGCCGCTACACCGAGGGCGACCTCAAGACCGCCAAGATCGACCAGGCAGGTGCCATCCTCGCCGCGCTGCCCGACGGTGAGGCCGGCGGCGAGGTGCGCCTCGACGCGGAGGCGGCCGAGGCATGGCTGCGGGCGCTCAACGACGCCCGGCTGGCCATGGGGGTCCGGCTGGAGATCAAGGACGGCATGGACCTCGGGGAGGAGCTCGACGACGCGGTCGCCGAGGACCCGACCTCCTCCCGGGTGTTCCAACTGTCGGTCTACGCGTACCTCGGGTATCTGCAGGAATCCCTGCTCAACGCCCTGATCGACTGATTCGTGACGGTCACCACCTCGCCGCCCGTGACGCCCAGGCGCTAGGCTGGTCGGCGTGCTGAGCATCGACCGGTCGATCATCGACGCGATCGTGGCCCACGCGCGTCGGGACCACCCAGACGAGGCGTGCGGCGTGGTCGCCGGTCCCGCCGGCAGCGACACCCCAACCCGGCACATCCCGATGGAGAACGCCGCCCGCTCCATGACCTTCTACGAGTTCGACTCGATGGAGCAGCTGCGGTTGTGGCGGGAGATGGACGACCGCGACGAGGAGCCGGTCGTCATCTACCACTCGCACACCGCGACGGAGGCGTACCCGTCCCGGACGGACATCTCCTTCGCCGGTGAGCCGGGAGCGCACTACCTGCTCGTCTCGACCCGCGAACCCGACACGGAAGAGATCCGCTCCTTCCGCATCGTCGACGGGGTGGTGACCGAGGAGCCGGTCCGGATCGTGGATGCCGCCGTGGACCCGCACGCCGTCCAGTCCTACATGTTCGGGCAGAGCCCGGCGACGGTCGACTACGAGTGTTCCGGCCGCTGACCTTCCAGCGCCGGCACCTCCTTCTTTCCCCCGTCACCTGGCACCACCCGTTCAAGGAGCACGAGACATCATGGCCATCGAGGTTCGCATCCCCACCATCCTGCGCAGCTACACCGGCGGCGCGAAGGTCGTCGAGGGCGCCGGCGACACGCTCGCCGACCTGCTCACAGACCTGGACGCCCGGCACGCCGGCCTGAAGGCCCGGCTGGTCACCGACGCCGGCGCGCTGCACCGGTTCGTCAACGTCTACGTCAACGACGAGGACGTCCGTTTCCTCGGCGCGCTCGACGCCAAGCTCAACGACGGTGACAGCGTCACCATCCTGCCGGCCGTGGCGGGCGGCGCGTTCGGCTTCGCCGCCGCCGCGGCGATCGCGCAGCACGGTGCGGTGGGCGCGCGCGCAGCGCGCCGCTGACGGCGGTCGTCATGGCGCGGTACGACAGCCTGCTCGATGCCTGCGGCGGTACGCCGTTGATCGGGTTGCCCCGGCTCTCGCCGACGGTGCCCGACGGGGCGCCGCCGGTGCGGCTCTGGGCCAAGTTGGAGGACCGGAACCCGACCGGCAGCATCAAGGACCGGGCCGCCCTGTTCATGGTCCGCGCCGCCGAGGCGGCGGGGCAGCTCCGACCGGGTGACACCATCCTGGAACCGACCAGCGGCAACACCGGGATCTCCCTGGCCATGGTGGCCAAGCTGCGCGGATACCGGTTGGTCTGCGTGATGCCGGAGAACGTCTCCACCGAGCGGGTCCAGCTGCTCCGGATGTACGGCGCGGAGATCATCTTCTCGCCGGCCGCCGGCGGCTCCAACCAGGCCGTCGCCACCGCGAAGCAGATCGCCGCCGAGCACCCCGACTGGGTGATGCTCTATCAGTACGGCAACGAGGCGAACGCCCGGGCGCACTACGAGACGACCGGGCCGGAGCTGCTGCACGACCTGCCCACGATCACCCACTTCGTGGCCGGTCTGGGCACCACCGGCACCCTGATGGGCACCGGGCGCTTCCTGCGGGAGAAGGTCGACGGCATCCAGATCGTCGCCGCCGAGCCCCGTTACGGCGAGCTGGTCTACGGCCTGCGCAACATCGACGAGGGCTACGTCCCCGAGCTCTACGACGCGGGGGTGCTCTCCCGGCGGTTCTCGGTGGGCACCCGGGACGCGGTGCTGCGTACCCGGCAGCTCGTCGAGGTGGAGGGGATCTTCGCCGGCTTCTCCACCGGCGCGATCCTGCACGCCGCCCTGGCGGTGGCGCACGAGGCGGTCCGGGCGGGCCGCCCGGCCGACGTCGCGTTCGTAATCGCCGACGGCGGCTGGAAGTACCTGTCGACCGGGGCGTACGGGGGCACCCTGGCGGACGCCGAGGACGCCCTCGATGGGCAGCTCTGGGCCTGACGGTCGGCGGTTCGGGCCGGTCGGCGTCATCCGCCAGCCGGCCCGCCTCCGCCGTGTCGGCACCGGACGTGTACGGGTGTCACGTTGATGACAACTTCCGTTGGATCATTCTTGCCCGCCCGGACCGACGCGTAGGCTGCGCAGCGTGGCGTACGCGTCGGTTGTGATCATCGGCGGAACGACTGCCGGCGTTTCGACTACGAAGCGTGACATCGGGGCGACCGGATGCAACTGACCGTCCTCGGCTGCGCGGGCAGCTTCCCCGGCCCCGAGTCCCCCTGCTCCGCCTACCTGGTGGAGGCGGAGGGCTTCCGCCTCCTGATCGATTTCGGCCCGGGGGCGCTCTCCACCCTCCAGCGCTACGTCGGGCTGCACGCCCCCGACGCCATCCTCCTCACCCACCTGCACTGCGACCACATGCTCGACGCGGCGTCCTACGTGGTGGTGCGCCGCTACGCCCCGGACGGCCCATACCCGCCCCTGCCGGTCTACGCCCCCTCCGGCGCGCCGGACCGGATCGCCAGCGCGTACGGGCAGGAGGACAGCACGGTCGAGGACGTCTACCAGTTCTACGGGCTCCAGCCCGGCACCTTCCCGATCGGCCCGTTCACCGTCACCGTCGACCGGATGAACCACCCGATCGAGACGTACGGCGTGCGGCTGGAACACAACGGCCGGGTGTTCTGCTACTCGGCGGACACCGCGCCCTGCGACGCGCTGCTGCGCCTCGCCCAGGGCGCCGACCTCTTCCTCTGCGAGGCCAGCTACCTCGACGGCGTGGAGAACCCACCGGACCTGCACCTGACCGGCCGGGAGGCCGGCGAGGCGGCCACCAAGGCGGGGGTGGGTCGACTGCTGCTCACCCATCTGGTGGCGGCCTGGGGCAGCGAGGCGCACACCGTCGAGTCGGCGGCCGGGGCGTACGTCGGGCCGCTGGACGTGGTCCGCCCCGGCGCCTGCTACGACGTCTGACCACGACGGCGGCGCGCCGCGTTGCCGTAGTGTTCGCCGATCCGTCAGCGGCTGGTCGCCTGGCGCACCCGTCCGGCCCCCACCCTCGGGCCATGCGGATCGCCATCGTGACCGAGTCGTTCCCGCCGGATGTGAACGGCGTGGCGAACTCCGTCGTCCGGACCGCCGAACACCTCGTGGCGCGGGGACACGAGCCGCTCGTGATCGCGCCCGCGCCCGCCCGCGGCCGGCACCGACCCACCGATCCGCACCCCTACCCCGTGGTGCGGATCCCCAGCCTGCCGCTGCCGCGCTACCAGGGCTTCCGGCTCGGCGTACCGACCGCCGGGCTGGCCGCCGCCCTGCTCGGCCACCGGCCGGACGTCGTCCACCTCGCCAGCCCGTTCGTCCTCGGCGCGGCGGGGGCGACCCTGGCCGTCCGGCACGACCTGCCCGTCGTCGCCGTCTACCAGACCGACGTGGCCTCCTACGCCCGCGCGTACCGGGTCGGCTGGGGTGAGGCCGCGGCCTGGCGCCGGCTCCGCGAGATCCACAACTGCGCGCAGCGCAACCTCGCGCCGTCGACCCGCGCCGCCGCCGACCTGATCGCCAACGGGATCCAGCGGATCTGGCTCTGGCGGCGGGGCGTGGACGCCGACCTGTTCCACCCGACCCGGCGCAGCGACCCGCTGCGCCGTACCCTGGCACCCGACGACGACCTCCTCGTCGGCTACGTGGGCCGCCTCGCCCCCGAGAAGCGGGTGGAACTGCTCGCGGCGACGTCCCGGCTGCCCGGCGTACGGGTCGTGGTGGCCGGCGACGGCCCGGCCCGCCGGCAGCTCGAACGCGCCCTGCCCGGGGTGCGGTTCCTCGGCGTGCAGCACGGGGAGGCGCTGGCCCGCCTCTACGCCAGCCTCGACGTGTTCGTCCACACCGGCCCGCACGAGACGTTCGGGCAGACCCTGCAGGAGGCCGCCGCCAGCGGCGTGCCGGTGGTGGCGCCGGCCAGCGGTGGCCCGGTCGACCTGGTCGAGTCCGGCGTGACCGGGCTGCTGGTCCCGCCCGACGACGGGGACGCGCTCGCCGCCGCCGTGGCCGAGCTGGTCGCCGACCCCGACCGCCGGACCCGGTACGGCACCGCCGCCCGGGCGGCGGTCAGCCGCCGCAGCTGGAGCGCCGTCGGCGACGAACTGGTCGGGCACTACCAGGCCGCCGTCGCCGGCACGCCGCTCGCCGGCCTCCGGGCCCCCAGGTGAGCGGGGTACGCATCGTCCGGGTGGCCAACTTCGTGACCGGCCGCTCCGGCGGGCTGCGTACCGCCCTGCGGCACCTCGGCGAGGGCTACCTGGCCGCCGGCCACGAACCGGTGCTGGTGATCCCCGGCGAGCGGTACGCCGACACCCGGCAGCCGTGGGGCCGCGTGGTCACCCTGCCGGGGCCGGTGCTGCCGGGCAGCGGCGGGTACCGGCTGCTGACCGACCGGCGCCGGCTGGCCGGGGTGCTCGCCGACCTGGCGCCCGACCGGCTGGAGGTCTCCGACCGGAGCACCCTGCGCTGGACCGGCCGGTGGGCCCGGGCGCACGGCGTGCCGTCGGTGATGGTCTCGCACGAGAGCCTGACCGGGCTGCTCGGGCAGTGGCGGCTGCCGGGCGCCCCGGCCCGGCGGGTCGCCGACCGGCTCAACCGGGAGACCCTGCACCACTACGACCGGGTGGTCTGCACCACCCGCTGGGCAGCGGAGGAGTTCGACCGCCTCGCCGGCCCGCCGGTCGACCTCGTGCCGCTCGGGGTCGACCTGACCACGTTCCACCCCGACCGCGCCGACCCGGTGCTGCGTGAGCGGTACGCCGACCACACCGAGGTGCTGTTGGTGCACTGCGCCCGGTTGTCGGTGGAGAAACGCCCCGAGCTGGCGGTGGCCGCCCTCGCCCGGCTGCGCCGCGCCGGCGTACCCGCAGTGCTGGTGATGGTCGGCGACGGGCCGCTGCGGGCGACGCTGGCCCGGCGCGCGGCCGGCCTGCCGGTGCACTTCGCCGGCTTCCTGCCCGACCGGGCCGCCATCGCCGCGCTGCTGGCCAGCGCGGACGTGGTGCTCGCACCCGGTCCGGTGGAGACCTTCGGCCTGGCCGGGCTGGAGGCGCTGGCCAGCGGCACCCCGGTGGTGGCCAATGCGGCCAGTGCGCTGCCGGAGGTGATCGGGCCGGGCGGGCTGGCCGCCTACGGCACCCCGTCGGCGATCGCCGCCGCGGTCGTCCGGCTGCTGGAGCGCCCGGAGGTGGCGCGGCGGTCGGCCGCCCGGCACCGGGCCGAGGAGTTCGGCTGGCCCGCCGCGGTCGCCGGTTTCCTCCGCGCGCACGGCGTTGCACCGGTCCCCGCCGACGCCGCGACGGAGGCACCCGGCCCGCCCTGACCCGTGCCGCTCCGCTCGTTCCGGCGGCGAGCTGGGCCCCGCCACCGCCGGGTCGGACTGGACCGACCGGCCCGCGCTTCGGACGCGAGCCACCGACCCGCCCGGGCAGAGGGCACACCGCGGAGCGCTTCGATCACCGCACCGCATAAGGTGCAGGCATGGCGCGACCTGACGGGCGGCGGCCCGACCAACTCCGACCGGTGACCCTGACCCGGGGCTGGAGCACCCACCCGGAGGGCTCGGTCCTCGTCGAGTTCGGCGCGACCCGGGTGCTCTGCACGGCGAGCGTGACCGAGGGGGTGCCCCGCTGGCGCAAGGGCTCCGGGCTCGGCTGGGTCACCGCCGAGTACGCGATGCTGCCCCGGGCCACCAACACCCGCTCCGACCGGGAGAGCGTGCGCGGGAAGATCGGCGGGCGTACCCACGAGATCTCCCGGCTGATCGGCCGCAGCCTGCGGGCCTGCATCGACCTGAAGGCGCTCGGCGAGAACTCGGTCGTGCTCGACTGCGACGTGCTCCAGGCCGACGGCGGCACCCGGACCGCGGCGATCACCGGCGCGTACGTGGCGCTGCACGACGCGGTGACCTGGCTTTCCGAGCGCAAGGCCCTGGCCGGCAAGGTGGAGAAGGTGATGCACCGCTCGGTGGCCGCGGTCAGCGTCGGCATCATCGCCGGCGAGCCGCGCCTGGACCTCTGCTACGAGGAGGACGTGGCCGCCGAGGTCGACATGAACGTGGTCTGCACCGGGACCGGCGACTTCGTCGAGGTGCAGGGGACGGGCGAGGCCGGCGTCTTCGCCCGGGAGCAGCTCGACGCCCTGCTCGACCTGGGCGTGGTGGGCTGCCTGGAACTGGCCGACGCGCAGCGGAAGGCGCTCCAGTGAGCGCGAGGTGCGAGCTTGCGAGCCCCGCAGTCGCGAACGAAGGTGGTCTTTCATGAACACAGTCCTGCTCGCCACCCGGAACCGGAAGAAGCTCGTCGAGCTCCAGCGGATCCTCGACGGCGCGCTCGGCGCGCACCGGATCGCCCTGCTCGGGCTGGACGACGTCGAGGAGTATCCGGAGTTGCCGGAGACCGGCCTGACCTTCGGCGAGAACGCGCTGATCAAGGCGCGGGAGGGCTGCCGGCGTACCGGCCTGCCGACCATCGCCGACGACTCCGGGCTCGCCGTGGACGCGCTCAACGGCATGCCGGGCGTGTTCAGCGCCCGCTGGGCCGGCCGGCACGGCGACGACCGGGCCAACTTCCAGCTGGTGCTGGACCAGATCGCCGACCTGGCGGACGAGCACCGGGGTGCGGCCTTCGTCTGCACGGTGGCGCTGGTGCTGCCGAGCGGCAAGGAACACCTGGTCGACGGCCGGCAGTCGGGTCGGCTGCTGCGGGCCCCGCGCGGCGACGGCGGCTTCGGGTACGACCCGATCTTCCTCGGCGACGGTCAGGAGCGGACCAACGCGGAGCTGACTCCGGAGGAGAAGGACGCGGTCAGCCACCGTGGCAAGGCGCTGCGCGAGCTGGCCAAGCTGGCCGCCAAGGTGCTCCTGCCGGCGGCCTGACCGAGCGTCGGCGCGGGTGCCTGATCAGCCGGTCACCCGCGCCAGCAGCGCCGCCAGGGCCGGGTTCTGGTGGCCGGTGCGCCACACGCTGTGCAGCTTCACCGTGCCTTCCTCGATGTCGGTCACGTCGAGGAAGGCCAGGTTCTCCAGTCGCAGCGCGGACGCCGAGCGCGGCACCAGGGCCACCCCCAGGCCGGCGTTGACCACCGACAGCAGGGTGTGCACCTGGCTGATGTGCTGGACGTACCGGGGGGCGACGCCGGCCTGGTGGAACGCGGCGACCACCAGTTCGTAGAAGTACCACGCCTCCGAGGGCGAGTAGGTGACCACGTCGTGTTCGGCGACGTCGGCGAGCCGGGGCGAGCGGCCGAGCCGGGTCAGCGGGTGGTCGCGGGGCGCCGCCAGCACCAGCGACTCGGTGTGCACCAGCCGGGAGGCGAGCAGCTCGCTGCGTGGCACCTCGCGGACCAGCCCCACCTCCAGCTCGCCGGCGAGGATCGCGTCGAGCTGGACCCGGGTGACCATCTCGGAGAGCACCAGGTCCACGCCGGGCAGGTGTTCGGCCGCGGTGGCGATCCAGCGCCCGAGCACGGTCAGCGCCGACACGGCGGTGAAGCCGATCCGGATCGACCCGGCGGTGCCGTCGGCGACCCGGCGCGCGGTCAGCGGCGCGGTGGCGGCCAGGGTGAGCAGCCGCCGCGCCTCGTCGAGGAATACCCGGCCAGCGGGGGTGAGGGTGACGCCGGTGGACGTTCGCTCGAACAGCAGCAGCCCGGTGGCGCGTTCCAGCCGCTGGATCTGGCGGCTCAGCGGCGGCTGGGTCATCCGCAGCCGGGCGGCCGCCCGCCCGACGTGGCCTTCCTCGGCGACCGCCACGAAGCCCCGGAGCTGATCGAGGGTGAACATGGCACCTCCAGCGATGATGCCGGGAAGGTATCAGCCAATGCCCAACTCGTGTTGGACTGGTATCACCCGAGGTGCTTAACCTCCTGGTCACCTACGCGAAACAGGAGTCCAGCGAGATGACCCGACACACCCCGGAAGAGCTTCAGCGCGTGCTGGGGAGCGGATTGCTGTCCTTCCCCGTCACCCACTTCACCCCCGAGCTGGAGTTCGACGAGGCCGCGTACCGGGAGAACCTGAGCTGGCTCGCCTCGTACCCGGCGGCAGGGCTGTTCGCCGCGGGCGGCACCGGGGAGTTCTTCTCCCTGACCCCGGACGAGATCGCCCGGGTGGTGCGGGCGGCGGTGGCGGGCAGCGGCGGCACGACGCCGATCATCGCGCCGGCCGGCTTCGGCACCGCCCAGGCGGTCGACCTGGCCCGCGACGCCGAGCGGGCCGGCGCCGACGGCATCCTGCTCTTCCCGCCGTACCTGACCGAGTCGAGCCAGGACGGTCTCGCCGCCCACGTGCGGGCGGTCTGTGCGGCCACCTCGCTGGGCGTGGTGGTCTACCACCGGGCCAACGGCCGGTTCACCGTGCCGACCATGGAGCGGCTGGTGGCGACCTGCCCCAACCTGATCGGCTTCAAGGACGGCGTCGGCGACATCGAGCTGATGACCCGGCTGTACGCCACGATCGGCGACCGGCTGCTCTACATCGGCGGCCTGCCCACCGCGGAGACGTTCGCCCTGCCCTACCTGGAGCTGGGCGTGACCACCTACTCGTCCGCGATCTTCAACTTCGCCCCCACCTTCGCGCTGGAGTTCTACGCCGCCGTGCGGGCCCAGGACCGGGCCGGCGTCTACACCCGGCTCAACGAGTTCGTGCTGCCGTACCTGGAGATCAGGAACCGCAAGGCCGGCTACGCGGTCTCGATCATCAAGGCTGGGATGCGGGTCGTCGGCCGCCCCGCCGGCCCGGTCCGGCCGCCGCTGACCGACCTCACCGCCGACGAGCAGGGCGCGCTAACCACCCTCATCGAGAAGCTGGGCTGACCGCCATGACCACCAGCGACACCACACTGCTCACCGGCGCCATGCTGATCGGTTCCGCCGAGGTCCACGGCAACGAGGGCGAGGTCCGGGCCGTCGACCCGCGCAGCGGGCGGACGCTGGAACCGGCGTACGGCCTGGGCGGCGCCGCCGAGGTCGACCGCGCCGCCGAACTCGCCTGGGCCGCGTTCGACGGCTACCGGCACGCCGACCTGGCGACCCGGGCCGCGTTCCTGGAGAGCATCGCCACCAACCTCGAGGCGCTCGGCCACACCCTGGTCGAGCGGGTGGTGGCCGAGGCCGGCATCCCGGCGGCCCGGGTGCTCGCCGAACGGGCCCGTACCTGCAACCAGCTCCGGCTCTTCGCCTCGGTCGTCCGCGACGGCGACTGGCTCAACGTCCGGATCGACCCGGCCCAGCCCGACCGGGTCCCGCTGCCCCGACCGGACCTGCGGCAGCGTCGCGTCCCGCTCGGCCCGGTCGCGGTCTTCGGCGCGAGCAACTTCCCGCTGGCCTTCTCCGTCGCCGGCGGCGACACCGCCTCGGCGCTGGCCGCCGGCGCCCCCGTCGTCGTCAAGGCGCACGAGGCCCACCCCGGCACGTCCGAACTGGTCGGCCGGGCCGTCCAGGCCGCGGTACGCGAGCACGGCCTGCCCGAGGGCACCTTCTCCCTGCTGTACGGCGACGGCACGGGGCTGGGCGCCGCCCTGGTCCGCCACCCCCGGATCCGGGCGGTCGGGTTCACCGGCTCCCGCGCCGCCGGGCTCGCCCTGGTCGCTGCGGCCGCCGCCCGCCCGGAACCCATCCCGGTGTACGCCGAGATGTCCAGCGTCAACCCGGTGTTCGTGCTGCCCGGCGCGTTGGCCGAGCGGGGCGCCGAGCTGGGTGCCGCCCTGATCGGCTCGGTGACCGTCGGCGTCGGGCAGCTCTGCACCAGCCCCGGCCTGGTCTTCCTGCCCGACGGCGACGGGTTCGACGAGTTCGTGGCGGCCGCCGCCGAGGCGGTCCGGGGCGTCCCGGCGGCGCCGATGCTGACCGCCGGCATCCACGCCGCGTACGACCGGGGCCTCGACCGGCTGGCCGCGCTCGACGGGGTACGCGCCGTGGCCCGGGGCGCCGCGGGCGCGGGCATCGCCTGCGCCGGCCGGACCGGACTGCTGGTCACCGACGGCGCGACGTTCCTGGCCGAGCCGGCGCTGCGTGAGGAGGTCTTCGGCGCGGTGACCGTGGTGGTCCGGGTGACCGGCGACGACCAGCTGCGGGAGATCGTCGAACGACTCGACGGGCAGCTCACCGCCACCGTGCACGCGGCCCCCGCCGACCACCCGCGGGCCCGCCGGCTGCTCGCCGAGCTGGAGCTCAAAGCCGGCCGGGTGCTGGTCAACGGCTGGCCCACCGGGGTCGAGGTGGGGCACGCCGTGGTCCACGGCGGCCCCTTCCCGGCCACCTCCGACCCGCGGAGCACCTCGGTCGGAACCCTGGCGATCGACCGTTTCCTGCGTCCGGTGAGCTACCAGAACGTGCCGGCCGACCTGCTGCCCGCCGAACTCGCCGACGACAATCCGCTGGGGCTGTGGCGGCGCGTCGACGGCCATCCGGGACGGGACTGAGCCATGACCAGCGAACTTGCCGAGGCGCCCACCGTGGCCCCGCCCCGCACCCCCGTGGTGACCGGGATGCGGGTCGTGCCGGTCGCCGGGCACGACTCCATGCTGCTGAACCTCAGCGGCGCGCACGCCCCCTTCTTCACCCGCAACCTGGTGCTCCTCACCGACAGCGAGGGACGGCTCGGCGTCGGCGAGGTGCCCGGCGGCCCGGCCATCACGCAGACCCTCTCCGACGCCCGGGACCTGGTGCTCGGCCGGCCCGTCGGGCAGCACCACGCCGTGCTGGCCGCCGTCCGGGCACGCTTCGCCGACCGCGACGCCGGCGGCCGGGGCGCGCAGACGTACGACCTGCGGACCACCGTGCACGTGGTGACCGCGCTGGAGGCGGCGCTGCTGGACCTGCTCGGCCAGCACCTGGAGGTGCCGGTGGCCGCCCTGCTCGGCGACGGCCAGCAGCGCAGCAGCGTGCCCACCCTCGGGTACCTGTTCTTCGTCGGCGACCGCAACCGGACCGACCTGCCGTACCGGAGCGAGCCGGACGCGGCCGACGACTGGCTGCGGCTGCGGCACGAGGAGGCGCTGACCCCGGAGGCCGTCGTCGCCCTGGCCGAGGCGGCCCGGGCCCGCTACGGCTTCCGCGACTTCAAGCTCAAGGGCGGGGTGCTGCCCGGCCCGGTCGAGGCCGAGGCGGTGCGGGCGCTGGCCGGGCGATTCCCGGACGCCCGGATCACGCTCGACCCCAACGGCGGCTGGCTGCTCCGGGACGCCGTCGCGCTCTGCCGCGAGCTGCGCGACGTGCTCGCGTACGCCGAGGACCCGTGCGGCGCCGAGGGGGTGTTCTCGGCCCGCGAGGTGCTGGCCGAGTTCCGCCGGGCCACCGGCCTGCGTACGGCCACCAACATGGTCGCCACCGACTGGCGGGAGCTGGGCCACGCGATCCGCGCCGACGCGGTCGACATCCCGCTGGCCGACCCGCACTTCTGGACCATGGCCGGCTCGGTGCGCGTCGCCCAGCTGTGCGACGCCTGGGGGCTGACCTGGGGCTCGCACTCCAACAACCACTTCGACGTGTCGCTGGCGATGTTCACCCACGTCGCGGCCGCCGCGCCCGGCGAGATCACCGCCATCGACACCCACTGGATCTGGCAGGACGGCCAGCGGCTCACGAAGAACCCGCTGACCATCGCCGACGGCGCCATCGCGGTTCCCACCGCGCCGGGCCTCGGCGTCGAGCTCGACCTGGACCGGGTCGAGGCGGCCCACCAGCTCTACCTGGAACACGGCCTCGGCGCCCGCGACGACGCCGAGGCGATGCGCTACCTCATCCCCGACTGGACGTTCCACCCCAAACGTCCGTGCCTGGTCCGGGGCTGACCCCCACCACCCCCACACGCACGAGGAGTCGTCATGAGATCCCCCCTCCCGTCCCCGTCCCGCCGCCGGCTGCTGGCCGGCCTCGCCGCGCTCGCCGTGCTGCCGGTCGCCGCCTGCTCCGGCGTGCAGGGCGGCAAGGACGCCGCGGGCGGCAACTACCCGACCCGCGCGGTCCAGTTCACCGTGCCGTTCGCCCCGGGCGGCAGCGGCGACCTGATCAGCCGGGCCATCGGCAAGGCCGCCGAGAAGCCGCTCGGCCAGTCGGTGGTCGTCACCAACAAGCCCGGCGCCAACGGCGCCGTCGGCGGCAAGGAGGTGCTGGCGTCCGCGCCGGACGGCTACAACATCGCCCTGCTGG
>NZ_LWLS01000001.1:146333-172515 GCF_001905095.1 Micromonospora sp. CB01531
ACCCCGCTGGCCGTGCAGGACCCCACCGCCATCCAGCCGGACAAGATGACCATCCTCACCACGCTCACCCAGGAGGACTACGTCCTCGTGGTCAACGCGGCCTCGCCGTACCAGACGCTGGAGGACCTGCTCAAGGCCCCGTCCCTCCGGTACGCCACCACCGGCGTGGGCACCGGCGCCCAGCTCTCCCAGGCCCTGCTGTTCAAGGCGGCCAACGTCAAGGCCACCGACGTGCCGTTCGACGGGGGCGCGCCGGCCGCGACCGCCCTGCTCGGCAAGCAGGTGGACGCTCTCTCCGGCTCCCTCGCCGAGACCATGCCGCAGATCAAGGCCGGCAAGTTCCGCCCGCTCGCGATCTTCTCCGAGAAGCGCAGCAGCTACCTGCCCGACGTGCCGACCGCCCCGGAGAAGGGCTTCGACGTGGTGGTCGACCAGCGCCGCTTCATCGTCGCGCCCACCGGACTGCCGGACGCGGTCGCCAAGAAGCTGACCGACTCGTTCGCCGAGGCGCGCAAGGACGCGGCGTACGACAAGTTCCTCAAGGACAACTACATGGAGCGCTGGGAGGTTTCCGACCAGGAGGCACGCCAGCACCTGACCGACGCCGCCAAGGAGTACGCCGACCTGAGCAAGAAGTTCGGCCTCACCTTCGGATCCGGGAAATGACAGTGAGCGACACCCGACCGGCCGCCCCGGCCGACGCCGTACCGCCCGAGTCGCCGGGCGAGTCGGCCGGCGTACCACAGGAGGCCGCGGAGCCCGCGACCGCGCCGCCCGCGGAGGAGATCTCCCCGGGCGGCCCGGTCCTCGCCACCGTGGCGGGTGCGGTGCCGGTACTGCTCGGGCTGGTCACCCTCTGGCTGGCCCACGGGTTGGGACTCGGCACGCTGACCGAGCCCGGCCCGGGCCTGTGGCCGACAATCGTCGCGGTGCTGCTGCTGGTCAGCGGGGTGGCCCTGGTGCTGCGGGCCCGCGGGACGACGGACACCGAGGCGTTCACCCGGGGCACCGGCGTGGTGCTCGTCGGCGCCGCCAGTCTCGCCCTCTACGCCTTCCTGTTCGAGCTCGTCGGCTTCGAGATCCCCACCGTGCTGGTGCTGGTGCTCTGGCTGCGGTTCTTCGGGCGCGAGGGATGGCGCACCACCGCGCTGGTGTCGGTGCTCACGACGGCCGCCCTGTACGGGCTCTTCATCACCGCGCTCGGGGTGCCGCTGCCCCACCTGATCGTCATCTGACCCTCCGCCAGAGAGGAGATCCACCATGGACCTGACCCCCGTGCTGTCCGGGTTCGCGGTGGTGTTCGAACCGCAGAACCTGCTCTACTGCCTGCTCGGCGTGACGCTGGGCATGCTGGTGGGGGTGCTGCCCGGGCTGGGACCCGCGGCCACCATCGCCATCCTGCTGCCGGTCACGTACGGCATCGAGCCCGCCGCGGCGGTCATCCTCCTGGCCGGCATCTTCTACGGCGCCCAATACGGCGGCACCATCACCTCGGTGCTGCTCCGGCTGCCCGGCGAGGCATCGACCGTGGTGTCCGCGCTCGACGGCTACCAGATGGCCCGCAAGGGCCGGGCCGGTTCGGCGCTGGGCATCGCCGCGATCGGCTCGTTCATCGGCGGCACCGCCTCGATCATCCTGCTCACCCTCATCGCGCCGCTGGTCGCCGACTTCGCCCTGCAGTTCGGACCGGCCGAGTACACCCTGCTGGCGCTGATCGGCATCTTCATGGTCGCCACCCTCGGCAGCGGCTCCCTGGTCAAGAGCGTGGCCGCCGCCGGCGTCGGCCTGCTGCTGGCCACCGTGGGCCTGGACCCGATGGTGGGCATCCCCCGTTTCACCTTCGGCAGCGACCAGCTCGCCGACGGCATCGACTTCGTCATCGTCGCCATGGGGCTGTTCGGGGTGGGGGAGATCCTCTACAACCTGGAACACCGGCTGCGACCCCAACCGGCCGTGCTGTCCTTCGGGCGGGCGATCCCGACCCGACCGGAGTGGCTGCGGTCCCGGCTGGCCGTGCTGCGCGGCTCCGTGGTCGGCTTCGTCCTCGGGGTGCTCCCCGGCGGGGGCGCCACCATGTCCTCGCTGGTCGCGTACGCCGTGGAGAAGCGGGCGGCGAAGGACCCGTCCCGGTTCGGCAAGGGCGCCATCGAGGGCGTCGCCGGCCCGGAGAGCGCCAACAACGCCGCCGCGACCTCGTCCTTCATCCCGCTGCTGACCCTCGGCGTACCGGCGAACGCGACCATGGCGGTGCTCTTCGGCGCGCTGCTGCTGCAGGGCATCCCGCCCGGGCCGCAGCTCATCACCGAGCACCCGGACGTGTTCTGGGGCGTGGTCAACTCCATGTACGTGGGAAACATCTTCCTGCTGCTGCTGAGCATCCCGCTGATCGGCGTCTTCGTCCGCCTGCTGCGGGTACGGGCCGGCATCCTGGCCCCGCTCACCGTGCTGATCACCATGGTCGGCGTCTACAGCATCCGGAACAACGTCTTCGACATGTTCCTCGTCGTCGCGCTCGGTCTGGTCGGCTACGGGATGAAGAAGCTCGGCTTCGAGCCCGGCCCGTTCGTGCTGGCGTTCGTCCTCGGCGAGTTGCTCGAGTCGTCGTTCCGCCGGTCGATGCGCCTCTTCGAGGGCGACTTCACCGGCTTCGTCCAGCGTCCCGTCTCGGCGGCGCTGGTCGCCCTGCTGGTGCTCACCGTGGTCGTCGTACCGGCGCTGCGGGCCGTCCGCGGCCGGCAGGCCGCCCAGGTCGAGCACCAGGTGACCACCCCGACCTCCGACGGCGGCCTCGCCGTCGCCGCCAACCGAACCGAGGAGTGATGGTGACCTCTCCCGCCCCGGCGCACCCGGCCGCCGCTTCGTCCCCGGCCGCCTCCGGCGACCGCATCGCCTGGGTCGGTCTGCGCCTGGTGTACCTGCCGCTGCGCACCCCGATCAGCGACGCCAAGGTGCTCACCGGCCGGCAGAAGCCGCTGACCGAGGTGGCGTTCCTCTTCGCCGACGTGGTCACCACCGACGGCCACCACGGCCTGGGCTTCAGCTACTCGAAGCGGGCCGGCGGCCGGGGTCTGTTCGCCCACGCCGCCGAGGTGGCGCCGGAGCTCGTCGGCGAGGACCCCAACGACATCGCCCGGCTGTGGCAGAAGCTGGTCTGGGCAGGTGCCTCGGTCGGCCGCAGCGGCCTGGCCACCCAGGCGATCGCCGCGCTCGACATCGCCCTGTGGGACCTCAAGGCGAAGCGGGCCGGCCTGCCGTTGGCCAAGCTCCTCGGCGCCCACCGCGACTCGGTGCCCTGCTACAACACCTCCGGCGGCTTCCTCTCCAGCCCACTGGAGGAGGTGCTGGACAACGCCCGGGCGCTGGTCGCCGGCGGCATCGGCGGCATCAAGATCAAGGTGGGGCAGCCGGACACCGCGGCCGACCTCAAGCGGGTGACCGCGGTCCGGGAGACGCTCGGCGACCGGTTCCCCCTCATGATCGACGCCAACCAGCAGTGGGACCGGCGCACCGCCCAGCGGTTCGGCCGGGCCATGGAACCGCTCAACCTGGTCTGGATCGAGGAGCCGCTGGACGCCTACGACGTCGAGGGGCACGCCCGGCTGGCCGCCACCCTGGACACCCCCATCGCCACCGGGGAGATGCTGACCAGCCCGGCGGAGCACTGGCGGCTGATCGAGGCCGACGCGGTGGACTTCATCCAGCCGGACGCGCCCCGGGTCGGCGGCATCACCCAGTTCCTGCGGATCACCACGCTCGCCGACCACAAGGGACTGTCGATGGTGCCGCACTTCGCCATGGAGATCCACCTGCACCTGTCCGCCGCGTACCCGGGGGAGACCTGGGTGGAACACTTCGACTGGCTGGAGCCGCTGTTCAACGAGCGGCTGGAGCTGCGGGACGGCCGGATGGTCGTCCCGGACCGACCCGGTCTCGGCGTCACGCTCAGCGAGCAGGCCGAGGCCTGGACGGTGGCCCGGGCGGAGACCGGCGCGCGGCCCTGACCGGCCCGGCAGGCGGAGGAAGACCAGGTGCAGGGTGTGCTGAACGGCTTCGCCGTCATCGTGGCCGTGATCGCCGTCGGCTACCTGCTCGGGCGCGGCGGGGTGCTCGGCCCGGAGGTGGGCGGCGTGCTGTCCCGGGTGGCGTTCCTCGTCGCCACCCCGGCGCTGCTCTTCACCACGGTGTCCCGGGCCGACATCCATGCCGTCATCTCGTCCGTCCTGGTCGTCACGGTGGTCAGCGCGACTGCCGTGGCGGCCCTGTTCGTGCTGATCGCGAAGCTGTGGTGGCGCCGGCCGGTGGCCGAGACGACGATCGGCGCGCTCGCCTCGTCGTACGTCAACGCAGCCAACATCGGTATCCCGATCGCCGTGTACGTGCTGGGTGACGCCTCCTACGTGGCGCCGGTGCTGATGTTCCAGCTCGTGGTGATGGCGCCGCTGGCGTTCGTGTTCCTGGAGAACGCGACCGGGCCACGGCGGCGCTCGCTGCTCGCGACAGTCACCCAACCGCTCACCAACCCGGTCACCGTCGCCTGCCTGCTCGGCCTCACCGTCGGGCTCACCGGCTGGACCCCGCCGGAGCCGCTCATGCGGCCCGTCGAACTGGTCGCCGCGATGGCGGTGCCGGCCACCCTGCTCGCGTACGGGCTCTCGCTGCACGGCGCCCCGGTGCCCGGCTCCGGCGACACCGGGCCGGAGGTACGGCTCGCGGTGGCGCTCAAGGCGGTGGCCCAGCCGGTGGTGGCCTACCTGGTCGCCCGGTTCGCGCTGGGCCTGCCGCACGTGCTCGTGCTGGCCTGCACGATCACCGCCGCGCTGCCCACCGCGCAGAACGTCTTCGTCTACGCGGCCCACTACGGGCGCGGCACGGTCCTGGCCCGGGACTCGGTACTGCTGTCGACCGTGGCGGCGCTGCCCGTGCTGATCGGCGTGGCGGTGCTGGCCACCTGAGTACCCACCCAAAGCCTGACATCGACGCCGGTGGCTTGCAGTGGGCTCCGGCTGGGATGGCGTCGGCTCGTCAGATCCCGGCCCGATCGCCGTCGAGCGTGTCCCTGTCTGTTTCGACGGCGGGAGCGCCGGCAAGATCTACTGGCGGTGCGCGGGATTCGTTGGCACCCTTTGCCGGGATGGGCTGTCGTTCGGGGAGTTGGGATGGCTTGGGCCAGGACACGCGGTGGGGTTGCGGTGTTGGTCGCGGGGGCGGTGCTGACGGTCACCTGCGGCTTCCTGGCGGCCAAGGCCGGCACCACGCCGCTGGGAGAGCCGGCGGTGTGGGGCTCCGGGCATGCCATGCCCATACCCCAGGTGAGCTCGTCCCGAGACAGCCACAGTGGCTTCCTCCATCCCGGTGTGCTGGTGAGCGCAGCTCAGCTCAACTTCGTACTCAAGAAGATCAACACTGACGAGGAACCTTGGCAGTCGGCCTGGCTCGCCTTGCAGCGCAGCCGGTACGCGCAGCTGACCTGGCGAGCCAGGCCGCTCGCCACCGTGGAATGCGGCTTCTACTCCCGGCCCGACCGGGGATGCACGGACGAGGCCGAGGACGCCGTCGCCGCCTACACGCACGCGCTGTTGTGGGTCTTCACCCGGGACGCTCGGTACGCGGAGAAGTCGATCGAGATCCTGGACGCCTGGTCCGAGGTGCTGAAGGAACACACCAACTCCAACGCGTCACTCCAGGCCGGCTGGTCCGGAGCAACCTTCGTGCGGGCGGCCGAGCTGATCAAGCACACCTACTCCGGCTGGCCGCCGGACCGGCTGACACGAGCTGAGCGGATGTTCCGCACGGTGTTCCTTCCCGTGGTGATCGGTGGGGTCAACCGCTACAAAGCGGGAAACTGGGACCTGATCATGCTGGACGCGGCGACCGGTATCGCCGTCTTCCTCGACGACCGGGCCGCGTTCGACAAGGCCCTGGACAAATGGCGGGGGCGGCTGCGCGCGTATGTCTACCTGTCCACCGACGGGCCGCTGCCGAAAGCGCCGCCGGGCGAGGCGCTGACGAAACGGCAGATCATCGAGTACTGGGGTGGCCAGGGCAGGTTCGTGGACGGGCTCGCCCAGGAGACCTGCCGCGACTTCCTGCACACCGGGTGGGGCCTCGCGGCGGCGGCGCACGTCGCGGAGACCGCGTGGATCCAGGGCCAGGACCTGTACGCCGAGGGGCGCGAGCGGCTCACCGAGGCGCTGGAGTTCCATGCCGGCCTCGAACTGGGCAAGCCGGTGCCGCCGTGGCTGTGCGGTGGCACCCTGCAGACCGGTCTCGCCCCCGTGCCCGAGATCGCCTACCACCACTACGCCACGAGAATGGGCTACAACCTGCCCGAGACGAAGGAATTCGTACAGGCCAACCGTCCCGCCGGGCCGGCCTTCTTCTTCGCCTGGGAGACCCTGACCCACGCCGGGAACGCGTACTGACCTTCGACGGTCTACGCTATGGCCGGCGACCGCCACGACATCCGATCCGATCTTGTGGTGGTTGCGTCGTGTCTCCACCCTCCAAGGACAGAGCAGATGGTCGACCTGACGTTTCCCGGCAGTTCGCTGACGGGGCCCGCAGATGCCGAGGCAGCCACCCAGGCTGCGAATTCCGACCGAATCTCGGCGTCGGCGCGCGCGCTGCGGTGGGCGGTGCCTGGGGTGCCCGCCCTGGTCGCGCTCCTCGTCGTCCTTCAAGGCCTCGACCGCCGTCAGCTCTGGCGTGACGAGATCGCCACGTGGGCCACCTCCACAAAGTCCCTCAGCGACCTGCGCGAGCTGGTCGGGGGCACCGACGTGGTCATCGCTCCGTACTACCTGCTGATGCACGGCTGGATCGCGCTCTTCGGGGACTCGGAGGTCGCCCTGCGCGCGCCGTCGGTGCTCGCGGTGGCGCTCGCCGCCGCGCTGACCGCCGTCATCGGCCGGAGGCTGTTCGAGCCGGTGACGGGCCTGCTCGCCGGGGTGCTCGTCGCCGTCCTGCCGGCCATGTCCCGGTACGGGCAGGAGGCACGGCCGTACGCCCTCGCCACAGCCGCCACCGTCCTCGCCACCCTGCTGTTGCTGGGGGCGGCCGAGCGGCCCTCGTGGGCGCGGTGGCTGCCGTACGCCGTCGTGGTCACCGTGGCCGGCTTCCTGCATCTGGTCACGCTGTTGATCCTGCTCGCGCACCTCGGGTACGTGCTGTCTCTGCGCCGGGCGGCTACCACCGTGCGCTGGTTCCTGGCGGCCACCGTCGGCGTGCTGCCCATCCTGCCCCTCGTCGTGATCGGCCGCTCCCAGGCCGGGCAGGTCTCCTGGATTCCGGAAGCCACCTGGGACAGCACCATCAACCAGGTGGCCCGGGTGGCGGGTAGCGTGCCCGTCGGCGCGGTGCTCATCGGGCTCGCCCTGCTCGGTTGCTGGACCCTGGGCCGCAACGGCGGCCTGCTCGGCGTCTGGGCTGTCGCCCCGTTCGCCGTGCTGCTGCTCATCTCACCGCTGGTGGCGCTGCTCCTGCACCGTTACGTGTTGTTCACCATCCCCGCCTGGTGCCTGCTGGCCGTGGCGACCGTCGCCCGGCATGTCCAGGCCATCTCGACCGTCACCGCGCCGGCCTGGCGACGGCACGTCATCCCCGCGATGCTCGTCGTGCTCTGCGCGGCCCTGGGGCTGCCCGCGCAGGCGGAGAACCGCACAGCCGTTCTCGCAAGTGAGCCGGACCTGCGTGGCGCCGTCGGCGTCATCGTGACCGAGATCGGCGCCGGCGACCGGATCGCCTTCCACACGCGGTACCCCACCCGTCTGCGCGACGGGGTGAACTACTACTTCCACCGCGCCGGCCGGCAGAGCCCGCCCAGCGTCTTCACCGCCTGGCCCGGAGCCGCACCCAGCTACCCCGCCAGTTGCCGTGATGCGACGGGATGCTTCGCCTCCGCCGAGCGGCTGTGGCTGATCGGCGGTCCCGCCGGGGTGGACCAGGGCGAGCGGATGGACCCGTCGCTGCAGAAGGCGTTGAACGCCCGGTTCGAACTGGTCCGGGTGGTCAAGCTCAGCGGCACCAGCGTCTCACTGTTGCGTTCCACCGTCTGATGGCTCGCGTATGCTGCCCCGGCAGCGAGCGGCGGGAGGAAGCAGTGTGCACGAGGCGGCGTTGCAGTCCCCCGACGGCCGCCAGGTGGGCGGCGTGAGCACCGCGTTCCGGGGGCACCTCCAGTTCGCGGCCTGGATCCTAACGGCCGTGTCGCTGGTCATCGTCGGGAGCAAGCCGCTACTCGACATTCCCGGCCCGAAGGTCCAGTACGACACGGTCGACCTGGGCATGGTCGGCAGCAGCGTCGGCGCGCTCTTCATGGCACTCGCCCTCGGTCTTGTCGCGCTCAGCGTCCGGCGGTTGCCACCCGGGCTGGCCCCGGCCCTCGCCGCGCTGCTGCTTCTCGGCCTGCTTTCGGTCCTCGACCTGCTGCTGCTGGCGCCCCGGGACGAGTTTCTGCAGACCTTCGCGGCGACCGGCCTGCGCGACATCTTCGGCTCGTACGTGCCGCCGAAGAAGGGAATCGTCACGCAGGCGGCCCAGCTCGCGGTCGGCTTCGCGCCGGTCGCGCTGTTCGCCGTGCTGCTGCTGAAGCCGGAGTGGTTCTCCGTCGAGTGGATGCGCTGGGTGACGCTGCTGGTGGTCGGCGGCGCGGTGGTGCACTGCCTCATCGCCTGGCTGCAGGTGGCCGGCGTGGTGCCGTACACGTTCTTCTTCAAGCTGCCGGGCGGCAACATTGGGCGCGCCTCCGGCGGCTACTTCCACCCGGCCTCGCTCGGTCGGCTGCTCATCTTCGCGGTGTTCTTCCTCTACGCCGCCGGGGACCGGCTGCGACTCAGGCCGGTGCTGCGCCTCGGAGTCCTCGCCCTGCTGGTGGCCACCGCGGTCGTCAGTACCCACCGGGTGAGCCTGCTGTGCATCCTGATGATCATGGCGGCGCTGGAGGCCCGGCGGCTGCCGGCGATGGGCCGGTGGGTCCGTGGCCTGCCGCTGAAGGTGTTCGTCGCCGGGGCCGTGGCGGTGGCTGCGGTGCTCGCCGTCCTGCTGTTCCGGTTCGGCGGATTCCTCTGGCAGCGCGGTGCGTTCCTGGTCAAGAACGTCGGCTCGCTCGACGTGACCAACAAGGACTTCATGCGCGGGCGGGGGGAGATCTGGTTCCACTACGCGGACGCGTGGGGCGACGCGCCGTTCGGGGTCTGGCTCACCGGCCTCGGGTACGAGCCGTGGAACGCGCACAGCGACTCGATCCGCGTGTTCGTGGTCTGGGGAATCCTCGGGCTCGTGCTCATGGGGGTGGTCACGGTGAGTCTGTGGCGTACCACCAGCCGGCTGATCACCGTCGAGGCGCGCTGGGTGCTCGCGGTGCTCTACATCACCACGGCGGTCTTCGCGCTGACCCAGAAGCCGACTTCCTACTCGTACTACGTGTGGCTGTTCATCTTCGGGCACATGCTGCTCCTCGTGTTCCATCCCCTGGCAGAGCCGTCCGCCGTGGCCGCGCAGCACTCGATGCGGCCCCGATCCACCCCGGGAGTGCAGGCATGAGCCCGCCGCTCTTCATCTCATGGAAGAAGTACCAGCGACGTTCCGACGTGCTCGCGCAGGCACTGGGCGCGGAAATGGTGTGGCGGCCGCACCGGGCGACCGGCAAGCTGCTCCGGCCGGGTGACTACCTGGCCCACGCCCGGCATGACCTCGCCCGGCTCCGGGCCGAGCGGCCACCGTTCGTGGTCGCCCAGACCCAGCCCCACTTCACCGCACTCGCGCCGCACCTGGCCCGCGTGCCGTACATCGTCGACGCGCATAACGGCCAGTTCCAGTCCTGGTGGCGGCGGGTCCCGGGCACCGAGCAGGTGCTGCGCGGGGCCCGGCTGGTGCTGACCCACAACCGGGAGGCGGACGGGATCGCACGCGCCACCTTCGCAGGCCTGCGGACTCTGGTGGTGCACGACCCACTCCGGGAGATCCCGCCCGCGCCGCCGCAGGGCTGGGTCTTCGTGGTCGCGACAGCCGCCCCGGATGAGCCGATGGACGTCCTGCTCGGCGCGATCGAGGCGCTCCCGGACGTCGCCTTCGCCACCACCGCCCCCCTGCACAAGTTGCCCGAGCCGCTGCGCGACCGGGCGGCCCGATTGCCCAACCTGCGCACCCTGGGCTTCCTCGACCTGCGGGACTACGAGGCGGCGCTGGCCGGTTCCCGTGCAGTGGTCGTGCTCACCGACCGGGAGGGCTGCCAGCCCAGCGGCGCCTGCGAGGCGCTCAGCGCCGCCCGGCCGCTGGTGCTGTCCCACACCGCCACTACCGAGGAGCTGTTCGGCACCTTTGCCACGCTGGTCCCGAACGAGGCGGTGGCGCTCGCCGCCGGCGTCCGCGCGGCGCTGGCCGACGACCCGGCGCGGCCCGTCCGGATCGCGGCGGCCAAGAGCGCGTGGCAGGCCCGGACCGCGGCCGAGTTGGCCGAGCTGGCGTCGTTCCTGCCGTCCTGGGCGGCGCGATGACGGCCACCGGCACCGCGCTCGGGTCGCCCGCCTCCGCCCCGGCGCCGCGACGCACCGGAGGGCTCGGCCGCCGCCTGCGCCAGCTGGGCCTGCTTGGGTTCAGCCAGGTTGGCCTCACCGTGCTGGCCTTCCTCGCCCAGGTGCTGCTGGCGCGCAGCCTGCCGCAGGCACACTTCGGTGCGTTCATGTCGGTGCTGTCGCTGATGACCCTCGCCGGCCCGCTCGCTCTCTTCGGCGTCGCGGAGTTCTGGTTACAGCGCTTCGGGCGCGAGGGGCCGCGCGCCCTGCGCTGGGTCCGGCCATCGGTGCGGCTGGTGCTCGCCTGCTCCGCCGTCCAGGTGCTGGCGATGGTCGCCTGGGGACTACTCGACCGTAGCGACCCGCTCCCCGCCGACCTGCGCATCATCCTCGCCCCGGTGATCCTGGCCCAGGCCGGGATGGCGCTGTCGGTCTCCGTCCTGCAGCTGCGGGGTACCTACGGGCAGCTCGCGGCCGTGCAGCTCGCGCCGCACCTCGGGCGGCTGCTGATCGCCGTGCTGGTCGGGCTGCTCGGGCTGTCGGCGACCACTGCCGCTGCGGGCTGGTCGCTGGTGGCGGTGGCGACTGTGCTGCTCAGCGTCGGGTTGATCACCCCCTTCTGGCGCGGGCGCACCCGCCTGGAGGGGCATGCCGGGGCGGTGGTGCGGCCCGGCCGGCCGCCCCGCGCCCGGCACCTCGTCGGCGGCGCCGTTCCGTTCATGTTCGGCAGCCTCTTCTACCTGCTCGGCATGAACCTGGGTGTGGTGGTCTCCGGTGAGTTCCTCAGCGCCGAGGCGGCGGCAGTGATCGCCGTGCCGATGACCCTGCTGACGGCGATCTACATTCTGCCCCGGGTGGTCTACCAGCAGTACTTCCTGGCGAAGCTGCATCGGTGGTCGCGGTCCGACCGGGACGCCGTCCTGATCGCGTACCGGGCGGGGACCGTCGGGATGATCGCGGTCGGCGTGCTGATCGCTGCGGTCGTGGCCGCCGGCGGCCGGTACGCGATCCCGCTGGTCTTCGGCGCGGCGTACGACCAGTCCGCCACGGTGATGGTCCTGCTGGCCCTCGCGGTGCCGCTGCGTTTCGGCTCGGCCAGCGTCGCGTCCCTGCTCACCAGCGGTGGTCTGGTCCGCCGGAAGGTGCTCTACCAGGGCCTCGGCTCGGCCGCCTACCTGGCCGCGCTGGCCCTGACGATCCCGCTGTTCGGCGTGTACGGGGTGGCCCTGGCGACCGTGCTCTCCGAGGGGCTGCTGCTGGTGCTGTTCTGGTCCTGCGTGAAACGCAACGTGGTCGGCGACGCACGGCTGCCGACGTGGTCGGAGATCCGCCGGCGGCTGACGAAGGAGTGACGGTGAGTCCCAAGGAATCGCACAACCCCGCCCGCCGGCCGCTCGTCGTCGGCTACTACGGCATGCGTAACGTCGGCGACAACGCGTTTTGCGTCATCGTCGACTGGGCCATGAAGCGCTACTGGGGCACCGAGGATCCGCTCTTCGCCGCTCCGCCGCTGGTGGACCTGCCGAACGCCCGCGCCGCGATGAGCCAGTCGCTGTTCGAGTCGGCCGACCCGGTAAGTCGGGCCGGCAAACTGCTGACCAAGGCCACCATGCTGGGCGGGGCGTCGATGCTGGTGTTCGGCGGCGGCTCCGTCTTCCGGGACATGGGCCCGTTCAGCGAGAAGAAGGTCTTCGCCGCCTGGTCCCGGGTCTCCGGCCGACCCATCGCGGCGGTCGGGGTGTCCGTGGGCCCGTTCGTCTCGGCGGCGGCCCAACAGCGACTCGGCGAGGTGTTTCGGCACATCGACTACGTCGGGGTCCGGGACTCCGCGTCGGTGCAGCGGCTGCGGGACCTCGACTACCCGGGAGTCGTGGTGCCCGCCGGCGACCTCGCCGGACTGCTGCCGGAGGCCCTCGGCGAGGTCGCCGCGGCACCGGTTCCCCGGGTCCCGGGGCGGATCCGGCTCGGCGTCACCCTGCTCGGCTCGGACACCGACCTGCCTGAGCCGGAGCAGCGGCGGCGGGAGGACGTGTTGGTCGCCGGCATCCGCTCGTTCGTCGAGTCCGAGCCGGTCGACGTGACGATCTTCGTCTTCAACACCCATCCGCTGCGCGGGGATGTCGCGCCGAGCGAGCGGCTCCGGGCGAGCCTGCAGGGCCGGTGCGACGTCCGCGTGGTGACCGCCGACGACGGCGTCACCGGGGTGTTCAGCGAGATGCGGGCCTGCGACGCCGGCCTGCACATGCGGATGCACGGCGGGATCTTCTCGTACGTGGCGGGCGTGCCCTTCGCGCTGGTGCCGTACCACCGCAAATGCGCCGACTTCCTGGACGAGATCGGGCAGCCCGCCACTCGGCTGCTCCCGGTCCAGCCGGAGGACCCGATCGAGGTGCACAAGGTGTTGGCACGGGTGGTCAGCGACGGTGCGAGCCCGCGGCTCCACCTGGCTGAGTTCGCCGATCGGGCCCGGCTCAACTTCATCCGGGCGCCCTGGGCCCGGACCGCCTGACCCTGCCCCGCCGCCAGCGGCCCGCCGGCACAGGGCCCGAACCTGCCCGGTGGCGGGGCGTCACGCCACCACCGGGCCCCGCGGCGCGCGGTCAGCCGAGCGGGCCGACCTCCCGCTCGATCGCCGTGCGCAGCTCGGGACCGCGCACCACCTCGCGGGCGGCCTCCATGAGCGGGGCCAGGAACACGTCCGGCCCCGGCTCGCCCACCACCTCGCGCAGCGCGGCCAGCGCCGCCCGGCCCGCCGGCGACGGGGTCAGCGGCGCGCGGAGCTGGAGCCCGCGTACGGCGGCCAGCAGCTCCACGGCGAGCAGGCTGGTCAGGTTGTCCAGCACGGTCCGCAGCTTCTTGGCCGCCGCCCAGCCCATCGAGACGTGGTCCTCCTGCATGCCGCTGGTGGGCAGCGAGTCCACCGACGCGGGCGCGGCCAGCCGCCGGTTCTCGGCGACGATCCCGGCCGCCGTGTACTGGGCGATCATCAGCCCGGAGTTGACCCCGGCGTCGGGGGAGAGGAAGGCGGGCAGCTCCCGGGATCGGGTGACGTCGAGCAGCCGGTCCACCCGGCGTTCGGCGATCGCGCCCACCTCGGCCGCGGCGATGGCCAGGTAGTCGGCGGCGAAGCCGAGCGGCGCGCCGTGGAAGTTGCCGGTCGACTCGACCCGCCCGTCCGGCAGCACCACCGGGTTGTCCACCACGGACAGCAGCTCCCGCCCGGCGACGGTCGCGACGAAGTCCAGGGTGTCCCGGGCTGCCCCGGCCACCTGCGGAGCGCACCGCATCGAGTACGCGTCCTGCACGGCGTGCGCCAGGTCGTCCCGGTGCGAGTCCATCACCGTCGACTGCTGCAGCAGTCGGTGGATGTTCGCCGCCGACTCCGCCTGGCCAGGGTGCGGCCGGATGGCGTGCAGCTCGGGCAGGAACGGCCGCTCCGAGCCGAGCATCGCCTCGATCGCCAGCGCGGCGGTGACGTCGGCCATGGTGAACAGGTGCCGGGCGTCGTGGATGGCCAACAGCAGCATGCCGAGCATGCCGTCGGTGCCGTTGATCAGCGCCAGCCCCTCCTTGGCGGCCAGCTCGATCGGGGCGAGGCCGACCCGGCGCAGCGCCTCACCGCCGGGGATCCGCTCCCCGGCCGGGCCGAGCACCCAGCCCTCGCCGAGCAGCACCAGCGCGCAGTGCGCCAGCGGGGCCAGGTCACCGGAGGCACCGAGCGAGCCGTGCTCGGGCACCCACGGGGTGACCTCGTGGTTGAGCAGGTCCACCAGGGCCTCGGCGACCAGCGGCCGGACCCCGGAGCGGCCGAGGGCGAGCGAGCGTACCCGCAGCAGCATCATCGCCCGGACCACCTCGCGGGGCATCGGCGCGCCCACCCCGGCGGCGTGCGAGCGGATCAGCGCGTGCTGCAGCTCGGCCCGCCGCTCGGGCGCCACGAAGGTGTTGGCGAGCGCCCCGAAGCCGGTGGAGACGCCGTAGACGGGCCGGCCGGCCGCCTCGATGCCGTCCACGATGGACCGGCTGGCCGCCATCGCGTCCACGGTGGCCGGGTCGAGCACGACCTTGGCGGTGCCGCGGGCCACGGCGAGCACGTCGGCGGGCGAGACCCCGGTGGGCTGAATATTCACGGTCGACATTGCGGGACTCCGTTGTGCAGAACCTGGCGGATCAAGGGCACACCAGGCCGGTAGGCCAGGTGCAGGTGGGAGGGGGCGTCGAGGATCATCAGGTCGGCCCGGGCGCCCCGGGTCAGCCGCCCGACGTCGGTGCGGCGCAGCGCCGCCGCCCCGCCGGCGGTCGCGGCCCAGACCGCCTCCGCCGGGGTCATCCGCATCTCGCGTACGGCGAGGGCGACGCAGAACGGCATCGACGACGTGTACGACGACCCGGGGTTGCAGTCGGTGGCCAGCGCCACGGTCACCCCCGCGTCGAGCAGCCGCCGGGCGTCCGGATACGGCGACCGGGTGGAGAACTCCGCGCCGGGCAGCAGGGTGGCGACAGTGGCGGTGTGCCCGCCCTCGGTGCACATGCAGTCGACCCGCTGCGCGGCGAGCGCCTCGACGTCGGCGTCGGACAGGTGGGTGCAGTGGTCCACGCTGGCCGCGCCGAGTTCCACCCCGAGCTGCACGCCCGGCCCGGGGCCGAGCTGGTTGGCGTGCACCCGCACCCCCAGCCCGACCGCCTGCCCGCAGGCGAGGATCGCCCGGGCGTGGTCCACGTCGAAGGCGCCCCGCTCGCAGAACACGTCGATCCAACGGGCGTACGGGGCGGCGGCGGCCAGCATCGGCCCGCACACCATGCTTACGTAGTCGTCCGGGCGGTTGGCGTACTCGGCGGGGACCACGTGTGCGCCGAGGAAGGTGGTGTCCTCGCTGAACTCGGCGGCGATCCGCAGCGAGCGGGCCTCGTCGGCAACGGTGAGCCCGTACCCGCTCTTGATCTCGATGGTGGTGGTGCCCTGCCGCATCGCCTCGGTGCGCAGCCGCCGCACGGTGGCCCGCAGCTCGTCGTCGGCGGCGGCGCGGGTGGCGCCGACGGTGGTGCGGATGCCACCCCCGGTGTACGGCTCGCCGGCCATCCGGGCGGCGAACTCGGCGGCCCGGTCCCCGGCGAAGACCAGGTGGGCGTGGCTGTCCACGAAGCCCGGCAGCACCGCCGCCCCCTCGGCGTCGATCCGCCGGTCGGCGGCCGGGGTGTCGCGGGCCGACCCGACCCAGGCCACCACGCCGTCCTCGACCAGCAGCGCGGCGTTGCGCCGGATGCCCAGCGGGCCGCCCTCGCCAGCCCCGAAGGAGTTGGTGACCAACTCCCCGATGTTGTCCACCAGCAGGCTGCCCGAGTTCCGCACCGCCGGCCGCAGCCGGTCGCCCGGCCGCACCGGCCGCTCCGGGAAGCCGGTCATGAGGTCACCTCCTCGATGGCGGCGCGCAGCTCGGTGGGCACGTCGACGCTGAGGTGCCGGCCGTCGGCGACCACCGTCCGCCCGTCGACCACCACATGCGTGACGTCCGCCGCGGTGGCCGCGAAGAACGCCCCGACCGGCGGCACCCCGGCGGTCCGGGCGCTGTCCAGCCGTACGGTGACCAGGTCGGCCCGGTCGCCGACCGACAGCCGGCCGGCGTCACCCCAGCCCAGCGCGGCGTGCCCGCCGACGGTGGCGGCGGTGAGCAGCTCGGCGGCGGTGAAGTGCCCCCGTCTGCGGGCGCGCAACCGCTCGTCCAGCTCCACGGCGCGGGCCTCCTCGAACAGGTCGACCACCGCGTGGCTGTCGCTGCCGAGGCTGAGCGGGCTGCCCGCCTCGGCCATCCGCCGGGCCGGCCCGATCCCGTCGGCGAGGTCCCGCTCCGTGGTGGGGCAGAGGCAGATCCCGGTCCGGCTCTCCCCGAGCAACGTGAGGTCGGCGCTGGTCGGGTGGGTGGCGTGCACGGCGGTGGTGTGCCGGCCGAGCACCCCGTGGTCGGCCAGCAGCCGGGTCGGCGTGCAGCCGTGCACGGCCCGGCAGGCGTCGTTCTCGGCCGGCTGTTCGGACAGGTGCACGTGCAGCGGCAGGCCCTGGCGGTCCGCCCAGCCGGCCACCGTGGCGAGCTGCTCCGCCGGCACCGCGCGCACCGAGTGGATCGCCGCACCGACCCGGACGTGGTCGTTGCCCGGGGTGAACCCGCTGACCCGCTCCGCCCAGCGCAGCGCGTCCCCGTCGCCGAACCGCCGCTGCGGCCCGGCCAACGGCGCGCCGTCCACCCCGGCGGTCAGGTACGCGGTGTCCAGCAGGGTGATCCGGATGCCCGCGTGCGCAGCCGCCTCGACCAGCGCCGCCGACATCGCGTTCGGGTCGTCGTACGCCGTCCCGTCGGGCGCGTGGTGCAGGTAGTGGAACTCGCCGACGCAGGTGATCCCGGCGAGCGCCATCTCCGCGTACGCGGCCCGGGCCAGGGCCAGGTAGGACTCCGGGTCGAGCCGGGCGGCCACGTCGTACATGACGTCCCGCCAGCTCCAGAAGTCACCCCGCCCGCCGTGGGTACGCCCGCGCAGTGCCCGGTGGAACGCGTGCGAATGGGCGTTGGCCAGGCCGGGCAGGGTGAGCCCGGGCAGCCGTACCGCGTCGTGCAGCACCTCCACCCCGGCGATCGGCGTGCCGCCGCCGACCAGCGGGGTGACCGCGGTGATCCGGCCGCCCTCGGCCTCGATCAGCACGTCGGGCGTGGGTTCGGCGTGGTCGGGCAGCCAGGCGTACTCGGCCAGCCAGCGGGTCAGCGGCATGCCAGCTCCTCCAGCACCCGGGCCAGGGCGGTCACCCCGGCGGCACAGTCGGCGTCGGTGGCGGACTCGGCGGGGGAGTGTGACACCCCGGTCGGGTTGCGGACGAAGAGCATCGCGGTGGGCAGGTGCGCGGCGAGCACGCCCGCGTCGTGCCCCGCCCCGGTGGGCAGCACCGGCGCGTCGAGCAGCCGGGCCAGCCGGTCGGCCAACCCGCCGTCGAACGCCACCAGCGGGGTCGCCGACTCCTCGGTGCAGGTCAGCTCGGTGCCGTCCCGCCGCGCCCGCTCGGCGGCCTTGTCCCGCACCGCCGCGACGAGGCCGTGCAGCGTCTCCGGCTCGGCCGCCCGGGCGTCCAGCCAACCGGTCACCCGGGACGGGATCGCGTTGGTGGCGTTCGGCTCGACGGACACCCGGCCGACCGTGGCGTGCGCGTCGCGCAGCCGGGCCTCCTTGTTCGCCGCCAGCACGGTGAACGCGTAGGTGAGCATCGGGTCGCGGCGGTCGGCCATCCGGGTCGTACCCGCGTGGTTGCCCTCGCCGTGGAAGTCGAAGCGCCAGCGCCCGTGCGGCCAGATGGCGCTGGCCACGGCGACCGGCGCGGCCTGGTCGACCAGCGCGCGGCCCTGCTCGACGTGCAACTCCACGAAGGCCGCGAAGCGGCCGAGCAGCGCCGGGTCGGCGCCCGCCGGCCGGTCGCCCAGCGCCTCGGCGAAGCTCACCCCGTCGGTGTCGCGCAGCCCGGCCGCGCGGTCCACCGCGATCTCGCCGGTGAGCAGCCGCGACCCCAGGCAGGGTACGCCGAAGCGGCCCCCCTCCTCCTCCACGAACGCGGCCACCGCCACCGGTCGGACCGGGGCGACGCCGGCCGCCCGCAGCTCGTCCACGGCGAGGAACGCGCTGACGATGCCGAGCGGCCCGTCGTACGCGCCGCCGTGCGGCACCGAGTCGAAGTGGCTGCCGGTGAGCACCGCCCCGCCCGCCACCGGGTCGCCCCACCAGGCGAAGAGGTTGCCGTTGCCGTCCTCTTGGACCGGCATGCCCCGCTGCTCGGCCTGCTCGCGGAACCAGGCACGCAGCGTGAGTTCCGGCTCGGTCAGCGCGTACCGCAGGTAGCCGCCGCTGCCCGCGTCCCGCCCGACCGGGGCCAGCTCGTCCCACAGCTTCCGGAACCGGGCGGCCAGGTCCGTCACGCCGCACCCCGGTTGTTCGCGGCTGCGGGGCTCCGCTGCGCTGCACTCCTCGCGCTCACGCCGAACCCGCGGTTGTTCGCGGCTGCGGGGCTCCGCTGCGCTGCACTCCTCGCGCTCACGCCGTTCCCTCCGCCATCGGCACCCGGACGCCGGTGCGCGCGGCGACCTCGCGGGCGTCGTCGTAGCCGGCGTCGACGTGCCGGATGACGCCCATGGCCGGGTCGTTGGTGAGCACCCGTTCGATCTTCTGCCCGGCCAGCGCGCTGCCGTCGGCGACGCAGACCTGGCCGGCGTGGATGGACCGTCCGATGCCCACCCCGCCACCGTGGTGGATCGACACCCAGGACGCCCCGCTGGCCGTGTTGACCAGCGCGTTGAGCAGCGGCCAGTCGGCGATCGCGTCGGACCCGTCGGCCATCGCCTCGGTCTCCCGGTAGGGGCTCGCCACGCTGCCGCAGTCCAGGTGGTCCCGGCCGATCACCACCGGCGCGCTCAGCTCGCCGGCGGCGACCATCTCGTTGAACCGCACCCCGGCCTTGTCCCGCTCGCCGTAGCCGAGCCAACAGATCCGTGCCGGCAGGCCCTGGAAGGCGACCCGCTCGCCGGCCATCCGGATCCACCGGGCGAGGGACTCGTTCTCCGGGAACAGGTCGAGGATGGCCCGGTCGGTGGCCGCGATGTCGGCCGGGTCGCCGGAGAGCGCCGCCCAGCGGAACGGGCCCTTGCCCTCGCAGAACAGCGGCCGGATGTACGCCGGCACGAAGCCGGGGAAGTCGAACGCCCGCTCGTAGCCGCCGAGCTTCGCCTCGCCGCGGATCGAGTTGCCGTAGTCGAAGACCTCCGCACCCGCGTCGAGGAAGCCCACCATCGCCTCGACGTGCTTCGCCATCGAAGCCCGGGCCCGGTCGGTGAACTCGGCCGGCTTCGCCGCCGCGTAGTCGCGGGCGTCGGCCAGCTCCACCCCCTCCGGCAGGTACGACAGCGGGTCGTGCGCGCTGGTCTGGTCGGTGACGATGTCGATGGCGACGCCCCGGCGCAGCAGCTCCGGGAAGACGGTGGCCGCGTTGCCCACCACACCAACGCTGAGCGCCCGGCCGTCCCGCTTCGCGGCGAGCACCCGCTCGACCGCGTCGTCCAGCGAGTCGGCGATCTCGTCCAGGTAGCGGTCGTGTGCCCGGCGCTCCAGCCGGCTGCGGTCCACGTCCACGATCAGGCAGGCGCCGCCGTTCATGGTCACCGCGAGCGGCTGCGCGCCGCCCATTCCGCCGCAGCCGGCGGTCAGCGTCAGCGTGCAGGCGAGGCTTCCGTTGAAGCGCTTGGCGGCGACGGCGGCGAACGTCTCGTAGGTGCCCTGGAGGATGCCCTGGGTGCCGATGTAGATCCAGGAGCCGGCCGTCATCTGCCCGTACATGGTCAGGCCGAGCTGCTCCAGCCGGCGGAACTCCGGCCAGGTGGCCCAGTCGCCGACCAGGTTCGAGTTGGCCAGCAGCACCCGGGGCGCCCACTCGTGGGTGCGCATGACGCCGACCGGACGGCCGGACTGCACCAGCATCGTCTCGTCGTCGCGCAGTTCGGTGAGCGTCCGGACCAGCGCGTGGTACGACGGCCAATCCCGCGCGGCCTTGCCGGTGCCGCCGTAGACCACCAGGTCCTCGGGGCGCTCGGCCACGTCCGGGTCGAGGTTGTTCATCAGCATCCGCAGCGCGGCCTCCTGCGGCCACCCCTTCGCGGTGCGTGCGGTGCCGCGGGCGGCGCGGACCTGCTGGTGCATTTCCTAACTCCTCTCAGCCGAGGAACAACTGACGGCGGGCGGCGGACGACTCGAACGCCTCGAGTCGGGCCTGGGTCTCGGCCGGGGTGGCGTCGCAGATCGCCTGGAGCACCACCATGGCCAGGGTCATCGGCGCGGTGTGCAGGTCGAAGACCAGGTCGGTACCGACGGCGGCGGGGAGTACCACCTCGGCGTGGTCGGTGGCCGGGCTCACCGGGGAGTCGGTGATCGCCACGACGGTCAGCCCGGCGTCCCGGGCCTCGCGCAGCGCGTCCAGGGTCTCCCGGGGGTAGCGGGGCAGCACGAACGCGAGCAGCGCGGTCGCCCCGGCGGCGGCGGCCTGTTCGAGCCGGTCGGCGAGGAGGCTGCCACCGTCGTCGAGGACCCGCACGTCCGGGTGCACCTTCGCGGCGAAGTACGCGAAGTACGCGGCCAGCGGCGCGGCGGCACGCAGCCCGAGCACCGGCAGCGGGCGGCTGGCCGCGAGCAGCTTCCCCACCTCGGCGATCCGGCCGGCGTCGGCGAGCTGGGTGGCGAGTCGGTCGAGGTTGCCCAGCTCGGCGCGGACCGCCCGCTGGAGGGCGTTGCCGGCGTCGGCCGGGTCGGCGGCGCCGGTGGTCAGCTCCCGCAGCCGACGGCGCAGCGCGGGGTAGCCGTCGTGCCCGAGCGCCATGGCGAACCGGGTCACCGACGGCTGGCTGACCCCGGCGAGCTCGGCGACCTCCGCCGCGGACAGGTACGCCGCCGCGCCCGCGTGCTGCACCAGGCAGTGCGCGATCCGGCGCTGGGTGGGGGTGAGCCGTACGCCGTGGAACAAATCGAGCAGGCGGTCGGTGGGTGCCGCACCGCTTTCATTCATAGCGCGACTCTATGCATAAAAACTTTCAGACGCAACCCCGGGCCCACCTCGGCGGGCCCCTGACCTGCCGCCGTCCGCCGTCCACACAGGACCGCAGTCGCCCCGCTGTCCGCGGCGGCCTAGCCCTGGCCGCCCACCGGACTCCCACCGCTGTCGGCCGACATCCCGCCAGGCGTCAAGCTATGACCGGCGGACGGAGCGGCGGGCTTGTTCTCTGTACTATCCGCACGGCGGGTGAGCAGAGGAGTTGGGGCATGCAGCCGGTTGGTCCGTACAGGTTCACCGAGGCGATCGGCGTCTGTCAGGTGGGCACGGCGTGGTGGGCCATCGATGGACAGGACCGCCTGGTGACGGTCGCCCTGCTTGAGGGCGCGGCGGCGGCCGATGGGCCCTGGCGGGAGGCCTTCGCGAACGCCGCGAAGGCCATGGCGCAGGTTGCCGGCGGTCAGCGGTACGTCAACGCCGACTTCGCCGCCACCCACCCGTGGGTGGCGTACCCGTCCGAGGAGGGTGTGGGCGCCCAGCGCCTCTTCCAGATCCTTGGGATGGAGCTGCACCACGCCGAGGCACGGGACGACATACTTATCCCTGCCGCCGGCACCGTCGCCACCCCGCCGCAGCCGGTCTCCGCCGCGCCGGTCTCTCCGAGCCCCACGTCCGGAGCCCCGCAGCTGCCGTGGGCCGTGCACACCGTGGTCCCGCAGCAGCACACCCCGGAGGCCGTTCCCACCTCGCCCGCCTCGTCCGACGCGCCGGTCCCCAGGATCGCGGCCGCGGCACCCGCCCCGCGGCGTCGCGGGCTCTGGCTCGGGATCGCGGCGCTCGCCGTCCTGCTCGTCGCGGCCGGTGGGGGGCTCGTCGCCGTCGCCGCCAACTTCTCGACCCGCCCGCGCGACCCGCTGGGCGACTCGGTGAGCAGCTTCTCGACCACCGCGCCGGTGGCTGTCGGGCTCAAGCCCTGGACGCAGGTCACGCCTTACAGCGCCGAGGAGCGCGCGCTGGCCACGGCAGCGCCCGCGCTGGTCTTCATCGAGGCGTCCTTCACCGGTGTGCTGCGCAACCACGCGACCAACGTCCCGGTGCGGACGGCGCCGATCACCTTCATCCGCCGGTGCAGCGGTTTCCTGATCACCCCGAACGGCCACATGCTGACCAACAGCTCGTGCGTGCGGCCGCCTGAGGAGGTCGCCCGCACGTTGGCCCTGGACGTGATCGCCCGCCAGCTCGTTAAGGAGAAGAAGCTCGCTCCCGGCCAGCTCGACGGCTACATCCGGACCAATCTGCCGACGACCGTGCTCACTGGTGCCGCCGTCGGCTCCGCGCCCACAGTGACGCTGCACGGGCAGCTCAACGAGGGCGAGGGCAACGCCAGCGGGGAGCAGGCGATTCCGGGCGAGGTGGTCGAGGCCGTGCCTGCCGAGAGCGGGAACCTCGCCCTGGTCAAGCTCGCTGGGGAGAACCTGCCGGCGGTGGAACTGCAGCCCTCGGCCGCCTTCGCGGCGGGCGCGTCGCTGCTCATCGTCGGCTACGCCGCCAGCGACACCGACTCCCGCAACCCGGTCCACATGCCCAGAGCCAAGGTTGTGACGATCACGGACATCAGTCGGCGTGGATCGCTCTCGACCTACCGCACCAACGGCGACGTCGGCCGGGTCTCGCACGGCGGGATTGCGCTGGACCCGTCGGGGCGGGTCGTCGGAATGCTGGACCGCGACCAGGCGCGAGCCGACGGGGCCAACCGGGTGGTGGTGTCGGCCGCCGCCTTCCCGGAGCTACTTGGCAAGGCGGGTGTGCGGAACGAGCTCGGAGAGGTCGACCGGATGTACCGAACGGCACTCGGTGCCTACTTCTCCGGCCGCCAGGACGAGGCGGTCGCGGGCCTCGGCACGGTCGCCGACCGTTCCCCGGCCAACCTGCTCGCTCGGGCGTACCAGCAGAACGCCGTCGAGCGGCGCGCGGTGGAGGGGGAGCCCGTCGACCGAGCGGTGTGGGCCGTGGCGCTGCTCGGCGGCGCCGTCGGCGCGATCCTGGTCGGGCTGGCGGTGCTCGCCGGCATGCTCCGACGTCGGCGGCCGCGGCGATGAGCGCGAGCGGAGCCCTGGCCGCCGGTTCCCGGACCGCCGGCCGGGCTGCCACCCACCGAGTCTCCCTGGCGATCATGCTGGTCGTCGGCCTGCTGTTGGTGCAGGCGTTGGCCGATTCCGCAGTGGCCGTCCTCGCCGGTGCCGACGGCGACGATGCTTGGGCCAGCGTCGACCGGGCCGCGCGCTGGTCGGAGTTGGCGGCCGCGGCGCTGTACGTCCTGCTCGCGGCCCTCACCGCAGGCAAGGTGGTCCTGGACCGGCAGTGGCGCCACTTCGCCACAGGTGCCGACCTGGCCCTGCTCGCGCTGGGCTTCACCATGGCGCTGGCCGGCGTCGCCAACGACTCCTCGGCGGCGCTGACCGGCCAGGCGCTCTTGGCCTACCTCCGCGCCGTCCTCGTCTTCTACGCGTTGCGCGCGGCCGATCCCGGACCGGTGGCGGTCCGCCGCCTGCTGACGGTGGTCGGCGTAGTGGTGGCCGCCAACGTGGCGGTCGCCCTAGGTGAAGCGGCCGCCGGCTTTGCCGTCGACGACGCGGCGGGCGTCGGTTCGGTCGACCAAGGCGCGGTCCGGGCCCTGCTGGCCGATTCGGTCGAGCTCGGCAACGTCCTCGGCCTGGCCCTGGTGGGCTGCCTTGCCTGGGCGGCGGGCGGCCGGACGGTCGGTCGCATGTGGTGGGCGGCCGTGGCGCTGGTGGCGCTGGCCCTGTCCGCGACCGAGTCATCGGGGTCCGTGGTCGGCGTGCTGCTCGCCGCCGTCGTGGTGGCAGTGACGGCCCGGCGGGGGGCCGCGCGGGTCCTCGGCGTCGTCCTCCTCCTGGTGCTCTGCGTCGGCGCCCAGGTCGCCCTAAATCCGGACCGACATGCCAGCTGGGAAGCCCGTCTCGGCATCGGGGTCTCCCGGGTCGACGGGGCGGCGATCGCCGCCCCCACCGACTTCCCCAGGGTGGCCGACGTCCTCGCCCGTCAGCCGCTGCTCGGCTGCGGCCCTGGCCAGCTCACGAGCATCGGCGCCGGCGAGGGCGGGTCGCAATGCACTGCCAATCAGCCTTTCGAACAAAAGGGGTTCAGCCATTCGTTTTGGTTTCGGTTGCTGATCGAAACCGGCGTACTCGGATTCGCGGCATTTGTTGCGTGGTTGTTTTTGGTGATCAGGCCACTTCGGAATCCGGCACGTCGGAGGCCCCGGAGGGAATCGCCCGGCCCGCCCCATTTCATCGCAATCTGGGGTATCGCGGCCGTCGTATTCGCCGCGGTCGTGGCGGTCCTGTCCCCTTCCGTCGAGAGTCCGATGCTGTCGGTGCTGTTGTGGACCGTCGTGGGGATCGCCTGGTGGGTTCGGCGTCGGTCCCAGGAGGCCGAACGGTCGCTGTTCGCGGCGGACACGGCCTTCATCCCGAAGGTGCGTGACCCGGCGGACGTCCACGCCGTCGACACCCGAATCCTCGGGACGGACGAGATTCTGTCGCTGGCCCGGCAAGCCCGCCGTCGGACCGACCGCGGGAATTGAATCCGGGCAGCGACACGCCGTCTGCATCACATTTTGGACCATGGTGCTGCCGGTTCCGGGCTCGGTATACTCCCATCGCTGGATGGGGGGACCGGGCCTTCGTTTCGAACGACGCGGATTCGCCAACGTGCCGGCAGTTGTCGCTTGGATAAGTGACTCCACGGGGGTGTCAAGGTATGGACCGGTCAGACCGACACACGGTGTCTCTCGGGGTGGCCAACGTCGACGTACGGCTGCGCGGGTTGGCGGCGACGTGCCGCCCGGACGGCCCGTACGCTCGGCTTCCGAATACGGCCAGCGGTAGCTGTCCGTGATGACCCAACAGCCAAGCGCGGCCGTCACGCCGGTGCCGTACCGCTTCGACGGTTTCTCCCCGCTTCCCGCGCTCGGCGGGGAGCCGAGCGTCGACGCTCGGCCAAGCGTTGACGCGCCAACTGTGCCGTCGGCGCACGCCGTGGAACGGGTGGTTCCCGCTATCTCGGTCTGCATCGCCGTGCGGGACCGGCCAGCCCTGCTGGTCAAGTCGATCCGCAGCGTCCTCGCCGGCGCCTTCGGCGACTTCGAGATCGTGGTGGTGGACGACGGCTCCACTGTGCCGGTGCAGGAAGGCCTGGCAGAGGCCGGTCTCCTCGCCGACCAGAGGATCCGACTGGTACGCCAGCGGCCGTCCGGGATCAGCGCTGCGCGCAACACCGCGTTGAAGATTGCCCGCGGCCGATACGTCACCGTGCTGGACTCGGACGACGAGCTGGTCGAGGACGGCCTCGCCCGCATCCACGAGTGCCTGACCCACACCGGTGCGAGGTGGATCTACACCGACTACCAGGAGCTCACTGGCACCTCCAGCCGGATCATCACGCTGCCCTCGTACCCGTCGCCCCGGCGGATGCTCTGGGCGGTGCTGACCCGGCCTCGGTTGCCGTTCAAGCACTCCGGCATGTCCATCGACCGGGAGCTCCTGCTGCGGCTCGGCGGGTACGACGAGCAGACCCCGATCAAGGTTGACATCGAGCTGGTGCTGCGCGCCCTCAGCAGCGGTGTCCACCTGGTCCACCTGCGGCATCCGGTCGTCCGGTTCCATCGGCACGACGGGAACATCAGCCGTAAGCGCCTCGTCGGCCTGCGGATCTGGACCAAGCTGATCGAGCGGTACACCCGACCGCGGATTCCGGGCCTCGCCCTGCTCGTCGTGACGTTCCGTACCGCGAGCGAACTGGGGAAGTGGCTCATCACCGCCCTCGGCAGGTGAAGCAGGCCGGCGCGGGTAGTCCGTCGAACCGTGTGATTCACCGACGCCGGCAGCGGGGCATCCGGTACCTATCGGGGACCGGGGGCCACGCGGATTCGACGCGGTCCCGGCCACAGCCGGCGTAGGACGCGTTCGCCGGGACCCAGCGTGCCCCGGCGGACCGGATCCGCGAACTGAGCAGAGAAGTGGTGAAGTAGCGGCCGGACAGCCACTGTTCAGGTCGTCCGCCCACGCCGTAGGGTGCTCGTCGC
>NZ_LWLS01000001.1:172580-544665 GCF_001905095.1 Micromonospora sp. CB01531
CCCCCCCCCCCCCCCCCCGCAAGGAATGATGGAGAAGGGCCCATTGTGTCCAGCCATACCCAGATCGGTCCGGCCGCTCCGCCGGCGTCGAGTCCGGATCCGATGTTCGGCGTGATCACGCCGCCGTCGAACGGTATTGCCCGGTCGGCCTTCGCCCGTCCGGTCGCCCGGCGGGCCACCTGGCACCGCCCGTACGTGGCGTGGCTGGTGCTGCTCGACTTTCTGGGGGCGCTGGCGGCCAGCCGGACGGCTATCGCCCTGCTCGACGTGGCCGACGCCGGATTCCGAGACACCGCCGCTCCAAACGGGGTCGACGGGATGTTCGTCCTGGTGGCCAACCTGGGGGTGCCGTTGGGCTGGACCGCCCTGCTGGCGGCCTGCGGCGCGTATGACCGCCGCGCGCTCGGGACCGGCACCGAGGAACTCAAGCGGGTGGGAAGGGCCAGCATCGCCATGGCCGCCACCGTGTCGCTGCTGGCGCTCGGCTTCAAGAAGGACCTGTCCCGGATGACGGTGGTGGTCGTCATCCTGGCGGCGCTGCTCTACACCCTGTCGGGTCGATTCCTGGCCCGGAGCGTGCTGCGCTACGTCCGGCGGGACGGCGGGCGGTCGTCGCAGAAGGTGCTGCTGGTGGGCAAGCTCTCCGACGCGCTGGCGCTCTACGACGTGGTCACCCGGAACCCGGGGGCGGGGCTGCGGCCGATCGCCATTCACCTGCCCCATCACCCGCTGCCCGGCGAGCAGGTGACGGCGCCGGTCCCGGTCTACGTCGGGTGGGATCTGGTGCCTCTCGTCGAGGAGATCGAGGCGGACACCATCGCGGTGTGCGGGCCGGCGAGCCTGGAATCGTACGAGCTGCGCCGGCTCGCCTGGCAGTTGGAGGGCACCGGCCTCGACCTGGTCGTGGTGCCACAGGTCACCGATGTCACGGGACCACGCATTCACGTACGGCCCGTCGAGGGGCTGCCACTGCTCAACGTCGAGGAGCCGACCCTGTCCGGACTCTCCCTGCTGGCCAAGTCGGTCCTCGACCGGCTCGCCGCGCTGGTCGGCCTGATTCTGCTGAGCCCAGTGCTGCTTACGACCGCACTGGCCATTAAGCTGACCGACCCCGGGCCCGTCATGTTCCGGCAGACCCGGATCGGCCACCGGGGAAACGCCTTCAAGGTGTGGAAGTTCCGCACCATGTACACGAACGCGGAGCAGCGCCTCGAGGCGCTGCGGGACCAGAACGAGAGCGACGGTCTGCTGTTCAAGATGAAGGACGATCCGCGGATCACGCCGATCGGCCGCCACCTCCGCGCGCTGTCGCTGGACGAACTCCCCCAGCTCATCAACGTGCTGATGGGCCAGATGTCGCTGGTGGGTCCGCGGCCGCTGCCCACCGAGGACGACGACTACCAGGGCGACGTCCGCCGCCGGCTGCTGGTCCGGCCCGGCATCACCGGGCTCTGGCAGATCTCCGGCCGGTCGGACCTTACCTGGGACGACGCGGTCCGCCTGGACCTGCACTACGTGGACAACTGGTCCCTGGCGTACGACCTCGGGATCCTGTGGCGGACCGTGAGCGTGGTCCTGGCCCGGCGCGGCGCCTACTGACGACGACAAGGGGCGGCAGGATCACTCGACCCCGCCGCCCCGTCACGTCGTCGTCCCGCCCGCCGGGGCGGTCACTTCCGGGCGTACTGCTTGATCTCGTCCACCGCGTCCCGGCGCACCGCGTCGTAGCAGGCCTTCGCCCGGTCGGTGTCGGCGAGCACCACACTCTCGGTGCCCTTCCGGCCAGTGCCCTTGGTCGGGCTGGTGAGGAACGACAGGTTGCTGCCCCGCACCCCGCGCATCTGCGTCCCCATGTCGAGCAACGACATGCCCTTGTCCACCGACACCGAGCTCGACGTCGCCTTGAGGAACGAGTTCAGCTTGGCGGGGTTGGCGAGGATGCCACCGGAGGCGGCCTTGTCGAGGATGGCCTTGATGACCTGCTGCTGGTGGCGGATGCGGGCGAAGTCCCCGTCTGCGAACTGCTTGCGCTGGCGGGAGTAGTCGAGCGCCGCCTCGCCGTCGAGCTGCTGCGGGCCGGCCTGGAAGGCGCGGTACGGCGGGTGGATCGACTTGAAGGACTTCTCCACGTTGACGTCCACGCCGCCGAGCGCGTCGATGATGTCCTTAAAGCCGGCGAAGTCGATGATCGCCACGTGGTCGATCCGCACCCCGGTGAACTTCTCCACCGTCTGCACCATCAGCGGCACACCGCCCCAGGCGAAGGCAGCGTTGATCTTCGCCTCCCGGCCGCCGTGCTGACCGTCCGCCGATCGCGGCACCGACACCCACGTGTCTCGTGGAATGGAGATCAGCTGGGCGCTTGACCGGTCGGCCGGAAGGTGGGCCACGATGATCGTGTCCGTACGCGACCCCTCGGTCTTCTCCGGGTCACGGGAGTCGCTGCCGAGAAGCAGCAGGTTCTGCGCGCCCTTGGCCCCTGCCGTCGGGCGACCCTCCTCAGGCATCCCGGCAAAGGCGTCGACCCGCTCGATACCGGACTCGACGGACTTCAGGTAGATCCCACCAGCGATCAGGCCAACGCCACCCAGCAGCGCCACCACCAGCAGACTGATCAGAACTATCCGCCTCCACCGGCGCCGCGGTCGTGGTGGCTCACCCGCCTCCACATCGGAAGGACCGCCGATTGGATCCACCGGCGGCTGGAAAGGTTGAGGATCGGCATACTGATGGGGATACGACATGCCGCGATGTTACTGACCGGCCCTGTCGCCCGCGTACCCACCGGATGGTTACGCCGACCCGGAACTTTTCATCGTCAGCGACCCCCTTCGCCTGGTAGAAACCCTTCCGTGGACGCAACGAAGCTCCGTCGGGCCATCGCCCGCACCCGGCTGGCCCCGGTCGCCGCCTTCCCGACCCGCCTGGCCAAGGTCGCCCGGCACGACGGCAAGGTGCTGCGCGCCTCCGCCCGCTGGCTGCTCACCTCCCGCGAGCATCACAACTACACGTACGACCTGACCACCCTGAGCCAGCACCACCTCGCCTGGTTCGTCAGCGTCGTGTGCGACGTCCCCGTCGGGCAGGTGCGCGGCTGGTTCGCCGAACTCGAAGGCGACGACAAGCTGCGCGGGCACATCGAGACCGCCACCGCCACCGCGTCCCGGCGCGGCCTGGCCGACCGGCAGGTCCGCTACGCCCGCCGGATCGGCTGGTACGCCATCGTCCGCGCCCGCAAACCCGCCCATGTCGTCGAGACCGGCGTGGACAAGGGCCTCGGCAGCTGCGTCCTGGCCGCCGCCCTGCTACGCAACACCGCCGAAGGACACCCCGGCCGGCTCACCTCGCTCGACATCAACCCCGAGGCCGGCTACCTCGCCAAAACCACCCCGTGGGCCGACGTGGTCGACCTCGTCATCGGCGACTCCATCGCCTCCATCAACGCACTGCACCGGCCGGTCGACCTCTTCCTGCACGACAGCGACCACAGCCGGGGGCACGAGCAGCGCGAGTTCGCCGCGATCGAGCCGCAACTCGCCCCCGCGGCGATGCTGCTCACCGACAACGCCACGATCACCAACGTCCTCGCCCAGCACGCCGAACGCACCGGCCGCCGGTTCCTCGCATACCGGGAGACCCCGGCCCGGCACTGGTACCCCGGCGACGGGATCGGCGTCGCCTGGTGACGGTCGCGTCTCAGCTCTCGGTCAGGTCGCTTGTCCGGGCCGCCAGAGCTCCGGCGCCATCGACCGCCCGCTGCGGCTGCCGACACTGCCGGAATGGTCAGGCCGCGGCGGTGCCCAGGTCGAGCCACATCAAGACCTCGTCCCGGTCGTCGCCGGGGACGAGGCGCAGCGCGGCGGGGAGCCGGCCCACCTCCCGGTAGCCGAGCCGGCCGTAGAACGCGCCCAAACCTAGGCCGTCCCGCACCGTCACGTGCAGCGCCGCCAGGCCCAGCTCCCGGCCGATCCGCTCGGCCTCGCGCATCAGCGCCGCGCCGTACCCCCGGCCCTGGGTATCGGGATGCACCATCACCCGCTTGAGCACCCGCCAGTGCGTCTTCAGGTGGAACCGGTTGTCGGAGATGATCAGGATGCCGACGAGGCGGTCCCCCGCGTAGCCCACCAGCAGCCGGTCCGGCCCGTCGGCCAGACCCGCGAAGGTCTCCTCGGCGAGGGGCCGGACTTCGGCCGCCGTCACCGGGGCGACGAAGCCGACCGCGCCGCCGGCGTTGGTGACGTCCACCCAGAGTGCGACGATCTGCTCGTGCAGCTCGGGGGTGAGTTCGGGGTCGAGGACGAAACGCAGGTTCACGCCCGCCATCCTGCGGGAATGGCGCGGCGTGAACCCACCTTCGTGACCTTCACGACACCGCTGCTGGTGCGGGAGAGGGGAGTCGAACCCCCACGTCCTTTCGGACACGGGCTCCTAAGGCCCGCGCGCCTGCCTGTTACGCCACTCCCGCGACTCGATGAGTCTAGTGCGTCGGGCCGAGACGGTGTGCAGTCCCGCCCGCCGCAGAATGTTCGACACCGTTCCATGGCTGACCACGCACGTGCCGGCGGACGACGACTTGATGAGGTCGGCCAGCCTTCGTGGGCCGAGATCGGGGTGTGCCAGCGCGTGGCGAACGACGACAGCTTCGAGTGCGGGATACCGAGTTGCCCGGCGTGCGGGCGCGGCGGCGAGGCCGCCTCGGTCGGCGAGACGTTGTCGGAGCCGGGCGACGTGGTTGCGGTGGCAGTCGATTCGCCGCGCGGCCTCGCTCGGACCGAGGATGCCGACTGCCACTTGCCTGATCAGGTCTTCCACCTGAGCCAGCGGTAACTGAGGACGAACTGCTGGCGTGGGTGCGGCGGCGGGGGACGGGGCCTCTGGCGACGGACCGCGCTTGTTCCGGCCAGCGTAGGTGTCGGTCTGGCTGTGACAGTTCGGACAGAGCATCCGCAGGTTCGGTGGCCGGTTGTCCAGGAAGTCGCCGTTCATGTGGTCCACGTGCAGCGTCAGCGGCCGGCCCCGCCAGCGTGGGCCGACGCCGCACTCTCACACTCCTCGGGGACGCCGATGTCCCGCAGCGCCCACTTCAACCGGGTGCCCGGTGTGCGGCGGGAGCCGGCCGGCAGCCGTAGCAACAACTGGGACGAGGTGGTGCGCCGTGCGCCGCGTTGCCCCTTGTTGTGCACCTGCCCGGTGAAGTGCGACGTGTCGATGCCGAAGCGCTTGAGCTGCCGGCTGATGTGCGTGCGACCCACCGCTCAGCCGTACGCCGAGCAGCCGCAGCACCTCCGCGATGCTCCGGGCCGGTGCCGCCGCTGCCGCCAGCATCTCCGGGCTGTACTTGTACCGAGGCATGTGCGCACGGTAGCGGCGGCCTACGGCAGGCTCAGTCCAGGCCGAGGTCCCGGCGGAGCTTGGCGACGTGCCCGGTGGCCTTGACGTTGTAGAGCGCCCGCTCGATCTTCCCGTCCTCGTCGATGACGAAGGTCGAGCGGATCACCCCGGTCACCGTCTTGCCGTACAGCTGCTTCTCGCCGTACGCGCCGTACGCGGTCAGCACGGCCTTGTCGGTGTCGGCGACCAGCGGGAAGGTGATGGCGTCCCGGTCGCGGAACTTCGCCAGCTTCTCGGGCTTGTCCGGGGAGATGCCCACGACCTCGAAGCCGGCGGCCTGGAGCGAGGCGAGCGAGTCGCGGAAGTCGCACGCCTGCTTGGTGCAGCCGGGCGTCATGGCGGCCGGGTACGCGTACAGGATGACCTTGCGGCCGCGCAGGTCGGCCAGGGAGAGGCTCCCGCCGCTGTCGGTGGGGAGGGTGAATTCGGGGGCGGGGTCGCCGGTGCTGAGGCGGTCGGTCATGGCGCTGACGATACCGCCGCATGGCCGGACCGGGACGGTGGCGACGCGCGGCGGCGTGATGATCACCATGGCTTGTTGCAAGGGAGTGGCAACAACGGGCCGTCGCAAATAAGCTGCCCGTGTCGGCGTGGATCCTCCCGCCGCGTCCGGGGAGGTCGAGTGGACACACTGGCGATGCACATCTCGAACGGGATCATCGACGGTCCCGTCGCCGCGATCTTCGCCGCGTTCGCGCTCGCCGTGCTCGCCTTCTGCGTGCTGCGCGGGCGCCGCGACCTCGACGACCGGCTGGCCCCGATGGCGGGCCTGGTGGCCGCGTTCATCTTCGCCGTGCAGATGCTCAACTTCCCGATCTTCACCGCCGGCGTCAGTGGCCACCTGCTCGGTGGCGCCCTCGCCGCGCTGCTGGTCGGGCCGTGGGTCGGGGCGCTCTGCGTGGCCGTGGTCCTTGTCGTGCAGGCGCTGGTCTTCGGCGACGGCGGGGTGGCCATGCTCGGCCTCAACATCACCAACATGGCGATCCTCGGCACCGCCGCCGCGTACCTGCTGATCGCGCTGCTGCTGCGGGTGCTGCCGCGCACCACGGCCGGTCTCGGCGTCACCGCCTTCGTCGCCGCGCTGGTCAGCGTGGTGGTCGCCAGCCAGGGCTTCGTCCTGCAGTACTGGCTGGGCGGCACCGCCGACCTGGGCGGCAACCTCGCCGGCCTGGCCGGCACGATGGCCGGCGTCCACCTGCTGATTGGCATCGGCGAGGGCCTGATCACCGCGACCACGGTGGTCACCGTCGCGAAGGTCCGTCCCGATCTGGTGTACGCGCTGCGCGCCCGCAAGCCGGCTGTGCCGGCTCCCGCCGTCCCGACCGCCGGAGGTCTCCGATGAGCAAGCGCCCTTGGCCCCTCATCCTCGGCGGCCTGCTGGTCGCCCTGCTGCTCGCCGGCGTCGTCAGCAACTACGCCTCGTCGCACCCGGACGGGCTCGACTCGTCGCTGCTGAAGGGCTGCACGGTGAACGCCGAGGACGAGATCACCGGCGGGAGCTGCCCGGCCCAGCAGGCCAAGGACCACGAGCTGGCCGACAGCCCGTTGGCCGACTACGGCGTCCGGGGCGTCGGCAACGGGTTCCTCTCGACCGGGATCTCCGGCGTGATCGGCGTGCTGCTCACCTTCGCCCTGGGCGGCGGCCTGTTCTGGCTGGCCCGCCGCCGCGGCCCGGCCACCGGCGCCCCCACCGACGGCGCCCCGACCGGCCCGGCCAACGGCGCCCCGACCGATCCTGGCGCTGGCGCCCCGACCGGGTCGGCGGCACGGGACGCCGGCGCGCGCCCCGCCGGCACCCGCTGAAGGACCGCCGTCATGGGTGCCGGGCACGTGCACGTGCTCTACCGCGAGTCCGCCTCACCGGTGCACCGCCTCGCGCCGGAGGTGAAGATCGCCGCGATGGTGCTCTTCACCGTCGCGGTGGTCGCCACGCCCCGGGAGGCGTACTGGGCTTTCGGCGCCTACGCCCTGCTGGTCGCCGCCGTGGCGGCGTTGGCCCGGGTCGGGCCGCGCTGGCTGCTCAGCCGGGCGCTGATCGAGCTGCCGTTCGTGCTCTTCGCGTTCGCGCTGCCGTTCCTCGGCACCGGGGAGCGGGTCGAGGTGGCCGGGTTGAGCCTGTCCGTCGACGGGCTGCACGGCGCCTGGAACATCCTGGCCAAGGGCACGCTCGGCGTACTCGCGTCGCTGTTGCTGGCGGCGACCACGACGACGCGTGACCTGATCGTCGGCCTGGACCGGCTGCGCTGCCCGCAGATCCTCACCCAGATCGCCACGTTCATGCTGCGCTACCTGGACGTGCTGGTGGGCGAGGCACGGCGGATGCGGGTGGCCCGGGTGTCCCGGGGCGACGACCCGCGGTTCCTCTGGCAGCTCCGGGGTTTCGCCGCCGGGGTGGGCGCGCTCTTCCTGCGTGCCTTCGAACGCGGCGAGCGGGTCTACCTGGCGATGCTCTCCCGCGGCTACACGGGGCGGATGCCGGCGGTGTGGCAGGGCGCCGGCGCGGCCACCGCCGGGCAGTGGATGGCCGCCGCGACGGTGCCGCTGGCCGCGGCCACCATCGCCGCCGTCGCGGTCGTCCTGAGATGATCGGGCACGTGCAGACACCTCCCTCGCTGGACGTACGCGGCGTCCGGTACGCGTACCCGGACGGCCACGTCGCCCTGCACGGGGTGGATCTGACCGTGCCGCGCGGGGAGCGGGTGGCCCTGCTCGGGCCGAACGGCGCCGGGAAGACCACGCTGGTGCTGCACCTCAACGGCATCCTCACCGCGACGGAGGGGACGGTCAGCGTCGGCGGCCTGACCGTGGGCCGGGACCGGGACACCCTCGCCGAGATCCGCCGCCGGGTGGGCATCGTCTTCCAGGACCCGGACGATCAGCTGTTCCTGCCCACCGTCGCCGAGGACGTCGCGTTCGGGCCGGCCAACCTGGGGCTGCGCGGGGCGGAGCTCGCTGCCCGGGTCGACGAGGCCCTGGCCGCCGTGGGGATGAGCGAGCACCGGGACCGGGCGCCGCACCACCTCTCGTTCGGGCAGCGCCGCCGGGTGGCGGTGGCCACCGTGCTCGCCATGCACCCGGAGATCCTGGTCCTCGACGAGCCGTCGTCCAACCTCGACCCGGCCGCCCGGCGGGAGCTGGCGGAAATCCTGCGTGCGCTGCCGGTGACCCTGCTGATGGTCACCCACGACCTGCCGTACGCGGCGGAACTCTGCGACCGTTCGGTGATCCTGGACGCCGGCCGGATCGTCGCCGACGCCCCCACGCCCGAGATCCTCACCGACGACGCCCTGCTGGCGGCCCACCGCCTCGAGCTGCCCTACGGCTTCGACCCCCGCACCGCCCCCCCGCCCCGCCTGACCCACCTCACCGGGGCAGCGTTCCAAGGTCGTGCTCAATCCCGGACGTAGTGGCCTTCCGGTCGTCACGAGGCCCCAGGATCGAGCGTGATCATGGATGGGCCCACGCGGGGCGTTCGTCAGCGGCGGGCAGGCGTCGCGGCGGTGGGGCGTGGGTCGCCCGGTGCGTGCCGCGCGGCGCGGGAGGCGGCGTGCAGGCGCAGGACGCCGGCGGCGACCGCACCCGCCCCGGTGGCCAGGATCAGCGTCACCAGCACCCGGGCCAGGCCCGCCGGCCACAGCACCGGCACCACCGAGCGGGACAGCACGGCCAGGTTCGCCACCCCGGCGAAGAGGGCCAGGCAGGCCCCGGCCAGGGCGAGCGCGAAGTCGGCGGCCTCCCGGCGAGCCAGCGCGTATCCGCCGGCGGCGAGCGCGCCGAGCCCGGTGAGCAGCGTCCACACCTGCCCGCTGACCAGCTCGAGCAGCACCCCGCCGACGCCGGCGGCCCCGGCGTCCAGCGCCCGGCCGACGGTGAGCGCCACCGTGGCCAGCCCGCCGGCGGCGAGCAGCGCGCCCGCCGCGCGCAACGCGCGCGTACCGGCCGTCGAGCCGGCGGGAACCAGCCCGGCCGCGCCGATCAGCAGGAAGCCGAGCGTGGCGGCCACCCACCACGGGTAGGCGTCCGGCGGCGGCACCCAGTCCAGCGTGCCGCGTACCTCGACGGGCTGGTCGCCGGTGCGCAGCGGCACCACCCAGGCGCGGACCTGCTGCTCCCGAGCCGGGTCGGCGGTGACCTGCGACGGTGGCGCCGACTCCAGCCAGAGCGTGCGCTGGTCGTGCCAGCGGGCGGTCGGCCCGGCGGAGATCCGCTGCCAGGTCGGCGGCGCCGCCGGGTCGGCCTGCGGGGGCAGCTGGGTGTCGCCGGCGATGGTCCGGTTCAGGTAGGTGGCGGGGGAGCGGGTGTTCTCGTACACCCCGCCCGGCCCGATCCGCAGGTACGGCTCGCCGGAGTAGCCGATCACCTCGACGTCCCGCCCGGTGTGGTTGGTCAGCTCGAGCCGGGCGCCCGCCTCGACCATCCGGGCGGTGAGTCCGGGCGGGGCCGGGCTGAACTCGATCACCGCGGCCCGGTAGTTGGTGCCGTCGGGGGCGTCCGCCCCGTGCGCGGCGGCCGGGGCGGCGAGGGCGAGGAGTGCGGCGAGGGCGGCGGTGAGCACCACCGCCGCCCGGCGCAGCGGTAGGAGGCTCACTTTCCGGCCGCCGCCACCGCTGCCTTGATCCCCTCGGGGCTCTTGTCTGTGAGCTCCTTGCCGTTGACCTTGATGGTCGGGGTGCCGGTGACGCCCGACTTGCTGGCGTCGTCCGTGACGTGCGCGGTCCACGCCTTGAACGTGCCGTTGTTGACGCAGGCCCCGAAGTCGTCCCGGTCCAGCCCGACGCCCGCGCCGATGTCGATCAGCTCGGCGTCGCTCAGCCCGGCGCTGCCCTCCGGCGGCTGCTTGGCGAAGAGCTCGTTGGTGAACTCCTTGAACCTCGAGCCCTTGGCGGCGCAGCCGGCGGCGGCCGAGGCGCGGGTGGAGTACTGGGTGGTGGAGAAGCGGTTCAGGAAGGCCACCGGGTGGAAGATCACCCGCACCTTGTGGTCTCTGACCAACTCGTCGATGGTCGCCCCGTTGACCTGCTGGAACTGCTTGCAGACCGGGCAGAGGTAGTCCTCGTACAGGTCGATGGTGACGGGGCCGTTTCCGTCGAGGATGCCGGTGCCGCCGGCGTTGGCGCCGGGCGGGGCGGTGAAGGTCTTCGACTGCTGGCTGGAGTAGACGGCCCAGCCGATCAGCCCGGCGATCACCAGCACCACCACCGCGGCGATCGACGTGATGATCGTGCGGGTGCGCCGCTTCTCCCGGGCGATCTGCGCGCGGACCACCTGGGCCGCCTTCTTCTGACCCTTCCGACTACTCATCCTCGCCCTCCTCGGGTGCCGCGCCCGCCAGCCAGCCGTCCACGGAGAACGGGGTGCGGGGCCAGATCAGCAGGAATCCGGCCATGACCAGGAATCCCAGGTCCCGGAGGATCTCCGGGAGGTAGCTCGGGGCCTGCCCGGCGGCGAGTTGGCCGCCGCTGCCGAAGCACCCGCAGTCGATGGCGAGGCCGCGCGCCCAGGCCGAGGCGATGCCGGTGATGAAGACCACCAGCAGCGCCGTGGAGACGCTGGCGACCAGGCGGCTGGCCAGCCCGACGAGCAGGAGTACGCCGAGCGCCAGCTCCACGAAGGGCAGCGCGGCGCCGATCACGGTGGCCACCTCGTACGGCATGACCTGGTAGGCGTTGACCGCGCGGCCGGAGGCGGCCAGGTCGCCGACCTTGGTGGCGCCGGCGAACAACCAGACGGCGGCCAGCCCGAGCCGGACGGCGGCGCCGAGCCAGGGCCGGACGGCGGGCCACTGGATGGCCCGGGTGCTCGGTGCAGTCACGGTCATTGGTCGCCTCGGATCCGAGAAAAGTTCCGCCGTCATCCGGCCAGCGCGTCGCCGACGGCGTCGACCAGCTCGCTGCGGGCCCGGGCGACGCGGGACCGGATGGTGCCCACCGGCACCCCCTCCACGGCGGCGGCCTCGGTGTATGACAGGCCGAGCAGCTGGGTGAGCACGAACGCGCCGCGCCGTTCGGCGGGCAGCCGGCGGATCAGGTCGGTGGCGCCGAGCTGCCCGGCGGGGTCGGGGTACGGCCGCTCGGTGGCCGCGTGCGCGGTGAGCCGCTCGTCGAGCCGCCGCCGGCGGACCACCGTGCGCAGGTGGTCGGCGCAGGCCCGCCGGGCGATGCCGAGCAGCCAGGTACGCGCGGTGGACCGCCCCTCGAACCCGGGCAGCGCCCGGAACGCGCGCAGGTAGGTCTCCTGGGTCAGATCGTCGGCGCTGTCCACGTCGACCAGGGCGGCGGCGAAGCGCCACACCTCGGCCTGGGTGGCGCGGACGAAGGCGGCCTGGGCGACCGGGTCCCCGTCGCCAGCGGCCAGCGCCCAGTGCGTGGCCGGGTCCGGCGCAGCGTCGGGCCCCGCCGCACGGTGGCTGGCGGAGCTGTCGCGCGGGGCGGGGATCACGACAGACGAGGTTACGCGGCGTACGGGGGTCGGGCAGGGTCCTTCGGCCCTTTCCGTGGTCCGGCCCACGTCGGGAACTTTTCCCACCCGCCCGCCGACTACCCGCTCATGACGTGCGACGAGGTTCGCCTGGCGCTGTCGGCGCGCCTGGACGGGGAGGACCCGCAGGCCCCGGCGGCGGCCCTGGAGGCGCACACCGGGTCCTGCCCGGGCTGCCGCTCCTGGCTGGCCCACGCCGAGCGGGTGACCCGGCTCACCCGGCTGCAGCCGGTGGACGTACCCGATCTGACCGCCCCGGTGCTGGCCGCCGTCGCCGCGGACCGGGCGGCGGCGCGGGCCGGTGCCGCGGCCGCCGGGCGGGCCCGGCGGCAGGTGCTCCGGGTGGCCGTGGCGGTGGCCGCGGCGGCGCAGTTCGCTGTCGCGCTGCCGATCCTGCTGGCCGGGCTGGGCGTCGACGCGGACCCGCACACCAGCCGGGAGATGGCCTCCTTCGACGCGGCCCTCGCGGTCGGCTTCGCGCTCGCCGCCTGGCGGCCGGAGCGGGCCCGGGCGTTCCTGCCGGTGGCCCTGGTGCTGGCGGTCTGCCTGGCCGGCACCAGCCTGGTGGACATCGCCGCCTCGACCACCGCCGCCGTGCACGAGTTGGGCCACCTGGCGGCCGTGGTGCAGGCCGGCCTGCTCTGGGCGCTCGGCCGGGTCAGCGACGAGCCGGAGCGGCCCCGACCCGCCGCGCTCGCCGCCGGACGCGGATGATCAGGGGTCGCCGATCCCGGGCCGCGTCGGGAAGCATGATGGTCATGACTGCTGCCGTACGCCGCCGGCGCCGCCCCGCCGCCGACCGCCGCGGGGCCGACCGACCGGCCGCCGCCGACCGCCGCTGGGCCGCCCGGCTGGGGGCCGCCGCCGGCCTGCTGGTCGCCCTGGCCGCCCTGCTCCTCGCCCCGGCCACCCCGGCCAGCGCCCACGCGGTGCTGGTGAGCACCAGCCCGACCGCCTCCGCCGTGGTGCCCGGCGCGCCGGCCGAGGTGGTGCTGACCTTCAGCGAGGGGGTCCGCAAGGTCCCGGGCAAGATCCGGGTGATCGCCCCCGACGGCTCCCGGGCCGACCGGGGCGAGCCGACGTTCAAGGACACGGTGGTGACCATCCCGGTCGACCCGTCCGGCGCGCGCGGCACCTATCTGGTCAGCTACCGGGTGATCTCCGCCGACAGCCACCCGGTCTCCGGCGCCTTCACCTACTCGGTGGGCGCCCCGTCGACGCCGCCGACCGACACCGGTACGGACAGCCGCGCGAATCCGGTGGTGGAGAACGCGGTGAAGGTGGCGAAGTACGTCGGCTACCTGGGTCTGCTGCTGCTGGTCGGCCCGGCCCTGGTGCTGGCCCTGCTCTGGCCGCGCCGGCTGTCCCGGCGCGGGCCGGCCCGGCTGGCCTGGTCGGGCCTGGGCCTGCTGGCCGTCGCGACCCTGGCCGAGCTCTGGTTGCAGGTGCCCTACACGGCCGGTGGTGGCCTGTTCGCCGTGACCGGGTCCGGTTTCGGCGACGTGTTGGGCAGCGCGTACGGCACCGCGCACCTGGTCCGGCTCGGCCTGCTCGCCGCAGCGGCGTTCCTGCTGCGGCCGCTCTTCGCCTCGCCGGTCGGCCGGACCGACGGGATCATCCTGGCCATCCTCGGCGGGGCGGCGCTGTTCACCTGGCCGCTGGCCGGCCACCCGGCCGCCTCGCCGGTGCCGGCGGTCTCGGTGGTGGTGGACGCGGTGCACCTGGGCAGCATGGCGGTCTGGCTGGGCGGCCTGGTGATGCTCGCGGTCTTTCTGCTGCGCCGGGCCGACGAGCGGGAGCTGGACGCGATCCTGCCGATCTGGTCCCGCTGGGCGGCCCTGGCGGTCGCGGCGCTGCTGCTCGCCGGCACCGTGCAGGGGCTGATCGAGGTGGCCACCCCGCGGGCGCTGTTCGACACCACGTACGGGCAGTTGCTGCTCGCCAAGATCGGTCTGTTCGTGCTGGTGATCGGGGTGGCCGCGTACTCCCGGTCGCTGGTGCGGCGCACCGCGGCGGGCCGGCCCGGTTCGATGCGCCGGGCGGTGGTGGCCGAGCTGGCGATCACCGCGGTGGTGCTCGGCGTCACGGCCAACCTGGTGCAGACCACGCCGGCCCGCACCGAGGCCGCCAACGTGGCCGGTACGTCCACCGGCTACTTCTCCACCACGCTGACCAGCCCGCTCTACTCACTGCAGGTGGAGCTGGACCCGGCCCAGCGCGGCAACAACTCGATGCACCTGTACGCGTACACCAGCGACAACCGACCGCAGCCGGTGCAGGAGTGGAAGGCCACCGCCGCGCTGCCGTCGGCCGGGATCGAGCCGATCGAGATCCCGCTGTTGTCGCTGACCGACAACCACGCCACCGGTGAGATCAACCTGCCGGCGGCGGGGCAGTGGGTGTTTCGCTTCACCGTCCGCACGTCCGACATCGACCAGGCCACGGTGACCGCCACCGTGCCGATCAAGTAGGAGAGGCTTCCGCCCATGTTCCGTCTTCGGCGTCCCGCCACCGCGGCCGCGCTCGCCCTCGCCGCCGTCGCCACCGCCGTGCTCGGCCTCGCCGGCCCGGCCTCGGCGCACGTCACGGTCAACCCGAAGGAGGCGACCCAGGGCGGCTACGGCCGCTTCGCCTTCCGGGTGCCGAACGAGAGCGACACGGCCTCGACCACCAAGGTGGAGGTCTTCCTGCCGGAGGAGGCACCGGTCGGCTCGGTGTCCACCATGCCGGTGCCGGGGTGGACGGTGCAGGCGGAGAAGCGCAAGGTCGACCCGCCGATCGACGTGCACGGCAGCCAGCTCACCGAGGCGGTGGCCAAGCTGACCTTCACCGCGGCGTCGGGCGGCGGGGTCAAGCCGGGCGAGTTCCAGGAGTTCCCGGTGTCGATGGGGCCGCTGCCGCAGGTCGACCAGATGGTGTTCAAGGTGATCCAGACCTACTCGGACGGCAATGTGTCCCGCTGGATCGAGGTGCCGACGCCGGGCAAGGAGGAGCCGGAGAACCCTGCCCCGGTCCTCAAGCTGACCGCCGCGTCGCCGTCCGCCTCGCCGGCGGCGAACGGGGCCGCGAACGCCTCGCCGGCCGCGTCCGGCGGTGACGACGACTCCGACGGGAGCGCCGGCACGGCCCTCGGCGTGGCCGGTCTGGTCGCCGGCCTCGCCGGTCTGGTCCTCGGTGGGCTCGCCTTCCTGCGTACCCGTCGGGAGCCCACGCCGAAGTCCTGACCTGCGCAGGTGCCGCCGGCCCGTCGGATCTTCCGGCGGGCCGGCGTGCTTTCTGCGGTCCTTGGGATGCTTGCCGTGGATATCCGGCGATTGTGCGGTTCACGTCGGTAAGGTCGGCCGGGTGGTTGGCTACCGAGGGAGAGGACCCGAATGCGGTTCGTGCGAACGATCGCCGGCATGCTGCTGTTGGCCGTGGGAATCCCGGCGCTCCTCGTGGGGGCCGGGCTCTGGACCGCGGCCCGGCACGCGAACCCGGACGGCGGCTTCGGCGCCCGCTTCGAGACGATCCGCACGCCCGGGCAGGCCGTCGTGGTCACCGACGTGGACGACCTGCTCCGCGCCGAGGCGCCCTTCGCCCGGACCGCACAGGCCCGCCTACGGCTGATCGCGCGGACCGCCGACGGGCCGGCCTTCCTCGGCCTGGCCCCGACCGACCAGGTGGCCCGCTGGCTGGCGGCCGCCCCGCACGCCACCGTCAGCCGGGTCGCGCTGGCCCGCGGCCCGCTGCCGATCCGCCTGGAGCCCGCCGGCCCGGCCACCGCCGGCGCCGCCGCCACCGTCCCCGCCGAGCAGGGCTTCTGGGTACGCGAGGGGATCGGCGCGCTGGAGTGGAGCCCCGCCGAGCTGGCCGGCCGGTCGCTGAGCCTGGTGGTGATGCGGCCGGACGCGCGGGCCGACCTCGCCCTGGACCTGCGTGCCGAGCTGCGCGCCGGCTGGTTCCCCGGGCTGGCGTGGGCGCTGCTCGCCGGTGGGGTGCTGCTGGTGGTCCTCGCCGTGCTGCTCCTGCTGCGCCCGGTCCGCCCGCGCGAGGTGGTCTTCGTCGTCGAGCCTGACCAGGTCCCGCTGCTCGCCGGACGGCTCGGGGTCAGCTCGCTCAGCGGGCTGGGCACGCCCGACGGGGTGGGGGAGCGGCCGGCCTGGCCGGAGCGGCAGCTGGTCGCCGTCGGCTCGGCGCCCACCGCGCGGTCCCGGGCCGCGATCGGCCCGGTGCCGAGCCGGCGCCCGGAGACCCTGACGGACCTGCCCGCCGATCCGGCGTGGTCCTGGCCCCCGGCGACCATGCCGGCGACCCCCCGACCGGTGGAGGTCCCGCCACGGGTGGCGTCGCCGCTGGACGCCGGGCCGGACGCGCCGGAGCCCGCCGACGGATAGCGCCGGCTTCCTACGGCATGGTATCGCCACCCCCCTCGGGCCGGCTTCCCTGGGGCGTGGTCTCGGGAAACCGGCCCTGTGTCAGGCCGACAACGGCGGGTGGCCCTCCGCGCTGCCGACGCGGAGGGCCACCGTCACCGGGGGAATCGGTGCTACCTGGGAGAAACTTGAGGTAGTTGTGACCAGATTAGCGCCGAACGGCGCCCGCCGCGATGTCTGTCCATTTGGTGCAAGTTTCAGCTTGCCCCGGTGCGGTCCCGTCCACCCGGCCGCCGGGTCGGCAGCGCCGCCAGCAGCACCAGGCTGAGCAGCACGTACGCGTTACGCGCGACGAACTCGCCGAAGCTGTCGGTACGCGCCGGCGCAACCCCCCAGTCCAGGAAGGTGACCACCCCGTAGATGATCACGAAGGCGCCGCCGATCGCGAGGCTGAGCTGCCAGCGGCGCCGCCGGGCACCCGCCACCGTGCCCCGGTCGGCGTCCAGCGCCGAGTCGACCAGCACCACCACCGCCGGGATGAACCAGTACAGGTGGTGCGTCCAGGTGATCGGGCTGACCAGGCCGCCGACCAGGCCGGTCAGGGTGACCCCGACCAACGCGTCCCCGGCCCGGGCGGCGCGGGCGGCCCGCCACAGCCCGTACCCGGCGACCACGATGACCAGCAGCAGCCAGGGCAGCTGAGCCGGCTTCTCCGGGGCGGTGATCCGGCTGAGCAGGCCGAACAGCGACTGGTTCCCGGTGTAGTCGGTGCGACCCACCCGGTCGGTCGCCCACAGCTCGTGGGTCCAGAACCGCCACGAGTCGCTCGGCGCCACCGCCGCGGCCAGCAGGGTGGCCAGCGCCGCGGTCGCCGAGGCGACCACCGCCGCCCGCCAGCGCCGGGTGGCCAGCAGGTAGAGCACGAAGATGCCGGGAAAGAGCTTGAGCGCCGCCGCCAACCCCACACCCACCCCGGCCCAGGACCGCCCCCCGGGTACGGCGAAGAGCAGGTCGGCCAGGATCAGCACCACCAGCAGCATGTTGATCTGCCCGAAGGTGAGCGTCTCCCGGGTGCTCTCCACCGCGAACACCAGCAGCACGGCCACCGTGAGGGTGAACAGCCGGGGCAGGTCGTGCCGCTTGATGACCGGGACCACCAGCCAGCGGGTCGTCACCACCACGCCCAGCACGGTCAGCACCGTGAAGATGGTCACGGTGGCGCCGAGCGGTAACAGCGCGAACGGCCGCAGCAGCAGCGCGGCGAACGGAGGGTAGGTGAAGTAGAGCGCCCCCTGCACCCGGTCCGGCTGGACGTAGTCGTAGAGCGGGTGGCCGGCCGCCCACCAGTCCATCGCCCGCATGTAGATCTTCAGGTCGAAGAAGTCGTGGACCGTGCCGGGCAGGTAGAGCGCCGGCAGCACCGCCGCGAGCGCCACCACCGTGACGAGCCGACGGGCCGTACGGCCGCCCGGATCGTCCTCGGTGACGGCGGGTGGTGCGACAGGTTCGGCTGGCACGGGGCAAACCCTACTGGTCCACCTCTGCCATGGTGCCGAGGCGCGGGCGGATCGGTGGCGCGTAGTCTGATCCGGTGGCTGATCTTCTCGTCTGGATCGACTGTGAGATGACCGGGTTGGACCTCGGCCGGGACGCGCTGATCGAGGTCGCCGCGCTCGTCACCGACCGCGACCTGAACGTGCTGGGGGAGGGCGTGGACGTGGTCATCCACGCCGACGACGCGGCGCTGGACGGGATGCCGGAGATCGTGCAGACCATGCACGCCAAGTCCGGGCTCACCGAGGCCGCCCGCCGCTCCACGGTCACCCTCGCCGAGGCCGAGGACATGGTGCTCGACTACATCACCACGTACGTCAAGGACTCCGGCAGCGCGCCGCTGTGCGGCAACTCGATCGCCACCGACCGCGGGTTCATCGCCCGGGACATGCCCCGCCTCGACGCGCACCTGCACTACCGGATGATCGACGTCTCCTCGATCAAGGAGCTCTGCCGGCGCTGGTACCCACGGGTGTACTTCGGCCAGCCGCAGAAGGGGCTGGCCCACCGGGCCCTGGCGGACATCCGGGAGAGCATCCGGGAGCTGGAGTACTACCGGCGGACCATCTTCGTCCCGCTGCCCGGCCCGGACGTGGAGAGCGCCAAGGCGATCGCCGCCCAGCTCTGAGCCTCCGCCCGGCGGCCGGCCGGAACCCGGTGGACGGGGACGGCAGGGGTGTGGCTATTATTAGTCCGCGCCCCGCCCGGCTCGACCGGCGCGGAGAGCATGGTGGCTGTAGCTCAGTTGGCAGAGCACCGGGTTGTGGTCCCGGTTGTCGTGGGTTCAATTCCCATCAGTCACCCCAGCAAGTGGATCAGATCCACCTGACCTCAGGCCCCCTCTGACGAGGGGGCCTGAGTCGTCTTGGGGACGTAGTAGGGAGATTGTGGGCCGGTCCCCGAGCCCGAGGGCGAATCGCCCGTGCCGAAACAAACTCCCATCCCGGGACGGCGGTACGGGGTGCTCTCCATCCTGTCTCTTTGTCTTTTTCTTTGCGACAAAGCCAGGCTGGGGCTACGGTTGTCTCATTCAAAAAGACACAAGGACAAGCATGTCGATCTACGAGACACCCGAGCTGACCGACAAAGATCGGTCTGTCCTGTCCGAGATATACGAGATGCGAACGAGCCTGGCAGACGTCCTCCGCACTCCTCGCCGTTGGACCGGCGGGCTGCGTAGGACGATGCTCGCCCGGGCCATCCTCGGCTCGAACAGCATTGAGGGGTATGTCGTCGCCGAGGACGATGCCGTTGCGGCGCTTGAGGACGAGGAGCCGCTGAGCGCGGACCAGCGAACCTTCGCGGAGATCCGCGGCTACCGGCAAGCGCTGGGCTACGTCCTGCAGTGCGCCGGCGATCCCCACTTCCGCTACGACACCTCAATCATCCGCAGCATGCACTACATGATGCTGTCGCACGACCTTTCGAAGAGCCCGGGGCAGTACCGCCAGGGGCCGATCTACGTGCACGACGAGCGAACTGACCGGCGCGTGTATGAGGGTGCGGACCTGACCGAGGTGCCGCTACTCATGGAGGTGTTGGCAGAGCGTCTGCGCTCCGACGGGTCTGTCGATCCGCTGGTGAGAGCAGCGATGGCGCATCTGAACCTGGTGATGATCCATCCGTTCCGGGACGGCAACGGGCGCATGGCTCGCGCTCTCCAGACGTTGGTGCTGTCCCGGGACGCGATCGTCGAGCCGGCGTTCTCCAGCATCGAGGAGTGGCTCGGGAGCAACACCGAGGACTACTACCGGGTGTTGGCGATCACCGGCAAAGGAAGCTGGAACCCGCAGGAGTCCGCCCAGCTATGGGTGTCATTCAATCTCCGCGCCCACCACATGCAGGCGCAAACTGTGGCCCGGCGATTCCAGGAGGCATCCGCGATCTGGGCGGAGCTTGACGCCCTGGTCGCCGCTGACAAGCTTCCGGACAGGGTTACGGGTCTGCTCTATGAGGCCGTCCTCGGATACCGGGTCCGGCGTCCCCTCTACGTGAAACTCGCCGAGGTCGAGGATCGAACCGCCACCCGTGATCTTGTCCGTCTCGTAGATCATGGTCTGCTCGAGGCGCGCGGCGAGAGGCGTGGCCGTCACTACGTCGCCGGTGCCGCCCTTGACCAGGTCCGGCGGCGGATCCGCGAGCAGCGCCGGCCTATCGAGGATCCCTACCTGGGGATGCCGGTGGTTCTTGCCACCGAAGCGGCAGCTCTCACCGGGACGGCACGCCCGGACGGCAGATGGAGTGCGGCGGCGGCCAGGGGCAACTCACCTCCGCATGCCTAGCCCTCATCTCCGGGGCGCCTCCGTCATGCCGGCCGGGGACGCGCCGGAACCCCCTCCGCTGGGAAGGGGCTCCGGGTACGCGTTGGTCAGGCGTTCGGCGTGGCGCTCGGGTCCGCGCTCGGGCTGGTGTCGTCACCCGGCTGCGCCGGCGGCTCGTACGGCAGGGCGCTGCCCTTGACGTACTCGTCCCAGCTCATGTTCCAGTCGGTCCAGCCGTTGCCGTTCTGGAGCTTGCGCTCGGTGCCCTTCACCGTGATCGGATCGCCGATCCGGGTGTTGGCGAAGAGCCAGGCGCCCTCCTTCATCGAGACGTTCACGCAGCCGTGCGAGACGTTGACCCGGCCCTGCACCCCCTCGGACCAGGGCGCGGCGTGGATGAACTCGCCGCCCCAGGTGAGCCGCTGGGCGAAGTCGATGTCGGTGCGGTAGCCCTCCTCCGGACCCAGCTCCTCGCGGGTGTCGAAGACCGTCTTGCGGAGCTTCTCGATCACCACCATGGTGCCGCTGGACGACGGGGTGGTCTTCTTGCCGAGACTCACCGGGATCGTCCGGATCACCTTGCCGTCCTTGGTGACCGTCATCCGCTTGGTGCGGTTCTCGACGGTCATGACGAACGACGGGCCGATCTTGATGTCGACGGTCAGGTCGGCTCGGCCGTACCAGCCGTCGCCGAGCGGGAGGCCGCCCGCCTGCACCCGGTACGACACCGTGCTGTTGGCCCGCCAGAACGTCTTCGGCCGGTAGCGCACCTCGGTGGGGCTCGCCCAGTGCCAGATGCCCTCCTGGGCCGGCTTCGCGGTGACCGTCATCCGGCGTTGCACGTCGTCCCGGTAGTCCTGCGGGATGGCCCGGCTGAACCTGACGATCAGCGGCATGCCCACGCCGACGACCTGGTTGTCGGCGAGGAAACTGCTGACCCGGACCTGCTTGCCCGGCTTGGCCATGGTGGTGAAGGTGCTGGTCGCCGTCGCCGGCTTGCCGTCGTCGCCGGTCGCGGTCACCGTCGCGGTGTACGTCTCGCCGTACTTCAGGGCACCGGCGGGGAGCCAGCTCTTCCCGTCCTCCGCGAGCGAGCCCTCGACGACCGTGCCGGCGGAGTCCTTGAGCTCGACGGCGGTCTCATTCGCCTCCTTCGTGGTGAAGGTGATGGCGGTCGAGGCGGGCACGTCCTTGGCGTCGGCCACGGGCTCGCTGATGGTGGCGGCCGCCTTCGGGCCCTCCTCCCCGCCATGCCAGCTCGACGGCTTGTCGCCGCCGCCACCGCCGCCGGTGCAGGCGGAGGTCAGCGCCATCGCGGCGGCGAGCACCGCGGCCGCGAACATCCGGCGCCCAGTGCCGCGCCGGGCGGTGCCGCGCCGGATCAACTCATCCTGGCTAGCTCGCATGGTTCCCCCACAGTCGTCATCCCCGGTCCCATCGTCCTCTACAGACGCGCGGGTACCCATACCCGTTGCCGGAAGTGAACCGAAACACGCCGGGCGCGACGTAACGATTCTGGTATGTTACGGCGCTTCATGAACCGGGCTCGTCTCTGCCTCGGTCCGGCGCCGCCCGACGGCCGCCGGCGGTGGCCCGGCGGGTGCCACCGCGCCGCCGCCGATCAATCAGAAGGCCGGTCCCGCACCCCCGTCGGGCACCGGCAGCGCGCTGCCCGCGACGAACTGCGACCAGTTCATGCTCCACGCCGTCCAGCCGTTGCCCGGCGCCAGCTTCCGCTCGGTGCCCCGGACGGTGATCGGGTCGCCGACCAGGGTCTGGCCGAACAGCCACCGTCCGCTCGCCATCGAGACGTTCACGCAGCCGTGCGACACGTTCTGCCGCCCCTGCACGCCCTCGGACCAGGGCGCGGCGTGGATGTACTCGCCACCCCAGGTGATCCGCTGAGCGAAGTCGATCTTCGTGACGTACCGGTTCTGCGGGTCCGGGTCGTCCCGGGTGTCGAAGACCGTCGACTCCTTCTTCTCCATCACCACCATGGTGCCGCTGGAGGAGGGGGTGCTCTTCTTGCCGAGGCTCACCGGCAGGGTGCGGACCAGGGCGCCGTTCTCGTACACGCTCATCTTCTTGGTCGCGTTGTCGACCTTCATCTCGAAGGCGCGCCCGATCTTCGCGGTCGCGCTCCGGTCGACGTTGCCGTAGCGGCCGTTGCTCAGCGGGATCCCGGCCAGCGCCAGCCGTACGGTGATCGTGGTGCCCGGCTTCCAGTACTCCGGCGCCCGGTAGTACGCCTGCGTGCCGTTGTCGACCCAGTGCCACGCGCCCGGCTGCGGCGGATCGGTCTGCACGAACATCCGCTTCTGCACCGCGGCCCGGTCCTTCTTCGGGATGCCCGGCGAGAACTCGGCGACCACCGGCATCGCCACGCCGTACGTCTTGCCGCTGAACAGGTAGAGCCCGGAGCCGATCATCGACTTCGGCTTGGCCATCGTGGTGAAGGTGCTGGTGCCCTGGTGGGTCTGGCCGTCGGTGCCGGTGCCGGTGACCGTGGCGGTGTACCGGGTGGCGTACTTCAGCGGGGCGGAGGGCACCCAGGAAGAGCCGTCGCGCCGCAGCCGGCCCGCCACGGTGGTGCCGTTCGCCGCGGTGAGCACGACCTCCGACACCTTCCCGCCGCCGGGAACGGTCGCGCTGATCTCGGTGCTGACCGGGCGCTTGTCCGACCCGTCGGTCGGGTTCACCTTCAACGGTGCCGCAGCTGTGCCCGCCGGTTCGCTGGTCGGGCTGCCCGCTACGGCGCCCGGTACGACCTGCTGCTGGCTGGCAGCCCCGGATGCCGGCTTCTTCTCGTCGCCCCCGCAGCCGGTCAATGCCAGCGACGCCGTGAGAACCAGAGCGCCCAGCATCGCCCCGGCCCGCCCGAACCTGCCCATCCCCACCTCTGTTCTCGCGTGCCTGGCGCACATCGTGCCGTATCGCTGCCTTGGCGTTGGGCCCCTTGCGCCTGCGGGTGGGAGATTTTGTACGGTCTTGCCCGTTAAGCTCGACCGAAGGGGGGAGCCGGGGATCGGATTGGAACCCGGGTCGGGGGCCGTGCTAGTGTTCTCCCCGTTGCCAGCGAGCGCCGCTAGCTCAACTGGCAGAGCAGCGGACTCTTAATCCGCGGGTTCGGGGTTCGAGTCCCTGGCGGCGCACCAGCACTCATCTGGGCATTCATCCTTAACGGATGGGTGCCCAGACGTCATTTCGGGGACGTGAAGGTTTCGGCCGTCACAACTCCGGAGAGGGCAGGTCACGGCAGGGGGCGGCCTTGACCGGGTCATCGCCCCCGCCGGGACGCCCCACCCGGAACTGGGCCATCATGTCGTGATCCTCGTGCACCAGGTTGTGGCAGTGGATCATGTACTTGCCCTGGTGCGGCCCGAACCTTGCGATGACCCGTACCGTCTCGTTCTCGCCCACGTACACGGTGTCCTTGGGACCGAGCTCGTAGTCGAACGGCGGCTTGCCGTTGCGGTCCAGGATCTTGAAGTCGATCAGATGGACGTGCACCGGGTGGAACCAGCCGCGCGAGGTGTTGACGAACTCCCAGATCTCGGTGTCGTTCAGGCCCGGGTCCGCCCACACGTACTCGTACCCGGAGTCCGCCGCGTCGTGCCAGGTCTTGCCGTTGATCGCCCACTGGCCGTCGGCCCGCATGAACTCGAACCGGCGGGTCCTCAGGTTCGGCGTCTCGACCAGGTCCATCGCCGGCGGCTTCGGGTTGAGCAGGTCCGGGATCGCGTTGCCGCGCAGATCGGTCGCATCGCCGACCACGTCGAAGGCCATCACGTTCCGGGTGCCGTCGTAGTCGACGGCGTTCTGCACCCCGAGGTTCTCCAGGACGATCCGCTGACCAGTGCGGTACGTGGCGAAGTCGATGACGACCTCGTACCGCTCGGCCATGCTCTGCCGGAACGTCGTGGTCCGCTGAGGGAACTGCCTCAGGCCGCCGTCCGTGCCGATGATCCAGAACGGGTCACCGGTGCTGAGCCGGAAGGCGTACCCGCGGGACAGCGAGGCGTTCAAGAAACGGAAGCGGTACTTGCGCCGCTCCACCTTCATCACGGGCCAGGGCCTGCCGTTGACCAGGATCACGTCGCCGTAGAGCCCGGAGTGGCTGTGGTCGTCGTAGATCATGTTGCCGCGTTCGTCGAACATCGCGTCCTGGATGATCAGCGGCACGTCGTAGTCGCCGTGCGGGATCGGCAGGCTCTGCTCCAACTCGTCGGTCATGATGTACATCGCCGCGAGGCCCATGTAGGCGTTCTCCGCGGTGTGGTGGAGGCCGTGGTCGTGGTACCACAGCGTCCGAGCATCCTGGTGGTTCGGGTAGTGGTAGTCCTTCCACTGGCCCGGCCCGGTGACGTCGTTGGCGTATCCGTCGTACTGCGGAAACGAGCCCGAGCCGTGCAGGTGGGTCGACGTCATCACCTGGTAGCCGAGCGTCGGGTGCCGGCCGGGCAGGTTGTTGATCTGGCGGACCACCGCGGGCCGCCCGCGCCGCACCTTATCGTCGGGCCGGCCGGGATCCCGTTGTAGGCCCAGAGGTCGCTCTTGTACCCGGGCAGGACCTCCACCTGGGTGGCCTGCTGCTTGATCTCGTAGAAGTCGTAGCCGTCGTCGGCGGCCCGCCAGACCGGCCTCACCACCGGCGGCGACGCGAACGGAACGGTGAAGGGCGCGGGCAGCCTGCTCTCCGCGATGCGGCTCACGCCGTTGGCTGCCGTGGCGCCGCGTTCGAACGGCAACGTCGCCGCGGCGGTCCCCAGGACGCCGAGCTTGAGCATGTCCCGGCGGCTCAGCATGGCCATGACATCGTCCTTCCCCAGCGTCGGTCGCCTGACCCGCACGCGCCGGCCGGGACCAGCATAGGAACGCCGCAAGGTCGGTTTCCTGGCTTTGCACCCACGGGTGATCCGCCCGTAGCGGGTGCGGGTACTCCCGCCGGTTCCGGTCGCGGGGCGTGTTACCGTTTCTCCCCGTTGCCAGCGAGCGCCGCTAGCTCAACTGGCAGAGCAGCGGACTCTTAATCCGCGGGTTCGGGGTTCGAGTCCCTGGCGGCGCACCAGCAGTAACACAGTCAGGCCCGGTCCACCGTGGACCGGGCCTGACTGCTTTTCTCCGCCCCACGGGTCCGACGGCGGGCCAGGCGACGGTTGGAGTGGCGGGACCCGCAGGACTGCGAGATCCTGCGCTCGCACTCGTCAACCAGTGGTTGACGTTGGCCATGCGTCAACTTATGGTTGACGCATGACGGAGCCCTTGAAGATGACCCATCCCGTACGCCTTGACGACCTGATCGAAGGCATCAAGCAGGCGCACACCGATGCGCTGGACCAGCTCGCCGACGCCGTGCTGGTGGCCGACCACCTGGGAGACGTCGCCGACCACCTGATCGGTCACTTCGTCGACCAGGCCCGGCGCTCGGGCGCCTCCTGGACGGAGATCGGCCGCAGCATGGGGGTCAGCAAGCAGGCCGCCCAGAAGCGGTCCGCCGCGAAGGCCGAGACGGCCGCAGCGCTCGACCCGAACGCCGGGTTCGGCCGCTTCACCACCCGGGCGCGCAACGTGGTGCTGGCCTCGCAGGAGGAGGCGCGTACCGCCGGCAACGCCGAGATCGGTCCGGAACATCTCGCCCTCGGCCTGCTCGCCGAGCCGGACGGGCTCGCCGCCCGGCTGATCGAGGCGCAGGGCGTACCCCAGGAGCGGCTGCGGGAGGTCCTCACCGCGGCCCTGCCGGCCAAGGCCGACCAGCTCCCGGATCTGATCCCCTATGACGCGCGCGGCAAGAAGGTCCTGGAGCTCACCTTCCGGGAGGCGCTGCGGCTCGGCCACAACTACATCGGTACCGAGCACATCCTGCTCGCCCTCATCGAGGAGGAGGGCGGCGACGGGGTGCTGGCCGGCCTGGGGCTGGAGAAGGCCACCATGGAGGCCGCAGTCAGCGGCGCCCTCGCCGAGATCGCGCGGCGGCGCTGACCCGCCTGCGGGGGATCCGGATCCCCCGCGCGGGGGAGCCCCGGACGATTCCCGGCCGGCAGAGTCGGAGCTGGCACGTCGGTGCCCATGGCGGGCACCGACGGCACCCGGTACCGCCAGCCGGGTACGCGGCTCGGGGCGCGTACCCGGCTGGCGGGGACGTCAGTCGGCGGTGGGGAAGCCGTACCGTTCGGCGTGCTCCGGGTCGGCTGGGTCGATCTGGCGGATGCCGGCGTCGGCGAGTCGCTTGTTGACCTCGTCGAGGCGCTCGCGCACCAGCCGGGCCTCCTCCTCGGTGACCCGGCCGCGATGCGGCTTCCCGGCGTGCTCGATGGTGCCGTAGTCGACCTTCTCCGCGCTCCGCCGTGCCTTCGGCGGCTTGACCCGCTCGGCGGTACGCAGGAGCTGCGCCATCGGCACGTCGGTCGCCATCGCGTCGAACTCGCTGGCGGTCAGCACCACCCGGCGCGGCTCGCCGCCGCCGTGCTTGTCGTGGATCTCCACCACCGCCACGTCCAGCGCCGCGTCGTCGATGCTCTCCACCTCGACGGGGGTGGCGTCCAGTTGCACGGGCCCGGCGACCAGGTCAGGGTGCTCCAGCACGACGACCTTGACCACCTCGTCGTCGGCGCGCAGCACCGTGCCACTGAAGTCAGAGACGTGGATCGTCTTCTTGCCCATGCGCGGAGCTTCTCCTGTCGTAGACCGGGATTCGGACCACAAGACGCTACCGCACACATGTGCGAAGACCCCGGGTGGAGCGCCCGGGTGTGTCGCCGCCTTGACCCGTCCGTCGGGCCGGACGTCAGCGGCTGTTGAGGCCGTGCCGGGTCGAGGTGCCGGCCGGCAGCGCGTTCAGCTCCGCCCAGGAGAGCTGGCCGGCGCTCCGGGCCTCCCGGTGGGCCGGCTGCGCCGGAAACCCTTCGGCCGGCCCGGCAGCCGGCCAGCTGCGCTCAATTTCCTGCTGGTACCGGTCATTCGGCTGATTCGGCATGACCCTTACCGTCCCAAAGAAATTTGTCCATGTATGGAAATGGATATGACGCAGCGTCGATGCGTCAGGTTCCCGTCGCCGGTAACCGGACGACGAATCGGCAGCCGCCGGCGACGTTCTGTACGTCTACCCGCCCGCCGTGCGCGTCAATCAGACCGTGGACGATGGCGAGCCCCAGCCCGCCCGATCCCTCGACGCCGCCGTTGCCGGAGCGCGGAGTCCGCGCCGGCTCACCCCGGAACGCCACGTCGAACAGGCGGGGCAGGTCCCCCTCGGGGATACCACCGCAGGTGTCCGTCACGGCCAGCCACGCGATGTCGGAGTCGCGGCCGGCATCCACCCGTACGGTGCCGTCCTCCGGGGTGTAGCGGACCGCATTGAGCAGCAGGTTGCCCACCACCCGAGCCAGCTCCGGCTCGCTCGCGGCCACCGTCGGCCAGCCCGACTCGGCAGCCACCAGCCGGATCCGCCGAGCGGCGGCCAGCGGCGCGGTGCTGGCCAGGGCGTCCGAGACCACGTCGCCGAGCGGCACCGCGGACAGCGACAGCCGCAACGCGCCCGCGTTGATCCGGGAGAGCTCGAACAGGTCGTCCACCAGCCGGGCCATCCGGTCGGTCTCCAACCGGATCCGGCGGTGGTACTCGGCCACCGTCCCCGGGTCGTGGACCACCGCGTCCTCCAGCGCCTCGGCCATCGCCCGCAGGCCCGCGAGCGGGGTGCGCAGGTCGTGCGAGACCCAGGCGACCAGGTCCCGGCGGCCCTTCTCGATCCGCCGCTCCCGCTCCCGCGCCTGGTCCGCCCAGACTGCGGCGGCGGCCAGCCGGCGGCCGAAGAGCCAGCCGACCGCGAGGCTCACCACCGCGGCGGCCGAGACGGTGATCAGCACCACCTCCAGGTCGTGCGGGGAGAGGAACATCGCCTCGGCGACCACCGCCACCCCGGCCACCACCGCGCTCACCGTGACGGTCAGCAGCACGACGATGTGTCCGGTGATCGACCGCCCACGCAACAGCCGCAGGGCGATCGCGCCGACCAGCCCGACGCCGAGCGCCGCGACCAGCGCCACCCCGAAGATCAGCGCCAGGTCACGCATCGCCCGGCTCGTAGCGGTAGCCGACGCCCCAGACGGTGACGATCCGGCGCGGGTTCGCCGGGTCCGCCTCGATCTTCTCCCGCAGCCGTCGCACGTGGACCGTCACGGTGGACTGGTCGCCGAAGCTCCAGCCCCACACCCGCTCCAGCAGTTCGGCCCTTCGGAACGCCCGCGTCGGGTGCCGCATCAGGTGCGCCAGCAGGTCGAACTCGCGCAGCGTCAGGGTCAGCTCCCGGCCGTGCAGCCGGGCCACCCGGGGCCCGGTCTCCACCGCCAGGCCGTCGTCGGTCAGCACCTCGGCGGGTACGCCGGGCGGCTCGCCGCCGACCCGGCGCAGCACGGAGCGGACCCGCAGCACCAGTTCCCGGGGGGAGAACGGCTTGCTCAGGTAGTCGTCCGCGCCCAGTTGCAGGCCGAGGATCCGGTCGGCCTCGTCGCCGCGCGCGGTCAACATGACGATGGGTACGCCGTCCGGCCGCTCGCGCAACCGTCGGCACACCTCCAGCCCGTCCAGCACTGGCAGCATCAGGTCGAGCACCACCAGCTGGGGCGGGTGCCGGGCCACGGCGGCGAGCGCGGCGGCCCCGTCCCCGACGTGGCTCACCTCGTAGCCCGCGTGCTCCAGGTAGCGGCAGACCACGTCGGCGACCGTCCGGTCGTCGTCGACCACCAGTACCCGCTGCGCCACCGCGTACCTCCCGTCGTGGGGTCAGCGTATCGACGGACCGGGTAGTGGATCTATTGCGAGTTCCTTACGGGCGGGGTGGGCGTACCGTGATCACGACAAGCGTGGCGGCCGGGCGAGGAGGTGTGCCGCGTGCTGGACCGGCGGTTGTTCCTGCACCTGGCGACCTGGCTGGGGCAGTGGCCGGCCGGGCCCGGGCTGCACGTGGTCCGCTCGCACCGCCGGGCCCGGCCGGCGTGGGACGGCCGGCTGCGGCCCGCCCTCGCTGTCGCGTCGCCCGACTGCGCGATCCTCTCGGTGCCACCCGACCGGGTGCCCGCGGTCCGGGCCCTCGGGTCCGCGCGGCCGCTCGACGAGCTGCTGCCCGCCCTGCCGGCGGCGGTCGGGCTGCCGGAGTTCACCACCCACGCCGGCAGGTTCCGGTGGAGCACCGCCCCGGCACCGCTGCCCGACGCCGGCGAGTGGATCCCGCCGACCGCGCCCGGTCTGCCGCCCTGGCTGCGGCTCTTCGACAGGGAGGTGCTGGTGGTACGCGACGCCGACGGGCGGTACCTGGCCGGCGCGGGGATCAAGCGGCACGACGCGTACGGGCACGAGCTGGCCGTCGGCACGGTGCCGGGCGTCCGGGGACGGGGGCTGGCCCGGCGGCTGGTCGCGCAGGCGGCCCGGCGGGTGCTCGACGAGGGAGCGGTGCCCACCTATCTGCACAACTTCGACAACCACGCCTCAGCCCGGGTGGCCGAGGCGGCCGGCTTCCCGGACCGGGGCTGGACCTCGTACGGCGTCTTCCCCCGCTGATCGCGGGTGGGTGCGGATCGCGGGTGGGCGCGGACCGTGGATCCCGGGCCGGATCCACGGTCCGCAGCCTCTCCTCCCAGGTCCCGTCACGGGTAACGCTAAGTGTTGGCGTGCTGCCGGAGCAAGGGGTGATCGGCGGTTTGGTGCTGTCCGGTAATGGACTTGACCTGCGGTTTAGTCGGGCTGGCGGCCTTCGTTGGTCAGTGACGCAGCGTGTGGATGAGGGTGATCACCTGGCGGGTCACGGGGCGCAGCACCCGCAGCCGGGACAGCCCCACCAGCCGGTCGACCAGCGGCACCGCACCGTCGATCAACTGCCGCGTCTTCACCTGCGCCGGCGAGCGGTCGTGCACCCAGTAGAGCACCACGCCCATGTACGCCAGCCAGAGCAGCTCCGGCAGCGCCGGCCGCAGTTCGGCGTCCACCCGGGCGGTGGAGCCTTCCAGCACCTCGCGGAAGAGCGCGATCGACGCCTCCCGTGGCTCCGACGACTCCGACGAGAACGGGCTGAGCGGCGAGGTCGGCTCCGCCGCCGTCTTGAAGAAGGTGGCCGCGAACGAGTGGTACGGCGTCAGCACGTCCACCCCGGCGTGCAGCACCCCGGCCAGCCGGGCGGCGAAGTCCCGCTCCCGGGCCAGCGTCGGCGCGGCCGCCGCCCGGTGCTCGTGCTGGGTGCCCGCGTAGAACTCCTGGATCAGGTGTTCCTTCGAGCCGAAGTAGTAGTAGGCGTTGCCCACCGCCACGCCGGCCTCCTGGGCGATCGCCCGCATGGTGGTGCGGGCGTAGCCCCGCTCGCGGAACAGCCGCATCGCGGTGTCCAGGATCAGCTGCCGGGTCTGCTCACCCCGGGCCGTCGCCCCGGTGCTCGGGCCATCCGCACCGGTCGTCGACGCAGTCTGCTCGGTCATCGTGGTCACCGTATCCCGGGTCCGGCCAGGGCTGGCGGACCAGTTCGCGTACCGAGGAGGCGGTCGCCACCACCCGCCGCGCCAGCGGCAGCAGGTCGCGGCGGGCCAGCCGGTCCGCGGTCCGGCGGTGGTCGGCCAGCGCCCAGAGGCAGGCGAACCAGGCACCGTCGCCCGCGTACACCGCGCCGGTGTCGGCCACCACGGTCAGGTCCCGCAGGGTCGCGTCGTGGTCCAGCCCGGGGAAGCGCCGCCGGGCCTCCGCCGAGCCGGCCGGCACGAACTCCAGGGGTACGAGCTGGGCGCGCGACGCGAGCCACTGCCGGGCGGCCCGGCACAGCGGGCAGTGCGCGTCGTAGAGGACGGTGAACCAGCGGATCCCACCGGCCCCGTGCCCGGTGGGATCCGCCGGCTGCCCGCCGGGTACGAGCGTCATCGCACCGGTGGCGTCGGGCCGGCCGGTGGCGTGGGCCCGGTGGGCGGTGTCGGACCGGCCTGGGTCGCCGGGCCGGTCTGGGGCGTCGGGCCGGCGGGGTTGACCGGCCGAGCGCCGGGCTGCGCGGGCAGGTAGCCCACCGGGGCGAGCGGTGGGTGGGCGGCCGCCTGCTGGCGGAGCCGACCGCGCCGGTACCGGCCGAGCGCGAAGACGTTGAAGAAGTGCAGCGCGCCGAGGACCAGCAGCACCCACCCCACCTTCATGGACAGCTCCTCCAGCGCCTGGCTGGTGGTGCCCACCGCGTCGGCCTCCTTCATCGCCACCGTCACGTAGCCGAGGTTGAGCAGGTAGAAGCCGACGACCAGCAGGCTGTTGACCGCGTCCGCCAGCCGCTTGTCGGCGAAGACGTCCTCCAGGAAGACCAGCCCGTTGCGGGACAGCGCCCGGGCCACCCAGACGGTCAGACCAATGCTGACCGCGAGGTAGGCCAGGTACATCCAGACCTTCACGTCCATCTCGTCGCCCTTCTTGAACGCGTTCAAATCGAGGTCGCGCTCAGCGTACGACAGGATTTGAACGCGTTCAAGAGAGGGGCGACGCCGGCACGCGACCGCGCGGCCGGGTCACCGGCCGCGCCGGGGAGGCGGCAGCCGATCCCGTCGGAGCGCCCTGCCGCGACGCTACGAAGGGGAGGCGGCGGCCGGCGAAGTCGGAAACCAGCCCGTCGGAGTTTCCTGCTGCGGCGCTACGAACTTGATGACGTGAACGGATCGGTCCGGCGGAGGTGGTCCTCGTCGGGCCCTTTCGAGCTGATGGCATGAACGACTCGGCCACGGCGCCCGGGCTGAATCGTTTGCGCCATCAGCTCTGTAGGGGCCGCGCAGGAAGCGGTCCGTCGCCCACGAACGCTCACCGGGCGGGCACTTGCGTGGGCAGTGGCCACGGCCGGTGGGGGCGCGCGACACGACGACGCCGAGCGGAGGGGCCCGGCCCGGGCCCGACACACCACGACGCCGACCGGAGGGCCCGGCCCGCGCTCGGCGGGCGACGGCCGCGGTGGGGCGGCTCAGCCGGTCAGGCCGAGCACCTCCGCCGCGGCCCGGCCGTTGGCGTGGCTGGCGCCGTACGTGGTGACGAAGGCGCGGGCGCCGGCGGGCCGCCAGGCACCCGGCCAACCCATCTCCACCACGGTCACCGGGTGCGCGGCAGCCAGCGCCTCGACCAGTTCCCGCGCCCCGGGCAGCCGGTGCAGGTGGCGGCCGACCAGCACGATGGGCCGGTCCCCGGCCCAACGGCGCAGCTCGTCCGGGTCGGTCTCGCCCGCGACGGCGCGGACCTCCTCGGCCCGGGCCAGGTGCGGCCCGAGCCCCCACGGTACCCGGCCCTCGGCGATGGTCGAGGTGGCGTGCACCTGCACCACCAGCGGCGCGGCCAGGCCGGTGACGTCGCCCTCGACGCGTACCGCGCGCAGGGCGGCGGCGTAGCCGAGGCCGTCCGGGCCGCTGGTCGGCGTGCCCGCCGTCCCGGTCCAGGCGGCCAGTTCGGCGGCACGGCCCGCCGCCTCCTCGACCCGCGCCCGGTCCAGCCGGCCGTCGCCGAGCGCGCCGACGATCTCCTCGACCACCAACTCCACCAGATCGGCGTCCACCTTGGCGCCGATGCAGAGCAGGTCCGCGCCGGCGGCCAGCGCGCGTACGGCGGCCGGACCGACCCCGCCCGCGGCCAATGCGGCCCCCTTCATCTCCAGCGCGTCGGTGATCACGGCGCCGGTGAAGCCGTACTCGCCGCGCAGCAGGTCGACCAGGACCGCCCGGCTGAACGTGGCCGGACCGTCGCCGGTCAGCGCCGGCACCCGGATGTGCGCGGTCATGACGGCGCGTACCCCGGCGTCGACCACCGCCGCGAAGGGCGGCAGGTCCCGCGCGCGCAGCACCGCCGGGGGCACGTCGACGGTGGGTAGTTCGTAGTGCGAGTCGGCGACGGTCGCGCCGTGGCCGGGGAAGTGCTTGGCGCAGGCGGCGACGCCGGCGGACTGGAGGCCGGCCACCGCGGCAGCCGAGTGGGCGGCCACCCGGAGCGGGTCGGCCCCGAAGGAGCGGGTGCCGATCACCGGGTTCTCGTCGGCGGTGTTCACGTCGACCGTCGGCGCCAGGTCGAGGGTGATGCCGAGCGCGGCCAGTTCGGCGCCGATCGCCGCGTACACCTGGCGGGTCAGCGTCACGTCGTCGACCGCGCCGAGCGCCGCGTTGCCCGGGTACGGGCTGCCGGTGGCGTGGGCCAGCCGGGTGACGTCGCCGCCCTCCTCGTCGATCGCGATGATGGCGTCCGGGCGGCCGGCGCGCAGCTCGGCGGTGGTCGCCGCCACCTGGGCCGGGTCGTGGATGTTGGTGCCGAACAGGGTGTGCCCGGCGAGCCCTTCGGCGAGCAGGTCCACCGCCCAGTCGGGCGGGACCGGGCCGGGGTACGCGGCCAGCAACGTGCCCAGCGCCAGCCGACGGAGTCCTGGATCCAGGCCCACGAGTCTCCCCTTTCCCTGCCGGGTCGTCCGACGACTCCGGATCGGAGCGGCCGATACGCTAGCGGACACCCCTCGGCAGGACTTTTTGTGGTTAGCAAACTTTACTGAAAATAGAGGACCTGGCATGAGTGCGACCCGGCTGCCCGGCACCCCCCGCCTGTTGCGGGCGCTCAACGACCGCGCGGCGCTGGAACTGCTCCTCGAACGCGGGCCGCTCACCCGGGCCCGGCTCGGCGAGCTGACCGGGCTCTCCAAGGTGACCGCGTCCCAGCTCGTCGAGCGGCTGGAAGAGCGCGGCCTGGTCACCCGGGTCGGCGAGCAGGCCGGCGGGCGGGGCCCGAACGCCCAGCTCTACGCGGTCCGGCCCGGCAGCGCGTACGTGGTCGGCGTGGACGTCGACGCCGAGCGCGTGGTGGCGGCCTGCGCCGACATCACTGGGGCGGTGATCGGCCGGGTCGAGCAGTCGACGAAGGACACCGACGACCCGGTGGGCGTGGTGCACAACGCGGTGGTCGAGGCGGCGAGCAGCGCCGGCGCGGAGCTGTCGAGCGTACGGCGGATCGTGCTCGGTACCCCCGGCCTGGTGGACCCGGGCACCGGCGACATCACCTTCGCGTTCAACCTGCCGCGCTGGCACCGCGGCCTGCTCGCCGCGCTCCGCGAGGACCTGCACACCCCGGTGGTCTTCGAGAACGACGTCAACCTGGCCGCCGTCGCCGAGGCGCAGTCCGGCGCGGCGCAGGGCGTCTCGGACTTCGTCCTGGTCTGGGTGGGCGCCGGCGTCGGCCTGGCGATCATGCTCGGTGGCCGGCTGCACCACGGCAGCAGCGGTGCGGCCGGCGAGATCGGCTACCTGCCGGTGCCCGGCGTACCCATCCCGCGGGACGTCTCGAAGCGGGCCAAGCCGGCGTTCCAGCAGCTCGCGGGTGCCGACGCGGTCCGTGCGGTGGCCGCCGAGCACAGCTTCGCCGCGGAGAGTGCGGCCGACGCGGTGCGGGCCGCCATCGCCGCCGGCACGGCCGGCGGACCGATGCTGGACGAGTTGGCCCGCCGGCTGGCCCTCGGGGTGGCCAGCACCTGCGTGGTGCTCGACCCGCCGCTGGTGGTGCTCGCCGGCGAGGTGGGGCAGGCGGGCGGGGCGGCGCTGGCCGAGCGGGTGCAGCATGAGGTAGCGGCGATCACCCTGGTCCGGCCGCGGGTGGTCACCACCGGGCTCACCGAGGAGCCGATCCTGCGCGGCGCGCTGCGCACCGCGCTCGACGCGGTGCGCGACGAGGTGTTCGGCTCGACGGTCGGTTGACCGTCCGCCCGTCGTCGCCCACGCCGCCATGTGAAGGAATTCTTCACGAGCTGGCGATCGTCTGCAAGGAGTTGCCGGTGCGGCCCCCGGCGCCGAGGGCCGCACCGGCCCGGCTCAGATCAGGTCGCGACGGCGGAACGCGGCGAACGCGGCCCCGACCAGCACCACGGTCAACCCGAGCAGCACCGCCAGCCCGGGTCGCCAGGTCAGGGTGTACAGGCCCTGGCAGAAGCCGGAGATGTCGCCCTGGCAGGCGCTGCGGTCCCAGAACTCGACCTCACCGCTGAGCCAGGCCCCCAGGTAGCTGGAGAGCATCCACTGGTCCGGACGGGCCACGTCGAGGATCTGCAGCACCAGTCGCGCCCCCAGCTCCCACACCACCAGGTACGCGGCCACCGTGCCGAGCGCCGCGGCGGTGTGCCGGCCCAGCGTCGCGATGGCGAAGCCGACCGCCGCGGCGATCAGCACCAGCGCCATCCCCCGCCCGTGCTGGACGCCCAGCGACGCCCAGAACGACCCGTCCATCGGGCCGGGGTACCCGACCGTCTGGCCGATCAGCCAGAACACCGTCAGATACGCCGCCGACGCCACCGCGGAGAACACCAGCAGCCCGGCGAGCAGCGTGCCGAGCTTGGCGCCGAGCACCGCCCACCGGCGGGGTCGCCACAGCAGCAGGTTGACCACGCCGCCCGAGTTCAGATCGGCGCCGATGTAGGAGGCTCCGACCAGGAAGCCGAACAGCACCAGGAACGCGATCAGGAAGTAGAGCAGCGGCTTGGCCTCGGTGGCGAAGACGAACACTCCGCTGAGGTAGTCCGAGGTGGTCGGCAACCGCTCCATCCGCCCCGGGTCCACCTCGGCGCAGTCCTTGGGCACGTAGTCGTGCTCCTGCGGCTCCACGGTCCCGGCCTTGATGGCCAGACAGCGATCGTGCGCCGCCTCCAGCTGCGCGATCTGCTCCGCGGCCTGCGCCCGGGCCCGGCTCAACTCCTCGGCCGAGGGCTGGTGTGAGCCGGCCAGCGTGGTCCCCGCGGTCACCGCGAAGGCGACCAGCAGCAGCACCACCATCAGTTGCACGAAGCGGCGGGCGGTCAGCCGCTCCAACTCGGCACGGACCAGGTTCACGCGTCCACCTCCTGGCTCTCGCGCGCGTCGAGGTCGATCACCACGTCGTCCGAACCGGCCGGTGGGCGTATCGACCCGTCCACCTGCCGGGGCACCGTGGGGTGCGGGGTGGTGCCGGTCAGCTCCAGGAAGACGCTCTCCAGGTCCGGGCGGAGCGGGATCAGCTCGCGCACCCAGAGACCCTGCTCGCCCAGCGTGCGGCTGATCAGCTCCGGGTCGTCGACCCCGGCGACCAACAGGTGCTCGGGATGGGCGGTGACCGACATGCCGGCCTGGGCCAGCAGCTCCACGGCCCGCTCCGGCTCGGCCACCCGGACCTGCCACTCGTGCTGGTCGAAGCCGTCCAGCACCTCCTCCACCCGCCCGTACGCCACCCGCCGGCCCCGGCTGATGATCGTCACGTGGTCGCAGATCAGCTGGATCTCGGCCAGGATGTGGCTGGACAGCAGCACGGTCACCCCGGACGCCGCGAGGGAGCGCATCAGGTCCCGCATCTCCCGGATACCGGCCGGGTCCAGCCCGTTGGCCGGCTCGTCGAGGATCAGCAGCTCCGGGCTCTTGAGCAGCGCCGACGCGACGGCCAGCCGCTGTTTCATGCCCAGCGAGTAGCCCTTGACCCGCTCCTCGCTCCGATCCCGCAGGCCGACCTGCTCCAGCACCTCGTCCACCCGGCCGGTGGGCACGCCCCCGGCCACCGCGAGCAGCCGCAGCGTACGGCGGGCGGTGAAGTTGCCGAAGAACTGCGGGCTCTCGACGATCGCGCCGACCCGCCCGGCCACCTCCGGCAGCCGCTCCGGGGAACTGGCCCCGAGCACGCTCATCCGGCCGGCGTCGGCCCGCACCAGCCCGAGCAGGGCGCGCAGCGTGGTGGTCTTGCCCGAGCCGTTCGGCCCGAGGAAGCCGTGGATCTGCCCCGACTCGACCAGCAGGTCGAAACTGTCGACGGCGACCCGGCGCCCCTGGCGCAGGGTGTGGAACGTCTTGCGGAGACCGGCGATCTCGATGACCGCGCTCATCCCCGCGGCTCCTGGCTGGTGCCGGGCATGAACCATCCTCCGGGTGTGGTGACCAACGACACGGTGCCCCACCCTATGGCGGCGGCCCCGCCCGTGGGGGGCGCCGCACGGGCTGCGTGGTTGGATGGACCGGTGACTCATGACCTGGATGTGGTGGTCAGCCTCGACGGGGTCGGCGTCAAGCGCTCCGGCACCGCGCTGCTGCACGACCTCGACTGGCGGGTCGAGCTGGACGAACGCTGGGTGGTGCTCGGCGCGAACGGCGCCGGCAAGACCACCCTGCTCAACCTGGCCGCCGGCCGGCTGCACCCGACCACCGGCACCGCGCACGTCCTCGGCGAGCGGATCGGCCGCACCGACGTCAACGAGCTGCGGACCCGCATCGGCCTCTCCACTGCCACGCTGGCCGAGCGGATTCCCGGCGACGAGCGGGTCGCCGACGTCGTGGTCACCGCGGCCTGGTCGGTGGTGGGCCGCTGGCGGGAGAACTACGACCGCACCGACGAGCTGCGCGCCCAGTCGCTGCTGCGCCAGCTCGGCGTCGGCCACCTCGCCGAGCGGGCGTACGGCACGCTGTCGGAGGGGGAGCGCAAGCGGGTGCAGATCGCCCGCGCCCTGATGACCGACCCGGAGTTGCTGCTCCTCGACGAGCCGGCCGCCGGGCTCGACCTGGGTGGGCGCGAGGACCTGGTCGCCCGGCTCGCCGAGCTGGCGTACGACCCGGACGCCCCGGCGCTGGTGCTGGTGACCCACCACGTCGAGGAGATCCCTCCCGGCTTCACCCACGCCCTGCTGCTGCGCGAGGGCGGCGTGGTGGCCCAGGGTCTGCTCGCCGACACGCTCACCGCCGACAACCTGTCGAAGACCTTCGGCCTGCCGCTGGTCGTGCAGCGCACCGGCGACCGGTGGACCGCCCGGGCCGCGTGACCGGAGTAGGGGCCACCGTGCCGCAGACCCGGGTCGCCGTGGTGGGCAGTGCCAACATGGACCTGGTCGGCACCGCCGCCGCGCTGCCCCGCCCCGGCGAGACCGTGCTCGGCAGCGACTTCGTGATGCTGCCCGGCGGCAAGGGCGCCAACCAGGCCATCGCCGCCGTGCGCGCCGGCGCCTCCTGCGTCTTTCTCGGCGCCATCGGCTCGGACGCCTTCGGGGTCACCCTCAAGGCCCGGATCACCGCGGCCGGCGTGGACACCAGCCAGCTCCGGGTGGTGTACGGGGCCTCGGGCGTCGCCCTGGTCATGGTGGGTGGTGCGGGGGAGAACGCCATCCTGGTCACGCCCGGCGCCAACGGCGCGTTCACCGGCCTCACCCAGGGCGAGCTGGACGCCGTACGCGCAGCGGATGTGCTGGTCGCGCAGCTGGAGGTGCCGGTCGAGACGGTGACCGAGGCGGCGGTCGCGGCCCGGGCGGCGGGCACCCGGGTGGTGCTCAACGCGGCGCCGGCCCGACCGGTGCCGGCGGAACTGCTCGCCGCAGCGGACCTGCTGGTGGTCAACGAGACCGAAGCGCACGCCCTCACCGGACGGCGCCGGGACGAGCCGGACGCACTGCTCGACCTGGCGCCCCGGGCGGTGCTGACCCTCGGCGCCGACGGTGCCTGGTACGGCGACCGGGACGGCACGTCCGTGCACGTCCCGGCCGTGAAGGTCGACGTGGTCGACGAGACCGCCGCCGGGGACGCCTTCACCGCCGCGCTCGCCGTCGGCTGGGGCGAGGGCCGGGACCTCGTCGACGCGGTGCACTGGGCGGCGGCGGCCGGCGCGGCCTGCGCACGCCGGCTCGGCGCGTCGGTGGCGATGCCCCGCCGGGTGGAGATCGACGAGCTGTACACCCCGCCGGCCTGACCGGCTACGCCGCGCCGGCCCGGTCAGTTGGCTGCGGCGTCCCGGTCGGTCGGGTCGTCGACAAGGCGTTCGCCGCGGCGGCGGAGCATGCCGAGGCCCGGGATGCCGGCGACGGCGAGCTTGAGGTCGCGGGTGACGGCGAGCAGGTCGTGCAGGTCGGGGCCGACCCGGTCCAGGGTGGCCAGGATCGGCAGCACGTCCGAGGTCAGGTGCTCCTTCAGCTTCGGTAGTTCGTCGACCAGCCGGATCGCGGCGGTCACCTCCTCCGGGCTGAGGGCCACCGCGTCGGCCTCGCCGACCACTGCGGCGGCGGCCGTGGCGACCTCGGTGGCCGTCTCAATGGCGCCGGTGGCGGCGGCGCTGATCACCCCGACCTCCCGGACCGCGGCCTCCGCGTCGGTGAGCACCCGGTCGGTGCGGTCGAGCGTGCCCTCGATCCGGTCGACCACCCCGTTGATCCGGCGCAGCAGCGCCTCCACGTCGTCGAGCACCGCGAAGGCACGGGCCGGCACGGCGGCGAACGCGGCGGCCGAGCCGAGCGCCTGGTCCAGGGCGGAACGGGTGAGCCCGACGACGGCGCCGGGGCGGGGGAGGGAAATCGCCATGCCCACCAGTGTGCGTTGCCCCGACCAGCGTCGCCGGGTGGAGCGGTCAGCGGCGCTCGCCCTGCTGCTCGACGGCGCGCTGCACCGCCCGGTAGATCTGCCCGAACCGCAGCGCGTCCGGTGTCCGCAGCAGCATCACCTCCCGCCCGTGGTGCTGCACCCACAGCTCGTGCACCCGGTTGCCGCGGTCGTAGGAGCGGTCCAGCCAGCCGAGCGGCGCCTCCAGAAAGGGGGTGAGCGCGAGCGCGGCGACCGCGCAGCCGGCCAGGACGACCAGGGCGAGCTGCCAGTTGCCCCGGTCCTGTGCGGCCCAGGCGAGGGACAGTACGCAGACCACGGCCACCAGCGGCGGCAGCGACAGGAGCAGGACCAGGACGCCGCGGCCGAGGACCCGGGACCGCACGGCCAGGGTGGTCGGTCCGCGCGCGTGCCAGACGTACGTGACGTCGGCGAGGGTGACGACGTGCCCGCCCGCGTGGATGGCCTCGGAGGTGACCTGTACCGCGTCGTCCCGGTAATAGAGGGTCATCACTCAGATTAACCACCCGGTTTCAAGCCCCGGGTGCTGGCGAGAGCCGCGTTGGCGGTCCGGGCTCGGGGTTCCGGCTCCAAACCCCGACCGGCCGCGGGGACAACGGAAACACGACCGGCCGGGTAGCGTCCGGGCGCATGACGGGCCCGAACGGCGCCGGTGCCCCGGCGGCCCCAGCGAGCAGGAGCGCAACGTCGAGGTGGTCCGTCGGTACCTGCGGACGTTCGTCAGCAAGGACCTGGCCGAGTTGGCCGAGGTGGTCGCCGAGGACGTGGAGATCTACGGCTCGGGCACGGCGGTGCGCGGCCGGCACTACCCCGAGGTCGCCGTCTCCTCGCCCGGGTTGACCGTCGTCGACCAGGAGATCCTGGAGATCTTCGCGGCGGAGGACCGGGTGGTCGTCTCGCTGGCGCAGACGTACCGGCGGGACGCCACGGGGGCGACGACCGTGCAGAGCGCCTGCAAGATGTACCGGCTGGCCGGCGGGCGGATCGTCCAGTTCTGGGGCGAGCAGGACACCTATGGCCTGCTGCGCGGCCTGGGGCTGCTGCCGGACGAGCCGATCGCCTTCTGACGGCGGGGCACCTGCCCGCTCTCCATGGCGCGCTGCACCGCCCGGTAGATCTGGCCGAAGCGCAGCGCGTCGCCGCTGCGCAGCAGCCGCACCGGCTGGCCCCGCCAGCGCGCCCACATCTCCAGTTCCCGGCTGCCCCGGTCGTACGACCGGTCGAGGTGTTCGAAGAGGACGTCGGCGAGCGGCCCGACCCCGAGGCCGACGAGCACGGAGGCGCCCACGATGGCGATCGTCACCACCGGCGCGGGCCGCAGCCAGATGGCCAGCGCGACCCCGAGCACGGCGGCCGCCACCGGCCCGGCGAGGGCCGCCCCGATGGCGCCCCGGCCGGCCAGTACCCGCCAGGAGCGGCTGCCTCGGCGGTGCCACACCACGCTGATCTCGGCGAGCGGGAACGTCCGGCCGTCGACGCGCACGGCGGTCGAGGTGACCTGCACGGACCTGTCGTCGTAATAGGTGATCATGGCCTTACTCCCGGTGGCAGGGCAGCTACCAGACTACTTGCCCCAACGACCCGGGCCGTAAGGTTGGCACGCGACTTCGACGAGGAAGTGAGGGCAGCGTGGGCGAGTTCGTCAGGCTGGAAGTGAAGGACGGCATCGGCACCATCCGGCTGGAGCGGCCGCCGATGAACGCGCTCAACACCCAGGTGCAGGAGGAGTTGCGCGCCGCCGCGACCGAGGCCACCGCGGACGCCGAGGTCCGCGCCGTCATCGTGTACGGCGGGGAGAAGGTCTTCGCCGCCGGCGCGGACATCAAGGAGATGGCCGACATGTCCTACGTGGACATGGCCGCCCGCGCCGCCGACCTCTCCAGCGCGCTGGGCGCCATCGCCCGGATCCCGAAGCCGGTGGTCGCCGCGATCACCGGGTACGCTCTCGGCGGCGGTTGCGAGCTGGCCCTGGCCTGTGACTGGCGGGTGGTGGCCGAGGACGCGAAGCTCGGCCAGCCGGAGATCAAGCTCGGCATCATCCCGGGCGCCGGCGGCACCCAGCGGCTGGCCCGGCTGGTCGGCCCGGCCCGGGCCAAGGACCTGATCATGACGGGCCGGATGGTCGACGCGCAGGAGGCGCTGCGGATCGGCCTGGCCGACCAGGTGGTCCCGGCCGCCGAGGTCTACGACGCCGCCGTCGCCTACGTGAAGCCGTTCCTGACCGGCCCGGTGCAGGCCCTGCGGGCCGCCAAGCTGGCCGTCGACGGTGGCCTGGACATGGACCTCAACTCGGGCCTGGCCTGGGAGAGCCAGCTCTTCGCGGCGCTCTTCGCCACCGACGACCGGCGCGAGGGTATGGCCGCGTTCGTCGAGAAGCGCAAGCCAGGCTTCACCGGCCGCTGAGCCGCCTGCCCCCGGGTCGGCGGCGCACCTCCGTCGCCGGCCCGAGGCCGGTTCACATTCCGCCTACCGGCCAGTAACGTGTGCCTCCGGTCCTGGGACGAAGGGGAGTGGCGATGACGGAACGGGTCGAGGGGCACGGCGGGGAACTGGCGCTGGCGGCGCTGCGCGCGCACGGCGTACGGGAGATGTTCACCCTCTCCGGCGGACACGTCTTTCCACTCTACGACGCCGCGCACCGGACCGGCTTCCCGATCTACGACGTCCGGCACGAGCAGTCCGCCGTCTTCGCCGCCGAGGCCGTGGCGAAGCTCCAGCGCCGCCCCGGCCTGGCCGTGCTCACCGCGGGCCCCGGCGTGACCAACGGTGTCTCCGGGCTGACCAGCGCCTTCTTCAACGCCTCCCCGGTGCTGGTGCTGGGCGGGCGGGCCCCGCAGTTCCGCTGGGGCTCCGGCAGCCTGCAGGAGATGGATCACCTGCCCCTGGTCGCCCCGGTGACCAAGTACGCCGAGACGGTGTTCAGCGCCGACGACATCCCGCGCGCGGTCACCGCCGCCCTCACCGCGGCGCTCGCCCCGCACCGCGGCCCGGTGTTTCTCGACTTCCCCCTCGAAGCGGTCTTCTCGGTCGGCGACGCCGACCTGCCGGCCGTCAGCCCGGTCGCCCCGCTGGACGCGGACCCGGACGAGGTCGCCAGGGCCGCCGGCCTGATCGCCGGCGCCGCCCGCCCGGTGATCATCGCCGGTTCCGACGTGTACGCGGGCGACGCGACCGAGGCCCTGCGGGCCGCCGCCGAGTCCCTCCAGGTGCCGGTCTTCACCAACGGCATGGGGCGGGGCGCGCTGCCGCCGGAGCACCCGCTGGCCTTCGCCAAGGCCCGTCGGGTCGCCCTCAAGGGCGCCGACGTGGTCGTGGTCGTCGGCACCCCGTTGGACTTCCGGCTGAGCTTCGGTGACTTCGGCGACGCGCAGGTCGTCCACATCGTGGACGCGCCGAGCCAGCGCGCCGGGCACGTCCGGCCGGCCGTCAGCCCCGCCGGCGACCTGCGGCTCATCCTCACCGCGCTCGCCGAGCACTCAGGCGACCGGGCCGACCACGCCGACTGGATCGCCCAGCTGCGCACCGCGGAGGACGCCGCGAAGGCCCGCGACGCCGAGGAGATGGCCGCCGAGACGGACCCGATCCGCCCGGCCCGGGTCTACGGCGAGCTGCGCCGGGTGCTCGCCGCCGACGCGATCACCATCGGCGACGGCGGCGACTTCGTGTCGTACGCCGGGAAGTACCTGGAGCCGGCGCAACCCGGCACCTGGCTCGACCCCGGCCCGTACGGCTGCCTCGGCACCGGCATGGGCTACGCCATAGGAGCCCGGGTCAGCTACCCCGACCGGCAGATCTGCGTGCTGATGGGCGACGGCGCCGCCGGCTTCTCGCTGATGGACGTGGAGTCCCTGGTCCGGCAGCAGCTTCCGGTGGTCATCGTGGTCGGCAACAACGGCATCTGGGGGCTGGAGAAGCACCCGATGCGGGCCATGTACGGCTACGACGTGGCCGCCGACCTCCAGCCCGGGCTGCGCTACGACAAGGTGGTCGAGGCGCTCGGTGGCGCGGGCGAGACGGTGGAGAAGGCCGCCGACCTCGGCCCGGCTCTGACCCGCGCCTTCGACGCCGGCGTACCGTACCTGGTCAACGTGCTGACCGACCCGTCCGACGCGTACCCCCGCTCGTCCAACCTGGCCTGATCCGCGGCCGGCGATCGCCGTCGCCGGAGTGACCGGCGACGGCGGTCGGGTCGTCGGGGTGAGCGGACTGCCAGCGGGCTCAGACCTCCGGCCGGTCCCGGTCGCCCTCCCGGCGGCGCAGCTCCTCCTCGCGCTTGCGCAGGTCGTCCTCCCAGCGCCGGAGGAGTTCCTGGTCGTCGCGGCGGGACCGCTCGGCCAGGGAGGACAGGAACGCCGGGTCGTCGTCCGGCGCCACCGGCCGGCGGCGGTCCTGTTCGGAGAACCCGTTCCCCATCGGCCAGGGGGTGCGGGGTCGGCGACCGGTGTGCTCCCGCCCGGCGGCGAACCAGGCGACCGAACCGATCAGCGGGAAGAACAGGATGATGAGCACCCAGGCGATGCGGGGCAGCGCCCGGATCTCACCCTCCTCGGCGGAGAGACAGCTGATCAGTGCGCAGACGGCGAGCACGACCTGGGCCAGGAAGAGGAGCCCGTACAGGCGATACATGCCGGACATCATGGACCACTGACGCCGGTCAGCGCAGCCCGGCCACCACCAGCACGACGCCGAGCAGCGCGAGACCTGCAGCGGTCAGCGCGGTCAGCGGGAACGACCAGCGTGGCGGCCGCCATACCCCGGTGCCGGTGGCCCGCCGCCAGCTCACCGCGAGCGCGCCCAGCCACGCCAGCACGGCGAGCCCGGCCAGCGCAGCGCCCGTGGCGCCGCCGGTGAGCGCCAGCCGGACCAGCAGCACGGTGACCCCGGTGAGGGTCAGTAGGGTACGCCGCCAGGCCAGCCGGGTCCGTTCCGGCTGGAGTCCGGGGTCGCCGGTCATCGGATCGCCCGGGCGAGGACCGCGACCACCAGCAGCAGCGCGCCGACGGCGACGGCGAGGGCCAGGATCGCCGGGAAGCGGGACGCGGGCAGTTCCTCGCCCAGCCGGATCGCCCGCTCGGTACGCGCCCAGTGGTCGACCGCGCGGACCGCGACCGTGCCGCCGAGCAGCAGCAGGGCGATGGCGATCGCCTCGCGCAGGTGGGTCAGGGGGAGCGGGGGCAGGAACTGCGCGGCGGCCAGCCCGCCGGCGATCAGCGCCAGGCCGGTACGCAGCCAGGCCAGGAAGGTCCGCTCGTTGGCCAGGGAGAAGCGGTAGTCCGGCTTGGTGCCGACCGATCGCAGCTCGCGCGGGTCGAACCAGCGCCTGATCGCCTCCCACATGTCGTCGATTATCCGCTTTACCCGGTGCCTAGCCTGGAGGGATGACTGATCTTGACGCGCGAAGCCTGCGCGATGCCTATGACGCACAGATCCGCCCGGAGATCCCGAACCCGCCGCGGGCCGGCGTGACCGTCGAGCGGGACGGCCCGCTGGTCCGCATCGTCGGCCTGGACCATCGCGGGTTCATCACGTACCGGACGCTCGACGGGCTGGCCGGCGCGGAGCTGGACGCGCTGATCGCCCGGCAGGTCGAGTTCTTCCGCGGCCGGGGCGAGGCGGTCGAGTGGAAGCTGAATGGCCACGACGAGCCGACCGACCTGGGCGACCGGCTGAGCGCTGCCGGCTTCGTGCCGGAGGATCTGGAGACCGTCGTGGTCGGTCCGGTCGCGGCCCTGGCCGCCGCCGTCCCGGTCCTGCCCGAGGGGGTACGCCTGCGTGAGGTGACCGCCCGGGAGGACCTGGAGCGGATCGCCGCGATGGAGGAGGCGGTCTGGAACGACGATCGGAGCCACCTGGTCACCGGGTTGGCGAAGGAGATCGAGGCCGACCCGCAGTCGATCACGGTGGTGGTGGTCGAGGCGGGCGGCGTGGTGGTCAGCGCCGGCTGGGTGCGCTATCTGCCCGACACCAGCTTCGCCACGCTCTGGGGCGGCTCGACCCTGGCCGAGTGGCGGGGCAAGGGCATCTACCGGGCGCTGGTGGCGTACCGGGCGCGGCTGGCCGAGCAGCGCGGCAAGACGCTGGTGCAGGTCGACTGCTCGCCGGACAGCCGCCCGATCCTGGAGCGGCTGGGGCTTGTCGCGGTCACCACGACCACTCCGTACGTCTACACTCCGTGATCATGGAACCGTTGACGGAGGACGAGCGGCTGACGCTCAGGACCGGAGCCTTCGGCGCGGTCTTCCTGGTCTCCAACGCCGAGCCGGGAATGCTGTCCCTGCTGCGGGAGAGCTTCGCGGCGTCCGGGGCGCTCGGCGACGCCAGCGGGGTGGTGAAGGAGGCGCTCACCACGGGCCGGCTGCCGCAACTGCCCCGGGACTCCGCGCTGGAGATCGAGGCGACGGTGCTGCCCGCGTTGCGCCGGGCGGTGGAGATCCTGCGGGCGAAGTCGCCGGCGGACGTCGAGACGTACCGGTCGGTGGTGCTGGCCGCGGCGGAGCGGGTGGCGCAGGCCCACCGGGGGAAGTCGACCAGTGAGGCGGCGGTGATCGACAAGATCAGGGGTGCGCTGGCCGGGCCCGCCTGACCGGCTCGGCGGACCAGAGCGCGCGGACGCTGGCCCGGACACAGCGGTCGCGGACGCGGCCGCAGGCGCACCGGTAGGTGTCCGGGATCATCCGGCGGCAGGGCCGGCGGGAGGTCCGCACGCCTCCCGCCGGGTCGCGCCGACCCAGTGAAACGCCGTTTTCGGGCATATGCCTCACCTCCCGATTTGTGAGCCTACCCGGCACTCCGGCGCACGGTGACCTGTGTCACTCTGAGCACCCGGAGGGGCGATGCTACTTGTGGGTAACATAGGCCCCGTGGGCAACCGCACAGCAGCCCGCAGTTGACCGATCGTTAAGTCACGCGGGAGGCTGCGCCCGTGACCGGGCGAGTGATCGCTACACCAAACAGGAGGGTCGTCGAAGCGCGATGAACATCGTCGTACTCGTCAAGCAGGTGCCCGATTCGGGCGCGGACCGCAACCTGCGTTCTGACGACAACACCGTCGACCGCGGTTCGGCGAACAACGTCATCAACGAGATGGACGAGTACGCCATCGAGGAGGCGTTGAAGATCAAGGAGGCGCACGGCGGCGAGGTCACCATCCTGACCATGGGTCCGGACCGGGCGACCGAGTCGATCCGCAAGGCGCTCTCCATGGGCCCGGACAAGGCCGTGCACGTGGTGGACGACGCCCTGCACGGATCCTGCGCCGTGGCCACCTCGAAGGTGCTCGCCGCCGCCCTCGGTCAGCTTGGCGCGGACCTCGTGATCTGCGGCGCCGAGTCGACCGACGGCCGGGTCCAGGTCCTCCCGCACATGATCGCCGAGCGGCTGGGTGTCGCCGCCCTGACCGGCGCGCGCAAGCTCACCGTCGACGGCTCCACCCTGACCGTCGAGCGGCAGACCGAGGAGGGCTACGAGGTGGTCACCGCCGCCACCCCGGCCGTGGTCTCCGTCTGGGACACCATCAACGAGCCGCGCTACCCCTCCTTCAAGGGCATCATGGCCGCCAAGAAGAAGCCGGTGCAGACGCTCTCCCTGGCTGACCTCGGCGTCGCCCCCGCCGAGGTGGGCTTCGACGGCGCGACCAGCGCCGTGCTCGAGCACACCAAGCGCCCGCCGCGCTCCGGCGGCGAGAAGATCAGCGACGAGGGCGAGGGCGGCGTGAAGCTGGTCGAGTTCCTCGCCACCGAGAAGTTCGTGTGAGAGGTCTGGACATGTCTGAGGTTCTCGTCGTCGTCGAAGCCACCCGGGAGTTCGGCGTCAAGAAGGTCACCCTGGAGATGCTCACCCTCGCCCGCGAGCTGGGCACCCCGAGCGCGGTCGTGCTCGGTGGCGCCGGTGCCGCCGAGGCGCTGAGCGCCAAGCTGGGCGAGTACGGCGCGGAGAAGATCTACGCCGCCGAGGGTGCGGAGATCGACGGCTACCTGGTGGCTCCGAAGGCCACCGTGGTGGCCGAGCTGGTCAAGCGGGTGCAGCCGGCCGCCGTGCTGCTCGCCTCGTCGCAGGAGGGCAAGGAGATCGCCGCCCGCCTGGCGGTCAAGCTGGACAACGGCATCCTGACCGACGTGGTCGCCCTCGCCGCCGACGGCACCGCGACGCAGGTCGCGTTCGCCGGCTCCACCATCGTCAAGTCCAAGGTCACCAAGGGGCTGCCGCTGGTCACCGTCCGGCCGAACTCGCTCACCCCGGCCCCGGCCCCGGCCAGCCCGGCGGTGGAGCAGCTCACCGTCACGGTCGGCGACGCCGACAAGCTCGCCAAGGTCGTGGAGCGGGTCGCCGAGCAGAAGGGCTCCCGCCCCGAGCTCACCGAGGCCTCGGTCGTCGTCTCCGGCGGTCGCGGTGTCGGCAACGCGGACAACTTCAAGCTGGTCGAGGAGCTGGCCGACCTGCTCGGCGGCGCCGTCGGCGCGTCCCGCGCGGCGGTCGACTCCGGCTTCTACCCGCACCAGTTCCAGGTGGGCCAGACCGGCAAGACGGTCTCCCCGCAGCTCTACATCGCGCTGGGCATCTCCGGCGCGATCCAGCACCGGGCCGGCATGCAGACCTCGAAGACCATCGTCGCGGTGAACAAGGACGGCGAGGCGCCGATCTTCGAGCTGGCCGACTTCGGCGTGGTCGGCGACCTGTTCAAGGTCGTCCCGCAGGCCGCGGAGGAGATCCGCAAGCGGAAGTGACCGAAAGGAGCTGATCGGCGGGCCGGGGAGCTGAGCCGGCCCGCCGATCAGCCCGTCAGGGATGCCCTCGGCGAGTTGTCGGCGACGTGGGCCCGTTCAGCGTACCGACTGGGAACATCCGGCGTGGCCCGGGATCGACGGGCGGTCCGGCATCCGGCGGCACGACGCTGGGCCGTTAGGCTGAGCGGGATGGCATACCTGGATCACGCGGCGACGACCCCGATGCTCGACGAGGCACTCGAGGCGTACGTCGCCACGGCCCGCGAGGTGGGCAACGCGTCGTCGCTGCACGCGGCGGGCCGGCGCGCCCGGCGGCGGGTGGAGGAGTCCCGCGAGCGGGTGGCCGCCGTCCTCGGTGCCCGCCCCTCCGAGGTGATCTTCACCGGGGGTGGCACCGAGAGCGACAACCTCGCGGTGAAGGGCATCTTCTGGGCCCGCCGCACCGCCCACGCCGGGCGGACCCGGGTGGTCTCCAGCGCCGTCGAGCACCACGCCGTGCTGGACGCGGTGGACTGGCTCGCCGGGCACGAGGGCGCCGAGGTCGGCTGGCTGCCGGTCGACGCCGCCGGCCGGCTCGACCCGGAGCGGCTCCGCGCCGAGCTGGCCGCGCACGGCGAGCGGGTGGCCCTGGTCACCGCCATGTGGGCCAACAACGAGGTGGGCACCGTGCAGCCGGTCGCCGAGCTGGCCTCGGTCGCCGCCGAGCACGGGGTGCCGTTCCACACCGACGCGATCCAGGCGGTCGGGCAGGTGCCGGTCGACTTCGCCGCGAGCGGCGCTTCCGCCCTCACCGTCACCGGGCACAAGCTCGGCGGTCCGACCGGGGTCGGCGCCCTGCTGCTCGCCCGGGACGTCGCCGCCACCCCGGTGCTGCACGGCGGCGGCCAGGAGCGCGATGTCCGCTCCGGCACCCTCGACACCGCCGGCATCGTGGCCTTCGCGGTCGCCGTCGAGGCCGCCGTGAAGGGCCAGCAGGAGTACGCGGCCCGGGTCGCCGCCCTCCGCGACGAGCTGGTGGAACGGGTCCGGCAGGCGGTCCCCGAGGTGATCTTCAACGGCGACCCGGTCGAGCGGCTCCCCGGCAACGCGCACTTCTCCTTCCCCGGCTGCGAGGGGGACGCGCTGCTGCTCCTCCTCGACGCCCAGGGCATCGCCTGCTCGACCGGCTCGGCCTGCTCGGCCGGGGTGGCCCAGCCCTCGCACGTGCTGCTGGCCATGGGCGCCGACGACGATCGGGCCCGTTCGTCGCTGCGGTTCACCCTCGGCCACACCAGCACCCGGGCGGAGGTCGACGCGTTGATCGCCGCGCTGCCGGCCGCCGTGGAGCGGGCCCGCCGCGCGGCCGCTCTCCGCACTCCCCGCTGACCCGGATACCCTCGGTGAGGACGAGGGGAGTGAGCCGGTGAGGGTTCTGGCGGCGATGTCGGGCGGGGTGGACTCCGCCGTGGCGGCGGCGCGCGCGGTGGAGGCCGGGCACGACGTGACCGGAGTGCACCTGGCGCTGGCCCGCAACCCGCAGACCTACCGCACTGGCGCCCGGGGCTGCTGCACCCTCGAGGACTCCCGGGACGCCCGTCGGGCCGCCGACGTGCTCGGCATCCCGTTCTACGTCTGGGACCTGGCCGACCGCTTCCACGAGGACGTGGTGGACGACTTCGTCGCCGAGTACGCGGCCGGCCGTACCCCGAACCCGTGCCTGCGCTGCAACGAGAAGATCAAGTTCGCTGCGGTGCTGGACCGGGCGGTGGCGCTCGGCTTCGACGCGGTGGTGACCGGCCACCACGCGCGGCTCGGCCCGGACGGTCTGCTGCGGCGCAGCGTCGACCTGGCCAAGGACCAGTCGTACGTCCTCGCGGTGCTGACCCGCGCACAGCTCGACCGGTCGATCTTCCCGCTCGGCGACTCCACCAAGGCCGAGGTACGCGCGGAGGCCGCCCGACGCGGCCTCGCGGTGGCCGACAAGCCGGACTCGCACGACATCTGCTTCATCGCCGACGGCGACACCCGGGGCTTCCTGGCCGAGCGGCTCGGGGAAGCCCCCGGCGAGGTGGTCGACGCGCTCACCGGCGCGGTGGTGGGCAGCCACAACGGCGCCTACCAGTACACCGTCGGGCAGCGGCGCGGCCTGCACCTGGACCGGCCCGCCCCGGACGGCCGCCCCCGCTACGTGCTCTCCATCACCCCGAAGACCAACACCGTGACGGTCGGGCCGGCCGAGGCGCTGGAGGTCTCCCAGGTGCGGGCCACCCGCCCGGTGTGGACCGGTGGCGAGCGGCCTGCCGGCCCGGTCGAGTGCGAGGTGCAGTTGCGAGCGCACGGCGACGTGGTGCCGGCGACCGTGTCGCTGGACGCCGACGGGCTGCACGCCGAGCTGCGGCGCCCGGTACGCGGGGTCGCCGCCGGGCAGGCCGTGGTGGCATACCGGCCGGACCCGGCCGGGGACGTGGTGCTCGGCTCCGCCACCATCACCGGCTGAGCCGCCCGATCGGCGCGAGAACGGCTGTGGCGAGGCGGACCGCGTCATTGCCGTCCCCGCGGTGGCTGCAGGTCTTTCCGGCACCCTCATCGTCGGTCCGGCCACCTGGAATTGGCCTTGTCCGACGCTACAAAACTTGATGTCGTAAACGACTCAGACCCGCACCGAGTGGCGGGACGGTGGGGTGCGATAGGCCCTCTCGCCGGTCCGCTCCAGCATGGTCAACCCAGGCCCCGGCACGTCCGCCAGCTCCCGCGGCGCCCGCGTCCCTGGTCACCCGCGTCGCGGTGCCGCGTCCCTGGGTCACACGCGTGGCGGTGCCGCGTCCTTGAGTCATTCGGATCATCAAGTTCGTAGCGTCCGCTGGAGTGGTCCTTGGCTCGGCGGGTGCGGTGGGTGCGGCGGGATCGCACATCGACCGGTGGGCCACGTCGCGACGACCGCTTGGCAAGTCGCGACCGTGGGCGATCGCCGGCCCCAATCGGCGCGGACCGGCGAAACCCGGCGCGGCGGCGCGCGGTGGGGTCGCCAGCCATCGAGGCCCCGGCGGCCGCAGGCTTCCCGCCGATGCCGGGCCGCGGCGGGATAGTCTGCGGCGGTGAGTGATCAGCCCTGGCCCTGGCCCGCCGGGGCGGCGACCGGCATCGGTTCGCTGCCCGGCACCGACATCGCCGAGGCGCAGCGCATCGTGCTCGGCGAGCTGCCCGCCCTGCCGCACCTGCCGGAGCTGCCCGCCCGGGGTCCCGGTGCCGACCTGATCGGCCGGACCGCTGGGCTGCTCGTCGAGCTGCCGGTCGAGCTGTTCGCGGCCCGCTGGCGGGTCGCGCCGCGCCCCGGCAAGGACCTGCGCCGCGCCCGCGACCTGATGGAGCGCGACCTCGACCAGCTCGCCGAGCAGGCCGAGGAGTATGCCGGCCCGGTCAAGGTCCAGGCGGCCGGCCCGTTCACCCTGGCCGCGTCGGTGGAGCTGCCGATCGGCGGTCGGATGATCCGCGACCCGGGCGCGGTACGGGACCTCGCCGGCTCGCTCGCCGAGGGGCTGCGCGGGCACGTCGAGGCGGTGGCCCGCCGGCTGCCCCGGGCGTCGGTGCTGCTCCAGCTCGACGAGCCGTCCCTGCCGGCGGTACTGGCCGGCCGGGTGCCCACCGAGAGCGGCTTCGGCACCTACCGCGCGGTGGAACCGGAGGTCGCCAGGGCGCTGCTGCGCGACGTGATCGAGGCGACCGGGGTGTCGACCCTGGTGCACTGCTGCGCGCCCGACGTGCCGCTGGAGCTGATCCGGGCCGCCGGGGCCGCCGGCGTCGCCCTCGACCTCGGACTGCTCACCGACCTGGACCCGCTCGGCGAGGCGATCGACGCCGGGCTCGGGCTGCTGGCCGGCGCCGCGCCCACGCTGCCGCCGCCCGGCAGTCGCGCCCCCACCTCGGCCCAGGTCGCCGACCGGGTACGCCGGGTCTGGGACCAGCTCGGCTTCCCCCGCCGCCGGCTCGCCGAGCAGGTGGTGGTCACCCCCGCCTGCGGCCTGGCCGGGGCCACCCCGGGGTACACCCGGGCGGTCCTCGCGGCGTGCCGGGACGCCGGCCGACGGCTGGCCGAGGAGTGAGGTTTCCTGTCGTAGCTACCGGGCAGGATGACCGGCATGATTGGACAGCTGCGTTCCGTGGTGATCGACTGCCCCGATCCGCGCGCGCTGGCCGGCTTCTACGCGGAGCTGCTCGGCCTCCCGCTGATCGAGGACAACTCCGACGGCGACGAATGGGTGGTGCTCGGCGGTCCGCCGGGGCACCAGCCGCGGATCGCCTTCCAGCAGGCGCCCGGCCTGCGCGCGCCGGACTGGCCCGACCCGGACCGGCCGCAGCAGTTCCACCTCGACGTGACGGTGGACGACATCGAGACCGCGGAGAAGGCGGCGCTGGCCCTGGGCGCGCGGCGGCTGCCCGGCGAGGGTGAGGGCTTCCGGGTCTACGCCGACCCGGCCGGGCATCCGTTCTGCCTCTGCTGGGACTGACCGCGGGCGGCGCGGCTTGCGGCGGCGGTGCATGATCGCCACCGTGATCGACTCTTCGCCGCGCCGCGCCTCCGGTTCGCTGTTCGGTCTCGCCTACGGCGACGCGCTGGGCCGGCCCACCGAGTTCCTGACCGTCGCCGAGATCGTCCGCCGCTACGGCCCGGCCGGCCCGCGGGAGCTGACCGGCGACCCGGCGCTGGTCACCGACGACACCCAGATGGCGCTCGCGGTGGCCTGGGCGCTGCACGACGCGCCCGCGTACACGCCCGAGGTGGTGGAGCCGCTGCTACGGCAGCGGTTCCGCGCCTGGGCGGTCAGCCCGGACAACAACCGCGCGCCGGGAATGACCTGCCTGCGGGCCTGCGCCGAGCTGGACCGGGGCGTCCGCTGGCAGCAGGCGACGGTCGCCGGCTCGAAGGGCTGCGGGGCGAACATGCGAGTCACCCCGGTCGGGCTGCTCGACGTCGACCTCGACACGCTCGCCGGGCTGGCCCAGCTCCAGGCCGGCCTGACCCACGGTCACCCGACCGGCCTGGCGGCCAGCGAGCTGACCGCGTACGCGGTCCGGCTGCTGCGCGCCGGCGCCGCGCTCACCGACCTGCCCGACCTGCTCGCCGCCCGGGCCCGGGAGCAGCGGACGGTCTACCGCGCCGACTGGCTCGGCGACCTGTGGCAGCGCCCCGGCGAGGCGACGCCCGAGGAGTTCATCGCCCGGGGGTGGGACGAGTGCCTGCGGGTACTCGGCCGGCTCGACACGGCGCTGGCCCGCGCGGACGACGGCGGCGACCCGTGCCGGCTCACCGGGGAGGGCTGGATCGCCGAGGAGGCCCTGGCGACGGCGCTGCTCTGCGCGCTGCGGCACGCCGACGACCCGGTCGGTGCGCTGGCCCGGGCGGCCACCACCGCCGGCGACTCCGACTCCATCGCCGCGCTCGCCGGCGCCTTCCTCGGCGCCGCCCGTGGCATGTCCGCGTGGCCCGCCGACTGGTCCACCCGCATCGAGTACGCCGACCAGCTCACCACTCTCGCCACCCCCCACGACTGACCGATCCGCCCCGCCCGGTGAACCGGCGGGTGGTCGGGGGCCGGGGGCTCGGCGCATGCTGGTGTCGCGTGCCTGGTCAGGGCGGGTGGGAGGACGGTTGTCAGCCCTGCCCGCTACGGTGCGGAGGTCACACGATCACGGGAGGTCGACCAGCGTGTCCGAGAGCGGCAGCGTGTCCGAGGACGCGGTTCCCCAGACGGTCAGCCCCGCCCAGGAGGCGGCGGCGGGCGCCGAGCCGACTCCGGAGGCCCGGGAGCGGCACGCCACGCTGAGCCAGGAGCTCACCGAGCACCAGTACCGCTACTACGTGCTCGACGCGCCGACCATCCCGGACGCGGACTTCGACAAGCTGCTGCGCGAGCTCGAGGCGCTGGAGGAGGAATATCCGGCGCTGCGCACCCCCGACTCGCCGACCCAGCGGGTCGGCGGGACCTTCTCCACCGACTTCACCCCGGTCACCCACGCCCAGCGGATGCTCTCGCTGGACAACGCCTTCGCCGACGAGGAGTTGGCCGCCTGGGCCGAGCGGGTCGAGCGGGACGCCGGCGGCCCGGCGCCCTACCTCTGTGAGCTCAAGGTCGACGGGCTGGCCATCAACCTGACCTACGAGAAGGGCCGCCTGGTCCGGGCCGCCACCCGGGGCGACGGGCGCACCGGCGAGGACGTCACCGCCAACGTGCGCAGCATCCGGGACGTGCCGGGCCGGCTGACCCCGTCCGACGACTTCCCGGACGTGCCCGACCTCCTGGAGGTGCGCGGCGAGATCTACTTCCCGGTCGCCGCGTTCGCCGACCTCAACGCCGGCCTGGTCGAGCAGGGCAAGGCGCCGTTCGCCAACCCGCGCAACGCCGCCGCGGGCAGCCTGCGCCAGAAGGACCCCCGGATCACCGCCTCCCGCCCGCTGCGCCTGGTGGTGCACGGCATCGGCGCCCGGGACGGCTTCCAGCCGACGGCCCAGTCCGAGTCGTACGCGGCGCTCAAGGCATGGGGGCTGCCCACCAGCGACCGCTGGCGGGTGGTGCCCGACCTCGCCGGGGTGGCCCAGTACATCGCCTACTACGCCGAGCACCGGCACGACGTCGAGCACGAGATCGACGGTGTGGTGGTCAAGGTCGACCCGGTCTCCATCCAGGGGCGGCTCGGCTCGACCAGCCGCGCGCCACGCTGGGCGATCGCCTTCAAGTATCCGCCGGAGGAGGTCAACACCAAGCTGCTCGACATCGACGTCGAGGTCGGGCGGACCGGCCGGGTGACGCCCCGGGCCGTCCTCCAGCCGGTCAAGGTGGCCGGCTCCACCGTCGCGTACGCCACCCTGCACAACGCCCGCGAGGTTGAGCGCAAGGGCGTGCTGATCGGCGACACCGTGGTGCTGCGCAAGGCCGGCGACGTCATCCCCGAGGTGCTCGGCCCGGTGGTCGACCTGCGCCCCGCCGACGCCCACCCGTTCGTCATGCCGACCACCTGCCCGTCCTGCGGCACGGCGCTCGCGCCGGCCAAGGAGGGCGACGTCGACATCCGCTGCCCCAACTCGCGCAGCTGCCCGGCGCAGCTGCGCGAGCGGGTCTTCCACCTGGCCGGCCGGGGCGGCTTCGACATCGAGGTGCTCGGCTACAAGGGTGCCGCCGCGCTGCTCGACGCCGGGATCATCCAGGACGAGGGCGACCTGTTCCACCTCGACGCCGAGCAACTCGCCCGCTCGCCGTTCTTCGTCAACAAGGACGGCAGCCTCGGCAGCAACGCCACAAAGCTGCTTGAGAACCTGGCCGTGGCCAAGGAGCGGGAGCTGTGGCGGGTGCTCGTGGCGCTCTCCATCCGGCACGTCGGCCCGACCGCGGCGCAGGCCCTCGCGCGGCACTTCCGGTCCGTCCCGGCGATCGAGGCGGCCAGCGAGGAGGAGCTGTCCTCGGTGGACGGGGTCGGCCCGACCATCGCCGCCAGCATCAAGGAGTGGTTCGCCGTCGACTGGCACCGCGAGGTGGTGCGCAAGTGGGCCGAGGCCGGCGTGCGGATGGCCGAGGAGGCCGGCGAGGAGGGGCCGCGCCCCCTCGAAGGGGTAACCGTGGTGGTGACCGGCACCCTGGCCGGGTTCAGCCGCGACCAGGCGTCCGAGGCGATCCAGAGCCGGGGCGGCAAGGTCACCGGCTCGGTCTCTAAGAAGACCGGCTTCGTCGTGGTGGGGGAGAACCCGGGGTCCAAGGCCGACAAGGCGGCCAGCCTGAAGCTGCCGGTCCTCGACGAGGCGGGGTTCCGGGTGCTGCTGGAGTCCGGCCCGGACGCGGCCCGGGCGGTGGCCCGCGTCGAGGAGTGAGGGCGGGCTCGAAGTGGATCTCCGCGAGGTCGAGGCGCGGATACCAAGTTAATTACGACTACGACCGATTCGTGACTGTCGCGGCGGGAATCCGGGCCTGAGGGCGTTTCATTGGCGTACGGCGTGTGACGGCGCACGCCCGAGGGCCGCTCCCGGGAGGTGCGATGGAGACCGGCGACCCGCGTAACTCCGTGCCGCCCGGGCGGGGTACGCCGTTCTTCGGTTTCGTCGCCGTGGTCGGGGTGCTGGCCGTGCTCGTCTCGGCCGGACCGCTGGCCGGGCTGCCGGAACGGCTGTCGGACATGCCGCCGGCCTTCTGGACCATGGCGGCGCTCGCCGTCGCCTGTGACGCCCGCCCGTTCGTCCCGCCCGGCCGGCGTCGGACCTCGGCGGTCTTCCCGTCGACCTGCTTCACCTTCGCGATCCTGCTCGGCTGGGGGCTCGGCCCGGCCGTCGCCGTGCAGGCCGTGGCGGTGGCCGTCTCCGGCTGGCGGCTCGGGTACGCCCTCTGGCGGACCGGCTTCAACGCCGCCCAGTACGCCTGCGCGCTCGGCGCCGCGTTCCTGGTCACCCGGCTCGGTGCCGGCGACCTCTTCGACGGCGGGCAGCTGCACTGGGCGGACGTCGCGGCGGTGGGCGGTGCCGCCGCGGCCTGGTTCGCGGTCAACTACGGCCTGGTCACCTTCGCGATCCGGCTGCGTTTCGGTGCCCGCTGGTGGCCCCGGGTCCGCCTCGGCCTGGCCTACGAGCTGCTCTCCACCGGTTCGCTGCTGCTGCTCGCCCCGGTGCTGGTCGCCGCCGCCCGGGCCAGCGCCGCGTTGATCCCACTGGTGCTGGTGCCGCTCTTCGCCGTCTACCGGATGGCCCGGCTCTCCGCCGAGCAGGAGCAACTGGCCGCCCTCGACCCGCTCACGGGGCTGCCCAACCGCAAGGCGCTGCTGGCCGAGGTGGCCGAGCAGGTGCACCTGCACGCCGAGCGGGCCGCCCGGAGCGAGCCGGACGCCCACCTCGCCCTGCTGCTGCTCGACCTGGACCGGTTCAAGCACGTCAACGACGCCCTCGGGCACGCGGTGGGGGACCGGCTGCTGGTCGAGGTGAGCGCCCGGCTGACCGACGTGGTGGACGAGGATCACCTGGTGGCCCGCCTCGGCGGCGACGAGTTCGCCATTGTCGTACCCCGGCTCACCGGTGCCGACCAGGCCCGGGAACTGGCCGACCGGGTGGTCGCCGCGCTCGCCGAGCCGGTCCCGTTGGACGGGCTGCCGCTGGACGTGGGCGGCTCGATCGGCGTCGCGATGTTCCCGGAGCACGGCGAGGACTTCGCCACCCTGATGCGCCACGCCGACGTGGCCATGTACGACGCCAAGCACCGCAACGACACCGTCGCCGTCTACGCGGCCGAGTCCGACCACAACTCGGCGGAACGGCTCGGCCTCCTGGCCGACCTGCGCCGGGTGCTGGAGAGCACGCCGACCTCGCCCGTCGCGGCACCGCCCGGCGTACGCGGTGGCGACGGCGCCGCCCTCGCCACCGCGTCCGGCCTGCCCGCCCCGGCTCGGGCCGACGGCGTAGCCCGCAACGGCGGCCGGCGCGGCGTCGCTGCCCGGCCGGGCCAGGGGTCGGGGCGCTGGCGGCTGCGTCGTCGACCGGCCCGGGTCGACCTGCGGCACGAGGACGAGCTGATCAACCGGATCGTCACGAACGCCGATCCGATCCGCCGCCGGGCCGCCCGCACGGTCGGCGCCAACGCGTCGGTGGGCGTCGCCGGTGACCGGTTTCCGGAGGCGCTCGGCGAGGTCCCGGACCGGAAGGTCGGCGGCGGGGACGACCAGGCCGGGGATCCGGGCGAGATCACCATGTACTACCAGCCGCAGATCGCCATCGCGACCGGCGAGGTGGTCGGGGTGGAGGCGCTGCTGCGCTGGCGACACCCGCGCCGGGGCATGGTCGACCCGGGGGAGCTGATCCAGGTCGCCGAGCAGAGCGCCGTGATGCGGCTGCTCACCCGCCGGGTGGTGGACGACGTGACGGAGCAGTTGGCGAAGTGGTCGGCGGCCGGCCTCACGCTGCGCGCCGCGCTCAACGTCAGCGTCCGTGATCTGCACACCGGCGAGATCGCCGAGCAGATCGCCGACCGGCTGGCCCGGTACGGCGTGCCGCCGGACCGGCTCCAGGTGGAGATTACCGAGGGCGCCCTGATGGCCGACCCACGGCGGGTGCTGGCCAGCATCTCCCAGCTGCACCGCATCGGCGTCGGCATCGCGCTGGACGACTTCGGTACCGGGTACTCGTCGTTGCAGCACCTGCGCCGGCTGCCGCTGTCCGAGGTGAAGGTGGACCGGTCGTTCGTCCTCGGGATGGCGGAGGACCCGGACGACGCGGCGATCGTCCGGTCGATGATCGAGCTGGCCGGGGCGCTCGGGCTGCGTGTGGTGGCCGAGGGCGTGGAGGACGAGCGCACTTGGCGGTTGCTGCACGCCGCCGGCTGCGATGTGGCCCAGGGGTGGTTCTACGCCCGGCCGATGCCGGCCGAGGAGCTGGTCGCCTGGCTGTCCCGGTACCGCCCGGTCCACCCGATGGCGGCCGCGGAAGCGGAGGGGCCGCGCCGACCGGCCCGGTGACGGGCCCGGAGGGGGAGTCGGAGGCGTCGACGCGACCGCAGGACAATAGACTCGCTCCGGTCACCGCGCGTCATCGCCACCGACGAACGCGCGGCCGGCACACCGAAGACGCAGCAGGACAGCCACGAAGGGGGCACCCGATGGCCGCCATCTCCCGCGAGGAGGTCGCGCACCTCGCGCGACTGTCGCGGCTCGCCGTCACCGAGGAGGAGCTGGACACGTTCGCCGGTCAGCTGGGCGTGATCCTCCAGTCGGTCGCCCAGGTCGGCGAGGTCGCCGCGGCGGACATCCCGCCGACCTCCCACTCGGTGCCGCTGACCAACGTCCTCCGGGAGGACGTGGTGGCGCCGTGCCTGACCCCGCAGGAGGCGCTGTCGGGTGCGCCCGACGCCGAGGAGCAGCGGTTCCGCGTCCCGCGGATCCTGGATGAGGATGTGGCTTCATGAGCGACCTGACCAGGCTGACCGCGACGGAGATCGCGGGGCTCGTGGCGAGCGGGGAGACCTCCGCCGTCGAGGTGACCCAGGCCCACCTGGACCGGATCGCCGCCGTGGAGGACCAGGTCCACGCCTTCCTGCACGTCGACACCGAGGGCGCGCTGGCCGCTGCCCGCACCGTCGACGAGCGGCGGGCGGCCGGCGCGGAGCTGGGCCCGCTGGCCGGCGTGCCGGTCGCCGTGAAGGACGTGCTCACCACCAAGGGTGTGCCGACCACGGTCGGGTCGAAGATCCTGGAGGGCTGGCGCCCGCCGTACGACTCGACGATCGTGCAGCGGCTGCGCGACGCGGGCACGGTGATGCTCGGCAAGACCAACATGGACGAGTTCGCCATGGGCTCCTCCACCGAATACTCGGCCTACGGTCCAACCCACAACCCCTGGGACCTGACCCGGATCCCGGGCGGCTCGGGTGGCGGCAGCGCCGCCGCGCTGGCCGCGTTCGAGGCGCCGCTGGCGATCGGCTCGGACACCGGTGGCTCGATCCGCCAGCCCGGTGCGGTCACCGGCACGGTCGGCGCCAAGCCCACCTACGGCGGCACCTCCCGGTACGGCCTGGTCGCCTTCTCCTCGTCGCTGGACACGCCCGGTCCGTGCGCCCGTACGGTGCTGGACGCCGCACTGCTGCACCAGGTGATCGGCGGGCACGACCCGCGCGACTCCACCTCCATCCCGGCCACCGTGCCGGACGTGGTGGGTGCGGCGAAGCTCGGCGCGACCGGCGACCTGACCGGGGTGAAGCTCGGTGTGGTCACCGAGTTCACCGGCGAGGGTGCCGAGCCGGGTGTGATGGCCGCGTTCCGCGAGTCGGTGGAGGCGCTGGCGAAGCTGGGCGCCGAGATCGTCGAGGTCTCCTGCCCGCACTTCAAGTACGCCCTGCCGGCCTACTACCTGATCGCGCCGAGCGAGTGCTCCTCCAACCTGGCCCGGTTCGACGGCGTCCGGTTCGGCCTGCGGGTCGGCGACGACGGCAACCGGTCGCTGGAGGAGGTCATGTCGCTGACCCGCGAGACCGGCTTCGGCCCGGAGGTCAAGCGGCGCATCATGATCGGCACGTATGCGCTCTCCTCGGGCTACTACGACGCCTACTACGGGCAGGCGCAGAAGGTCCGCACCCTGATCACCCGGGACTTCACCGCGGCGTTCGAGCAGGTGGACGCGCTGATCTCGCCGACCACCCCGTTCGTGGCCTTCCCAATCGGGGCGCGTACCTCCGACCCGTACCAGATGTACCTGGCGGACCTGTTCACCATCCCGACCAACCTGTACGGCGGGCCGGCCATCTCGGTCCCGTGCGGCCTCTCCGAGGGGCTTCCGGTTGGTCTGCAGATCATGGCCCCGACGATGGCGGACGACCGGATGTACCGGGTGGCCGCCGCGCTGGAGTCCACGGTCGGCACGTTCGCCCCACCGGCCCTGTGACCCGCCCGCGGGGCGGCCGACAGGCCGCCCCGCGAGGGGCACGGTCTTGTCCGGGAACGGGCGCTGCGACAGCCGAACGCAACGCCGATTGGCAACACGCGGTCACCGTTCGGTCCATTACGCCTTCCTGCCTGTCCTGATTGGATAAGGTCGCCTCGCGCCGGTGAACGCGAATCCCGGCGTACCTCGATCGAATCCTGGACGGGCGATGAAGACGCTGCGACCGATAATGATCGTGTCGGCATTCATGCTGCTGCTGCTCGGCACGGCGCAGCCGGCGGCTGCCGCGACGATCACCATCACCTCCGGTCCGCCGACGTCCCCGGTCACCGCGTACGAGCCGTATCCGACGCACACGTTCACGGCGTCGGGTGGCACGGCTCCCTACAGCGCGTCGCTGCGGTCGGGTTCGTTGCCGGTGGGGATGGCGTTGTCGTCGGTCACGCGCAACCTCTCGGGTACGCCGACCACGCCGGGCAGCTACTCGTTTGGCGTCCGGGTGACCGACGCGGACGGCTTCTTTGCCGACCAGGACGTGACCGTCGTGGTCGAGGCACCCACCATCACCATCACCTCGGGCGCGCCCACCTCGCCGGTCACCGCCTACGAGCCGTATCCGACGCACACGTTCATGGCGTCGGGTGGCATGGCTCCCTACAGCGCGTCGCTGCGGTCGGGTTCGTTGCCGGTGGGGATGGCGTTGTCGTCGGTCACGCGCAACCTCTCGGGTACGCCGACCACCCCGGGGACCTACACCTTCGGCGTCCGGGTGACCGACACGAACGGCTTCTACGCCGACCAGGAGGTGACCGTCGTGGTGGTCGCGCCGACCATCACCATCACCTCGGGCACCCCCACCTCACCCTGGTACACGGGGCAGGCGTACCCGACGTACACGTTCACGGCGTCGGGTGGCATGGCTCCCTACAGCGCGTCGCTGCGGTCGGGTTCGTTGCCGGTGGGGATGGCGTTGTCGTCGGTCACGCGCAACCTCTCGGGTACGCCGACCACCCCGGGGACTTACACCTTCGCCGTCCGGATGACCGACACGAACGGCTTCTACGCCGACCAGGACATCACCGTCGTGATCGCCGATCCGGCCACCACCATCACCTCGGGCGAACCGCCCCGAGGCACGGTGGGCGAGGGGTACTCGTTCCGGTTCACCGCCACCGGTGACTCCAACATCAAGTTCAGCGTGACCGCCGGCGACCTGCCCGACGGGCTGACCCTCGCTCCGGACGGCGTGCTCAGCGGCACCCCCGAGGCCGAGGGCAGCTTCACCTTCACGGTGAAGGCGACCGGCACCGCGTCGAGCGCCACCGACGAGGTCACTCTCGTCATCGATGCCGGGCCGTCCTCGCCGTCCCCGACGCCCACGTCATCGGCATCGCCGTCCCCGTCATCGGCGTCGCCGTCGGCCACGGCCGGACCCGGGCTCCCTGTCACCGGATCCGACACGCGAACCATGCTGTTGCTGGGCGTCGCGGTGATCGCCGTCGGTGGGATGCTCCTCCTCCTGGCCTACGAGCGCCGCCGGCGATCCCTGACCCGCGGGTGACGCCCGGTCAGGCCAGGCCCCGCCGGCCGGCCTGCAGCCCGGCCTGAAAGCGGGTACGGGCGCCGAGCGCGGCCAGCAGGGCGGACGAGCGGCGTCCCAGGGTGCGCACGCTCACGCCGAGTTCGCGGGCGATGGCTTCGTCCTTGAGCCCGGTGGCGAGCAGGGCCAGCAGCCGCAAATCCGGCTCGTCGGCTCCCGTCGCGGGCTGCTCCGGGTCCCAGGCGGGCAGCGGCGTGGCCTGCACCCAGAGCAGTTCGAAGAGCTTCACCAGCGCCGACACGACCATGGGCGCGCGGATCACCAGCGCGGCGTCCATGGCCCGCTCGCTGGCCAGCGGCAGCAGCGCCACCGAGCGGTCGCCGATCGCCAGCTTCAGCGGCACGTCCGTGTGCACCCGCGCCTGTTCCCCGGCCGCCACGGCCGCCATCGCCTGCTCGTAGGCGCCGGGCAGCTCGAAAGCCTCGGGGGCGTAGATGCCCCGCACGCTGGCGTCCCGACCGAGCAGCTCGTTCTCGGACACGTTCGCCGACGCCACCTCCTGGGCGTACGGCGGGCGATCCAGGACCAGCAGCTCCTTCGTCACGCCGTAGGTGAGCTGGACGAACTGGGCCTCGACGGCAGCCCGGCCGGTGACGATCTCCAGCAGTTCGTCCGGCCTGGTCGGCAGTTCCTGCGGAAACTCCTCCGCCATCTGTTCGGCGGCTCGGCGTACCTGGGTGAACTCCTCGGTGCGCCGCACGACCAGGGCGTTCACCGCGACGTCCGGACGGGTCGGCAGCAGCCGGGTGCCAGCACCGACCAGCCGGCTGACGAAGCCGAGTTCCTCCAGGCGCTCGGTCGCCGCGCGGACCACCCGGACGCTCTCCCCGACCTGCCGGGCCAGCTCCGGCACGCTCGACTGCCGTCTGTGCAGGAGGGCCAGGTAGACCGATTCCTCCACCGGGTTCAGACCCAACGACTCGAACATCCGAGCCCCTTCCCGCCTCGCGGGTGTCCGACACAGGCCATGGCCGGGCTCGGACACCCGAAACTGTGGCGATCGGTGCATGTCCACGTCTAGACATGCTTCATGATCTTCTCCCGACTCAGCGGTGCACTCGCGCTGGCCGTCACGGCCGCCGGTGCCGTCAACCTCGCCACCGCGGCGCCCGCCGCCGCTGCCGACGGGTGGCACCGCCCGCAGTGCGGCGTGGTGCAGGGCGACGGCTCGGTCACCTTCACGCGTAACGACGGTGGCGTCCTGGCCCGCACCACGACCCCCCTCACCCCGGTCGCCTACCCGAGGCTCGTCGCCCTGAGCACGCCGAACACGCTGGTGGCCATCTCGAAGACGGCGATCCAGCGGTCCACCGACGCCGGCTGCACCTGGCAGCAGATCGCCGACACCGGGCTGAGCCTGGCGGCGTACTACCTCGCCGCCGGGCCGGACGGGAACGCCTACGCGTACGGCGTGAACGACCAGCCGATCTACCGGGTGCAGGGCGACCAGGTCGCCGAGGTGGCCGGCCCGGTCCCGAGCGACGGCGTGGTCGGACTGGCGGTGGACCGGACCGACGCGCGGGACCTGCGGGCGGTCAGCAAGGCCGGGCAGGTCTACGACTCCCACGACGGCGGTGCCACCTGGGCCGCCGTCGGGGTGCCGGCCGGCCAGGACGAGTTCGTCTACCAGGCGGCCGTCGATCCCGCCGACCGGGATCACCTCATCGTGGGCACCATGGGCCACGGCAGCTACGTGACGTTCGACGGTGGCCGCAGCTGGACCCGGTCGGCCGGGGTCGGCGCCACCCCGCAGGCGAACGGCTTCTCCGTCGCCTTCTCGCCGGTTGATCCGCGGACGGTGTGGCTGGAGGGCTACGACCTCAGCCAGAACGACAACTCCGCGCGGCACATCTGGCGCTCGACCGACGGGGGCCGCAGCTTCGTGTCGGTGCTCGACGGCGCGCAGGCGACCCTGATCAACGGCACCCCGTTGTGGCCGAGCCCGGTGGACCCGGACGTGCTGTACTTCGCGTACGGCACGTGGTTCGGTGGCTACGGCACCGATCTCTACCAGTACGACGTGTCGACCGGTCGGTTGACCTCGCAGCACAACTCCCACGACGGCATCGCCGGCCTCGCCTTCAATCCGGTCGATCCGCAGGTGATGTACCTCGGGTTGGTCGAGGAGCGCTGACCTCGGGGCCCGCCCGGGGGACCGCACCTCGGGCGGGCGGCCCCGGCCGGACCGCGACACGTACCGGCCTGGGTGGAAACCCGGGCGAGGTGACCGCCGTCGGCCCGACTAGGCTGGACCGGTTCCGTCCGGATCGCGCCTGGAGCTCAGATGACGACGACACTGCCCGCGTACGACGAGGTCGTCGCGCGCTACGAACCGGTGATCGGCCTGGAGACCCACGTCGAGCTGGGCACGAACACCAAGATGTTCTGCGGCTGCCCGACCGACTTCGGCGGCGAGCCGAACACCCGGGTCTGCCCGGTCTGCCTCGGCCTGCCGGGCTCGCTGCCGGTGGCCAACAAGGCCGCCATCGAGGCGACGATCCGGATCGGCCTCGCGCTGAACTGCTCGATCGCCGAGTGGTGCCGGTTCGCCCGGAAGAACTACTTCTACCCGGACATGCCGAAGAACTTCCAGATCAGCCAGTACGACGAGCCGCTCTGCGTCGACGGCTACCTGGACGTCGAGGTCAACGGCGAGACCGTGCGGATCGGCATCGAGCGGGTGCACCTGGAGGAGGACACCGGCAAGACGCTGCACGTCGGCGGCGCCACCGGCCGGATCCACGGCGCGACCGAGTCGCTGGTCGACTACAACCGCGCCGGCATTCCCCTCGTGGAGATCGTCACCAAGCCGATCCCCGGCACCGGCGCGCTCGCGCCGGAGGTGGCCCGGGCGTACGTCACCGAATTGCGCGACGTGATCCGCTCGCTGGGCGTCTCCGACGTCCGGATGGAGGAGGGCTCGCTGCGCTGCGACGTCAACACCTCGCTGAACAAGCCGGGCGAGGAGTGGGGCACCCGCACCGAGACCAAGAACGTCAACTCGCTGCGCTCGGTCGAGCGGGCGGTCCGCTCGGAGATGCTGCGCCAGGCCACGGTGCTCGACGCCGGCGGCAGCATCACCCAGGAGACCCGGCACTTCCACGAGGACACCGGCGACACCACGTCGGGCCGCTCCAAGGAGACCGCCACCGACTACCGGTACTTCCCGGAGCCCGACCTGGTCCCGCTCGCGCCGGACCCGGCCTGGGTGGTCGAGCTGAAGGCCGCCCTGCCGGAGCTGCCCCGGCTGCACCGCCGCCGGCTGCAGGAGCAGTGGGGGCTGTCCGACCTGGACATGCAGTCGGTGCTCAACGCCGGCGCGGTCGAACTGATCGAGCAGACCGTGGCCGCCGGCGCCACCCCGGCCGCCGCCCGCAAGTGGTGGCTCGGTGAGCTGTCCCGGCGGGCCAACGAGACCGGTGTCGAGCTGGCCGACGTCGGGGCCACCCCGGCGCAGGTCGCCGAGCTGCAGGGCCTCGTCGACGCTGGCAAGCTCACCGACAAGCTGGCCCGTACCGTCCTGGAGGGCGTGGTGGCCGGCGAGGGCTCGCCGACCCAGATCATGGCCAACCGGAACCTGGAGGTCGTCTCCGACACCGGCGCGCTCACCGCCGCGGTGGACGAGGCGATCGCCGCCAACCCGGAGGTCGCCGACAAGGTCCGCAGCGGCAAGGTCGCCGCGGCCGGCGCCCTGGTCGGGGCGGTCATGAAGACCACCCGCGGCCAGGCGGACGCCCGGACCGTCCGCGAGCTGATCCTGGCGCGCCTCGGCGTCCAGGGCTGAGGCGAAGGGTCCTGTTGACGCCTGGCGCTCGGCAGAGGGATCCCCGCCTGACACCCCCGTGAAGGCCGCCGTCGCGATCCGGCGGCGGCCCTTCCCGGATCCCCCCGGCTAGCGCGCCGACTTGCGCACCCCCGCGAAGGGCGTCAACGGCGACGCCCGGATGGAGTCACCGTGAACCAGCACGACCTCGACGTTCTCGACGAGATCCAGCGGCGGGTGCTCTGGCTCGCCACCCGCATCGTGGACGCCGCCAACCACGACCGGGACACCGGTGACGGGGTGAAGGTCGGCGGCCACCAGGCGTCCAGCGCCTCCCTGGTCACCGCGATGACCGCGCTCTGGTTCGCTCACCTGGACGGCGAGGACCGGGTCGCGGTCAAGCCGCACGCCTCGCCGGTGTTCCACGCCATCCAGTACCTGCTCGGCAACCTGGACCGGTCGTACCTGCCGAAGCTGCGGGCGCGCGGCGGGCTGCAGTCGTACCCGTCGCGGACCAAGGATCCGGACGGGGTGGACTTCTCCACCGGCTCGGTCGGCCTGGGCGCCGCCGCGCCGCTGTTCGCCGCGGTCACCCGCCGCTACGTCGACGCGCACTTCGGCGCCCGTCCGCACTCCCGGTTCATCGCGCTGATCGGCGACGCCGAACTGGACGAGGGAAACATCTGGGAGGCCGTCGCCGACCCGGCCACCACCGGGCTGGGCAACGTGATGTGGCTGGTTGACTTCAACCGCCAGTCGCTGGACCGGGTCGTCCCGGGCATCCGGATCAACCAGTGGCGCGGCCAGTTCGAGGCCGCCGGCTGGCACGTGGTCGAGGTCAAGTACGGCCGCAAGCTCGCCGAGGCGTACGCCCGGCCGGGCGGCGAGGCGCTGCGCGACTGGATCGACCTGATGCCGAACGAGCAGTACCAGTCGCTGTTCGGGCTGGCCGGGCCGGCCCTGCGCAAGCAGTTCCTCGATGGCGCGCCGGCCGAGGTGTCCGCCTTCGTGGCCGACGTCCCCGACGACGAGCTGGGCCCGCTCGTCACCGACCTCGGCGGGCACGACCTCGAGGCGATGCTCGACGCGTACGCTCAGTGCGACGCGGTCACCGACCGGCCCAGCGTGGTCTTCGCGTACACGGTCAAGGGGTGGGGGCTGCCGATCGCCGGCAACCCGCGCAACCACTCGGCGCTGCTCAGCACCGAGCAGGTCGACGCGCTGCGCGCCGCGCACGGCCTGACCCGCGAGACCGAGTGGGACCGCCTCGACCCGGCCTCCCCGGCCGGCATCCGGGCCGGCGAGCGCCGGGAGGCGCTGTCCCGCGGGCCGCGCGAGCGGGCGCTGGGGGTCACCGTCCCGGAGACCACCAAGGTACGCGCCAACAAGCCCGTCGCCACCCAGGAGGTCTTCGGCCGGGTGCTGGTCGACCTGGCCCGGGACGCCGACGTCGCGCCCTACCTGGTCACCACCGCGCCCGACGTGGCCACCTCGACAAACCTGGCCGGGTTCATCAACAAGACCGGCGTCTTCGCCCCCACCGCGCAGCGCTCCTGGACGGAGGACCGGATGCTGCGCTGGACGGAGAGCCCGGCGGGCCAGCACATCGAGCTGGGCATCTCGGAGATGAACCTGTTCCTGCTGCTCGGCCAGCTCGGCCTGTCGTGGGACCTGTCCGGCCAGCCGCTGCTGCCGGTCGGCACGGTCTACGACCCGTTCGTGCTGCGCGGCCTGGACGCCTTCCTCTACGGCACCTACTCGGGTTCCCGGTTCGTGGTCGCCGGCACCCCGTCCGGCATCACCCTCGCCCCGGAGGGCGGCGCCCACCAGTCCACCATTACCGCCTCGGTGGGGTTGGAGCTGCCCGGCGTCACCTTCATCGAGCCCGCGTACGCCGGCAGCCTCGACTGGCTGCTCTGTGACGCGCTCGGCCAGATCGCCGGGGGAGCCGCGCCCGCCGCCACCGCCGCGCCCGCCGAGGACGGGGCGTACTACTTCCGGCTCAGCACCCGTCCCATCGACCAGGCGCCCTTCGAGGCGGCCCGGGCCCGGATCGGCGACGCGGTGCTGCGCCGGCAGGTGGTCGCCGGGGCCTACCGGCTGGTGGACGCGCACGAGGCGTACCCCCAGCTGGCCGACGCCCCGGTCGTGCAGCTCGCCGCCTCCGGCGCGGTGCTGCCGGAGGTGCTGGCGGCCGCCGCGGAGCTGGCGGAGGAGGGGGTGGCCGCGCACGTCGTGGACGTCACCTCGCTGGACCGGCTCTACCGGGCCTGGCAGCGGACCCTGCGCCAGGGCGTCCGGACGGCGACCGTGCCGAGCGTGCCCGGCGCGCTGCGGTCGGCCTTCGCCGACCGGGTGCCGGTGGTGACCGTGCACGACGCCGCCTCGCACGCGATGGCCTGGCTCGGCTCGGCGCTCGGCGCCCCGGCGGTGCCGCTCGGGGTGGACGAGTTCGGCCAGTCGGGCAGCGTCCACGAGCTGTACGAGCTGCACGACCTGCTGCCGGGCAGCATCGTCAACGCCGCCCTGGCCGCGCTCTCGCTGCGCTGACGCCTCAGCGGGTCGGGCTCGCGGTCGGGCTGCCCGGGCTCGGACCGGCCGGCACCGGGGCGCCCCGGGTGGGAGTCGGGGTGACCGGCACCTGCTCGCCCTTCGCCGGGTCGCTGATCACGTGCCGTGCCAGGTTGACCTGCGACTGGCCGGTGCCGCCCACGGTGATCTCGTCGTACGCCTGGAGCAGCTTCTGCTGGTCGAAGTAGAGCACCGTCATGGTCAGCGGGGTGGGCTTCTCGCCCTCCAGGCCGCGCAGCCCGGCGCCGCCGGTGGAGCCCTCCACCATCAGCGTGGTCGGCTCCTTGCCCGGCGACTGCGGCAGCTTCAACACCTGCCGTTCGTGCAGGTGCCCGGCCAGCACCAGCGGGCAGGTGCCGGAGAGCGGCCCGGCCGAGGCCGGGTCGTGCACGAGGGCGATGTTCACCTTGGTCGGCGAGTTCTGCACCGTGGTGGCCAGCTGCTCGCCGACCCCGATCACCTGGTCGGCGACCTGCGCGGTGAGTCCGCTGCCGGCCGGTGAGGTCTCCTTGTCCGGGGTGAACCGCGGGTCGCCGATGCCGGCGATGGTCAGCCCGGACACCGTGGTCGTGGAGTTGTCGAGCACGATCGCGTTCGGCTGATTGGCCACGGCCGCGGCGGTCCGCGCCGAGTCGTGGTTGCCGCGGATGTAGACGTACGGCTTCTTGAGCAGGCCGATCGAGCCGACGAAGGACGCCTCCGGTTCGCTGCCCCAGTCGGTGATGTCGCCGGTGTCGATCACCACGTCGATGCCGAACTGCTCGACGATGGTCCGGATCAGCGACCAGCCGGTCGGGTTGAGGTGCATGTCGGAGACGTGCAGGACCCGGGTGGTGCCGGGGGCCGGCTCGTACACCGGCAGCGCCGAGACGGTGGTGTAGAGCTTGCTGACGTTGCCGACCAGCCGCTGGAGCTGCTCGGCGTACTTGGTGTAGTCGTTGGCGATCCGGCGCGCGTCGCCGACGATCGCCGGTGCGTTGACCAGCAGCCCCTCGTAGCGCGGCTCCTCGATCGCCTGCGGGCGGACGGTGGCGGCGGCCAGCCCGAGACTCCCGGCGGTGACCACCAGCGCCAGGCCGCCGGCCCAGGCCATCCGGCGTACGTCCCGGAAGACCAGCCCGGCCAGCAGCAGGGTGGCCAGCACCGCCGAGGCGAGCGTCTTCAGCCCGAGGCGCATCACGCCGGCGCGGACGTCCTCCACGGCGGACTGGCTGGCCCGGCTGATGCTCGCCGGGTCGTCGATCAGCGCCTCGGTCCGCCGCTGGTCCAGCGCGCCCAGCTCCACGGTCAGGTAGGTCGGCCCGTTGTGGCTGTCCAGCTTCAACGCGCCCAGCGGCGGGATGTCGATGGTGGTGCCACCGCTCAGCGACGGGCTGAGGCTCAGGTGCGCGCGGAACGGCCCGATGTCGGTGCCCACGTGCCCGCCGGCGTACGTGCCGGCGATGATCCCGGTGAGGGTGACCACGAGCAGGGCCAGCACCGCGCCGAGTTGGCGCAGTCGGACACTCGGCCGTAGCCGCCACCACCGTCGGGACGCCCAGCGGCGGGCGCGCCCGATCGCCGGGGCTGCCTCGTCCCCGGTCCTGCGCTGCTCGTTCTCCTGGCCGTCCATGCTCAGATTCTGACCTGCCCAATGCTGGATCTTGGTAAACCCGGGCCATGCCCGGACGTTCTGACCTGTCGTCGGTGCCGGTCGGCGTGACCGGTCAGCTGCGTCCGGCCCCGCCGTCGGCGAAGACCAGCCGCAGTATCCGGTCGTCCTCCGGGACCGGCTTGCCCCGGCCGTCCCGGTTGGAGGTGGTCACCCAGACCGAGCCGTCCGGGGCGACCGCGGCGGCCCGGAGCCGGCCGTACTTGCCGGTCAGCAGCTCGCGGGGCTGGCCGAGAACGGTCCCGGTCGGGGCCAGCTCGACCAGCCAGAGCCGCTGCCCGCGCAGGCACGCGGTGACCAGCAGGCGCTCCGCCGCGGCCAGCCCGGAGCAGGAGGCCTCGCCGGTCCGCCACTGCACGACCGGGTTGACGTAGCGCTTGTCGTCGCCGCGCCCCTCCACCTGTGGCCAGCCGTAGTTGCCGCCCTTGTTGATCTGGTTGATCTCGTCCCAGGTGTTCTGGCCGAACTCGACGGCGTACATCCGCTTGTCCGGCGTCCAGGCGAAGCCCTGGACGTTGCGGTGCCCGAGCGACCACACGGGTGAGCCGGCGGTGGGGTTACCCGGAGCCGGCTTGCCGTCGGGCGTGATCCGCAGGATCTTGCCGCCGAGGCTCTTCGGGTCCTGCGCGTTGGCCGTGTTCCCGGCGTCGCCGGTGCTGACGTAGAGGTAGCCGTCGGGGCCGAAGCCGACGCCGCCGCCATTGTGGTTGCCGGCCTTGGGGATGCCGGTGAGGATCGGGGTGGGCCGCCCGCCGAGCTCCAGCTTCGCGATCCGGTTGTCCTGGGCGGCGGTGTAGTAGACGAAGACCGTGCGGTCCTTCGCGTACGACGGGGAGACGGCGATGCCGAGCAGCCCGCCCTCGCCGCCGGCCGCGACGTCCGGCACGCTCTGCACCACGGTGACGTTCATCCCCTCCGGCCCGGACTCCGGGCCGACCTGGAGGATCCGGCCGCTGTCCCGCTCGGTCACCAGGGCGCCGCCGTCGGGCAGGAACGCGATCGCCCACGGCACCGCCAGGCCCTTGGCCAGCACCGTCGTGACCACCTGCTGGCCGGCGCCGCCCGGGCCGGCGGTCGCCGACGGGGTCGGCAGGTTGGGCGGCTGGCCGGCCGGGTCGGGATCCGGCTCGCCGAAGGCGCAGCCGGCGGTGCCCAGCAGCAGCGCCGCGCAGGACGCCGCCAGCGCCGCCCGACGGCGACCGGTGCGGGGGTACGGGGGAGGCGCGCTCACCCGACCCAGGGTAGCCGGGCTGAGGCCGCGCGGACGGCCACCGCGAGCAGGGCGCGCCCGTCGGCGACTATCGTCGGTGATCGTGAAGGTTTGGATCCCGCACCGGGCCGGTCCCGCCCTCCTCGGTGAGCTGCCTCCGGGCGTCACCATAGAGCTGCTGGAGGACCCCGCCCGGCTCCCGTCCTCCCCGGCCGGCGTGCGGTTCTGGGTGCCGCCGTTCCTCTCCGCCGGTCCGGCCGCCGCCCCGCTCCTGGCCGAGCTGCCCGACCTGGCGGTGGTGCAGCTCCTGTCCGCCGGGGCGGACGCCTGGGTGGGGCAGATCCCCGACGGGGTGACGCTCAGCGACGCCCGCGGCGTGCACGACACCAGCACCGCCGAGTGGGTGGTCACCGCCATCCTGTCGGTGCTGCGCGGCTTCGGCCCGCTGGCCCGGGCGCAGGCCCGCCGGGAGTGGGCGTACGACGCGGTGGCCCCGACCGACGAGCTGGCCGGCAAGCGGGTGCTGATCGTCGGGGCGGGGTCGATCGGGGCCGCGGTGCAGGCCCGACTGGCCCCGTTCGAGGTGACCTTCACCCTGGTCGCCCGGACCCCGCGCCCCGCCGAGGGGGTGCACGGGGTGGACGAGTTGCCCGCCCTGCTGCCCGAGGCGGACGTGGTGGTCCTGCTGGTGCCGCTGACCGAGCAGACCCGGGGACTGGTCGACGAGAAGTTCCTCGCCGCGATGTCGGACGGCGCGCTGCTGGTCAACGCCGCCCGCGGCCCGGTGGCCCGGACGCCGGCGCTGGTCGCCGAGTTGGCCTCCGGCCGGCTGCGGGCCGCGCTGGACGTCACCGATCCCGAGCCGCTGCCCGCCGACCATCCGCTGTGGGAGCTGCCGAACGTCCTGCTCACCCCGCATGTCGCCGGCTCGGTCCGCGGGCTGCTGCCGCGTGCGTACCGGCTGGTGGGCGAGCAGGTGCGCCGGTTCGTGGCCGGGGAGCCGCTGGTGAACCGGGTGGTGGACGGCTACTGACCCCGGCCGGCTCAGTCCGTCCCGGCCGCTCTCGTCGGGGTCGGGCTCAGCCGGCGGTGTCGGACAGCTCGTGCCCGGTCGCGGAGATCAGCCGGGGCAGGTCGGCGGCGCGTACCGCGGGGAGCACCAGCAGCTCTCCGTCGTCGAGCCGGACGACCGCCCGGCCCCGCGCGTCGGCGGTCAGCTCGGCGACCCGCGCCCAGGGGATCCGCCGCTGCCCGGCGAGCGCCCGCAGCCGCAGCTCATGGGAGTCCGCGTCGGTGCCGCCCCGCCAGGCCCAGAGCGCGACCGCCAGCGGGATCAGCAGGACCCAGAGCAGCCACCAGCGGGCGGTGGCCAGGGGTAGCGCGCCGAGGAACGCGACGATCGCGGCGACCAGGATCGCCTGGTTGTGGCGGAAACGGATGGTGTCGGCGCGGCTCACCCTCCGATGATCGCACCCCTGGCCGGGCGGGTGCCGGCCGGGCGGGAGGCCGGTGGCCGGTGGCTGGTGGCATAGATGTGAGCGGCATCACGTGCGGCATCCGTAACCAGCCGTGCCCGGGATCGTTTCTCGGCGTGGCCGTGCCGGTTCCCGCCGGCCTCGGTCATGCCCGTCGCCGCCGCCCACCGTTGACCCCGCCCGCCCGCAGTCGCTCCCGCCCCGTGTCCCCCTCACGAAGGCGCCCGCCGTGCCCGTCACCCACCCCGCCGGTGATCATCGCCGGCCACCGCTCGCCGACCTCGTCGTGGCGCTCGCCGGCACGCTGTTCGTCCTCGCCGGGGCCGCCGGCCTCGTCCCGGCCCTGTCCGGCGTGGCGCTCGCCGTCGCTGGCGGCTGCGCACTGGCCTGCGTGCGGCTGGCCTGGCTGGCCGGCGCCCCGCCCACAACAGCCGGACCGGACGCGCCGGCTCCCGACCCGACCCGCCGCGCCGAAGGCGATCTGGTCCCGGCCGGCCAGCACGGGCCGAACCCGCCGGTGGCGCGCGACCCGGCCCGCCCCGCCCGGGCGCGGACCGGTCGGCAGGTCCGGCGCGCCGCGCTGACCCGCCGGGTCGCCACCATCCTCGACGCCGCGGTGCTGGCCGCCGGGCTGACCGTCGCCGTGCTGCCGCTGACCGACCCGGCGCACCGGCTGCCGGTCGCGTTGGCCGGCCTCGCGGTGGCCGCCCCGCTGTACGCCGTGGCCTTGCTCCGGCTCCCCGGCCGCTCCCGGCTCACCGGGGCCGAGCGGCTCCGGCGGGCCGTCGACGTCCTCGGGCTCGGCCTCAGCCTGGTCTTCGCGGGCTGGGTGCTGCTGCCGCCCGGCGAGGTGCCCTCGGTGGCGCGTACCGCGAGCGTCGCCGGCGCGACCGGGCTGGCGGTGCTGCTGGTGGCCGCGCTGGCGAACCGGCGTCGCCGCCCGGGCGCGGCGCGCTGCCAAGCCGGAGCGGCGGCCACCCTCGCCGGGCTGGCCCTCCTCGTGGTGCTGCTCGCCTACCGCGCGCCGGACCGCGCCGTCCTGGGCGTCGCGCCCCTGTTGCTGGTCGGCGCGCTGCTCACCGCCAGCGGCGCCCGGCGCAGCGCCGCCGGGGAGCGACCCCGACCCGGCGGGTTCCCGGTCGCCTGGCCGGGGCTGACCGCCCCGGCCGGCATCGCGGCGCTCGCGGCCGGTCATCACCTGTGGACGGTGGGCGAGTTCACCGGCACCGCGGTCGCCCTGGGGCTGGCGGTCATCCCGCCGATGGTGCTCCGGGAACTGCTCACCGCCGCCGACCAGCGCCGGCGCGTCGCCCGGCTGGCCGCCCGTGAGGCGCGACTGCGCGATCTGGTCGGCGACGACCGGCCGGCCGGCCCGGCGTCCACCATGGCCCCGGTCGACCGGGCCGGGCTGCTGCGCGAGCTGGCCCGGCGGACGGGTGGCGCGCTGCTGGTCATCGACCTGCACGCGCCGGACGGCCGGGCCGTGGAGGCGCCGGTGCTGGTCCAGGTCACCGGCCGGATCCGGGCCGGCTGCGGCAGCACCGATCTGGTGGCCCGGCTCGCCGATCACGAGTTCGCCGTGCTGACCGACGTCGGGCCGGTGCTCGCGTTCGCGCTGGGCACCCGGCTGCTGGCCGCGCTGGGCGCACCCTACCCACGGCCCGCCGGGGCGATCCGGCTCCAGGTCGGCGTCGGGCTGGCCGAGACCAGCGGCGGCGATGCGGAGGACGTGCTGCGCCAGGCCGACCTGGCCCGGCGCCGCGCGGTGCAGCTCGGCCGCGACCGGGTCGAGTGGTACGACGCCTACCTCGAGGAGCAGCTGGTCCGCCGGCTGGACCTGGAACGGGAGCTGCCCGGCGCGGTCGCCCGGGGCGAACTGGATCTGGTCTTCCAGCCGGTGCTGGCCCTGGCCGACCGGCACCCGGTGGGCACCGAGGCGCTGCTGCGCTGGCGCAGCCCGGTGCTGGGCACGGTGCTGCCGGACGAGCTGCTGCCCGTCGCGGCGGATCTCGATCTGGTCGGCGAGGTGGGGCGATGGGTGCTCGACCGGGCCTGCCGGCAGCTCGCTGCCTGGTCCGGCGGGGGCCGGGAACTGTGGATGGCCGTCAACGTCACGCCCCGGGAGCTTGCCGCGCCGGACTTCGTCACCCGCACCGCGACCGCGCTGGCCGCGTACGACGTGCCGCCGGAACGCCTCGTGGTGGAGGTGGCCGAGCCCGCGGTCGGCGCGGAACTGTCCACCGTGGTGGCCCGGCTCGCCGGCCTGCGCTCCCTCGGGGTGCGGACCGCGCTGGACGACTTCCGGGCCGAGCACGCCTCCCTGGCCCAGCTCCGTCGGCTGCCGATCGACCTGCTCAAGGTCGGTCCGCACCTGGTCGGTCCGGCCACGGAGGGGCAGCGCCCGCTGATCGAGGTGGTGGCCAACCTGGGCGACCGGCTGGGCCTGGAGGTGGTGGTCGAAGGGCTGGAGTCCGAGGCGCAGGTGGCCGAGGCCCGCCGCGCCGGTTGCCGCTACGGCCAGGGTTTCGCCCTCGCCCGCCCGGCCACCGCTGAGCGGGTGGAGGCGTGGTTCGAGGAGTTTCCGGCCGCCCCGCGATGACCCGGCCGGCGATGGTCGGCCGTTGCACCGTCCAGCAGCAGGCGCGTGCATTGCCACCGTCCGCCCGGCTGGTGATGCTGTTCCTCGGTGGATGCCAGATCGTCTGCGGAATCATGGGGAAGGCGCGGTGAAGCCGTGAGCCGTCGAGCGCTGCACGAGGGTTGGGTGCTGCGGGCCGGGCCCGGCCCGCAGGTGCCGCCGGAGGTCGCCGAGGTGGCGGTGCCGGCCACCGTACCGGGCTGCGTGCACACCGACCTGCTGGCCGCCGGCCTCATCCCCGACCCGTTCCTGGACGACAACGAGACCCGGCTGGGCTGGATCGGGCGTACCGACTGGGTCTACGAGACCACCTTCGACTGGTGGCCGGGCGACGCCGAGCGGGTGGACCTGGTCTGCGCCGGCTTGGACACGGTTGCCACGGTGGCCCTCAACGGCACCGAGGTCGGCCGCACCGAGAATCAGCACCGCGGCTACCGGTTCGCCGTCGGGCCGCTGCTGCGGGGCGGTTCGAACACGCTGACCGTCCGCTTCGACTCGCCGTACCGCTACGCGGAGGCGCAGCGGGACCGGCTCGGTGACCGGCCGAACGCGTACCCGGAGCCGTTCCACTTCATCCGCAAGACGGCCTGCAACTTCGGCTGGGACTGGGGTCCCACGCTGGTGACCGCCGGCATCTGGCAGGAGATCGGGCTGCACGCCTGGTCGGTCGCCCGGCTGGCCACCGTCCGCCCGCTGACCACGGTTGACGGCGACACCGGCCGGGTGGAGCTGCACGTCGAGGTGGAGCGGGTGGCGGACGCGCCGGTCACCGTGCAGGCCACCGTGGGGGGCAGCGCCACCGAGGTCACCGTCCCGGCGGGGGAGTGCAGAGCCGTGCTGGCCCTCACCGTCCGCGACCCCGAGCGATGGTGGCCGGTGGGGTACGGCGAGCAGCCGCGCTACGACCTCGAGGTGACCCTGCGCGCCGCGGACGGCCGGGCGCTGGACGGCTGGTCCCGCCGGATCGGCTTCCGCTCGATACGCCTGGACACCGCCCCCGACGCGCACGGCTCCGCGTTCACCCTGCACGTCAACGAGGTGCCGGTCTTCGTCCGGGGAGTCAACTGGATCCCCGACGACGCCTTTCCCAACCGCGTCACGCGGGAGCGGCTGGCCGAACGTCTCGCGCAGGCGGTCGGGGCGAACGTCAACCTGCTGCGGGTCTGGGGCGGTGGCCAGTACGAGTCGGCGGACTTCTACGAACTCGCCGACGAACTTGGCCTGCTGGTGCAGCAGGACTTCCTCTTCGCCTGCGCCGCGTACCCGGAGGAGGAGCCGTTCCGCTCCGAGGTCGAGGCCGAGGCGCGGGAGCAGGTGACCCGGCTGGCCGCCCACCCGTCGCTGGTGCTCTGGACCGGCAACAACGAGAACATCTGGGGCTGGCACGACTGGGACTGGCAGGAACCGCTCGCCGGGCGGACCTGGGGGCGCGGCTACTACCTGGTGCTGCTGCCCCGGATCGTCGGCGAGCTGGATCCGACCCGGCCGTACTGGCCGGGCAGCCCGTGGTCGGGCCGGGAGGACGTGCACCCGAACGACCCGGCGTACGGGACCACGCACATCTGGGACGTGTGGAACACCGACGACTACCGGAAGTACCGGGAGTACGTGCCGCGGTTCGTCGCCGAGTTCGGCTACCAGGGGCCCCCGGCGTACGCGACCCGCGCCGGGCCCTCTCCGACGACCCGCTGGCGCCCGACTCACCCGGCATGGTCCACCACCAGAAGGCGATTGACGGGGACCTGAAGCTGCGGCGCGGGCTGGACGCCCACCTGCCGGTGCCCGCCGACTTCGACGACTGGCACTACCTCACCCAGCTCAACCAGGCCCGGGCCGTCCAGCTCGGTGTCGAGCACTTCCGGTCCCACCGGCCGGTGTGTATGGGCACCGTCGTCTGGCAGCTCAACGACTGCTGGCCGGTCACCTCGTGGTCGGCGGTCGACGGCGACGGCCGCCGCAAGCCCCTCTGGTACGCGCTGCGCCGGGCGTACGCGGACCGGCTGCTCACCGTGCAGCCGCGGGACGGGGGGCTGGCCCTGGTGGCGGTGAACGAGACCGGCGAGGCGTGGCAGGTGCCGGCCATGGTCACCCGGCTCACCCTGGGGTGGGAGTCGAGGGCGACGACCGCGGTGGAGCTCGATGTTCCCGCGTACTCCTCGATGGTGGTGGCGCTGCCGGCGGAGCTGGCGCGGCCGGACGAGGCCCGGCGAGAGCTGCTCGTCGCCGAGCCCTGGGACTCGGCGGAGCGGGCGATCTGGTTCTTCGCCGAGGACCGCGAGATCGAGTGGCCGGCGGCGGAGCTGGACGCGACGGTCGAGCCGGTCGACGGCGGTCAGCTGGTGCAGGTGAGCGCGCGGACGGTGCTGCGCGACCTGACGCTCTTCCCGGACCGGCTGCACCCGTCGGCGGAGGTCGACCAGGCTGACCAACTTGATTATGAATCGTCAGTGATCATAGGTTGGTCGTGTGGACCTTCTTCGATTCTCACAGACCACGGCGCGTCTGTCGGTGTTCACCGGTGATGCTTGGTGTGTGGGCTGGTTCGGGGAGGATTCCGGTGACGTGGGCCGGTCGTGAGCGTTGGTTCTGCTCGATCGATGGTGGGTCGTTGAGCCGGTGAGCGGGAAGCTGCGGCTGGGCGAAGGCGAGACGGTCCGGACTGCGTGTGCCCGTGCTGTGCTCCGCGCGGGGGTGGATGAGGAAACCGGTGAGGTCCTGTCTGCGGCGGTGCTGGCGCGACGGGTCGGTTGGTGTGCTGATCTGGTGGCGGGCATGGTGGCCGCGCTGATCGGCGAGCATTGGAACAGCGTGGATGTGGAGGTGCTGGCCTGCGGGGTGGATGCGGGTGGGCGGAGGTTGCCGTCGAACGCGTGGATGGCGTTGCGGCGGCTGGGCTGGGCGGTGACCGCGCCTGGGGGTGTGCGGGTTAATGACCGGGTTGTGCGGATGGCGCAGGAGCAGGCGGGGCGTGTTCTTCGTTCGGCGGTGTGGCGTGCCGGTGTGACCGCCGGGGTCCTGGCGGTGTGGCCGGCCGATCCGTGTAGGCGCACCCCCGCGGAGTGGGATCAGGTCCGCCAGGCGATCCCGGGCGGGCAGCATCTGCCGTCCAGCGTCATCAAGGGCCGCACCCGGCAGGTCGTCACGTTCGGCAAGGCCAATGGTCGGCTGCCGGTGGACGTGTTCGAACTCGAAGGCGTCCCGAGGATTCCGCGGATGTTGCTGCTGGCCGCGTGTGATCGGCAGCAGGCCACCATCGAGCGCAGCGACACCGACCCGGCGAAGGCGCTGCTGCGGCTGCAACTGCCCACCCGACCGGATCCGCGAGGGTATCGGGACTGGACGTGGGTCGAGTGTCCGACCCGGCTGCCGTCCACGGTTCCCGCCGCGGCGGTGCTGCACCTGCCCACCCTGCGCCTCATCGACGGGACGGTGCGTGCCGACATGGCATACACGCACCCGGTGCCGAAAGCCGCGCGCACCGGCCATACCGTAGCGGTCGGTGTGGACTGGGGTCTCAACACCCTGATCAGCGCCGGTGCCCTACGACTGGGTAAGGATGGCCGGATCACGGCGTTGGGGGCTGGTGGACAGTTCCGCGCCGCCGGCATCCTGGCCAAGCAGCACCGCCTGCGCCGCCACAGTGAGCGGCTGCATGCGAAGGCCGACCAGTACGCGCGGCTGCTCGGCGGCCGCCCTGACGAGCAGCTGAGAGCGAAGCACGAGGTGCTGGCCGGCGAGATCCGCCACGTGTCCGCCCGCCGCCAAAACTTGAACGACGCGCTCGCGTGGGCTGCCGCCCGGTGGACGGTGGACCAGGCGATCGCCGCCCGGGCGACGGCGATCTACCTGGAAGACCTGCGGTCGATGGAAGCCAAGGGCATGGGGCGCACCCTGAATACCCGCCTGTCCCAGCAGGTCCGCGGAAAGATCAGCGATCGGATGCGGCACCTCGCCGCCGAGCATGGGATCGCCGTGGTCACCGTCCCCGCCCGGAACACGTCCAAACACTGCCCTCAATGTTTGACCCCGCTGCGGCACCGTAGAGCCCCCGACAAGCCGACCGTGGCCGGCTGGAAGTGGGCTATCTGCCCCAACCAGTCCTGCCGGTGGCAGGGCGACCGCGACAACGGCGCCTGGCGGCGTATCGCCGCCCGCGGACTCACCCACCAAGCCAAAACCATCACCGACAAGACCACCGGCGCCATGGTGATCCGCACGGTCGTCGACACCCTCGAAGCCAGCGCCGTCGTCACCCCCAGCGCTGCTAATGCCAGCCGGAGGGACCGGTCGAAGACCGGCCCCACCCGGCCCCACGCTTCACGCCCCGCGCCCAGGCGACGCGGGGCACCCTCCCCCACCCGGCCCCACGGCCAGGCGGGCAAGCGTCCGGAGGGACACGCACCAACGGACCGGAAGCTGCCCCGCGCAGCCCACCGACACCAGGGCGTGAACACGATCAGCACACCCACCGCCGGCCACCGGCCACGCGGAGCCGCCTTGGGCGCGGGATTCCATCTCCACGCCCACGCGACCCCACCACGGTGGGAAACGATCCCGGAAACCCCATCCGACTCAGGATCGCTAAGCTGATCAGGGACGCTCTCGTCACCCTGCTGCCGGGCGATTCGGCGGCGTTCACCGTGCGCGCGGACGTGCCGCTCGACCTGGCCGCGCTGACCACCCGACCGGTGCTGCGCTGCGTCAACGACATGTGAAAGGAATGGGCTGGTCGCCGTCGTGCTGGCCCTGTTCGAGATTGCGACCTCGACTTGAAGGTTTCCTCAAGTGCTAAAGTCTTCATGGATTTGGGAGGGGTTGCTGTGTCGGTGCCGCTGTATCAGGCGAAGGCGGAGCTGTTCCGCACCCTCGGGCACCCGGTCCGCATCCGGGTGCTCGAACTGCTTCAGGACGGGCCGAAGCCGGTCCGTGACCTGCTCGCCGCCATCGACGTCGAGGCGTCCAACCTCTCCCAGCAACTCGCCGTGCTGCGCCGGGCCGGCATGGTCACCTCCTACCGGGACGGGCCGCTGGTCATCTATTCCCTCAGCACTCCCGACGTGGCCGACCTGCTGGCTGCCGGTCGGCGGATCCTCGGCGCGGTCCTCACTGACCGGGACGCCCTCCTCGACGAACTGCGCGCCTCCGAGGCCGACCGGTGAACGCGGCAGCACTGGGCCGGGACACCACCCCGGCCGCCGCCGACGCCAGTCGCAAGCACGGCGTGCGGCGGGCCGGCCGCCAGGTCGCGGCACGCCTGCTCAGGCTGCTGCCCGGCCGGGCCGACTGGGCAGCCGTACGCCGCTCACCCCGGCGCGACCTGCTCGCCGGGCTGACCGTCGCCGTGGTGGCGCTGCCGCTGGCCCTCGCGTTCGGTGTCACCTCCGGCCTGGGCGCGCAGGCTGGGCTGGTCACCGCAGTGGTCGCCGGGGCGGTCGCCGCCGTGTTCGGCGGGTCCAACCTCCAGGTCTCCGGCCCCACCGGGGCGATGACCGTCGTGCTGGTGCCGGTGGTGCAGCGCTTCGGCGCCGGCGGGGTGCTCATGGTCGGCGCGCTGGCTGGGCTGGTGCTGATCGCCCTCGCCCTCGCCCGGCTCGGCCGGTACGTCCGCTACCTGCCGGCCCCGGTGATCGAGGGCTTCACCGCCGGCATCGCCGTGGTCATCGCGCTCCAGCAGGTGCCCGCCGCACTGGGGATCACCGACGCCCACGGCGACAAGGTCTGGGCGGTGGCCGCGGACGCCGTCGCCCGGTTCGTCACACACCCCCGTCCGGCGGCCGTGGCCGTGGCCCTCAGCGTCGCGGCGCTCATGCTGCTCGGCTCGCGGTGGCGGCCCGGACTACCGTTCTCGCTGCTCGGGGTCGGTGCGGCGACGGTCCTCGCCGAGTTCGCCCCGGTCGACCTGATCCGGATCGGCGCCCTGCCGCAGCACCTGCCCGCCCCCTCGCTGGGCTTCCTCGACCTCGGCGCGATCGGGGTGCTGCTGCCCAGCGCGCTCGCGGTCGCCGCGCTCGCCGCGCTGGAGAGCCTGCTCTCGGCCACCGTCGCGGACGGGATGACCGTCGGCCAGCGGCACGACCCGGACCGGGAGCTCTTCGGGCAGGGCCTGGCCAATCTGGCGTCGCCGCTGTTCGGCGGCATCCCGGCCACCGCCGCCATCGCCCGGACGGCGGTGAACGTCCGCGCCGGTGCGGGTTCCAAGCTGGCGGCCCTGGCCCATGCGGTCGCCCTCGCGGCGATCGTGCTGGCCGCCGCCCCGCTGGTCGGTCGGATCCCGCTGGCCGCCCTGGCCGGGGTGCTGCTGGCCACCACCGTCCGGATGGTGGAGGCCGGCTCGCTCCGGGCGATCGCCCGGGCCACCCGTGGCGACGCGGTGGTGCTCGTGCTGACCTTCGCCGTCACGGTGATCTGGGACCTGGTCACCGCGGTGGCGGTCGGCCTCGCCGTGGCGGTCGTGCTCGCCCTGCGTGCGGTGGCCCGCAGCGCCCGGCTGGAGCAGGTCCCGCTCGACCAAGGCGAGCACAGCGCCGAGGAACACGCCCTGCTGGCCGAGCACATCGTGGCCTACCGGCTGGACGGGCCGCTCTTCTTCGCCGCCGCGCACACCTTCCTGCTCGAACTGTCCGACGTCGCCGACGTGCGGGTGGTCATCCTGCGAATGTCCCGGGTGTCCACCATGGACGCCACCGGTGCGCAGGTGCTGGGCGACGCCATCGACCGGCTCCGGGCGCGCGGGACCGTGGTGCTGCTCTCCGGCATCACCCCCGGTCACGACCAGGTGCTGGACGCCCTGGGCGTGGCCGACGAGCTGCGCCGCGCGGGCCTGGTCTTCCCGGACACCCCAGCCGCCATCCGGTACGCCCGCACGGTCGCCCTCGGGCCTGCGCCCTCAGCTCGGTAGCGCGCCCAGGCCGGCGAGCAGCTCCCACCGCTCGTCCTCGGTGAGCACCATGTACGCGGGCGCGTCCCGGCGGTCGGTGTCGGCCTCGATCGCTGCGCGTTCCGGCCCGTCGGGCAGGGCCTTGATCTGCTCGGCGGTCAGCCCGGCGGCCCGCCACGCCGCCCGGTGCGCGTCGGCCCGGTGGTGGCGCAGCGAGCCGAGCCGGGTGGTGAGCAGCAGCGCCGGTGAGGCGTCGTCCGGCTCGTACGGCGGGGTCATGGCGTGGAACGCCGGCCCGCCGGTGGCCAGCCCGTGCGCCAGCACCCGGCCGACCAGCTCGGCGAGCCGGGGCACCGAGGCCAGGCCGGGCAGCATCGGCGGCCCGGAGGACCACAGCTCCTCGGCGGCCTCGGCGGTCGCCCGCTGCGCGTACAGCGTCAGCTCCCGGCCCAGCTCGGTCAGGTGCCAGGTCCCCTCGGCGTCCACCTTCAGCACACCCTGGGCCAGCTCGCGGCTCATGTCGCCGTCGGTGTAGGCGAGTCCGTCGGCGAGCGCGTCGGCCGGCATGGGCCGGGCCAGCACCCCGGAGTAGAAGCTGTTCTCCGCGCCGAGGTCCGCGCCCCGCTCCGCGTAGAACGCCTCCATCCGGGCCCGGGCCGCCCAGCGGGCACCCACGTACACCCGGTCGATGACCGGCCGGATCCGTCGCGCGTAGCTCATGGTCGTCTGCACGACGCGCGACCCTACCGGGACTGGCGTTCGGAAGGGGCCCCTGCCATGCCGCAGGCGTTGACCAGGGACCCCTCCTGCTACTCCGGCACCCGGCGGTAGGCGCCGTCGCTGGCCGAGGTGGCCATCGAGGCGTACGCGCGCAGCGCCGCGGACACTGGCCGCTGCCGGTCGGCCGGGGTGAATGGCCGGTCCCGCTTCTCCTCGGCGACCCGGCGGGCCTGGAGCACCTCGTCGGGCACGTTGAGGTGGATCGACCGGGCCGGGATGTCGATGACGATCTCGTCGCCCTCCCGTACCAGCGCGATCAGGCCGCCGGAGGCCGCCTCCGGGGAGACGTGGCCGATGGACAGGCCGGAGGTGCCGCCGGAGAACCGGCCATCGGTGAGCAGCGCGCAGGAGCGGCCCAGCCCGCGGCCCTTGAGGAACGAGGTCGGGTAGAGCATCTCCTGCATGCCCGGGCCGCCCTTCGGGCCCTCGTACCGGATCACCACCACGTCCCCGGCGACGACCTCCTTGGCCAGGATCGCCGACACCGCGTCGTCCTGCGATTCGTAGACCTTGGCCGGCCCGCGGAACGTCAGGCACTCCTCGGGCACCCCGGCGGTCTTCACCACGCAGCCGTCCGGCGCCAGGTTGCCGTGCAGGATGGCCAGCCCGCCGTCGGCGCTGTACGCGTGCTCCCGGTCCCGCACGCACCCGCCGGCCGCGTCGGTGTCCAGGGACGACCAGCGGTTGGTGGTGGAGAACGGTTCGGTGGTGCGCACCCCGCCGGGGGCGGCGTGGAACAGCTCGACCGCCTCGGGGGTGGCCGAGCCGCCCCGCACGTCCCAGTCGGCCAGCCACTGCTGCAGGCTGGGGGAGTGCACCGCGTGCACGTCCCGGTGTAGCAGGCCGGCCCGGTCCAGCTCGCCGAGGATGGCGGGGATGCCGCCGGCCCGGTGCACGTCCTCCATGTGGTACTGCGGCGAGTTCGGCGCGACCTTGGCCAGGCAGGGCACCCGGCGGGAGATGGCGTCGATGTCGGCCACCCCGAAGTCCAGCTCCGCCTCGCGGGCGGCGGCGAGCAGGTGCAGCACCGTGTTGGTCGAGCCGCCCATGGCCACGTCGAGCGCGACGGCGTTCTCGAAGGCGGCCCGGCTGGCGATCGATCGAGGCAGCACCGAGGCGTCGTCCTGGTCATACCAGCGCTTGGCGATCGCCACCGCGGTGCGGCCGGCCTCGACGAACAGCGACCGGCGCGCGGCGTGGGTGGCCAGGGTCGACCCGTTGCCGGGCAGCGCCAGGCCGATCGCCTCGGTGAGGCAGTTCATCGAGTTGGCGGTGAACATGCCGGAGCAGGAGCCGCAGGTCGGGCAGGCCGAGCGCTCGATCTGGCCGAGCTGGTCCTCGGTGACCGACTCGTTCGACGCGGCGATCATCGCGTCGATCAGGTCGATCTTGGAGTGGACCACGCCCTCGATCGCCACCGTCTTGCCGGCCTCCATCGGCCCGCCGGAGACGAAGACGGTCGGGATGTTGAGCCGCAGCGCGGCCAGCAGCATGCCCGGCGTGATCTTGTCGCAGTTGGAGATGCAGACCAGGACGTCCGCGCAGTGCGCGTTGACCATGTACTCCACCGCGTCGGCGATCAGCTCCCGGCTGGGCAGCGAGTAGAGCATGCCGCCGTGGCCCATGGCGATGCCGTCGTCCACGGCGATGGTGTTGAACTCCCGGCCCACCCCGCCGGCCTCGGCCACCGCGTCGGCGACCAGGCCGCCGAGGTCCTTGAGGTGTACGTGACCGGGGACGAACTGGGTGAAACTGTTGGCGATGGCGACGATCGGCTTGCCGAAGTCGTCGTCGGTCATCCCGGTGGCCCGCCACAGGGCCCGGGCGCCGGCCATCGTCCGACCGTGGGTGGAGGTCCTCGACCGCAGCTCAGGCATGACTACCAGTCTGACACTGTCGTCCCGGCGGCCCCCGGCCGCGCGCGCCGTGTCCCAACAGATGCACACCCGGTGCCCCAAGGGGTGCTCACATCCGGCACAGTTGAGGTCGTGCAGTCGTCCCCGGGGATGGTCACCGTCGCGGTGCTGAGCGGGCTCGCCGCCGCCGCCGGGACCGCGCTGCTCGCCGGGTCGGCCCGCCGCCGGGTCGGGCCCCACCGGCAGGCCCATCTGCTGCTCGCCGCGGCCGCCGGCATCGCGCTGCTCACCCTCCTCGTCGGGGTGGCCGCCGCGTTGGTCGCCACCCCGCACTGGGCCCACGAGCAGGGGCAGCGGACCGGTTGGGCGACCCTGGTGTCGGTGGGCAGCACGCTCAGCGCGCTCACCCTCGGCGCCGCGCTGCTCCGGCTGCCCGGCGCCGCGGCGACCCGGACGGCGACCGCCCGGCTGCTGCTCGACGGCCTGATCATGGCCAGCGCGCTCTGGTTCGTCGGCTGGGTGCTGTTCAGCCCGCCGACCCGGCTGCTCGGCGCGGCCACCCCGATCGCCTGCGTACCCATCGGGCTGGCCACGGTGAGCGCGGCGGTCACCGCCGGGCTGACCCTGATCGTGGTGCTGCGGGCCGCGCCGCCGCGCGGCCGGCTCGCGTTGCTCGGGGCCGGGCTGACCGGGATGACCGGCGGCGGACTGGGCGTCTCCGCCGGGCTCTGTCAGGGCGGTCCGGTGATGGTGCACGCCGGCGCCGCGGTGCTGGCCGCGGGCCTGCTGGCCATCGCCCTGGCCGTGCACCGGGTCGACCTGCCCGGGCAGGTGAACGTCGACCTGATCCGCCGCGACGGCGAGTACGCCTTCGTGCCGATGCTTGCGATGGCCGCGTCGGCGATGTACCACCTGGTCCAGGGCGGCGGGTTCGACGCGATGGGCATCGTCGCCGGCAGCGTCGAGGGCTTCGCCCTGGTGGCCCGGCAATATCTCGCCCTCAACGACGTACGTAACTACGCCGACCGGCTGGCCGAGCGGGAGGCCCACTTCCGTGAGCTGGCGCACACCGACCCGCTCACCGGCCTGGCCAACCGGCGTGGCCTGCTGCGGGCGCTGCACCGGTGCGCCGAGGCCCGGGTCCCCTGCGTCCTGCTCGGGCTGGACCTGGATGGCTTCAAGAACGTCAACGACATGCGTGGGCACGACGTCGGCGACGCGGTGCTGGCCGAGGTCGGCCGGCGGCTGCGCGGCAACCTGCGCCCGGGCGATCTGGCCGCCCGGCTCGGCGGCGACGAGTTCGCGGTGCTGATGCACGGCGCGAGCGACGCCGGGCCGGTCGCCGAGCGGCTGCTCGGGGTGCTCGGCCGCCCGTACGAGGAGGCGGACGGGCCGGTCTTCCTCTCGGTCAGCATCGGGGTGGCCCGCAGCAGCGGGGAGACCGACGTCGAGTTGCTGCTGCGCAACGCCGACCTGGCGCTGCGCTACGCCAAGCAGCGGGGCAAGAACCGGGTCGAGCGCTACGACGCCACGTACGACCAACTGCTGCGCCGGCGCACCATGCTGGAGCACGAGCTGCGCGGCGCGATCGAGCGCGACGAGCTGCGCCTGGCGTTCCAGCCGGTGGCCTCGCTGCCGTCGGTCCGGCCGGTCGGCGCCGAGGCGCTGCTCCGCTGGCACCACCCCAAACTGGGCAATGTCCGGCCGGACGAGTTCATCCCGCTGGCCGAGGAGTGCGGGATGATCTCGAAGCTGGGCGCCTGGGTGCTGCACCAGGCCTGCTACCAGCTCTCCCGCTGGCTGGCCGACGGGCACGACGTCTGGGTCTCGGTCAACGTCTCGCCCCGCGAGCTGCACGCTCCGGAGTACGTGGTCCAGGTCGCCGACGCGCTGCGCGCCCACCACGTACCGCCGCAGCGGCTGGTGCTGGAGGTCACCGAGCACGCGGTCGCCACCGACCTGGACGAGCTGATCCGCCGGCTGGCCGCGCTGCGGCGCACCGGCGTACGGATCGCGCTGGACGATTTCGGCGCCGGCTACTCCTCGCTGGGGCAGCTGCGCCGGCTCCCGATCGACATCCTCAAGATCGACCACAGTCTGGTCGCCGAGCACGAGCCGGTCCGTCCGGTCGGCCGGGACGGCCCGGCGTTCGCCCCGATGGTGGACATCGTCATGCGCCTCGGGCATCAGCTCGGCCTGGAGGTGATCGCCGAGGGTGTGACCACCCCCACGGAGCTGGCCGCGGTGGTGGCCGCGGGCTGCCGGTTCGGGCAGGGCGCGCTCTTCGGCTGGGGGGTGCCGGCCGAGCACCTGGAGGCGATGCTGGAGGCGGCCACCTCGCCCGGCGCCCGGCCCACCTCGGTGCCGCCGGCCCCGCCGCCCGCGCCGGTCCGCCCGGCCTCCCCGCTGCTGCCCCGGCTCCGGTCAGATCCACCGGCGTCGGTGCCCGTCCCGCGTCCCCCGAACGAGGGATCTGCACAGGTCGCACCGGCTGTCGGGGGCGCGTCGGGGGCCGACACGCCGAGGTCCGTTAACCAAAATGTGGGATCAGTTGACTCATCGCGTGAGATGCGTCAGGCTTAGCCACATGTCGTCTAACCGGTCGCTGCGAGTACTTACCTGAGCGCACTCTCCCTGAGCGAGAGTGCGCTGGCCCCGTGCATCTGCACGTGGGCCGTTTTTGTTGCCGTCGGACCATCGCCGGGACGCCCGCGTTCCACCCTGAGAAACGCATCACCCACTCCAGCCGAAGGCTTGAACCGCCATGACGAGACCCACGCCCGAGACCCTCGCCCACTCCGTCCGGCGAGCCCGCCCGGCCACCGAGCCGGCCGCTGCCGCCGACCCCGCCACCACCCCCCGCAACGGGTCCGCCCCGGCCGTACGGCAGCCCGCCTCGGCGCAGGTCTCCGGCGCCGGATCGCTGGTGCGGTCACTTGAGGCCCTCGGCGTCGACGTTGTCTTCGGCATTCCGGGCGGCGCGATCCTGCCGGCGTACGACCCGCTCTATGACTCCACCGTCCGGCACATCCTGGTCCGTCACGAGCAGGGCGCCGGCCACGCCGCCACCGGGTACGCCCAGGCGACCGGCAAGGTCGGGGTCTGCATGGCCACCTCCGGCCCGGGCGCGACCAACCTGGTCACCCCGATCGCCGACGCGTACATGGATTCGGTGCCTATGGTGGCGATCACCGGCCAGGTCGCGCGTCCGGCGATCGGCACGGACGCCTTCCAGGAAGCGGACATCCAGGGGATCACCCTGCCGATCACCAAGCACAACTTCCTGGTGCAGACCGCCGACGAGATCCCGCAGGTGCTGGCCGAGGCGTTCCACCTGGCCGCGACCGGCCGGCCGGGTCCGGTCCTGGTGGACATCCCCAAGGACGTCCTCCAGGCGCCGACCACCTTCGCCTGGCCGCCCACCCTCGACCTGCCCGGCTACCGACCGACCCTGCACCCGCACGGCAAGCAGATCCGCGAGGCGGCCCGGCTGATGACCACCGCCCGCCGCCCGGTGCTCTACGTCGGCGGCGGCGTGCTCAAGGCCGGCGCCACCGAGGGGCTGCGCCGGCTGGCCGAGCTGACCGGCATCCCGGTGGCCACCACCCTGATGGCGCTCGGCGCGTTCCCCGACTCGCACCGGCAGCACCTGGGCATGCCCGGCATGCACGGCACCGTCGCCGCGGTCTACGGCCTGCAGAAGGCCGACCTGATCGTGGCGCTCGGGGCCCGCTTCGACGACCGGGTCACCGGCCGCCTCGACTCGTTCGCGCCGGACGCCGCCGTGGTGCACGCCGACATCGACCCGGCCGAGATCGGCAAGAACCGGCACGCGGACGTGCCGATCGTCGGCGACGCCCGGCACGTGATCGACGAGCTGATCGCCGCCGTCACCACCGAGCAGGCGGCCCGGCCGGCGGCCGACCTCGGCGACTGGTGGAACCAGCTCGACGACCTGCGCCAGCGGTACCCGCTCGGGTACGAGGAGCCGGCCGACGGCACCCTGTCGCCGCAGTACGTGATCAAGCGGCTGGGCGAGATCGCCGGCCCGGACACCGTCTACGTGGCGGGCGTCGGCCAGCACCAGATGTGGGCCAGCCAGTTCATCTCGTACGAGAAGCCGTACACCTGGCTCAACTCCGGCGGCCTCGGCACCATGGGATACGCCGTCCCGGCGGCGATGGGCGCCAAGGTCGGCAAGCCGGACACCACGGTCTGGGCAGTGGACGGCGACGGCTGCTTCCAGATGACCAATCAGGAGCTGGCCACCTGCGCCCTGGAGGGCATCCCGATCAAGGTGGCCGTGATCAACAACGGCAACCTGGGCATGGTCCGGCAGTGGCAGACCCTGTTCTACGGGGAGCGTTACTCCAACACCGAGCTGGGCACCCACAAGCACCGCATCCCGGACTTCGTCAAGCTCGCCGAGGCGCTCGGCTGCGTCGGCCTGCGCTGCGAGACCGCCGCCGACGTGGACAAGACCATCGAGGCGGCCATGGCGATCAACGACGCCCCGGTGGTCATCGACTTCGTGGTCGGCAAGGACGCCATGGTCTGGCCGATGGTCGCCGCCGGCACCAGCAACGACGAGATCATGTTCGCCCGGGGCGTCCGCCCCGCCTTCGACGAGGACGAACTCTAAATGACCATGCACACGCTGTCCGTGCTCGTGGAGAACAAGCCGGGTGTGCTGGCCCGGGTCTCCGGGCTGTTCTCCCGGCGCGGCTTCAACATCGACAGCCTCGCCGTGGGGGAGACCGAGAACCCGGACGTCTCCCGGATCACCATCGTGGTCAACGCCGAGTCGTCCCCGCTGGAGCAGGTGACCAAGCAGCTCAACAAGCTGGTCAACGTACTCAAGATCGTTGAGCTGGACCCGCAGGTCTCGGTGGCCCGGGAGCTGCTGCTGGTCAAGGTCCGCGCGGACCGCAACGCACGCGGCCAGGTGCTGGAGACGGTGAACCTGTTCCGGGCGCGGGTGGTCGACGTCGCCCCGGACACGTTGACCATCGAGGCCACCGGCACCCCGGACAAGCTCGACGCGCTGCTGCGCGACCTCGAACCCTTCGGCATCAAGGAGATGGTGCAGTCCGGCACGGTGGCGATCGGGCGCGGCTCGCGCTCCATCACCGCCGGCCCGGCGCTGCGCGCCGCCTGAGACCCGACCGTGCCGGCGCCGCGCGCCGCTGGAAACCACCGCACAAGTCCACGACGGGCCGCCGGGCACCGCCGTACGAAAGGGAAGTAAATGAGCGTTGAGGTGTACTACGACGACGACGCCGACCTGGGTCTGATCCAGGGCCGCAAGGTCGCCGTGATCGGGTACGGCAGCCAGGGCCACGCCCACGCGCTGTCGCTGCGCGACTCCGGCGTCGACGTGGTGATCGGCCTGCCCGCCGGTTCGAAGAGCCGGCCGAAGGCCGAGGAGCAGGGCCTGCGGGTGCTCACGCCGGCCGAGGCGGCGGCCGAGGCCGACGTGATCATGATCCTGGCGCCGGACACCGCCCAGCGTGGTCTGTACGCCGAGGCGATCGCGCCCAACCTCGCCCCCGGCAAGGCGCTCTTCTTCGGCCACGGCTTCAACATCCGGTACGGCCTGATCAAGCCGCCGGCCGACGTGGACGTGGCGATGGTCGCCCCGAAGGGCCCGGGTCACCTGGTCCGCCGCCAGTACGTCGACGGCAAGGGCGTGCCCTGCCTGGTCGCCGTCGAGCAGGACGCCAGCGGCGCCGCCTTCGGCCTGGCCCTGGCCTACGCGAAGGCGATCGGCGGCACCCGGGCCGGTGCGATCAAGACCACCTTCACCGAGGAGACCGAGACCGACCTGTTCGGCGAGCAGGCGGTGCTCTGCGGCGGCGCCGCGGCGCTGGTGCAGACCGGCTTCGAGGTGCTCACCGAGGCCGGGTACGCCCCGGAGGTGGCCTACTTCGAGTGCCTGCACGAGCTGAAGCTCATCGTCGACCTGATGTACGAGGGCGGCATCGCCCGGATGCGCTACAGCATCTCGGACACCGCCGAGTACGGCGACCTCTCCCGCGGCCCCCGGGTCATCGACTCCCGGGTCAAGGAGGAGATGCGCAAGATCCTCGGCGAGATCCAGTCTGGCGAGTTCGCCCGCGAGTGGGTCGCCGAGGACGAGGCCGGCCGGCCGAACTTCGCCAAGTGGCGGGCCGAGGGCGCGGCGCACCCGATCGAGGAGACCGGGCAGAAGCTGCGCGCCATGATGAGCTGGGTCGACCGGCCGATCACCGAGACCGCCTGACGGCTCCGACAAGGCGGGTGGCCGCGCCCGGCGCTCTCCCCGGCGCCGGACGCGGCCACTGCCGTCATCCCGCCCTCTCCTCGATCGGGACGGCCTCGTCGTGGACGGGGGCGGGCGCGTCGCGGCGACTGCGCGCCGGGCCGTGGCTGAGGAGGTTCACCTGCTGGGACCGGGTGACCAACGCCTCGGCCAACTGCGGGCCGCTCCGGAGCGGGGCGGGCCGGGCCAGCCGGCGTGGCAACGCGATACGGGCGGCTGTGTGAGGCCGCTCACCCCATACTCCGGGACATGCCGGCCGGGGTGCACCCTACGATCGCTGATAGGTGCGTAGCCGGCACCGAACGGCCACGGCACGGTTCAGCGCGGGACGCAGCGCGGCGTCCGGGCGTACCAGGCCGACCGCATACGAGCGTCTACGAGGACCGATGAATCCTGTCGTACTGATCGCCGAAGAACTCGCCCCTGCCGCCATCGAGGTGCTTGCGCACGACTTCGACGTGCGCCACGTCGACGGCACCGACCGTCCGGCCCTGCTGTCCGCGCTCTCCGAGGCCGACGCGGTGATCGTACGCAGCGCCACCCAGATCGACGCCGAGGCGATCGCCGCCGCGCCGCGCCTGAAGGTGGTCGCCCGGGCCGGCGTGGGCCTGGACAACGTCGAGGTGCCGGCCGCCACCGCCCGGGGCGTCATGGTCGTCAACGCGCCCACCTCGAACATCGTCTCCGCCGCCGAGCAGGCCGTCGCGCTGCTGCTCGCCGTGGCGCGCAACACCGCCAGCGCCAGCGCGGCGCTCAAGGCGGGGGAGTGGAAGCGGTCCAAGTACACCGGCGTGGAGATCCAGGGCAAGACCGTGGGCGTGGTCGGCCTCGGCCGCATCGGCGTGCTCTTCGCACAGCGCATCGCCGCCTTCGGCACCCGGTTGATCGCGTACGACCCGTACATCCAGCCGGCCCGCGCCGCCCAGCTCGGCGTCCGCCTGGTCGGGCTGGAGGAACTGCTGCGGGAGAGCGACTTCATCTCGATCCACCTGCCCAAGACGCCGGAGACGGTGGGTCTGATCGGCGAGAAGGAACTGGCGATCGTCAAGCCGGGCGTGCGGATCGTCAACGCCGCCCGGGGTGGCCTGGTCGACGAGCAGGCGCTGGCGGACGCGATCGCCGAGGGCCGGGTCGGCGGCGCAGGCATCGACGTCTACGCCAAGGAGCCCTGCACCTCCTCCCCGCTGTTCGCCTTCGACAACGTGGTGGCCACCCCGCACCTGGGCGCCTCGACCCACGAGGCGCAGGACAAGGCCGGCCTGGCCGTGGCCAAGAGCGTCAAGCTGGCGCTCCAGGGCGAGTTCGTGCCGGACGCGGTGAACGTGCAGGCCGGCGGGGTGGTCGCCGAGGACGTCCGGCCGCTGCTGCCGCTGGCCGAGAAGCTGGGCCGGGCCTTCACCGCGGTGGCCGGCGGGGTGGCCGCCAGCGTCACCGTCGAGGTGCGCGGCGAGATCGTCAACCACGACGTGTCGGTGCTCAAGCTTGCCGCCACCAAGGGGCTGTTCAGCTCGGTGGTGGAGGAGCAGGTCACCTACGTCAACGCGCCGCACCTGGCCGCCGAGCGCGGGGTCGAGGTGGCCCTGACCGCGCAGGCCGAGACGATCGACCACCCCAACCTGGTGACCGTACGCGGCGCGCTGCCGGACGGGCGGACGGTCAGCGTCTCGGGCACCCTGACCCAGGCCGGCGCCCGGGACGTCCTCAAGCTGACCGAGGTGGACGGTTTCGACGTCGAGATCGGCGCGGAGGGCATCCTGGTCTTCCTGCGCTACGTCGACCGGCCGGGCGTGGTCGGCACCGTCGGTACCCTGCTCGGCGAGGCCGGCGTCAACATCGCCGCCATGCAGGTCGCCCGTCGGGAGGCCGGTGGCGAGACGCTGATGACGCTCACCGTCGACCAGGCGCTCGGCGCGGACCTGCTCAGCTCGGCCGCCGACTCGATCGGCGCGGTCGCGGCCAGCGCGGCCGATCTGCGCGACGAGTAGTCCACACACGACGAACCCGGGGCCCGGCCGCACGGCCGGGCCCCTTGTCGTACCGGGCGATCAGCGGGCGACGCGGGTGGGCGGCGGGTAGACCGTGCCGTCCTGGACGTCGTAGAGCATCAGGTCGTGCTCGCCGGCCAGCCGCTCGATGTCGAGCAGCACCTGGTCCTCGCAGGTGGGGATGAGGTTCATCTCCACGTGGTCGGCGGCCGCGTGCAGCGGGGCGACCTCCCAGGGCGTGCCCGGGCGGTCGGGATAGGCGGCCGTGATCGCCCGGTAGAAACCGACCACCCTCGGGTCGGGGCGACGCTCGCCGTGCCGCCCTTCGCGGCACCGCTGCACCGCCGCCCGTACGTCGTCGGGCGTGGCTCCGGCCGGCAGGGCCCACACGCTCAGATCGAAACTCACGGCGGACAGCGTGCCATCCCCGGTCCGCGCCGTCACGCCTGCCCCGCCGCAGGCCAGTGTGCGGGGGCTGGGATGACGGTCCGCTGTGGAGCCTCTTGCGTCGAGTTACGTCGATTGGCTAGCGTACCTGTGCGGTCACGGACTGAGTTGAGACTCCGGCCCGTCTTCGGGTGACGCGGTCGGACGACCGGCCCAATCAGGTCCGCACCCCTCGGTTGCGCGAGCCACGCGCACTCGTCGCTGATCGGCCCCCACGGTCGTTGCCGAGACCGTGGGGGCCGATCGCGGACCGCGTCCCGGATGCGAAGGCGGGGCGACGGGTGTCGAGTGTCGACGCGTTCAGCGCCGGCGGTGGGCGAAGAGCGCCCGGTAGTCCGAACCGTTGCGGAACCAGGCCAGCCCGGCCGGCCCGGCCGCGTACAGGGCGGTGGCGTAGGCGTCGGCCACCGTGAGGTCCGGTCCCACCACGGTGGCGGCGACGAGTTGGTCGGCGGGCTCACCGGTGTGCGGGTCCACCACGTGCCCCTGGCGCCCGGACACCCCGGAGGTGCCCACCGCGCCGGCCGTCATCTCCAGCACCAGCGGCGCCCGCTGCGCGTCCGTGGGATGGTGCACGGCCACCCGCCACGGGCCGCCGTGTGCGGCGTGCCCGCGTACGGTGAGGTCGGCGCCGCAGAGCACGGCGTAGTCGTGGACGCCGGCGGCGCGCAACCGGGCCGCGGCGCGTTCCACCGCCCAGCCGTTGAGCAGGCCACCCGGGTCGAAGCCGCCCGGCACCGCCCAGGCGTCGAACCACCCGTCCGTCGCCGCCCGCATGGCGGCGCAGCGGTTCACGAGGTCCGCCAGCGGCGGGTACGACTCGGGGCTGATCTCGCCCCGCCGCAGCTTCGACACCAGGCTGTCCGGCTGGTTCGGCCCGTACGTGAGGTCGATGGCGCGCAGTTCGGCGACCGCGTCCCGCAGCGCCTCGCCGACGCCCCGGTGGCCCAGCCACTCGGGCGCGTTCAAGAGCAGAGAGTATTCGGCGGTGGAGGTGCGGACGGTGTGCCGGACGCTGATCCGGTCGACCGCGGTGCCGCCGGCCCGGTCCAGCCGGTGGCTGCGGGCGCCGAGGCGCAGGTCGGGGCGGTGGCTGAAGGCGGCCTGGTCGATCCACCGGGTCCGGGGTTGCTCGTCGGCCCACCGGGCCGGTCGCTGCTCGTCGATCCGCATCGCATCCGCTCCCTCGCTGACGACGCCGCAGCGCCGCGGCGAAGCCGGTCCTGGGCCCCCGTCCGACCCGGACGTCTCCGACCATAGGCAGCGGAGATGACTGCACCATGAATGCCACCTGGGAGACTCCTGAGCATCCGGCTTTCCCGAATGTTGGAAGGCGCGTACCGGGAACCGGGACGACGGCGTACCGTTGCCGGGACCGACAAGTTGAGGAGCGTGTGGTGGCACGGATCGCGGTGGTGGCCGGAGACGGGATCGGACCCGAGGTGGTCGCGCAGGCCCGCAAGGTCATCGACGCCGTGCTCCCCGGCGTGACGGCCACCGAGTACGACCTCGGCGCCGCTCGCTACCACCGCACCGGAGAGGTGCTGCCCGACTCGGTCCTCGACGAGCTGGCCGGGCACGACGCGATCCTGCTCGGCGCGGTCGGCGATCCCACCGTGCCGCCGGGCGTGCTGGAGCGTGGCCTGCTGCTCAAGCTCCGCTTCGCCTTCGACCAGTACGTCAACCTGCGTCCGTCGCGGCTCTGGCCGGGCGTGCCCGCCCCGCTGGCCGCCGTCAAGCCGGGCGAGGTTGACCTGGTCGTGGTCCGCGAGGGGACCGAGGGCCTGTATGCCGGCGCCGGCGGTTCGCTGCACCGGGACACCCCGGCCGAGGTGGCCACCGAGGAGAGCCTCAACACCCGGCACGGCGTCGAGCGGGTGATCCGGGACGCCTTCGCCCGGGCCGGCCGCCGGGAGCGCCGCAAGGTCACCCTGGTGCACAAGACCAACGTGCTGACCCACGCCGGCTCGCTGTGGGCGCGCACCTTCGAGGCCGTCGCCGCCGAGCACCCCGACGTGGCCACCGAGTACCAGCACGTCGACGCCGCCGCGATGTTCCTGGTGACCAACCCGCAGCGATACGACGTGGTGGTCACCGACAACCTGTTCGGCGACATCCTCACCGACATCGCCGCCGCGGTGACCGGCGGCATCGGCCTGGCGGCGAGCGGTTGTATCAACCCGGAGGGGCGCTACCCGTCGATGTTCGAGCCGGTGCACGGCTCCGCGCCGGACATCGCCGGCCGCGGCGTCGCCGACCCGGTCGCCGCGGTGCTCTCGGCCGCGCTGCTGCTCGACCAGCTCGGCCACGCCGACGCCGCCGCGCGGGTAACCGCCGCGGTCGGCGCCGAGCTGGCCAGCCGTACGCCGGGTGCGCCGCTGCGCACCGAGGAGGTCGGCGACCGGCTCGCCGGCTACGCCGTAGCCTGACCAGGGCCGTCCACGGCCCGGCGTCGGGCCGCCAGACCCGTCCCCGGGCCCGCTCCGCCCAACCATCCCGAGTCGCCGTTCGGTGCGCTCGATGTGGCGGGCAGGAGCTATCCGCTGAACGACCGTTCGGGGTAAGTTTCTGGCACCAATGACGTCGGCCTGCGACAACGCATGCCGTGGACCCGCAGGGAGGTCAGCGCGATGAGCGGTGGTGACAAGCTCGATTTCGAGATCCGTCCGAATCCCGCGCCGGTATCCGCCGCCGACCGGGCCGCCCTGCTGGCGAACCCCGGGTTCGGTCGGGTGTTCACCGACCACATGGTGACGATCCGGTACGCCGATGGGAAGGGCTGGTACGACCCCCGGGTGGAGGCGCGCGCGCCGATCCCGATGGACCCGGCCGCCGCCGTCCTGCACTACGCGCAGGAGATCTTCGAGGGGCTGAAGGCGTACCGGGGCGCGGACGGGTCGGTGACCCTGTTCCGCCCCGAGGCGAACGCCGCCCGCTTCGCCGCCTCCGCCCGGCGGCTGGCGATGCCCGAGCTGTCTGCGGAGACCTTCGTCGAGTCGCTGCGCCGGCTGGTCGAGATCGACCGGGAGTGGATCCCCGAGGCCGAGGACAGCAGCCTCTACCTGCGGCCGTTCATGTTCGCCAGCGAGGTCTTCCTCGGGGTGCGGCCGGCCAACGAGTACCTCTACGCGGTGATCGCCTCGCCCGCGGGGGCGTACTTCCCGGGCGGGGTCAAGCCGATCACGGTCTGGGTCTCCCCGGACTACACCCGGGCGGCCCCGGGCGGCACCGGCGCGGCCAAGTGCGGCGGCAACTACGCCAGCTCGCTGGTGGCCCAGGCCGAGGCGATCGAGGCGGGCTGTGACCAGGTGGTCTTCCTGGACGCGGTGGAGCGGCGCTTCGTCGACGAGCTGGGCGGCATGAACGTCTTCCTCGTCTACGACGACGACACCCTGGTCACCCCGCCGCTGACCGGCACGATCCTGCCGGGCATCACCCGGGACGCGATCCTGACCCTGGCGGCCGAGTCGGGGCACCGGGTCGAGGAGCGGCCGGTCAGCTTCGCCGACTGGCAGGCGGACGCGGCCAGCGGCCGGCTGCGCGAGGTCTTCGCCTGTGGCACCGCCGCGGTGATCACCCCGATCGGCGGGGTGCGCTTCCCCGACGGCGAGTTCCTCATCGGCGGTGGGGAGTCCGGACGCTCCACGATGGCCCTGCGGCAGCGGCTGGTCGACATCCAGCGCGGCCGCGCCGAGGACCGGCACGGCTGGGTGCAGCGAGTCCTCTGACCTGCCCCTGGATCCGGCACGGCCGGCACCGTCCCCGACGGTGCCGGCCGTATCTCGTTATGCCCGCCACCGTCGGCCTGCGTCCGGCGGCACCCCAGGCGTTGATCAAGAAGTTCGCGTCGGCGCGACGCCGGAATCAGACGCAAGCTTTTTCATCAACTCGTGGGGGTGAGGGGTGGAGGTTAGGCGAGGAGGTGGGCGCGGAGGGCGGTCAGCTGCGCGTCGGTCACGCCGGCGTGGTGCAGGTAGCCCTCCACGGAGCCGTGGCCCGCGCGCAGCTCGGTGAGGAAGATGGTCATCGCCTCGGCGGGGGAGGCGAGGTACGGGCGGGGCGGCTGCGCGGTCTCGGGCAGCGCCGCGGCGACCCAGGCGCTGAACCGCTCGGACGCCTCGGTGCTCAACGTGTAGTCGGCGACGATGTCCTCGTCGGCCACGCCGAGCACCGCGAGGGTGAGCGCGCAGACGATCCCGGTCCGGTCCTTGCCGGCCACGCAGTGCACCACCACCGGCGCGGTGGCGCTGTCCGCGATCAGCCCGATCGCCTCGGCCAGCCCGGCGGTGCCCGTCTGGGCCAGGGCCGCGTACCGGTCGGCGAGCCAGCGGGACAGGCTCTCCTGCGGGTCGTAGGAGATTCCGGCCCAGTCGTCGTGCTCGGGGTGGATGTGCCGGTAGGTCAGGCCGTCGTACGCGGGCACCCGGCCGTCGCGGGCCACCTCGGTGGGGCGGCGCAGGTCGATGACGGTACGGATGCCGAGGGCGGTGAACATTTCCCGGTCGGTCTCGTCGATCCGGTGCAGGGAGTCGGAGCGGTAGAGCCGGCCCCGGCGGACGGTCCGCCCGTCGTGGCCGGTCGGCCCGCCGACGTCGCGGAAGTTGAACAGGGCGGGGAAGGGGTTGCGCTGAGGGGTGTCCGTGGCATCCACCCCTGACACGGTAACGGCCGGCGGGGCCCCGATGTGCCCCGCCGGCCGTCAGTGGCAGGCGCCCTCCGTCACCGGGCGGTACCCGGCGGGATCGACGAGTAGGTGTCGTCGTAGTACCCGCCGAGCTTGTCCCGGTACGCCAGATCGGTGTCGGTGCTCTCGTCGTACTCGGGCGCGGCCTTGATCTGGTCCTTGCTCCGGTCGACGTATACCTTTCGCTCGTCGTGGTCGACGTGGTTGACGGTGCCGGCCGGCAGCATGACCTTCTTGCCGAAGATCCACGGTCCGGTGTCGACCACCAGGTAACTGGAGTTCACCTCGTGGCTGGCCCGGTCCACCTTGCCGATCCCGCCGTCAGTCGCCTCCACCTTGTAGCCGACCAGGTCGACGCCGGTCACCCCGGCCCCGTCCCGGTAGCTCCACGGGTCGAAGCGTCCCGCGGGCGTGCCGCCCACGAAGGCGCCCTGATCACCGTAGGTGAGCGGGTCCGGCGTCCCGTGGGTCGTTCGAGGGTCGAGCCGCTCCATGGCGTTCACTCCCTTTCTCGACTTTCTCGGGGGATGTGCCCTGTCGGACCCTTCGTACCCGGGTGCGGAGATCCCTACACCGCCGGATTCAGGCCAGCGCGGCCTCCGCGTCCAGAGCCACCGCGGCGGCGTGCACGACGGCCGCGATGCGCAGCCCCTCGTGCACCTGCTCGCGGCTGAACCCGGCGGTGCGCAGGGTCTTGTCGTGCGACTCCAGGCAGACCCCGCAGCCGGTGATCGCCGAGACGGCGAGGCACCAGAGCTCGAAGTCGCCCTTCTCCACCCCCGGCCGGGCGATGATCTGCATCCGCAGCCGGGCCGGCAGCGACGCGTACTGCTCGTCGCCGATCAGGTGCTTGGCCCGGTAGTAGATGTTGTTCATCGCCATGATGGTGGCGGCGCCCTTGGCCGCCTCGACCGCCTCCGGCGTCAGGTGACCGGCCGCCTCGGCGGCGATCTCCCTGAGCACCACCGGGTTGCGGGCCGCCACCGAGCAGGCCAGGGCGGTGCCCCAGGCCTGCTCCGGCTTCAGCGTCGAGGTGGTGATGGTGGAGCCGAGGTTGAGCCTGATGTCCTTGGCGTACTCGGGCAGAGCCGCCTTGACCGCGTCCAGGCCCATGGTCAGGCCCCGGCGCCGGCGAGCAGCGCGTTGGCGTCCAGGGTCGCGCCGCCCTTGTTCCAGTTGCACGGGCAGAGCTCGTCGGTCTGCAGCGCGTCCAGCACCCGCAGCACCTCGGAGACGTTCCGGCCGACCGAGCCGGCGGTCACCATGGCGAACTGGATCTCGTTGTCCGGGTCGACGATGAAGGTGGCCCGCTGGGCGACGCCGTCCTCGCCGAGCACGCCGCAGGCGGCGGTCAGCTCGCGCTTGATGTCGCTGAGCATCGGGAAGGGCAGCTCGCGCAGGTCCGGGTGGTCCTTGCGCCACGCGTAGTGGACGAACTCGTTGTCCACGGAGACGCCGAGCACCTGGGCGTCCCGGTCGGCGAATTCGCCGTTGAGACGGCCGAACTCGGCGATCTCGGTGGGGCAGATGAAGGTGAAGTCCTTCGGCCAGAAGAAGACCACCCGCCACTTGCCCTGGTGGGACTTGTGGTCGATCGTCTCGAACGCCTTCTCGGCGTCCAGCGACACGCAGGCGGTGAGTTCGTACTCGGGGAAGCGGTCACCGACAGTGAGCACAGGTCCTCCTTGACAACGGCTTGTCAGCGGCGCGAGGCCGGTAACTGGATCGGTTCCAGATATTGCCGCAGCGTCGTTTCCGCTTGATAGCGGCCGGATGACTTGTGAAGTCGATCACCAGTCGGGGGGTTCTGCCGCGGATCGTCCCTCGATCGGGTACTAACACCCTCCGTCACCGTCCCGGCATGTGGATTATGCCTCCCAAACCCGGGGCCGGGGTGGCAGAGTACGGACCGTGACCAGCTCCGTCCTGATTATTGGCAGCTAGCGCGCCGGCTTCCCTCTCGCCGAGCGCGCAGACCTCCCGCATCCGCGGGGGGTCTTTTTGTTGCTCCCCTCAAGGATCGAGAAGAGGACTCCCATGACCTTCCAGGTGTACGACACGACGCTGCGCGACGGCGCCCAGCGCGAGGGGCTCAGCTACTCGGTGGTCGACAAGCTGGCGGTGGCCCGCCTGCTGGACGACCTCGGGGTCGGCTTCATCGAGGGCGGCTGGCCCGGCGCGGTGCCCAAGGACACCGAGTTCTTCCGGCGCGCGCGCACCGAGCTGAAGCTCAAGCACGCGATCCTGGTCGCGTTCGGGGCCACCCGCAAGGCCGGGATGGCGGTCGACGCCGACCCGCAGGTGCGCGGGCTGCTCGACGCGGAGACCCCGGCGGTGGCACTGGTCGCCAAGGCGGACCTGCGGCACGTCGAGCGGGCGCTGCGCACCACCGCCGAGGAGAACCTGGCGATGGTCCGGGACACGGTCGCGCACCTGGTGCGGCAGGGCCGGCGGGTCTTCGTCGACGGGGAGCACTTCTTCGACGGCTACCGGCACGACCCGGCGTACACCGCGGCGGTGCTGGAGGCGGCGCTGGCCGCTGGCGCCGAGCGGTTCGTGCTCTGCGACACCAACGGCGGGATGCTGCCGTCCCAGATCACCGCCGCCATCGCCGACGTGACCGCGCGCACCGGCGTGGCGCCGGAACTGCTCGGCATCCACTGCCAGAACGACACCGCCTGCGCGGTGGCCAACACGATCGCCGCGGTCGAGGCCGGCGTCCGGCACTTCCAGGGCACCGCCAACGGGTACGGCGAGCGCCCCGGCAACGCCGACATCTTCGCGGTGGTCGCCAACCTCCAGCTCAAGCTCGGGCTGCCCGTCCTGCCGGAGGGCTGCCTGGAACAGATGGTGCGGGTCTCGCACGCCATCGCCGAGATCGCCAACATCGCCCCCGACACCCACCAGGCGTACGTCGGGGCCGCCGCCTTCGCCCACAAGGCCGGGCTGCACGCGAGCGCGATCAAGGTCGACCCGTTGCTCTACAACCACGTGGACCCGTCGGTGGTGGGCAACGACATGCGGATCCTGGTGACCGAGATGGCCGGCCGGGCCAGCATCGAGCTCAAGAGCCGTGAGCTGGGGCTGGATCTGGCCGGCCATCCGGAGGCGCTGTCCACCGTCACCAGGCGGGTCAAGGAGCTGGAGGCCGGCGGCTGGTCGTTCGAGGCCGCCGACGCGTCGTTCGAGCTGCTGGTCCGCGCCGAGCTGCCCGGCGGCGCCGCGCCCCGGCCGTTTGCCCTCGAGTCCTACCGGGTGCTGGTCGAGCACCGCGAGGACGGTGCGGTGGTCTCCGAGGCCACCGTCAAGATCCGGGTACGCGGCGAGCGGGTGATCGCCACCGCCGAGGGGAACGGTCCGGTCAACGCCCTGGACGAGGCGCTGCGGGTGGGGCTGGCCCGGCATTATCCGGAGCTGCGCGACTTCGAGCTGGCCGACTACAAGGTCCGGATCCTGGAGGGCAGCCACGGCACCGGGGCGGTGACCCGGGTGCTGGTGGAGACCGCCGGCGCGGGCCGCGACTGGACCACCGTCGGCGTACACCCCAACGTGGTCGAGGCGAGCTGGCACGCCCTCGTCGACGCGCTCACCTACGGCCTGGACCGGGCCCGGGTGTAAGGAGGGGATCCCGCTCAATGCCTGAGGTCAACCAGACGCCCCTGCTCACGCGGCGGGCAGGCGCAGCTCGGCGAGGACGGCCCGGTGGTCGCTGCCGGGGACGGGGTGCACGGCCACCGAGCGGACCGCGATGCGCCGGTCCACCAGCACGTGGTCGATGGTGACCGGCGGGATCAGGTCCCCGTCGTACGGGCCCCAGGTGCCGGCGAGCCCGGCGCCGGCCGCATCGGCGGCGTCGACGTAGCCGGTGGCGATCAGCTCCCGCAGCGGCGCGTGGTCGAGAGTGGCGTTGAAGTCCCCGGCGAGGATGCTCAGCCGTCCCCGGGGCGTGGCGGGCGGCTGCCCCCGCAGGTCGGTCCACCAGTCCGGGAGCGCCTCGACGGCGTAGGGGGCGGCCGGGTGCGCGGACTCCACCCGCAGGGGTGGCGCGCCCGGCACCGCCAGGGTCCCGTACGCCTGGGTGAAGGCGAAGCCCGGGTTGCGCCGAAACCCGCCCTCGCTGAGTGGGAAGCGCGCGTACACCCCGGAGCCGGTGGTGCCGACCTCGGGGTTGAGCTCCCGGTAGGGGAGCAGGGTGGCCAGCCCGAGGCGGTCCAGTTCGGCCGCGATCCCGGGGGTGAACTCCTGCACGGCCAGCACGTCCACCCGGTGCGCGCGGACCAGCTCGACCAGCCTCGCCGGGTCGGCGCCGCCCACCAGCAGGTTGGCGGTGAGTAGGCGGAGCGTGGGGCCACCGACCTCGGGCTGCCCGGCGGCGACCGCGCGGGGCGCCACCACGCCGACCAGCGCCAACGCGATGACCGCCGCGGCCACCGCCGCCGCGCGGCGCCGCAGCGCGAGCGCCAGCACCAGCGGCACCAGGGACGCGGCGGCGATGTACGGCGTGAAGGCGACCGCCTGCACCAGCGGCCCGCGCTCCAGGCCGGCCAGGCGGAGCACGGCCCAGGCGGCCACCGGCGCGACGGTGAGCCAGCAGGCGGTAGTGGCGATCCGGCGCGTCCGGGCGGCGGCCCGTCCAGCGTCCGTGGTGGTGATCACGGCCGTCACCGTACCGCGCCGGTGCCGCCACGGTGCCCGCAACACCATTTCACGAATGGTCTCCGATTCACCTTTCACAGTTTTCGGGTCGCCAATCACGAGCCGACACGCAAATAGCCGCTATTGACCATCGGCATTTTACGGTGCTAACTTCCACCTGGTTGAGACGTCGCGACTCTCGGTAGTAAGGCCAGGTCAAGCCGGGTGCGGAAGGTTGAGTGTCAACCTTGACGGTGCGGGAAAATGCGCGGGCTTCCCGATGGCCTGCGGGTTTCTGGCCCGGCTCTCCGGCAGTAGTCATCCGGCCTGTCAATCGCGGGTCGGCCAGCTCGTCACGGTCACAAAAGGGAGACCTGTCATGGCCATATTCCTCAGACGCAAGGCGGCGGTGGTAGCGCTCGGCGTCCTGACCCTCACCCTGGCCGGCGGGGGCATCGCGGCCGCCGCCCACCCGGCGGCGAAGGCTCCGGCCGAGGTCGCCCAGCCCGGCGCCCGGCAGCCCGGCCAGCAGCCGCCGCGCTGACCCCCGCTCCAGCGGGGGCCAGCGCCGTTCGCCGCCACCGGCCGCCGCGACGGCGGCCCGTCTGCGCCCAGCTGCGCCGCCCGCACCCGCTCACCCGGTTGGTGCCCGACTGGGGGTGTCCTCCCCGTCCGGCTCAGGAACAACCGCCGAGGGGCCGATAATCCGACGTTTGCCGCCGGGCCGGCTCGGGAAGCAAGCACCGTGACGGACATCTCGGACACCCTGGCCAGCGTGCCCAGCCCGGTGGATGCCGATGCGAGCAGCGCCGAGCTGGAACAGACCCTCTTCGAGGTCAAACGCGTGATCGTCGGGCAGGATCGCCTCGTCGAACGCCTGCTCACCGCCCTGATCGCCGACGGCCACTGCCTCCTCGAGGGCGTGCCGGGGGTCGCGAAGACCCTCGCCGCGCAGACCCTCGCCACCGTCGTCGGCGGCACGTTCTCCCGAATCCAGTTCACCCCCGACCTGGTTCCCTCGGACATCGTCGGCACCCGGATCTATCGGGCCTCCACCGAGGCCTTCGACGTCGAACTGGGCCCGATCATGGCGAACCTGGTGCTCGCCGACGAGATCAACCGCGCCCCGGCGAAGGTCCAGTCGGCCCTGCTGGAGGCGATGGCCGAGCGGCAGGTCTCGATCGGCGGCCGGACCTGGTCCGTCCCCGACCCGTTCCTGGTGCTCGCCACCCAGAACCCGATCGAGTCGGAGGGCGTCTACCAGCTTCCCGAGGCGCAGCGGGACCGCTTCCTCATGAAGATCGTGGTCGACTACCCGACCGACGCCGACGAGCTGGCGATCCTCTACCGGATGAGCAGTGACCGGCCGACGGCCCGGCCGGTGCTCGACCCGGCCCGGCTGCGCGAACTCCAGCGCCGGGCCAGCGACATCTTCGTCCACCACGCGCTCGCCGAGTACGTCGTCCGGCTCATTCTCGCCACCCGCGACCCGGGCCGGTTCGGGCTGCCCGAGATCGCGCCGCTGCTGGCGTACGGGGCGAGTCCCCGGGCCACCCTCGGCCTGGTCGCCGCCGCCCGCGCCCAGGCGCTTATCCGGGGCCGGGAGTACGTGCTTCCGGAGGACGTCCGGGAGTTGGCCGTCGACGTCCTCGCCCACCGGCTGGTGCTCTCCTTCGACGCGGTGGCCGACGGCGTCTCCGCCGAGGCGGTGGTACGCCGGCTGATCGAGGCGGTGCCGCCGCCCCGGGTGGTCGCCGGCCACCCCGAGACGGCGCCCGACCTGGCGGCGGCATGAGGCGCCGGGCCGCACCGGCCCTGCCCGATCCCGGCCTGGCGGACCTCGCCCCCGACGAGCGGTTGCGCCGGCTGGAACTGACCGTCACCCGCCGGCTCGACGGGCTGCTGCACGGCCAGTACCGCGGTCTGCTGCCCGGCCCGGGCAGCGAGGTGGCCGGCAGCCGCGAGTACCGCCCCGGTGAGGACGAGGTACGCCGGATGGACTGGGCGGTCACCGCCCGGACCACCGTCCCGCACGTACGCGAGGTCGACGCCGACCGGGAGCTGACCACCTGGCTGCTGGTCGACGCCAGTCCCAGCATGGAGTACGGCACGGCCACTCTGGACAAGCGGGAACTCGCGGTGGCCGCCGTGGCAGCGGTCGGCTTCCTCACCGCCGGCGTCGGCAGCCGCCTCGGCGCGCTGGTGCTCGCCCCGGACGGCGTACGCCGGTTTCCGGCCCGGGGTGGGCGTACCCACCTGCTCGGGCTGCTGCGCGCCCTGCTGGCCGCGCCGCGCGTCGGCGGGTACGACGTGGCGGGGCAGCCCGCTGCCGCGGACGCCGCACCGCTCCGACGGCCTCAGTTCGGCGCGTCGCGACCTGCCGCCGACGCCGCCCCACCCGGGCTGGCCGACGGGCTCGACGGGGTCGGGCGGGTGGCCCGGGGGCGCGGCCTGGTGGTGGTGGTCTCCGACTTCCTCGACGGGCTGCCCGACGACCCGGACGCCGCGCCGCCCTGGGAGGTCCTCCTGCGCCGGCTCGCCGTCCGGCACCAGGTGCTCGCCGTGGAGGTGACCGACCCGCGCGAGCTGGAGCTGCCGGACGTCGGCCTGGTGACCCTGGTCGACCCGGAGACCGGCCGGCGGCGCGAGGTGTGGACCGGCGACCGGACCCTGCGGGAGCGGTACGCGCAGGCCGCCACCGCCCAACGCGATCAGGTACGCGCCACGCTGCGCCGGTGCGGGGCCAACCACCTGGCGCTGCGTACCGACCGGGACTGGAGTGCGGACATCGTGCGGCACGTGCACGCCCAGCGCCGGCTGGCCGCCGCGCCGGCCCCGAACCGGGGAGGTTTCGCGTGACCTGGCAGTCACCCGCCCGGCTCTGGCTCCTGCTCGGCGTCGCCGCGCTCGTCGCCGGCTACCTGATGATGCAGCGCAGGCAGAGCCGGTACGCGGTCCGGTTCACCAACCTGCGACTGCTGGACCGGGTCGCGCCGCACCGGCCGGCCTGGCGCCGGCACGTGCCGGCCGGGCTCTTCCTCGCCATGCTGGCGCTGCTGGTGGTCGGCTTCGCCCGGCCCAGCGCGGAGGTGCGGGTGCCCCGGGAACGGGCCACCGTGATGGTCGCGGTGGACGTCTCCACCTCGATGCTGGCCAGCGACGTCGACCCGGATCGGCTGACCGCCGCCAAGCAGGCCGCCCGCCGGTTTGTCGACGGCCTGCCGAAGGAGTTCAACGTCGGACTCGTCGCCTTCGCGGGCAGCGCGGCGGTGCTGGTCCCGCCGAGCACCGACCGGGACGCACTGCACGACGGCGTCGGGCGGCTCGCCGAGGGGATCACCGGCGTCCAGGGCACCGCCATCGGCGAGGCGATCAGCACCTCCCTGGGCGCGGTGAAGAGCCTGGACGCCAAGGCGGCCAAGGATCCGCCGCCGGCCCGGATCATCATCCTCTCCGACGGCGCGAACACCTCCGGTATGGACCCGATGGAGGCCGCCGCCCAGGCCGTGGCGGCGAAGGTCCCCGTGCACACCATCTCCTTCGGCACCCCGTCCGGCTTCGTCGACCGGGGCGGGCGGGCGATCCAGGTGCCGGTGGACGGGCAGACCCTCAAGGCGGTCGCCGACGAGACCGGGGGCGGCTTCCACGAGGCGTCCACCAGCGCCGAGCTGCGCGCCGTCTACGAGGACATCGGCACCTCGGTCGGCTATCGCAAGGAACGGCAGGACATCTCCGCCCGCTTCATCGGCCTGGGACTGGTCTTCGCCATGGGGGCGGCCGCCGGATCCCTGCGGTGGTTCTCCCGGCTGCCCTGACCCGTACCACCCGTCCGCGACGACGGCACGACACGTGAGGAGCCAGGTATGGCAGTGCAGACCGGACTCGGCGAGCCACGCGGCCCGTGGTTCGTCTCGCCGGAGCTGGATCCGGACGGGCGCGGGCGCTGGGACGTACCCGGGTCCGATCAGGGTCCGGGGCGGCGTGGCTGGCGCGGGCGGATGCTGACCGCGCTCGCGGTGGTGGCCCTGTCGACGGTCTCCGGTGCGGCGGCCGGCAGCTGGGTGGCCGGCCGGGACGCGCCCGGGCCCGCGGCGGCGTCCGCCGCGCCGGTGCCGGCGGAACTGGTCACCGCGGCCGAGAAGACCGTGCCGGGGGTGGTGTCGGTGATGGTCGGCAGCGGGTCCGGGGCGTCGGCCAGCGGTTCCGGTTTCGCCATCGACCACGAGCAGCACATCGTGACCAACGACCACATCCTGGCCAAGGGGGGCGCCGGTCCGGTGACCGTGGAGACCTCCGACGGCCGGCGGTTCACCGCCGAGGTGGTGGGTCGGGAGCCGGGCAGCGACCTGGCGGTGCTCAAGGTGCCCGCCTCGGCCGGGTTGTCGCCGCTGCCGCTGGCCAAGCCGAACACCACCCGGGTCGGCGAGCCGGTGCTGGCGGTCGGTTCCCCGCTCGGCCTGTCCGGCACGGTGACTGCCGGCATCGTCAGCGCGCTCAACCGTCAGGTACGCATCGGCAACGGCCGGCACACCGCCGTGCAGACTGACGCCTCGATCAACCCGGGCAACTCGGGTGGCCCGCTGGTCAACGCGCGGGGTGAGGTGGTCGGGGTGAACACGGCCATCGCCACCATCGACGGCACCGGTTCGATCGGCATCGGGTTCGCCATCCCGATCGACCAGGTCCAGCAGACCGCCGACACGATCATCGGTCGGGGCGGCTGACCGGACGTTGACCTGCGCCGGCCTACCGGACGATCGCGCCGGATCGGGTGAACTGTCGGATATCCGGCGTGGGACCATCGGGCCATGGAAATATTACGCTGAGTATGGATACTGGCGTGGGTGGAGCAAGCTGTCACTGCGGCCCTCCTCCTGGTGGGCCTGGCCATCGGCGCCGGCGTCGGCGCGTCCTACGCCCGCGCGAAGCGTGGCTGGAAGGACTACAAGACCGCTCGTAACATCGTCCCGGGCGCCCGGCGGACCGCCTGGCTGGCGATCCGCGCGGTCATCACCAAGCTCGGCGTGATCGCCCTGCTGCTCGTCGGCGCGGCCGCGTACGCGGCGGTCGGGTCGGACCACGAGCGGGCCGGGCCGACGCCCACCCCGACCGTAACTCCCACGCCGAGTCACCGGGGCGGGCGATAGCCTCATGGCGTGGACGACGGACTGCGGGTGACCGACCGGCTCGTGGTCCCCGCCGGCGAGCTGCGGGAACGCTTCTCCCGCTCGTCCGGGCCGGGCGGGCAGGGGGTCAACACCACCGACTCCCGGGTGGAGCTCAGCTTCGACCTGGCCGGCTCGCCGAGCGTGCCCGACCCGCTGCGGGCCCGCGCGCTGGACCGGCTCGCGGGGCGGCTGGTCGACGGCGTGCTGACCGTCACCGCCAGCGAGCACCGGGCGCAACTGGCCAACCGGGAGGCGGCCCGCGAACGAATGGCCGGCCTGCTGCGGGAGGCGGTCGCCCCGCCCGCCAAGCCCCGCCGCCCGACCCGCCCGTCCCGCGCCGCGAAGGAGCGCCGGCTGGCCGACAAGAAGCGCCAGGCCCAGCGCAAGCGCGACCGCCGGGTGGACGGCGACTAACCGGCCCGGCGCGGAAAACGATTTTGTGGCCCACCGGGCCGCCGACCAGAATGCGCCGGTGCCCGTCGACTTCTCCGTCAAGCCCACGCTCACCGGCGAGCGGGTCGTCCTGCGCCCGTTCGTCGACGACGATCTCGCGGCGTTCCAGGTCGCCCTGGCCGACCCGGAGGTGGCGCGGCTTACCGGCAGCCCGCCCGAGCCGTTCGACCCGGATCGGCTGCGAGCCTGGTACGGCACCCGCAACAGCCAGACCGACCGGCTCGACCTGGCCGTGGTGGACAAGGCGACCGGGGCCTGCGTCGGCGAGGTGGTCCTCAACGAGTGGGACGGCCACAACGGCAGCTGCAACTTCGGCACCCTGATCGGTCCGGCCGGCCGGAACCGGGGGCTCGGCACCGAGGCGGTCCGGCTGATCGTCGGGTACGGCTTCGAGCAGCTCGGCCTGCACCGGATCTCGCTGGAGGTGTTCGCGTTCAATCCGCGCGCCCGCCGGGTCTACGAGAAGGTCGGCTTCGTCGCCGAGGGCACGCTGCGGCAGGTGCTCCGAGACGGCGACGACTGGGTGGACGCCACCGTCATGTCGATCCTCGCGCCGGAGTGGGCGGCGCACCGCGGCCACCCGGAGGGCTGAACCCGTTGGTCAGCCGTCCGAGGCGGCGAGGAGCTGGTCGCACTCCGCGATCAGGCGCGCGCGCAGCGGCGCGGCCCGTTCCGCGAACGACCGCTGTGCCAGCACGTACTCGTGCCGGCCCTCGATGGTCTCGATTCTGACGGGCGAGTAGCCCAGTTCGGTGAGGTCGTACGGAGAGGCTCGCATGTCCAGGGTCCGGATCGCTCTCGCCAGCTCGAAGCAGTCGGCGACGAGTTCCGAGGCGACCAGGGGCGAGAGCTTGTAGGAATACTTGTAGAGGTCCATGTTGGCGTGCAGGCAGCCCGGCTGCTCCAGCGCGTGCTGGCTCTCCCGGGTCGGGGTGAGCAGGTTCAGCGGCCGGGCCGGCGCGGTGAAGAAGCGGAACGCGTCGAAGTGGCTGCACCGCACGCCCCGCTCCTCCACCACGGCGGTGGTCGCCGCCGGGCTGAGCCGCAGCGGCCAGGCGTTGTGCCGTACCTCGTCCTGGGTCTGCCGGTAGACCATCGCCCACTCGTGCAGCCCGAAGCAGCCGAACTGGGCCGGCCGGCCGGCGGTCGCCGCGAGCAGCGTACGGATCCAGGTGATCGACTCGGCGCGCCGGGCGCGTACCTGCTCGGTGTCGAGGGTGAGGCCGTCGGCGCCCGCGCGGTAGTCCCGGCCGAACTCGGCCGGGTCCGCGTCGCGCAGCACCACGCCCGCGCCCGGGTGCCAGCGGCGCAACTGCGCCGGACGGTACGAGTAGTAGGTGAAGAGGAAGTCCTCCACCGGGTGCTTCACCCCGGAGCGCCGGCGGGCCAGGTGCGGCGTCAGCCAGGCGTCCGCCCGCTCCTCGTGAGCCCGCCGCCGGGCCTGCCAGTCGGCCGCGTCGAGCACGGTGGCGGGGGCGAGGGCGGCGGTCACGCATCCCAGGGTACGACCGCCGCCCGACCCCAGGTCAGGGCACGTCCACCCGCACCCCGGCGGAGAAGACCCCGCTGCGCAGCTCCAACTGCCTCGGCGGGTCGGTGCCGTGCACGGTGAAGACCAGCGGCAGGAGCACCCGGCTGCCCGCGGCGACCGGCTGGGCGAAGACGTCCCGCCCGAGGTTGGCCACCCGGGTGGCGTCCTCGTCGGCGGCGACCCAGTTGCCGCCCGGCAGGTACGCCCGTTGCAACTGACCGTGCCAGGTCTGCTCGCCCTGCGTGAGGTTGCGCACCCCGACCGTAGCCAGGCACTGCCGGTCGCCCGCCTGGGCGCTGGGCAGGCCCTGCGTGCCGCAGGCCACCCGGTAGACGGTGAACTCGAACGCCGCCTCCCGCAGCGGGACGCCGACCGCCCCGGTGACGCTCCGGCCGATCCACGCACCGCTGGTCGGCTGCTTGTTGGTGTCGATCGCGGAGACCCGCTGGGTGGCCGTCCACGCGCCCACCCCGACCAGGCCGGCCAGCACCGCCGCCGCGACCCCGACCAGCAGCCAGACCGGCGGCTTGCGACGCTGCCCGGGCAGCGGTGGCATGGCCGGGCGCGGGTAGACAGTCCCGCGGTCCGCCGGGCTGCCCGCTCCGGGGTGCACCGGACCGTCCGTCCCACGGGTTGCCGGAGCACCCGCCGCCGGGCCACTCGCGGCGGGGCTTGCCGGGCCGCCCGCGCCGCGGGCGAGGGCCGAATCGCCGGTGCCCGTCGCCACGCGGGAGCGCTGCCGGCGCCGTTGCCACCACCACAACAGCACGCCGACGGTGACGACCAGGACCGCGGCGAGCGCGCCCAGCAGCACCGGCGGTCGCCGCCACACCGGGGCCGCGGTCACCTTCGCCACGGGAACGCCCGGTCCCGTCCAGGTCGCCGTGGCGCAGTCGTACGGCCGGGTCCCGTCGGTCCCGTACGCGCAGGCCGGCGCGGTCACCGACCGCCCCTGGGTGGTCGTGCTGAGCGCGGTGTTCAACGTGGTGGTGCTCCGCGCCGGCAACCGCAGCCGCCAGGTGATCTCGTTCACGCCGGACGACCCGACCGCGCGGGTGGCCCGACCGCCGGCGGTCACCGTGGTCGCCTGCGACCCGGCCGGCAGTTCCTGCCGTACGGTCGTGTCGACCGGCGTGCTTCCGGCGTTGCGTACCTCGATCTGGTAGCCGGGCGCCGGGGTGTTGGCCGCGGTCATCGCCACGGTGACCGGCGGCTTGGACATCTGGATCGGGGCCGGACTCGCCGGCGGTACCGCGGGCGGCGCCGCGGGCATCCCGGTCGGGATCGGCGTGGCGCGCTCCGCCGGGGCGGGTGCCGCCGCGGCCGGTCCCGGCTGGGCGGGTGCTGCCGCCGCCCGGGGTGCCGTGCCGGGCAGTGCCGGTACGGCGGCGAGCACGCCGAGGCAGTTCACGATCACTGCCAGGGTCCTGTGGTGCCGTCTCGATGCAGGCATACGAACGCACCTCCGGACCCGAAGCTATGGTCCCGGCGCCGCCGGGCGGGTACGAAGTCGGCATTTTCGCCCCGGCCCGCCGCTGGCCACGTACGCTGGCTCGCCCGGTCCGGCGGCGTTCCGGCGCCCGGCGGAACCGCACGCCGTCGGGGCCCACCCGGCACCCGGCGGGCTTGCCCGCCGCCGGAGGCGGGCCGGCGGCTCGTGGCGGCCGGTGGCGGGGATAGATTGGCCGGGTGCGTATCGCTCGTTTTGCTCATGCCAAGGGAATGTCGTTCGGGGTCGTCGAGGGCGAGCCGGAGGCCGGGCCGCAGGGCCTGACCATCGCCGAGATCGAAGGGCACCCCTTCGGGCAGGTCCAGTTCTCCGGCGCCCGGTGGGCGCTCTCCGACGTGCGGCTGCTCTCGCCGATCCTGCCGAGCAAGGTGGTGTGCGTCGGCCGCAACTACGCCGAGCACGCCGCCGAGCACGGCAGCGACGTGCCCAAGGAGCCGCTGCTGTTTTTGAAGCCGTCCACCTCGGTGATCGGCCCGCGGGACGCTATCCGCCTGCCGATCTTCTCCAAGCAGGTAGAGCACGAGGCGGAGCTGGCCGTGGTGATCGGCGCCCCGGGGGCGCGCCGGGCCGACCGGGCCGCCGCCGAGCGGGCCATCTTCGGCTACACCTGCGCCAACGACGTCACCGCCCGGGACCTCCAGCGCTCCGACGGGCAGTGGACCCGGGCCAAGGGCTTCGACTCGTTCTGCCCCCTCGGCCCGTGGATCACGACCGGGCTGGACGTCTCCGATCTGGAGATCCGCTGTGAGGTGGGTCGCGATCCCGAGGAGATGGAGGTGCGCCAGCTCGGCCGGACCAAGGACATGGTCTTCGACGTGCCGGCCCTGGTGTCGTACATCTCCCACGTGATGACGTTGCTCCCGGGTGACGTGGTGCTGACCGGCACCCCGGCGGGGGTTAGCCCGCTCACCGACGGGGATACGGTCACCGTGCGGATCGAGGGGATCGGCGAGCTCACCAACCCGGTGGTGCCGGTCGCCTGATGCGTCCGACGTCTCGTTTCCGCAGGTCAGGTGCGGTTCGAGGGGTTGGATTTGGCCTGCCGGCACCGGGAGGGTAAAGTTCATTCCCGGCGCCGCAAGGGGCCAATGGGGTATGGGGTAATTGGCAGCCCGACTGATTCTGGTTCAGTTAGTCTAGGTTCGAGTCCTGGTACCCCAGCGCAGCCGCGGGTTCGTGAGAATCCTCGGACGCTGGATTCTGGCGGAGCTTGCTCCGCTCCTTGCCCGAGGAGCGGTAGGTGAGTTCTGATAGAGTGCAGCTTCCTCGCCGAGCGGGTGAGGAAGCAGATGGTTCTGGCCCCGTCGTCTAGCGGCCCAGGACGCCGCCCTCTCAAGGCGGTAGCGCCGGTTCGAATCCGGTCGGGGCTACATCGTCGACAGCCCGTCCCACCTCGTGGGGCGGGCTGTTTTGTGTCCGGCGGTGTTGCCTGCCGCTCGTGCCCGGCCGGCCGTTGGCCCTCGCGCCGGGCGGGCTGTCTTTCGCGCCGGCGGGGCGTGCTCGCCGGTCCCAGGTTGCCGGTGCCGGACGCGGGGCGGCGGGAGGATGCGGGCATCCCCGCAGCCGACCCCGTCGCCGTGCCCACCGGGCGTGCCGCTAGACTAACCCCGCACCGCTCGTCAGGGCGGTGAAGCAGGAAAAGTGCCTGGCCCCGTCGTCTAGCGGCCCAGGACGCCGCCCTCTCAAGGCGGTAGCGCCGGTTCGAATCCGGTCGGGGCTACCACGCTCGACGGCCCGTCCCACCTGGTGGGCGGGCCGTTCGCCGTTCCCGCCACGTTCACGCCCCCTGGTGCTCAAGAGGTTTACGTCACCGGCGCCCCGAACGGCGACGCAAACCTCTTGATCAACGTGACGATTGGGGGAGGAGGCGGCAGGGCAGCGGGTTCAGAGGCCGGAGAGGCGTTGGCCGGCGCGGACCACGGCCATGGCGTGGCGTTCGCCGGGGCGGCGGCCGAGGCGCTCGATCGGGCCGGAGATGCTGATCGCGGCGATCACCCGGCCGGTGCGGTCGCGGATGGGAGCCGAGACGCTCGCCACACCCGCCTCCCGCTCGCCGACGCTCTGGGCCCAGCCGCGGCGGCGTACCTCGGCCAGGGTGCGGCCGGTGAACTTGGACCGGGGCAGCAGCGGCATGACCGCCTCGGGCGGCTCCCAGGCGAGCAGGATCTGCGCTGCGGAACCGGCCGTCATGGGCAGCACCGAGCCGACCGGCACGGTGTCCCGCAGGCCGCTGGCCCGCTCGGCGGCGGCCACGCAGATGCGCTCGTCGGCGCGGCGCAGGTAGAGCTGGGCGCTCTCGCCGGTGGCGTCGCGCAGCGCGGCGAGCAGCGGCTCGGCCGCGGTGAGCAGGACGTCCGGCGCGGCGTTCGCCAACTCGCCGAGTCGGGGGCCCGGGCGCCAGCGCCCCTGGGTGTCCCGGACCAGCATCCGATGGATCTCCAGTGCCTGCGCCAGCCGGTGCGCGGTGGCCCGGGGCAGCTTGGTGCGTTCAACGAGTTCGGCCAGGCTGGCGCCGTCGACACAGGCGGCCAGGATGACCACCGCCTTGTCGAGAACGCCGACACCGCTCATACTGTGTCCCACAAGACGAAACATACCTCCCAGAATTTAGGATGTCCAGATGGTGGGAGTCACTCAACCGAGGACCCTGGCCGAGAAGGTCTGGGACGCGCACGTCGTCCGATCCGCCGACGGCGAGCCGGATCTGCTCTTCATCGACCTGCACCTGCTCCACGAGGTCACCAGCCCGCAGGCGTTCGACGGGCTGCGCCTGGCCGGTCGACGGGTCCGCCGTACCGACCTGACGATCGCGACCGAGGACCACAACACCCCGACCGGGTACGACGACCCGGCGTTCCGGTCCCGGCGCGGCGACCTGCTCACGATCGCGGACCCCACCTCCCGCACCCAGATCGAGACGCTGCGCCGCAACTGCGCCGAGTTCGGCGTACGGCTGCACGCGCTGGGCGACGAGAACCAGGGCATCGTGCACGTCATCGGCCCGCAGCTGGGTCTCACCCAGCCCGGCATGACGATCGTCTGTGGCGATTCGCACACCGCCACCCACGGCGCCTTCGGCGCGCTCGCGTTCGGCATCGGCACCAGCGAGGTGGAGCACGTGCTGGCCACCCAGACGCTGCCGCAGGCCCGCCCGAAGACCATGGCGGTGAACGTCACCGGCCGGCTCGCCCCCGGCGTCACCGCCAAGGACCTGGTGCTGGCGCTGATCGCCCAGGTGGGCACCGGCGGTGGGCGCGGCCACATCGTCGAGTACCGGGGCGAGGCGATCCGCGACCTCTCCATGGAGGGGCGGATGACCATCGCCAACATGTCCATCGAGTGGGGCGCCAAGGCCGGCATGATCGCGCCGGACGAGACGACCTTCGCGTACCTGAAGGGGCGGCCGAACGCGCCGCAGGGGGCCGACTGGGACGCCGCGGTGGCGTACTGGAAGACGCTCCCCACCGACGACGGGGCGACCTTCGACGCGGAGGTGACCCTGGACGCCAGCCGGATCACCCCGTTCGTCACCTGGGGCACCAACCCGGGTCAGGGTGCCCCGCTCGGCACCGCCGTGCCGGACCCGGAGGAGTTCGTCACCGAGCCGGAGCGGGCTGCCGCCCGCCGGGCCCTGGAATACATGGACCTCAAGCCCGGCACCCCGCTGCGCGACCTGGCCGTCGACGTGGTCTTCGTCGGTTCCTGCACCAACGGCCGGCTGGAGGACCTCCGCGCCGCCGCCGACGTGCTGCGCGGACACCAGGTGGCCGACGGCGTACGCATGCTGGTGGTCCCCGGCTCCGCCGCCGTGCGTGAAGCGGCCGAGGCGGAGGGGCTGGACAAGGTCTTCACCGACGCCGGCGCCGAGTGGCGCTTCGCCGGCTGTTCCATGTGCCTCGGGATGAACCCGGACACCCTGTCGCCGGGCCAGCGCTCGGCCTCGACCTCCAACCGCAACTTCGAGGGCCGCCAGGGCCGGGGCGGGCGTACCCACCTGGTGTCCCCGCCGGTCGCCGCCGCCACCGCCGTGGTCGGCCGGCTGGCCGCCCCCGCCGACCTGTAGAAGGGCAGCCGAGAGATGGACAAGTTCACCACCCACACCGGCACCGCGGTGCCGCTGCGGCGATCCAACGTGGACACCGATCAGATCATCCCCGCCGTGTACCTCAAGCGGGTGACCCGGACCGGTTTCGCGGACGGGCTCTTCAGCGCGTGGCGGGAGGATCCGTCATTCGTCCTCAACGATACCTCCCATTCAGGAGCGTCGATTCTGGTCGCCGGTCCCGAGTTCGGTACGGGCTCCTCACGGGAGCACGCCGTCTGGGCCCTGCGGGACTGGGGCTTCCGCGCTGTGATCTCTCCTCGCTTCGGCGATATCTTCCGTGGCAACGCGCTGAAGGAAGGCCTCCTTCCGGTCGAGCTGGAATTGAAAGCCGTGGCGGAACTCTGGGATCTCGTGGAATCGGACCCCACCACCCCGGTCACGGTCGACCTCACCGCCCGCCAGGTCCGCGCCGGGGATGCCACCTGGGCCTTCCCGCTGGACGACCACAGCCGCTGGCGGCTGATGGAGGGCTTGGATGACATTGGACTCACCCTCCGGCACGAGGCCGAGATCGGCGCGTACGAGGCGTCCCGGCCGTCGTTCCTGCCCTCGGTGGCGTAGCCGTACGCCCGAGCGCACATCGGTTTTCGCCCCCACCGGTTCGCCGGTGGGGGCGAATCCGTTACGACACAAGGCCTTTTTTCCACCGAATGTTTGTGTCCCGGCAGCACAGGGCATACCGTGCGCGCAGAATGGCTCGCGACGAGTCAGTTGCACAATCGGGAGGAAGTCGTGAACAAGGCCGAGCTCATCGAGGCGCTCGCCGTTCGCCTGGGGGACCGGAAGACGGCGACGGCCGCGCTCGACGCGGTCCTCGCTGAGGTCCAGGCGGCGGTCACCAAGGGCGAGAAGGTGGCGATCACCGGATTCGGAGCGTTCGAAAAGCGTGTCCGGGGCGCCCGAACAGCGCGCAACCCGCGGACCGGCGAGGCGGTGAAGGTCAAGAAGACCTCCGTCCCGACCTTCCGCCCGGGCGCTGGCTTCAAGGAGATGGTGGCCAGCGGCAAGGTGCCGAAGGCCACGGCCGCTGCCAAGAAGATTGCCGCCGCCGCAGCCAAGACCACCGGAGCGAAGGCGACCGGGGCCAAGGCGACCGCGGCGAAGAAGACCGCCGCGGCCGGTGCCGCCAAGAAGACCACGGCGGCGAAGGCGGCCAAGACGACCGCGGCGAAGAAGACCGCGCCGGCGAAGAAGGCCGCCGCGGCCAAGACGACCGCGGCGAAGAAGACCGCCGCGGCCAAGAAGACCACCGCCGTCAAGAAGACGACGGCCGCCAAGAAGACGACGGCGGCGAAGAAGACCACGGCGGCCAAGAAGACGACGGCGGTGAAGAAGACCACGGCCGCCAAGAAGGCACCCGCGAAGAAGGCGCCGGCCAAGAAGACCGCCACGCGGCGCTGACCGTACCGGCCCGAAAGGGCGCCCACCGCACGCGGTGGGCGCCCTTTTCCGTGGGTACGCCCGCCGGGAACCGGCGCCGCGGCCGACCGGCCGCGGCAGTCCTCGTGTCGAACTGGCCGGGGCCGGCTGCGACTGCTCGTCGCCCCGCTGCTCGCCACCCACCGGCAACCGCGTGGGGCAGCACGGGTGTGCCGGTGGTGGGTCTCCACAACGGCGGCACCAGCCAGAGGGCTCTTCCCCTACAACCGGTCGGCGGCGAGCAGGCGGCTGCCGGTGAAGGCGAGCAGCCAGCCGCCGCCCTTCGGGGTGGTGAAGTCGCCGGCCTCGCCGGTCAGCCCCTCCAGCATGCCCGGGATCACCTTGCCCTGGCTGCACACCGCGACCGGGTCGCCGGCCTCGGCCAGCTCGGTCAGCCGGGCTGCGGCGGCCAACACGCACTCGTCCGGTTGCTGGCCGGGTTTCGGCTCGTCCAGGTCACCGGCCACCTCGATGGGCAGGTCGAGCCGGGCGGCCGCCGGGTCGAGGGTCTGCACGCAGCGCCGGGCCGAGGCGGCGAGCAGGCGTACCGGGCGGACCAGGGCCACCAGCTCGGCCAGGGCCTGCGCCTGGGCCCAGCCCTCCGCGTCCAGCGGCCGGCCGGCATCCGGGCCGGTCCAGGTGCCCCGCCTGCCGGCGTGCCCGTGCCGGACCAGCAGCACGGTGGCGGTCACCGGCGGCAGCGCCGCGAACGCGGCGATCACCTCGCCGTCGTGCGGGTAGCTGACCCGGCGTACCGCCTCGTCGACGGGGAGCCAGTGCACCTGGTCCACCTCGGTGTCCGGCTGGAAGCCGCCCTCCGCCACGGCCCGCATCGACCAGTAGTCGACCGCCTTCGGCCGGCCCTCGCTGCGGTACTGGATCGTCGGCAGGCGTACCTGCGGCACGGCCCGGACGTCGGCCTCCTCGGCGACCTCGCGGACCGCCGCCCGCAGTGGGTGCTCGCCGGGATCCAGCTTGCCCTTGGGCAGCGACCAGTCGTCGTACCGGGGGCGGTGCACCAGGCAGACCTCGACGCCGGCCGCCGCCGGGCGCCAGACGACGCCGCCCGCCGCCCGGATCCGCGCCGGCTCGTCGTCCGTCATCCGCTCACCGTATGCGCGATCGGTGCCCGCCGTGGGCCGCTCAGCTCGCCGTCCCGCCGACCCGGTGCAGCAGCAGCTCCTGCAGGTGGGTCAGCGGCGCCTCCCCGGTGCCCGTACGCCGGGTCCAGCTGCCGTCCCCGGCCAGCTCGAAGGCGTCCACGTCCGGGCTGAACGCGGCGGTCAGCACCTGGTCGAGCTCGGCCCGGGCGACCGGGTCGCTCACCTGCACCAGCGCCTCCACCCGGCGGTCCAGGTTGCGGTGCATCAGGTCGGCCGAGCCCATCCAGAACTCGGCGTCGCCGTTGTTGCCGAACCGGAAGATCCGCGAGTGCTCCAGGAACCGGCCCAGAATCGAGCGGACCCGGATGTTCTCCGACAGCCCCGGCACCCCCGGACGCAGCGTGCACATGCCCCGGATCAGCAGGTCGACGTGGACACCGGCCTGGGAGGCCCGGTAGAGCGCGTCCGTGATCTCCTCGTCCACCAGGGCGTTCACCTTGAACTGCACCAGCCCCGGCATGCCGAGCCGGACGTGGGCGACCTCCCGTTCGATCCGCTCGATCAGGCCGCTGCGGATGCCCTGCGGGGCCACCAGCAGCCGCCGGTACGCGGTCTGCCGGCTGTAGCCGGTCAGCACGTTGAACAGGTCGGTCAGGTCGGCGCCGATCTCCGGGTCGGCGGTGAGCATGCCGAAGTCCTCGTAGAGCCGGGCGGTCTTCGGGTGGTAGTTGCCGGTGCCGATGTGGCAGTAGCGGCGGATCTGGTTGCCCTCCTGGCGTACCACCAGGGCGGTCTTGCAGTGCGTCTTCAGGCCGACCAGGCCGTAGACGACGTGGCAGCCGGCGCGCTCCAGGGTGCGCGCCCACCCGATGTTCGCCACCTCGTCGAAGCGCGCCTTCAGCTCGACCAGCACCACCACCTGCTTGCCGGCGGCCGCCGCGTCGACCAGCGCGTCGACGATCGGGGAGTCGCCGCTGGTGCGGTAGAGGGTCTGCTTGATGGCCAGCACGTTCGGGTCGGCGGCGGCCTGCTCGATGAAGCGCTGCACGCTGGTGGCGAACGAGTGGTACGGGTGGTGTACCAGCACGTCGCCGTCGCGCAGGGTGGCGAAGACGCTGCGGGGCACCTCGCCCTCGGTGAGCCGGGGGTGGGTGGCCGGCACGAACGGCGGGTCCTTGAGGTCCGGGCGGTCGGCCTCGCCGTACACCTGCCACAGCGCCGAGAGGTCGAGCAGGCCGCGGACCCGGAGCACGTCGTGGCTGTCCATGTCCAGCTCGCGGACGAGCAGCTCCAGCATGTGGTCGGAGATGGACGCGGCCACCTCCAGGCGTACCGGGGGACCGAACCGGCGCCGGGCCAGTTCTCGTTCCAGGGCCTGGAGCAGGTCCTCGTCGCGGTCCTCGTCCACCTCGACCTCGGCGTTGCGGGTGACCCGGAACAGGTGGCACTCGACCACCTGCATGCCGGAGAAGAGCTGCCCGAGATGCACCGAGATGAGGTCTTCCAGCGGCAGGAACCGGACGCCCGGCTGGTCGCGGGCGACCCGGACGAACCGGGGTACGTTGTTCGGCACCTTGACCCGGGCGAACAGCTCCGATCCGCCGTCCGGGTCGCGGACCGACACGGCCAGGTTCAACGACCGCCCGGAGATGTACGGGAAGGGGTGCGCCGGGTCCACCGCGAGCGGGGTGAGCACCGGGAAGATGTGCTCCCGGAACCAGGTGCGCAGCCGTTCCCGCTCCGGGTCGTCCAGGTCGCTCCAGCGCAGGATCCGGATGTCCTCCTCGGCCAGCCTCGGCAGCAGTTCGTCGACGAAGCAGGTGGCGTGCCGGGCCACCAGGTCCGCGGTCTTCTCCGCGACCAGCTCCAACTGGGTACGCAGCGGCAGCCGGTCACCCCCGCGTACCGGCAGGCCGGCGGACAGGCGCCGCTTCAGCCCGGCCACCCGCACCATGTAGAACTCGTCCAGGTTGCTGGCGAAGATGGCCAGGAACTTCGCCCGCTCCAGCAGCGGGGTGCGCGGGTTCTCGGCGAGCGCCAGCACCCGGGCGTTGAAGTCGAGCCAGGAGAGCTCCCGGTTGAGGAAGCGGTCCTCGGGCAGCGGCTGCGCCGCCGGCGGCGCGGCGTCCAGTGCCGGGCCCGGCCCCTCGACCGGGTCGAGGGACTCCTCCAGCCCCGCCGAGTCGGGGGCCGACGCCTCGGCGGGCAGGTCCTCCTCCGGCGCGCGGACGCGGCGGAAGCGGCCGTCGGTGCCGCGGGCCGGGGCGCCGTTGCGGGGCGCGGTCGGGTGCAGGAAGTGCGGCGGACTCTCGGGCTGCTCGCGAGGGGTGCTCACCCCCTCATGATTCCCCGATTCCGGTGAACGGAAAATGAACTCGGGGCAGGTTGCTCAGGCCATCGTCGGCAACGTCACCCGGACAACCGCACCGGCCGCGTCCCGCTCGATCCGGACCCGCTGCCCCAGCCGGAGCAGCCGCAGCCCGGAGGCGTCGAAGGCGCGGGCCGGGAAGGCCAGCTCGGTGCCGTCGTCGAGGAGCAGCACGCCGCTGCGGGTCGCCGCGTCGTAGGTGGCCACCGTGCCCTGCATGCCAGCACCGTACCCGACGGGTCGGCCGGGGGTGGCGGCCGCGCGGGCGTCGAGCAGCGCGGCGGTGCGCGGGCCCAGGCCCAGCCGGGCGGCGGTGGCCAGGTCCGCCGGGAGGTCCACGTCGCGGCGCAACGTGGGCCAGGCACCGCGCAGCGGGCGCGCCCCGCTGGCCGCGTGCGCCGCGGCCGAGCCCGGGCCGAACCGGGGATCCAGGGGTACGCCGGGCGGCGCGGCGAGCAGCACGGTGCCGGTGCCCGGGGCGTCGGCCGCGAACCCGCGTATCCCCGGCGGGCCGGTGCGGACGGCCCGCAGCGCCGCGGCCAGTTCGGCCGGGCGCAGCGCCGGCAGGTCGGCGGTGAGCCCGGCCACCGCCGCGCGCGGGCCGGCGGCTGCCGCGCCGTGCCCGAAGGCGGCGTTCAGCCCGGCTGCGGGGTCCGCCACCACCCGGGCGCCGGCCGCCGTCACCTCCGCCGCCACCCGCGAGTCGTCCGTCACCACCAGCACCTCGGCGACCGCCGGGCAGGCCCGCACCGCGCGGACCGTGTCGGCCGCCAGCGCCAGCGCCAGCTCCTCGTGTGGGACGCCGGACAGCGCGCCCCGCAGGCGGCTCTTCGCCGCCTCGAGGCGCTTCACCGGCACCACCACGGTCCAGCTCGGCTCGGGCACGTGACCATCCTGCCAGTGGGACGGCGGTACCCTCTCTGGCCGGACCCAGGGCGAGCAGGCATGATTTCGTCGCGGGCGTGGGTGCGTGGGGCGCGAGGAGGAGACAGGGTGGCGCGGCGGAAGGTGGGATTCTGGCCACGGTTAGCCGTGGTACTGGTCAAGCCGGTGTTGACCGTCTGGACGCGGCGCACCTGGCGGGGCATGGAGCACCTGCGCCGCGACGGCGGGTTCATCATCGTGCCCAACCACATCTCGCACGCCGACCCGCTGGTCTCCGCGCACTTCATCTACGACTCCGGGCGCTGGCCGCAGTTCCTCGGCAAGGCCAGCGTGTTCCGGGTGCCGGTGATCGGCTGGATCCTGCACAAGTGCCGGCAGATCCCGGTGGAGCGCGGCTCGGTCGAGGCGGCCAGGTCGCTGGACAAGCTGGTCGCGGCGGTACGCGAGGGCGGCGCCGTGGTGATCTACCCGGAGGGGACCACCACCCGCGAACCGGACCTGTGGCCGATGAAGGGCAAGACCGGGGCGGCCCGGCTGGCGCTGGCCACCGGCGCGCCGGTGATCCCGGTCGCCATGTGGGGGCCGGAGCAGATGTTCGACCCGCGGACGGCCCGGTTGCGGCTGCGCCCGCGGACCCCGGTGACCGTGGTCGCCGGGCCCCCGATCGACCTGAGCCGCTGGGCGGGCGCCACGCCGACCCGGGCGGTCCTGGAGGAGATGACCGACACGATCATGCTGCGGATCCGTGACCTGGTCGCCGAGATTCGCGGCGGCACCCCACCACCGCTCTGGGAGCGCCCCGCCCGCACCCGTTCCCGCGAGGTGAGTGAATGAGCGAGCGCAGCGAGCGAATCGGCCGGCTCAGCGCGGTGGTGCCACATGGCGTCGCCGACCGTAGGGAGGCGACGGCATGAGCGGGCATGTGGCCGTGCTGGGGGCGGGGTCGTGGGGGACCGCGTTCGCCAAGATCCTCGCCGACGCCGGGCGGGACGTGACGATCCTGGCCCGGCGGCGGTCGGTGGCCGACGCGATCCGCACCGAGCACCGCAATCCGGACTACCTGCCGGACCTCCGGCTGCCCGACCGGGTCACCGCGACCGGCGACGCCGAGGAGGCGATCGCCGGGGCGGAGGTGGTGGTGCTCTCCGTGCCGTCGCAGACGCTGCGCGCCAACCTGGCCGAGTGGACCCCCCACCTGGATCCGGACGCCACGCTGGTCTCCCTGATGAAGGGCATCGAGCTGGGCACCACCAAGCGGATGAGCCAGGTGATCATGGAGACCGCCGGGGTGCCCGCCGATCGGGTGGTGGTCGTCTCCGGGCCCAACCTGGCCCCGGAGATCGCCGCCGAGCAGCCCGCCGCGACTGTGGTCGCCAGCACCGACAGCCGGCGGGCCGCCCTCGTCCAATCGTCGATCCGGACGCCGTACTTCCGCCCGTACACCAACGACGACGTGATCGGCTGCGAGCTGGGCGGAGCCGTGAAGAACGTGATCGCCCTGTCGTACGGGATCGCCACCGCGATGGGCTTCGGCGACAACACCCGAGCCATGCTGATGACCCGCGGGCTGGCCGAGACCGCCCGGTTGGGCGTGGCGCTCGGCGCCGATCCGATCACCTTCGCCGGCCTGGCCGGAATGGGTGACCTGGTGGCGTCCTGCTCCTCGCCGCTGGCCCGCAACCGCACCTTCGGTGAGCACCTGGGCCGGGGGGAGACCCTGGAGCAGGCCCAGGCGGCCACCCGGCAGACCGCCGAGGGAGTGAAGAGCTGCCTGGCCATCCGGGACCTGGCCCGGGCGCACGGGGTGGAGATGCCGATCACCGAGCAGATCGAGCGGATCTGCCACGAGGGGATGGATCCGCGGCTCGCCGTGGACGCGCTGATGAGCCGGACCGCGAAGCCCGAGTCGTACGAGTGAGGCGGCCATGAGCGAGCGGAGCGAGCGAATCATCGGGCACCGTGCGGTCGAGCCTCATGCTGCCGCCGAGCGGAGCGAGGCGGCTGCATGAGCGACTGGGGTGACGGCACCCGCAGCGTGCACGCCGGGCTGCCGGCCCCGGCGCCCGGTGCACCGTTCCTGCCGGGACCGGTCTTCGCCGCGCCGTACCACCTGGACCCGTGGGAGGGGCCGGCGGCGGCACCCAACGGGTACGGCCGGCCGGACAACCCCACCCGGCGGCTGCTGGAGGCGGCCATCGGGGAGCTGGAGGGCGGGGACTGCCGGGTCTTCGCCAGCGGCCAGGCGGCCATCACCGGGCTGCTGCTGGCGCTGCTGCGCCCCGGGGACACCGTGCTGCTCCCCGCCGACGGCTACTTCCCGGTCCGCGCGTTCGCCACCGCCACCCTCGAGGGCATCGGGGTGCAGGTCCACTTCGTGCCGACGGCCGGGCCGTACCCCTCGTTCGAGGGTGTCCGCCTGGTGCTGCTGGAGACCCCGGCGAACCCCGGCCTGGACGTGGCCGACGTGCTGGCCCTGGCCACTGCCGCGCACGCCGCCGGAGCGCTGCTCGCGGTGGACAACACCACCGCCACCCCGCTCGGGCAGCGCCCGCTGGACCTCGGAGCCGACGTGGTGGTCGCCTCCGGCACCAAGGCGCTCACCGGCCACTCCGACCTGCTGCTCGGGTACGTGGCGGCCCGCTCCGCCGAGCTGCTCGACCCGGTGACGGCCTGGCGGACCACCACCGGCGGCATACCCGGCGCGTTCGACTGCTGGCTGGCGCACCGCTCGCTGGCGACCGTGGACCTGCGGCTGGCCCGGCAGACCGCCAACGCCGAGGCGCTCGCCCGGCTGCTCGCGGGCCGCGCCGACGTCACCGGCCTGCGCTGGCCCGGGCGGCCGGAGGATCCGGCGTACCCGGTCGCCTCGGTCCAGATGCGACGGATGCCCGGGGTGCTCTCGTTCGACCTGGGCGACGCCGCCCAGGTGGCCCGGTTCCTGGACGCGTCCCGGCTGGTTGCCGCCGCCACCTCGTTCGGCGGGCTGCACACCACCGCCGACCGGCGGGCCCAGTGGGGCGACGACACCGCCCCCGGCTTCGTCCGGCTCTCCTGCGGGATCGAGGATCCGGCCGACCTGGTGGCCGACGTGACCGCCGCGCTGGACGCCAGCGCGGCCTGACCCCGGGGACGGCCGATCGTCGGCGCGGACTGACACCGGCGTGGACTGACGCCGCAGCGCGCCGGTGCCGAGGCGGCCGGCCGGCGCCAGCTCCGCTAGGGTGACGACAGCCACGGCCCGCGCGGGCCCCGACCGGAGGAGGTGAGCACGATCCACCAGCGAAGGACCGGCGCTCCCCGCCGAGTCCGCGTCGTCCCTGGTTAGGCGACGCCGGGAGCGCCGACAAGCGTTCCCGAAAGGCATGCCATGGCACCGTTCCCTCCCGACCGTCCCGCCCTCGTCGCCCGGCTGCGTGCCGCCGGCTGCGTCTACGCCGAGGACGAGGCGGACCTGTTGATCGCCGCCGCCGACTCGGCCGCGGCCCTGACCGAGCTCGTTGACCGCCGGCTCGCCGGCCTGCCGCTGGAACACCTGCTCGGCTGGGCCGAGTTCTGCGGCCGGCGGATCGCCGTCGACCCGGGGGTCTTCGTGCCCCGGGGGCGGACCGCCCTGCTGGTCGCCGCGGCGACGGCGGTGGCCGGTCCGGCACCGGCCGTGCTCGACCTCTGCTGCGGGTCCGGCGCCGCCGCGCTGGTGCTGCACGGCCGGCTCGCGCCCCGCTGGCTGGCCGCCGCCGACCTCGACCCGGCCGCGGTGGCCTGCGCCCGGCGCAACCTCGCCCCGCTCGGCGTGCCCGTCTACCAGGGCGACCTGTTCGGGCCGATCCCGACCGAGTGGCGGGGCCGCCTGGATCTGGTGGTGGCGAACGCCCCGTACGTGCCGAGCGGCGCGCTGGCCCTGATGCCGGCGGAGGCACGGCTCTACGAGGCGCCGATGGCGCTGGACGGCGGCGACGACGGGCTGGCCGTGCTGCGCCGGGTGACGGCCGGCGCAGCCGAGTGGCTCGTCCCGGGCGGGCACCTGGCCGTGGAGTCCAGCGTCGGCCAGGCCGAGGCGCTCTGCGGAGTGCTGGCCGACGCGGGGCTGGTGCCGACCGTGGTGCACGACGAGGAGTTGGACGCCACGGCCGTCACGGCCCGCCGGCCCGGCTGAGCGTCGCGCTGCCCGGCCCGTCCGGTGCATGGCGGGCCGCTGAACGGCGAACTAGCCTCGGGCCAGGCTCGGTGGGAGGGGTGGCCGTGGGCAGCACGGGTGTGCCGGTGGTGGTGGGTCTCGACAACGGCGGCACCAGCAACAACGCCACCGTGCTGACCGTCGACGGCCGGTTCCTGGTGGACGGGCTGGTGGAGATCCCGAGCGAGGTCCAGGCCGGTCCGGAGGCGGCGATCGAGGCGCTGGCCCGGGCGTTCGACGGCATCGTGGCACGTACCGGGGTGCCCCGGGAACTGGTGCGTGCCGTCGGGCTGGACACCCCCGGCCCGGCGAGCGCCAGCGGGGTCATCTCCTCGCGCGGCTCGACCAACTTCTCCCAGCCGGCCTGGCGGGGGTACGACGTGCGGGGCGCCTTGGAGCACCGGCTCGGCCTCCCGGTGGTCTACGCCAACGACGGCAACGCGGCGGCCCTGTACGCGCACCACGTCCACTTCGGCGTGGACGCGATGCGCCGTTCCTCGGTCGCCGCCATCGTCGGCACCGGGCTCGGCGGTGGGGTGGTGGAGGACGGCCGTGTGGTCGGCGGCGCAGCCGGCATGGCGGGGGAGTTCGGGCACGTGCACATCCCGCTCGACGGGCTGCTGGCACCGGGCCAGGCGGTCCCCGTTTGCGCCTGCGGCTTCACCGGTGATGTGGAGAGCGTCGCCTCGCTCACCGCCATCGAGCGGAACCTGCTGCCGTACTGGCTGGGCCGGTTCCCGGGGCATCCGCTGGCGGCCGAGCCGCCGGGCCGGGCGGCGAAGCTGGTGCGCGGCTACGGCGAGCGGGGCGACCCGCTGGCTCGGGAGGTGTTCACCCAGCAGGCGATGGCGTTGGGCCGGTTGTTCACCATCGCGGCGAACTTCACCGACCCGCACGCGTACTTCGTCGGCGGTGGCGTGGTGGAGGCGGCGCCGGAGTTCCGCGACTGGTTCCTCGCCACGGTGCGGGAGTACACGGTGCTCCGCCCCGAGCAGCGCGCGGTGGCCACCTTCGCGCTGGTGCCGGACCGGGACATGGCCGGCGCGCGGGGGGTGGCCATCGCGGCGCTGGAGGCGGTCCGGTCCGGCTCCGCCGCCGGTCCGCTGGTCGCCGGCTGACCCGCGGCCTGGCGTCCGGGGGATCAGCCGCGTGGTGGGGCGCCGGTGAACGCCGTCCAGGCGGCCGGGGAGAAGACCAGCACCGGGCCGGCCGGGTCCTTGGAGTCGCGGACCGCGACCGCCTCGGGCAGCGTCGCCATCTCGACGCACGCGCCCTCGTCGCCGCTGTGGCTGCTCTTGCGCCAGCCGGTCGCTGCCGGGCGGGGGCTGCTCGTGCCGTTCATCCGGATCTACCTCTCGTTCAACAGGCGGAGGAGCTGGTCCCGGCTGGCTGGCGGGCTCAGCGCCACGGTCCGCAGGTGCTCCATGATCTTGGTGCAGGTACGCAGGTCGCCCGGCCGGTCCAGGACCATCTGCCCGGCGACCGTCTCCACCGAGGCGATGATCGGGTCCTCGGGGTCGGCGAACTCCAGGATGTGCAGCGAGCCCCGGGTGCCCCGGTGGTAGCCCGCGGCGAGAGGGATCACCTGCACGGTGATGTTGGGCAGTTCGGCCATCTTCAGCAGGTGTCGTAGCTGTCCCTCCATCACGGACCGGTCGCCGACCGGGCGCAGCAGCGCGCCCTCGTCGATGATGGCGTCGAGGATCGGCGGATCGTCACTCGTGAGTCGCTGCTGCCGGTCGAGGCGCAGGTGGACGCGCTGCTCCACCTGTTCGTCGCTGAGCGTGTGCGGGCCGCCGCGCATCACGCCGCGGATGTAGTCGGCGGTCTGGAGCAGGCCGGGCACCACCGAGGGCTCGAAGTTGGCGATCCCGGTCGCCTCCGCCTCCAGCGCGATGAAGTCGATGGTCCGCCGGTCCAGCAGGTACGAGTAGGAGACCCACCAGCCGGGCTTGCGGGCGTCCTTGGCGAGCTGCACCGCCGCGGCGATCTCGTCGGGCCCGACCCGGTAGAGGGTGAGCAGCGCACGCACGGTGGCCGGGCTGACCAGCGTCTGGGCGTTCTCGTACCGGGACAGGGTGCTCCGGGTGCTGTTGATCTCGTCGGCCGCGGCCTCGAGGGTCAGGCCGGCGGCCTCCCGGTGGGTACGCAGGGCGATGCCGAGCCGTCGGGCCCGGGCGGTCTTCGGCGCCATGCATCGATGGTTGCACATCAAGGGGAGAATGCGCATGAGAGAAGGTCGATGAGAGTTGCATTCACGCGTGTCCACCTGTCAATCTGTGTTCGCGTCCTCACCACCGGTTGTCGTGGCGACGGTGGTGGTGAGTGACCGGAGGGGATGGGGCGCGCGGCGATCGGGTTTTCACTCCCCCACGACCCGATCGCCGCGTGCCCCTACCGCCCAGGGCACGGGGAGGGGATCGCATGACGGTGACGGGCTGCCGCCCTCCGGGCGGGGGTGGACGGGGATGACCCGCTTCCTCGTGGTCCTCACCGACGTCCGCCCGATGGAAGGGCTGGGGCGCAACGAGCGGACGAGCCCCGAGCGGCGCCGGCAGGTGGTCGGCGCCAACAGCCGGGAGGCGGCGGACCGGATCGCCGGCGCCTTCATGGCGCTGGGCATGGTCCGGGCGGGGCGGCAACGGGTCAAGGTCATCGCGGTGGGGCGCCACCCCCAGGTCCCGGAGCAACCGGACTGAGCCCCCGGCCCGCCTCCCCGGACCCGGTCGACAGCGGGCGGGACACCGGTGGCCGGTGGCGGGTCCCGCCACCGGCCACCGGGCCTCACAGCAGCTTGCGCCGCTTCAGGTACGCGACCAGGTCGTCGTAGACACCGCCCTCGTTGGCGAACATGGCGACGTTGCGGGCGGTGGACAGCCACGGCCGGGTGGACGGGCGGACCTCCTTCAGCGCCCGCTCCAGGTCCCGCTGCTCGATCATCCGGACCTGGCCGGTGCGTACCGAGTCGGCCATCGCGAACTCGGCGGAGCTCTCGCAGAGATGGGCCAGGTCGGCGCCGGAGAAGTCCTCGGTCGCCGCGACCACCCGGCGCAGGTCGATGTTGGCGATCGGCCGTTCGCGCAGGTGGTACTCCAGGATCGCCACACGGGCCTCGGCGTCCGGCGGCAGCACCAGCACCACCCGGTCCAGCCGGCCCGGCCGGCGCAGCGCCGGATCGACGTCCCACGGGGTGTTCGTGGCGGCCAGCACGAAGACGCCCTCGTTGTCGCCCTCCATGCCGTCCAGCTCGGCCAGGAGCTGGTTGCCCAGCGTCCGCATCGAACTCGACGAGACCTGCGACCGCTTGTGGCCCAGGGCGTCGATCTCGTCGAGGAAGAGCACGCAGGGAGCGTCGCGCCGGGCCGCCTCGAACAGCTGGTGCAGGTTCCGCTCCGAGTTGCCGACCCACATGTCCAGCACGTCCACGATGGACAGCGACAGGAACTTCGCGCCCATCTCCCCGGCCACCGCCCGGGCCAGGAAGGTCTTGCCGCAGCCGGGCGGCCCGTAGAGCATCAGGCCGCCGCGCAGGCTCTTGCCGTACATCCGGCGCAGCTCCGGGTTGCGCAGCGGGCCCAGGAAGGCCAGCTCCAGCCGTTCCTTCACGGCCGACATGCCGCCCACGTCGGCCAGCCGGACCGAGGAGGACTCCACGTCGTACACCCGGTCGGCCGCGCCGCGGACCGGCTCCGGCTCGTCGCCGGCCCGGGCGAAGCGCGGCGGCACGACGTCGGCCAACTCCTGCTCGTACGCGGCCAGCGGGTCGTGCCCCGACGGACCCGCGGGCGCCGGGCGCTGCGCCGGCGGTGCCGGGCGGTCGTCCCCGGACGGACCCGCGGAGGCGGGCGGTGCCGGGCGGTCGTGCTCGGGCGAGGCGGTGGGTGCCGTGCGCTGCGCCGGGGGTACGGGCCCGCCGAGTGCCCGCTGCATCAGGGTCTGGGCCTGCGCGTTGCCCGGGTCCCGGGCAAGCGCCTGCCCGATGTGCGCGATGGCCTCGGCGCCCCGGCCGCCGTCCAACAGCAGTCCGGCCAGGTGCAGGCGCAGCGGCAGATCGTCGGGCCGGGCGTCGAGGGCGGCCAGCAGGCTGTCGATGAGGGCATCCGAGCTCACAGGACGAGCAGCCTAGTCGGCGGCCGCTCCGATCCGCTCACCGTCGCGGGCCTGCATCGCCACCGGCGGCGCGGCGGCCGTTCGACTGAGCTGGCCGCCCGATTACTCCCTGTGTACCGCTCGTTGACCGGTTGCGCGGTGAGATGCCGTCTCCTCGGGTATCGGCTGCCCGGGATCGCCACGCACAGTAGGGTCAACCGGGTGAGCGCCACCGGCGAGCACGGCCAGCCGCAGTCGCGAACGAAGAGGTGACCGGAGTGACCACCCCAGGCAAGACCCGTGTGGCGATCGTCTTCGGCGGCCGCAGCCCCGAGCACGGCATCTCCTGCGTCAGCGCGGGCAGCGTGCTGGCCGCGCTGGACCCGGACGAGTTCGAGGTGGTCCCGGTCGGTATCACCCGGCAGGGCCAGTGGGTGCTGGCCAGCGGCGACCCGGGTCAACTGGCCATCCAGGATCGCAAGCTGCCGGAGATCACCGCCGGCTCCGGTGCGGAACTGGTGCTGCGCGCCGATCCGGCGGCGGGTGGCCTGATGGTGCTCGACCCGACGCAGGGCCCCCGGGCGCTGGCCGACGTGGACGTGGTCTTCCCGGTGCTGCACGGCGCGTACGGCGAGGACGGCACCATCCAGGGGATGCTGGAGATGGCCGGCATCCCGTACGTCGGGGCGAACGTGTTCGCCTCCGCGGCGGCCATGGACAAGGAGTTCACCAAGAAGCTCTGCGCCGCCGAGGGCATCCCGGTCGGCCCGTACGTGGTGCTGCGCAACGGGATGACGATGACCGAGGAGGACAAGGAGCGCCTCGGCCTGCCGGTCTTCGTCAAGCCGTCCCGGGCCGGTTCCTCCTTCGGCATCACCAAGGTCGACGACTGGTCCCAGCTCGACGCGGCGGTCGCCACCGCCCGCGAGATCGACACCAAGGTGCTGGTCGAGGGCGCGATCGTCGGCCGCGAGATCGAGTGCGGCGTGCTGGAAGGGGAGGCCGGCGGCGCCCCCGAGGCGTCGGTGCTGGCCGAGGTGCGGATGATCGGCGGCCGTGACTGGTACGACTTCGAGGCCAAGTACATCTACGCCGACGAGGTCTGCGAGTACGACGTCCCGGCGAAGCTGCCCGAGCCGGTCGCCCGCCGGGTGCAGGAGTACGCCACCCGCGCGTTCACCGCGCTGGACTGCTCCGGGCTGGCCCGGGTCGACTTCTTCGTCACCCCGGAGCTGGACGTCTACCTCAACGAGATCAACACCATGCCCGGTTTCACCCCGACCTCGATGTTCCCGCGCATGTGGGCGGCCAGCGGCCTGGAGTATCCGAAGCTGGTCAACCGCCTCCTCCGCACCGCCCTCCGCCGCGCCGGCCGCTGACCCGTCACGCGGCTCAAGATCCGGCCTGATTCACGGAAAGAGTGGCCATTCCGGCGTGGAAGGCCACTCGTTCCGTGAATCTGCGCCCTCGGAGGGCGCGACGTCAGCCGGAGCAGCCGGACGGGGCGGTCTTGGCCGAGGGGACCGCCGCGACGATCGCGTCGGAGATCGGGGCGACCCACTGCAGCGGCTGCTCGTACTGCTTGGGCAGCCGGACCCGGACGGGGGTCTCCCGGTCGACGGTGGTCAGCACGCTGCCGTCGGCTTCCTGCGCGGCGTACCAGCAGACCTTGTTGACCCGCCACACCTCGTCGGTGGGCTGGATCACCGGCGGGGTGCCGCCGCAGGCCACGGTCAGCGCCGGATCGCCGTACGCGGCGTTCTGCTCTGCGCCGGCGGTGACCGGCCGTTGCTGCAGGTCGCGCACGCTCGGCGGGAGTTGTGACAGCAGGGCCCGGCACAGCGTCGCCGGCCGCTCGGCCAGGGCCGGGGCGGGCATCTCGACCGGGGCGGTCGACTGCGGCCGCACGGCGGTCGCCGACGGCTGCGGTGCGGCGGCCGGCTCGTCCGGGGCCAGCTTGGCGAAGGTGAACCCGGCCACCGCCACGGTCACCGGCAGCGCGATCAGCGTCGCCCAGAGGGCGGCGCCGCGGGTGCTCCGGTCCCGGCGCGGGGCCTCGTCGGCCGTGCCGGCCTCGTCCTGAGCGGGGGAGATAGTAATCTTGTCCACTTACAGGCGCACCACCGAACACGTGAGGGTGCGGGTGATGCCGGGCACCATCTGCACCTTGCTGACGATGAGTTTGCCGAGCTCGTCGACGGTGTTCGCCTCGGTGAGGACGACCACGTCGTACGGCCCGGTGACGGCGTCGACACGCACCACGCCGGCAAGGTCCGAGATCTGACCGGCCACGTCACGCGCCCGCCCGACCTCGGTCTGGATGAGGATGTACGCCTGTACCACGACTCGACCTCCGTCCGTCGCCGCCTGGGGCGGTCCGAAGGGTGAAACTACCGTACGGAGCAGCCGTGATCCGTATCGGTGGCCGGTTGGACGCGGTGAGCGAGGCCACGGCGTGGGCGGAGCGAGTGACGAGTGAGCGCGACGAGGGGACGGCATGACAGTCGCGGGTGTCGGGGAATTCGGGCTGATCGACCGGGTGACCGCCCGGCTGACGCAGGGGGAGAGCTGCCTGCTCGGTCCCGGTGACGATGCGGCGGTGGTCGCCGCGCCGGACCGGCGGGTGGTGGCCTCCACCGACGTGCTGGTGGAGGGGCGGCACTTCCGCCGGGACTGGTCGGGGGCCCGGGATGTCGGGCACCGGGCGGCGGCCGCCAACCTCGCCGACATCGCGGCCATGGGCGCCACCCCGACCGCGCTGCTGGTCGCCCTCTGCATCCCGGCGGAGCTGGACACGAGCTGGGCGGAGGAGTTGGCCGACGGGCTGGGCGCCGAGGCGGCCCTGGTCGGGGCGGGCGTGGTCGGCGGCGACATGTCGTCCAGCCCCGTCATCACGATCGCCGTGACCGCCCTGGGCGATCTGGGCGACCGGCCGCCGGTGGTCCGCTCCGGGGCCCGCCCGGGCGACGTGGTGGCGCTCGCCGGGCGCACCGGCTGGGCGGGGGCCGGCTACACCGTGCTGTCCCGCGGCTTCCGCACGCCCCGGCTGCTGGTCGAGGCGTACCGCCGCCCCGAGGTGCCGTACGCGGCCGGCCCGGAGGCCGCCCGGCACGGCGCCACCGCCATGATCGACGTCTCGGACGGGCTGCTCGCCGACCTGGGGCACGTGGCGCGGGCCAGCGGCGTGGCGATCGACCTGACCCGGGACGCGTTCGAGGTGCCCCGGCAGATGCGCGACGCGGCCCAGGCGCTCGGGGTCGACCCGTACTCCTGGATCCTGGCCGGCGGCGAGGACCACGCCCTGGCAGCGACCTTCCCCGCGGGGGCGACGCTCCCGCCGGGCTGGCGGCAGATCGGGCAGGTGACCGAGGGCGCCGGGGTGACCGTGGACGGCGCCGCGTACGAGGGCCCGACGGGCTGGGACCACTTCCGCCGTACGGAGTGATCTGCGACCGACGTCGCCGGCCGGCCCCGGTTCGGGGCCGGCCGCGGTCGTACCCTTCATCCGTGAGTGAGATCGAGATCCGGGCCCGGCGCTTCGACGCATCCGAGTCGCAGGCGTTGATCCGGGCGGCCCTGGCCGACCTCGGCCAGCGGTACGGCGGCAGCGGCGACGACACGCCGGTCGACGCCACCGAGTTCGAGTCCCCGGCGGGCGCCTTCCTGGTCGCCTACCTGGACGGGCAGCCGGTGGGCTGTGGTGGCTGGCGCAGCCACGGCGACGACGGCGAGACGGCCGAGCTGAAGCGGATGTACACCGCGCCGGCCGCCCGGGGCCGGGGTGTCGCCCGGTCGGTGCTCGCGGCGGTCGAGCGGTCGGCGCGGGAGCAGGGCCGCAAGCGGATGGTCCTGGAGTGCGGCGACAAGCAACCGGAGGCGATCTCCATGTACACCTCGGCCGGCTACGAGCGGATCCCGAACTTCGGCTTCTACAAGAACGCCCCCGGCTGCCTCTCCTTCGGCCGCATCCTCTGACGGCCGCGCGGCCGCCGACTGGATCAGCTGACGGTGATGTGGATCTGGTCGGCGGCCTTGCGGGCGGCGCTCTCCGCCCCGGTGGCGTCGGCGCCCCAGGCCAGCAGGTGTCCGCTGCGCTGGGCCGAGGAGAGCAGTTCCGGCACCATGTCCCCGACGGCGACCTCGACCTGCACGTCGAGCACGCCGGGCACCCGCAGCGCCGCCTTGACCCCGTCCACGGCGGTGACCCGCCCGGGTGGGGCCACCAGGAACTCGACGGCCGCCGCGCCGGCCGGCCGGGCCGGCAGCGCGGGCCGCTCGCCGCGCAGCACCCGCAGGTACGCCTCGATAAAACCGCACTCGTAGGCGATCGAGACCAGTGCGGTGATCATGTCGCCGGGCATCCGTGCCGCGCACTCCACCAGCGTCGGCACGCCGTCGACCAGGATCCACTCGCTGTGCAGTATGCCGCTGCGGAAGCCGGCCGCCTCGGCGAGCCGGACGGCAGCGTCGCGCAGCGCCCGGTGCTCCACCTCGGGAAGCGCGGACGGCACGGTGTGGCCACTCTCCACCGGGAACCGACCGCCGACGATCCGCTTGTCGGTGACGTTGGCGAAGATCGCCTCGCCGTCGGTGACCAGCAGCTCGACGCTGTGCTCCGAGCCGGCGAGCAGCTCCTCGACCAGCACCTCGGTGGGCAGGCCCGCGGCGGCCTCCACCGTTGCCTGCGGGGTGGCGCTGGTCGCCCAGGCGGCGGCGATCTCCGCCGGGTCGGCGATCAGCTGCACGCCGAGGCTGCCGGAGCGGCGGGTGGGCTTGAGCACGCACCGGTCGCCGTGGCACCGGGCGAACTCCGCCGCCCGCGCCGGGTCGTCGACCAGCTCGTACGCCGGGTTGGCCAGGCCGGCGGCGTCGGCGAGCAGCCGCATCCGGTGCTTGTCGGTGAAGACGTCGGCCGCCGGTACCCCGGCTCCGGGCAGGCCGAGCCGCTCGGCCAGCCGGGCCGCGGCGCCGACCGCGTACTCCAGGCCGGGCACGACGAGCCGGGCGGAGGCCAGGCCGGGTTCCCGGGCGAGCAGCGCGTCGACGTCGAGGCCGGTCTGGTACGCGGCCGGCACCAGCCGGGAGACGAGGGGCAGCTCGGCGGTGAGGCGTTCGAGGCCCCGTCGGCGGATCACGTCGGGCTCCTCGACGACGACCACGCTGCCGGCCGGCAGCTCCTGGTCGAACCACCGCAGCGAGCCGAGCGACGCGCCGATCACCACCATCTCGTCGCGACCCAGGTCCAGGTCCACCGGTCGTTCCTCCCCACCCCACCGGCGCCGGACCGGACAGCCGGCGCAGCACGACCCTAATCGGGCCGCACACCCCCGGTCGCCAGGTGTTCGGCCACCCGTCAGCTCCGGCTTTCGGACACGACGGAGGCGGCTCTCGGACACGACAGAAGCGGCTTTCGGACACGACAGAAGCCGGCGGACCCTTCCGGTCCGCCGGCTACCGACGAGCTCTGGGTGGCGCTACCGCGTCAGGCGCGGGTGACCTTGCCGGCCTTGATGCACGAGGTGCAGACCTGCATCTTCTTGGTGGTGCCGCCACCGGCCGGGGTACGCACCGACTGGATGTTCGGGTTCCAGCGGCGGTTGGTCCGCCGGTGCGAGTGGGACACGTTGTGGCCGAAGCCCGGCCCCTTGCCACAGACGTCGCACACGCTAGCCACGGGATACTCCTGGGTTTGAAACGTTCATGAGGTCGCCGCCAGGCGCTGCCCGGGCAACCTGGCCAGGTTACCCGATGGCTCGCCGGTTGGCCCAACCGGCCCGGCCGGCGGCGGTCGACGGCTCCAGTTCGCGGCGTGGCGTCACCCGCGCCGAGCTGGAGCCGTCGGTGTGATGCCGCCCAGCGTACCGGCCCGGCCCGGGCCCGGACCGCCGCCCCGGCCGGTCGGACACGCCGACGGGAACCGGTCGACCTCGGCGCGTGTCGGTGCGCGCCAGTAGGCTTCCCGACGTGCTGGACACCCTCGACGCCGCCGCGGTGCGCCGCTGGTGCGCGAGCGGGCTGGCCGCCCTCCAGCGACACCAGGGTGAGATCGACGACCTCAACGTCTACCCGGTCCCGGACGGGGACACCGGCACCAACCTGGTGCTCACCCTCACGTCCGCGCAGCAGGCCCTCGCCATGGACCTGGAGACCCTCCCCGAGGACGGGCACACCCCGCACGGGCACGCGCTCCGGCTGATGGCCCGGGGCGCGCTGCTCGGTGCGCGGGGCAACTCCGGGGTGATCCTGTCGCAGATCCTGCGGGGCCTGGCCGACGCGCTCGCCGCCGCCCCGGCGGTCCGCGGCCGGCTGTTCGCCGCCGCGTTGGCCGAAGCCACCACCGCCGCGTACGCCGCGGTCGCCCAGCCGGTCGAGGGCACCCTGCTCAGCGTGGTCGCCGCCGCCGCACGCGCCGCCATGCAGGCGGACAGCGACGACCTGCGCGCGGTGACCCGGGCCGCGGCGGCCGGGGCGGCCGGCGCGCTCGCGCGTACCCCCGAGCAGTTGCCCGCGCTGGCCCGAGCCGGCGTGGTGGACGCCGGCGGCCGGGGCCTCTGCCTGCTGCTGGACGCGCTGGTCGAGGTGGTCACCGGGGAGAGCCCCCGGCCGGCGGTGCCCGCGTCGCCCGCGGTCCGCCCGCCCGCCACGGCGGCTCGGGAGGCCGGCTCCTCGGCGTACGCCTACGAGGTGCAGTACCTGCTCGACGCCACCGAGGAGGCGGTCGTCCGGCTGCGCGCCGAGCTGGGCGCGCTCGGCGACTCCCTCGTCATCGTCGGTGGCGCCGGCCCAGCCATCGGGACATGGAACGTGCACGTGCACGTCAACGACGTCGGAGCGGCGATCGAGGCGGGCGTGGTCGCTGGTCGCCCGCACCGGATCACGGTGACCCGATTCGCCGACCAGGCGCCGCCACCGCCGCTGCCCGACGGCCGGGCGGCCGTGGTGGTGGCCACCGGCGCCGGCATCGCCGAGCTGTTCGGGGCGGAGGGGGCCACGGTGGTGCCGGCCAACCCGTCCACCGGCGAGCTGCTCGACGCGATCCACGCCACCGGGGCCGCCCGGGTGGTGGTGCTGCCCAACGACCCCAACACCCAGTCGGTGGCCAGCACGGCGGCCCGGGAGGCGCACCGGCTCGGGGTGAAGGTGAGCGTGGTGCCCACCCGGTCCCCGGTGCAGGCGCTCGCCGCCCTCGCCGTCCGCGACCCGTCCCGCCGCTTCGAGGACGACGTCATCGCCATGGCCGAGGCGGCCGGCGCCTGCCGGTACGCCGAGGTCTGCCACGCCAGCAAGGAGGCGCTCACGGTCGCCGGGCCGTGCCGGCCGGGCGACGTGCTGGCGCTGGTCGAGGGGGAGGTGCACCTGATCGGCACCGAGCTGCTCGACACCTGCACCGCCGTGGTCGACCGGATGCTCGGCGGCGGCGGCGAACTGGTCACCCTGCTGTGCGGGGCGGACGCCCCGGACGGGCTGGCCGACCGGGTACGCGAGCACGTCGAGCGGTCCTGGCCGTTCGTGGAGGTGCAGGCGTACGAGGGTGGGCAGCCGTACTATCCGCTCCTGGTGGGGGTCGAATGACGAGCGAACCGGCCACGGTGGACACGCCGCTGAAGAAGCTGGTCGGGGAGAAGACCGCCAAGGCCCTGGCCAGTCACCTCGACCTGCACACCGCCGGCGACCTGATCTACCACTTCCCCCGCCGCTACGACGAGCGCGGCGAGCACACCGACATCCGCTCGCTGGACGTGGGGGAGCAGGTGACCGTGCTGGCCCAGGTGCAGCGCACCGCGGTCCGGCCGATGCGCCAGCGCCGGGGCAACCTGCTGGAGGTGACCGTCGGGGACGGCTCCGGCGGCGTGCTCACCCTCACCTTCTTCGGCAACCAGGCGTGGCGGGAGCGGGACCTGCGCCCCGGCCGCTGGGGGCTCTTCGCCGGCAAGGTCACCGAGTTCCGGGGCAAGCGGCAGCTCAACGGTCCGGAGTACGTGCTGCTCGGGGAGGGCGGCGACGGCGAGGCGGCGGCCAACGAGGAGGTCGAGGAGTTCGCCGGCGCGCTGATTCCGGTCTACCCGGCCGCGGCGGCGGTTCCGACCTGGGTGATCGCCCGCTGCGTCCGGGTGGTGCTGGACACGTTCACCGCACCGGACGACCCGCTGCCCGCCACGGTGCGGACGAGCCGGAACCTGGTCGGCATCGGCACCGCGCTGCGCGAGATCCACCGGCCGTCCAGCAAGGAGGAGCTCTACCGGGCCCGGCGCCGGCTCAAGTGGGACGAGGCCTTCGCCGTGCAGCTCACCCTGGTGCAGCGCAAGCACCGCGCGGCGGCCTGGCCGGCGCGGGCCCGCCCGGCGAAACCGGGTGGCCTGTTGGACGGTTTCGACGCCCGGCTGCCGTACGAGCTGACCCCCGGCCAGCAGGCCGTCGGCCGGGAGATCGCCGCCGACCTGGCCACCGCCCACCCGATGCATCGGCTGCTCCAGGGCGAGGTGGGCTCCGGCAAGACAGTGGTCGCGCTGCGGGCAATGCTCCAGGTGGTCGACGCCGGCGGGCAGGCCGCGCTGCTCGCCCCGACCGAGGTGCTCGCGGCCCAGCACTACCGGGGCATGCTCGACCTGCTCGGCCCGCTGGCGCGGGCCGGAGAGCTGGGCGCCGCCGATGGCGCCACCCGGGTGGAGCTGGTCACCGGCTCGCTCGGCGCGGCGGCCCGGCGGCGGGCGCTCGCCGAGGTGGCCGAGGGGCGGGCGGGGATCGTGCTCGGCACCCACGCCCTGCTCTACGAGGGGGTCGACTTCCACGACCTGGGCCTCGTGGTGGTGGACGAGCAGCACCGGTTCGGCGTGGAGCAGCGGGACGCGCTGCGGGCCAAGGCCGACCAGCCGCCGCACGTGCTGGTGATGACCGCCACCCCGATCCCGCGCACGGTGGCCATGACCGTCTACGGCGACCTGGAGATCTCCACCCTCTCGCAGCTGCCGCAGGGGCGTTCGCCGATCGCCTCGCACGTGGTGCCGGCCGCCGAGAAGCCGGCGTTCCTCGACCGGGCCTGGCGCCGGCTGCGCGAGGAGGTCACCGCCGGCCACCAGGCGTACGTGGTGTGTCCGCGGATCGGGGAAGGACCGGCCGCGGAGGAGGAACCGCCCGCCGAGGACGACAACGGCCGCCGCCCGCCCCTCGCGGTGACCGAGGTGGCGCCGTTGCTCGCCGAGGGCCCGTTGCACGGGCTGCGGATCGGCGTGCTGCACGGGCGGCTGCTGGCCGACGAGAAGGACGCCGTCATGCGCTCCTTCGCCGCCGGCGACCTGGACGTGCTGGTAGCGACCACGGTGGTCGAGGTGGGGGTCAACGTGCCCAACGCCACCGTGATGATCGTGCTGGACGCCGACCGGTTCGGTGTCTCCCAGCTGCACCAGTTGCGTGGCCGGGTGGGCCGTGGCTCGGCGCCCGGCCTGTGCCTGCTGGTCACCGAGGCGATGGAGGGCTCGTCGGCCCGGGAGCGGCTGGACGCGGTCGCCTCCACCACCGACGGGTTCAAGCTCGCCGAGCTGGACCTGGAGCAGCGCCGCGAAGGTGACGTGCTGGGCGCCACCCAGTCGGGCCGCCGGTCCCACCTGCGGCTGCTGTCGCTGCTGCGGGACACCGACCTGATCCGGGACGCCCGGGCCGAGGCGATCGCCCTGGTCGAGGAGGATCCGGAGCTGGCCGGGCACCCGGCCCTGGCCGCCTCGGTCGCGGCCCTGGTCGACGAGGAACGCGCGGAGTACCTGGAGAAGGGCTGACCCCACCGATCGGGCGGCCGCGCCTAGGATCGGTCGATGTCGACGCTGCCCATCCCTCGTGGAGTGCTCCTGCTGGCCCGTGGCGACGAGTTGGTCATCGACCGTGTGACCGGCTCTGCCGACGACACCGCCGGGCTGCCCTGCACCCGGGCGACCCGGTTCCAGATCGCATCGATCAGCAAGCAGATGGCCGCGGCGGCGGTGTTGCTCCTCGCCGAGCGGGGCGCCCTCGGCCTGGCCGATCCGGTGAGCCGCTGGCTGCCGCACCCACCGCCGGACTGGTCCGGGATCAGCCTGCACCACTTACTCACCCACACCTCCGGCCTGGGTCACTGGCCGGAGTACCCGATGATCGACCTGGGCCGTCCGGTCGAGCCGGACGAGTTGCTGGCCGTCTTCGCCGGCGTGCCGCCGCTGTTCGCCCCCGGCGCCGGTTGGCACTACAGCAGCCCGGGGTATGTCCTGCTGGCCCGCGCCGTCGAGCGGGCGTCCGGCCGGCCCTACGCCGCGTTCCTCGCCGAGGAGGTCTTCGGGCCGCTCGGCATGACCGGCAGCTTCGCCGGCGCCCCGGGGGGCCGCGTCGACGTGGCGGCCGGACACGAGAGCGGCCGGCCGGTGCCATCCTGGGACCTGACCACGGTGAGCATGGGCGCCGGGGACGTCTGGTGCACCGGCGACGACCTGCTCACCTGGCTCGACGTGCCACGTCGGGGGCGGCTGCTCACACCCGCCTCGGTGGCGCTGATGACCACCCCGCACGCGGCGGCCACCCGGGGCGGTGAGGCGTACGGCTACGGCTGCTTCCTCGGGCCGCTGGCCGGGGAGCGGGCGGTGCACCACTCGGGGGAGAACGCGGGCTTCAAGGCGTTCGCCGCCTGGCTGCCCGACTCGGACCGACGGCTGGTGGTGCTGGCCAACCAGGCCGAGGTCGATCCCGTCCTGCTCGGCGGGCTCCTCGCCGCCCGCTGAGGAGGGCGGCAAACGGCGAGGGCGCGCCGACCGGATGGTCGACGCGCCCTCGGGAGATCCGAACGGGATTAGGCGGTGAAGCGGACCCGGCGACGGCGGGCCATCACGAACAGCACCGCGCCGGCGGCGAGCAGCACGGCCGCGCCACCCGCGATCGCGCCGGCCGCCGGACCGGTGACCGGCAGGCCGCCACCCTGGCCCGCGCAGTCCTTCGGCTGGGTGTAGTCGATGGTCTCGGTGTCCTCGACCACGTCGTACTTGACGGTGACCTTGAGGCCCTTGTACGCGTCGAAGCTGACCGAGGTGGTCTTGCCCGGCTCAGAGACCAGCTTCTTGGTGACGCCCTTCTCCGTGGTGAACGTGGCGGTGAAGGGGATGCCCTTCGCCGGGTTCTCCACCAGGAAGGTCATCGTGTCGCAGGTCTCCTCGAGCCGGAACACCGGCTCCTCCGGCTCGGCCGGGGCGGAGGGAGTGGCCGCCGGGCTGGTGGCCGACGGGGTGGGCTCCGGCGACGCCGGCGGCTCCGGCGAGGCCGGCGTGCTCGGCGGCTCGGCAGGGGCGCAGTCACCGGCGGGCTGCGCGACGACGCTGCGGGCCTCGGTGATGATCCGGTCGCCGCGCTCCCACCGTGCCTCCACGGTCAGCTTCAGCTCCGGCAGTTCGCCGGTGAAGGTGTGGGTCTGGGTGCCGGTCAGGGTGCCCTCGCCCTTCTTGGGCAGGGTGGCCTCGACGGCCAGGCCGCCGGTGATGTCACCCGGCACGGTGGACTCGAGCTTGGTGATGGTGCCGGCGAGGTCGGTCTCGCTGTTGCCGACCGACCAGTTGACAGTGACCTTGCCGTCCTGGGCTGCGCAGTACGTGCCGGAGGGCTCGGGGTGGTGGGCCAGGGCCGGATTCGCGAAGGTGGCGACGCCGGCGAGGCCGATCAGCGCGCCGGCGGTGACCGCCAGGCCGCGCCGGAGGTTCAGACGGTTCACGTCTACTCCTGATGAGGGGAATCGGAGTGTGTCGGGCGGACCGGAGCCTCACGCCCGACAACCGGGCAGACCCTAGCGACAACGACACGTCGGCCGTTACGTGGATCGACGTCTCGTGGAGGGTCTGTTATGAATTTGAGATCATTGATGTACGGCGGGTGTCTACCCGGCCGCCCTGCGGTACGGATCGGGCGCCTGGGCCGGCGTCGCGTAGCGTCTGGGGCATGTGCGGGAGCAGATGGTGACCCGGATCGTGGCCGGGACGCTCGGCGGCCGGCGGATCGCCGCGCCACCCGGCGCCGGCACGCGGCCGACCTCCGACCGGGTCCGGGAGGCGCTGTTCAGCGCGGTGCAGGCCGAACTGGATCTGGACGGCGCGCGCTTCGCCGACCTGTACGCCGGCTCCGGCGCGGTCGGCTTGGAGGCGCTGTCCCGGGGTGCGGAGCACGTGCTGCTGGTGGAGTCCGACGCCCGGGCGGCCCAGGTGATCCGGGAGAACATCGCCGCGCTGCGGGCCGCCCCGGCCGCTCGCCTGGTCACCGGCAAAGTGGCCGCGGTGCTCGCCGCCGGGGCCGACGGCGGGCCGTACGACGTGGTCTTCGCCGACCCGCCGTACGCCGTCTCCGACGAGGAGATCACCGCGCTGCTGGCCGCGCTGGTCGACGGCGGCTGGCTGGTCCCGGACGCCCTGGTGGTCGTGGAGCGGTCCAGCCGCACCGGGCCGGTCACCTGGGTGGAAGGCATCACGCCCGAGCGCAGTCGTCGCTACGGCGAGACCACCCTTTGGTACGGTCGCCGATCATGAGACGTGCGGTCTGTCCCGGCTCGTTCGATCCGGTCACCAACGGACACCTCGACATCATCGGCCGGGCCAGCCGGCTCTTCGACGAGGTGATCGTCGGCGTGCTGGTCAACCAGTCGAAGCAGGGGCTGTTCACCGTCGAGGAGCGGATCGACATGCTCCGCCAGGTGACCGCCTCGTACGACAACGTGCGGGTCGAGTCGTTCCGCGGGTTGCTGGTCGACTTCTGCCGGGCCCAGCAGGCCAGCGTGCTGATCAAGGGCCTGCGCGCGGTCAGCGACTTCGACTACGAGCTCCAGATGGCCCAGATGAACATCGGCCTGGCCGGCGTGGAGACCCTCTTCATGCCGACCAACCCGCTCTACTCCTTCCTCTCCTCCAGCCTGGTCAAGGACGTGGCCAAGTGGGGCGGGGACATTTCGGCGCACGTCCCCGACGTGGTCCGCGAGCAGTTGGTGGCCCGCCTCGCCCCGCAGGCCCGGCCCTGACCTGACCCTGGCCTCGAGGCAGACCCCCGGGCGGCGCGCGACGCGCCGGGTGGGGGTGGATCGGCGTGCGGTGGAGCGGGCGCGACATGATGTGTTCAGCGCCGAATTCAGGCGCAGGCCGCATCATGTAGGTCGGCCGACGAACGACAGGAGTGAGGTACCGGTGGACCCGCTCGATCGCATCGACGAACTGATCGCCATGGTGGAGCAGGCCCGCTCCGTCCCCATGTCGCGCAACAACTGCATGGTCGACCGGGGCGAGATGATCGCCGCCCTCGACGAGCTGCGCGCCGAGCTCCCCGCCGATCTGCGCCGGGCCGCCGCGCTGCTGGAGGAGCGGGACAAGATCATGGAGGCCGGCAAGCGCGAGGCCGATCGGATCATCAGCGAGGGTGAGGCGGAACACGCCCGTCTGGTCTCGGTGAACGAGATCACCGTCTCGGCCGAGCACGAGGGCGCCCGGATCATCGCCGAGGCCCGCGCCGAGGCGCAGCGCCTCCGGGACGAGGTGGACGACTACGTCGACACCGCGCTGGCCAACTTCGAGCAGTTCCTCACCCGGGCCCTCGCCTCGATCGAGCGCGGCCGGGACAAGATGCACGCGCTGCGTGAGATCGGCACCTTCGCGGGTGACGAGGCGGACCGGCCGCTACCCTTCTGAGCGACGCCCGGGCCGGCGGCCGACAGCCGGCACCCCGGCGGGCGACGCCCCGGTTCGACGGTCCGGCGGTCGCCCAGGTAACCTTCTTTGTCGGCCTCTCACCGGCCGGAGTCTGACTATGCCCAAACACGTGCCTTCTTCACTCGACCCCAGGTCGCCGCTGGTCCTCGACACGAGGGACCTGCCGCGTCGGCCTGGTGCGTTGCGTACGGTCAAGCGGGTCGTGCCGGCACCGGAGGACCTCGGCGTGGAGTTGATCGGTGTGCCGGCGGGCGCGGACCTCGACCTCGATCTGAGGCTGGAGTCGGTGTCCGAGGGTGTGCTCGTCTCCGGGACCGTCAGCGGCCCCATCAAGGGCGAGTGCGGCCGCTGCCTGCGCGAGATCGACGACTCGGTGGCCGTGAAGATCCAGGAGCTGTACGCGTACGAGAACAGCACCACGGACACCACGACCGACGAGGACGAGGTGGGCCGGATGCAGGGCGATCTGATCGACCTGGAGCCGGCGCTGCGGGACGCGGTGGTGCTCACGCTGCCGACCAACCCGCTCTGCCGGGAGGACTGCCCAGGCCTGTGCCCCGAGTGCGGGGTGCACTGGGACGAACTGCCGGCCGACCACAGTCACCAGCAGGTCGACCCGCGTTGGGCTGCCCTGTCGCAACTGACCCGTAAAGAGGAGTAACAACCGTGGCCGTCCCCAAGCGCAAGATGTCGCGCAGCAACACCCGGGCCCGTCGGGCGCAGTGGAAGGCCGCGGCGGTCGCGACCGTGGCCTGCCCGCAGTGCAAGTCGCCGAAGCTGCCGCACGCCGCCTGCTCCGTCTGCGGCACCTACAACGGCCGCCAGGTCCTCGAGGTCTGACCTGGACGCCGAGTGACGTCCCCGACCACAGGTCGGGTGGCGCGCGCACCCTGGCTCACGCCCGGTGCCCCGGCTCCCTCCGCCGCCGTCCGGCCCCCGGCCGGCGTCCCGTCGGAGCCGGGCACCGCGCGGATCGCCGTCGACCTCCTCGGCGGGGACGATGCTCCCGCCGTCGTGGTTGACGGCGCTCTGCGGGCCGTGCGCACCGACCCTGACCTGCACCTGCTGCTCGTCGGACCGACCGAGGTCGCCGACGGGCTGATCGGCGCGCTCGCCCCCGAGCAGCGCGCCCGCGTCACGGTCCGCCCGGTGCGGACCGCCGTCGGCATGGCCGACCACCCCACCGCCGCCCGCGCTGAGAGCACCGTGCGGGCGGCCGTCAACGCCGTCCGCGACGGGTTCGCCGACGCGCTCGTCTCCGCCGGCTCGACCGGCGCCACCGTCACCGCCGCCGCGCTCGGCCTGGGCCGCTGGACCGGGGTACGCCGCCCGGCGCTGGTGGCCACCCTGCCCGCCGTCGCCGGACCGGTGGTGCTGCTGGACGTCGGCGGCACGCTGGAACCCCGTCCCGCCACCCTCGCCCGGCACGCCGTGCTCGGCGCCGCGTACGCCGCCGTGGCGCACGCCGTCACCGCGCCCCGCGTCGGGCTGCTCTCCGTCGGCACCGAGGCGGGCAAGGGTGACCGGCTGCGCCGTGCCGCCGATCCCGCCCTCGCCGCCGTGCCGCTGCCGTGCGGCGCCCGCTACGTCGGCCTCGTCGAGGGGTACGACGTCTCCCTCGGCGCGCGCGCCGACGTCGTGGTCACCGACGGGTTCACCGGCAATGTGCTGCTCAAGGCGATCGAGGGCGCGTACGCGATGGCCGGTGGACCCCCGGCGAGTGGCGGCGCGCCACGTGCGGCGGCCCTGCTCGGTGTGGCCGGTACGGTGGTCGTCTGCCACGGCGCGGCCCGGCCCGACGACGTCGCCTCCGGCATCGCCCTGGCGGCGCACCTGTGGCGGCGGGGCGCCACCGACACCGTCGCCGCCCTGCTCGACGGCGTGCCGCACGATCTCGCACCTGACCGAACCGACACCGAGGTAGCACCATGACCAACGACAAGCGGCGGCGGGCTCCCGTCGGCCACCTGGAGGCGGCCTTCGGGGTGTCGCTCGACCCGGAGCTGCTGGAGCGCGCCCTGACCCACCGCTCCTACGCGTACGAGAACGGTGGGCTGCCCACCAACGAACGGCTCGAGTTCCTCGGCGACTCGGTCCTCGGCGTGGTGATCACCACGGCGCTCTTCCACAACCACCCGGACCTGCCCGAGGGGCAGCTCGCCAAGCTGCGCGCCAGCGTGGTGAACATGCGCGCGCTGGCCGACGTGGCGCGCGGTCTCGGCCCGGCGGGGCTGGGCGCGTACCTGCTGCTGGGCAAGGGCGAGGAGACCACCGGCGGCCGGGACAAGGCCAGCATCCTGGCCGACACCCTGGAGGCGCTGCTCGGCGCGATCTACCTCCAGTACGGCCTGGACACCGCGGCCATCGTGATCCACCGACTGTTCGACCCGCTGATGGCCGAGTCGGCCGGCCGGGGCGCCGCCCTGGACTGGAAGACCAGCTTGCAGGAGCTGACCGCCGCGCTGGGGCTGGGCGTTCCCGAATACCGCATCGAGGGCACCGGCCCGGACCACCTCAAGACCTTCACCGCCTGGGTGGTGGTTGCCGGCAACCGGTACGGCGGCGCCGAGGGACGCAGCAAGAAGGAGGCCGAGCAGCGGGCCGCCGAGTCGGCCTGGCGGACGCTGACCGAGCAGGCCGAGCGGGAGCAGGCCGCGCTGGGTGCGACGGAGGGCGCGCAGGCGGTGGCGGACGACGCCGGCAGCGGGTCCGCGGCCGATGCGGCCGGAGCGGGCGCCGGCCGTGCCTGAGCTGCCCGAGGTCGAGACGGTCCGGCAGGGGCTGGCCCAGTGGGTCATCGGCCGGACGATCAGCTCCGTCGAGGTGCGCCACCCCCGGGCCGTACGCCGGCACCAGCCCGGCGGGGCGCACTTCGCCGACGTGCTGACCGGCCGGACGATCACCGACGTTAGGCGCCGGGGCAAGTACCTGTGGCTGCCGCTGGACAGCGGTGACGCCCTCGTCGGGCACCTCGGCATGTCCGGTCAGCTGCTGCTGCAGCCGGTCGAGGCGGCCGACGAGCTGCACCTGCGGGTCCGGTTCCGGTTCGCCGACGACGGCCCGGAGCTGCGCTTCGTCGACCAGCGCACGTTCGGCGGGCTGGCGGTGTCCGAGGGCGGTGCGGAGCTGCCCGGGGAGATCGCGCACATCGCCCGGGACCCGATGGACCCGGAGTTCTCCGACGCCGACTTCGTGGCCGCGCTGCGGCGGCGGCGCACCGAGGTGAAGCGGGCGCTGCTCGACCAGACCCTGGTCTCCGGGGTCGGCAACATCTACGCCGACGAGGCGCTGTGGCGGGCCAGGCTGCACGGTGCCCGTCCGACCGACGCGCTGACCCGCCCGGCGGCCACCCGGCTGCTCGGGCACGTGCGGGACGTGCTCGGCGAGGCGATCAAGCAGGGCGGCACCAGCTTCGACGAGCTGTATGTCGACGTCAACGGCGAGAGCGGCTACTTCGACCGGTCGCTGAACGCGTACGGCCGGGAGGGGGAGCCCTGCCCGCGGTGCGGCGCGCCGATCCGCCGCGAGGCGTTCATGAACCGGTCGTCGTACAGTTGCCCGCGCTGCCAGCCCCGCCCCCGAGGAGCGCTGCGGGGATGACCCTGAGCCGGCTCGGGGTTGCGCCGGTGTGCCGTGCCGGGCGGTTTCCGGCGCGTTCCCCCGCTCGTACCCTGAAAATGCCGTTCTGTCCGGTTGGCCGAGCCTGCACGGCCCGGCCGGCCGGGTTCTGGCGGATGGGGGACGAGCCGGGGCCGTTCCCCGATGTCCGGGCGTCGCCCGCTCCCTAGCGTCAGACCGTCGGCACAGGGCCGACGTCTGGAGGGGGAACCCGGGTATGGGCAGGCGACCGGTGACGGTGCGATTGGCACGGTGGAGTGCGGAGCACCCGTGGCGGGCCATCGCGCTGTGGGTGGTGTTCGTGGCGGTGTGCTTCGTGGGCGGCAACGCCGCGGGCCTGAACGAGGCGACCGCAGCTGACCAGGCGACCGGCGAGATGGGACGGTCCGAGCTGATCGTCGACAGCGGCGGCTTCCACGAACCGGCGATGGAGAACGTGCTGATCACGTCCCGCTCCGGGACGCTCGACCAGGCCGCGGCGAAGGCCGCCGCCGACGACGCGACGGCCCGGCTGCGGCAGGTCGACGGGGTCGCCTCGGTGGGTACGCCGATGCCGTCCCGGGACGGCAGCGCGCTGCTGCTGCCGGTCACCATGTCCGGCGACCCGGAGACCGCGTCGGACCGGGTGCAGCCGCTGCGGGACGCCACCGCCAAGGTGCAGGAGGCGCACCCGGCACTGCGGATCGAGGAGGTCGGGGGGCCTTCGATCAACAAGGCGCTCGACGACACCCTGGGCAAGGACTTCAAGCGGGCCGAGCTGCTCAGCCTGCCGGTCACCCTGGCCATCCTGATCATCGCGTTCGGCGCGCTGATCGCGGCCGGCGTGCCGGTGCTGCTCGCGCTCTCCTCGGTGGCCGCAGCCATGGGGCTCTCCACGCTGGCCTCGCACCTGGTGCCGGCCAACGACACCACGGCCAGCGTGATCCTGCTGATCGGCATGGCGGTCGGCGTCGACTACTCGCTCTTCTACGTCCGCCGGGAACGCGAGGAACGGGCGAAGGGGCGGTCCCGGCTCGACGCGGTGGAGGTCGCGGCGGAGACCTCCGGGCACGCGGTGGTCGTCTCCGGCACCGCCGTGATCATCTCGATGGCCGGGCTGCTGCTCGCCCAGGACGCCATCTTTTCGTCGCTCGCCGTCGGCTCGATCCTGGTGGTCGCGGTCGCGGTGCTCGGCTCGCTGACCGTGCTGCCGGCGCTGCTCGCCAAGCTGGGCCGCTGGGTCGACCGGCCCTGGGTGCCGCTGCTGTGGCGGCTCACCGCCCCGCGTACCGGCCGGCACGGCCAGCCGGCCCGGCCCCGGTTCTGGCCGGCCGTGCTGAAGCCCGCGCTGCGGGCCCCGCGGGCCACCCTGATCGTGTCGGTCGGGCTGCTGCTCGCCCTGGCCGCCCCGGCGCTGGGCATGCAGCTGAAGTTCCCCGGCATGGAGGACGTGCCGCGCAGCACGCCCGCCATGCAGGCGTACGACCGGCTCACCGCCGCCTTCCCGAGCAACGGCACCAGCCACACGGTGGCGGTGCGGGCACCGGCCGAGCAGGCCGATCGGGTGCACGCCGCGCTGACCGACCTGGCCGGGCGGGCCGCCGCCGATCCTCTCTTCGCGCCGGCCGAGGGGGACGGCCCGAAGATCAAGGTGTCGGCCGACCGCCGGGTGTCGGTCCTGGAGGTGGCCACTCCGTACGGCAGCCGGACCGACGAGGCCACCCGCTCCCTGCACGAGCTGCGCGAGGACCTGGTCCCGGCCGCGCTGCGCGGCATCCCCGGCATCGAGTACGCGGTCGGCGGCGCGGTGGCCGCCAACGAGGACTACGCGCAGCACATCCGGGAGAAGCTGCCGATCGTGGCCGCCTTTGTACTGGCGCTGACCTTCCTGGTGATGGCCTGGACCTTCCGGTCGGTGGTGGTCGCGCTCACCTCGATCCTGCTGAACCTGCTCTCCGCCGGCGCCGCGTACGGCCTGCTGGTGCTGATCTTCCAGGGCAGTTGGGCGGAGGGGCTGCTCGGCTTCACCTCGATGGACGCGATCGTCACCTGGCTGCCGCTGTTCCTATTCGTGGTGCTCTTCGGGCTCTCCATGGACTACCACGTCTTCGTGGTCAGCCGGATCCGTGAGGGCGTTCGGGACGGCCTGCCGAACCGCGACGCGGTGGCGTACGGGATCACCTCGTCGGCGGGCGTGGTGACCAGCGCGGCGATCGTCATGGTCGGGGTCTTCTCGATCTTCGCGACGCTGAGCACCATCGACATGAAGCAGCTCGGCATCGGGCTGGCCGCGGCGATCCTGCTGGACGCCACGATCATCCGGGCGGTGGTGCTGCCGGCCCTGATGACCCTGCTGGGCGACGCAAACTGGTGGGCCCCACGCTTCCTGCGCGCCCGGCCGGCCGCCCCGCCCGCCGACCCGCCCACCCCCACCCCGGAACTGGTCGGCGCTCGCTGACACACCCCACGCCGGAGGGGCGGGCCGCATCCGCGGCCCGCCCCTCCGCCATTGCCTGCCCGACCCGTCCCGCCCGCCACGCGAGGGCGGTGCTGCCGGGCGGGGCGGTCACGACAGGGCGCAGGGCTCCCGCCAGGCGTCCAGCGACCGGTCCTTGCGGATGGAGGCGAAGCCGTAGCCGACCGTGGTGACGCAGAACGTGGTCGGGGTGCCGGTGTATTCCACGTGGAAGACCGGCTTGTGCGCGTCGGCGAAGGGCAGCAGCTTGGCGCACTCGCGCCGGCGTACGCACTCCTGGTTGACGGCGAAGTCGAAGTCGGGGGCCAGCGCGGCCACCTGCGGCACGTCCCCGACCAGCCCGGGGGAGAGGTCGAGATGGCGGGCCAGGGCGGCCAGCCGCCGGTTGAACAGCAACTGGTCGTCGAAGTCGAGCGGGAAGCCGGGCCGGTGCAGGTAGCCGTCGGCGTCGTCGAGCGCCACCGCGCCGAAGCCCTTGCCGCGGCACAGCCGGAACCGGTCGGCGAGCACCGGCTCCAGCGTGTCCCAGCGGCGGACGTCCAGCCAACGGCGCTCCGGGCGGTCGGTCGCCGGGCTGCCGCGCAGGTCCGCCGGGAAGCGGCTGGCGTCCGGGTCGGTGGGTGCGTAGGTGCCGACGCTGACCTGGCAGACCAGCCGGCGGTCCCGGGCGCGCAGCGCGGTTGTCTCGGCGGAGGTGGTGCGGACCGGGTCGAGCAGGAAGACGTCCGCGTCGGCGGTGACGTCTAGCGGGCCGGTGAGTTGCCACTGCCACTGCCAGCGCCGGGCCAGTTCGGCGGGCCACGGGGTGGGCGCGCCGGGCGGGACGAGTGGCCGCTCGCAACCGGTTACCGGGGCGAGCAGCAGCACCGTCATGACGGCCGCCACGCCCCGGCACAGCCCGCGGGGGAGGACACGGGCTGGCCGGGTGCGCGGCGCGGCCGGCGCCAGCCGGATCCGCATCGACAGCTCCCGGGTCGCGGGCGGCACTTCACCGCCCCCAGCGGGTACGCCGATCCGGCCCGGACGGACCGGTCCGGCCGGTACGGCCAGCCGGCCGCGGCGTACCTCACCCGGTCAAACGAGTGCGGACCCGGTCACGACGCGCCGGTCAGCGCGGGGTGCCGAAGTCCTGGGTCCAGTACGGCCCGTTGCTCCGCGCGACACCGACACCGAGCTCGGTGTACGAGCAGTTCAGGATGTTGGCCCGGTGGCCCGCGCTGTTCATCCAGGCGTCCATCACCGCGGCCGGAGTCTGCTGGTTCCAGGCCACGTTCTCGCCGTACGCCCGCCAGGCGTAGCCGACCCGGTCGAGCCGGTCGCCGGCGTCGCTGCCGTCGCTGCCGTCGTGCGACATCGTCTTGTGATCGGCCTGGTCCTGGCTGTGCCGCTGGGCGGCCAGCATGAGTTTGGCGTTGACGGCCAGCGCCTTGCAGCCGGCCTTGGCCCGCTCCTTGTTGACCAGGTCGACGACCTGCTGGAGTTCGGCGCTGATGCCGCTCGGTGCGGCGGCGCTGCGGGTGGCCGGGGGTGCGGCGCTGCGGGTGAGCTGCCGGGATGGGGCGGTGGTCCGGCTCGGCTTCGGGGCGGTCGTCCGGGTCGGGCTCGGCCGGGCACTGGTCGGGGCGGCGGTGGGCGCCGCGAGGGCGTCGCCGGGGGCATCTTCGGTGCTGCTGGGCACGAGCGGGGCGGCGGCCACCGGCTCCTCCGCGGAAGTTGACTTGGTCCGTTGGTCACCGCCGGGCAGCACCGCGGCGGCCACGCCCAGGCTCGCCACGAGTGTCGCCACGGCGGCGGCCCCGCCGACCAGGAGCGGACGCGGGAACCGGCGCTTCTGCCGGTGCCGGCCCGGCTCCTCGGCGACGGGGTCGGTGACCGGCCGCCAGGGGGCCGTGGGCTCCTCCGCCGGATGCCAGCCGGCGGCCGGCTCGTCCGCCCGCTGCCAGCCGGAGGTGGGCTCCCCGGCCGGGCGCCAGCCGGCGTCCGGTTCCGGCTGCCAGGCGCCGGTGGGCTCCGCGGTGGGGTGCCAGCCGGCGGCCCGCTCGAACGGGGCGGTCGGGTGGGTCGCCGGGTCGAACGGAGCGTGCCCGCCGGTCCGGTCGGCGGCCGGGGGGTGGCCGGTCCAGTCCGGGCCGGGCATGAAGCGCTGGTCGGTCCAGTCGGGGCCGGGCAGCGGGAGGTCGGCGGTCCGGTCCGCGCCCGGCCGCTCCGGCTCGTCCCCGAAGAGGTACGCCGACCGCGGCTCCGGCCGGTCGGTGAGCCAGGCCGGGCCCTCGTCGGTCGGCCGCTCGGGGCGTCGGGGAACGCCGTCCGGTTCGGTCGGGTCGGTCCAGCGATACACGCCTGTCGCCTCCACGGTTCGGTTGCGGGCCGGGCTGACGCTACGGGTGGGCCGCGACCTGCGGCAACGCGGCTAAGAAAGAGTTAAGGGGAACCCGACACGGAGGGTGAGGCGTTCACACATTTCCGGGCGTACAGTAAAGGCGTCCGGACAGAGCGTGTCCGCGCCTCACGGCAGCCTCCGACAAGTGGACAGGTCGACATGGAGATGATCTCCGGCCTGCGAGAACTTGACGAAGGAGGGGTTTAAGGCTCAATATATAGGTGTCGCCAGTCGCGCCCAGTCATGCCCGCATTTTGCTGGTATGACAGCCGCGAACATCATGGGCGCGCGTTGGCCGGCCTTTCCGGCAGCGCATATCAAGGAGTCAGCATGGCGAAGGCCCTCTACGGCCACGTAGGTGCAGCGCCCGACCGGCGTATGCTCGACGAGGTCACCCGACTGCGTGCCAGGGTTCAGGCACTGGAGTTCGAGATCACGCGTCTGCGCGCCGACAATGATCGGCTTGCGGCGGCTGCGGCGGAGGCTGACGACCTCCTCCGACTGGCCGAGCCCGCACTGACCTGATCTCGAGCTGTCGGAAAACTGAATCGCACCACCCGAAAAAGCGCGCCGACACCGTAGTGCCGGCGCGCAGCTCTGTGCGTAGGTTTTGTTTTTCGCGTCACATCTTCCGATCTGGTGATCGTCCGGAAATTGCCGCCGGTGACCGTGGCCGCGAATACGATCTTGCAGTTTCGTGACGTCGCCAGGAACCGGACATGACCGGCGCGGGGTGGGTCGCGTACCGAGCTCCCCCCGGCGGCGGGTTAGTCTGCGGGTTCACCAGGTCCGCGCAGCCGGCGACGGTACGGCGGCCACCGGACGAGGATCGAGAAGGTGCATCTCAAGAGCCTGACGGTGAAGGGCTTCAAATCCTTCGCCTCCGCGACGACGCTGAAGCTGGAGCCCGGGATCACCTGCGTGGTCGGCCCGAACGGCTCCGGCAAGTCCAACGTCGTCGACGCCATCGCCTGGGTGCTCGGTGAGCAGGGCGCCAAGGCGCTGCGCGGCGGCAAGATGGAGGACGTCATCTTCGCCGGCACCGCCGGCCGGGCGCCGCTGGGCCGCGCCGAGGTCACCCTCACCATCGACAACACCGACGGCGCGCTGCCGATCGAGTACACCGAGGTCTCCATCACCCGCCGGATGTTCCGCTCCGGCGAGAGCGAGTACGAGATCAACGGCGACTCCTGCCGGCTGCTCGACATCCAGGAGCTGCTGTCGGACTCCGGCATCGGCCGGGAGATGCACATCATCGTCGGTCAGGGCCGGCTCGACGGCATGCTGCACGCCAAACCGGAGGACCGCCGCGCGTTCATCGAGGAGGCGGCCGGCGTCCTCAAGCACCGCAAGCGCAAGGAGAAGGCGCTGCGGAAGCTCGACGCGATGCAGACCAACCTCAACCGGCTCACCGACCTCACCGCCGAGCTGCGCCGCCAGCTCAAGCCGCTGGGCCGGCAGGCCGAGGTGGCCCGCCGCGCCGCCGCCATCCAGGCCAACCTGCGCGACGCCCGGCTGCGGCTGCTCGCCGACGACCTGTACACCCTGCGGACCACGCTCGACAAGGAGATCGCCGACGAGACCGCGCTGCGTGAGCGGCGCGAACAGATCGAGGCGGAGCACACCAAGGTGCAGGCCCGCCTCGGTGAGCTGGAGGCCGCCCTCGCCGAGGACGCCCCGTTGCTCGCCGCGGCCCAGGACACCTGGTACAAGCTCTCCGCACTCCAGGAGCGGTTCCGTTCCATCGAGCAGCTCGCCCGGGAGCGGCTGCGCCACCTCAGCGCCACCCCCGACGACGAGCGGCCCGGCCGCGACCCCGACCAGCTGGAGGCGGAGTCGCAGCGGGTCCGCGAGCAGGAGGAGGAGCTGCGCGCGGCGCTCACCGAGGACCAGATCCGGCTGGCCGAGGCGGTCGAGCACCGGCAGGAGCTGGAACGGCAGCTCGCCGCCGCCGAGCGGGAACTGGTCGCGGCGGCCAAGGCCATCGCCGACCGGCGGGAGGGGTTGGCCCGGCTGACCGGCCAGGTCAACTCGGCCCGGGCGCGCACCACCAGCGCCGGCGAGGAGATCGAACGGCTCGCCGCCGCGCACGCCGACGCACTGGCCCGCGCCGAGACGGCCCAGGCCGAGCTCGACGCGGTCGCCGAGCAGTCCACCGAGGCGGACCGGGACAACGCCGACCTGGACGCCCGGCACGCCGAGGCGGTGGCCGCCCACGAGAAGGCGCAGGCCGGGGTCCGCAGCCTCGCCGACGCCGAGCGAGCCGCCGAAAAGGACGCGGCCACTTGGAAGGCCCGGGAGGAGGCGCTCGCCCTCGGCCTGCGCCGCAAGGACGGTGCCGGGGCGCTGCTGGCCCGCGCCGACCAGGTGCCCGGCCTGCTGGGCAGCCTCTCCGGGCTGCTCACCGTCGCGCCCGGCCATGAGGCGGCGCTCGCCGCCGCGCTCGGCGGGCTCGCCGACGCGGTCGCCGTCACCGGCGTGGACGAGGCCGTCGAGGCGATGCGCCTGCTCAAGATCTCCGACGCCGGGCGGGCCGGCCTGCTGGTCCGCAGCTCCGCTGGGCCCGGCATGGACGGCCCGGCCGACGCGCTGCGCCCGAAACTGCCCGACCGCGCCCACTGGGCCCCCGACCTGGTGGAATGCTCCGCCGAGATCCGCCCGGCGGTGCACCGGGCGCTGCGTGACGTGGTGCTGGTCGACGACCTGTCGGCCGCGGCCGAGCTGGTCGCCGGCAACCCGGAGCTGCGCGCGGTCACCCCGGACGGCGACGTGGTCGGCGCGTACGCGGCGGCCGGCGGGTCGGCCAAGGCGCCCAGCTACATCGAGGTGCAGGCGGCCGTCGAGGAGGCCCGGACCAACCGGCTCGTCGCCGAGCGCAGCAGTGCCGAACTGCGCGAGCAGCTCGTCGAGGCGCGCGCCGAGGTGGCCGTTGCGAAGGAGGCCGTACAGCACGCCGCCGCCGCCAAGCGGGAGGCGGAGAGCCACCGCAACGCCGCCGCCCGCCGGCTGGCCGAGCTGGGTGCCGCCGCGCGGTCGGCGAAGGCCGAGACCGACCGGCTCGGCGAGTCCCGGGCCCGCGCCGAGGCGGCCCGGGAACGCGACCTGCAGGCGCTGGCCGAGCTTGAGGAGCGGCTGCGACTGGCCGAGGTCACCCCGATCGACGCCGAACCGTCCACCGAGGAGCGCGACCAGCTCGCCGCGATGGTGCCGCAAGCCCGGCAGAACGAGATGGAGGTTCGGCTCGCCGTGCGTACCGCCGAGGAGCGGGTCTCCTCGATCGCCGGCCGGGCCGACTCCCTCGCGCGGCAGGCGAACGCCGAGCGTGCCGCGCGGGAGCGCGCGGCAGCCCGGCGGGCGGCCCGCACCCGCGGCGCGGCCATCGCCCGGGCCGTGGTGGGCGGGGCCCGGGAGGCGCTGACCCGGCTTACCGTCTCCATCGCCCGTGCCGAGGAGCAGCGCGACGCCGTGGCCCGCGACCGCGCCGCCCGCGAGGCCGAGCTGTCCGAGGTACGCGGCGCGGCCAAACGGCTCGGCGCCGAACTGGAACGGCTGACCAGCCAGGTGCACCGGGACGAGGTGGCCCGCGCCGAGCAGCGGCTGCGCATCGAGCAGTTGGAGGCGAAGGCCGCCGAGGACTTCGGCCTCGACGTGGCGACGCTGATCGCCGAGTACGGCCCGGACCAGTTGGTCCCGCCCACCGACGCGGACGTCGCGGCGGCGGAGAAGGACGGCCTGCCGGTGCCCGAGCCGGTCCGCTACGAGCGGCCGGTGCAGGAGAAGCGGGCCGCCAAGGCGGAACGGGAGCTGGCTCTGCTCGGCAAGGTCAACCCGCTCGCCCTCGAGGAGTTCGCCGCGCTGGAGGAGCGCTACAAGTTCCTCTCCGAGCAGTTGGAGGACCTGAAGGCCACCCGACGGGACTTGCTCACCGTGGTCAAGGACGTCGACGACCGGATCCTGGAGGTCTTCGCCAGCGCGTTCGAGGACACCGCGCGGGAGTTCGAGCAGGTGTTCACCGTACTCTTCCCCGGTGGCGAGGGGCGGCTGGTGCTCACCGACCCGGAGGATCTGCTGACCACCGGTGTCGAGGTGGAGGCCCGGCCGCCCGGCAAGAAGATCAAGCGGCTGTCGCTGCTCTCCGGCGGGGAGCGTTCGCTGACCGCGGTGGCCATGTTGGTGGCGATCTTCCGCGCCAGGCCCAGCCCGTTCTACATCATGGACGAGGTGGAGGCGGCCCTCGACGACGTGAACCTGGGCCGCCTGATCACGCTGCTGGCGCAGCTGCGCGAGAAGAGCCAGCTCATCGTCATCACCCACCAGAAGCGGACCATGGAGATCGCCGACGCGCTGTACGGCGTGACCATGCGCAGCGGGGTCACCCAGGTGATCAGCCAACGGCTCAATCGGGCCGACGACGACGGGCAGGAGAAAGACGAGTGAGTCGGGAACGCGCGACGACGCTCCTGGTGGACTTCGACGGCGTGCTGCGCCGGTGGGACCCGGCGGTGGCCGCCGGCGTCGAGCAGGAGTACGGGCTCACCGAGGGCGTCCTCGGCGAGATCGCCATGTCGTGGGGGCTGCTCCAGCCGGTGCTCACCGGACAGGTCAGCCACGCCCAGTGGATGGCCAGCGTGTCGGACGCGCTCACCCTGTCGGTGGGTGCCGAACGGGCCCGCGCCGCGGTCGAGGAGTGGCAGCGCTACCGGGGCGAAATCGACCTGGAGGTGCTCGCCTTCATCCGCCAGGTGCGGGAGGCGGGCGTACGGGTGGGGCTGGGCACCAACGCCACCGACCAACTCGACGCAGACCTGGCCGCCCTCGGCCTCACCGACGACTTCGACGCGGTGGTCAACTCCTCGGTGGTCGGGGTGAACAAGCCGGCCAAGGAGTACTTCCAGGCGGCCTGTGCGGCGCTGGAGACATCGCCGTCGCGGGTGCTGTTCGTCGACGACGAGGACCGGTCGATCTCCGGCGCCCGCGCGGCCGGCCTCTCCGCGCACCGCTGGACCGGCCCTGGCGACCTGCGCTACCTGCGCGCCGCGCTGGCCTTCTGACGCCGCGGGCGGGCCGCCCCCGTGCGCGGCCCGCCCGGTCACGGGTCAGTGCAGCCCCGGCACCTCTGTCACGGTGAAGGGTGGGGCCGGATCGGGCGCGTTGAGCTGGCTGTTCACCCACAGCAGGCGGCCGGCGTCCCGGGCCAGGGTGGTAGGGGACTGCGCCAGCGGAGCCGGGGTCGACTGCCGGATCACCTGAGCCTTCCGCCGGTCGGCGTCCAGCAGCGCCAGGTTCACCGCGAAGCTCCAGCCGCCCTGGCCGTCCGGGAAGTTGACCACCCCGTAGAGGCGGTTGCCGTCGAGCAGCAGCCCGTCGGCCCCCATCCCGCCCCCGGTCACCGCCACCTCGGTGACCCTCCGGTCCGCCAGGTCCACCCGCCAGAGACGTTCGGTGCCGGGTTCGCCGGTGCCCTGGTCGGCGACGAGCGCGACCCGACCGTCGGCGGTCACGACAATTCCGTTGAGGAAGCCGGGCGCGGTCGGGAAGTCGACCGGCGCCAGCCACCGGGTGAGCGCACCGACCTCCGTGCCGTCGAGGGCGGCCCGCCACACCGTGCCCGTGGCCGAGTCGGTGAGGTAGACGGCGTCGGCGATTGCCACGTCGTTGAGGGCGGCACCGGCGGCGACCCGGCGGGCCAGCAACGTGCCGTCCGGGGCGTACACGAAGAGGGCACCGGTGTCCCAGCCAGCCACGTAGAGCCGTCCGTGCCGGTCCACCTGCACCCCCGCGGCGCGGGTTCGACCGTCGGCGCCAGCGGGGAGGAACGGGTGGAGGCTCGGGTAGCGGGTGTCGCCGCGGTAGACGGCTCCGGTGGCGACGCTGGTGACGTACATGGTGCCGGCGGGGGTGACCGCGATGCCCTCGGGCCGCACGCCGGGCTCGCGGGAGACGACGTAGGTGTCCGGACGGATGGCTTCGGCGAGCGCAGGCTGCGGCACGATGGTCAGTACCGTCATGCCCGCGGTGGCCGCGGCAAGGAGGATCTTCATGGGCCTGAGGTTGGGCTGAGCGCGATCCTTCCTCCACCACCTTTCAGCCTGGCCCGAAAGGTGGTTAGCGTGCCCGGGTGACCACGTTGCACCTCAACGCGGCGGACCTCAGCCGTACCGTCCTGCGGTCCGCCCCGGCGGTGCTGCTGGAGCTCGGATCCGCCGGCCAGCGCCTGTTCCAGGCCGGCATCCCGGATCACCTCGCCGAATGGCGGGGCCGTACCCGCGCCGCCCTGCGGTCCGAGATGCGTCCCTACCTGGACCTGTGCCGGCTGCCGCACTGGTTTCCCGACTTCCTGACGCCGCCCCGGCTCGGCAGCGATCTCGGCACTGCCCTCGATGAGGTGGCCGGTGCCCCGACCGAGGCCCTCGCCGCCGAGCTGTGTCCCAGGATCGACGCCGGTGACCTGCCACCCCGCGTCGCGGCCCTCGCCGCCGGTGACCCCGACGCCCGGGCCCAACTCCAGGCGGCGATGGTGGCCTTCTATGCAGTGGCGGTGGCACCCTACTGGGAGACCATCACCGCGGCGGTGGGGGCCGACCGGGCCGTACGCGGACACACCATGCTGGACGCCGGGATCGACCGGGTGCTGCGGGATCTCAGCCCGTACCTGTCGTGGACCTCGTCCGGGGAGCGGTACGAGTTGGCGTACCGGTGCGCGGTCGCCGATGACCTAGAGCTGGTGCCCGGGGGCCGCGGGGTCACGCTGGTGCCGTCGTACTTCGTGCCACAGCCGTGCGTGCTCGACGATCCGGACGGGCCGTTGGTGCTGGCGTACCCGATCAGGCCGGCCCGGCGAAAGCTGACCACCGGCCGGCCGTTGGCGGATCTGCTGGGACGCACCCGGGCGGCGGTGCTGGCGGCGGTGGTGGACGGCCCCAGCACCTCCCAGCTCGCCCGGGCGCTCGGTATCTCGGTCGCCTCCGCCAGCCAGCATGCCTCGACCCTGCGAGCGGCCGGCCTGATCACGTCGCACCGTGACGGTGCCACCGTGCGGCATGCGCTCACCCCGCTGGGTGAGCACCTGCTGCGGGCCGGGCGCCCGCGGTGACGCCCGCTCCGCTCAGTCGCCGGTGACGCCGTCGATCCGCTCGCGGATCAGGTCGGCGTGCCCGTTGTGCCGGGCGTACTCCTCGATCATGTGGACGTACACCCAGCGGACGTTGATCTCGTCGGCCCCGCCGTCGCGGCGTCGGCGGGTGAATGTCTGGTCCAACCTGAGGTTGGCGGCGGCCTGCCGGGCCGCCTCGACCTCGGCGGCGTAGGCGGCGAAGTCGGCCGCCGCGTCGGCGTCGGCGATGTCGTCCAGGTCCCCGTCCGGGGAGGCGTCGGTGCAGTAGACGCTGTCGAGCGGCTGGCCGGCGGCCCGGATCCGGAACCACCAGCGCTCGACCTCGGTCAGGTGCCGGACGAGGCCGAGCAGGGTGAGGCCGGACGGCTCGACGCTCGGGGTCTTCAACCGCTCGGCGGTCAGGCCCGCACACTTCAGCAGCAGGGTGTCGCGGTGGTAGTCGAGCCAGCCTTCGAGCATGGTGCGCTCGTCGCCGACGTAGGGCTCGTTCTTCCGGGTGATCTCCGGTGCTCTCCAGGTCATGCCCGCCATCCTGGCGAGCGAGTCCGACACCGGCGACCCGATTACCGCCCGCGGCGGTGAAAAAGGCCCCTCACCACGCGCCAGGCATGGCGAGGGGCCCCCTTCCGCTCAGCTCAGGGCACCACCACGACGGGCCAGCGGCCGGTGCGCACCAGGCGGGTGGCGACCGAGCCGACCAGCCGGTGCCCGGCCTGCTCGGACGCCCCGACCACCACCAGGTCGGCCCGGGTCTCGTCGGCCGCCGCGCAGAGTTCGGTGTACGCGTCCCCGCGCCGGCACAGGAAGGTGACCGGCAGGCCCAGTTCCTCGGCCCCGCGCCGGCACTCGTCGCGCAGCTCGGCGGCCAGCTCGTCGTGGGTCCGCTGGATCGCCCCGGCCACCACCCCGGTCATGATCCCGGCGTACGGGGTCGGGGAACTGACGAACACCACGACCAGGCCGGACCGTTGCCGGCGGGCCAGCCCGGCCGCGTACGCGGCGGCGCGCAGCGAGGTGCGGGTGCCGTCCACGCCGACCAGCACCACCCGGGGGCCGTCCGTGCCGCGTTCGAACGGCAGCGGCCGGGCCTCCGGGCCGTACTCCTCACGCTCGACGGACGCACTCATGCCGTCGCCTCCCTACGGTCGGCGAAGCCATGAGGCACCGACGCACTGAGCTGGCTGATTCGCTCGCTCCGCTCGCTCATGGGTCACTCCTGGATGCCGGTCCGGACCACCGAGGCCCCGCCGCCGGTGGCGACGGTCGACTCCCGCTCGACCTCGGCCGAGATCGCGTCGCCGTTGTGCCGGCGCAGCGGCACCTCCTTGATGAAGACGACCGCGATCAGCGCGATCAGGCCGAACGGGGCGGCGGCCAGGAAGATGTCCCCGGCCCCGTGCCCGTACGCGGCCTCGACGACCGCCCGGATCGGGGCGGGCAGCGTGTGTACGTCGGGCAGGGTGCCGCCGCTGCCGGAGCTGGACGCCTTGATGCCGAGTCCGGCCAGCCCCTCCGCGAGGTAGTCCTTGACCTTGTGGCCGAGCACCGCGCCGAGCGCGCTCACGCCGATCGCGCCGCCGAGGCTACGGAAGAAGGCGACCACCGAGCTCGCCGCGCCGAGTTCGTGCGTGCCGACCGTGTTCTGCACGGCGAGCACCAGGTTCTGCATGGTCATGCCGAGCCCGAGGCCGATCAGCGCCATGAAGATGGCGATCCGCCAGTACGGGGTGTCCGCGCGCAGCGTGCCCATGGTGGCGAAGCCGGCGGTGAGCAGGACCGAGCCGGCGACCAGGTACCGCTTCCAGCGGCCGGTGTTGGTGATGATCCGGCCGACGACCGTGGAGGCGACCAGCAGGCCGCCGATCATCGGCAGGGTCATCAGGCCGGACATGGTCGGGCTCTGGCCGCGGCTGATTTGGAAGTACTGGCCGAGGAAGACCGAGGCGCCGAACATGCCCACGCCGACCGCGATGCTGGCGACCACGGCCAGGGTGATGGTGCGGCTACGGAACAGGCGCGGCGGGATCAGCGGCTCGCTGGCCCGCTGCTCCACCCGGATGGCCAGCGCGCCGAGCAGCACCGCCCCGACCACCATGACCGCGCTCTGCCAGGAGATCCAGTCGTACTTGTCGCCGGCCAGGGTGACCCAGATGAGCAGCAGCGAGACGGCCGCGGTGATCAGGGTGGCGCCCCACCAGTCGATCTTCGCCGGGCGCTTCACCACGGGCAGGTGCAGGGTCTTCTGGAGCACGATCAGGGCGAGCACGGCGAACGGCACGCCGACGTAGAAGCACCAGCGCCAGCCGAGCCAGTCGGTGTCGACGATGACGCCACCGATGAGCGGGCCGCCGATGGTGCCGAGCGCCATCACGGCGCCGAGGTAGCCGCTGTAGCGGCCGCGCTCACGTGGAGCGATCATCGTCGCCATGATCACCTGGGCGAGGGCGGTCAGGCCGCCCGCGCCGACGCCCTGGAGCACCCGGCAGGCGATGAGCTCGCCGGTGGTCTGCGACTGCCCGGCCAGCACCGAGCCCAGCACGAAGATGCCGAGGGCGAGCTGGACCAGGACCTTCTTGCTGGTCAGGTCGGCGAGCTTGCCCCAGATCGGGGTGGTCGCGGTGGTCGCCAGCAGCGTCGAGGTGACCACCCAGGTGTACGCGGACTGGCCGCCGTGCAGGTCGGTGATGATCCGCGGCAGCGCGTTCGAGACGACCGTGGAGGAGAGGATCGCGACGAACATGCCCAGCAGCAGGCCGGAGAGTGCCTCCAGGATCTGCCGGTGGGTCATGTCGCCGCCGGTCGCCCGGGTGGGCGCTGTCGCCTGGGTCATCGTGATTGCCTCCGGGGCAGGTCGGGGGATGGGTTGCCTCAGGCAACCGTAGAACTTTGGTTGCCTCAAGCAACAACTGGGTGGCGACCGGAGGTATTCCTGGGCGAACCCGGATCAGAAGGTCTCGTTGAACTTGTGCATCAGCCGGGCGAAGTCCTCGACGTCCTGTTTCGGCCAGCTCTCCATCGTGCGCCGGATCTGCCCGAGTCGGGCCGCCCGCGCCGCGTCGAACCGGCGGGTGCCCTCCTCGGTGAGGCTGAGCTGAGCCGCCCGCCGGTCGGTCGGATCCGGGTCACGGCGGACCAGACCCAGCCCCTCCAGGCCGTGGATCTGCCGGCTGAGCGTGCCCTTGCCGATGCCGAGCCGGGCGGCCAGGTCAGTGAGCCGGATCGAGCCGCACCGCCGCAGCCAGAGCAGCAGCCCGTACGCGTTCGGCTCCAGGTTGGGGTGGACCTCCCGGGCGATCTCCCAGGACAGCGCACGTCCGCGGCGCAGCAGCGCGGTCAGCTCGTGCTCCACCGCGCGCAGGGTCTCCGGCAGGTGATCCTCCACGGGGGAAGCGTACTCACGCCCGGTCGCTAAGCTGCTGCCGAGCCACCGTACGGAGGTGGCCGTCGCTGGTGGTGCCCTCGATCACCACCTCGGCCGACCGGCCCCGGTGGGTCAGCGTGGCCACCGCGTTGCCGAAGTACGGCCCGGCCAGCTTCTTCCACCGCACACCCGACCGGGGCACCCCGGCCGAGCGGGCCAGCGCGCGGGCGGCCCCGGCCGGCCCGGGGTGCCAGCCGAGCCGCATCAGCGGGCGCATCCCCGCCGGCACCTGATTGTGGATCGGGGAACAGGTGAGCTGGTGCACCGGGGTGCGGACGCTCCGGTCGGCGAACCGGGCCCGGGCCACGTACGAGTGGTGCACGTCCCCGGAGAGCACGCTGATCGAGGCCGGTGGCGCGTACGCCGGCCCGGCGCCGACCCGCGCCCCCGGCCCGGCGGGGGTCCCGCTGCCCAGCCGGGCGAACAGCTCGGCGAGGGCGTCGAAGGAACGCCGGAACGCCCCCCAGTGCTCCAGGTCGCAGGCCCGCCGGAGCCGCTCGGAGAGCGACGCCACCCAGGGCCGCCGGGAGTCGGCGAGCCGCTCGTTCCACGTCTCGACGTGATGGATGCCCGGCGGCAGCAGCCAGGGCAGCGAGGCGCCGACGACGAGGTGGTCGTAGACGCCGTGCGCCCGGTCGAGGAACCAGGACCACTCGCCCGGCGGCAGCATCGCCCGGTTGCCCGACTCCAGCACCCGGCTGGAGCGGTTGTCCAGCATGACCAGCCGGGTCCGCCCCAGGTCCAGCGCGTAGCTCCACTGGTACTGCACGGCCCGCCAGCGCTCGGTGTCGTGCGCGAGGTCGGCCTCCTTGTCGACCCGGTCGCCGAACTCGTGCAGCACCCCGGTGGCGTCCTCCGCGGCGGTGACCTTGGCGTACACCGGGTCGGCGGCGATCTCGTCCGGGGACAGGTTGCCCAGGTGCTGGTAGACCCAGTAGGAGGCGAGCCCGCTGCGGATCCGCTCCGCCCACCAGGGCTGCTCGCGCATGTCCGCCCGCCACCAGGCCGAGGTGTTCCAGTCGTCGATCACCTCGTGGTCGTCGAAGATCATCACGCTGGGCACGGTGGAGAGCAGCCAGCGGATCTCCGGGTCGCGCCAGGACTCCAGGTAGAGCTTGGTGTACTCGTCGAAGCTCACCACCTGGGTCGCCGGGGCGCCCTTCGGCCGGCGCCGGCGGCGCCTGAGCAGCCGGCGCACGGTCGGCGAGGTGACGTCGGCGTAGACCTGATCGCCGAGGAGCACCAGCAGGTCGGGCCGCGCGGCCGGGTCCGGGTCCGCCATCAACCGCCGGGCGTACGCGTCCAGCGCGTCCGGGGGCAGCTTCCGGGCGGTCGCGTGCTGGGTGGTCTCCCGGCACGAGCCGAAGATCAGGCTCACCGGCTGGTCCCGGTCGTCAGCGGCCCGGGTACGGATCACGCTGGGCGGAAAGCCGCTCTCCGGGACCGGCCAGGCGACCTCGTCGTCGATCAGCACCTCGTAGGTCGTGGCGCTGTCCGGGGCCAGCCCCGCCACCACCACGATCGCGTAGTGGTGGTCGTACGCCGAGAAGGTCGGCGCGCTGCCCGTGGCGCCGCCGGCCGTGCGGACCGTGACCACCGCGGGCGCGCTGGTCTCCACCCAGACCGTCGCCCGTGTGCCGACGACCCGCCGCAGCAGCGGACCGATGAGCAGGCGGGAGCTGGGCACGGGCACCTCCGAGGGGAAAAACGCTCACCTGTTCTACCCGGCCGGCGGGTTCGGCACGCCTGGCTGCGGCGAGCGTACCCGCAGCTCGACCGCGTGCGGAGGCGGTGAGTGGGACGCCGCCGCCGGCATCTGACAGGATTTCGGGCATGAAGGAATACCTCCTCGTCATCATCGCCCTGCTCGGCGTGCTGATCATCGGCGGCCTCAGCCTCGTGGTGCCCCGGCTGCGCCGGCGCCCCGAGCCGCCGCTGCCGAGGACGGAGGTCGAGACCCGGGCTGAGGAGGACCTGGCCGGCCCACCGGTCCAGGCGCCCGAGGCGGAGGTGTCCACCGGGGTCCTGGTCGAGCCGCCGCCGGTGGTCGAGGTGCCGCCGGTGGTCGAGGTGCCGCTCGAGGTGCCCGAGCCCACCGCCGGCCGGCTGGTCCGGCTGCGCTCCCGGCTGTCCCGCTCGCAGAACGTCTTCGGCCGGGGCCTGCTCGGCCTGCTCAGCCGCGAGCGCCTGGACGAGGACGCCTGGGAGGAGATCGAGGACAGCCTGATCACCGCCGACGTCGGCGTCGACGCCACCCGGGAGATCGTCGACCGGCTCCGGGAGCGGACCCGGGTGCTCGGCACGCGGTCCACCGGGGAGCTGCGCGACCTGCTCGCCACCGAGCTGGTCACCGCCCTCGACCCGACGCTGGACCGGTCGCTGAACGCCGACCCCAAGGTGGGCCTGCCCGGGGTGCTCCTGGTGGTCGGGGTCAACGGCGCCGGCAAGACCACCACCTGCGGCAAGATCGCCCGGGTGCTGATCGCCGACGGGCACACCGTGCTGCTCGGCGCGGCCGACACCTTCCGGGCCGCCGCCGCCGACCAGCTGGAGACCTGGGGCAGCCGGGTCGGCGCGGAGACCGTCCGCGGGCCCGAGGCCGCCGACCCGGCCAGCGTCGCCTTCGACGCGGTCAAGCGGGGCATCGACACCCAGGTCGACACCGTGCTGATCGACACCGCCGGCCGCCTGCAGAACAAGATCGGCCTGATGGACGAGCTGGGCAAGGTCAAGCGGGTGGTGGAGAAGCACGGCCCGATCGACGAGACCCTGCTGGTGCTCGACGCCACCACCGGCCAGAACGGCCTGGAGCAGGCCCGGGTCTTCACCGAGGTGGTGAACGTCACCGGCGTGGTGCTGACCAAGCTCGACGGGACCGCCAAGGGCGGCATCGTGATCGCCGTACAGCGCAAGCTCGGCATCCCGGTCAAGCTGGTCGGCCTCGGCGAGGGCCCGGACGACCTGGCCCCGTTCGACCCCGTGCAGTTCGTCGACGCGCTGCTCGGGACCGAGCCGCTCGCCCGGGACGCGTAGCCTCGACGTGATGACCGACGATCGCGCCTACGCCGGGTGGCGCGACCCCAGCCACCCGTCGCCGCGCCTCGGGAGACCGTACGTGACTTCACAGGAGATCCCGCTGCACGGCGGGAACGTGAGCACCGTGGTCCGGGTGGGCGACACGGTCCGGCGCAACGCCGGCCCGTGGACCCCCTCGGTGCACGCCCTGCTGCGGCACCTGGAGTACGTCGGCTTCACCGGCGCCCCGCGCGCCCTCGGCATGGACGAGCGGAACCGGGAGGTCCTGTCGTATCTGGAGGGGGAGTGCGGGGAGTATCCGCTGGCCCCGCACTGGGTCACCGACGAGGCCCTGGTGACCGTGGCGACCATGTTGCGGATGTTCCACGACGCCCAGTACGGCTTCAACCCGCCGCCGGAGGCGGTCTGGCGTTCGTTCGGCCCGCCCCCGCCGGACACCGAGGTGATCTGCCACCACGACGCCGCCCCGCACAACGTGATCTGGCGGCCGGACGGCACGCTCGGGTTGATCGACTTCGACCTGGCCTCGCCCGGCGCGCGGATCTACGACGTGGCGTACGCGGCCTGGACCTGGGTGCCGATCTTCTCCGACCGGGACTCGATCACCCTGGGCTGGAAGCACCCGGACCGGCCCCGCCGGCTGCGGCTGTTCGCCGACGCGTACGGGCTGATCCCGCGCGACCGGCACCGGCTGGTCCGCACCATCCGCAAGCGGGTCGTCGACCACGTCGAGGGCATCCGGCGGATGGCCGCGGCGGGCGACCCGGCCTTCGTCCGGATCGTGCACAAGGGCCACCTCCGGCGCCCCATGCGTGACCTGCGGCTGCTCGACTACGAGCGGCACGCCCTGGAGTACGCCCTGCGCTGACCTCCCATCCCTCGGAAAAGAGTGGCCGCTTCCTCCCCGGAACGGCCACTCTTTCCGATTCCCCGGCCATGATCGGCGTTCTTCACACGCCGGAAACAACCCGTCACCCGCCGGAAATCGAGCGGTGTCGGTGCAGGAAACAGCCGCCGAGCAAGCTTCCGCGCAGCCGGCTGACGGGCGACGCTGCCAGGACTCAGTCGGAAGGAGGACATCCACACCGAGAGGAGGCAGCGTGGAGATCGACACCGGCAACACCGCCTGGTTGCTCCTGTCGTCTGCGCTCGTGCTGCTCATGACGCCGGGTCTCGCGCTGTTCTACGGCGGCCTGAACCGGTCTAAGGGCGTACTCAACATGATGATGATGAGCTTCTCGTCCATCGGGCTCATCAGCATCCTGTGGCTTTTCTACGGCTTCACCGTCGCCTTCGGTGAGGGCGGCAAGTTCATCGGCGACCTGGGGCAGTACCTGGGCACCAAGACGTTCGTCGGCGAGAGCGACCTGTGGGGCGAGACCGGCATCCCGCTCTACGTCTTCATCGCCTTCCAGATGATGTTCGCCGTCATCACCGTCGCCCTGATCAGCGGCGCGCTCTCCGACCGGACGAAGTTCGCCGGCTGGCTGGTGTTCGCCTTCGGCTGGGCCACCCTGGTCTACTTCCCGGTCGCGCACATGGTGTGGGGCGGTGGCCTGATCGGCGGCGACATCGGCGCCCTCGACTTCGCGGGCGGCACGGCCGTGCACATCAACGCCGGCGCCGCGGCGCTCGCGCTGGTGCTGGTCCTCGGCAAGCGGGTCGGCTGGCCCCGGGAGAGCGCCAAGCCGCACAACGTCCCGCTGGTCGCGCTCGGCGCCGGGCTGCTCTGGTTCGGCTGGTTCGGCTTCAACGCCGGCTCCGAGCTGACCGCCGACGGGGTCACCGCGCTGGCCTTCATCAACACCCAGGTGGCCACCGCCGCCGCGCTGCTCGGCTGGCTCGTGGTGGAGTGGGTACGCGACGGCAAGCCGACCCTGGTCGGAGCCTCCTCCGGCGCGGTGGCCGGGCTGGTCGCGATCACCCCGGCGTGCGCGTTCATCACCCCGGCCGCGGCGGTGCTGCTGGGCCTCGTTGCCGGTGCGGTCTGCGCCCTCGCGGTGGGCCTGAAATACCGGCTCGGCTACGACGACTCCCTCGACGTGGTCGGCGTGCACTTCGTCGGCGGGTGGATCGGCTGCCTGTGGATCGGTCTGTTCGGCACGGCCTCGGTGAGCTCGCTGGTGGCCAGCGACGGCCTGCTGGTCGGGGGCAACGCCACCCTGCTCGGCAAGCAGGCGCTGGGCGCGTTGATCGTGACGGTCTACTCCTTCGTGGTCGCCTACGCCCTGGGCTTCGTGATCGACAAGACGATCGGGTTCCGGGTGTCCGCCGAGGCGGAGGTCGAGGGCATCGACGTCGCCGAGCACGCGGAGAGCGCGTACGACCTGTCGGCGACCACGGGCGGCAGCGCTGGTGGCGCGTTCGCGATGGCCGGGATCGGCGCCGCCAAGCCGGGCCCGGGGCACACCGACGAGGCGGACGAGCCCGCCGCGCCGGTCAGCGAGAAGGTCGCCGGTTAACGTTCCTGTGATGGAGGGGATGGACATGAAGCTGGTGACCGCGGTCATCAAGCCGTACCAGCTGGACGCGGTGAAGGAGGCCCTGCACGCCCTCGGCGTGGCCGGCCTGACCGTCAGCGAGGTCCAGGGCTACGGCCGGCAGAAGGGGCACACCGAGGTCTACCGGGGTGCCGAGTACACGGTCGAGTTCCTGCCCAAGATCCGGGTGGAGGTGCTCACCGACGAGATGGAGGTCGACAAGATCGTCGACGCCATCGTGGGCGCCGCCCGTACCGGCAAGATCGGCGACGGCAAGGTCTGGGTGACCGGCGTCGAGGAGGTCGTCCGGGTCCGCACGGGCGAGCGCGGCCTGGACGCCCTCTGAGGATGCCTCGATGACCTCGTTGATCAAGGAGAACGCCTCGGGACACCCCGGGAACGGCGACGCGAACCCCTTGGTCAACGAGGTCGTCGGCGTACCCGGGGGGATCGGGGCCCAGGCGCGGGCGCAGCGGGCGGAGGCGATCGACCGGTGGTTGCGGTCGGTGTTTCCGCGCCGGGCGGGGATCGCGCTGGTCGCGGTCGGCGGGCTGGGCCGGCGGCAGTGCGCGCCGTACGGGGACGTCGACCTGGTGCTGCTGCACGCCGGGGTGCCCGGCATCGACGAGCTGGCCGCCTCGCTCTGGTATCCGATCTGGGACGCCGGGCTGCGCCTCGACCACTCCGTCCGGACCGTCGCCGAGGCGCTCTCCGTCGCCCAGGACGACGTCAAGGTCGCCCTCGGCCTGCTCGACGCCCGCCACGTGGCCGGCGATGCGGCCCTCGCCGACCAGCTCGTCCACACCGCCGCCGACCACTGGCGGCGCACCGCCGTCCGGCAGCTTCCGCGGCTGCGGGAGATCACTGCCGCCCGCTGGGAGACCCACGGCGAGCTGGCCTTCCTCCTCGAAGGCGACCTGAAGGAGGCCGCCGGCGGGCTGCGCGACGTCGGCCTCCTGCGGGCCATCGCCACCGCCGGCGTGACCGACGCGCTGCGCCCCGCCGTGCACGCCGCCCACCGGCGGCTCCTCGACACCCGCGACGCCCTGCACCAGCAGGTCGGCCGCCGGGTCGACCGGCTCGTCGCCCAGGAACGCGACGGCGTCGCCGGGCTGCTCGGGCTGCGGCAACTCCAGCTCGACGCGTCCGGCGCCGCCGGGGGCGTGGTGGACGACGGTGACGCGTTGCTGCGCCGGGTCGCCGGGGACGCGCGGACCGTCAGCCACGCCCTCGACGACGCCTGGCGGGCCGCCGACCGGCTCCGCTCCGGGCGCCGCCGGGGCACCGACGGCCGGCCGGTCCGCCGCCCCGTCGCCCGGGACGTCGTCGAACACGACGGCGAGCTGGTGCTGGCCCGCACCGCCATCGGCGCCCGGCCCGACCCTAGCCTGTCTCTGCGGGTCGCCGCCGCCGCGGCCATCACCCGGCTCCCGATCGCCCGGGCCACCTGCGAGTGGCTTGCCGCGTACTGCCCGCCGCTGCCCGCGCCCTGGCCGCCGGCCGCCCTGGCCGCGCTGATCACCCTCCTCGGGGCCGGTCCCGGCCTGGTGCCCGCCTGGGAGACCTGCGACCGGTACGGCCTGGTCGACCGCTGGCTGCCCGAGTGGATCCGGCTGCGCAGCCTGCCCCAGCACAACCCGGTGCACCGGTTCACCCTCGACCGGCACCTGGTGCAGACCGCGTACGAGGCGAGCCGGCACACCCGCGAGGTGGACCGCCCCGACCTGCTGCTGCTCGGCGCGCTCCTGCACGACATCGGCAAGGGACTGCCCGGCGACGGTGCCGCCGGGCGGGCCGGCAGGCATGAGCCGGACGGCGCCTTCGTGGACCACAGTATCGTCGGGGCGCCGCTTGCCGAGGCGGTGGCCGCCCGGATCGGGCTGCCCGCGGCCGAGGCCGCGTTGATCGGCGAACTGGTCCGGCTGCATCTGCTGCTGCCCGACGTGGCGACCCGGCGCGACCTGTCCGACGCGAAGACCGTCGCCGGGGTCGCCGAGCAGGTCGGCGACACCACGACCCTGGAGCTGCTGCACGCCCTGGTCCGGGCCGACGCCGCCGCCACCGGGCCGGCCGCCTGGTCGGACTGGAAGGGGCGGCTCGTCGCCGAGTTGGTCGCCCGGGTGCGTACCGCCCTGGACACCGGCGTGGTGCCGGCGCCGCCCGCCCCGGATCCGGCGCTGGTCTCGGGACCGCTGCCGGTCGTACACGTGGCGGAGGACCGGGTGTCCGTGGCTGCGGCGGACCGACGCGGCCTGCTCGCCACGGTGGCCGGCTGCCTGGCCCTGCACCGGCTGGAGGTGATCTCCGCGGACGCCTCCACGGTCGACGGCCGGGCCCTGGTCGAGTGCCGGGTGCAGCCCCGCTACGGCCTGGCGCCCGACCCGATCGCGCTCACCGCCGATCTGCGCCGCGCGGTTGCCGGCGACGTCTCGGTCACCCAGCGGCTGCGCGGCCGAGCCCTGGCCGCCCGCAGCCAGGGTGCCGCCGCGCCCCGGGTGGTCTGGCACCGCGAGGCGGCCACCGACGCGGTGCTGCTGGAGCTGCGCGCCGCCGACGCGGCCGGACTGCTCTACTGGGTCAGCTGCGCCCTCGACGAGGCCGGCGCCCAGGTCCGGGCGGCCCGGATCTCCACCCTCGGCGCCGACGTGGTGGACGTGTTCTACCTGGTCGGCGGCTGGCCCTCCGACGCCGACCGGGACCGCGTCGAGGCCGCCGTCCTCGCCGCCGTGTAGTCGCCGCCTACGTCCCGGGGCGTAGGCGAGGTGCCGCTCGCGGGGCGACGCCGCCCGACCCGGGAAGCGGCAGTCTCGGGGCATGAACCTGCCAGTGCACACCGAAGGGCTCACCAAACGGTACGGCGCGCTGACCGCCGTCGACGACCTCCACCTGACCGTGCGTCCCGGCGAGGTGTACGGCTTCCTCGGCCCCAACGGCGCCGGCAAGACCACCACCCTGCGCATGCTGCTCGGGCTGGTCCGCCCCACCGCCGGCACGGTACGGCTGCTCGGCCGTCCCCCCGGCGCCGGCCGGCTCACCGGGGTCGGGGCGCTGATCGAGGGGCCCGCCTTCTATCCGTACCTCTCCGGGCGGGACAACCTGACGGTGCTCGCCCGCTACGCCGGGGTCGGCGCCGACCGGGTGGCGCTCGTGCTCGACCTGGTCGACCTCACCGACCGGGCCGGCGACCGGTACGCCGGCTACTCGTTGGGCATGAAGCAGCGGCTCGGCGTCGCCGCCGCCCTGCTCAAGGACCCGCGCCTGCTGATCCTCGACGAGCCGACCAACGGCCTCGACCCGGCCGGCATGGCGGACATGCGCACGCTGATCCGCCGGCTCGGCGCGGGCGGCTGCACCGTCCTGGTCTCCAGCCACCTGCTCGGCGAGGTCGAGCAGGTCTGCGACCGGGTCGGGGTGATCTCCCGGGGGCGGCTGATCGCCGAGGGGAGCGTCGCCGAGCTGCGCGGCACGGCCGGGCTGCGGGTGCTCGCCGACCCGCTCGACGAGGCGGCGGCACGGGTCCGGACGCTCGTCGGCGCCGAGCGGGTGCGGGTGGTCGACGGTGCGCTGGAGCTCGCCGTCGAGCCGGAGCGGGCCGCCTGGCTCAACACCGAGCTGGTCGGCGCCGGGCTCGCCGTGCGCGAGCTGCGCCCCCGCGAACGGGACCTGGAGCAGGTCTTCTTCGACCTCATCGAGAAGGGAACGGCCGATGTCGCGTAGCTTCCGCGCCGAGCTGATCAAGCTGGTCCGACGCCCGGCGACCTGGCTGCTGCTGGCCATCACACTGGTCCTCGCGCTGATCTTCACCTACGTCTTCCCGTACGCCAGCATCGCCGGCGGGACGACCGGGCCGAACACCGACCGGACCCTGCCCATGCTGCTGCCCGACCAGTTGGTCGGCAACTCGCTCGGCGGCCTGCCGGTCTTCCTCGGCTCGATCGTGCTGATCCTCGGGGTGCTCACCGTCGGCGGCGAGTACGGCTGGGGCACCTGGAAGACGGTGCTCTCCCAGGGGCCGTCCCGGCTGGAGGTGTACGCCGGCAAACTGCTCGCCCTCGCCGCCGCCGCGCTGGCCGTGGTGCTCGCCGTGTTCGCGGTCGGGGCGGTGGCCAGCGTGCTCATTGCGCTCGCCGAGGGGCAGCCGGTGCACTGGCCGTCGGTCGGCGACCTGCTCACCGGGATCGGCGCGGGGTGGCTGATCGCGACGATGTGGGCCATGCTCGGTGCCGTGCTCGCCGTCGCCCTGCGGGCGGTGGCGCTCCCGGTCGGGCTGGGGCTGGTGTGGATGCTCGCCGTGCAGAACCTGCTCGCCGCGATCGCCGCGCCGCTGCTCGACTGGGTGGCGCAGGTGCAGAAGGGGCTGCCCGGCCCGAACGCCGGGTCCCTGGCCGCGGCGCTGGGCTCGCCCGGCGACACCCCTGGCGTCGGGGCGACGGTCGGGGGCGGGCAGGCGGCCCTCGTGGTCGCGGCGTACCTGGTCGCCTTCGCCCTGATCGGCGGGGCGCTGCTGCGCCGGCGGGACATCGGCTGAGGTCGGCGGGGAGGGACGGCGTGGACCGGAACCGGAGCGGCTGGGGCGACGGCGTCTTCGACGCCCTGGTCGCCCTGGCCCTGCTCGTCATCGGCCTGTTCGGCACCGCGCCGGCGGGCCTCAACCAGGGGGTGGGCACCGGCCGGGCGACGTACCCGCTGGTCGTGGTGGCCGCGATCGCCCTGGCCGTTCGGCGGCGCTGGCCGCTGGCCACCCTGGCCGTGGTCACCGCGGCGGCCACGGCGTACCTGGTGCTCGGCTACCCGTACGGGCCGATCCTGCTCTCGTTCTTCGTCGCGGTCTACACGGTGGCCGCGTACCGGCCGTTGCGGGCCGCGGCGGTGGCCTGCGGCCTTGCCCTGGCCGTGCTGCTGCTCCACGTCTTCGTGGGCGTCCGGTCACTCGGCCTGCTCGGCCTGATGCCTGCCGCCGCCTGGGTGGTCGTGCCGTTCGCGGTCGGGACCACCGTGCGGCTGGGCCGGGAGAGCGCGGCCCGCAACCGGGTGGACGAGGCCCGCCGGCTGGCCGACGCCGAACGGCTGCGGGTGGCCCGGGAGGTGCACGACGTGGTCGGGCACGGCCTCGCCGCCATCCACATGCAGGCGGAGATCGCGCTGCACCTGCTGGCCAAGCGGCCGGAGCAGGCCGAGGCCGCGTTGACCGCGATCAGCCGCACCAGCAAGGAGGCGCTGGACGAGTTGCGGGTCACCCTCACCGTCGTGCGGCGCGACGAGCCGGTCGACGAGCGGGCGCCGGCCCCCGGGCTGGCCCAGCTCCCGCAGTTGCGCGAGCGGCTGGCCGGCGCCGGGGTGCCGGTGACCGTCGAGGTCGACGGGGAGCCCCGCGCGTTGCCGGTGGCGGTGGACCTGGCCGCGTACCGGGTGGTGCAGGAGGCGCTGACCAACGTGCTGCGCCACGCCGGTCCGGCCACCGCCACCGTCCGCCTCCGGTACGCGCCCACCGAGGTCACCGTGGAGGTGACCGACACCGGCCGGGGCGCCGTCGCGCTGCCGGGCGGGACCGCCGGCTACGGCCTGGCCGGCATGCGGGAGCGGGTCACCGCGTTGGGCGGGTCGTTCACCGCCGGCCCCGCCTCCGCCGGCGGCTTCCGGGTGTACGCGACACTGCCGCTGGAGGAGGCCACATGATCTCGGTGTTGCTCGCGGACGATCAGGATCTGGTCCGGATCGGGCTGCGTGCCCTGGTGGAGAGCGAGGACGACCTCGCGGTGGTCGGGGAGGCCGCCGACGGGCTGGCCGCCGTCGAGCTGGCCCGCCGGGAGCGCCCCGACGTGGTGCTGATGGACGTCCGGATGCCCGGCGTGGACGGCATCGAGGCGACCCGGCGGATCGTCGCCGACCCCGGGCTGGCCGGCACCCGGGTGGTTGTCCTGACCACCTTCGAGCTGGACGAGTACGTCTTCGACGCGCTCCGGCACGGGGCGAGCGGTTTCCTGACCAAGGACACCCGCCCGGCCGAGCTGCTGCGGGCGATCCGGCTGGTCGCCGAGGGCGAGGCGCTGCTGACCCCGTCGGTGACCCGGCGGGTGGTCCGGGAGTTCGCCACCCGGCCGGCCCGGGTGCCCCGGCCGCACCCGCGGCTGGACACCCTCACCGACCGGGAACGGGAGGTGGTGGGGCTGGTCGGCGAGGGGCTGAGCAACGCCGAGATCGCCGAGCGGCTGGTGGTGAGCCCGGCGACCGCGCGTACCCACGTGAGCCGGGCCATGGTCAAGCTGGGCGCCCGGGACCGGGCCCAGCTGGTGGTCTTCGCGTACCAGTCGGGGCTGGTCGTGTCGTGACCCTCCGGCTGGGCTGAACGGCCTACCAGGACCTGGCCATCTGGTGGTGCGGTGGCAGCACGCCCAGCCGGCGAACGCCGGGGTGAATTACCACAAAACGGTCTGTTCCGCGCCGCCCTGGCGAACTGACGTATCCGAAGTGAGCCTTTCGCGTTCACCTCTGTGTGCGCTGGGCGGATGGCAAGGGGATGTGCCGGTTGCCCAACTTCTGAGCAGTCGGCATGGCACGTGCCGCTGAAGGGAACGTCTCACATGCGTGACCGGCACGGTTCATCCTCGCGCGCCACGGAGGACACCGAGGGCGTCCGGTACCTACCGCAGCCACCGACGGACCAGGAAAGGTACAGCTACTTCCAGAAGCCGAAGCCGTGGATCTTCGCGTGGATCTTCGTCAGCGCCCTCGGCATCCTGTACGGCTACGTCATGGTAGCCCTCAAGGCGCCGTGGACCACGCCCGCCTTGCTCTTCCTGCCCATCATGATCATGCCGGTGCTGGTGAACTTCTGGTTGCGCAGCCACCGTCCGCGGCTGACCCTGCCGAAGCACCAGGCGATCGTGTCGCAGTACCGCCCGGATCCGGCCGACACGATCGACATCTGGGTGCCGATCTGCGGCGAGCCCATGGCCGTGCTGGAAAACACCTGCCGGGCGGTCGCCGCGATCGAGTGGCACGCGCCGGTCATGCGGTACCTGCTGGACGACGGTGACCGCCGACCCGAGGTCGAGCAACTCGCCATCAAGCACGGCTTCGTCTACATGCGGCGCAGGGATCCGGTGCCCGGCTGCCCGCCGCAGGAGGGTGAGCGTGGTTGGTTGAAGAAGGCGGGCAACATGATCAATGCCTTCGAGTACTCGATCGGCCGCTTCGGTGCGGTGTTCGACGCGGACTTCGCGCCCCGCCCGGACTTCCTGTACGAGACCGTGCCGTATATGCAGGCCGAACCGCGGCTCGGCATAGTGCAGACCGCCCAGTACTTCGACGTCGAACCGTGGATGAACTACGTCCAGCGAGGCGCCGGCAGTCTCCAGGAGATCTTCTTTCGCTGGATCCAGCCGGCCCGGGACGTCTGGCGGGCGGCCATCTGTGCCGGCACGAACGTGGTCTACCGGCGGGAGGCGGTGGAGGCGGTGGGCGGATTCGCCCGGGTCCCCCTCGGCGAGGACGTGAACTCCGGCGTGAAGCTGTGGACCGGCGGCTGGGAGACCCGGTACCTGCCGCTCGCGCTGGCCAAGGGTGTCGCGCCCGACACCTGGGCGGCGATCACCAACCAGCAGCAGCGGTGGTGCCGCTCGTCGATGCTGCTGATGACGGAGAAGCATTTCCGCGACGCCAAGTTCAACTGGCAGCAGCGAACCGCGTTCTGGGCCGCCTTCCTGTACTACATGGCGTCGGCAGGCTTGTTGATCACCGGGCCGTTCCCCACCTTGACCATGCTCTGGTTCTTCCCGGACCGGGTCCTACCGCGCAACTACCTGCCGATGGTGCCCGCCGTGCTGGCCACCCTGCTCGTCTTCCCGATGATGGCCCGCGGCTGGCGATCGTCCATCTTCCGGCTCTGCCTCATCAACTCCGCCTGTCACGTCATCGCCATCTGCGACGCGCTCCGCGCGAAGGTGCAGGAGTGGGTGCCGACCGGTGCCGCCAGCCGGATGCCGAAGGCGAAGAAGAAGGGTGCGCCGGAGCGGGTCTCCCGGCTGATCCGCACCTGGATCGTCGCGGTGCAGATGCTGCTCTGGACTGGCCTCGCGCTCCGATTCCCGGAGTACGGCATCGGTCCGCTCTGGACGACGGCACTCCTCGCCGGCGTGCAGCTGTACATGGTGGTGCCGCTGCTTACCCCCTCGTACGGCATCCGGCCCAGCTTCCCGCCCACCCCGCCCCCGATCCCGATCTCCCCGGCCCCCGCTCCCGCCCAACCGGCCCCGACTGCGCGAGTGGTGCCTCGCGTACCCGTCGGATCGGTTTCTGTACAGGTCGCGCCGGGTCACGTCCCGGTCGCGGCGTCCGCGTCGCGGGTCGCCGGGCCGGCCGCCGCGGCCTGGACGCCGACTGCCGTCTCGGTGGCGCGATACCGCCAGGATCGGGTGCGGCCGCAGCCACCGGCGTCTCCCCGGGCGCATTCGCGGCCGGCAGCGCAGCCGGGGCCGTCCTACCAGCCGAGGCACCTCGGCGACGACCAGAACCGGCACGGCCATGGCACCAGCCGGTACCCGGCGGAACGAGCCGGGCACGACCGGGGCGAGCAGCCCGAGCGCCCGGCCTCCCCGCGACACGCGCTGATGCAGCCGCCCACCGTGACGGGAAGGCGGTGAGAGCGACATGACATCCCGCTGGAGGCGACTGCTGGCGGCCACGGTGGTGCTCGCGGCGCTGGTTCCGCTCGCGGGGTGCGGCGGCGACACGGACCGGGAGACCTCCCGGAATCCGTCGGGTTCGCAGGCCCCGTCGGCCGGCTCCACCCCGCAGGCAGACGGTCCCGTGGTGGCGGACGTGGACCAGTTGCTGGGCGACCGGGTCATCTTCGGCATTACGACGCACGACCCCGCGGATGCCGCGCTGGCTGACGTCGCGCTGAAGCTGAACTGCCGGCCCGCGGTGGTGCAACTGTTCGCCTCGGTGGAGAAGGGGATCTCGGCAGAGCGGCTCGCCGAGGTGCCCGGAACTCCGTTGCTGGCGATGGAGCCGTGGCACAACACGTCGGGGCGTACGCAGCCGGCGTGGACGCTGGCAAGCACCATCGACGGGCGATGGGACGAGCGTTACGCGGCCATCGCCCGGGCGGTGGTCGCCTACGGCAAGCCGATCCTCATCCGATTCGGTCACGAGATGAACGGCCACTGGTATCCGTGGGGGACGCGCAACGGGAACCGCCGGGGTGAGTTCATCACGGCCTGGCGGCACGTCGTGGACATCTTCCGGACCGCGGGCGCCACCAACGCGCTGTGGGTGTGGTCGCCGAACATTCTGCGTGGCGCCGACAGCCGCACGATCAAGGAGTTCTGGCCCGGTGAGAAGTACGTGGACATCGTCGGCGTGACCGGATACGGGGTGCGGGAGACCACGCCGGAGACCACCTACCGGGCGACGTTGAAGCAGGTGTACGCGCTGACCTGGAAGAAAATCCTGCTGACCGAGGTGGGGGTGCAGCCCGGGCCGGAGAAGGAGAGCTGGCTCAGGCGCTTCGGCCCCTGGCTGCGGGACAACCCTCGCGTCGCCGGCTTCATCTGGTATCAGGTTGTCCGGCAGGGCGACTGGCGGTTCGACGACACCCCCGCGAACCTCGCCGCGTTCAAGTCCGGTCTGGCGGTGGCGAATCCGGCATGCTGACGAACGAGAACGCCTCCCCGCGTCCCCGATCCGACGCGGTGACCGAGGTCCTGCCGAGGACGACCGCGGGCACGGTCATCATGCCCCGGGTGAGGCGGCCCGTTCCGCCGGCCAGGGAGAATGCGCCGACTGTCGCGGAGCGGTCCGTCCGCTACCCGTCCTGGCAACAGGCGCTGATCTTCCTGCTGCCGGCCTCGCTCACGCTCGCCATCGGCGCGCGGGGCATCGCTGATCGACAGTTGTGGAACGACGAGTACGCCACCTGGCACGCCGCCACCCTCGGCTGGACGGAATTGTCGAGACTGCTCGACCACGTGGACCGGGTGCTCGGGCTGTACTACGTGCTGATGCATGGCTGGGTGTCGCTGGTGGGGGATGACCCCAGCATGCTCCGGCTGCCCTCGCTCGTGGCGATGAGCTGCGCGGCCGGCTGCACGGCACTGGTCGGCCAGCGGCTGTTCGACTGGTACGCCGGGCTGACCGCGGGCGTCATCTTCGGGCTCGTGCCGTCCGTCAGCCGGTACGCGCAGGAGGCCAGACCGTACGCGCTGGCCGTGGCCGCCGTCACCCTCGGTACCGCGCTGCTGCTGGTCTCGCTGGAGCGACCGCGGTGGCCGTGGTGGTTCGCCTACAGCTTCAGCATGGTGCTGGCCTGCGCGTTCCACCTCGTAGCCGGGCTGGTCCTCGCCGCGCACGCGATCATCTTCTGGCTGCGCTATCAGCGGTCCGAGCGGGATGTGCGGTTGTGGAAGTACCTGGGGGCGCTGGCGCTGATCGCGGCCGTGGCGCTGCCGTTGATCCACTCCGGCTCGGACCAGTCTGGTTCCATAGACTGGATCAAGGCGGACGGGGCGACGGTCGTCGAGCTGCCCAGGCGGCTGTTCGGCTCGTATCGGTCGGCAGCAGCGGTCTGCGCGCTCGGGTTGCTCGGCCTCCTCGGGCTGCCGTTCGTCCGACGCCGCGGAACGATGGTCGCCCTGCTCGTCTGGGCACTGTTTCCGCCGCTGTTCACGTTCGTCACGTTTCCGCTGCTGCACCTCTTCCTTTACCGGTACTTCCTGTTCACCCTCCCGGCATGGGCGCTGCTGGCGGCAGGCGGCCTCCATGCCATGACCCGGCTGATCTTTCGCCGGTCATGGCCGCAGCTGCTGGTGGCGGTCGCGGCGTTGCCCGGATTGACCCTGCTGACCCTTCCCGGGCAACGGGAGGCCCGCGAGCCGGTCGTCGAGTGGGAGCCCGACTTCCGGTCCGCCGCCCGGATGATGGCGCCCAAGGTGCGTCCGGGGGACGCGATCGTCTACGCCGGGCGGGCCCGACCGCCCCGGTTGGCCATGTCCTACGAACTGCGCGACGGTGGCCTTCCGGCGGACATCTTCCTGACCCGGTCGCCCGCCGAGCGAGGCAGCTTCGCGGGGCAGGAGTGCGACGTCACCCTCAGCTGTCTCGGTGATCACCAACGGATCTGGCTGGTGAGTAGCAGTGCCAGCCAGCAGCCGTGGTCGGAGATGTCGCGGGACCGGGCGGCGACGCTGAGCAAGCTGTTTCAGATCGTGCAGGAAGAGCGGTTTCCGCGCGTGCAGGTGTACCTGCTGGTCCGCAAGCCCAAGCGCTGAGCGAGACCCACCGCGTCGTGACACCGCCGCGGGTGCGGTGCCCGTGATGGGCACGGCCGTGCCGGCGGGAAGCATCGGGGAGGTGGGACCGTTACCCTTGCGGGTAGCCGGCCTTGTGTGCGCTGGCTGATCGTGCCCGCCGAAGACGACAAACGGGATGTTCGTGTGTTTGACACCTTGAGTGACCGCCTGTCCGGGATCTTCACCAAGCTCCGCGGCAAGGGACGGCTCACCGACGCCGACATCGACGCCACCGCGCGCGAGATCCGCATGGCGCTGCTGGAGGCCGACGTCGCCCTGCCGGTGGTCAAGGGGTTCATCGCGAACGTCAAGGAGCGGGCCCGGGGGGCCGAGGTCTCCCAGGCGCTCAACCCGGCCCAGCAGATCATCAAGATCGTCAACGAGGAGCTGATCGCCGTCCTCGGTGGCGAGGGGCGCCGGCTCCAGTTCGCCAAGCAGCCGCCGACCGTGATCATGCTGGCCGGTCTCCAGGGTTCTGGTAAGACCACCCTCGCCGGCAAGCTGGCCCGCTGGCTCAAGGCCCAGGGCCACCAGCCACTGCTGGTCGCCGCCGACCTCCAGCGCCCCAACGCCGTCGGGCAGCTCCAGGTGCTCGGTGGCCGGGCCGGCGTCGAGGTGTACGCCCCGGCGCCCGGCAACGGCGTCGGCGACCCGGTGCAGGTGGCGCGCGACTCGATCGAGCACGCCAAGCGGGCCGCCCGGGACATCGTCATCGTCGACACCGCCGGCCGGCTCGGTATCGACGCCGAGATGATGCAGCAGGCCGCCGACATCCGCGACGCGGTCCAGCCCGACGAGGTCATCTTCGTCATCGACGCCATGGTCGGTCAGGACGCGGTCCGCACCGCCGAGGCGTTCCGCGACGGCGTCGGCATCAGCGGCGTGGTCCTCTCCAAGCTCGACGGCGACGCCCGCGGTGGTGCCGCGCTCTCCGTCCGCGAGGTCACCGGGCAGCCGATCCTCTTCGCCTCCACCGGCGAGAAGCTGGAGGACTTCGACGTCTTCCACCCCGACCGGATGGCCAGCCGGATCCTCGGCATGGGCGACGTCCTCACGCTGATCGAGCAGGCCGAGGCGGCCTTCGACGCCGATCAGAAGGAGAAGATGACCGCCAAGCTGATGGGCGGCGAGACCTTCACCCTGGAGGACTTCCTCGATCAGCTCATCGCGGTCCGGCGGATGGGGCCGATCGCCAACGTGCTGGCCATGATGCCGGGCATGGGGCAGATGAAGGACCAGCTCGCCGAGCTGGACGACAAGCACTTCGACCGGGTCACCGCGATCATCCGGTCGATGACCCCGGGCGAGCGCACCAACCCGAAGATCATCAACGGCTCCCGGCGCGCCCGCATCGCCAACGGCTCCGGGGTCACCGTGATGGATGTCAACCAGCTGCTCAACCGCTTCGCCGACGCGCAGAAGATGATGAAGCAGATGGGCGGCATGATGGGCCTGCCCGGAGGCGGTCGGCGCAAGGCGACCAAGTCGCCGAAGAACAAGCGCAAGGGCACCAAGGGCGGCGGTCGGCCCCGTACCGGCGCGGGCCTGCCGGGCGGCTTCCCGGGCGGCATGCCGCAGCTCCCGCCGGGCCTGGACCCGGGGGATCTGGCCGGTGGCCAGGGCCTGCCGCCGGGCTTCAAGCTCCCGAAGATCGACTTCAACAAGCTCGGCAAGGGCGGGGACAAGAACCCTCGCTGACCGCGTCGCCGACCTCCGACGGCCCCGTCACCCCGCTGGTGGCGGGGCCGTCGTCGTGCCCGCCCGCACCACCAGCCGGGCGACCTGCTCGCCACGGACGGGGAGTGACCCGGTAGGACTGTGCACATGGCTCTGCATGTGCGCGGTGTGCTCCTGCCCGACGACGAGGTCCGGGACGTGTGGCTGGTCGGCGACCGGGTCACCTTCGAACCGGTGCCCGGCGCGGAGACCGTCGCCGACGGCGGCTTCGTGCTTCCCGGCCTGACCGACGCCCACTGCCACATCGGCATCGCCCGGGGCGGCGCCCCGATCACCGCCCTCGACCAGGCCCGGGAGCTGGCCCGTACCGACCGCGACGCCGGGGTGCTGGCCATCCGGGACGCCGGCTCGCCGTACCCGTACCCGGAGCTCGACGACGACCCGGAGCTGCCGCGGCTGGCCCGCGCCGGCCGGCACGTCGCACCGCCGAAGCGTTACCTGCGGGACATCGGGGTGGAGGTCGGCGCGGCCGAGGTGGCCGCGACGGTGGCGGCGCAGGCCGCCGCCGGCAACGGCTGGGTCAAGCTGGTCGGGGACTGGATCGACCGGGGCGTGGGCGACCTGGCCCCGGCCTGGGACGCGGACACCATGACGGCCGCCGTCGCCGCCGCGCACGCCGCCGGGGCACGCGCCGCGGTGCACACCTTCTCCGAATCGGCCGTGGAGGTCATGGTGCGGGCCGGGGTGGACTCGGTGGAGCACGGCACCGGGCTCAGCCTCGACCTGATCGACCTGATGGCCCGCCAGGGCACCGCGCTTGTCCCCACGATGATCAACATTCAGACCTTCGGTGGCATCGCCGACCAGGCCCGCCCCAGGTTCCCCGGATACGCCGACCACATGCTCGCCCTGCGCGACCGCTTCCCCGAGGTGGTCCGGGCCGCGTACGAGGCGGGGGTGCCGATCTACGTCGGCACCGACGCGGGCGGGGGCATCGACCACGGGCTGGCCGCCGAGGAGATGCTGCTGCTGCACGAGCGGGCCGGCATGTCTACCGAGGACGTCCTCGCCGCCGCCACCTGGCGCGCCCGCGAGTGGCTCGGCTTCCCCGGCCTGGTCGAGGGTGGCCTCGCCGACCTGGTCGTCTATCCCGAGGACCCGCGCCGCGACCTCCGGGTGGTCCGCACTCCATCCCGCATCGTCCTGCGCGGCCGCGTCCTCCGCTGACCGCACCCGCCGCCTGGCTGACCGCATCTTCCCGGAAAGGGTGCTCATTCGGTCGCGGAAGGGCACTCTTTCCGGGAATCCGTGCGGATTTCGCGCGAGGCGCGGGGCTCGGGGCGACGCGACACGGCGCGGGCGGCCTCCCGGGCGCTGCGGCGGCGCACCCGGCGCATAGGATGTGCGCTCATGGCACGCGTGCTCACTCCCCGTGCGGAGGATTTCCCCCGCTGGTACCAGGACCTGATCGCCAAGGCCAAGCTGGCCGACAACGGCCCGGTGCGGGGCACCATGGTCATCCGACCGGCGGGCTACGCCATCTGGGAGCGGATGCAGGCGGAGATGGACGCCCGGATCAAGGCGGCCGGCGCGGAGAACGCCTACTTCCCGCTCTTCATCCCGGAGAGCTACCTCAAGCGCGAGGCCGAGCACGTCGAGGGCTTCTCGCCGGAGCTGGCGGTGGTCACCCACGGTGGGGGCAAGCAGCTCGCCGAGCCGGTGGTGGTCCGCCCCACCAGCGAGACGGTGATCGGCGAGTTCATGGCCAAGTGGATCGACTCGTACCGGGACCTGCCGCTGCTGCTCAACCAGTGGGCGAACGTGGTCCGCTGGGAGCTGCGCCCGCGGATCTTCCTGCGTACCAGCGAGTTCCTCTGGCAGGAGGGGCACACCGCGCACGCCACCCGCGAGGACGCCCGCGCCTACGCCCGGCGGATCCTGCACGAGGCGTACGAGGACCTGATGGTCAACGTGCTCGGCATCCCGGTGGTGGTCGGCCTGAAGACCGCCCGCGAGCGCTTCGCCGGCGCGACCGCCACCTACACCTGCGAAGGCATGATGGGCGACGGCAAGGCGCTCCAGCTGGGCACCAGCCACGAGCTGGGCCAGAACTTCGCCCGGGCGTTCGATATCAGCTTCTCCTCGGCCGAGGGTGGCCGGGAGCACGCCTGGACCACCTCCTGGGGCACCTCGACCCGGATGCTCGGTGGCCTGATCATGTGCCACGGGGACGACAACGGCCTGCGGGTGCCGCCGAAGCTGGCGCCGGTCCAGGCGTACGTGATGATCGTCAAGGACGGCGAGGGCGTGGCCGAGGCGGCGGCCAAGCTCCGCGACGCGCTGCGCGACGCCGGTGTCCGGGTCGCGCTGGACGACCGGACCGACACCGCCTTCGGCCGCCGGGCCGTCGACGCCGAGCTGCGCGGCTACCCGGTCCGCGTCGAGGTCGGCCCCCGTGACCTGGCCGCCGGCAACGCGGTGGTGGTCCGGCGTACGGACGGCTCGAAGGCCGCGACGCCGGTGGCCGACGTGGTCGGCGCGGTCCTCGCCGCGTTGGAGGCGGACCAGCAGGCGCTGCACGACCAGGCGTTGGCCTTCCGGCAGTCCCGCACCACCGACGTCGCCACCCTCGCCGAGGCGATCGAGGCGGCGGCCACCGGCTGGGCCCGGGTGCCGTGGTCGGCGGTCGGCGTGCAGGGCGAGGCCGAGGCGAACGCGCAGGGCGTCACCGTCCGGTGCCTGCTGCGGGCCGACGGCTCGGTGCCGGATTCCGAGGACGAGCCGGATCTGATCGCCGTCCTCGCCCGCGCCTACTGAGGTGCGCCCGGGCGGCTCGGTCGGCCGGTTCGCGCCGGGTCGGCTGATCATGCACCGCAACGTGCGGCACGGGCGGATCGGTTGGGTCCGCTCGGCCCGGGTGGTCCGCGACGACGACCGGGGGCTGCTGCTCTGGATCGCCCGGGGCGCGCCGGTGGCGAACGAGGTGACCGAGGCGGGGCTGGGCATGCGGGCCATGCCGTTCGCCGAGTGGATCACCTCGTCGTACCGGCTCGCCCAGGGCCGCTGGAACGGGCCGCCGGTGCTGAAGTTCCTGCCCACCGGTGCCGCCCATTCGGTGTGGTGGTTCCGCGACGACCGGGGCCGGTTCAAGAACTGGTACGTCAACCTGGAGGAGCCCGCCGTCCGCTGGGACGACGGCGCGGTGGCCGGGGTCGACATGACGGATCAGGACCTCGACGTGGTGGTGCACCCGGATCTCCGCTGGGAGTGGAAGGACGAGGAGGAGTTCGTCGAGCGCCTCGCCTTCCCGGACGACTACTGGGTGCCCGACGAGAAGGCGGTCCGCGCCGAGGGGGAGCGGGTGATCCGGATCGCCGAGTCGGTCGAGTTCCCGTTCGACGGCACCTGGTGCGATTTCACCCCGCCGGCGGAATGGGACGTACCGGACGGGCTGCCGCCCGGCTGGGACCGGCCGCCCGTGCGTTGAGCGTGTCGTGCGTCACGCCGGAGTCGACCCGGGTGACCAGTCCGGGTCCGGTGTGAGAGATCGGAGCCGGATCTGGCAGAATGGTTCGCTGGTATCCGGCGCGCGTCCGGCGCCCTCTAACCCGGGCACGCCGCCAGTCCACCGAGCAGTCTCCGGCCCAACCCCACTGTGCCGGTCGGCGCTCACCCGCACACCGCCCGTACGGGCCGGTGAGATCGCAACAGGAGCGAAACAACTGTGGCCGTAAAGATCCGGCTCCTGCGGATGGGCAAGATCCGCAACCCGCAGTACCGCATCGTCGTCGCCGACTCGCGCACCAAGCGTGACGGTCGGGCGATCGAGTTCGTCGGTGTGTACCAGCCGAAGGAGGACCCTTCGGTGATCGAGGTCAAGTCGGAGCGGGTCCAGTACTGGCTGTCCGTCGGCGCGCAGCCGAGCGAGGCGGTGCAGCGCCTGCTGGAGCTGACCGGTGACTGGCAGAAGTTCAAGGGCCTGCCGGCCCCGGCGCCGCTGAAGGTTGCCCCGGAGCGGGCCGACCGCAAGGCGGCGTACGAGGCCGAGGCGAAGGCCGCCGCCGGCGTGGCCGAGACCCCGGCGCCGGTCAAGAAGGCCGCCAAGGCGCAGGCCCCGGCCGAGGCGCCGCAGGCCGAGGAGCAGACCGGTGCAGAGTCCGGCGAGCAGGCCTGACATGGCGCTGCGTCCCGCCCTGGAGCACCTGGTCAAGGGGATCGTCGACCACCCGGACGACGTCCGGGTGCGGATGGTCGATTCCCGTCGGGGCAAGCGGCTCGAGGTCCGCGTGCACCCGGAGGACCTCGGCACGGTGATCGGGCGGTCCGGTCGGACCGCCAAGGCGCTGCGCCAGGTGATCGGCTCCATCGGTGGGCGCGGGGTGCGCGTCGACATCGTCGACTCGTACTGATGCTTCTCATCGTCGGCAGGGTCGGCAAGCCGCACGGGATCCGCGGTGAGGTCACCGTGGAGGTGCGGACCGATGAGCCCGAAGCACGGTTCGCCCCGGGGGCGGTGCTGCGCACCGACTCCGGGGCGGTCGCGCCCGCGGAGCCCGGGGCCTACCGGGTGCCGGCCGAGTTGACCGTCGAGTCGGCGCGCTGGCACCAGGGGCGGCTGCTGGTCGCCTTCGAGGGCGTGCTGGACCGCAACGTCGCCGAGGCGCTGCGCGACACCCTGGTCGGCGTGGACAGCGCCGACGTCGCTCCGCCGGAGGACCCGGAGGAGTTCCACGACCACCAGCTCGTCGGCCTCGCGGTGGTCACCCCGCAGGGCGAGCGGCTGGGCGAGGTGGCCCGGATCGACCACGCTCCCGCCTCCGACCTGCTGGTGCTGCGGCGCCCCGAGGGGCGGACCGCGCTGATCCCGTTCGTCAAGGCGATCGTGCCCGAGGTGGACCTCGCCGGCGGTCGCGTCGTCGTCGACCCGCCCGGCGGCCTGCTCGACCTGTAGCTGGAGCCAGCCTTCATGCGCGTCGACATCGTGTCAATCTTCCCGGAGTACTTCGCCCCGCTCGACCTGTCGCTGATCGGCAAGGCGCGGGCGAACGGCAGCCTACGGCTGGCCGTACACGATCTGCGGGCCTGGACCCACGACGTGCACCGCACGGTCGACGACACGCCCTATGGCGGCGGGCCCGGCATGGTGATGCGGCCGGAGCCGTGGGGTGAGGCGCTGGACGCTCTCGTCCCCGCCGGCGGCGAACCGGAGCCCCGGCTGCTGGTGCCCTCCCCGGCCGGCGTCCGGTTCACCCAGGCGATGGCGCACGAGCTGGCCGTCGAGCCGCACCTACTCTTCGCCTGCGGCCGGTACGAGGGCATCGACCAGCGGGTGCTCGACCACGCGGCGACCCGGATGCGGGTGACCGAGGTCTCCCTCGGCGACTACGTGCTCTTCGGCGGCGAGGTGGCGGTGCTGGTGATCCTGGAGGCGGTCACCCGGCTGCTGCCCGGGGTGCTCGGCAACGCCGGCTCGCTGGACGAGGAGTCGCACGCCCACGGGCTGCTGGAGGCGCCGATGTACACCAAGCCGGCGATCTGGCGCGGGCACGAGGTGCCCGAGGTGTTGCGCTCCGGCGACCACGGGAAGATCGCCCGCTGGCGGCGCGACGAGTCGCTGCTGCGTACGGCGGCCTGCCGCCCCGACATGATCGCCACGCTCCCCCCGGAGAGCCTGGACAAGCGGGACCGGGCAGCGTTGGACCGGGGCGGATTTCAGCTGCCGCCGGGGGATGTGGCAAAGTAGGGGGGTTGCCGCATCCGTCCACGCCGTGGGCGGCTGCGAGGACCCTCGACCGGGGTCGGCGCCGCCGGCCACCACCCGGGGGTCAGAATCACCCATTCGCGCATCGACTGACGGTGCGCCGTGAGCCTCACGAGGACGCAGCGATGAACATCCTGGACGCCCTTGACGCCCAGTCGAAGCGCGTTGACATCCCCGACTTCCGTGCCGGTGACACCGTCAAGGTGCACGCGCGGGTTGTCGAGGGCAACCGGTCCCGGGTCCAGATCTTCCAGGGCGTCGTCATCCGCCGCCAGGGTGACGGCCTGCGCGAGACCTTCTCGGTCCGCAAGGTCAGCTTCGGCGTGGGTGTCGAGCGGACCTACCCGATCAACAGCCCGGCGATCGACCGGATCGAGGTCGTGACCCGCGGTGACGTGCGGCGCGCCAAGCTCTACTACCTGCGTGAGCTGCGCGGCAAGAAGGCCAAGATCAAGGAGCTGCGCGAGAAGCAGCCGGCGAGCTGAATCTCCTTGCGCCACGCCGCCTGACCTGCCCGTATGTGGTATCGACCGGAGCCCATTACCCTGGTCGTACGGGCGCAGGGGGACGGCACACCGCGCGTGCTCGACGCGGTGGCACAGCGATCCACTACCGCCCGTGGGGTCTCCTGGCGAGACTCCCGGGCGGTAGTGTCGTTTGCGCGGACCGGAGAGTGACATGGTGCAGATGCTTGACGAGGACGGCACCGTCGATCCGTTACACCGGCGGGCCCGGCGGTCCCGCCGGCAGATGCCCCTCTGGCAGGAGCTGCCCCTGCTCCTGGTGGTCGCCTTCTGCTTGGCCGTGCTGATCCGCACCTTCCTGCTCCAGGCGTTCTTCATCCCCTCCGGCTCGATGGAGGACACCCTCCTCATCGGCGACCGGGTGCTGGTCAACAAGGTCGTCTACGACGTCCGTGACCCGGCCCGGGGCGAGGTCGTGGTCTTCCGGGGCACCGACCGGTGGGTGGCTCAGGAGGCCCCGGCGCCGCCGACCAACTTCGCCGGCAAGGTCGGCCGCACCCTCGGGGACCTGGTGGGGATCAGTCGCCCCGGCGAGAAGGACTTCATCAAGCGGGTCATCGGCGTTCCGGGCGACCGGATCTGGTGCTGCGACGACGGCCGGGTCGTGGTCAACGGCGTGCCGTTGGACGAGCGGGCGTACGTGTCGGAGGACTCGCCGGTCGAGCTGCCGCCGAACCCGAAGGAGTGCCGCTCCCGGCAGTTCACCGAGGTGGTCGTACCCCCGGGGCAGATCTTCGTGATGGGCGACCACCGGCTGGTCTCCCAGGACGCCCGGTGCCAGGGCCCGGTGCCGATCGACAACGTCGTGGGCCGGGCCTTCATGATCGTGTGGCCGTCGCAGCGGTGGGCCACCCTGCCGGTCCCGCAGACCTTCGCCGACCTGCCGCAATCCAACGCCGCGCCGGCCGGAACGGTGCCCGTCGATCCGGACCCGGTGGGCGGTGTCGTCCTGATCCTGCCGGTCACCGCCGCGCTCTCCGTTCTCGCGAGTTCGGGGCGACTGCGCCGCGCCCGGGGACGTAGGCTCCTCCCGTGATTGACGAGCAGACCGAAAAGCCGCGCAGCTCCTTCTGGAAGGAGCTGCCCATCCTCCTGGGCGTGGCGATCCTGGTCGCAGTGCTGGTACGTGCCTTCGTGCTGCAGACCTTCTTCATCCCGTCCCCGTCGATGGAGAACACTCTCAAGATCGACGATCGGGTGCTGGTCAACAAACTGGTCTACGACTTCCGCTCGCCGCACCGGGGCGAGGTGATCGTCTTCAAGGCGCCCACCGACTGGAGCGGCAATCCGGAGGGCGAGGACTTCATCAAGCGGGTGATCGGCGTCGGCGGTGACCACGTGGTCTGCTGCGACCGCACCGGCGGCAACGAGCGGCTGGTGATCAACGGCAAGCCGCTCGACGAGCCGTATCTCTTCCCCGGTAACAAGCCCGCCGACCAGGACTTCGACATCACCGTGCCGGATGGCCGGCTCTGGGTGATGGGTGACCATCGGCAGGCCTCCGGCGACTCGCTGGAGCACTGGCAGCAGTCCGGCGAGGACATCAACGAGGCCACCATCCCCGAGGACCGGGTGGTCGGGCGGGCCTTCACGATCTTCTGGCCGGTCGGCCGGGCGACCTGGCTCACCGTGCCGAAGCAGTTCGACGGGATTCCCAATCCCTGACCCAGGAGGGCGTGGGCGTTCGTCGGAGGCGTCTGGCAGGCTTGGGCCGTGACCGTCTACACCCCTCGTCGCGCGGCCCGCGTGCTGCTCGTCGACGCGTCCGACCGGGTGCTGCTGTTCGCCGGCACCGATCCGGGCCGGCCGGGGCACGCCTACTGGTTCACCCCGGGCGGGGGACTGGATCCGGGGGAGAGCCCCGCCGCGGGCGCGGCCCGGGAGTTGGCCGAGGAGACCGGGCTGCGGCTCACCCCGGCAGAACTGGGCGCGCCGGTCTGGGCGGAGAAGGTCGAGTTCCCGTTCGACGGCGTCTGGTACCGCCAGGAGCAGGAGTTCTTCCTGGTCCGGGTGCCCGCCTGGGAGGTCGACACGACCGGCTTCGACGAGGTCGAGCGGGCCAGCGTGTCCGGCCACCGCTGGTGGTCGCTGGCGGAGCTGTCCGCGACCGCCGAGCGCTACTACCCGCCGGACCTGCCGGACCGGCTCGCCGCCGCGCTGGCCGGGGACCGGTCCGCCGCCGGGGGTGAGCCGTGCTGACGCCCCCGCGCACGGTGGTGCGCCGCGACGGCGGCCTCTACGCCCTCGAACGGGCCCTGCAACGGCGGGGCTTCCGCCACGTGGCCGGTGCCGACGAGGCCGGCCGTGGCGCGTGTGCCGGTCCGCTGGTGGCCGCCGCGGCGGTGCTGCCCGAGGGGCGCCGCGGCGAGATCGAGGGGCTGGCCGATTCCAAGCTGCTCACCCCGGCCAGCCGGGAGCGGATCTACGACGAGGTGGTGGCGCGGGCCCTGGCGTACGCCGTGGTGGTCATCCCGGCCGACGAGGTCGACGCGCGCGGGCTGCATGTGTGCAACCTGGCCGCCATGCGCCGGGCGCTCGCCTCGCTGACCACCCGTCCGGAATACGTGCTGAGCGACGGTTTCGGTGTCGACGGGCTGGACGTGCCGGGGCTGGCGGTCTGGAAGGGGGACCGGGTGGCCGCCTGCGTGGCGGCGGCCAGTGTGCTGGCCAAGGTCACCCGGGACCGGATCATGGTCGAGCTGGACGGGCGGTACCCGGGCTACGGCTTCGCCGAGCACAAGGGCTACATCACGCCTGAGCACACCGCCGCGCTGCGGGAGCTCGGGCCGTGCCGGGAGCACCGTTTCTCGTACGTCAACGTCGCCACCGTCTCCGGCCGGGACGGGCGGCCGCCCCGCTCCCGGCGGCCGGCGGCCGGCGACCCGGACGAGCCGCTGTTCGGTGGCCCGGGCTCGGAGCCGCTGTTCGGTGGCCCGGGCTCGGAGCCGCTCTTCGGCGGCCCGGTCGCGGCGCTCTTCGGCGGCCCGGAGGAGGTGCCCGCCGGGAGCCCGGACGAGCCGATGGAGCGTTCCGGCGCGCCAGGGGGTACCGTCGGCGTGGCGTTGGGCGAGCAGCCGCGACCTCCAGCGCCGGTGGGGGAAGATGTGGTCATGGAAGGCGGAGTGCGATGAGCGCGGAAGATCTCGAGAAGTACGAGACCGAGATGGAGCTGCAGCTCTACCGGGAGTACCGCGACATTGTCCGCCAATTCTCCTACGTGGTGGAGACCGAGCGCCGCTTCTACCTGGCCAATCAGGTCGATCTGCACGTCCGCAACTCGGACGGTGAGGTCTACTTCGAGGTCGAGATGCACGACGCCTGGGTGTGGGACATGTACCGGCCTGCGCGATTCGTCAAGAATGTCCGGGTGATGACGTTCAAGGACGTCAATGTGGAAGAGCTCGAAAAGCCCGACATCTCGCTTCCCGCAGACTCCGGATTCGGCGGCTGACCGGGGCGGCGGGACGGCCGACTTGCCGCCCGCCGCCGACAGCGGATCACTCCGCCAGCACCACCACCTCGACCCGCTGCACCAGGTTGTTGGCAAAACCACCCCGGTTCCACGGCTGCTCGACCGGCTGGGTACGCCCGGAGGCGTCGGTCGCCCGCGCGCCCAGCGCGTAGCGCCCCGGCGTCGGGTGCCATTCGACGTGCCACCGCCGCCAGGCCCACTCACCCCCGGTCGGCCCGTCCACGGTCGCCGGCACCCAGGTCGTACCGCCGTCGAAGGTCACCTCCACCCCCGTCACCGGCGCGTACCCCGACCAGGCCCGACCGTCCACGGTGCACGGACCCGCCCGTAGCACCCGGGTACGCGACATGAAGTCCGGGAAGCCCGGCGGGCGGACCAGCGCCCGGGGCTCGATCCGGGTCACCGGCACGCCCGGGTCGTCGGCGTCCTGCCGCAGCCGGTAGGCCACGGTGTTCTGGTAGCCGTCGAACGGCTCGGCCAGCACCCGCACGTTCCGCAGCCACTTGACGTGCGCCATGCCGTACCAGCCGGGCACGATCAGCCGCAGCGGCGCCCCATGCTGGGGCAGCAGGGGAGCGCCGTTCATCTCGTACGCGAGCAGCACCTCCTCGCGCAGCGCGTCCGCGACCGGCAGCGCCCGCTGGTAGTCCTGCTCGACGCCGCGCTCCACCCCGTGGTCCGCCCCGGTGAAGACCACGTCCACCACGTCGGCGGCGAGCCCGGCCTCGCGCAGCAGCGGCGCCAGCGGCGTGCCGGTCCACTCCGCGTTGCCCACCGCCTCCACCAGCCACGGCTGGCTCACCGGCCGCGGGTGCAGCAACGCCCGTCCGTTGCCAGCGCACTCCAGGGTGACCCGGTGGGTGACCCGGGGCCGCTCCCGCAGCGCGGCCAGGTCCAGGGTGAACGGCCGCCGCACCGCCCCGTCGACGGTCAGCGTGTGCGCCGCCGGGTCCACGTCCGGGATGTCGTAGTGGATGAGCAGGTAGTGCAGGCCGGCCGGGGTCACGTCGTAGCGGAGCGCCTCCAGCGGGATCCCGTGGTTGCGCGCGGCCAGCTGAAGTTCCTCGGCGCTGATCGCCTCGTCCGGCCCGGCCACCCGCGAGGGGTGGCTGACGTGGTCCACAGTGGTCATCTCGACTCCCTCGGATCGGTCAGGGGGTGGATCGCAGGCCCGGCCGAGCCCACCGAGCGGCCGGACCAGGTCAGCCGGTCGTCGCCGACGAACTCGAACATCCGCACGCCGGCCTCCAGCGGGTGGGGCGTACCGGTGAACCGATGCACGCCCACGCCCACCCCGTCGGCGGGGCTGCTCACCGCGACCGGGGTGAAGCCTTCCTCGGCGAACCAGTCGCAGATGGCGGGCACCAGGTCCGGCTCGCGGCGGTGCCGGGTCCAGAACACCGTGCCGCCGGTGGCGCACAGCGCGGCGCAGTGCCGCACCGTGGCCCGGATGTCGGCGTCGACGATGTTGCCGAAGATGCCGCAGACCAGGACCAGGTCGGCGGGCACGAGGTCGGCGTACCGGTCGGTCAGCGCCGCGTCGCCCGCCACCACCTCCACCCCGCGGAGGCCGGCCTCGGCGGCGGCCGCCCGGACCACCTCGACGTTGCGTGGATCCAGCTCGACCAGGCGGGCGGTGACGGCGTCCCGCCGGGGATGAGCGGCGAGCACCGGGATCAGGTCCCGACCCTGGCCGGCGCAGACACTGATCACCCGCAGCGGACCGGCCGGTGCGGCGTCCAGCGCGTCCCGGATCCGGCTCCGCAGCTCGGCGAGACGGCGGGACAGCGCCGAGCCGGGCTGGTCGTAGTCGGCGTGCCAGGCGTACCAGTCCTTCGTCACGCGGCCAGCATAGGGGCGGTCGATTATCAGATCGGTCCCGTGCACGGGGGGCCGTCCACAGCTCACCAGTCGTCCACAGGCACCGCTCCGGCCCGTCGCGGCGACACCGATCGTGACGGCAGGGTGTTCGGCGTGCCGAAACCGCTGCGCCGGGCCACCGCAGCCCTCGGGCTCCTGCTGCTGGTCGTCCCGGTCGCCGTCCGGCCCGACCGGCCGGGGCCGCCACCGGGGGCGGCGTCCGTCCGGCTGATGAACCGGGAGTTGCCGCCGCCGATGATGTCGCCCTCGCCGACCACTCCGGTGGGCTCGTCCGACCGGATGACGGTCCGACCACTGCCGCCCATCCTGCCGGCCGCCGGCCCCGCCGGGGGTCATCGGCCACCGGCCGACCGGGTGCCTCCCGGGCCATCCGGCGCCGCCCGATTCGGCTGGCCGCTCGCCGGCACCCCCCGACCGGTACGCCGGTTCGACCCGCCGCCGCAGCCGTGGCTGCCCGGCCACCGCGGCGTCGACCTGGCCGCCACCCCGGGCGTCGAGGTGTGCGCCGCTGGCGCCGGGGTCGTGTCTCTTCGCCGGCATGGTGGCCGGGCGGCCCGTGGTCACCGTCGGGCACGCCACCGGGTTACGCACCACCTACGAGCCGGTCGACCCCGCCTGCCGGCCGGCACCCCGGTCAGTGCCGCCACGCCGATCGGCACCCTGCTCGCCGGCCATCCCGGCTGCCCCGCCGAGGCGTGCCTGCACTGGGGGCTGCGCCGGGGCGAGGAGTACCTCGATCCGCTGACCCTCCTCGGGCTCGGCCCGGTGCGGCTGCTGCCGCTCGACGGCTCAGCCCGCGGCCAGCAGCGTGGGGAGACGAACGGCCAACCGGTCGTACTCGTCGGGGGTGTTGTAGACCTGGCCGCACAGGCGCAGCCAGCCCTGGCCGTGCCAGGAGGCCACCGAGACCTCGGCGGCCAAGCGTTCCGCGATCCGGGCGCGCAGCTCCCGCGCCGCGTCGATCGTCGGGGCGACGCCGGGCGGCAACGGGACGAGCCGCATGGCGACCGTCGGTCCGCCGGGCTCCGGCAGGTCGGCCGGCGCGACCCCGAGCGCGTCCCCGACCACCCGTTGCCCGTACGCCGCCAGCGCGGCGTTGTGCGCACGTACCCGGTCCAGTCCCAGGGTGCGCAGGGTGAACAGGCCCGCCGGGGCGGCCAACCAGGCGGTGTAGTCCAGCGTCGCCTGCCATTCGACCCGGGTGGGGAAGCCGGTCTCCTGCTCCCACGAGACGACCAGCGGTTGGATCCGCTCCCGCCACGCCCCGGCCACCACCAGCGCGGCGGTCCCCCGCGGCGCGTACGCCCACTTGTGCAGGTTGCCCACCCAGAAGTCGGCACCGATCGAGGCCACGCTGATCGGCAACATGCCCGGGGCGTGCGCCGCGTCGACCAGCACGGGCACCCCGTGCTCCCGGGCCACCCCGACGATCGCGGCCGTCGGGAAGAGCCGGGCGGTGGGCGAGGTGATCTGGTCGACGATGAGCAGCTTGGTCCGTCCCGGACGCAGCCCGGCCCGGACGATCTCCACCACTTCCTCGTTAGAGGCGGTCAGCGGCACCGGCAGGGTCCGGGACACCGCTCCGGTCCGGCGACACTCCCGCTCCACCGAGAAGGCGACCGCCCCGTACCCGTGGTCGGTGGTCACCACCTCGTCGCCCGGACCGAGGCCGAGCGACTGGAGCACCACCGCCACACCGGTGGTGGCGTTGCCCACCAGCGCGGTGCCGTCCGGGTCGGCGCCGAGGAAGGTGGCCAGGTACCGCCGGGTGTGCGCGATCCGGTCGACCAGGCCCTGGGTGAAGAAGCGCAGCGGGTTGGCCTCCATCTCGTCGCGCAGGCGCTGCTGGGCCCGCTGCACCCCGATCGGCACCGCGCCGAACGACCCGTGGTTGAGATGGCTGACCGACGGATCGAGGGAGAAGAGCAGCCGAGCACCCGGGATCGGCTCGGGCGGCTGCGGGACGGTCATTCGTTGATCGTAGCCCCCCGTGGATCATCAACCCGCCGTTCGCCGCGAGGGCATGCCACCCGTGCGGCGGCGGGAAGCTCTCCGGCCGTCAGGCCCGCGGGTGCGCCTGCCGGTACGCCGCCCGCAGCCGCTCCACCGACACATGCGTGTAGATCTGGGTGCTGGCCAGCGAGGAGTGACCGAGTAACTCCTGCACGGCCCGCAGGTCCGCCCCACCCTCCAGCAGATGGGTGGCCGCCGAGTGCCGCAGCCCGTGCGGGGAGGTGCGGGGAAGGCCGGCGGCATCGGCGTACCCGGCGACGATCCGCCGCGCGGTCGTCGGGTTGAGCCGCCCGCCGCGCGCGCCGAGGAGCAACGCCGTCCCCGAGCCCGGGCCGGCCAGCGCCGGTCGACCCCTGCCGAGCCAGGCGTCCAACGCGCGCTGCGCCGGCACCCCGTACGGCACGGCGCGCTCCCGGCCGCCCTTGCCCAGCACGCGTACCACCCGGCGGGCGTGGTCGACGTCCGCGACGTCCAGGCCGCACGCCTCGCTGATCCGCACCCCGGTGCCGTAGAGCAGCTCGAGCAGCACCCGGTCACGCAGCAGCGCCGCGTCCTCGCCGCCGGGACCCTCCTGACCGGACGCGGTGCCCTCGGCCGCTCCACCCCGGCTGTCGCCCGAGGCCCCGCGCGCCGCCGGACTGCCGCCGGCGGTCGGCCCGTCGCCGGTGGTCGGGCCTTCGGCGGTGGACCGGACGTGCGGGGCGTCCGCCCGGGCGGCGGCCTGGCCGACGGCCCGGACGCGTGGGGCGTCCATCAGGGCGGCGGCCTGGTCGGCCCGCAGGACCGTGGGCAGGTCCCGGTGGGCGCGGGGACTGGCCAGTGGCGCGGCCACGTCGGCGGTGAGCAGGCCGGCCCGGTGGGCCCAGGCACTGAAGGTGCGTGCGGCGGCGGCCCGACGGGCCAGGGAGGTGCGTGCCGCGCCCATCGTCCGCTGCTTCGCCAACCAGCTCCGCAGCACCGCGAGGTCCAGCTCCGACAGGTCGGCGCAGCCCATCCGTACCGCATGGTCGAGCAAGGACACCAGGTCGGTCACGTACGCCCGCACGGTGTGCGCGGACCTGTTGCGCACCCCGGCCAGATGGTCGGCGAAGGCGTCCACCGCCTCCCGTAGCTGCGGCGGCAGCGCCTCGTGCGTCGCCCGGGTGCCGCGCCGCTCGCCGCTCACCGGCACCTCCGGCCCCACCTGGACCTCGCCGCGGGCCCGGTCAGCCGGGACGGCGACGCGTCGGCGTGCCGTGGAAGACATCCGCGGCCCCGGCGGCCCCTGCTGTCGGCGGACACCGGCTCAGCCTACGGGCGTGACCGCCGGAGAGCAGCCGGCCCACGCCGCCCCGTCGCCGCCGACCTGCTAGCCGGGCAGGGTGGCCGCGCGGGCCGCGCCGCCCCCGTTCGAACGGCGCCGTACGCCGGGCGGGCGGCCTCCAGCTGCAGGTCGGGGTGGCTGACCGGGGCCTGGACAGGAGAAACTGGTCATACGAAGAGGACAGTGGCGTCGGCTGGGCCCTCGAAGGTCTGGTTCGCGTCGCTGCCGGCAGGTGCCGCCTCCGCCCGTGGCGGGCGGCCGGGGTGCGCTGGGGCGGGTGAATCCCGGCACCGCGGCGCGAAAGGGCAAGTCGCGAGTCAGAACAGGCGCGTCGGTCCGGGCGAGCGACGCGGGCGGGAGGAGAAGCCAGGCGTGGGTGTGGATGCCGTCCTCTACCGGCTGGTGCGGGCCGGGCCAGTACGTCTCCGGCCGTCGTACGTCGCGTCGGACGTGGTCGCGGACCCGGACGACGTGCTGCTCGACCTGCTCAAGCGGGTGCGGGGCGGGGGTCGTACGCCGCTGCTGGATCGCGTTGACCCGCTGGGCGAACTGGTGGTGGACGCCGAGGCGATCCTGCAACTGCTCGCCGAGCTGCGCTGTCTGGCCGAGGTGGCCCGGGCGCCCGCGGAGGTCACGCAGATCCGCCGGTTGGCGCTGCTCGCGCGGCGCTGCCTAGACCGGCGGGACGTTGAGATCCGATTCGAGGGCGACTGAGACCCGCTTCGTTACTTCGGCGTATTCGTGGTGGTGGCCAGTCCGGATCGTCGTACCGCACCGGCACGGTGTGTGCCGCCATCTCCGCCATCCGCATGGCGATGCGCTGCTCCCGGGTGGACGCCGGGGCAGCGTGCTCCCGCCAGCACGAGACGTCTTCGGCGATGTCCTCGGCGGCGGCGTGAACCCGGCCGGCCTGGTACGCGAGTGCCACGAGGTAGGCCACCTGCTCGCGGGTGTATGTGTCCTGCCCGTAGATCGCGTCGACGGCGGCGAGGATGCCGCTGGGAGACGGGTTGAACGGTACGGTGTGGGGACAGCTTTGCTGGCCGTCGTGAAAGCCCCTGCGTCGCGGGGGCCTTTCTCATGCCGCTGCACTGATGCCCCCCGTTCGTCAGGAGGGCAGAGAGCCGGGCGCGCTGCTCTTGGTGAGCGGCGGGGCCTGGTTGACCAGGCGGCTGATGTGCCGGGCGAGCGCTTCGTCATGTAGCTCACGGGGCGCGGCTTGCGTGGCGAGGCGGTCGGCCCGTGGCGGCGCTTCAGCGCGGTGTACCCGGCGCGCTTCGAACAAGAGCGTCGGGCATCGCGGCTGGCCCTCCGCGGCCCCTACGTCGACGTCCAGCTAGAGAGACCAGCAGAGAAGATCGTTTCGGCTCCGTCAGCCCTTCCATGCGGCGTCGATCGTGGATGGATCAAAGTACGAGCTGCCCGGTGTCCAGCCGCGCGGCCGGCCCTTCTGAGTTCGATGGATCGTCACCGTCATCAGCGTGTCGACGACCGCCCGGCGCCGGTGCAGGTCGAGCCCTTCCCACGCCTTGGCCGGGTCCGCGACGCCGATCAGGCCGGCCAGCGCGTCGCCCCGCCCGGCGGTGGCCATCTTCTGTTCGAGCTCGGTAAGCCGGGTGCGTAGCCGCTCGGAGTCCTCGCGCAGCTGGCGGACGTCGATCGCGCCGTCGGCGTACGCGGTGGCCAGGCCGGCGAGCCGTTCGCGCAGCGCTGCGGCGTCGAGCTGGAGCGCGCCGGAGTCGGGCCCGTCCGGGCTGGCGAGCAGTTCGGCGACGTCGGGCCGGGACAGCCGCTCGACCACGACTGAGCCGATGTACGTGTCCAGCTCGGCCGCGTTGCGGCTGACGCACTTGCCCACCTTGCAGGTGTAGCTCTCCACCGAGCGGCTACCGGCTGCCGCCAGCGTGGCGCGTACCGGCGCTCCGCACACCCCACACAGGGCCAAGCCGGAGAGCAGCCAGCGACGGGCTGATGACCACTGCGTGCGGCGGCCGGGGTGGGTCAGGACCGACACCAGCGCCCGCCACCGGTCTTCGTCAACCAGCGGCGGCCACGCGGCCGGGCCGACCACCTCCCCGCGGTGCTCACGCAGGCCGGCGTTCCGGGGGCGCAGCAGCACCTTGCGTAGCTCGTTCGCGGTCCACGGGCGTCCGGTCGACGTGACCAGGCCGCGGGCGTTCATCTCGGCCGCCTGGCCGCGCAGGCTGGTCCCGGACAGGATCGCGTCGGTGACCTCGGCGATTGCCCGCGCCTCTTCCGGCCGGAGGGTGAGGCCGTCCGACTCGTACCCGTACGGTCGTCGGCCGCCGCCCCACCGGCCATCCGCGGCGGCTTGCTGCTTGGCGCGCTGCTGCCGCTCGACTTGGTGCTCCACCTCGTACCGGGCGACGGCGCCGAGCTGTCGCGCGCCCATGCGGCCGCTCGGTGTGCTCAGGTCGAGCGGGCCGGCCTTAACGGTGTACGTCGGCACGCCGCGCGGCTCGCACGCTGAGATGTACTCCTCCAGCTCGGTGGGCGAGCGGTGTAGCCGGTCGGTGTGCCAGGCCATGACGGCGTCGATGCGGGCGGCGGCAATGTCGTCGAGCATCCGGCGGTACGACGGGCGCGGCTTGCCGCTGTATGCGGATAGGTCGTTGTCGCTGTAGACCTGCGCTACGGCCAGCCCGTGGCGCGCCGCCAGCTCCCGGCAGTCGTGCTCCTGGCGCGCTACGCCGAGCCCGCCTCCCTCTCGGTCCCGGGAGATCCGGACATAGATAGCGGCTCGCGTCAAAGCGCTGAGTATGGCATAAGCCGACGTTCGGAAGTCGAAAGCTGACCCGTACTTCGCCAGGGTGGCCGGGAGCAGGTTGAGGGTGAGCCGTCGGTTCGGCCATTTCTGGCCGGAGTTGACGATGGGGGCGTGTACCCGTCCTCGGGCCTCGTGCAGGGCCGTGTCCGGCAGCCGGAGATCCCACGCCCGGCAGCCCGGGCGCCAGGTCGGCCTCCATCTCCACCACGCGCCCGGTCACCCCGACCAGACCCACGCACAGCACCTCGGCGTAGCTCATGTTCAGAAAGGCGCCCTAAAGGTGCTCGACCCGGGCCCGGCCGGCGGCGGGAGGCCGGACTGCCGAAGCCGTGGCTCCGGCGGGCCTTCACCTCGCAGAACGCGAGCACCTCGCCCTCCCAGGCGATGACGTCGATCTCCCCGTCGGGGCACCGCCAGTTCCGGGCGACCGGGCGCAACCCCGCCTCGATCAGGTGCCGGACGGCGCACCGCTCGCCGTACGCGCCGACGGCCTGGTTCCGCTTCGTCATGCCGCCCACGGTGCGCCCACCCCGGGTCCGGAGGCGGGTCCCGGGCCGGCCATCTGTGGACGACGGGGCGCCCTGTGGACGGGCGGACGATCATGCCCGTGCCGTGCTCGCGACCTCACCGGGCCGGCCACCGCCAGGCCCACAGGCATGGCCGTGGACGGGGCAGCCGGCACGACCCGCGACATCCCGGAGCAGCCGCCCGATCACTCACCGTGTGCCCCGTTATAAGGCGGTATTAACCGCCCTGACCTGCGGCAATGTCGGGCTGAAGGGCGGTTGGCGGGCGGGATGGCGGTCGCATACCGTGCCGGTCGTGGACGGACGACGGAGCTTTCCCGAAGATCAGCAGGGGCCGCGCTGGAGCGATCCCGGGTACGCCGACCCGGACTGGCGGGCGGCTGGCGAGGCGCGCTACCGCGACGACGACTTCCAGGCCCCCGAGCAGCGTGCCGGCGGCGAGGGCCGGTACGCCGACCCGGCCCGGTTCGGTGCGGTCGAACCGCTGGGCGACGACACCGCGAGCTACCGGCGGTCGCGCCGGCTGGACGACTCCGGAGAGATCTCCGGCGAGTTGCCGGGCGGTCGCGGCGGCCGACGGGCGGCCCGCGAGGCCGGCGATCCGTTCGGCGGGGTCTCGCGGGAGAGCGCCGGCGATCCGTTCGTCGGCGACCCACGGTCCGGCCCGTTGGCCGGCTACCCGGTCGTCGAGCCGGCCCGTCCGGCCGAGCCGGCGCACGTGGGCCCGGCCCCGATCACCGTCGGGGACCGGCCGGCGCACGGCGCGCCCACGCCGCTGATCGTGGGGGAGCGGCCCGCCGTGCCGGCGCCGGAGGTGGTGGCCACTCCGGCGCCACACCCGCTGGAGATGCCGACCGGACCGATGCCGTCGGTGGCGCCCCGGCTGGACGCGCCGCCGCCCGGCGATGGGGTCTACCGGACCCGCCGGCCGGCGCTCGCGGTGCTGCTGGCGCTGCTGGTGCTCGCGCTGGAGGTTCCGGCGCTGCGGGTGCTCCTGCGGGGCGTGGTGGGTGACCCGGTCTCCACCTCGCACGTCGTGGTGGGCACGTTCCTGGTGGTCGGGCTGCCGATCTTCGGTGCCGGTCTGTACGGGTTGCGGACCGGCGGCCTGGCGCTGGCCGATGGCAGCCGGGGCTGGTTGCGGCCGCCGACGGCGTATCTGACGGTCGGGCTGGTGCTCTTCGTCGCCGCGGCGCTCGCCGCCCGCTGACCGGCCGCGCCGTTCTCCAGGAGCCGGATATTCCGGGACAGTGGTACCTGGCGGCATTCGGTGGCCACCCATCCCGGAGCGTGCGCGGATCATGAACCACGCCCCCGGGGTCCCGCACCCCGGGGCCGGTGCACAGGGGGAGGGCGTACACTGGTCGACTGGCGACCGCCTCGCGCGGTCGACCTCGCGTGCCCTCTCCACGGACACCTTCGTGGGGCGACGGCCTCCCTGGTCCCGATCTTGATCGGGCCCGTCACGGCCGGCGATCGGGCGCCAGGACGCCCGGCCGCCGGCCGGGCGCGACAACCAGGGATCGCAAGGAGTACCCACCATGGCCGTCGTGACCATGCGCCAGCTGCTGGAGAGCGGTGTCCACTTCGGGCACCAGACCCGGCGGTGGAACCCGAAGATGAAGCGCTTCATCTTCACCGAGCGCAACGGCATCTACATCATCGACCTGCGCCAGACCCTCGACTACATCGAGAAGGCGTACGACTTCGTGCGCAACACCGTGGCCGGTGGCGGCAGCATCCTCTTCGTCGGCACCAAGAAGCAGGCCCAGGAGGCCATCGCCGAGCAGGCGACCCGGGTCGGCCAGCCGTACGTGAACCACCGCTGGCTCGGCGGCATGCTGACCAACTTCCAGACTGTGTACAAGCGGCTCCAGCGGATGAAGGAGCTGGAGGCCCTCGGTGACCTGAGCGGCACTGCCGCCGGTTACACCAAGAAGGAGACCCTGCAGCTCTCCCGCGAGAAGGACAAGCTGACCAAGACCCTCGGTGGTCTGCGGGACATGCAGAAGCTCCCGGCCGCGGTCTGGGTGGTCGACACCAAGAAGGAGCACATCGCCGTCGACGAGGCCCGCAAGCTGGGCATCCCGGTGATCGCCGTGCTCGACACCAACTGCGACCCGGACGAGGTCGACTTCCCGATCCCGGGTAACGACGACGCCATCCGCTCGGCCGAGCTGCTGACCAAGGTCGTCGCCGCCGCCGTCGCCGACGGCCTGATCGCCCGCTCCGGCCGGGGCCGCGGCACCGACGAGAAGCCCGAGCCGGGCCAGGTCGGCGCCGACGAGCCGCTGGCCGAGTGGGAGCGCGAGCTGCTCGAGGAGCCGAAGAAGGGCGACGAGCAGCCGGCGACCGCCGCCGCGGAGTGATCGCGCCGTCGCGTCCCCACCGTCCGATTTTCCGGCTGGTGGGGCGCGGCGGGTACGCCGGGCACATCCGGCCCGGATCCGGGTAACCGGGAACCCAGACCATCCCACCGCAGTCTCAAGACCCGAAGAGAGAGTCATGTCCAACTTCACCGCCGCGGACGTCAAGAAGCTCCGCGACCTCACCGGCGCCGGCATGATGGACTGCAAGAAGGCGCTGACCGAGGCGGAGGGCGACTTCGACAAGGCCGTCGAGATCCTGCGCGTCAAGGGCGCCAAGGACGTCGGCAAGCGGGCCGGCCGCACGGCCGCCAACGGCCTCATCGCCCACGCCGGCCAGGCGCTGCTCGAGCTCAACTGCGAGACCGACTTCGTCGCCAAGAACGACGCCTTCATCGCGCTGGCCCAGCAGCTGGTCGAGCACGGCGTCGCCAGCGGCGTCTCCACCGCCGAGGAGCTGCTCGCCAGCACTCTCGACGGCAAGAGCGTCGCCGACCTGGTCCAGGAGCAGTCCGCCAAGATCGGCGAGAAGCTGGTGCTCAACCGCTTCGCCAAGCTCGACGGCACTACCGCGGTCTACCTGCACCGCAAGAGCCAGGACCTGCCGCCGGCCGTGGGTGTGCTGGTGCAGTACGCCGGTAAGACCGACGAGGCCGCCGACGCGGACGCCCGTGGCGTGGCCATGCAGATCGCCGCGATGCGGCCGAGGTACCTGACCCGGGACGAGGTCTCGGCCGATGTCGTCGAGTCCGAGCGGCGGATCGCCGAGCAGACCGCCCGCGAGGAGAACAAGCCCGAGGCGGCGCTGCCGAAGATCGTCGAGGGCCGGGTCAACGCCTTCTTCAAGGACTTCGTCCTCCTGGAGCAGGCGTCGGTCGCCGACAACAAGAAGACGGTGAAGCAGCTGCTGGCCGAGGCCGGCATCGAGGTGACCCGCTTCGTCCGGTTCGAGGTCGGCCAGGCCTGAGCCGCCGCATCGGGCGTATGACGCGCCCGTGCGCAGGGAAACGTCGACGAGGAGGCCGCTGGTGTACGTGACAGGCACCGCGGCCTCCTCGTCACATAGGGTCGGCAGCGGCAGGTACGCGGGACGCGGCGCACGTGCGGTGCGCGACGGAAGGGGCGGTGCGGATGACGCAGGTTGTGAGTGACCGGAGCCTGGCGGCGGATGATCCGACCGCCCCACCGCCGGGCCGGGCCCGCCGGGTGGTGCTGAAGCTCTCCGGCGAGGTCTTCGGCGGCGGCGCGATCGGTGTCGACCCGGACGTCGTGCAGGGCATCGCCCGGCAGATCGCCACCGTGGTCCGCCGCGGCGTGCAGGTCTCCGTGGTGGTCGGCGGCGGCAACTTCTTCCGCGGAGCGGAGCTGCAGAAGCGCGGCATGGACCGGGCTCGGGCGGACTACATGGGCATGCTCGGCACGGTGATGAACTGCCTGGCCCTCCAGGACTTCCTGGAGAAGGAGGGCATCGAGACCCGGGTGCAGACCGCGATCACCATGGCCCAGGTCGCCGAGCCGTACATCCCGCTGCGGGCGATCCGGCACCTGGAGAAGGGCCGCGTGGTCATCTTCGGCGCCGGCGCCGGCATGCCGTACTTCTCCACCGACACCGTCGCCGCCCAGCGGGCGTTGGAGATTCGCGCCGACGTGGTGCTGATGAGCAAGAACGGCGTGGACGCGGTCTACACCGCGGACCCCCGGATCGACCCGACGGCGAGCAAGCTCGACTCGATCACCTTCTCCGAGGTGTTGCGCCGCAACCTCCGGGTGGCCGACGCTGCGGCGTTCAGCCTCTGCATGGAGAACGGCCTGCCGATGCTGGTCTTCGGCGCCGAGGGCGACGACACCATCGTCCGTGCCGTCAGTGGCGAGAAGATCGGCACCCTGATCACCGCCTGAAACGGCCCCGAGCCGGCAGCGGCCCTCCGAACCACAGCAGCACAGCCCACGACGAGCAACAGAAGGAGGCGAGGAGACCGGTGATCGACGACACCCTCCTCGAGGCCGAGGAGAAGATGGAGCGTGCCATCGAGCACGCCAAGGAAGAGTTCGGCGGCATCCGCACCGGTCGCGCCAACGCGGCGATGTTCTCCCGGATCGTCATCGACTACTACGGCAGCCCCACGCCGCTGCCGCAGATGGCGTCCATCGGGGTCCCCGAGCCGCGCATGGTGATCATCAAGCCGTACGACAACTCGCAGCTGGGCGCCATGGAGAAGGCGATCCGCGACTCCGACCTCGGCGTGAACCCGAACAACGAGGGCAACCAGCTGCGCATCCTGCTCCCGCAGATGACCGAGGAGCGGCGGCGCGAGATGATCAAGGTGGCCCGGCACAAGGGCGAAGAGGCCAAGGTCGCCGTCCGCAACATCCGCCGCAAGGCCAAGGAGGAGCTGGACCGCCTGGTCAAGGACGGCGAGGTCGGCGAGGACGATGGCCGGCGCGCCGAGAAGGAGTTGGACGACCTGACCCAGCGTTTCGTCGCCACCGTCGACGAGTTGGTCAAGCACAAGGAGAACGAGCTGCTCGAGGTCTGAGCGGCCCGAGCACCTGCCACGGCACCGGTGCCGCCACCCCGCGTACGACGAACTCCAGCTCGGCCGACGGCCGTGATTCGGCCTTCGCGCCGCTTGGCGGCGCGCCGGACCGAATGAAGGCCGGTCTGACGCCGCGCCGCTACGACGACTTCAGTTCGGCGCGTCTGACACCGCGTCGCGACCTGAAGCCGCCGCTGGAGCCGTCGCGGGTGGCGGGCCCGGTGCCGTCGCCGTGGTGGGACCCATCGTCCGCCGTGCCGGCTCCCTTGGTGCAGTAGGCTCGGCACGATTCCCACCACCGCTGGGTGAACAGCGGGGATCGGCCGGCCGTCGGGCCGGTCAACCGGAACAGTCGCGCGTGTAGGGGATGGTTTTGATCTTGCGTCATGTGGTGGCTCCCGTACCGCTTCCGCTCGGTACGTGATGTCCCACTCCGACCCCTACAGCGCCGCCGAGCCGCGCGGCTGGGACCGGCCGGCCGCGCTGCCGTGGCCGGAGGCTGACGTCGAGCCGGGGCCGTGGCGACGGCCCGGCGCCCCCGAGGCGTACGCGGAGCCGCACGGTCGGCCCCGCCCCGCCGCCGGCCCGTACGCCCGTCCGGGCGACGGGTACGACGCGCCGCCCGGCCGCCGGCCGTACGACGAGCGCCCGGGCCCGGACCGCGACGAGCGCGGCTACCGGGACGATCAGCGCTACCGCGACGGGCAGGAGTGGCGCGGCGGGGGCCGGGGCTACCGCGAGCCCGGCCCGGAGGATCCCCGGTACCGGGACGCGGGCCCGCGAAGCCACGGCGAGGACGATCCCGGCGACGGTGACCCGCACGACCGGGGCTACGGCGGCCCCCGGGGTGGACACCCCGGCGTGCCGCACGACGAGTACCCCACTGCCCAGATCGTCCCGGTATCCGACGACGACTCGACCGCCCAATTCGCCCCGGTACGCGACGAACCGACCACCCACCTCGCAGGCGGGGACGGGCCGGAGTCGGAGTCGCCGGCCGGCCGGCGCCCGCGCGGCCGCCGGCGGGCCAGCGCGGACCGGCCCCCGACCGCCCAGCCGTCATCGGGCCGGGCCGGGCGTAACCTGCCGGCCGCGATCGCCGTCGGGTTGGCTCTCGGCGCGGCGATCGTGGTGCCGCTCTTCTTCTACCTGCCGGCGTTCCTCGCCGTGATCACCGCGGCGGTCGGGATCGGCATCTGGGAGATGGCCCGGGCGGTGCGCCGCAGCGGGGCGCACCCGCCGCTGGTGCCGTTGATCGCCGGTGGCGTGATCACCGTCGGGCTGGCCTGGTTCGCCGGCCCGGACGCGCTGAGTCTCGGGCTGCTGGTCACCGTGCTGGGCACGATGATCTGGCGGTTGGGTGACGGCCCCGGCAACTATCAGCGGGACCTGACCGCGGCCACTCTGATCGCGGTGTACGTGCCGTTCCTCGGCGGCTTCGCCGCGATGCTGGCGGCCGCCCCCGGTGACGGGCACCTGCGGGTGCTGGTCACCCTGGTCGCCGTGGTGCTCTCCGACACCGGCGGGTACGCCGCCGGGGTCGCCTTCGGCAAGCACCCGATGGCCCCGACGATCAGCCCGAAGAAGTCCTGGGAGGGCTTCGGCGGCTCGGTGACGGCGGCTGCGGCCGGTAGTGCCCTGCTGCTCTGGCTGCTCCTCGACGTGGCGCCCTGGTGGGGTGCGCTGTTCGGGGTGGCGATCTCCGGCGCGGCGGTCCTCGGTGACCTCGCCGAGTCGATGATCAAGCGGGATCTCGGGGTCAAGGACATGAGCAACCTGCTCCCCGGGCACGGCGGGCTGATGGACCGGCTCGACTCGATCCTGTTCGCGGTACCGACGGCCTACCTGCTGCTGGCGATCTTCGTACCGGTGGTGGGCTGAGGGATGAATCACGTGGGTGGGTGCGCATCCGCCAGCCGGTCGGGGTCGATTCGGCCCCTACGGACGGGTGCGCCCCGCTCCGCGCGTGTCAGACTGGACGCGCCATGACGAGTCTCCCCCTGATCTCCGTAGACCCCGACGCCCGCGGCCGCCGACCGGCGATGCCGCCCCGCCACCTCGCCGACCTGGACCTGCCGGGCCGGCAGGCGCTCGTCGCCGAGCTGGGGGAGCCGACGTTCCGTGCCAAGCAGGTCTCGAACCACTACTTCGGCCGCCTGGTCCGCGACCCCGCGCAGATGACCGACCTGCCGGCGGCCACCCGGGAGCGGCTGGCCACCACGCTGCTGCCCACGCTGCTCACCCCGGTCCGCGAGCTGGCCTGCGACGACGGCGCGACGCGCAAGGCGCTCTGGCGGCTGCACGACGGTTCGCTGGTGGAGAGCGTGCTGATGGGCTACCCGGACCGGGTCACCGTCTGCATCTCCAGCCAGGCCGGCTGCGGCATGGCCTGTCCGTTCTGCGCCACCGGCCAGGCCGGGCTGACCCGAAACCTCTCCACCGCCGAGATCGTCGACCAGGCGGTCTACCTCGCCGGGGTGGCCGCCTCGGGGGCGGTGGCCGGCTCGCCGCCACGCCTGTCGCACGTCGTCTTCATGGGCATGGGCGAGCCACTGGCCAACTACTCCCGTGTGGTGGCGGCGATCCGCCGGCTGGTGTCGCCGGCCCCGGAGGGGCTCGGCCTGTCCCAGCGGCACATCACCGTTTCCACGGTCGGGCTGGTCCCGGCCATCCGCCGACTGGCCAGCGAAGACCTCGCGGTGACTCTTGCGTTGTCGCTGCACGCCCCCGATGATGAGCTGCGCGACGAACTCGTCCCGGTCAACCAGCGCTGGAAGGTGTCCGAGGTGCTGGACGCGGCGTGGGAATACGCAGCTACGACGGGGCGTCGCGTGTCGATCGAGTACGCGATGATCAAGGACGTGAACGACCAGCCGTGGCGAGCCGATCTGCTCGGGCGGCTACTGGCCGGCAAGCTGGCCCACGTGAACCTCATCCCACTCAACCCGACTCCGGGCAGCCGTTGGGACGCCAGCCCGAAGCCGGTCGAGCGGGAGTTCGTCCGGCGGTTGCGCGAAGCCGGGGTGTCGACCACGGTGCGGGACACCCGAGGGCGCGAGATCGACGGTGCGTGTGGGCAGCTCGCCGCCGCCGAGGACAGGGACACCGACCCACCGCGCAAGGCAACGGTGTGACCGGGCGTAGCGAACGAGACCAGGAGACATAGTGGCGAGTCAGGGTCAGCGTTTCCGGCGTAAGGCGCTCCGCCGGGGATACAAGGTTGACGAGGTGGACGCCTTCCTGGACCGGGTAGAGGCGACGCTCGCCGGTCAGCCGGTCGGCGCGCCCGTGGCCTCCCAGGAGGTCCACGACGTCGTCTTCCGGGTCCGGTTCAACGGCTACGACGAGTGGCAGGTCGACCTGCACCTCGACCGGGTGGAGCGGCAGCTGGCCGAGCTGGAGGAACGCGGCGGCGTTCCGGGCGGGCGTGGCGGTGACCCCCGGATGAGCGACCGGCTGGGCCCGCCGATGCGCGACGACCGGGGCCTGTCCCCGGCGCCGCAGCCGCCGCCCCGGCCGATGTCCGCGCAGCCCGGCCCGCCCGACCGCTACGGCAGCCGCTACGACGAGCCGGCCGGCGTCGGCCGCTACGACGATCCCACCGGCGCCGGCCGCTACGACGATCCCACCGGCGGCGGTCGCTACGACGAGCCCACCGGCGCCTTCGCCGGTGGCTACGACGGCCCGCGCGGGTACGACGCGCCGCGTGGCCCGGCCGGCCCGGGGCCGATGGGTCCCAACGCCCCGATGGGGCACGGCGGCCCGCCCTCCCGCGGCCTGCCCCCGGGCCCCGGCGGCTACGGCCCGGACGAGCGGTTCGACGGTTTCGAGGCCGGCCGGCGCGGTCGCCCCGACATGACCGCCGAGATCCGGATGCCCGACCGGGACCCGCGTGACCCGCGTGGCCGTGGCCCGGCCGGCCCGCCGCACCTGCCTCAGCAGGGCTTCGGGGGTGGCCCGGGCATGTCCGGCCCGCCGATGGCCGGTCCGCCCGTCGCGGGGCCGCCGATGGCCGGTCCGCCTGTCGCGGGGCCGCCGATGGTCGGCCCGCCGATGGCTGGCCCGCCCGGCAGCGATCTCTACCGGGTGGATCAGATCCGGCGCAGCTTCCAGGTCCGCCGTTTCGGCAGCGGGTACGACCCGGATCAGGTCGACCGGTTCTTCGACAGCCTGCTCGGCGGCATGCAGGGACGCAACCCGATGCCGGTGAACCCGAACGACCTGGACACCCTGCGCTTCGGGCTGGTGCCGGGCGGCTACTTCGAGGCCGAGGTCGACGCCGCTCTCAAAGACGTGCAGGACATCCTGCTCGGCCGCTGATCCGCAGACGACGAGGGCCCGCCCCGGTTTGGGGGCGGGCCCTCGGGCGTACCGGTCGAGCGCGAGCGCCGGATCAGGAGCGCAGGCCGTTGCGGCGCAGCACCGCGTCGCCGAGCACGATGGCCAGCAGCAGCGCGGCGATCCCGAGCAGCCAGATGTCCTCGACCTTGCCCTCGTGGTTGCCGCAGAGCGCCATGATCACCAACACCACCGCCGACAGCACCGCCCCGATCCGTCCGGACTTGCGGTGTCCGGGCTTGTGCTGATCTGGCGCGGTTACCGGCTCGCTTCCTGCCACTGTCGGTCCTTCCCTCGCGATCGGATCTCCGGTTAGTCTGGCACGCCCCGTGTCGCGCCCGGCGCAGGGTCCGGCCTGATGGGGGAAGGGTGACCCGCGAGGACGATCGGGAGCTGCTCAAGGCGGCGTACGAGGCGTGGGGCGCGGAGGACTGGGCGGTCGCCGGCGGAGCCGGCGCGCCGGAGCTGGACGGGATCGGTGCGGGGCTGAGGCACCCGGGCCGGTGGACCTGCCCGTACCAGGGCGGAAGGGCACTACCGGCGTCGCGGGTCGGGGACCACACTGCCTCCGGTAGCGTCGGGACGTACGTCTGATTGCCTTTCGAGGGGGACTGCGGTGCGAGTGACCGGTACGGGACATGCCAGCATGCGGATCGACACGGCCGCGGGCAGCATCCTGTGCGACCCGTGGGTCAATCCCGCCTATTTCGCCTCCTGGTTCCCTTTCCCCGACAATTCGCAGCTCGACTGGGAGTCCCTCGGCCAGGTCGACTACCTCTACGTCTCGCACCTGCACCGGGACCACTTCGACGCGAAGCACCTGCGCGACCACATCTCGAAGGACGTCACTGTCCTGCTGCCCGAGTTCCCCACCTCCGAGATGGAGGACGAGCTGCGGGAACTGGGCTTCACCAAGTTCCTCAAGGCGCCGAACGAGCAGGTCGTCGAGCTGCCCGGCGGCCTGAAGATCATGATCCAGGCGCTCACCAGCCCGACCGACGGCCCGATCGGTGACTCGTCGCTCTGGGTCGAGTACAACGGTGTCCGGCTGCTCAACCAGAACGACGCCCGCCCGGCCGACCTGAGCGTCTTCGCCGAGCTGGGCCACGTGCACGCGCACCTGCTGCAGTTCTCCGGCGCGATCTGGTACCCGATGGTCTACGAGCTGCCGCAGGCCGCGAAGACCGCGTTCGGCAAGCAGAAGCGGGATCGGCAGTTCGACCGCACCTGGCGCTACATCGACGACCTGAAGGCCGACCACGTCTTCCCGATCGCCGGCCCGCCCTGCTTCCTCGACGACACGCTGTGGCAGTTCAACGACATCTTCGACGACGAGGGCAACATCTTCCCCGACCAGTCGGTCTTCCTGGAGGAGTACGCCAAGGTCGGCGGCACCAACGGCATCGTGCTGCTGCCGGGCAGCGTCGCGGAGATCACCACCGAGGGCGCGAGCACCACGCACCCGGTGCCGGTGGCCGAGTTCTTCGCCAACAAGGTGGCCCACCTGGAGGAGATGCGGGAGCGCAAGCGCCCGATCATCGAGGCCGAGAAGCAGTCCTGGCGGCACCCGGAGCTTGACGTGCTCGGCGAGATGAAGCGCCGGATCGAGCCGCTGCTGGACGAGTCGATCTACCTGGCCAAGGGCGTCGGCGGGCCGGTCCGCTTCGACCTGGTCGGCTACGACGGAGAAAGCGTCGAGTCGATCGTGGTGGACTTCCCGGGCAAGGAGGTCCGGCCGTACGCGGACGAGAAGGTCCGTTACCGGTTCCGTACCGAGCGGGCGCTGATCGAGCACCTGCTGCACATCGGCGAGGTGGACTGGGTCAACTCGCTCTTCCTGTCCTGCCGCTTCTCGGCGGCCCGGATCGGCCAGTACAACGAGTTCGTCTACGCGTTCTTCAAGTGCCTGTCCGAGGAGCGCCTCCAGTACGCGGAGGGCTGGTACGACGAGCACGAGCGGGCTGTCGACGCGGAGGACATCACGCTGGACGGCTGGGTGGTCCAGCGGCGCTGCCCGCACCTCAAGGCGGACCTGAGCCGGTTCGGCGTCGTCGACGGTGACCAGCTCACCTGCCAGCTGCACGGCTGGCGGTTCGACCTGGCCAGCGGCCGCTGCCTGACCAGTGTCGGCCACAAGATCCGCGCGCACCGCGCCGACGCAGACACCCCGGCCCCGGCCGGCGAGGCGATCAGCTGATCCCCGCCCGGCGTTGAGCAGGGGCCTTCCGTAGCAGGCCCCTGCTCACCTCAGCGGCCCAGGTCGGCGAGGATGCGCTGGGCGGCGTTGTGGCCGGCCGCGCCGATCACGCTGCCGGCCGGGTGGCAACCGGCGCTGCCCGCGTACACCCCGTCGACGCCGGTGGCGTACGGCATCCGGTCGGTGAACGAGACGGTGTTGTCGACGTGGTGGATGTGGCCGCCGGTGATGCCGAAGTGCGCCTCGATGCCGGGCGGGGGCAGCGGCACCGCATCGGCGATCAGGTCGCCGGTGCCGGGGGCGTACCGCTCGCAGATCGCCACCAGCTTGTCGACGTAGCCGGGCAGCGCCTCGTCCCAGCTGGTGCCGGAAAGCTCGTACGGGACCGACTGCACGAACAGCGCCGAGGAGTGGTGCCCAGCGTCGTCGGCCAGCGACGGGTCGACCGTGGTGTGCAGGTACCACTCGATGGTCGGCTCCTCCGGCAGCCGCCCGGCCTGCACGTCCGCCCACATGGCGCGCAGCGCGGCCATCGGCGACTCACCGCCCTGCCCGACCAGCGACGACGAGCCGGGCAGCAGGTGGATGGTGGAGCCGAACGGGCTGGGCGCGTCCGCCGGCAGGCAGGAGAACCGGGGCAGGCCGCGCAGCGCCAGGTTGAGCTTGAGCGTGGTGCCGGGACGGCGGACCGCCGCCATCCGCTCGGCCAGCGGCGCCGGGAGCGCGCCGTCGGGCAGCAGCTCCATCAACCGGTACGGGTCACAGGCCCCGAGCACCACCGAGGCGGCCACCTCCCGCCCGTCGGCGAGCACCACGCCGGACGCCGCGCCGCCGGCCAGGGTGATCCCCGTGACGGGCGTACCGGTCAGGATGCGGGCGCCGGCGACGCGGGCGGCCTCGGCGAAGGTCCGGGAGACCGTGCCCATGCCGCCCTGGGCGATCATCCAGGTGCCGCCCGAGCCGGGCAGCCGGCACATGTTGTGCACCAGGAAGTTGTGCCCGGTGCCGGGGTCGTCCGGGCCGGCGTTGAGGCCGGAGAGGCCGTCGGTGACCGCGTACATGCTGACCAGCAGCTCGGAGCGGAAGTCGAAGCGGGCCAGGTAGTCGGCGACCGAGCCGCGGACCAGGTCCGCGAAGACCTGCCGGAGCGCCGGGCGGACGTACCGCTCGGCGGTCTCCACCACCGGCAGCGGCTCGGCCAGCCAGGCCGGCGCCAGGTCCTCGCGGAGCTGGGCCAGCTCGGCCTGGAGCGCGTCGTCGGCGGCCGCGTCGGCGGGGGAGAACATCTCCGCGAGCTGCCGCCGGCTCGCCACGGCGTCGCTGCCGAAGAGCAGGTACGGCGCGCCGAGCCCGCCCGGGGTGGGCAGGAAGTAGTGCGGGTCGCGGCGCAGCACCGGGATGCTCACGTCGAGCGTGGCGAGCAGTTCCGGCGGCATCAACCCGAGCAGGTACGAGCCGGTGGAGTGGCGCAGGCCGGGCACCTTCGGGAAGGGGCTCTCGGTCCGGGTCGCCCCGCCGATCACCTCGGCCGCCTCCAGCACCAGCACGTCGAGGCCCGCGCGGGCCAGCAGGATCGCCGAGACCAGACCGTTGTGCCCGGAGCCGACCACGACGACGTCGGCGCGGGACGGCAGCTCACTCCGTTGCTCGCTCATGCCGCCACCTCGCTCCGCTCGGCGACGGCATGAGGCTCCATTGCACTGTGCCGGATGATTCGCTCGCTGCGCTCGCTCATGTCCGGGCAGCCTAGTGGCGCGCGCCTCCCTCGGGGAGGGCGTCGCCGGGTTCGGCCGGGCGGAACTGGAGGAGCTGGCTGATCAGCTCGGTCTCGAAGAGCGCCTCCGGCTCGTCGACCGCCCAGCCGAGGTGGCCGAAGACCTCCATGGCGACCAGGCCGTAGAGGCGGGTCCAGGCGGAGAGGAAGGTGTACGCGATCTCGATCGGCAGAGGGCCGTGGCTGGTCGCCAGCGGGGCGAGGTGCCCGCCGAGCCGTTCCTGGAGCAGCTCCGCCGGTGGGGTCGGCAGCCGGCTGCCCCGGGTGAGTTCCACGAACGGGGTGAGGAAGACCGCCCCGAGGCGCGCCCCAGGGTGGTCGGGGTTGTCGCACTGGTCGGCGAACTCGATCACCCCGGGGACCGGGTTGCCGAAGATCAGGGTGAATTCGGCGGGGTGGCCGACGGCCCACCGCCGCAGCGCCCGGCACATCTCGAGGAGCTGGCCGGCCGGGTCCGGGCCGGACCCGTCCCGGGCCGCCTCGACCTCCTGGCGCAGCTCGTCGTAGAGGTCGCCGGCGAGCCCGGCGACCAGCGCCTCCAGGCTGGGGAAGTACCGGTAGATCGCCGGGGCGGTCATGCCCATGTCCCGGGCGATCGCCCGCAGCGAGACCGCCTCGATCCCGCCGGTCACCAGCAGTCGCCGTGCCCCGTCCTTGATCTCGGACAGGGTCGCCGTGCGCAGGCGTTCCCGCCGGGTGGGTGCGGTCATCCGTCGACCCCCTTGACCCGGAGCGAACGCCGTTGACATAGTAAACGGCGTTCACTCAAATGATTCATGCTTACCTACGACCTTAACGGTCGGTGAGGAGGAAGGCGATGTTCGCCTGGTGGGGGCGAGTGGTGGTACGCGTCCGGTGGGCGGTGCTGGCCGCCGCCGTGGCACTCGTGGCGCTCGGCTCCACCTGGGGCGCCGGGGTCTTCGGCGAACTGACCGGGGGTGGGTTCGAGGACCCGGCCAGCGAGACCAGCCGCACCGCCGCGCGGATCACCAGCGAACTGGGCCGGCAGGGCGCCGACGTGGTCGTGCTCTGGTCCAGCGACACCGCCACGGTCGACCAGTCGGCGTTCCGCGATCCGGTCACCGCCACCGTGGCCGGGCTGCGCGGCCGGTCCGAGGTGACCAGCGTGACCACCTGGTACGACAGCCCGGCCCCGGCGCTGGTCGCCACCGACCGGCGGGCCACCTACGCGCTCGTCCGGCTCACCGGCGCGGACGACGACGCGCGGGCCGCGCAGTTCGAGGCGCTGCGCCCCGCGCTGGACGCCCCCGGGCTGCGCACCGAGGTCGGCGGCGCGGTCGCCTTCCAGCACTACGCCAACACGCAGACCACCGAGGACATCACCCGCGCCGAGACGCTGTCCCTGCCGGTGCTGCTGGTGCTCCTCGTGCTGATCTTCGGCGGACTGGTCGCCGCCACCACCCCGCTGCTCATCGGCGGGCTCGCCATCCTGGGCGCCTTCGTCGCGGTACGCCTGGTGAACCTGTTCACCGACGTGTCGATCTTCGCGATCAACATCATCACGTTGATCGGCCTCGGCATGGCCGTCGACTACGCCCTCTTCGTGGTCAGCCGGTTCCGCGAGGAACTCGCCGCCCGGCACGACACCAGCGAGGCGATCCGCCGCACCATGGCCACCGCCGGCCGGACCGTGCTGGTCTCCGGGCTCACCGTCGCCCTGGCCCTGGCCAGCCTGCTGATCTTCCCGCAGGCCTTCCTCCGCTCGATGGGGCTCGGTGGCGTGGCCGCCGTCCTGGTCGCCATGCTGGCCGCGTTGACCGTGCTGCCGGCCCTGCTCGCGGTGCTCGGCCACCGGATCGACGCGGTGCGCGTACCCCTGCCGAGGTGGCGCGGGGCGCGTCGGGCCGGGCCGGCGGAGGCCGGCGCGGGCGGCGCCTGGGCCCGGATCGCGCGGAGCGTGATGCGCCGCCCGGTGCGCTACCTGGTCGGGGTCGCGCTGGTGCTCGTCGTGCTGGCCACGCCGTTCCTGCGGATCACCTTCGGCGGCTTCGACGAGCGGGTGCTGCCGGCGGACGCCGCGCCCCGGGTGGTCTCCGAACGGATCGCCGCCGAGTTCCCCGGCGGCCAGGTCGCCCCGATCGACGTGCTGGTCTCCGGTGCGCCGGCCGAGGTGGCGCGCGGCTTCGCCGACCGGATCGCGGCGGTGCCGGGGGTGACCGGGGTGCAGGTCGCCGCCCAGCGTGGGGAGAGCACGCTGCTCTCGGTGAGCTACCCCGGCGAACCGACCGGCGACACCGCGCAGCGGGTGGTCCGCGACCTGCGCGACCTGCCCGGCCCGGCCGGGGCCGAGGTGCTGGTCGGTGGGCGGCCCGGCGCCGATCGGGACCTGCTCGACAGCCTCGGTGACCGGCTGCCCTGGATGGCACTGCTGATGGCCGCCGCCACGCTGGTGCTGCTCTTCCTCGCCTTCGGCTCGGTGGTGCTGCCGGTCAAGGCGGTGCTGATGAACCTGCTCTCGATCGGCGCGTCGTTCGGCGTGGTGGTCTGGATCTTCCAGGACGGCCACCTGGCCGGCCTGCTCGGCTTCACCCCGACCGGCTTCATCGAGCCGAGCAACCCGATCCTCATGCTCGCGGTGCTCTTCGGGCTGGCCACCGACTACGAGGTGTTCCTGCTCTCCCGGGTCCGGGAGGAGTGGGACCGCACCGGCGACAACACCGCAGCGGTTGCCGGCGGCCTCCAGCGCACCGGGCGGATCATCACCGCCGCCGCGCTGCTGCTGATCATCGTGGTGGCCGGCTTCACCACCGGTGGCATGTCGTACATCAAGCTCATCGGGGTCGGCATGATCGTCGCGATCGTCGTCGACGCGACCCTGGTCCGGGCGCTGCTGGTGCCGGCGACCATGCGCCTGCTCGGCCGCTGGAACTGGTGGGCCCCCGGCCCGCTGGCCCGGGTCCACCGCCGCTACGGCATCCGCGAGTCCGAGCCAGCCCCTCCCGTCCCGGCCCCCTGACCACGCCCGCTAGACCGGCGCTCGCTGATCAAGGAGTTTGCGTCGCGTGAGAAACAGCGGCCTTCCCGACGCAAACTCCTTGATCAACTCGGGGGCGACGTACGGGGCGGGGGACGGGCTACGATGCCTCGTGATGATCGCCTCGACCGAGCGGCTGGTGGTCCGCGACTGGACCGACGCGCCCGACGACCTGGCCCGGATCTATGACATCTACTCGCGGGACGAGGTGATGCGCTGGCTGGGCGGGGGCAAGGGGCGGATGACCGACCCGGCCGAGGCGGCGGAGCGGGTACGCGCCTGGCGGGACCGGTACGACCCGTACGCCGGCCGGTGGGGCCTCTGGGCCATCGAGCCGCGCGACGCGGGCCGGGCGGCCGGCAGCGTCCTTTTGAAGCCGCTGCCCGGGCGGGACGGGGTCACGCCGACCGACGACATCGAGGTCGGCTGGCACCTGCACCCCGACTCGCAGGGCCACGGCTACGCCACCGAGGCGGCCCGGGCCGTGCTGGACCGCGAGTTCGCCACCGGCACCCGGCAGGTCTACGCGGTGGTGATGGCGGGCAACGAGCCGTCGATGGCGGTGGCCCGGCGGCTCGGCATGACCTACCTCGGCATCCGCACCGACTGGTACGGCGGCGTCGACCTGGAGACCTTCGTGCTGCGCGCTGGTTCGTAGCCGTTCGGTGCAGATCAACAGGTGGGTACCGGGCCTGCTGGTGGACCGCTCGGCGGGAACCGAGGCTTGCCGACGCACAGGTTGTGCGATCCGGCTGGGCTCGGGGCGGCGCGACTAGGGTGGTGGGTAGCACGATGTTCCGCTGAGGGGGTGAGTCCGGTGGCCCAGGCCGCTTACGCGCCGGAACCGGCGCCGCAGCGCGGTGAGCCGTCGTTCGACGTGCTGCGCTGGCACGACGAGCCGTGGACCGCCCAGCTCGCCCTTGAGCTGTTGCCGGAGACCAACGGTCCCAAGGTCGAGGTCCTGAGCGGAAGCGTGATTGTGACACCACATGCGGGAATCGACCACCAGTCGGTCGAGCGGGAGCTGCCCTACCTGCTGCACCGGGCCGCCCGTCGAGCCGGGCTCTGGGTCTATCCCGAGATCAACCTGGTCTCGGGCAAGGACCTGTTCATCCCGGACATCGCGGTGCTCCGGACCTCCGGAGGCGGCCGATCCGCCGTCGACATCCGACAGGCGGTGCTGCTCGGTGAGATCGTGTCGCCGGGCAACCGGCGCAAGGACGTGATCGACCGCCCCCGCGAGTACGCCGTCGCCGGGGTGCCATTCTTCCTCCGGGTCGACCTGCGTAACCGGGTTCCCGCGATGGCGCTCTACGAGCTGATCGACGGGGAGTACCGCCCGCTCGCCGCCGCGGCGGCCGGCAGCACCTTCGTCATGAAGCAGCCGTTCGAGTTCTCCGTCGACCCGGCCGACCTCCTCGACGAGGAGGCGCCGATCGAGGACGACGACGAGTCCCTGGTCGAGGGCGGCGATGAATCCCCGGTCGAGGGACCGGACGGCGGAAACTGAGGCTCCCAGCGGGCGCTCAGCGACGCTGGGGAAGAATGGGCGGGTGAGTTCTCTCCGCGAACTTGTCCTGCTCGGCTCGACCGGCTCGATCGGTACCCAGGCCATCGACATCATCCGGCGCAACCCGGACCGGTTCCGGGTGGTCGCGCTCGGCGCCGGTGGCGGCAACGTGGACCTGCTCGCCGCGCAGGCCCTAGAGCTGGGCGTCGAGGTGGTCGGCGTGGCGAAGGCGTCCGCCGCCCAGGACCTCCAGCTCGCCTTCTATTCAGAGGCGAGCCGGCGTGGCTGGGCCACCGGCGACTTCAAGCTGCCCAAGATCGTGGCCGGGCCGGATGCGATGACCGAGCTGGCCGGGTGGCCGTGCGACGTGGTGCTCAACGGGGTGGTCGGCTCGCTCGGGCTGGCGCCGACCCTGGCCGCGCTGCGCGCCGGGCGTACCCTCGCGCTGGCCAACAAGGAGTCGCTGGTGGCCGGCGGCCCCCTGGTGAAGGCCGCGGTGCGGCGGCCGGGGCAGATCGTCCCGGTGGACTCGGAGCACTCTGCGCTGGCGCAGTGCCTGCGCGTCGGCACCCGGGGCGAGGTACGCCGGCTCGTGGTGACCGCCAGCGGCGGGCCGTTCCGGGGCCGGCGGCGGGACGAGCTCACCGAGGTCACGCCGGAGCAGGCCCTGGCCCACCCGACCTGGAACATGGGCCCGGTGGTCACGATCAACTCCGCCACGATGGTCAACAAGGCTCTTGAGGTGATCGAGGCGCACGAGCTGTTCGACGTGCCGTACGCCGACATCGAGGTGATGGTCCACCCCCAGTCGGTGATCCACTCGATGGTCGAGTTCACCGACGGCTCCACCCTCGCCCAGGCCAGCCCGCCGGACATGCGGCTGCCCATCGCGCTCGGCCTCGGCTGGCCCGACCGGGTGCCCGAGGCCGCCGCCGCGGTCGACTGGACCAGGGCGCACAGCTGGGAGTTCTTCCCCCTCGACGACGCGGCCTTCCCGGCGGTCGCCCTGGCGAAGGCGGCCGGGGAGGCCGGGCGCTGCCGCCCGGCGATCTACAACGCGGCGAACGAGGAGTGCGTGGCGGCGTTCGTCGCCGGGCGGCTGCCGTTCCTCGGCATCGTCGACACCCTCCAGCGTGTGCTGGAGGACGCTCCGGAATTCGGCGAACCGGGTACCGTCGAGGACGTGCTCGCCGCCGAGTCGTGGGCACGGGGGTACGCCCAGAAGATCATCTTCGGGTCGGTGGAAGGAGCTTGATGGCAAACCTGCTCGGGGTGGTGCTCTTCGCCGTGTTCATCCTCGTCTCGGTGAGCCTGCACGAGGCGGGGCACATGCTCACCGCCAAGGCGTTCGGGATGAAGGTCACCCGATACTTCGTGGGCTTCGGCCCGACGCTGTGGTCGTTCCGGCGGGGCGAGACCGAGTACGGCATCAAGGGCATCCCGCTCGGCGGCTTCTGCAAGATCGTCGGGATGACCCCGCAGGACGACGACGTCGAGCCGGCCGACCAGCCGCGTGCCATGTGGCGGTACCCGGTCTGGAAGCGGACGATCGTGATGTCCGCCGGCTCCATCACCCACTTCGCCCTGGCCCTGGGCGCGCTCTGGGTCATGGCGATCTCTGTCGGCCTGCCCAACCCCAAGGCCCCGACGACCGAGGCAGGCTTCAAGGCCGAGCCGGCGGTCATCGCCCTGGCCCCGTGCGTGGTGGTGGAGAACGCCAACCGTGCCTGCCAGGCCGGAGACCCGGCCAGCCCGGCCGCGAAGGCCCAGCTCAAGGACGGCGACCGGATCACCGCGGTCAACGGCAAGCCGGTCTCCACCTGGGGCGACATGCTCGACGTGGTCCGCGCCACCAAGCCGGGCACGGCCACCGTCGACTACGTCCGTGACGGGCAGCCGGCCACCGCCACCGTCGATCTCGCGGCCGTGCAGCGCCCGCCGTTGGCCGATCCGAAGGGTGCCGCCTCGTCGGTCGCCGCGCTCGGCGTCGGGCTCCGGCCCACCACGCCGGCCCGGATCGAGTACGGCCCGGTCGCCGCGATCGGCGCCACGGCCGACTTCACCGGCACCATGGCCGTGCAGACCGCGCACGCCATGCAGCGGATCCCGCAGAAGGTGCCTGCCCTGTGGAACGCGATCACCGGCGGCGAGCGGGACATGGACACCCCGATCAGCGTGGTCGGCGCCAGCCGGCTCGGTGGCGAGTTCGTGGCGAACGACGCCTGGTACGGGTTCTTCATGCTCTTCGTCTCGCTGAACTTCTTCATCGGGGTGTTCAACCTGCTGCCGCTGCTCCCGCTGGACGGCGGGCACATCGCGATCGCCTGGTTCGAGCGGGTCCGGTCCTGGCTCTACGCACGCCTGCGTCGCCCGGACCCGGGTCGCGTCGACTACCTCAAGCTCATGCCCATCACGTACGCGGTGATCCTCATCGGTGGCGCGTTCACGCTGCTGACCGTCACCGCGGACGTCATCAACCCGATCACGCTCTTCTCAAGGTGAGTGCCTGAAGTGACCGCTGTCAGTCTCGGTATGCCGCCCGTACCGCCGCCGCCGCTCGCCCCGCGCCGGGCCAGCCGCCAGATCATGGTCGGCTCGGTGCCGGTCGGTGGGGGCGCACCGGTCTCGGTGCAGTCGATGACCACCACCCTGACCGCCGACGTCAACGCGACGCTGCAGCAGATCGCCGAGCTCACCGCGTCCGGCTGCCAGATCGTCCGGGTCGCCGTGCCGTCGCAGGACGACGTGGAGGCGCTGCCGGCGATCGCGAAGAAGTCGCAGATCCCGGTGATCGCCGACATCCACTTTCAGCCGAAGTACGTGTTCGCCGCGATCGACGCGGGCTGCGCGGCGGTCCGGGTGAACCCGGGCAACATCCGGCAGTTCGACGACAAGGTCAAGGAGATCGCCAAGGCCGCCGGCGACGCGGGCGTGCCGATCCGGATCGGCGTGAACGCCGGCTCGCTGGACAAGCGGCTGCTGGCCAAGTACGGCAAGGCCACCGCCGAGGCGCTGGTCGAGTCGGCGCTCTGGGAGTGCTCGCTCTTCGAGGAGCACGGCTTCCGGGACATCAAGATCTCGGTCAAGCACAACGACCCGGTGGTGATGATCCGCGCGTACCGGCAGCTCGCCGAGAAGTGCGACTACCCGCTGCACCTGGGTGTCACCGAGGCCGGCCCGGCGTTCCAGGGCACCATCAAGTCGGCGGTCGCCTTCGGCGCGCTGCTGGCCGAGGGGATCGGCGACACCATCCGGGTCTCCCTCTCCGCCCCGCCGGTCGAGGAGATCAAGGTCGGCAGCGCGATCCTGGAGTCGCTGGGCCTGCGCGAGCGGGGCCTGGAGATCGTCTCCTGCCCGTCCTGCGGTCGGGCCCAGGTGGACGTCTACAAGCTGGCCGAGGAGGTCACCGCCGGCCTGGAGGGGCTTCCGGTGCCGCTGCGTGTCGCCGTCATGGGCTGCGTGGTGAACGGTCCGGGCGAGGCCCGGGAGGCCGACCTCGGCGTCGCCTCCGGCAACGGCAAGGGTCAGATCTTCGTGAAGGGCCAGGTCATCAAGACCGTCCCGGAGGGGCAGATCGTGGAGACCCTGATCGAGGAGGCGCTCCGGCTCGCCGCCGAGATGGGCGCCGAGATCCCCGAGGAGCTCCGCGACCTGGTTCCCGGAGCCACCGTCACCGTGCACTGAGCGCGGATCCGCCACGACGTGCGGCTGCCCCCGCCCGGGGGCAGCCGCACGTGTCGTTTCCGCTGGTCCGGGGATCAGGCCCGCACCGTCGGTCTGGGCACGGCGGCGAACTCGGAGAGGGTGAACCACCGGGGCAGGGCCCGGCGGAGCGCCTCCGGGCCGGCCACCTGCACCGCGCCGCCGCGCAGCGCCTCCGGCCAGCTCAGGTCGCCGAGCCAGACCTGTACCAGGCCACGCAGGCTCGCGCGCACCGTCACGGAGACCTCGTGGCCCGGGTCCACGTCGCAGACGTCGGCCTCGCCGGCGGTGATGACGAGCCACCAGTCCCGCAGGTCGGCCGGCACGTCGTGGAAGCGGAACTGGACGACGGTCCGCCCGTCCGGGACGGCGCCGTGGTCGACGTGGCGGTGCATGTCCCACAGCAGCAGCTTCGGGTCCAGGTCCGCGTCACCCAGCTCACCGATCCAGCGGACGCCCCACGCGCCGAGCGCCTCGAGCACCGGCCGCAGCTCCCGCCCCGCCTGGGTCGGGACGTACCGCACGTCGGGGCCCTCGACGTGCCGCTCCACGACGCCGGCGCGGACGAGCTGGTGCAGTCGCCGGGACAGCAGGCTGGGCGACATCCGGGGCAGGCCGCGGCGCAGCTCGTTGAACCGCTCGGACCCGCTCACCAGCTCTCGGATCACGAGCAGCGTCCACCGCTCGTCGAGCAGCTCCATGGCCTTCGCGACGGGGCAGAACTGGTGGTAGGAGGCCCCCATGGCCGGCACGCTACGCCGGTGCCGCCGGCCCGACCAGGAACCTGTCGGGACCGGTACACATCTCGTACTAGGTTGCCGGTTGCCCGCTGCCTACCGTCCGTGGTGAAGGACGAGGCAGAGGAGCAGTGATGATCGAGTCGATGGAGCGGGATCGGGCCGTGAAGGCCGGGCACCGCCAGATGTGGGCGCTCGGCAGCTACGCCACCGTCGCCGCGGAGGTCATCCCGGAGCTGGGGGCGACCCTGGTCCAGGCGGCCGGCGTCGGCCCCGGCGACCGGGTGCTGGACGTCGCCGCCGGGACCGGCAACGCGGCCATTCCGGCAGCCCTGGCCGGGGCCGACGTGGTCGCCAGTGATCTGACGCCGGAGCTGCTGGAGATCGGGCGGGCGCTCGCCGCGGCGCGTGGCGCCGAGCTGACCTGGCAGCAGGCCGACGCCGAGGCGCTCCCGTATGCCGACGGCGAGTTCGACCGGGTCCTGTCCTGCGTGGGCGTGATGTTCGCGCCCCGGCACCAGGCCAGCGCCGACGAACTGGTCCGGGTCTGTCGCCCGGGTGGCACGATCGGCCTGGTCAACTGGACGCCCGAGGGGTTCATCGGGCAGATGTTCGCCACCATGAAGCCGTACGCCCCACCGCCACCGCCGGGCGCGCAGCCCCCGCCGCTGTGGGGGAGCGAGGACCACGTCCGCGCGCTGCTCGGGGACCGGGTCACCGACGTCGTCACCCGCCGTCAGGCGGTCACGGTGGACCGGTTCGCCGGCCCGGAGGCGTTCCGGGACTTCTTCAAGTCCCACTACGGACCGACGATCGCGGTCTACCGGGCGATCGCCGGCGACCCCGACCGGGTCGCCGGCCTCGATCAGGCCCTCGCCGACCTGGCACGGCGGCACGTCGAGGCCGGGGTGATGCGGTGGGAGTACCTGCTGGTCACCGCGCGCCGGCGCGGCTGACCGGACTCCGGCGCCGGCCGTGCTCACTCGGATTCGGCGAGGATGGCGTACAGCTTGCGGCGGGTCTCGTCGAGCACCTGCGCGGCGCGTTCCCGCTGGTCGTCGGTGCCGGTCATCATCACCTGGCGCAGCGCGTGCATCGCCTGCGCGCCGGCGTCGCGGATGTCGTGCCAGCTGTTGACGGTCGTCTCGGCGAACTCCGCCCAGGGCGGGGTCTGGGCCGCGGTGGCCGCCTCCTCCCGCCCCTGCTCGGTGAGGGCGAACCGCTTCCGGCCGCCGTCGGAGTCGGCGGCGGCGGTGATCACACCCTCGTCCTCCAGCAGCTGCAGGGTGGGGTAGATCGAGCCGGGGCTGGGCCGCCAGGCGCCGCCGGTCCTGGAGTCGATCTCCTGGATCATCTCGTAGCCGTGCATCGGCCGCTCGGTGAGCAGGGCCAGCACGGCGCCGCGCACGTTGGGCCGGCGGCCCCGTCCGCGGCCGCGTCCACCTCGGCCATGCCCGTGGCCGTGCGGTCCGGGCGGGAACGGGGGACCGGGGGGTACGGGCGGGAAGCCGAAGCCGCGCATCCGCATCTCGTGCATGGCGTGCATCCGTCGGTGGAAACCCATCGGGCTCTCCTTCTGTCGTCGTATCACTGATGCGTCGACGATATATCGGCAATGCATCGCCGACAAGGCGTTTCGATGGTGAGATGCCAAACCGTACGTACGTCTTGTTAAGCTGCCCGACGTGCGCCTGCTTCCCGAACCGGGTCCGGCCCGGACGCTCGCCCTCTCCACGCTGGTCAACACCGTCGGCCGGGGCACCTGGCTGACCGCCAGTGCCCTCTTCCTGACCCGTTCGGTCGGGCTCACGGTGGCCCAGGTCGGCGTCGGCCTCACCATCACGGCGCTGGTGAGCCTGGTCGCCAGCACCCCGATGGGTTACCTGGCCGACCGGCTCGGCCCGCGCGGCCTTCAGATCGCCGCGCTGCTCGCCTCCGCCGGGTTCACCGCCGCTCTGGTGGCCGTCCGCTCCTTCGCCGGCTTCCTGGTGGTTGGGGTGCTGATGGCGGTCGCCGACTCGGCCACCCGGGGCGCCCGGGGTGCGCTGATTGCCGGCGCCGTGCCCCCGGACCAGCGGGTGCGCACCCGGGCCTACCTGCGCGCGGTCACCAACGTCGGGATCTCGGTCGGCACGGTGCTGGCCGGCGTCGCCCTGGCCGCCGACACCCGGACCGCGTACGTGTCGCTGATCCTGCTCGACTGCGCCACGTACCTGGTGGCCGCCGCGGTGCTGCTCCGACTGTCACCCGTGCCGCCGGTGCCGGCGCCGGCGCACGGGCCACGGCTGATCGCCCTGCGGGACCGCCCGTTCCTCGCCTTCACCGTGCTCGACGGGCTGATGTCGATGCACTTCGGCCTGATCAACATCGCCCTGCCGCTGTGGATCGCCGGGCACACCAGCGCCCCGCGCTGGCTCATCTCGGCATGCCTGCTGGTCAACACCGTGGTCGTGGTGCTCTTCCAGGTCCGCGCCTCGCGCGGTACCGAGGAGCTGACCGGCGCCGGCCGGGCCGCCCGGCGCGGCGGCGCGGTCATCGCGGTCGCCTGCGCGCTCTTCGCGGCCAGTGGTGGCGTACCCACCACGGTCGCCGTGCCGCTGCTGCTCGGCGGGGCGCTGGTGCACGTGGTGGGCGAGTTGTGGCACGCCGCGGCCGGCTGGGGCATCTCGTTCGGTCTCGCCCCGGCGCACGCGCAGGGCCAGTACCAGGGCGCGTACGGGATGGGCATGCAGCTCGGCTCGATGGTGGCGCCGGTGGTGGTGACCACCCTGGCCGTCGGCTGGGGCGTACCGGGCTGGTTGCTGCTCGGCGGCCTGTTCCTGCTGCTCGGCGTGCTGGTGCCGCCGGTGGTGGCCTGGGCCGGGCGGACCCGGCCGGTCGAGCCGGCGGCCGCGCCGGTCCCGGTCGGGTGAGCCGGCGGTCGGGGTCGGCCGGCGGCCGCGCCGGTCCGGGTTGGCCTGAGCCGGTCGCGGCACCGCTCCCGCTGGGCTGAGCCGGTTGCCGCACCGCTGCCGCTTGGCTGAGCCGCCGCTCGGTTTTCCGCCCCTCGGCCGAACCAGCGGCCGGCTGCGCCGCAGGTCACCGGGGCGGCAGCTCGCCGGGGCGCCGGTCGGCTGAGTCGCCGCTCGGCGATCGGGGTCCGGACATACCGTCGCGGTCCGCAGGTCAGCCCGCGCGCGCCGGGGTGCATCTGGCAGGCTGGTATCCGTGCTGACGGTGCCGGTACGCCAACTGGGGGAGTCGGAGCGCCGCGCGGTCGAGCGGCTGCTGGACCTCGACCCCTATGCCGGCGCGCAGGTCGCCGAGCGGGTGGCGGCCCGCGGGCTGGCCTGGTGGCGGGCCGAGGGGCGGATCCTGGGCTACGGCTCCCGCCGCCACCTGGAGTCGATCTGCTGGCTGGGTGGCAACCTGACGCCGGTGCTCGCCACGGTGCCGGCGGTGGCGGCCTTCGCCGACCAGTTGAGCACCGAGGAACGGCTCTGCTCCTCGATCGTCGGGCGCGCCGACGCGGTGCTCGGGCTCTGGGATCGCCTCTCCGCGTACTGGGGGCCGGCCCGGGACGTACGCCCGAACCAGCCGCTGCTGGCCACGGACGCCCTGCCCGCGGTGGCGGCCGACCCGGAGGTGCGCCGGGTGCGCAGCGGTGAGGTCGATCGGCTCTTCCCGGCAGCCGTGGCGATGTACACCGAGGAGGTCGGTGTCTCGCCGCTGGCCGAGGACGGCGGGCGCGGCTACCGGCGGCGGGTGGCCGACCTGGTCCGCGCGGGCCGCGCCTATGCCCGGTTCGCGGACGGCAAGGTGATCTTCAAGGCCGAGTTGGCCGTGGTCACCAGGCGGACCGCCCAGGTGCAGGGGGTCTGGGTGGCGCCGGAGTGGCGGGGCCGGGGGATCGCCACGGCGGCCATGGCGGCGGTGGTACGGGACGCGCTGATCCGGGTCGCCCCGACGGTCAGCCTCTACGTCAACGACTTCAACCTGCCCGCCCGGCGGGTCTACGAGCGCTGCGGCTTCCGCCCGGTGGGCACCCTCGCCACCGTCCTCTTCTGAGGGGTCCTTTCCCCGCCTGCGGCACGGCGGCCGGCTGCTGACTGCGGCATGGCCGGGATCACGCCGCTCCGAATTGCGCCGAACCGGACAGCCGGCGTTATGCTGGGCATGTTTTTGCACTGACCAGTCAGTTTAGATTTCAGGACGGGACGATGAAGATCGTCGAGGCCGGCGGGCTCGGGCTGCGGACCCGCCGCGGCGGCTGGGTGTACCGGGACGTGGACCTCACCGCCGAGGCGGGCGAGCTGCACGCGGTGACCGGGCCGCCGGGCAGCGGGCGTACCTCCCTGCTGCTCACCCTGGCCGGGCGCTTCCCGCGCACCGACGGGGAACTGCGCCGCCGGGGGCCAGCGGCGCTCGGGCAGGTCATCGGCGTGCACGAAGCCGACCCGACGCTGACCGTGGCCGAGCACATCCAGGAGCGGCTGCTGCTGCTCGGGCCGGTGCCGCGCCGCCGCCGGCAACTCGTCCCGGTTGCCGCCGTGCGGGCCCGCCGGGCGTACCGCCGGGACGCCTTCGCCGCCGCGATCGCCGGCGCCGGCTTCACCGACGCTCCGCTCGACCCCGACCGGTACGGCCGGGACCTCACCCCCGTCGAGCGTCAGGTGCTCGGGCTGGTGCTGGCCAGCCTCAGCGGCCCGAGCCTGATCGTCGCCGACGACGTGGACGCCGGCTCCGACGCCCCCGAGCGGGAGTGGATCTGGGCCGCCCTGGCCCGCCTCGCCGACCAGGGGTACGCGGTGATCGCCAGCGCTCGGGCCGTCGAGCCGGGCGCTACCGCGATCGTGCACCGGATCGGCGACCCGTCCCTCCCCACCCCCGCCCTGGTCGCGCCGCGCGTCGCGGCCGACGGGGACCAGACCGCCGAGGTGAAGGCATGAGTGTCGGTCGACTCGCGCTCTTCGAGTTGCGCCGGATGACCCGGGGCCGGCTGCGGCGCGCCGCGCTCGCCGCCCTCACCGTCATCCCGCTGCTCTACGGCGCCCTCTACCTCTACGCCTTCTGGGACCCGTACGGGAACCTCGACCGGATCCCGATCGCCCTGGTCAACGCCGACCGGCCGGCGAAGGCCGGCGACGGCAGCGAGGTGCACGCCGGGCGGGACCTCACCGACGAGCTGCTGGACCGGAAGGTCTTCGGCTGGACGGTGACCGACCAGGCCGACGCGACCGAGGGGCTGCGCGACGGGCGGTACCACCTGGTCTTCGCCATCCCCGCCGACTTCTCGGCCACCCTCGTCGCCGGTCCGGAACCGGACCAGCCGGCCCGCCGGGGCGAGCTGAAGGTGGTCAACGACGACGCCACCAACTACCTGTCCGGGCTGCTCGCCCGCTCCGCGTTCAGCGAGATCCGGGCCGCCGCCGCGGAGAGCACCGCGGCGTCGTACTTCGACCGGATGCTGATCGGCTTCACCGACGCCAAGGCCGAGACCGGTCGGGCCGCCGACGGGGCCGGCAAGCTCCACGACGGGCTCGGCGCCTCGCAGCAGGGGGCCGGACAGCTCGCCGACGGGCTGGGCACCGCCGAGGACGGCGCCGGGCAGCTCGCGGGTGGCCTCAACCAGTCCGTGCGGGGAGCGGAGCAGCTCGCCAGCGGCCTCGACCAGCTCTACACCGGCGCGGCACAGATCGCCGACGGCACCAACCGGGCGGCCACCGAGACCCGCGCCGCTGCGGCCAAGGTGGACGCCGCCGCCGACCGGTACGAGCCGCTGCTGCGCCGGAACGCCGCCGACATCCAGCGGGCCGCCAGCCTGGTCGCCGAGGGCGCGCAGGCGCTCGCCGACGGCCTCGACGCGCTCCCGGCCCGGGCCGACGAGGTGGTGAGCCAGGCCGAGCAGGTCCGCGACCGCCTCGACGCCGTGGTCAGGACGCACCCCGAGCTGGCCGACGACCCCGACCTCGTCGCCGCGCGGCGGGCCGCCGACAACGCCGTCACCGGGGCCCGCGCCATGACGTCCGCCCTCGACCGGACCGACCTCACGGCGCTCAAGCAGCAGATGACCGAGGTCGAGCAGACCGCTCGGGCGGTCGCCGCCGCGGCGCCGCACCTGGCCGACGACGTCGCCGCGGCTCGCGCCCAGGTCGACCAGCTCGCCAGCGGGCTCAACACCCTCGCCCAGGGCAGCGCCAAGCTCCGCGACGGGCTGGGCAGCGCCACGGACGGCGCCGACCAGCTCCGCGGCGGGCTCTACCGGCTCGCCACCGGCGCCCGGCAGCTCGACGGCGGCCTGGCCCAGCTCAGCAGCGGCAGCAACCGGCTCGCCGACGGGCTGACCAAGCTGGAGAGCGGCGCCGGCGACCTCGCCGACGGGCTCGCGGCCGGTGAGCGGAAGCTGCCCGGGTACCACGACGCGGACAGCCGCGCCGACATCCTCGGCGACCCGGTCGGCCTGCTCCGCACCGCGCACCACCCGGCCGGCTCGTACGGGGTGGGCTTCGCGCCGTACTTCCTGGCCCTGGCGCTCTGGGTCGGCGCGATGATCACGTACATGCTGCTGCGGCCGGTCAACCGGCGGCACGTGATGTCCGGGGCACCCGGCTGGCGGGTCGCCCTCGCCGGCTGGCTGCCCGCCGCGGCGGTCGGTCTGGCCCAGTCCGCCGTGCTGTTCACCGTGGTCACCCTGGTGCTCGGCCTCGACCCGCAGCACCGGATGGCGACGCTGGGCCTGCTCGCGCTGGCCTCGCTGGCGTTCACCGCGATCATGCAGCTGCTCGGCGTGGCGCTCGGCCCGGCCGGCCGGCTCGCCGCGCTGGCCCTGCTGATGCTGCAGCTCACCTCCTCCGGCGGCACCTACCCCGTGCAGACCTCGCCCGGCTTCTTCCAGGCGATCCACCCCTGGCTGCCGATGACGTACGTGGTGGCCGGGCTGCGGCACACCATCAACGGCGGCCCGGCCGGGCCGGTGGTCACCGGGGCGCTGGTGCTGGTCGCCTTCGGGGCGGGCGCGCTGGCGCTCACCGTCGGCGCGGCGCGCCGGTCCCGCCGGCTCACCCCGGCCAAGCTGCACCCCGAACTGGCCATGTGAGGATGCTCATGGGCCGTACGGCGGTGGTGCCCGGCCTCGGCGCGGGTCGCTCCGGCGGCCCGCACCGGACCGGTCGACGGGGAGGGCGAGTGACGGACGGACGGTCGCGCCGACGGGAGGACACCCGCCAGCGTCTCTACGTGGCGGCGGTGGAGCTCATCGCCGAGCAGGGCTTCTCCGCCACCACCGTGGACGACATCGCGGCCCGGGCCGGGGTGGCGAAGGGGACCGTCTACTACAACTTCGAGTCCAAGACCGTCCTCTTCGAGGAGTTGCTGCGACACGGCATCGGCCTGCTCACCGCCGACTTCCGCGCCGCGGTCGCCGGGCTGCCGCCCCGCGAGGCGCTCGCCGCGCTGGTCCGCGCCGAGCTGGAGTACATCCGCCGCTACCGGGCCTTCGCCCAGCTCCTGCTCTCCGAGATGTGGCGTACCAACCGCGAGTGGCAGCAGACCCTGCGGCTGCTGCGCGGCGAGGCCATCGAGGTGATCGCGGAGACCGTACGGGCCGGCGTGGCCAGCGGTGACCTCCCCGCCGACCTGGACGTGCGTACGGCCAGCTCGGCGCTGTTCGGCGTGGGTCTGGTGGTGGCCGTGGACTGGCTGGTCTTCCAGCCGGACCGGCCGATCGAGGACGTGCAGGAGGCGCTGCTCGGTATCGTCCGCCGGGTCGCCCAGACGTGAACCGCGCGTAAATGGTTTGAGCCGTCGCGGCCGGACCGGAAGGCTGGGATCACCGCCCCCACCGACCCGAGTCCGGAGGACTGTCCATGCGCCTGCTCCGAGATCTCTGGGCCACCGCACCCCGCCGCATGGCCCTCGTGGGGTTCCTGACCGTCCTCGGCGCCGGCGGTCAGGCGGCCGCCTCCGCGCTGGCCGGCCCGGTCCTCGTACAACGGTCGTCCGGCTGGTTCGTCCTGCTGGCCGTCGCGCTGGTCGCCGCCGTCGTCAGCGACCTGGTGATCGGGCTGGTGATGGCCCGGGTCACCGCGGACTGGTCGGCCGACGTACGCCGCCGGCTCTGCCGGGTGGCCCTCGGGCAGGACCTGCCCACCCTGGAGACCACCCCGGTCGGCGAGCTGCTCGACCGCATCGACAACGACGTCTACCAGGTCGCCTCCGAGCTGCGGAACACCGGCGTACGGCTCGCCCAGGGGCTGGCGGTCTGCCTGCTGGCCACGGTGAGCGCGCTCTTCGTCTGGTGGCCCGCCGGGGTCGGCATGGTGGTGCTGACCGCGCTGCTCGGCGTGCTGCTGCGCCGGCCGACCGCCCGCATCGGCCCGGCCCGGATGGCCGAGGAGGAGGCCTGGTCCGATCTCGCCGCGGTGATGGAGGAGGCCGTCCACGGCCAGGACGACGTACGGACCAGCCTCGCCCAGCCGTACGTGCTGCGGCTGTACGCCCGGCGCGCCGCCGAGGTGCTGGCCCGCGGCAAGCGGGTGTTCCTCATGTCCGCGAAGGTCACCACCGTCGCCGGCGGGGGGATCCGCGCCGGCATCGCCGCCGTCGTCCTCGCCGGGGCGTGGGCGCTCACCACCGGCCGGGTGGACGGCACCCGGCTCACCGCGATCTGGTTGCTCGCCCTCGCCTTCGGGGCCACCGTCGAGCACATCGCCCGCTGGGTGCCGCACCTGCAGTACGCGCTCGGCGCGTGGGCCCGCGTGCAGCTGCTCTCCGACGCCCGTCAGGAACCCGTCGGCGGCGTCGCCCCGGCTGGGGGCGACCTCACCGTGCGGGGGCTCACCTTCCGCTACCCCGCCACCTCGGAGGCCGAGCGTGGCCCGGCGCTGCGCGACGTGCGACTCACCTTCGCCCGTGGCCGGTCCTACGCCCTGGTGGGGCGGACCGGGTCGGGCAAGTCGACCCTTGCCAAGGTGCTCACCCGGGCGGTGGAGGTGCCTCGCGGCACCGTCTTCCTCGGCGACACCGACCTGATGGACCTCGACGTGGAGCGGCTGCGGCAGTGGATCGCCGTGGTGCCGCAGCGCACCGAGATCCTGGCCGGCACGCTCGCCGAGAACGTCGCCCTCTTCGACCCCGACCTGCTCGACGAAGCGCCCCGGGCGCTGGATGAGCTGGGGCTGGGCGGCTGGGTCGCCGAGCTGCCCGACGGGGTGCACACCAGGCTCGGGGAGGGCGGGCAGGCGCTCTCCGCCGGGCAGGAGCAGCTCGTGGCGTTCGCCCGGATCCTGGTCCGGGATCCGCAGGTGGTGATCCTCGATGAGGCCACCGCCCGGCTCGACCCGGTCACCGAGAACCGGGTGCGCCAGGCCACCGAGCGGCTGCTCGCCGGCCGGATCGGCATCATCATCGCGCACCGGCTCTCCTCAGTGCGCCGCTGCGACGAGGTCGTGGTGATGGGTGACGGTGCGGTGCTGGAGGCCGGCCCGCTGCGCGAGTCGGAACGCTTCGCCGAACTGCTGGCACACAGCCATGCCGGCGCGTACGCCGCCGCGACCGCGGGACGCGGTGGGGTGGACCTGCTGCCCGCGCCGGCCGGCGAGTGGGACGACGAGCCGGTGGCGACGGTCACGCCGGCACCGGCCGAGCGACCGGTGGCGACTCTCGCGCCGGCACCGGCCGAGCGACCGGTGGCCGTACCGAAGACCGACCCGCCGCCGGTACCACCCGCACCGCCCGCGCGCACCATGCGCGAGATCCTCAGGTTGGGCCTGAACGATCCCCGCTACGGCCTGGCCTCGGTCGCCATGTTCGTCGTCATGCTGCTGCTCGGCCTCGACGGCTCGATCCTGCCCTGGCTGTGGGCGGACGTCGTCGACGGCGGCGACCCGTGGCTGCCGGCGCTCGGCATCGCCGCCGCGCTGCTGCTGATCCTGCCCCTGCCGTTCCTCACCAACCTGCGGTTTCCGCAGTGGTGGGTCCGGCAGATGCTGCGTATCAGCGCGCGCCTGGTGCACGGGCAGACCGGACCGCGCCGGGTCAGCGGGCACACCCCGGCGGAGGTGGTGGCCCAGGGCGGCGACACCGACCGGGTGGTGCAGCTCGCCGACAACCTGATGGACCAGTTCATCGCCCTGGCGCTGCTGGTGAGCATGGTCGCGGTGACCGGCAGCGTGGTGCCCGGGCTGTTCTTCGTGGGCACGATGGTGGTCTCCGGCCTGGCCGCGACGCTTTTCGGCCCCCGGCTGGAACGCACCGCCCGGGGCACGGTGAAGGCGCGGGCGGCGTTCGCGACCGCCCTGGTCTCCTCGCTGTCGGCGGCCCGTACGGTGAAGCTGGCCGGTGCCACCCGCCCGGTGCTGGACCACCTCGCCCGGCTGGATGTCGTCCGCAGCGACCGGCAGCGCCGGGAGATCGCCATGCAGGTGTGGGCGCGGTCCACTCCGTCGATGGCCAGTGGGCTGCTGCCGATCGGGGCGTGGGCGCTCTACCTGACCGGCGGCCTCTCCGCCGGCGGTGTGCTGGTGGCCGTCTCCACCCTCGGCGCGGCCCGCTGGTTCGCGTGGACCACCGCCTCGCTGGTGTCCCACTACCCGTCGGCCCGGGTGTGGACCCGACGGACCGTGGCGATGGCCGGGGTGGCCGCGTACTCGGCGACGGTGCCGGGCGTGGACATCGCGGCCGGCACCGCCCCGGCCCCGGTGCCTGCGGCCCGGCGGCCGCTGCGCCGGCTGGAGCTGGCCGGGTTCGGCGCGCTGCACACCGACGGCACCCTCGCCGTCCGCGACGTCGACCTCACCGTCGACCGGGGGCAGTTGGTGCTGGTGGTCGGGCCGGTCGGATCCGGCAAGTCGTCGCTGCTGCGGGCCCTCGCCGGGATCGTGCACCACACCGGCGCGCTGCGCTGGAACGGCGAGCCGGTGACCGAGCCGGAACTGTTCCTCCGCCCCAACCAGGTCGGCTACGTCGGTCAGCTGCCCCGGGTGCTCTCCGGCACCGTGGCCGACAACATCGCGCTCGGGCACGAGGTGGACGCCGCCGAGGCGGTGTCGACCGCCCAGCTCGACCACGACCTGGCCGCCGCCGGCGGTGGGCTCGGGCTGCTCATCGGGCACAAGGGCACCCGGCTCTCCGGTGGGCAGCTCCAGCGGCTGGCGCTGGCCCGGGCGCTGGCGCCGCGTACCGAGCTGCTGGTCGCCGACGACGTGTCGTCCGCGCTGGACGTCACCACCGAGCTGGCGCTCTGGGCGGCACTGCGGGAGCACGGCGTGACCGTGGTCGGGTCGACCGCCAAACGGGCCGCGTTGGTCCGGGCGGACCACGTCGTGGTGCTGGTCGACGGGGCGGTGGTGGCGCAGGGGCCGTGGCGCGACCTGGAAACCGACTGGGGCCACCTGGCGGGCTGACCACCGCCCGGTTCGCCGTTTCCGGTGATCATGAGGTGAGCGGGGACGAAAGGGGTGAATCGCCCCGCCAGCCTCATGATCGACCTGGACCCGACCGGCGTGGCCGGGGGCTGGCGGGGTGGGTCAGAAGGCGCGGGTGTACTGGTTCGGCCAGTCGGGGGTGGCGCCGAGCTTGGCGGCGGCGCGGCGGGGCCAGTACGGGTCGCGCAGCAGCTCCCGGCCGAGCATCACCAGATCGGCCTCGCCGCCGGCGACGATCTGCTCAGCCTGCTCCGGCTCGACGATCAGGCCGACCGCGCCGGTGGGCACGCCCGCGTCGCGGCGGATCCGGGCGGCCAGCGGCACCTGGTAGCCGGGGCCGACCGGGATGCTCGCCCCGGCCGAGGCGCCCCCGGACGAGGCGTCCACCAGGTCCACCCCGGCGGCGGCCAGCTCGCCGGCGAGCACCACGCTGTCCTCGACGGTCCAGCCGCCGTCCACCCAGTCGGTGGCGGAGATCCGGGTGAGCACCGGCACCGCCGCACCGACGGTGGCGCGGACCGCCCGGGCCACCTCCAGGGTGAGCCGCATCCGGCCGGCCCGGTCGCCGCCGTACGCGTCGTCCCGCCGGTTGGTCAGCGGGGAGAGGAACTCGTGCAGCAGGTAGCCGTGCGCGGCGTGGATCTCCACGGCGTGGAAGCCGGCGTCCAGCGCCCGCCCGGCGGCGACGGCGAACGCCTCGACCACCCGGGCGATCCCGGCCTCGTCGAGCGCGGCCGGCCGCCGGTGATCGGGCAGGAACGGCTCGCTGCCGGGGCCGACCGGCGTCCAGCCGCCCTCGGCGTCCGGCACGCCACCCCGGTGCGCGGCCCACGGCCGGTACGTCGACGCCTTGAACCCGGCGTGCGCCAGCTGCACGGCCGGCACCGCCCCCTGCCCGGTGAGGAACGCGGTGATCGGCCGCCACGCGTCGACGTGCGCGCCGGACCACAGCCCGGTGTCCTGGGGGCTGATCCGCCCCTCGGGCACCACGGCGGTGGCCTCGGTGATGATCAGCCCGACCCCGCCGACGGCGCGGGAGCCGAGGTGGATCCGGTGCCAGTCGGTGGGCAGGCCATCCGGGCCGGCGCTGTACTGGCACATCGGCGCCATGGCGACCCGGTTGGGCAGGGTGACGCCGCGCAGGGCGAGCGGGGTGAACAGGGCACTCATGTCGGGATCCTCCAACGACATGCAGAGGGGCCCCGGGTGGGGCCCCTCTGCGTCAGCGGTGTCAGGCGGGGACGGGGACGAGCCGCTCCGCGGGACGGTCGGCCTCGTCCACGTCCACCAGGTCGCGCTTGCCGGCCGAGTCGTACGCCGCCCGGTCGAGGGTGCCCTCGCGGGCGGCCACGATGGTCGGCACGAGCGCCTGCCCGGCCACGTTGGTGGCGGTGCGGATCATGTCGAGGATCGGGTCGATCGCCAGCAGCAGGCCGGCACCGGCGAGCGGCAGGCCCAGCGTGCTCAGGGTCAGGGTGAGCATGACGATCGCGCCGGTCAGGCCGGCCGTGGCGGCCGAACCGACCACCGAGACGAAGGCGATCAGCAGGTAGTCGGTGACGCCCAGGTGCACCCCGAAGACCTGCGCCACGAAGATCGCGGCCAGGGCCGGGTAGATGGCGGCGCAGCCGTCCATCTTCGTGGTGGCGCCGAACGGCACCGCGAAGGAGGCGTACTCGCGGGGGACGCCGAGCCGCTCGACCGAGCGCTGGGTCACCGGCATGGTGCCCACCGAGGAGCGGGAGACGAAGGCCAGCTCGATGGCGGGCCAGGCGCCGGCGAAGAAGCGCAGCGGGTTGAGCCGGCCCGCGCCCACCAGCAGCAGCGGGTAGACCACGAAGAGCACGATCGCGCAGCCGACGTAGACGGCGGTGGTGAACTTGGCGAGCGGGGCCAGCAGGTCCCAGCCGTACGAGGCGACCGCGTTGCCGATCAGGCCGAGCGTGCCGAGCGGGGCGAGCCGGATGACCCACCACAGCGCCTTCTGCACGATGGCCAGCAGCGACCGGTTGAGCGCCACGAACGGCTCGGCGGCCTCGCCGATCAGCATCGCGGCGGCGCCCACCACCAGGGCGAGGAAGACGATCTGGAGGACGTTGCCCTCCACGAAGGCGCCGATCGGGTTGGTCGGGACGATGCCGGTAAGGAAGTCGGTCCACGAGCCGGTCCGCTTCGGCGCGGCGGCGCCGGCCAGGTCGAGCGTGACGCCCTTGCCCGGGTCGGTGAGCAGGCCGATGCCGATGCCGAGGCTCACCGCGATCAGCGCGGTGATGCCGAACCAGAGCAGCGTCTTCAGCGCCAGCCGGGCCGCGTTGGCCACGCCGCGCAGGCTGACCACGCTGACCACGATGGCGGTGAAGACCAGCGGCGGCACGGCCAGCTTGAGGAGCTGGACGAAGAGGTGGCCGACCGTGTCGAGGGTGCTGGTCAGCCAGCTGACGTCGTTGGCGCGGGCGACGAAGCCGAGCACCACGCCGAGCACGAGGCCGAGCAGGATCTGCAGGGAAAAGGGGACTTTGCGCAGGGCGGAAGCCATGAGGATGCGTCCAAGTCTGAAGAGGGGCGGTCAGGGCAGCGTCAGGAACGAGGCTGCGCCGGACAGACGCCGCTGGCCTGCCGTCGAAGGTCGACGTACAGGCGCTCGGTGAGGTGCCAGACGTTGGTCATCGCCTGCGGATGCTACTCCCAGCCGGTCCACAGGCGGAAGGATCGACCGCCGTGATGCTCCTTACAGGCAGAGTTCACCCGTTCGTCACGGTCGGCGGGACAGCCCCAGGGCGGTGGCCGTGGCCAGGCCCCAGGCGGCGGCCACCGCCAGCAGCAGTCGCTCCAGCACCCCCACCAGTTCGCCGCGGCCCACCGCCAGCATGGCCAGCGCGATCGCCCCCGAGAGCGGCAGGGCCAGCGCCGCGCCGGCTCCGGCGATCCGGCGCAGCGGCCGGCCCGCCGCCGGGGCGGGCACCAGCGCCAGCATCGCGAAGATCACCGCGGCCGTGGCCGCCACGCTGGCCCCGCCGTGCACCAGGTCCGCCACGGTGGCGGCCTCGAACGGCGGCAGCGGGCAGCCGGCGCTGCAGGTCACCGCGCCGGAGAGCACCGTGCAGGTCCCGCCGGCGGCGAGCAGCACCGCCGCCGTCCGCAGCGCCGGCGGCAGCGCCACCGCGAGCAGCAGCAGCGCCGCCGCCAGGGCGAAGATCCCGATCCGGTACGCCCCGGCGTACCCGCTGTCGGTGACGCCGGCCTCGCTGACGTACCCGGTCAGGCCCGGCCCGGGCCCGGCGACCACGGCGACCGTCACGGCGACCGTGCCGGCCACGACGCAGCCGGCGGCGGCCGACGCGGCGGCGGCCCGGGCGACGCCGGGATCAGCCACGCCCGTGCGGCGTGGTCCAGCCGTGCAGGTCCGGACCGAGCGGCACGATCCGGGTCGGGTTGATCATGTCGTGGGTGGCGTAGTAGTGCCGCTTGATGTGGTCGAAGTCCACCGTCTCGCCGAAGCCCGGGGTCTGGAACAGGTCCCGGGCGTACGCCCAGAGTACCGGCATCTCGGTCAGCTTCTGCCGGTTGCACTTGAAGTGCCCGTGGTACGCCACGTCGAAGCGGACCAGCGTGGTGAACAGCCGCACGTCCGCCTCGGTGATCTGGTCGCCCATCAGGTAGCGGCGCCCGGACAGCCGCTCCGACAGCGCGTCGAGGCGGGCGAAGAGCGCCATGTACGCCTCGTCGTACGCCTCCTGCGAGGTGGCGAAGCCGCACCGGTAGACGCCGTTGTTGACGTCCCGGTGGATCTTCGCCATCAGGGCGTCCAGCTCCGGGCGCAGCTCGACCGGGTAGAGGTCCGGCGCGCCCGGCTTGTGGAACCGCCGCCACTCGGTGGACAAGTCCAGGGTGAGCTGCGGGTAGTCGTTGGTCACCACCCGGCCGGTCAGCGTGTCGATCAGCGCCGGCACGGTCACCCGGCCGGTGTAGTCCGGGTCGGTGGCCAGGTACGCGTCGGAGAGGAAGCTGATCCCCAGCACCGGGTCGAAGCCGTCCGGGTCGAGCGCGAACCGCCAGCCCCGCTCGTCCCGGATGGGGTCGACCGTGCCCAGCGAGATCACGTCCTCCAGCCCGAGCAGGTTGCGCACGATCCGGGCCCGGTGCGCCCACGGGCAGGCCCGGCACCAGATGAGCCGGTACCGGCCGGCCTCCAGGGGCCAGCGGTCCTGGTCGTCGGGGCCGCCGCCCTCCGGGGAGGTGGAGTGCGGGGTGACCCGACCGGTGAACCGGTTGGGCTGGCGGACGAACTCACCGCTGCGGGTGCTCTCTGCGCTGAACTGGGCCCGGGCCATGCCGTCAACCTATCCGTTACGGGCGCGGATATCCTGGCGCCGGACGTCCCCGGTACCCGGCGGGCGCCCCCGCCAGCCCCTTCCACCCCCGAAGGACGCAGCACGATGACCGTGGCATACCTCGTGGCCGGAGTCCGCACCCCGATCGGCCGGTACGCCGGCGCCCTCGCCGGGGTACGCCCCGACGACCTGGCCGCGCACGTGATCCGCGAACTGGTCGCCCGGCACCCGGCCGTGGACTGGGCCCGCACCGACGACGTGCTCCTCGGCTGCGCCAACCAGGCCGGCGAGGACAACCGCAACGTGGCCCGGATGGCGGCGCTGCTCGGCGGGCTGCCCGAGGAGGTTCCGGGCAGCACGGTCAACCGGCTCTGCGGCTCCGGCCTGGACGCCCTCGCCACCGCGGCCCGCGCGATCGTCGCGGGGGAGGCCGACCTGGTGGTCGCCGGCGGGGTGGAGAGCATGAGCCGGGCGCCGTTCGTCATGCCGAAGGCGACCACCCCGTTCTCCCGCACCGCCGAGGTGTACGACACCACCATCGGCTGGCGGCTGGTCAACCCGCTGATGGAGCGGGGCTGGGGCATCGACTCGATGCCGGAGACGGCGGAGAACGTCGCCGCCGAGTACGGCGTCGACCGGGCGGCGCAGGACGAGTTCGCGTTCCGCTCCCAGCAGCGGGCCGCCAAGGCGCAGGCCGACGGCCGGCTGGCCGAGGAGATCGTGCCGGTGACGGTGCCGGCCGGCCGGCGCGAGACGAAGCTGGTCGAGGTCGACGAGCACCCCCGGGAGACCTCGCTGGAGAAGCTCGCCGCGCTGCCCACCCCGTTCCGCGAGCGCGGCACGGTGACCGCCGGCAACTCGTCCGGCGTCAACGACGGCGCGGTGGCCCTGCTGGTCGCCTCCGAGGCCGCCGTCTTCCGGTACGGCCTCACCCCGCTGGCCCGGGTGAGCGGCGCGGCGGCGGCCGGCGTACCACCTCGGATCATGGGCGTCGGCCCGGTGCCGGCCACCCGCAAGCTGCTGGACCGGCACGGCCTCGGCCTGGCCGACCTCGACGTGATCGAGCTGAACGAGGCGTTCGCCGCCCAGTCCGTGGCGGTGCTGCGCGAGCTGGGGCTGCCCGAGGACGCCGAGCACGTCAACCCGAACGGCGGCGCCATCGCCCTGGGCCACCCGCTGGGTGCCAGCGGTGCCCGGCTGGCGCTCACCGCCGCGCTGGAGCTGCGCCGCCGGGGCGGCCGGCGGGCCCTCGCCACCATGTGCATCGGCGTCGGGCAGGGCATCTCGCTGCTGCTGGAGTCGGCCGCCTGAGCCGTGGTCCGCCCGGCGCGCCCCCGCGGGCCGGGCGGTCGGCTCCGGCACCGGCGGTCGGCCGGTCCAGGCCGTCGACTGTGGATCTCCCGTACCTGGTGCTCGGCGCATAGAGTGGTCAGGACGACACGATCCCGCGGGTCGGCCGGTGTCCCTTCCGAGTGCCCGGGCGCCGGACGTTCCCGCACACGCGGAGACGACCTGGGGGGCCGAGCGATGCAGACGCCGGACGGACCACCCGCCGAGATCGACCTGACCCGGCCCAGCGCGGCCCGGGTCTACGACTACTTCCTCGGTGGCGCGCACAACTTCGAGATCGACCGGCAACTCGCCGAGCAGATCGCCGGCATGACCCCGCACCTGCCCGCCACCATGCGCGCGGGCCGGGAGTTCCTGCGCCGGGCGGTCCGGGTGCTGCTCGACGCCGGCATCGACCAGTTCCTCGACATCGGGTCGGGCATCCCCACCGTCGGCAACGTGCACGAGGTCGCCCAGGCGGCCAACCCCGAGGCCCGGATCGTCTACGTCGACATCGACCCGGTCGCCGTGGCACACAGCCAGGAACTGCTGGCCGGCAACGATCGGGCGGTCGCCGTCCGGGCCGACCTGCGCGACCCGAAGCGGATCCTGGACGAGGCCCGGTCCAGCACGCTGATCGACTTCGACCGTCCGCTCGGCATCCTGCTCGCCGGGGTGGTCCACTTCATCCACGACGCCGACCGGCCCGCCGACATCCTGGCCACCCTGCGGGCTGCCGCCGCACCGGGCAGCTACCTGGTCATCTCCCACTCCACCTTCGAGGACCAGCCGCAGGAGATGCTCGACGCGCAGCGGTTGTCGGCGCGTACCGCCACCGAGATCACGCTCCGCTCGCGGGCCGAGGTCACCGACTTCTTCGGCGACTGGACCATCCTTGAGCCGGGCGTGGTGCACATGCCGCTGTGGCGACCCGACTCGCCGTCCGACGTGGACGAGCACCCCGAGCGGTTCGGGGCGTTCGGCGGCGTCGCCCGGTACGACCGGCCCGCCGGCTGAGCCGACATGAGCGCCCCCGACGGGGACGACCTCAGCCGGCCGGGTGCCGCCGCGTACGCCGCCGAGTGGGCCCGGGCGGTGCGGCGGCTCGGGTTCGTGCCGATGAGCGCGGCCGAGACCGAGCGCCTGCTGCTGGCGCATGCCGTACGCCTGGGCCGGGCGCTGCGCGCCCCGACCTTCTCCGCCGAGGCGGGGGAGGAGGTGGGGCGGGCCCTGGTGGAGGCGCACTTCACCGAGCCGGGGGTGCTGGACTGGTCGGTCCGCGCCCTCGGTGACCGGTTCCTGCCCTCGGTGCTGCCGGCCCGCGCCGAGCTGCCCGAGGCACGGGACCGGGTCGCCGCGTTGCAGGGTGCGCTCGCCGCCGGCTTCGCTCGGGCGCTGCGCGACCGCACCTTCTACCAGCAGGAGCGGATCGCCCGCTCGGCCTGGCAGGCCCGGGACGCGGTGGAACAGGCCCTGCGGGACAGCGAGGCCCGGTTCCGCACGGTCTTCGTCGGCGCGGCCATCGGAATCGGCATCGCCGGGGTGGACGGGCGGATCATCGACGTCAACGAGTCGTTCGCGGACATGCTCGGCTACTCCGTCGCCGAGCTGCGCCAGATCAACGTGGCCGCGCTCTTCCACGCCGACGACGCGGCCGGCATGTGGGAGCTATACCAGGAGCTGATCGAGGGGAAGCGGGACAGCGCCCGGGTGGAGAAGCGCTACCACCGCAAGGACGGCAGCGTCGTCTGGACCGACCTGGCCGTCTCCCTGATCCGGTACGACGACGGCCGCCCCCGGTTCACCGTCGCCATGATCGAGGACATCACCGAGCGGCACGAGCTCCAGCAGCGGCTGCGTTTCCAGGCGCTGCACGACCCGCTCACCGGCCTGCCCAACCGCACGCTCTTCTTCGAGCGGTTGGGTGAGGTCTTCGACCGGGCCGGCCCGGAGGAGCGGGTCGGGCTCTGCTTCCTCGACCTGGACGGCTTCAAGGCGATCAACGACAGCCTCGGCCACGACCTCGGTGACCGGCTGCTCAAGGTCATCGCCTGGCGGCTGTCCGACTGCGTGGCCGGCCGCGGCCACCTGGTGGCCCGGATGGGCGGCGACGAGTTCGTCATCCTGGTCGACTCCGGCGGCGGCCTCGACGATGCGGTGGAGGTGGCCGAACTGGCCCTGGCCGCGGTGTCCGCCCCGGTCCAGGTCGGGACCCAGCAGCTCGCCGTCTCGGCCAGCATCGGCATCGTCGAGTGCCCGGTCGAGGAGACCAGCGTCTCCGAGCTGATGAAGGCGGCCGACACCACCCTCTACTGGGCCAAGGCCGAGGGGCGGGGCCGCTGGGCGGTCTACGACCCGGAGCGCAGCGCCGCGGACATCGCCCGCTCGGCGCTGGCCGCGAGCCTGCCCGCCGCCCTGGACCGGGGCGAGTTCGTGCTGCACTACCAGCCCATCGTGTCGCTGCTCGACGGGTCCATGGTGGCGGTGGAGGCGTTGGTCCGCTGGCAGCACCCGGAGCTGGGGCTGATCGGCCCGGACCGGTTCATCGGGCTGGCCGAGGAGACCGGCCTGATCGTGCGCCTGGGCGCCTGGGTGCTGAGGCAGGCGTGCCGGGACGCGGAGGGCTGGCGGCGGGCGTATCCGGACGCGCGGCTGGTGGTCAGCGTCAACCTGGCCGCCCGGCAGGCCGACGATCCGGCGATCGTGGAGACCGTCGCCGAGGCCCTGCAGCACACCGGGCTCCCCGCCGAGCTGCTGCAGCTGGAGCTGACCGAGAGCGCCGTGATGGGCAGTGGCGGCGAGCCGCTGCGCGCCCTGCACCAGCTCGCCGACCTCGGCGTACGGCTGGCCATCGACGACTTCGGCACCGGGTACTCGAACCTGGCGTACCTGCGGCGGCTGCCGATCCACTGCCTGAAGCTGGCCGGCCCGTTCGTGGAGGGGATCCGGGCCGACGGGGCCGACGCCGCCGCCGACCACCGGGACGAGCGGATCGTCGACGCGTTGGTCCGGCTGGCCCACGCGGTGGAACTCTGGGTGACCGCCGAGGCGGTGGAGACGGAGGCGCAGGCGGAGCGGCTGCGGGCGCTGCGCTGCGACAACGGGCAGGGCCGCTGGTTCGGCGCGCCGGTCCCGGCCGAGCACATCCGCCGCCGGCTGGCCGGTGAGGAGGAGGCGGCGTGACCGGCTCGCCGCCGGTCGGGCCCGCCGGCGGAGCGAGGGAGGCGGCGTGGACCTGACCGACACGCAGGCGTTGGTCTCGGTGCTGGCCGGCCTGGCGATCCTGGCCGGGCTGGCCGGGGTGGTGGTGCCCGGGCTGCCGGCGCTGCCGCTGTGCTGGGGCGGGGTGCTGGTGTGGGCGCTCTTCGGCGACGCCGGCCCGGGCCGCTGGGCGGTGCTCGCCGCCGCCACCGTGGTCGCCGTCGGCGGTGGGGTCGTCAAGTATCTCTGGCCGGGGCGGAACCTGAAGCGGACCGGGGTGCCCACCTCGTCCCTGCTGGCCGGGGGCCTGCTCGGGCTGGTCGGGTTCTTCGTGATTCCGGTGGTCGGCCTGCCGATCGGCTTCGTGGGCGGGGTCTGGGGCGCCGAGCGGCTGCGACTGGGCAGCAACCAGCTCGCCTGGCCGGCCACCGTGCAGGCGCTCAAGGCCGCCGGGCTGTCCATGCTGATCGAGTTCCTGTCCGGGCTGGTCATCGCGGCGCTCTGGGTCGCCGGGCTGCTGTTCGCCTGATCGGCCGGGCCGGTCGACGTCGCCGATCCGGGCTGGTATTCACGGCGGGCAGGCCGGGTGCGACGGCGCGGGCGTCCGGGGGTACGGCGAACCGCCGTACATCAGTGAGAGAGAGGTGGACGCCGCGCGCCGTCGCGGTCCGGGCGTTGCCGAGCGCCCGGCGTTGGGCCCGTCGCGATCGGGCCTGGTCACTGGCTCAAGGATGCCGTCGGCGCCCCCGGGCGGCAACGCATTTCGCGCGCCTCGGGCTGGGGGCATCGATTAATGGTCTGGTCCTGGCTGAATTTTCGGTCGATCTCCATTGACCTGGTTGCGGGTGGAGGCTCATCATCCCGTCAGGCGGTGACGCAGGTCACAGTCTTCACCCCCGTCCAAGGGAGACACCGATGAGCTCAACGATTGAGGACGGAGTACCCCCGCCTTCCCCGGTCTCGGACGAGGAACGGCTCGCGCAGCTGGGATACAAACAGGAGCTGCGCCGAAAGCTGTCCGGCTTCTCCAACTTCGCGGTCTCGTTCTCCATCATCTCGATCCTGGCCGGCGCGATCACGTCGTACGGCATCGCGATGACGGCGGGCGGCCCGCTGGCGATCACCCTGGGCTGGCTCTTCGTCGGCGTCATGGTGATCTTCGTCGCGCTGGCCATGGCCGAGATCTGCTCGGTCTATCCCACCGCCGGGGCCCTCTACTGGTGGGCCGCCGCGCTCGCCAAGCGGAACAAGGCGGTCTGGGCCTGGTTCGTCGGCTGGTTCAACTTCCTCGGCGAGGTGGCGGTGACCGCCGCGATCGACTTCGGTGCGGCCATCACCACCTCCGCCTTCCTGAGTCTCGCCTTCGACATGGAGGTGACCGCGGGACGCACCTTCCTCATCTTCCTGGTGATCATCATCGCGCACGGCCTGCTCAACACCTTCGGCGTCAACCTCGTGCGGCTGCTCTCGGACATCAGCGCCTGGTGGCACCTCGCCGGCGTCGCGGTCATCGTGATCGCCCTCGCGTTCGTGCCGGACCAGCACAAGCCCATCTCCGAGGTCTTCCTGGAGGTGCGCAACGAGACCGGCTTCACCTTCGCCGGCGCGGCCGGCTACGCGGTGCTCATCGGACTCCTGATGGCGCAGTACACCTACACCGGGTACGACGCCAGCGCCCACGTGGCGGAGGAGACCCACGACGCCGCCCGCTCCGCGCCCCGCGGCATCGTGATGTCGGTCGTGGTCTCGGTCCTCGCGGGCTTCGTGCTCCTGTTCGCCATCACCTGGTCCATCCAGGACTACGAGGCCGAGCGGACGACCGCGCTGGGCCTGCCCCCGGCGCAGATCTTCATCGACGCGGTGGGGCAGGACCTCGGCACGTTCCTGCTCTTCATCTGCGTGGTCGCCCAGTTCTTCTGCGGCATGGCATCGGTGACGGCGAACTCCCGGATGGCCTACGCGTTCAGCCGGGACGGGGCGTTGCCCGGCTCCGGGATCTGGAAGCGGGTCAACCAGCGCACGGGCACCCCGACCAACTCGATCTGGCTCTGCGTCACCTGCTCCACCCTGCTCGTCCTGCCGTCGCTCTGGAACACCACCGCCTACCTCGCCGCCACGTCCATCGCGGTGATCGGCCTCTACATCGCGTACGTGGCCCCGGTCTTCCTGCGCCGGCGCACGACGGACTTCCGGATCGGCCCGTGGAACCTGGGTCGGTGGAGCGCGCCGGTCGGGTGGATCGCCATCGTCTGGGTCGCGGTCATCTGCGTCCTGTTCGTGCTGCCCACCAGCAGCCCCGTCACCGCCAGCACGTTCAACTACACGATCGTCGCGGTCGGCGTCGTGCTCGGCGGTGCCTGGCTCTGGTGGGTGCTCAGCGCCCGGCGCTGGTTCACCGGCCCTCGCCACAACGTGGCCGATCCGGTGATCCCCAGGCCGGCGACGGGCGCCGAGCCCGTCACCGAGCCGAGCACCGAGTCGGCCACCGAGTAGGTTGCCCGGGTGGCGGGTGCTCGGTGGGTGCCCGCCACCCGCGTCAAGGGGAAGGGGCGGCGATGCCGATCGATGCCGGGACTGCCGAGCCGGGGGGCACCGCCGCCGGGGGGCCGGGCGGTGCCGGGACATCGACTCCGGAAGCCGTACCGGCCTTTCCGGTGTGGCGCCCGGTGCGCGGCGGCAACGCCTTCGAGATCACCGTCGCCCGGCTCGTCCAGGCGATCAAGCTGGGCCTGGTCCGGGTCGGCGAGCGGCTGCCCGCCGAGCGGGAGCTGGCCGAGCGGCTGCAGGTCAGCCGGGTGACCCTGCGGGAGGCGATAGCGGCGCTGCGCGAGGCCGGCTATCTCGAGTCCCGCCGCGGGCGTACCGGTGGGACCTTCGTCCGCTCGGCGCTGCCCGTACCCGGTGCCGGCGACGGGCGTCCGGACGCGGGGGAGTTGGCCCGCGAGATGGGCGACCGGCTGCCCGACGCGCTCGACTTCCGGCGGGTGCTGGAGTCGGGTGCCGCGGGCCTGGCCGCCAACCGCAGCCTGCCGGCGGTCGAGCGGCAGCACCTGGTCGCCGCCCTGACCGCCTCCCGCGACCGCGACCCGGTCCACCGGCGGGTCGCGGACTCCCGGTTGCACCTGGCGATCGCCGCGGCCGGCGGCTCCCCGTCGCTGGCCGCGGCCGTCGCCGACGTGCAGTTGACCCTCGACCGGCTCCTCGCCGCGATCCCGGTGATCCCCCGAAACCTCGACCACTCCGACGTCCAGCACACCCGGATCGTCGACGCGATCCTGGCGGGCGACCCGAATGGCGCCCGGGTGGTGATGGAGGAACACTGCGACGCCACGGCGGAGTTGCTGCGCGGTCTGCTCGGGTAAGTGAGAGCCGCCCATTGACGGATTCAAAGGTTCGGTAGTAGACCTTTCTCATGGAGGCGCGCCGATGAGGAAAGCCCCGCTCACGCTGGAACAACTCCGGGTCGCGGTCGCCGATGGCGAGCTCGACACGGTGGTGCTGGCCCTGGCCGACATGCAGGGCCGGCTGCAGGGCAAACGCTTCCACGCCCCCTACTTTCTCGACCAGGTGGTCGCGGACGGCAGCGAGGGCTGCAACTACCTGCTCGCCGTCGACGTCGACATGAACACCGTCGACGGGTACGCGATGTCCAGCTGGGAACGCGGCTACGGCGACTTCGCGCTGAAGCCCGACCTGGACACCCTGCGCCGGATGCCGTGGCAGCCGGGCAGCGCCCTGCTCCTGGCCGACCTGGAGTGGCTGGACGGCACCGGCCCGGTGGTCGCCTCGCCCCGGCAGATCCTGCGCCGGCAGCTCGACCGGCTGGCCGGGCACGGGCTGACCGCGTACGCCGGGACCGAGCTGGAGTTCGTGCTGTTCCGGGACTCGTACGAGGCGGCGTGGCGGCGCGGCTACCGCGACCTGACCCCGGCCAACCAGTACAACGTGGACTACTCGCTGCTCGGCACCGCCCGGGTGGAGCCGCTGCTGCGCCGGATCCGCACCGAGATGGCCGGGGCGGGACTGACCCCGGAGAGCGCCAAGGGCGAGTGCAACCTCGGCCAGCACGAGATCGCCTTCCGCTACGACGAGGCGCTGGCCTGCGCCGACCACCACGTCATCTACAAGAACGGGGCGAAGGAGATCGCCGCCCAGGAGGGCATGTCGATCACCTTCATGGCGAAGCCGAACGCGCGGGAGGGCAACTCCTGCCACGTCCACTTCTCGCTGCGCGACGCCGCCGGCCGCTCGGCGCTGCTCGGGGACGGGCCGGCGCACCTCAGCGTGACCGGGCGGCGGGTGCTGGCCGGGCTGCTCGCCACGATGCGGGAGTTCAGCCTCTTCTTCGCCCCCAACGTCAACTCCTACAAGCGCTACCAGCCGGGCTCCTTCGCCCCGACCGCGCTGCGCTGGGGCACCGACAACCGCACCTGCGCGCTGCGGCTGGTCGGGCACGGCCAGGGCATGCGGGTGGAGAACCGGGTGCCCGGCGCGGACGTCAACCCGTACCTGGCGATCGCCGCACTGGTGGCCGGCGCGGTCTACGGCATCGAGCGGGAGCTGGAGTTGGGCGAGGAGTGCACCGGCAACGCGTACGACGACGGGACCGCGGCACGGGTGCCGGGGACGCTGCGCGACGCGCTCGTCCTCTGGGAGTCCTCCGAGGTGGCCCGGGACGCCTTCGGCACCGAGGTGGTCGCCCACTACGCCAACCAGGCCCGGGTCGAGCTGACCGCCTTCGACGCCGCCGTGACCGACTGGGAACTGGTCCGTGGCTTCGAACGGCTATGACCGGCCGGACGTCCAGGAGGAGGGCACGTTGACCGAGGTGCGGAACCCGGCGACCGGGGCGGTGCTGCGCGAGGTGCCGGCCACCTCGCCGGCCGAGACCGACGCGGCGATCGCCCGGGCGGCCCGGGCGTACGAGTCGTGGCGGGCGGTGGCGCCCGGCGACCGGGCGCGGCTGCTGCGGCGGTTCGCCGCGGTGGTGGACGCGCACCTGGCGGAGCTGGCGTCGCTGGAGGTCCGCAACGCGGGCCACACCATCGGCAACGCCCGCTGGGAGGCGGCCAACGTCCGGGACGTCCTCGACTACTACGCCGGCGCGCCGGAGCGGCTGACCGGGCGGCAGATCCCGGTGCCCGGCGGGTTGGACGTCACCTTCCACGAACCGCTCGGCGTGGTCGGCGTGATCGTGCCGTGGAACTTCCCGATGCCGATCGCCGGCTGGGGCTTCGCGCCGGCTCTCGCCGCCGGCAACACGGTCGTGCTCAAGCCGGCCGAGCTGACCCCGCTCACCGCGCTGCGCCTGGCCGACCTCGCGCTGGAGGCCGGGCTCCCGGCGGGTGTGTTCACCGTTCTGCCCGGTCAGGGGAGTGTGGTGGGCGAGCGGTTCGTCACCCATCCGGCGGTGCGCAAGGTCTGCTTCACCGGCTCCACCGAGGTCGGTACCCGGATCATGGCCGGCTGTGCCGCCCAGGTGAAGCGGGTGACGCTGGAGCTGGGCGGGAAGTCCGCCAACCTGGTCTTCGCCGACGCCGACATCGAGAAGGCGGCGGCCACCGCGCCGTACGCGGTCTTCGACAACGCCGGCCAGGACTGCTGCGCCCGCTCGCGGATCCTGGTCCAGCGCCCGGTGTACGACCGCTTTCTGGAGCTGCTCGAACCGGCCGTGCGCGCGTTCCGGGTCGAGGACCCGGCCGCCGAGAGCGCCGCGATGGGGCCGCTGATCTCCGCCGGACACCGGGACCGGGTCGCCGGGTACGTCGACGGGGCGAAGGTGGCCTTCACCGGCTCCCGCCCCGACGGCCCGGGCTGGTGGTACGCCCCGACCGTGCTGCTCGCCGAATCCCCGGCCGACCGGCACTGGCGCGAGGAGGTGTTCGGCCCGGTGGTCTCGGTGCTGTCCTTCGACGACGAGGCGGACGCGATCCGGCTCGCCAACGACACCGAGTACGGCCTGTCCGGGTCGATCTGGACCCGGGACGTGGGCCGGGCGGTCCGGGTGGCCCGGGCGGTGGAGTCCGGCAACCTCAGCGTGAACTCGCACTCCTCGGTCCGCTACTGGACCCCGTTCGGCGGCATGAAGCGCTCCGGGCTCGGCCGGGAACTTGGCCCGGACGCGCTGCACGCCTTCACCGACGTCAAGAACGTGTTCATCTCGACAGAGGAGTGACCGCAGTGCAGGGACGGCTTCAGGCCCGGGTCGCGGTGGTGACCGGAGCGGGCAGTGGGATCGGGCTGGCCACCGTGCGGCGGTTCGCCGCCGAGGGGGCGCGGGTGGTCTGCGTCGACATCGACCCCGAAGCGGGCAAGCGGGCCGCCGACGAGGTGGGCGGCGAGTTCGTCGCCTGCGACGTGGCCGACGAGGCGTCGGTCCGGGACCTCTTCGACGGGGTGGCCGAGCGGCACGGCCGGGTCGACGTCGCGTTCAACAACGCCGGCATCTCCCCGCCGGACGACGACTCCATCCTGGACACCGGGCTGGACGCCTGGGAGCGGGTGCTGCGGGTCAACACCACGAGCGTCTACCTGTGCTGCAAGTACGTCATCCCGCACATGCGCCGCCAGGGCAAGGGCTCGATCATCAACACCGCCTCGTTCGTGGCGTTGATGGGCGCGGCGACCTCGCAGATCGCGTACACCGCGAGCAAGGGCGGGGTGCTCGCGATGACCCGGGAGCTGGGCGTGCAGTTCGCCCGGGAGGGGATCCGGGTCAACGCGCTCTGCCCCGGCCCGATCGCCACGCCGCTGCTGCTGGAGCTGTTCGCCAAGGATCCGGAGCGGGCGGCCCGCCGGCTGGTGCACGTGCCGATGGGCCGGTTCGGCGACCCGACGGAGATCGCCGCCGCGGTGGCCTTCCTGGCCAGCGACGACGCCTCGTTCATGACGGCCGCGCAGTTCGTGGTGGACGGCGGGATCACCGGCGCCTACGTGACACCAGTGTGAGCGCGAGGAGTGAGCCGGGTTTGCGAGCCCCGCAGTCGCGAACGAAGGTGGCGCTGTGAGCGCGAGGAGTGAGCCGGGTTTGCGAGCCCCGCAGTCGCGAACGAAAGGCGGCCCGGTGAGCCGGCCGATCATCGGGATAACCGCGTACGTCGAGCCGGCCGGCTGGGCGGTGTGGCGGGACGTCCCGGCGGCGCTGGTGCCGCAGGCGTACGTCCGGGCGGTGACCGCCGCCGGCGGCCGCGCCGTGGTGCTGCCCCCGGACGACGCGGACGCGGACGTGCTGCGGGTCCTCGACGGGCTGCTGCTGGCCGGCGGCGCGGACGTCGGCCCGGAGCGGTACGGCCAGCCGCCCGACCCGCGTACCGAGAGCCGGCCGGACCGGGACGCCGGCGAGCTGGGCCTGCTGACCGCCGCACTCGCCGCCGACGTGCCGGTGCTCGGCGTGTGCCGGGGCATGCAGCTGCTCGCGATCGCCCACGGCGGCGCCTTGCACCAGCACCTGCCGGACGTGGTCGGCCACGACGGGCACCGGCCGGCGCCCGGGGTGTACGGCGTCCATCCGGTCCGGTTCGCCCCGGGCAGCCTGGCCGCGGCGGTGATGGGCGGGGTGGACCGGGTCAACTCGTACCACCACCAGGGGGTGGCCGACCCGGGCAGCCTGACCGCCACCGGCTGGGCCGACGACGGGGTCGTGGAGGCCGTCGAGGACCCGGGGCGGCGCTTCCTGCTCGGGGTGCAGTGGCATCCGGAGAACGACAAGGATCCCTGGCCGGTGGCCGCCCTGGTCCGCGCCGCCACCGGCGAACCAGTGTCCATGTGACTCAGATCACCGACCCCGCCGGTCGTCCTGGGTGATCCGCGTCCGGCCCGACTCGCCGTTGACCGCTGGTTAGGCCAGGATGAGGCGTAGGTAACCAGCGTCCCGGGTCGGGCCTGCGTTTAGCTTGCTCCTCCGCCTGGGTAGGAGGCGGGGACGGCCGGCGGAGTCTGCGCCGGCCGTCGTGGACATGGCCGGAGCGGGAGGCTGCATGGGCTCGGCCCAGGGGGGCGAGGACCGGGACCACGCGTCCTCGGGGGCAGTCGCGGCGCGGTTCCCACCGCTGTTGGCCGCGGCGTTCGCCGCGGGCGGTGAGATGGGCGCGCGGCTGGGTGCCTTCGAGTGGTCCGGCAGCCCGATCGGCACCCCGGACAGCTGGCCTCCGGCGCTCCGGCACGCCGTCAGCATGATGCTCTCGTCCCGGGCCCAGATCGCGATGTTCTGGGGCGAGGACCACCGCGCCTTCTACAACGACGCCTACCGGCCGACCATCGGCGACAAGCATCCGGCGGCGATCGGGCAGCCCGCCCGCGAGCACTGGGTGGAGACCTGGGACGTCCTCGGAACGCTGCTGGAGGGGGTACGCCGCACCGGCGAGCCGTACCGCGGTGAGAACCATCCCTTCGTGCTGGACCGGCACGGCTTCCTGGAGGACGTGTACTTCGACGTCTCGTACGATCCGATCCGGGACGCCGACGGCACCGTCAGCGGCGTTTTCTGCTTCGTCAACGAGACCACCGGCCGGGTGCTCGGCGAGCGCCGGCTGCGTGCGCTGGCCGAGCTGGGCAGCCGGCTCGCCGACGTGCAGAGCACGGCGGAACTGGGCCGGTCCGCCGCCCGGGTGCTCGGCGCGCACCGGCCGGACGTGCCGTTCGGCGCGATCTGGGTGACCGACGGGGACGGCGCGCCGACGCTGGCCGGCCACACCGGAGTCGACCCGGGCCGCCTCGCCGGTGGCCCGCCGGAGCCCGCCGCCGACGGCGCCGCCCGCGCGGTGTCCGTCGCGGACCTGCTCGGCGAGGTGCCGCCCGACGCCGCCGAGCACGCCCTGGTGCTGCCGCTCACCGCCACCAACGAGCCGGCCGGCGTGCTGCTGCTCGGGCTGGCCCGCCGGCTGCCGTTCGGCGACGACTACCGCGACTTCGTTGACCTGGTCGCCGCTCAGATCTCCCGCGCGCTCGGCAACCAGCGGGCGTACGCGCAGGAGCGGGCCCGAGGCGCCGAGCTGGCTGCGCTGGACCGCGCCAAGACCAGCTTCTTCGCCAACGTCAGTCACGAGTTCCGCACCCCGCTCACCCTGGTCCTCGGCCCGCTGGAGGACCTGCTCGCCGACCCGGGGCTGCCCGCGGCGTACACCGAGCGGCTGAGCATGACGCACCGCAACGCGCTGCGGCTGCTCAAACTGGTCAACACCGTGCTCGACTTCTCGCGGCTGGAGTCCGGCCGGATGACCGCCCACTACCAGCCCACCGACCTGGCCGACTACACCTCCCGGCTGGCCAGCACCTTCCGCTCGGCCACCGAACGGGCCGGACTGCGGCTGGTGGTGGACTGCCCGCCGCTGCCCGCGCCGGTCCACCTCGACCGGGACATGTGGGAGAAGATCGTCCTCAACCTGGTCTCCAACGCGGTCAAGTTCACCTTCGAGGGTGAGATCCGGGTCCGGGTCCGCCCCGGCGACGGCGTCGCCGTGCTGACGGTGGCCGACACCGGCGTCGGCATCGCGCCGGAGGAGCTGCCGCAGGTCTTCGAGCGGTTCCACCGGGTGCCCGGCGTGCGCGCCCGCACCCACGAGGGCACCGGCATCGGCCTCGCCCTGGTCCGCGAGCTGGTGGAGATGCACGGCGGGACGGTGCAGGCGGACAGCGTCGTGGAGCAGGGCACCACGTTCACCGTGACCGTCCCGTTCGGGTACGCCCACCTGCCCGCCGACCGGGTGGCCGCCCGCGCCACGGCGCCGCTGGGCGAGCCCGAACAGGCCCGGCTGCATGTCGCCGAGACCGCACTCTGGACCGACGAGATGACCGTGCCCGCCGGCCCGCCGCAGCTGGCCGAGGTGCCCGCCGGGGCAGGCCGGATCCTGCTCGCCGACGACAACGCCGACCTGCGCGAGCACGTCAGCCGGCTGCTTTCCGCCTCGTACGAGGTGGTCGCCGTCCCGGACGGCGCGGCGGCGCTGCGACTGGCCGTCGAGTCCCCGTTCGACTTGGTGCTGGCCGACGTGATGATGCCCCGGCTGGACGGTTACGGGCTGGTCAGCGCGTTGCGGGCCAACCCGGTCACCCGGCACGTGCCGATCGTGCTGCTCTCCGCCCGGGCCGGCTCGGCCGAGGAGGTCGCCGGGCTCTCGGTCGGTGCCGACGACTACCTGACCAAGCCCTTCTCCAGCCAGGAGCTGATCGCCCGGGTCCGGGCCAACGTCGAGCTGGGCCAGCTGCGTGGGCAGATCATCCGCCGGCTGCGGGCCCTCGCCGACGCGGCCGTGGCGGTCAACACCGCCCGCTCCACGGCCGAGGTGGTGCAGGTCGCCGCCCGGCACGCGCTCAGCCTCGCCGAGGCCGCCCGGGTGGCGGTCACCGCCACCGGCGCCCGGTACGAGGCCGACGGCGGCGGCGAGACGAGCACCGAACCGTCAGCCGTCCTGCCGCTGACCGGCACCAGCGGTGTGCGGCTCGGCGAGCTGCGGGTGTGGCGCCGGGAGGGCGGCGGCACCGAACAGGCCGCGCTCACCGAGCTGGCTCGGCTGATCGGCGTACGGCTGGAGAACGCCCAGCTCTACGAGGCCGAGCACCGGATCGCCACCACCCTCCAGCACAGCCTGCTGCCGCGTACCCTGCCGCAGTTGCCGGGCGCGGTGGTGGCCAGCCGCTACCTGCCCGGCAGCGCCGAGGTCGAGGTGGGCGGCGACTGGTACGACGTGATCGGCACGTCCGACGACGAGCTGGTGCTGGTGATCGGCGACGTGATGGGCAAGGGCGTCCGGGCCGCCGCCGCGATGGGCCAGCTCCGCAACGCGCTGCGGGCGTACGTGCTGGAGGGCTACGGCCCGGGGCAGGCGCTGACCCGGCTGAACCGCCTGGTCGGTTCCACCGAGGGCGGCTCCTTCGCCACCGTGGTCTGCCTCTGGTTCTCCCCGCGCACCGGCCGGCTGCGGTACGCCAGCGCGGGTCATCCGGCACCCCTGGTGATCCGCGGGGACGACGTGTCGTACCTGCACGACCGGGCCCTCGGGCCGCCGGTCGGCGCGATGCCGCAGGCCGAGTACCGGACCGTCGAGGGCCAGTTGGCCCCCGGCGGCCGGCTGCTGCTCTACACCGACGGGCTGATCGAGGACCGGCAGCTCGGCATCGACGCCGGGCTCGGGCGGCTCCGGCTGGACGCCACCACCCGGGGCGAGCACGTGGCCGATCTGGTCGACGCGGTGGTCCAGCGGGTCGCCGAGCGTACCCGGCACGACGACGTGGCCGTGCTCGCGCTGGAGGCGACCGAGCTGAACCGGTTCGTGCTGCGGCTGCCCGCCGAACCGACCCGGCTCAGCGTGCTGCGCAAGCGGCTGGAGGACTTCCTGGTCGCCCACCACGTCGGCGAGACCGACCTGTTCGACCTCACCGTGGCGATCTCCGAGGCCGCCGCGAACGCCATCGAGCACCCGGTGTCGCCGACCGAGCCGGTGATCGGCGTCGAGGTGATGATCGAGGACCGTACGGTGACGGCCACCGTGCGGGACAGCGGGCGGTGGCGGGAGTCCACCGGGTCGAGTTTCCGCGGCCGGGGGCTGGCGCTGATCCAGGCGCTCGGTGAGCTGACCGTGACCCGGTCCGGGGCGGGCACCGAGGTGACGCTGCGCCGCCGGCTGGCGGACTGACGGCCGTCCGAGGTGGGCCGGGCGTGGCTAGGCGGGCGCCAGCCAGCCCTGGTCGCCGAGGCCGGAGATCTCCAGCACCCGGCGTACCTGGCGGGACGGCAGCACGGTCAGCGTGCCGGCGAACCGCTGGGCCAGCCGGACCAGCGCCTGGATCGCGGCCGAGTCGAAGAAGGTGACGCCGCGCAGGTCGAGCGTGAGGTGGGCGGCGGGCGCCCGCAGGGCGGTCTGGTACATGGTGTCGGCGGTCGCCATGTCGACCTCGCCGGTCACCACCACCCGGAGGCGGTCACCGTCGGCCTCCGCGGTCGCGGAGAAGACGGGAGGTGCGCTCCCTTGATCCACGCAGCCACAATGGCACAGCGGGCCGGGCCCGGCAACAACCCCGGGCCGGCCGCCTGTGGCGGGGCTCACCGCGGTGCCGGCGATAGGGTGTGGTCATGACCGTCCGTGCGCCGCTGACCCCAGGCACGCTCTCCCCGTGGCGAGCGGTGCCCGCCCACATCCCGCGCCCCGAGTACGTGGGTAAGAAGCGTCCCCAGGAGTGGCGCGGTTCGCACGTGCAGACGCCGGAGACCATCGAGAAGATGCGGATCGCCGGCCGGCTCGCCGCCCAGGCGACCCAGCTCGCCGGCGAGCACTGCAAGCCGGGGGTGACCACCGACGAGATCGACAAGGTGGTCCACGAGTTCCTCTGCGACCACGGCGCCTACCCGTCGACGCTGGGCTACAAGGGCTTCCCGAAGTCCTGCTGCACCAGCCTCAACGAGGTGATCTGCCACGGCATCCCGGACTCGACGGTGCTGCAGGACGGCGACATCATCAACGTCGACGTCACCGCGTTCATCGGTGGCGTGCACGGCGACACCGACGCGACGTTCTGCGTGGGCGAGGTGAGCGAGGAGGCCCGCCTGCTGGTCGAGCGGACCCACGCGGCGATGATGCGGGGCATCAAGGCGGTCGCCCCGGGCCGCCAGATCAACGTGGTCGGCCGGGTCATCGAGTCGTACGCCAAGCGGTTCGGCTACGGCGTGGTCCGCGACTTCACCGGCCACGGCATCGGGGAATCCTTCCACAGCGGCCTCTACGTGCCGCACTACGACAGCCCGCGGCCCACCGACGTGATGGAGCCCGGCATGACGTTCACCATCGAGCCGATGATCACCCTCGGCACCTACCAGTACGACATGTGGGACGACGGCTGGACGGTGGTCACCAAGGATCGCAAGTGGACGGCTCAGTTCGAGCACACCATCGTCGTGACCGACGACGGCTACGAGATCCTCACCCTGCCGTGACCGACACCCCGGCTGCGCTGCGCGAGGCGCACCACGCGGACGTGTCCGGCGGCTGGCTCCGTCCGGCCGTGTTCGGCGCGATGGACGGATTGGTCACCAACATCGCCCTGATCGCCGGTGTCGGCGGGGGTGGGGTCTCCCCGCGCAGCATCGTCCTCACCGGCGCCGCCGGCCTGGTCGCCGGCGCCATCTCGATGGGGCTGGGGGAGTACACCAGCGTCCGGTCGGCCAACGAGCAGGTGGCCGCCGAGGTGGCCAAGGAACGGCGCGAGCTGGAACGGCACCCGGAGGCGGAGGCCCGCGAGCTGGCCGACGCGTGGGTCGCCCGGGGGCTGCCCCGGGATCTGGCCATGCAGGTCGCCAGCGCGGTCGGGCGCAACCCGGAGGAGGCGCTGCGGATGCACGTCCGGGAGGAGCTGGGCGTCGACCCCGACGAGCAGCCGAGCCCCTGGGCGGCGGCGATCTCGTCGTTCCTCTGCTTCTCGGTCGGCGCGCTGGTGCCGCTGCTGACCTACCTGCTCGGCTTCACCAGCCTGTGGCTGGCGCTCGGCGTCGGCGGGGTGGGGCTCTTCGTGGCCGGCGCGATCGTTGCCCGGTTCACCCACCGTCCCTGGTGGTCCAGCGGCCTGCGGCAGCTGCTGCTGGGCGCGCTGGCGGCCGGCGCCACCTATCTGGTCGGTGCCCTGATCGGCGTCCAGGGCGGCCTCGGCTGACCCGGGCGGGTCAGCCGGTGAGGAGATCGCCGACGGTGCCGTCGACCGGGCGGCCCCGGGCGGCCAGTTCCTCGGCCTGGCGGGCCAGCACCGCGCCGACCTCGGTCATGTCCGCGCCGGCCAGGCCGGTACGCCGTACCGCGTCGCCCGGGTCCCGGAAGTAGGTGCGGCTGAGCAGCCCGTGCACCGTGGCCGCGGCCAGCCGCGCCTCGCCGAGCATGAGCAACGCCTGGTCGGTCTCGTACCACTCGGCGAGCCGGAGCGCCCGGGCGTGCGCCGCGCTGCCCCGGTACCAGGCCTGGCGGGCGGCGGCGCTGAACTCGGCCGGGCGGGCCCGGGCCAGCCGGGCCAGATGCTCGTCGCGCAGCGAACGCAGCCAGCCGGTCGGATCGTGCAGTGCGCGGGTGGTGACGTAGCGGTCGGCGGTGAGCGGCCAGAGCGGACCGATCGTCCGGGCCTGCCCCAGGTAGTCGTCCGCCCCGGCGACGGTGAGGTCGACCAGCACCCCGTCCACCCGCCGGGTGGCCGGCGACGGCCCGCTGCCCGGCCGGTACGTGGCCAGCAGCAGCCCGACCTCGCCGTCCCCGCCGCCGTCCTCGTCGCCGTGCGCGAGGGGGCCGTGCACCGCGACGGCGAGGATGTCGGCCGCGAACCGTCGCAGCGCCGCGTCGCTCACCCGCTCGGCGACCCGCCACCTGGGATCGTCCAGGTATCGGTCGGTCTCCAGTTCGCCCCCGCTGGCGTCCACGGCCACCTCCGTTCCGCGGGCGGGCTGCCCGTCGGCGGTCCCGCACACGTCGACCGTCCACCACCCTAGCCAGGCGAGCCGGAACCACCCGGGAGCCACGCCTGGGGCTGTCCACGCCGGACCCGATTCAGTCCAGCCGGCGTTCCACGGGCAGCCGGGACCGGGTGAACAGGGCCGCCCCCAGCATCGCCACCAGCGGCACCACCACCAGCACGCCGAGGGTCAGCCCCGGCACCACCAGCGGGTACGGCGTCGGTGCCGGCCAGGCCTGCGCGTACCGCTGGTTCAGGGAGAGCAGGATGATGGCCGCCGAGCCGAGGCCGGCGAGGATGCCGAGCGCCGAGCCGAGCACCGCGATCACCCCGGCCTGACAGAGCGACAGCACCCGGCGTACCCGGGGGTCGGCCCCGACCGCGGCGAGGGTGGACAGGTCCCGGCGGGCCTCGGCGGCGGCGAGGCCGGTGGCCACCCCGGCCGCGCCCAGGGTGATCACGCCGGAGCCGATCGCCAGCAGGAGCAGCAGCGACCGCTGGTCTGACCCGGGCTGATCATCTGTCAGCACCGACAGCGCGGTGAGCCGGGACAGTTCGGCGGAGAGCCGCTCCCGCTGCCCGGCGGTGGGTGGTTCGGCCGCGTCGACCGCGTAGCCGAACGGCTCCGCCACCAGGCCGACCGCGGCGGCCGCCGACGGGGAGAGGACGAGCCGGTCCACCGGCAGGCCGCCGCGCAGCAGATGGCCGGGCAGGTCTGTGCTGGCCGTCGCCGTGACGTCGCCAGCGCCGTGGGTGACGGCGACCGTCACCCGGCCGTCGACCACCTGCGCGGGGTCGGTGACCACCACGCCGCCGGCGGCGAGCGTCCGGGTGGCGGCGGCGACCTCCTCCGCCGGGGCACCGGTGAGGGCGGGCAGCGCGCGCCCGTCGTCGACGAGGACGGGGAGGTAGATGCCGGTCGACTCGCGGACCGCCCGGACGCAGCGCGGGTCGGCCCGGGCGCGGTCGGCGGTGACGATGGCGTTTCCCAGTTCGTAAGGGCAGCGCCGCTCGGGGGGCAGCACCGCCGTCGCGACGCAGTAGTCCTCGGCGCTGGCGGGTCTCGCGCAGGCCGGGGTGGCGATCGGGACGACCGTGGCGGCCGGCAGCGCGGCCCGGACCGGCTCGGTGACCTCCGCGACCGGCGGCAGGGTGGCTGCTGTCGCACCGCCTAAGCGCAGCAGCAGCACCTGACCCGGCGGGATGCCGGGCTGCCACTCCGCCCGGCTGCGGGCCTCGCCACTGGCCAGGTAGGCGCCGAGGGCGACGCTGCCGGCGACCGCCGCCATCACCGCGGAGATGGCCGGCGCGGCTGAGGACCGGTTGCGGCTGGCGTCGCGCAGCGCGAGCCGGGGCACCAGCGGCAGCAACCGTCCCGCCCGGGCGAGCAGCCCGATCAGCGTCGGGGTGCCGAAGACCAGCCCCAGCTCGCCGAGGATCAGCCCGGTCAGCACCACGGACGGGCTGCTCCGGTTGGCGCCCAGCCCGGCGAGGGCGGCGCCGGCCGCGGTGAGCAGCACCCCGAGCACCAGCCAGCGGCGCCGGTGCCGGGGCGGGTTGCGCCGCCCGTTGAGGCCGGCCACCACGTCCTGCCGGGCCGCGGTCCACGCCGGGGCCAGCGCGGCCAGCAGCCCGGCGATTACCGCCACCGTGGCAATCGCGGCCAGGGCCGCCGGGAAGACCCGGTACCCGCCGAAGCGGGCGCCCACGACGTACTGCTCGACCAGCGGCCGGCCGGCGAGCGCGGCGCCCACGCCGAGCAGCAGCCCCAGCGCCGCCCCGCCGGCGCCGAGCACCACCCCGTCGGCCAGCACGATCCGGCGCAGGTGCGCGGCGTCCCCGCCGGCCACCGCCACCAGGGCGAGGTCCCGGCGTCGCCGGCGTACGCCGACCGCGAAGGCCGGGCCGACCAGCAGCACCACCTCCAGCAGGCCGAGTCCGCCGACCAGTACCGCGTTCCCCGCCTGCTCCGGGTCGGGCAGCCCCGGGCCGGTGAACGCCTCCTCCCGGCCGGGCAGCGGGGCCCGGGCGGCCACCTGGATCCCGCGCTCGTTGAGCCGGTCGACCAACGCCGGGTCCACCGGCCCGGGCAGGTCCACCAGCCAGCTCTCGTCCGGCGGGCTGACCGGTCCGGGTGGCGTCTCCGGCCGCAGCGCGACCACCTCCCGCAGGCTGTCCGGGAACTCCACCACCCCGACCACGGTGTACGTCGTTCCGTCGGCCGTGCGCAGCGGGTCGCCGAGCCGGACGCCCAGCGCGCGCAGCGCGGCCGGGCTGACCGCGAGCTCGTCCGGGATGGCCGGTGGGCGGCCGGCGCGCAGCGTGGCCAGCGGGCGGGTGAGCGGGTCGGTGAGGTCGACGGCCCGGGCGTCGAACGCCGTGGGGCGGCCGTCGACGCGTACCTCGAAGGGGACCCAGCGGCGCAGCCGGGTGACCCGGCTGCCGGCGGGCAGCAGGGCGCGGATCTCGTCGGCCGTCACCGGGTGGGTCCGCGGCGCCAGGTCACCCTCGACCGGCCAGGAGTTCTGGCCCCAGGCGTCCTGTTTCAGCGGGTTCACCGCCGTCCAGCGCAGCTCGGCGTCGGCCGCGCCGAGCCGGCGGTCCAGCTCCTCGGCGCGGCTCAGCTCCGCCATGTCGTAGCTGGCGGCGGCGAAGCTCAGCGCCAGCACGGGCAGCGCGATCATGGCGAGCACGAGCGCCGTACGCCCGCGGGCCCGGCGGGCCTCGCGCCGGGCGACGCGCAGCGCGGTCCGCCACGACCCGAGCATGGCGGCGGTCCGGTCCCGGTTCACCGTCCGCTGCCGGTGAGCAGCTGCTCGACGCCGGCCAGCGGGGCGGTCGAGTCGACCAGCACCCCGTCCCGGAGGAACACCACCCGGTCGGCCCAGCCGGCGTGCCGCGCCTCGTGGGTGACCAGCACCCCGGCCGCGCCGGCGTCCACCCGGCGGCGCAGCAGGTGCAGCACGGCCTCCCCGGCCTGCGAGTCGAGCGCCCCGGTGGGCTCGTCGGCGAGGACCAGCCGGCGCTCGCCGACCAACGCCCGGGCGATCGCCACCCGCTGCTGCTGGCCGCCGGACATCTGGTCCGGGAACCGGTCGGCCAGCCCCGCCACCTCCACCTCGGCGAGCGCGGCCAGGGCGAGCCGGCGGGCCTGTCGGACGCCGGCGCCGTCGAGTTCCAGGGGGAGTGCCACGTTCTCCGCCGCGGTGAGGCTGCCGAGCAGGTTCAGGTCCTGGAAGACGTACCCGATCCGGCGGCGGCGCAGCCGGGCCAGCTCGCGGGCGGCCAGCCCGCCGAGCGGTTCCCCCTCGACCAGCACCTCGCCGCCGGTCGGCCGGTCCAGCCCACCGGCCAGCGCCAGCAGGGTCGACTTGCCGGAGCCCGACGGGCCCATCACCGCCACCAGCTCGCCGGCCCGGACGGTCAGGCTGACCCCGCGCAGCGCGTGCACGGCGGCCGGACCGGCGCCGTGGGTCCGGTGCACGTCCCGCAGCTCCAGCACCTCGCTCACGGTGCCACCTCCGTTCGCGGCTGCGGGGCTCGCAAAACCGGCTCATGCGCGCATTCCGGCTCGGCCGGGTCCCACCCGAGCCGCCCCGGAATGCGCGTCCTCGCGCTCACCGCCGACCCGCCGGGCTGGGCCGGGCCGCGGCTCACCGGTGGGCCTCCTCGCCGGTCCGGTCCACCGCCTCGGGTCGGCCGGTCGGCCGGCTCGGGGCAGGACGATGGCGGACCAGGCTGGTCTCGCAGTGGTCGAGCCAGCGGATCTCCGCCTCGGCCTGGAAGATCATCGCGTCCAGCACCAGCCGCCAGGCCAGGTCCTCCGGCTTGTCGCTGGCGTACTTCAACCGGGTCAACTCCTGCAACGCCCGCATGGTGGCGCTGCGCTGGGTCTGCACCACCGCGCGGACGTCCACGCCAGGGGTGGTGAGGGCCAGGGCCAGCTTGATCGACAGCTCGTCCCGGGGCCGGTCGGCGGCGCTGATCGGGGTGGCGAACCAGAGCGCCAGGTCCGCCCGTCCGGCGTCGGTGATCTCGTACGGCCGCTGCCCGCTCTCGCTCTCGGGCAGCGAGCGGACCAGGCCGTCGCGTTCCAGCCGGGCCAGCGTGGTGTAGACCTGCCCGATGTTCAGCGGCCAGGTCGACCCGGTCGACTCCTCGAACGCGGCCCGCAGTTGGTAGCCGTACATCTCGCCGCGCTCCAACAGCGCGAGCAGGCCGTGACGGATGGACATGGCGAGGAGTATGCATACCTGGTATGCGACCCGCAACCGGAGCGATCCGGGGCGTGACCGTCGTCTCGCTCAGTCCGGGCGGCCGGGGAATGGAACCGTGATCGGGGTCACGCCGGCGGTGCGCCGCCAGCGGGTGGCGCGTACCGCGCAGTCGGTCAGCGCCGTCAGGGCCCGGTTGCGGTCGGTCCCGGTGGTGTGCGGCAGGGTCGCGCGCCAGTGGCCGGCCGTCCGCTCCTCGATCTCCACCGCCAGCTTGAGCGCGCTCGCCCTGTCGGTCACCGGGTACGGCAGGGCGTACCCGGCCCGGTCGGCGGGGACCTGGCCGCCGCTCTCGCTCAACTGCAGGATGAGGGCGTCCCGGCGGCTCCGGTGGGCCGCCTCGGCGGCCCGGGCCGCGCTCCGCGCGGCGTCGGCGAGGTGCACGCCGATCACCCCGTACGCCCAGATGGCCGCATACTCGGCGGCGAGCGCGTCGGCGAGGGCCTGGGCCGGGCCGGCCGGTGCGGTCCGCGGGATCACTTCAGCGCCTCCAGGTGGGTCGCGCGGGCGGCGGCGATCGAGCCGAGCAGCGCGGCCCGCTCGGCGGGCGCGGCGGCGCACGCCTTCGCCGCATTCTCCCGCCCCTGCTGCTCCGCCTGGCGCAGCTCGGCCAGCAGCTCGTCGGGGTCGCCGGCCGCAGCGGTCGGGGTGGCGGCGGGCGAGCCGCTCGGGGCCGGGCGGCCGATCACCTTGCGCAGCTCCTCGGCGTGCGCCCGGTGGGTGTCCGCGATCGCGCCGAGCCGGTCGGCCAGCGCCGGGGTGGCGGCGATGGCGGCTCGGTACCGGCCCTCCAGGGCGGCCGACTCCGCCGCGAGGGGCTCGAGGGAGTCCGGGGGCGGCGGCTTGTCGTCGCCGCGGTCGAAAAGATCACAACCGGTCAGCGGTACGGCGGCGCCGCCGAGCGCCACCAGCGCCCCGGCGCGCAGCAGGGTGCGCCGGGAATGTCCCGGTGCTCCGTCGCGCTGTGTCGTTCTGCCCGTCGCCACCGGACAAGTCAACACCATCTCGGCGGTGTCGTGGGCCACGACCGTCGGTGCGCCGCCCGGTCCGGTGCGCCGCCCGCGCGTTACGCTCTGCGCAGCCACCGGACGCGAATGCCCCGGTGGCGTGCCGGCATGGCGGGACGAATGCCCCGCCGGACAGCAGACATGACGGGCCGGGCGGCCCGTCGGAACAGCAGAGAGGTGCGCCAGATGACGCAGCGTGGCCGTGCCACCAGGCCGACGGGGCCCGCCGGGCGACCCCGCCGGGCCGACGGCCCCCGTGCCGGGGGTCGGGGCGGCGCGCCCCGCGGCGATCTGAGCGCCCGCCGGGCCCGGCTGCGCGAGGTGATCGAGCCGGTGGTCACCGCCGCCGGGTACGACCTGGAGGACCTCTCCGTCTCCCGCGCCGGCCGGCGGCACGTCGTCCGCGTGATCGTGGACGCCGACGGCGGGATCAACCTGGACGCCGTCGCGGACGTCTCCCGGGCGGTCTCCGCCGCGCTGGACGCCGCGGAGGAGGCCGGCGGCGACATCGTGGCCGGCGAGTACCAGCTCGAGGTCAGCTCGCCCGGGGTGGACCGGCCGCTGACCCTGCCCCGACACTGGCGGCGCAACGTCGGCCGGCTGGTCAAGGTGACCGTGCGCGGCGCGGCGGGGGTGCCCGAGCAGCGGACCGCCGGGGACCGGCAGGTCACCGGCCGGGTGGTCGAGGCCGACGACGAGCGCGTGGTGCTGGAGACCGACGCCGGGCGGGTGGCGCACCGCTACGCCGAGCTCGGGCCCGGCCGGGTCCAGGTGGAGTTCAGCCGCCTCGACGAGATCGACGAGGCGGACGAGCTCGACGCGGCCGGCGAGGCTGACGAAGACGATGAAACCGACATCGACGACGAAGATGATGTGGAGGACGAGGAGAGGTGAACATCGACCTCGCGGCGCTGCGCGCACTGGAGCGCGAGCGGGAGATCCCGTTCGACACGATCCTCGCGGCGATCGAGACCGCGTTGCTGACCGCCTACCGGCACACCGACGGCGCCGAGCCGCACGCCCGGGTGGAGATCGACCGCAAGACCGGGGCCGCCTCGGTGTACGCCCAGGAGGTGGACGCCGACGGCAGCGTGGTACGGGAGTGGGACGACACCCCGCACGACTTCGGCCGGATCGCGGCCATGACGGCGAAGCAGGTGATCCTCCAGCGGCTGCGGGAGGCCACCGACGAGGTGCACCTCGGCGAGTACGTCGGCCGCGAGGGTGACCTGGTCACCGGCGTGGTGCAGGCGCACGAGGCGCGGGCCGAGAAGGGCATCGTCACCGTCGACCTGGGCAAGCTGGAGGGCGTCCTGCCGCAGTCCGAGCAGGTCCCCGGCGAGCGGTACGCGCACGGCGAGCGGATCCGCTGCGTTGTGGTGCACGTGGCCAAGGGAATGCGTGGCCCGCAGATCACGTTGTCCCGTTCGCACCCCGCGCTGGTGAAGAAGCTCTTCGCCCTGGAGGTGCCGGAGATCGCCGACGGGACCGTGGAGATCAGCGCGATCGCCCGTGAGGCAGGTCACCGTACGAAAATCGCGGTGCGCTCGACCGCGCCCGGCGTCAACGCCAAGGGTGCCTGCATCGGCCCGATGGGCCAGCGGGTCCGCGCGGTGATGAGCGAGCTGCACGGTGAGAAGATCGACATCATCGACTGGTCGGAGGACCCGGCCACCTTCGTCGGGAACGCGCTCTCCCCGGCCAAGGCGCTGCGGGTGGAGGTTGTCGACCCGCTCACCCGGACCGCGCGGGTCACCGTGCCGGACTTCCAGCTCTCCCTGGCGATCGGCCGGGAAGGGCAGAATGCCCGGCTTGCGGCCCGGCTGACCGGTTGGCGGATCGACATCCGTTCCGACGCGGAGCAGACCGCCGCCCCCGGCCGGAGCGGAGCTGATCACGTACCCGAGCCGGGCGGAGCGATCTCGAGCAGCTAGGGGTAGACTTCCTCCAGTGGCACGACGCGCGCTGCCGGAGCGCACCTGTGTGGGCTGCCGGAAACGAGCGCCGGCCAGCGAGTTGCTGCGGATCGTCGCGGTCGGCGACGGGGCTGATCACTTCAGCCTCCGATCCGATCCGGCCCGCAGACTGCCGGGTCGGGGAGCGAACATGCACCCGGATCCGGCCTGCTTCGCGCAAGCGGTGCGGCGCCGCGCCTTCGGGCGGGCACTGCGCATCACCGGGGTCGTCGATCACGGTGCGCTGGCGGAGCACATCGACGCGCCAACCTCTACGTCCGGTCAGCCCGACCGGACGAGAGATCGCTAGCAAGGTAGGACGACCAACATGAGCACACGATGAAGTCCCTGAAATGACCAGGCTTCAAGTGCACGAGTGAGGTCGCTGCGGGTGCTGCCCGCACGACCTCGGAGTGAGGAGTGCAGTGGCAGGAAAGGCCCGCGTACACGAGCTTGCCAAGGAGCTCGGGGTCGAAAGCAAGACCGTTCTCGCCAAGCTGAAGGAAATGGGCGAGTTCGTCAAGTCCGCGTCCAGCACCGTCGAGGCGCCCGTCGCCCGACGGCTGCGTGGCGCATTCGTCGCGTCCGCCGGTGCCTCCTCGGCACCGGCCGCGCCAGCGCCGGCCGCGCCAGCAGCGGCCGCCCCGAGCCAGGCGCCGACCCCGACCCCGACCCCGACCCCGGGTGCCCCCCGGGTCTCGGCCAAGCCGATGCCGCCCCGGCGGCCGGCTGCGCCGACCCCTGGACCGAGGCCCAAGGGCCCGGTCCCCGGCCCGCCGCAGCCGGCGACCCCGGTCGCCAAGCCGGCGAGTGCGCACGACATCGAGGTGGCGGCCGCCGAGGCGCGCGCCGCCGCCCTCAAGGCTGAGCAGGAGGCCGCGGTCAAGGCCGCGCAGGCCGCCCGCCAGCAGCAGCGGGAGAACGTCCGCCGGGAGCCCCCGGCCGAGGGCGGTCCCCGTCCGGGTCCGCGTCCGGGCCCGAACGCGGTGCCGCCGCGTCCGGGTAGCCCGGCCGCCGGCCGTCCCGGTGGCCCGACCCCGGGCCCGGGTGCCCGGCCGGGTGGTCGTCCGCCGGCGCGCGGCGCCGGCAACAACCCGTTCGGCATCCAGGGTGGCCAGCAGCAGCGGCCGCCGGCCGCCGGTGCCGGCGGCCCCCGTCCGAGCCCGGCCGGCATGCCGCCGCGGCCCAGCCCGGCCTCCATGCCGCCGCGGCCCAGCCCGGCCTCCATGCCGAGCCAGCGCCCAACCACGGGTCGCCCTGGCGGCCCCGGTGGCGGTCGTGGCGGTCCCGGTGGCGGCGCCGGTCGCCCCGGCGGCGGTGGCGGTGGCTTCCGTGGCGGTCCCGGTGGTGGCGGCGGTGGCGGTGGCTACCGTGGCGGTCCCGGTGGTGGCGGCGGTGGCGGTGGCTACCGTGGCGGCCCCGGTGGCGGTGGCGGCGGTGCTCCCGGCGGTGGTTTCCGTCCGGGCGCCCCGGCCGGTGGTGGTGGTCGTCCGGGTGGCGGCGGTCGTGGCCGTGGCGGCGGCGCCGCGGGTGCCTTCGGGCGTCCGGGTGGTCGTCCGACCCGTGGCCGCAAGTCCAAGAAGCAGCGCAGACAGGAGTTCGACAACCTGTCGGCCCCGACCATGTCCTCAGGTGCGCCCAAGGGGCAGGGCCAGGTCATCCGGTTGTCCCGTGGCGCCTCGCTGTCGGACTTCGCCGACAAGATCAACGCCAACCCGGGTTCGCTGGTCCAGGAGATGTTCAACCTGGGCGAGATGGTCACCGCGACTCAGTCTTGCTCCGACGACACCCTGAATTTGCTGGGTGTGCACCTCGGCTTCGACGTGCAGATCGTCAGCCCGGAGGACGAGGACCGCGAGCTGCTCGCGCAGTTCAACATCGACCTCGATGCCGAGGTCGCGGAGGAGCGCCTGGTCAGCCGTGCGCCGGTGGTGACCGTCATGGGTCACGTCGACCACGGTAAGACCAAGCTGCTCGACGCGATCCGCAAGGCGAACGTGGTGGCCGGCGAGGCGGGTGGCATCACCCAGCACATCGGCGCGTACCAGGTCCACGTCCCGCACGAGGGCGAGGACCGCGCGGTGACCTTCATCGACACCCCGGGTCACGAGGCGTTCACCGCCATGCGTGCCCGTGGTGCCCAGGTGACGGACATCGTGATCCTCGTGGTCGCGGCCGACGACGGCGTGATGCCGCAGACCATCGAGGCGCTCAACCACGCCAAGGCGGCGGACGTGCCGATCGTGGTCGCGGTCAACAAGGTCGACAAGCCGGAGGCGAACCCCGACAAGGTCCGCCAGCAGCTGACCGAGTACGGCCTGGTCGCCGAGGAGTACGGCGGCGACACGATGTTCGTCAACGTGGCGGCCAAGCCCGGTATCGGCATCGAGGAGCTCCTCGAGGCCGTGCTGCTGACCGCCGACGCGTCGCTGGAGCTGACCGCTCCGATCGACGGGCCGGCGCAGGGTGTCGCCATCGAGGCGCACCTGGACAAGGGCCGTGGTGCGGTGGCGACCGTGCTGGTGCAGAAGGGCACCCTCCGGGCCGGCGACTCGATCGTCGCCGGTGGGGCGCACGGCCGGGTCCGGGCCATGCTGGACGAGAACGGCAAGCCGGTCGACGAGGCCGGTCCGGCGCGTCCGGTCATGGTGCTGGGTCTGACCACGGTGCCAGGCGCGGGTGACACCTTCCTGGCCGCCGAGGACGACCGGACCGTGCGGCAGATCGCCGAGCAGCGGCAGGCGCGACGGCGGGCGGCGGCATTCGCCAACTCCCGTGGCCGGGCCACCCTCGAGACGCTCATGGAGCAGCTCAAGGAGGGCGAGAAGACCTCGCTCAACCTGGTGCTCAAGGGCGACGTCTCCGGTTCCGTGGAGGCCCTCGAGGACGCGCTGTTCAACCTCGACATCCCGGAGGAGGTCCAGCTGCGGATCATCCACCGGGGCGTGGGTGCGATCACCGAGAGCGACGTCATGCTCGCGAGCGCCTCGTCCGAGGCGGTCACGATCATCGGCTTCAACGTGCGGGCCGCCAACAAGGTCCGCGAGATCGCCGACCGCGAGGGCGTGGAGATCCGGTACTACACGGTCATCTACCAGGCCATCGAGGAGATCGACGCCGCGCTCAAGGGGCTGCTCAAGCCGGAGTACGAGGAGGTCGAGCTGGGCACCGCGGAGATCCGCGACGTCTTCCGCTCGTCCAAGATCGGCAACATCTCCGGTTGCATCGTCCGGTCCGGCCTCATCCGCCGCAACGCCAAGGCGCGGCTGCTGCGGGACGGGGCGGTCGTGGCGGACAACCTCACGATCAGTTCCCTCAAGCGGTTCAAGGACGACGCGACGGAGGTCCGCGAGGGCTTCGAGTGTGGTCTGACGCTGGGCGGTTTCAACAACGTCCAGGTCGGCGACATCATCGAGACCTTCGAGATGCGGGAGAAGCCGCGCGCCTGAGCGGCGTGAACGACCGACGGCCGGGGCCCAGTGGGCCCCGGCCGTCGCCGTCTGCGCCGGCTGCGACAATCTCCGGCGTGTTCAGGTACGCGCTGCTCCTCGCCCCCTCCGCCAACCGCGTCTACGCCGACGCGGCCGGCCGGCTGGCCCGCGCCGAACTGAAGGTGTTCGCCGGCTCGGGGGTGCTCCACGAGGCGCCGGTCGACGCCGCGGTGGAGCGGATCGGCGGGGTGGAGTACCTGACCTTCGCCGCGCCCGCGCCGGGGCTGGGCGGGCGGGACCTGGCGTACCTGGCCAACCTGTCGGCGGCGTACGCGCTGTTCGAGAGGGTGGGTGATGACCTGCTCCGCCCGGTGCCGCTGGGGCCGCTGGCCCGGTACGACTCGGATCTGATCACCATCCCCAAGTACGCCGGCAAGACCAACGAGCAGTTCACCCGGCTGCTGCTCAACGTCACCCTGCTCGCCTCCGCCTCGGCCGGCGGCATGCTGGACCGACAGTTGGTGGTGCTCGACCCGCTGTGCGGCCGGGGCACCACCCTCAACCAGGCGCTGATGTACGGCTACGACGGGATCGGCGTCGAGCACGACGGCAAGGACGTGGACGCGTACGGGGCGTTCCTGCGCACCTGGCTGCGCCGTAAGCGGCTCAAGCACACCGCCGAGACGGTGCCGGTACGCCGGGACCGCAAGCTGATCGCCCGGCGCTTCGAGGCGGTGCTCGCGCCGTCCCGCGACGACCACCGGGCCGGGGCGACCCAGCGGGTCACCGTGCTGCACGCCGACACCACCCGCGCCCGGGAGGTGCTGCGCCCGCGCTGCGCCGACGTGATCGTGACCGACGCGCCGTACGGGGTGGCCCACGGCAGCCGCACCGAGCAGGGGCTGTCCCGCAGCCCGCTGGACCTGCTCACCGCGGCCGTACCGGTCTGGCGGGAGCTGCTGCGTCCCGGTGGGGCGCTCGGGTTGTCCTGGAACACCCAGGTGGCACCGCGGGCGGCGGCCGAGGCGGTGCTGGCCGGGGCCGGCCTGCGGGTGGTCGACGGGCCCGGCTGGCGGGACCTGGCGCACCGGGTCGACCAGGCGATCGACCGGGACGTGCTGGTGGCGGTCGTGCCGACGGAAAACGGGTGACCGGGGCGGCGGCGCTGCCGTACCGTTGCTCGCCGTGTATACGGGAACCGCGCACTTCGACCTGTTGCTGCCGGGGGACTCCCGGTCCCTGAAGACCAAGCGGTCGTACGTCCGGCCGATCGTCGCCGCGCTACGCCGGTTCGAGGTCTCGGTCGCCGAGGTCGGGTCGCTCGACCTGCACGGCCGGGCCGAGATCGCGGTGGCCGTGGTGGCCGCCGAGGCGTCGCACGTCCGCGAGGTGCTCGACTCGTGCGAGCGCCTGGTGGCGGCCCGTCCGGAGACCGAGCTGCTGTCGGTCCGCCGGCGCCTCTACGGGGCGGAGGACTGACCGCCACGGACGGACGGCGGCTACCCGGGCAGCGCCCTGCCGCAGGCGTTGCCCGGGGCCCTTCCTTGCACCGGCGGCCCCGCGCGAGGGCCGCGATCGCGCGGGTAGTGTTCGAGTTGTTGGGCGGTCGGACCCGGCGGCGCCCGCGCCGTCGTCTCCGGCCGGGAGCGGGAAGCCCTGGAGGTGGGGGACATGACGGATCCGGCCAAGGTACGCCGGCACGCGGAGCGCATCCGTGAACTGGTCGCGTCGGTGGTGCGGAGCCAGATCAAGGACCCCCGGCTCGGGATGATCACCATCACCGACGCCCGGATCACCGCCGACCTGCGCGACGCCACCGTCTTCTACACGGTGCTCGGCGACGCGGCGGCGCAGGCCAGCACCGCCGCCGCGCTGGAGAGCGCCAAGGGCATGCTGCGCAGCACGGTCGGCAAGGCCCTCGGGCTGCGCCACTCGCCGACCCTGACCTTCGTCCTCGACGACGTGCAGGACCAGGTCAAGCACATCGACGACCTGCTCGCGGCGGCCCGCACCGCCGACGCCGAGGTGCAGCGGCTGGCGGCCGGCGCCCAGTTCGCGGGCGAGGCGCAGCCGTACCGGCTGGAGGAGGACTCGGACGGCGAGGACGAGGAGACCGAGAACGACGAGCCGCGCGGCGGCGACCGCCCGTGACCTCTTCCGCCGAGGGCGGTACGCCGGCCGGTGCCGGCCCGACCGACACCGACTGGGCGGCCGCCCTCGCGGCGGTACGCGGGCTTCCCGCCGATGCGCGGGTGCTGCTGATCTGTCACGTCAACCCGGACGGCGACGCGCTGGGCAGCATGCTCGGCTTCGGGCTGGGCCTGCGCCGGTGGGGCGTACGGCACCTCCAGGCGACCTTCCCCGGTCCGCCGGAGGTGCCGGAGCCGTTCCGCTGGCTGCCGGGGCTCGACCTGCTGGTGCCGCAGGACGACGCGTACCTGGACCCGGACCTGGTGATCTGCTTCGACGTGGCGAGCGAGTCCCGGCTGGGTGACCTGGTCGACCGGCTGGACAAGGCGGGGGCGGCGCTGGTGCTGGACCACCACGCGTCGAACACGCGGTTCGGCGGCATCCACCTGGTGGACCCGCACGCGGCTGCCACCTCGGTGGTCGCCGAGGGGCTGCTCGACCGCCTCGGGGTGCCGCTGGACGCCGAGATCGCCACCTGCCTCTACGTGGCGCTGAGCACGGACACCGGCTCGTTCCGCTTCGAGGCCACCACGCCGGACGTGCACCGGATGGCGGCCCGGCTGCTGGCCACCGGCATCCGTCCCGGGGACATCTCCCGGCGGATCTTCGACACCCGCCCGTTCGGCGCCGTCCGGCTCTTCGGCGAGGTGCTGGGCCGGGCCCGGCTGGAACCGGCGGCCGCTGCCGGGCGCGGGCTGGTCTGGACCTACGCCACCCAGGACGACCTGGCCCGGTACGCCCAGCCGGCGTACGTGCTGGAGGCGCTGATCGATTCGGTCCGGTGCACCGCGGAGGCGGACGTGAGCTGCGTGATCAAGCAGGTGGCCGCCGCCGAGTGGGCCGTCTCCCTGCGCAGCAAGGGCGCGGTGGACGTGAGCCGGGTGGCGGTGGCGCTGGGCGGCGGCGGGCACCGGTTCGCCGCCGGTTTCACCGGGCGGGGCACGGTCGACGAGGTGGTGGACCGGATCCGGGCCGAGCTGGACGGGGCGTTGCTGACGGCCTGATATCAGGGACGACTCCGGGGCGTGGTGGTCTTCCGGCGTTCCGTGACGGTGGGGACAATCGGGTGATGGATCACCCTCGAGAGCTCACCGCCGAGGCGCCCCGAGCCTGGGACCGTCCCGTCGTCTCCGTACCGGTGCTGATCTGCCTCTCCCTGGTCGGCGGGCAGTTGCCGTCCTTCTCCGCCCAGGCCAACCTCTACACCCTGGGCACCGGCGGCGCGCTGATCTGGATCGGCCTGAGCAACCGGGTGCCCCGCCGACCCGCGCCACACCGGCTGCCACCGGCGGCGGCCTGGTGGTTGGTGCCGGTCACCGTCTTCGGGGTGTTCGAGGGAACCACCTTCGTGCTGTCGATGGGGGACGACTTTCCCACCTTCTCCCTGCTGGCCGACCCGTTCCTGGAGGACCACCTGGTCCGCTCGGCGGCCTGGTTCGCCTGGCTCGCCGCGTTCTGGGGGCTGGTCCGCCGATGATGCGAGCCCTGGCGATCGGCGGTTTCCTGACCGCGCTGGTGCTGTTCGCGGCCGTCGAGTGGGCCGCCCGGCGGGAGGGCTCGCGGATCCCGTCGCTGGCCGACGTCTGCGCGTTCGTGATGCGCTACGAGGTCGGGCCGGTGCCGGTGGGGCGGATCGGGTTCCTCGGCTTCTGGTGGTGGCTCGGCTGGCACTTCCTGGCCCGCTGATCGGCCCGGTCCACCCCATCGTGTCCGTATCCCGGGAACAGTGGGCAGCAGCTGGAAAGTGAACGTTAATTTAGGGACGGGCCGGCGCTTCGGCGCTGGTCGCGGGCGGTGGGGCCACATCCGGCGCCGCCTCCCTCCAGGGTCAGACCGACCCGGGCTCACGCTGCCAGGCGAGCCGCTCCGGTGATCCCGGACCGCTGCCCCGGCGTTCAGCAGGACCGACGGCTCCAGGTCACGGCGCGGCGTCAGACGCGTCCACCGGCCGTCGGTGGTCCGTACCCTGGAAGGGAACTCCCATGGCCAGCAAGCGCAAGCCGAAGACCGAGACCACCAACGACGAGGCGCGCGAGCAGCTGCGCCGCGCGCTGCAGACGTCGATGGACACCCGTCAGTGACGGCGGGCCGTCCGGCGGTGGCGCGGTAGCCGCCGCGCCACCGCCGTCGTTCCGGTCGCCCGGTTCCGCGTACACCCGGGCGGGGGCTACCGTCGCCCGGTGCGCCGCATCCTGATCGTCGGCAGTTCGGGCGCGGGCAAGAGCACGCTCGCCCGCGCGGTCGCCCGCCGGCTCGGCCTCCCGCTGATCCACCTCGACCGCCACTACTGGCGGCCCGGCTGGGTCGCCGCCGCCGCCGCCGACTTCCGGGCGGAGGTCGCCGCGCTGGCCGCCCGCCCCGCGTGGGTGATGGACGGCAACTATCGCAGCACCTTCGATCTTCGCCTGCCGCACGCCGACCTGCTGGTGCTCTGCGACCCGCCCTGGCTGCTCTGCCTCGTCCGGGTGCTGCGTCGCCGCTGGGCGTACCGGGCCAAGCCCCGGCCCGACCTGCCGGACGGCTGCCCCGAGCAGGTCGACCTCCAGTTCCTCCGGTACGTGTGGCAGTACCCTCGCCGATCCCGACCCCTGGTCTACGCGGCCGTCGCCGCCCATGCCCCCGAGGTGCCGGTGATCCGCCTCCGCACCCGCGCCGACACCCGCCGCTGGCTCGCCACCCTCCCCACCCCGTTGCGGTGATCATGAGGTTGGCGGCGGCTGCGGAGATCGACAGCGCCGCCAACCTCATGATCAACGTACGCCGGGCGGCGGGTTGGTAAGTGCTGGGGTCTGTTGCGTTCCTTACTGGGGGCGTGCCAGGATCGGCGGCGATGAGTCAGACCGCCGCCCCCGCCACCGGGTTGCCCGCCGCCTCGCCCCGCCGGATCGCCGCGCTCGCCCTGCCGGCACTCGTGGTGCTGGCCGCCGAGCCGCTCTACGTCCTGGTCGACACCGCGGTGGTCGGGCACCTGGGCCGTGTCCCGCTCGCCGCGCTCGCCGTCGGCGGCACGGTGCTGACGCTGACCGCCTGGCTCGGCACCGTCGTCGCGTACGGGACCACCGGGCGGTCGGCCCGGCGGTTCGGCGCGGGGGACCGGGCCGCGGCGGTGGCCGAGGGCGTGCAGGCGTCCTGGCTCGCCCTGAGCGTCGGCGTGCTGGTGGCACTTGCCATGCAGGTCGGCGGCGGGTGGCTGGCGCGTACCCTGGTTGGCGGTCCGGGCGAGGTGGCCGACGCCGCCGCCGGCTGGCTGCGGGTCGCCGCGCTCGGCGCGCCCGGCCTGCTGGTGGCCGCAGCAGGCAACGGCTGGCTGCGCGGCATCCAGGACACCCGGCGCCCGCTGCTCTTCGTGCTCGCCCCCAACCTGCTCTCCGCGCTGCTCTGCCCACTGCTCGTCTATCCGGTCGGGCTCGGGCTGGTCGGCTCGGCGGTGGCGAACGCCATCGCGCAGACCCTCTCCGGCGGCCTGTTCGCGGCCGCGCTGGTCCGCGAGCGGATCTCCCTGCGCCCCCGACCCCGGTTGATCCGCCAGCAGCTTGTGCTCAGTCGGGACCTGCTGATCCGGGGCGTCGCGTTCCAGGCGAGCTTCCTGTCCGCCACCGCCGTCGCGGCCCGGTTCGGCGCCGCCGCGGTCGGCGCCCACCAGATCGCCGTACAGCTGTGGTTCTTCACCGCCCTGGTGCTCGACGCCCTGGCGATCGCCGCGCAGGCGTTGATCGGCGCGGCGCTCGGCGCCGGCGACGCGTCCGGCGCCCGCGCCCTCGCCCGCCGGATCGCCCTGCTCGGCGGTGCCTGCGGCGTGGCGTTCGCGGTGCTGATCGCCGCCGGCGCCGGCCTGGTGCCGTCGTGGTTCAGCTCCGACCCGCAGGTACGCGAGCAGGCGATGCTCGCCTGGCCGTGGTTCGTCGCGCTGCAGCCGATCGGCGGGGTCGTCTTCGCCCTCGACGGCGTGCTGATCGGCGCGGGCGACGTCCGCTACCTGCGCAACCTCACCATCGTCGCGGCGCTGGGCGGCTTCCTGCCGGCGATCTGGCTGGCCTACGGGCTCGACCTCGGGCTGGGCGGGATCTGGGCCGGGCTGATGCTGTTCGTGGTGCTCCGGCTGGTCGCGCTGCTGCTACGGCTGCGCTCCGGCGGCTGGGCGGTGGTCGGCGCGGTCCGGTGAGACCAGGGCCTTCCGCACCTGGGTCAGCGCGGCGCGTACCTCCGCGGCGGAGAAGGGTGCCCGGGCGGCGACCGGGGGCAGGACGATCGCGGCCTCGCCGACCGCGAAGTTGGCGGCGGGGCTCCCGGCGTAGAGGTCCCGGGGTTCGCCGACCTGGCTGCTCGGCGGCGGGGACGCCGAGGACAGCGGGGACGCCGAGGGCTGCGTGCCGGCGCGGATCCGCTCGACCGTGAGGTGCCCGAGGACCGCCGTGCCGGCAACGAGCGCCAGCAGTAGCAGGATGACGAAGCCGACCAGGAGCTTCCCGCGGTGCCGGGCCCAGACCAGCCGGGCGCGCTCCCCGCGGGTGAGCGGCTCGGCCGCGTCCTGTCCACTCATCCAACTGGGTAGCCGGACGGAGTCGTCGCGGGTCGCGACGGCGGGCCGGTCGACGTCGGCGGGCGAGGCGGTCGGTTCCTCGGTGGTCATCAGACGTCGGCTCAGGACCGGTCGTGGGCGATCTTGTAGAACAGGTACAGCGTGCCGACCACCAGGCACGTCGCCACCACCGCGACGACGACGAACGACACGATCGCGGAGACCACCGGGTGTCGCTCGCTGAACCGGCTCCGGTCCCGCCACGCCCACAGCCGGTGCCGGGCCGCCCGCAGCGCCGGCAAGCCGTCGACGAATCCGGAGACCCGGCGGCCGAGGGTGCGGCGCGGCGGCTCCGGGTTGCGCATCCAGTCGGGCAGGTCGACCCGGGGGCGGTGCTGGTGCGACGGCGGCGGGTTGGTCAAGAGGACTCCTGAGGGTGCGAGGGGGCGCGCGAAGTCTGCCGCACCGGAGTCGACCGCGCGACCACGTTCCTGCCCCGGTCGCATGATCTTGGCACTGCGGCAGAGCAGGGAGGTATCCCCCGCGCGTGCGATCACCGTGGTCTGGCAGGCTTGGCCGTCGTGAGCACAGACGGTCTGATCGTGGTCGACAAGCCGGGCGGGATGACGTCCCACGACGTGGTGGCGCGGATCCGGCGGCTGGCGCGGACCCGGCGGGTGGGGCACGGTGGCACGCTCGACCCGATGGCGACCGGGGTGCTGGTGATCGGGGTGGGGCGGGCCACCCGGCTGCTCACCTACGTGATCGGCGCCGCCAAGAGCTACACCGCGACGATCCGGCTCGGCCAGGCGACCATCACCGACGACGCCGAGGGTGAGGTGGTGGCGACCACCCCGGCCGGCGCCGTCGCCGACGACGCGATCCGGGCCGCGCTCGCCGCCCAGACCGGCGAGATCGACCAGGTGCCCAGTGCGGTCAGCGCCATCAAGATCAACGGCCAGCGGGCGTACAAGCGGGTCCGCGAGGGGGAGATCGTGGAGCTGCCCGCCCGGCGGGTCACCATCTCCCGGCTGGACGTCCTGGCGGTCCGCTGGGACGTCCCGGACGTGGTGGACGTGGACGTCGACGTGACCTGCTCGTCCGGGACGTACATCCGGGCCATCGCCCGGGACGCGGGCGCCGCGCTCGGGGTCGGCGGTCACCTGACCGCGCTGCGCCGGACCGCGGTCGGCGGCTTCACCCTGGCCGAGGCGGCAACCCTCGACGCGCTGGAGCAGCGGGCGCCCGACGTGGTCAATCTACCGCTGGACGCGGCCGCCGACCGGTTCTTCCCGCGCCGGGACGCCACCCCGGACGAGGCGCGCACGCTCGCGCACGGCGGCCCGCTCGGCGCGGCCGGCATCGCCGGACCGTACGCGGTCTTCGGCCCCGACGGCGGGTTGATCGCTATCGTCAGCGAGCGGGCCGGGCGGGCCCGCGCGGAGATCGTGCTGGCCCCGGCGTGACGGCGCCCCACCGGCCCCCGGGCCGGCGAGCCTCGGCCGGTGCGGGACCAGGGGAGGAGCGGAGGAACGGTATGCAGCGGTGGCGGGGGTACGAGGCGGTGCCCGGGGGCTGGGGGCGCTCGGTCGTCACCATCGGCGTCTTCGACGGCGTGCACAAGGGGCACCAGGCCATCATCGGCCACGCCGTGGCCCGCGCCCGCGAACTGGGCGTCCGGTCGGTGGTGCTGACCTTCGACCCGCATCCGGCGGAGGTGGTCCGTCCCGGGTCGCACCCGGCGGTGCTCACCGAGCCGGCCCGCAAGGCGGAGCTGATCGAGTCGCTCGGGGCTGACGTGCTCTGCGTGGTGCCGTTCACCCCCGAGTTCTCCCGGCTGCCGGCCGAGGAGTTCGTGCACGACATCCTGGTCGAGCACCTGCACGCCGCGCTGGTGATGGTCGGCGGCAACTTCCGCTTCGGGCACCGGGCGGCCGGCGACGTGGCCCTGCTGGAACGGCTGGGCCGCACCTTCGGCTTCGGGGTGGAGAGCGGCCCGCTGGTCGCCGAGGCGGGGACGGTCTTCTCCTCCACGTACATCCGCTCCTGCGTCGACGCGGGCGACGTGGCCGCGGCGGCCGCCGCGCTCGGCCGCCCGCACCGGGTCGAGGGTGTGGTGGTCCGCGGCGACCAGCGCGGGCGTGAGCTGGGCTTTCCCACCGCCAACCTGCTGACCCACCGGTACGCGGCGATCCCTGCCGACGGGGTGTACGCCGCCCGGCTGGTGCGCCGCGGCGGGGAGCCCCTGGCCGCGGCCGTCTCGATCGGCACCAACCCGACCTTCTCCGGCCGGGAACGCCGGGTGGAGGCGTACGCGCTGGACTTCACCGGCGACCTGTACGGCGAGCGGCTGGCCCTGGACTTCGTGGCGCACCTGCGCGAACAACGGACGTACGACGCGATCGAGCCGTTGATCGCCCAGATCGGCGAGGACGTCGAGCGGACCCGCCGGGCGCTCGGCTGAGCGGGCCGACACCGGCACCTGGCCCTTCACCGGGTGGTTCCCGACCGGGCTGGTAGTCTGGCAGGGACGTCGGCTGACCGACGCGGGGCCTCGCCTGCCTGCACGACGCCGCGGGTGCGAGGAACCGGTCCGTCCCCCCGGTCGCTGCGACCACTCCGACGGACCTCATCGAACGACCCACGAAACAGGGAGAACATGGCGCTCGACCAGGAAGCCAAGGCCAAGATCCGTGCGGAGTACGCGACCGCCGAGGGCGACACCGGTTCGCCGGAGGTCCAGGTCGCGGTCCTCACCAAGCGGATCGCCGAGCTCACCGAGCACCTGAAGGTGCACAAGCACGACCACCACAGCCGCCGTGGGCTGCTGCTGCTGGTCGGCCGTCGCCGTCGGCTGCTCAACTACGTCCAGAAGAAGGACATCAACCGCTACCGGTCGCTCATCGAGCGGCTCGGCCTGCGCCGGTGACGTGACGGGGGAGTGGCCTGCGGCCGCTCCCCCGTTCCGGTACCACAGAACGAACCGGGTCACGCGACCACCCGAGAGGGAGCCGGTCAGCGTACCGGTCTCCGGTAGTGGCTCCCGGGCACCCCGGCATCATGCCGGCCATCCGGGCGCTTCGATCGAAGACCGGCCGTCTGAGTAGCTCCCGTGTCGTGGACCCCCGACGCGAAGGAGCACGACAGCACCATGACCGAGACCAACCTCGGCACCGAATCCCGCACCGCCGTGATCGACAACGGGTCCTTCGGTACCCGTGAGATCACCTTCTCCACCGGCCGGCTGGCCCGCCAGGCCGCCGGCTCCGTCATCGCCCAGCTCGGCGAGACGGTCGTCCTCTCCGCCACCACCGCCGGCAAGCAGCCGCGGGAGCAGTTCGACTTCTTCCCGCTGACCGTCGACGTCGAGGAGCGGATGTACGCCGCGGGCCGGATCCCCGGCTCGTTCTTCCGCCGCGAGGGCCGGCCCAGCGAGGACGCCATCCTCACCTGCCGGCTGATCGACCGGCCGCTGCGCCCGTCCTTCGTCAAGGGCCTGCGCAACGAGGTCCAGGTCGTCGAGACCGTCCTCGCGCTCGACCCGCAGCACCCGTACGACGTCGTGGCGATCAACGCCGCCTCGATGTCGACCAAGCTCTCCGGCCTGCCGTTCTCCGGCCCGATCGGGGCCACCCGGATGGCGCACATCGACGGCCAGTGGGTCGCCTTCCCGACCCACGAGGAGCTGGCCCGGGCCACCTTCGACATGGTGGTGGCCGGCCGTGCCCTGCCCGACGGCGACGTCGCGATCATGATGGTCGAGGCCGAGGCCACCGAGCACACCGTGGCGCTGGTCGCCGGCGGTGCCCCCGCCCCGACCGAGGAGGTCGTCGCCAGCGGCCTGGAGGCCGCCAAGCCCGCCATCCGCGAGCTGTGCCGGGCGCAGAGCGAGCTGGCCGAGGTGGCCGCCAAGCCGGTCGCCGAGTTCCCGGTCTTCCTCGACTACCAGGACGACGCGTACGAGGCGGTGGCCGACCTGGCCCGTGCCGACGTCGCCGAGGCCCTGAAGATCGCCGGCAAGCACGACCGCGAGGAGGCCCTGGACCGGATCAAGGCCCGGGTCGCCGAGGAGCTGGGGCCGCGCTTCGAGGGCCGCGAGAAGGAGCTCTCCGCCGCCTTCCGCTCGCTGACCAAGTCCGAGGTCCGCAGCCGGGTGCTGCGCGAGCAGGTCCGCATCGACGGCCGCGGCCCGCGCGACATCCGCCCGCTGACCGCCGAGGTCGGCGTGCTGCCCCGGGTGCACGGCTCGGCGCTCTTCGAGCGCGGCGAGACCCAGATCCTGGGCGTCACCACGCTGAACATGCTGCGCATGGAGCAGGCGCTGGACACCCTCTCCCCGGAAAAGTCCAAGCGCTACATGCACAACTACAACTTCCCGCCGTACTCCACCGGTGAGACCGGCCGGGTCGGCTCGCCGAAGCGGCGCGAGATCGGCCACGGCGCGCTGGCCGAGCGGGCGCTGATCCCGGTGCTGCCGTCGCGCGAGGAGTTCCCGTACGCCATCCGGCAGGTCTCCGAGGCGCTCGGCTCCAACGGCTCCACCTCGATGGGTTCGGTCTGCGCCTCGACGCTGGGCCTGCTCTCGGCCGGTGTGCCGCTGAAGGCCCCGGTCGCCGGCATCGCCATGGGCCTCATCTCCGACGAGGTCGAGGGCAAGACCCAGTACGTGACGCTGACCGACATCCTCGGCGCCGAGGACGCGTTCGGCGACATGGACTTCAAGGTCGCCGGCACCCGGGACTTCGTCACCGCCCTCCAGCTCGACACCAAGCTCAACGGCATCCCGTCGGACGTGCTGGCCGCCGCGCTCCAGCAGGCGCACGAGGCCCGGCAGACCATCCTCGACGTGATGCAGTCCGCGATCGAGGCCCCGGCCGCGATGAGCGACTACGCGCCGCGGGTCACCACCGTCAAGATCCCGGTCGACAAGATCGGCATGGTGATCGGCCCGAAGGGCCAGACCATCAACGCCATCCAGGACGAGACCGGCGCCGAGATCTCCATCGAGGACGACGGCACCATCTACGTCGGCGCGACCAACGGCCCGTCGGCCCAGGCCGCGGTCGAGCGGATCAACGCGATCGCCAACCCGACCCTGCCGAAGGTCGGCGACCGGTTCCTCGGCACCGTGGTGAAGACCGCCCCGTTCGGCGCCTTCATCTCGCTCCTGCCCGGCCGCGACGGCCTGCTGCACATCTCCAAGGTGGGCGACGGCAAGCGGGTCGAGAAGGTCGAGGACTACCTCAACGTCGGCGACAAGGTCGAGGTGGAGATCGCCGACATCGACCAGCGCGGCAAGATCTACCTGGACAAGGTCCGCCCGGAGGGCGCCGAGGCGCCGGCCGCCGAGGAGGCCGCCGGTGGCGAGCGCCCGGGCGGCCGGGACCGGGGCGACCGCGGCCCGCGCGACCGCGGCGACCGGGACCGCGAGCGCGGCAGCCGGGGCCCGGAGCGTGGCGAGGGCGGCGGCGAAGGCGGCGGCGAGCGCCCGCGTCGCCGGACCCGGCACAGCTGATCCTCGATCGGCCGGGTGACGCCGACGGCGTCACCCGGCCGATCCTGCGACGGCTCCAACTCGGCGCGTCCGCCGCAGTGCTACGACCTGAAGCCGTCGTTCGGCAACTCCAGCTCGGCGCGTCTGACCGCGCCGCGACCTGGAGCCGTCGCCATCCACCCCCTCGTCGAACTGGAAGCAGGTTTTTCGTGAGTCGGACCCCTCGTTCGTCTTTTCCTGCGGATCGACGGGGGGTGGCGCCGTCGGGCGCCGTCCGGCAGGTGACCGGGGCCACCCGGTCCGCCGGCGGGTCGACCCGGGCGGTCACCCGCACGCTCAGCGACGACCCGCTGGGCGGCACCGTACGCCGTACCGTGCTGCCCAGCGGGTTGCGCGTGCTCACCGAGGCGATCCCGGCGATGCGCAGCGTCTCGTTCGGCATCTGGGTCGCCGTCGGCTCGCGGGACGAGACCGGGTCGCAGGGCGGCGCCGCGCACTTCCTGGAGCACCTGCTCTTCAAGGGCACCCGCAAGCGCAGCGCGCTGGAGATCTCCTCGCAGATCGAGGCGGTCGGCGGCGAGACGAACGCCTTCACCACCAAGGAATACACCTGCTACTACGCCCGGGTGCTGGACGAGGACCTGCCCCTGGCCATCGACGTCATGTGCGACCTGGTCGCCGACTCGGTGCTCAACGACGCCGACGTGGAGACCGAGCGCGGCGTCATCCTCGAAGAGATCGCCATGCACGACGACGAGCCCGGCGACGAGGTGCACGACCTGTTCGCCCGCGCCGTCTACGGCGACCACCCCCTCGGCCGGCTGATTTCCGGCACGGAGGAGACGGTCACCCCGATGACTCGCCGGCAGATCCAGACCTTCTACCGCCGCCGGTACACCGCGCCGCAGATCGTCATCGCCGCCGCCGGCAACCTCGACCACGCCGCCGTGGTCAAGCTGGTCCGCCAGGCCCTGCGCGGCACCCCGCTGGACACCGATCCGGCGGTGCCGGCGCCGCACCGCCCGGCCGCCCCAGCGGTATGCACGAAGCCGGCCACCACGGTGGTCGAGCCGAAGGAGACCGAGCAGGCGCACGTGATCCTCGGCTGCCCGGGCATCGACCGCACCGACGAGCGGCGCTTCGCCCTCGGGGTGCTCAACAACGTCCTCGGCGGCGGCATGTCCAGCCGGCTGTTCCAGGAGATCCGCGAGCAGCGCGGGCTGGCCTATTCGGTCTACTCGTACGCCAGCCAGTACGCCGACAGCGGCTTGTTCGCCGTCTACGCCGGCTGCGCTCCGGGCAAGGTGGACGAGGTGCTGGAGCTGACCCGCGCCGAGTTGGCCAAGGTGGCCGCCGCGGGGATCAGCGAGGCCGAGCTGGCCCGGGGCAAGGGGATGAGCAAGGGTTCCTTCGTCCTCGGCCTGGAGGACACCGGCTCCCGGATGAGCCGGCTGGCCAAGGGCGAGTTGCTCTACGGCGACCTGATGCCGGTGGACGAGCTGCTCGCCCGGGTCGACGCGGTGACCCTGGACGACGTGAACGCCCTGGCCGCCGACCTGCTCGGCCGCCCGATGTCCCTGGCGGTGGTGGGCCCGTTCGACGAGTCCGCCTTCTCCGCCTGACCCTTCCCGCCGCGCCCGCCGACGAGGGGTGGCGCAGGTCGGGGTGTCCGCCGCCGAGGCGGGCCCAGGTTGCCGCAACCCGAGTCGATCATGCTCGTGGGGTGGGACGGCCGGAGCTCCAGCGGGGTGGGCGCCCCGATTGGGATAGGTTGTGCCCCGTGACTGACGAGCACGAGAAGAACCTGGCCGAGCCGATCCGGGTCGGCGTGCTGGGCGCCCGCGGCCGGATGGGCATGGAGGTCTGCAAGGCGGTCGACGCGGCCCCCGACATGGAGCTGGTGGCGATGGTCGACCAGGGCGACGGGCTGTTCGCCGCGTCCGACGCCGGTGCCGAGGTGGTCGTCGACTTCACCACTCCGGACGTCGTCATGGACAACCTGCACTGGTGCGTCGACCAGGGCATCAACGTCGTGGTCGGCACCACGGGCTTCACCGAGCAGCGCCTGGACCGGGTCCGCGGCTGGCTCGCGCGCAAGCCGGGCGTGGGCGTGGTGATCGCCCCCAACTTCGGCATCGGTGCGGTGCTGATGATGCAGTTCGCCGCCCGCGCCGCCCGGCACTTCGAGTCGGTGGAGATCATCGAGCAGCACCACCCGCGCAAGCTCGACGCGCCCAGCGGCACCGCCACGCACACCGCCCGACTGATCGCCCAGGCCCGTGCCGAGGCCGGCCTCGGCCCCGCGCCGGACGCCACCCGCGACGAGGTGCCGGGCGCGCGCGGCGCCGAGATCGACGGGGTACGCGTGCACGCCGTCCGCGCCACCGGGCTGGTCGCCCACCAGGAGGTGCTCTTCGGCACCACCGGCGAGACGCTGACCATCCGGCACGACTCGTACGACCGGGTTTCGTTCATGCCGGGCGTGCTGCTCGCTGTGCGGGAGGTACGCCACCGGCCGGGCCTCACGGTCGGCCTGGACGCCCTGCTCGACTGACGCGGCAAGCCCCGGACGGCCCGAACCTGTCAAGGACGGGCCCGCGGATCGGGGGCATTCGCCTCTGGTCGAACGAATTGCCCCGCCACCGTTCAGTGGCGGGGCAATTCCCGCTAAGTTTCTTGGCGATCGTGTTGGCTGGGCCCGAAAGCAGGGTCCGGCCTGAGGTGTCGACCGTATCGCTGGCGAGCCTGGTCGACGGACGATCTCGTCCGTTGTCGCCGGATCAGGGCTGCGGGCTGCCCCAGCCGAAGCCTTCGGCGAGCGACGTGGACGAGCCGCCGTGCCCGGCGGCCAGGGCAACGCCGGCGAGGACCACGGTCAGCGCAGCCAGCGCCAGCAGTCGACCGGTGATCAGAGCGGATCCGAGACGGGCAGCAGCAAATCGAAGCATATCTATCCCCCGTTGAATGGGTCGTCCCAGGAAGGGTCTTCTCTGGGCTTTGTGGCGGTGTGTCCCGCCGGGAAATGAGAATGCCGATCCGGTGGCCCGGTGTCAATGGATGAGACCTGGCGCAACTGCGCCTGGCCGGGTACGGACCGCGTCAACCGGGTGGCGGACGTGCCGGTGGCTGGCGCGAGATGCGGGCGGCAACCTCACGGGGGAGGGGCGGAACGTGCTGGTCGAGCGCGCCGACCGTGGGTGGGGCGGGAAAGCGATCGTGGTGCTGGGACATCCCGCCTAGGGTCGCGTACATGATCGATTCTGCACTCCGGGACCGCACCGGCCGGCACGTGACCCTGCGTCCGGTGGACGACGACAACTGGCGGGCGGTGGCGGACGTGGCGCCCCGCGACGACCAGCGCGCCTGGGTGCCCGCCCTGGCCGCCCGCTATCTGTTGCTGACCATGCGCTCGGACGTCTGGACCTCGCTGGCCGTGTACGCGGACGAGACGGCGGTCGGGCACGTCATGTGGGGCGTGGACGACGACGGTTCCCGGTGGATCGGCGGCATGGTGATCGAGGCCGCCGAGCAGGAGCGGGGCGTCGGCCGGGCCGCGGTGCGTACCCTCGCCGACTGGCTCGCCACCGCGGGCCACCCGATCCGCCTCAGCTACCACCCCGACAACACCCAGGCCGCCGCCCTCTACCGTGCCCTCGGCTTCCACCCCACCGGCGCCACGGAGGACGACGAACTGGTCGCCGAACTCACCCCCGCCTGACCGCGTCGATCATGAGGTTGACGGCACCGTCCGAGATCGACTTCGCCGCCAACCTCATGATCAACGACGTCAGCGGGGGGCGGGGGTTTCCGTGGCGGGGCGCTGGGTGGGGACCTGCGGGGCGGGGGTCACCGTCAGGCCGGCGGGGAGGCCGGTGACGGTGGGCCGGCCCGAGGCGTCGACCTGGACGGCGACCGGGGCGCCGGCGACGCGGAGGCTGTCGACGGCGAGCGCGCCCAACTCCGGGCCGGCCAGCGGGCTCAGCCGCACCTGGCCGCCCGGCACGTCGGGATAGATGCCCACGCCGGCCTGGACCAGCAGCACGGCGGCCGCCGCCGCCCACGCCTGCGGGCGGCACGCCGCCGGGTAGGGCACCGGACGGCTGAGCGTCGCCCGGTCGTCCCCGGCGTACAGCTCGGGAAGGCGGTAGTCGAACGCCTCGGCGGCGGCGAGCAGCCCGTCGGCGAGCCGGAGCGCGGCGTCGGCGAAGCCGGCCCGGGCCAGCCCGCCGACCACGATCGCCGTGTCGTGCGCCCAGATCGACCCGCAGTGGTACGACAGCGGGCTGAACCCGGCGTCGTCGGTGGACATGGTGCGCAGCCCGAAGCCGCCGGCCAGCGCCTCGGTCGACAGCAGCGCCGCCACCTGCGCCGACTCGGCGTCGGAGAGCAGGCCGGTGCCGAGCAGGTGGCCGATGTTGCTGGTCAGCGAGTCGACCGGGCGCTTGTCCCGGTCCAGCGCCAGCGCGGGCTGCGGGCCGTACCGGCCGTCGACCCAGAACGCGTCGCGGAACCGCCGGGCCAGCCGGTCGGCGTACTCCCGCCAGCGGTCGCCGCCCGGGCGGCCGAAGGCGTCGAGCAGGTCGGCGCCGTGCACCGCCGCCTGGTAGGCGTACCCCTGCACCTCGGACAGCACGATGGGCGACTGCGCCTGCCGGCCGTCGCGGAACCGGATCGAGTCGCCCGAGTCCTTCCAGCCCTGGTTGGCCAGGCCGCTGCCGCTGGTGTCGACGTATTCGACGAAGCCGTCGCCGTCGGCGTCGGCGTGCTCGCCGAGCCAGCCGAGCGCCGCCTCCAGGTGCGGGAGCAGCGGCTCGACCTGGTCGGCGGCGAGCCCCCAGCGCCAGGCGTCGTGCAGCAGGCCGACCCAGAGCATGGTGGCGTCGACGGTGCCGTAGTACGCGGGCGGCAGCCGCAGCTCATGGGCGGGCAGGCTGAACTCGTGCCGGCGCAGCTCGTGCAGGATCTTGCCGGGCGCCTCGCCGGTGGCCGGGTCGACCCTGGTGCCCTGCCGGCGGGCGAGGACGCGCAGCGTGCCGGCGGCCAGCTCGGTGCCGAGCGGCAGCATCATCCGGGCGGCCCAGAGGCTGTCCCGGCCGAAGAGGGTGAGGAACCAGGGCACGCCCGCGCCGAGGAAGACGTCCCCGGGGTGGGCCGGGTCGGCGAGCCGCAGCCCGCGCAGGTCGGCCAGGGAGCGGTCGAGCAGCCGGACCAGGCGGCGGTCGTCGGCGCGTACCTGCGGGACGGACCACTCGGGGCCGGCCGGCGGGGCGACCACCACGGCCTTCGGGTCGGTGACGGCGAGCCGCCAGCGCAGCGTCACGGCGTCGCCGGGGGCGAGGTCGACCGGCCAGCTGAGCCGGGGCGCGAGGGCCCGGTCGCCGGTGGCGTCGACGGTCGCCGCCTCGCCGGTCACCGTGACGGTGACGCCCTCGGCGGCCCACTGGACCCGGCCGGGCTCGCCGGACTTCGCCTCCAGCGGCGACCCGTTCCCGCCGGACTTGACCAGCTCGATCGGGGCGAGGTCGCAGCCCAGGTCGACGCTGACCGTGGCGCGGACGGGCGCCGCGGCGGTGGAGGTGGCCTGGATCTCCTCGGTGACGCCGTGCGGGCCGGCCTCCCGGATGCGGTCGATCCGGACGGTCGGGTCGGGGCCGGGGTCGCCGAGCCAGCGGGCCAGGGTGACGAAGCGGACCCCGTGGGGCCCGGCCGCCCCGTGGGCCACCGCCTCCGGTTCCCGGTCGTCGACGCGCAGCTCGGCGCGGGAGAGTACGCGGGCGTCGGCGTGGAACACGCCCTGGACGCCGCTCGGCCGGATCTGACCCGCCGCGTCGCCCAGCGCGCTGGTGGGGGCGTGGACCGCCCCGACCAGCTCGTGCAGCAGGGGTTGCAGGTGGCGTTCGGACACGGGGAACTCCTGGTGCTGATCGGGTGGCCGGAGCGTGTCTTGACAACTGGCTCCGGCCCGGTGCAGAGTGCGAAACATTCCAGAAACTTTGAACGATCTAATACTGCCGTATCCACGTTGGAACGTTCAAGGCGGCGAGAGGGACTCAATGGCTGAAAAGGTGACCATCTCGACGGTGGCCCGGCATGCCCAGGTGAGCCGGCAGACGGTCTCCAACGTCCTCAACGCGCCGCACATCGTCCGGGACGAGACCCGGCGCCGGGTGGAGGAGGCGATCGCCGCGCTGGGCTACCGGGCCAACCAGGCCGCCCGGCAGATGCGGACCGGTCGCTCCCGGCTCGTCGCGGTCCGCATCGAGCCCACCCGGGACGGGATCAACGGCTCGGTGCTCGACCGGTTCCTGCACGGCCTCACCGAGACCGCCGACGCCGCCGGCTACCGGGTCCTGCTCTACACCGCCCGTGACGACGGACACGAGATCGACACCTACGACGACCTGCTCGGCGCGTACGACCTGGACGGTTTTGTGCTCACCGGCACCGACCACGGTGACCCGCGGACCGCCTGGCTGGCCGAGCGGAACGTGCCATTCGTGACGTTCGGCCGGCCCTGGGACGCCGCCGAGGCCCATCCCTGGGTCGACGTCGACGGGGCGGCCGGCACCGCGCAGGCCACCCAGCGGCTGCTCGACACCGGCCACCGCCGGATCGGCTTCATCGGCTGGCCGGCGGGTTCCGGCGTCGGCGACGACCGGCGTTCCGGCTGGCGTACCGTCATGGCCGCCGCCGGCCTGGCCGGCGCCGCACCCCACCGCGAGACCGAGGACGGCATCGCCCACGGCGAGCGGGAGATGCGCGCGCTGCTCGCCGCCGACGAACCGCCCACCGCGGTGGTCTGCGTCAGCGACTCGCTCGCCCTCGGCGCCCTCCAGGCGGTACGCGCGGTGGCCGCCTCCGTCGCCGTCGTCGGCTTCGACGACACCCCGGTGGCCGCCGTGGTCGGGCTGACCAGCGTCAGCCAGCCGCTCGCGGCCGCCGCCGCCCGCTGCTTCGAGCTGCTCACCGGCCTGCTCGACGGTCAGCCCACCGACCCACACGTGCTACTCAGCCCCACGCTCGTGCTCCGGCACACCGCGTGATCCCCCCATCCCCACCAGGAGAATGAGATGACACCTCGCACCCTCACCCGGGCGGCGCTGGCTGGCCTCGCGGCCGCCGCGCTGTTCGGCACCGCCGCCTGCGGCAGCGGGTTCGACGACTCCGCGAAGGACACCAAGCAGTCCAGCGGTCCGGCCAACCTGCAGATCATGATCGGCTCCTCCGGCGACGCCGAGACCAAGGCGGTGCAGGACGCCGTCGCGAAGTGGGCCTCCTCCTCCGGCAACACCGCCACGGTGACCCCGGCCCAGGACCTCACCCAGCAGCTCGGCCAGGCCCTCGCCGGCGGCACCCCGCCGGACGTCTTCTACGTCGACGCGTCCCGGTTCGCCGACTACGCCAGCGTCGGCGCGCTGGAGCCGTACGGCGACAAGGTCAGCAACAAGGACGACTTCTACGAGAGCCTGCGGAACACCTTCACCTACGACGGCAAGCTCTACTGCGCGCCGAAGGACTTCTCCACCCTGGCGCTCGAGATCAACACCGACCTGTGGGCCAAGGCCGGCCTGACCGACGCCGACGTGCCGACCACCTGGGACCAGCTCACCGCCGCCAGCCAGAAGATCAAGGCGAAGGGCATGGTGGCGCTCGCCCTCGGCGACACCCGGGACCGGATCGGCGCGTTCATGGTGCAGAACGGCGGCTGGCTGATGAGCAAGGACGGCAAGCAGCCGACCGCCGACACCCCGGAGAACCTCCAGGCCCTCCAGTACGTCAAGGGCCTGCTCACGAACGGCTACGCGAAGTTCCCGAAGCAGCTCGACGCCGGCTGGTCCGGTGAGGCGTTCGGCAAGGGCAAGGCCGTGATGACCATCGAGGGCAACTGGATCAAGGGTGCCCTGAAGAACGACTTCCCGAATGTGAAGTACAAGGTCGTCCCGCTGCCGGCCGGACCGAAGGGCCAGGGCACCCTCTCCTTCACCCAGTGCTGGGGCATCGCCGCGAAGTCGAAGTTCAAGGACCAGGCGATCAAGTTCGTCGAGGCGATGACCGCCGGCGACCAGCAGATCGCCTTCGCCAACGCGTTCGGCGTGATGCCGTCCCGGCAGTCCGTCCGCGACCAGTACACCAGCGCCTTCCCGGCCGACAAGCCGTTCATCGACGGCGCCGCGTACGCCCAGGGCCCGGTGAACGCGCCGAAGATGGACAGCGTGCTGCGCGACCTCGAGTCCGGCCTGCAGGGCCTGGCCAACGGTGACCCGAAGAGCATCCTGGCGAACTTCGACAAGAACGCCAAGGCGGCGCTCGGCGGCTGAGCGTGACCGGAGGGGCCCGCCTCGCGGGCCCCTCCGCGTCGGCTCCCACTCGAAGGAGGGAGGGGAGATGGCTACGGAGGCGCTCACCGCTCCGGCCACCACGCCGGCCGGTCCGTCGCGCCGCCGCCTCGGCGGCATCCGCGGCAACGAGAACATCGCCGGCTGGCTCTTCGTCGCGCCGGTGATCGTGATCCTCGGGTTCTTCCTGCTGCTGCCGATCCTGATGGCGCTCTGGGTGAGCCTCACTGACTGGAACGGCCAGGGCAGCCCGTTCACCGCGGACGTGCCGTTCGTCCGCGGGAAGAACTACACCCGGCTGTTCACCGAGGACGGGCTCGACCGCCGGGACTTCATGACCAGCATCCGCAACACCATGTACTACGTGGGGATCGTGGTGCCGGCGCAGACCGCGCTCGCCCTCGGTCTCGCGCTGATCGTGAACAACCGGATGCTCAAGGGAAAGGGCTTCTTCCGCAGCGCCTTCTACTTCCCCTCGGTCACCAGTTCCGTGGCGATCAGCGTGGTGTTCCTGTTCCTGTTCGCCAACTCCGGCGCGGTCAACAACCTGCTCAGCTTCCTCGGCATCGACGGGCCGGAGTGGTTCGCCGACTCCCGCGGCGTACTGCACCTGCTGCTCGGCGCAGTCGGCGTGGACTCCCCGCCCGGCGCGCTCACCTCCGGCGGCCCGTTGGGGCTGAGCTGGTGGGACTGGCTCTCCGGGCCGAGCGTGGCCATGGTCTCGATCATCTGCCTGGTGATCTGGACCACCTCGGGCACGTTCATGCTGATGTTCCTCGCCGCGTTGCAGAACGTGCCGGTGGCGCTGGACGAGGCCAGCACCCTCGACGGGGCGACCCGCTGGCAGCGGTTCCGCCACGTCACCCTGCCGCTGATCAAGCCGACCACCTTCCTGGTGCTCACCCTCGGCCTGATTGGCTCCTGGCAGGTCTTCGACCAGGTGTACGTGATGAGCCAGGGCGACCCGGCCAAGACCACCCTCACCCCGGCGTACCTGTCGTACCGCACCGCGTTCCGGGACTTCGACTACGGCTCGGGGGCGGCGATCTCGTTCGTGCTGTTCCTGATCATCATCGTGTTCACCCTGCTCCAGCGCCGGGTGATGGCCGACCGGGACGGATCCCGACGCGGCCGGTGGTGGCGGCGACGCGTACCGGAAGGGTCCTGACATGGCCGTGCTGACCGACCGGCCGGCGGCGCCCGTCGCGCCGCGCGCCGCCCGTGGGCCGCGCGCCCGGGTCAACCGCATCCTCGGGTACGCGGTCCTGATCTTCTTCGGGTTGGTCTTCATCTACCCGTTCGTGATCCAGCTCGGCAACTCGTTCAAGACCGAGCCGGACGCGGCGGCGAACCCGCTCTCACCGGTGCCCGACCCGGTGACGCTGGCCGGCTTCGAGCGGATCTTCGCGGGCACCAACTTCCCGCTCTGGCTGGGCAACTCGCTGCTGGTCACCGTCCTGGTCACGCTCGGCCGGGTCTTCTTCGACTCGCTGGCCGGATACGCGCTGGCCCGGCTGCGCTTCCGGGGCCGGGCAGGGCTCTTCGCCGCGGTCATCGCGGTGATGGCGGTGCCCGGCGTGGTGCTGCTGATCCCGAAGTTCCTGGTGCTCAAGCAGCTCGGCCTCTACGACAGCTACGCGGGCCTGGTGGTGCCGCTGCTGGCGGACGCGGCCGGGGTGTTCATCATGAAGCAGTTCTTCGAGTCGATCCCGGTCAGCGTGGAGGAGGCGGCCCGGATCGACGGCGCCGGGGTGTTCCGCACCTTCTGGTCGGTGGTGCTGCCGATGGCGCGGCCCGCGCTGATCACGCTGACCATCCTGTCGTTCCAGGGCTCCTGGAACGAATTCCCGCACAGCCTGGTCTCGGTCCAGGACCCGCACCTGTTCACCCTGCCCCGCGGCCTGGCCGACCTGGTCAGCGGGTCGCTGGGCAAGGGCACGCAGTATCCGCTCAAGCTGGGCGCGGCGCTGCTGGCCACCATCCCGGTGGCGGTGCTGTTCGTGATCTTCCAGCGCTACTTCGTGCGGGGCGCCAACGAGGGCGCCGACAAGGGCTGAGCGACGGGTTCGATCGGTGTCGGTGGCGGTTCCCCGCGGCGCGGGGAACCGCCACCGATCACTTCAGTTCCAGTACGGACATGACGTTGCCGGCGGGGTCGGTGAACCAGGCGATCGCGGGTCCGTTCCCCCGGACGATCCCCTGCTCGTCCTGGGGCATCCCGGGGTAGCGCGCGAATTGCACCCCGCGGGCGGTCAACTCGGCGACGGCCCGATCGATGTCGTCCACGGGGAAGTTGAGCACGGTGTAGGTGGCCGGGGTGTGGTCGTCCTTGGGGTAGACCAGGATGTCCCGGTCCCCGGCGAGGTGCAGCGTCAGCAGTCCGCCCATCGCGTCGTCCCGCGACACCCGCAGGCCGAGCGTGTCGGCGTAGAACGTCATCGCCCGATCGGTGTCGTCCACCGAGAAGCCGCTGAACGCCCTCGTGTCCCTGAACATGATCGTCTCCCTCTTCCGGTCGCGCTCCGTCGGCGGGCAGTGCCGGAGCGGCGAAGCCCGCACTGCGTCACAGTAGGCCCGCCGTCCGACGTGCGCCGGTGACACGGCGGGCCGTGGGTGCGGAACGCGACCGCCGGTCTGCTCAGTCCGCCGCGACCGGCTCGGTCGGGACGGCGACGTGCAGCCGTAGTTGCGGGACGAGCAGGTCGTCCACGTCCAGGGCGCGGGCCGCGCCGTCCGGCTCCCAGCCGGTCGAGGTGAGGAACTTCCGGGTCGCCGCGTCCCCGTCGAAGGTCCAGGCCACCGCCCGGGTGAAGCCGTCGGACCGCCACCCGTCGACGGTGGCGGCGAGCAGCCTGCTGCCGTGCCCGCGCCGGCCCCAGCGCGGCTCGACCAGCAGGTCGGTCACCGCCGCCACGCCGTCGTCGAGCGCGTCGGCCGGCTCGCCCGGGGCGAGCGCCTCGGCGTCGGCCGGACCGGAAGCGGCGAAGCCCACCAGATACGATTGCTCGGCCTGTTCGACGGCGACCAGCACGCGATGCGCGCCCGAGGGCGGCTCCTGCACCGCGGCGCTCCACCGCCGGGCGAGGTACGCCTCGTCCAGGTTGTCGAGCACGTGCCGGGGCAGGATCCGGCGGTACGCGACCCGCCAGGTCGCGAGCTGGATGCGTGCGATCTCGCCGGCGTCCTCTGGACGCGCGGGGCGGACGTACCCGAGAGCCATGGCACGTGAGCCTACGCAGGGCGAGGGAGGCGACGGTGGCGCAGGGTGCCAGGCGGACGATCGTGCAGGTCGTCGCCGTGGTGGTGCTCGCTGTCGCGGTGGCCGCCTTCCTGAGGGAGGCGGCCGTGCGGCACGGCTTCTTCGACCTCCACGTCTACCGGGGTGCGCTGAACTACTGGGTGCACGACGGCGGGGAGATCTACGACTTCCTCCGGGCCAGGACCCAGTACGGCTTCACCTATCCGCCGTTCGCCGCCCTGGTGATGCTGCCGATGGCGTACCTGCCGTGGCACGCGGCGATCACGGTCAGCGTGGCCGCCACCGTGGTGGTCAGCACGGTGGTCATCTGGTGGCTGCTCGATCCGATCGCCCGCCGCGCCGGGTGGACCCGCTGGTTCGCGCTCGCGGTCGCGCTCTGCCTGGCCGCCGCGTTCGAGCCGATGCGCGAGACGGTCAACTTCGGCCAGGTCAACATGTTGCTGCTCTTCCTGGTGGCGGTGGACCTGCTGCGGCTGCTCCCGGCCGGCAGCCGGTGGGCCGGGGCGGGCATCGGCCTGGCCACCGCGATCAAGCTGACCCCGGGCATCTTCATCGTCTACCTGCTGATCACCGGGCGCTGGCGGGCGGCGTTCACCGCGATGGGCGCGGCGACCGGCGCCACCCTGCTGGCCGGCGCGCTCTTCCCGGACGCCTCCCGCGAGTTCTGGACCGAGGCGCTGTGGAACACCGGCCGGGTGGGCGAACTGGCCTTCGTCTCGAACCAGTCGCTGCGCGGGGTGGTGGCCCGGCTGAACCCGGAGCATCCGAGCACCCTCGCCTGGCTGGTGCTGGTGCTCGCCACCCTCGCGGTCTGGGGCTGGCGCTCCCGGGCCGCGGTGACCGCCGGCGACGAGGCCACCGGCCTGGCCCTGACCGGCGCGGTGATGTGCCTGATCAGCCCGGTCACCTGGGTGCACCACCTGGTCTGGCTGCTGCCGGCGCTGATCCTGCTGGTCGACAACGGCATGGCGGCGCCCGCGCGCAGCCACCGGCGCCGCCTCCTGCTGGCCGCCGTGGCCATCGGGTACGCCTTCCTGATCAGCCGGATCGTGTGGCTGTTCGAGGAGGACTTCAGCGGCGTGACCGGCTTCCTCGGCAGCAACACGTACGTCTGGATCAGCCTGGCGCTGCTGCTCGGCATGCCGATTCGGCACGGGGCCGCGTCGACCGGCGGTGGGCCCGCCGACCGGGACGGCCCGTCCGGGTCACTGATCGAGTCGGGCGGTGTAGCGCGCCTCCCGAAGCAGGACCGGGTCACGCCCGCCGGAGAGCGGCAGCCGGTAGACGGACTCGGCGCCGTCCAGTGACAGCCCGGCCCGCTCGTAGAAGCGCCGCGCCCGGACGTTGTCGGTGAGCACCCAGAGCCGGTACTCCGTCCAGCCCCGCTCGGTCAGGCCGGCCCGGGCCGCCGCCAGCAAGGCCCGCCCGGTCCCGGTGCCCCACCGCGCGGGCTCGACGTACATCGCCAGGATCTCCCCGTACGCCGGGTCGAGGTCGTCGCGGTCCTGGTTGTTCCGGTACGGCCCGAAGGTGGCGAATCCGGCGATCGCCCCGTCGACCTCGGCGAGCAGAGTGGTGAACGGGTGCGCCGGGTCGGCGGTGCCGAGGTCCCGGCGGCGCTGCGCCCAGGCGGCCGGGTTAAGCCGGTGCAGTACCTCGTCCGGCATAATCCCGGCGTACCCGGCCTGCCAGCTGCGGATGTGCACCGCGGCGATCGCCGCCGCGTCGTCCGGGTCCTCCCGGCGGATGGTCAGCATCCGTCCGTTCTATGCCCCGAGGGGCGGTCGGTCCAGCGCCCGCTCCGTCATACCCGTGGACTAGGGTCCCGGGACGATGGCCGCACCGGAATCGCTCTCGCTCGCCCAGGCCCGCCGCGTGGCTCTCGCCGCCCAGGGCTTCGCCGACCCGGCGCCCGCCGGGGTGCCGACCCGCCGGCATCTGCGCCGGGTGCTGGACCGGGTCGGGCTGATCCAGATGGACTCGGTCAACGTCCTGCAACGGGCCCACTATCTGCCGCTCTACAGCCGGCTCGGGCCCTATCCGACCCCCCTGCTCGACAACGCCGCCTACCGGCGCCCCAGGGAGCTGTTCGAATACTGGGGGCACGAGGCGTCGCTGATCCCGGTCGGCCTGCATCCGGCGCTGCGTTGGCGGATGGCCAAGGCCCGTGACGAGGCCTGGGGCGGGATGCGCCGGATCGCCCAGGAGCAGCCCGAGCTGGTCGCCTGGGTGCGCGACGAGGTGGCCGCCCGGGGGCCGCTCACCGCCGCCGAGATCGAGCACGACGCACCCCGGGAGACCGGCAACTGGGGCTGGAACTGGTCGGCCGTCAAGCGGGCGCTGGAGTTCCTGTTCTGGTCCGGCGAGGTGACCGCCGCCGAACGCACCACCTCCTTCGCCCGCCGCTACGACCTGCCCGAGCGGGTGCTGCCGGCCGAGGTGCTCGACGTCCCCACCCCGAGCGACGCCGACGCCCACCGCGCGCTGGTGGCGATCGCCGCCCGGTCGTTGGGCGTGGCGGCCGAGCCGGAGCTGCGCGACTACTTCCGGCTGCCGGTGGCCGGGGCGCGGCGGGCGATCGCGGAGCTGGTCGAGGCGGGCGAGCTGACCCCGGTCACGGTGCCGGGCTGGCGGCAGCCGGCCTACCTGCACGGGCAGGCGCGGCTGCCCCGGTGGGTCCGGGGCAACACCCTGGTCAGCCCGTTCGACCCGCTGGTCTGGGAGCGGGCCCGTGCCGAGCGGCTCTTCGGCTTCTCCTACCGGATCGAGATCTACGTGCCCGCCCCGCAGCGGGTGCACGGCTACTACGTGCTGCCCTTCCTGCAGGGCGAGCGGTTCACCGCCCGGGTCGACCTCAAGGCCGACCGGAAGGCGGGGGTGCTGCTGGTGCCGGCCGCGTGGGTCGAGCCGGGGGTGGACCCGGGGGAGACGGCGGTGGCCCTCGCCGCCGAGCTCTACCGGCTCGCCGGCTGGCTCGGCCTGGACGCGGTCGCCCCGCCGGCGGCCGGCGACCTGGCCGTCCCGCTGGCCGCCGCGCTGGTGGGCGTGGCCGGTGTACGGTGAGCGCGTGACGAGCGTTGACCGGCCGGACGCCCCGCCCGACCCGCAGACGGTCCCCGTCCCGCCCACCGCCCCGGCCCCGGACGGGGTGCACGCCGTCGCCGGAGCCCCGGATCCCGGGTCGGCGAACTGGCCCGCCGGGGTGGCGTACGCGCCGGTCGAGCCGGACCGGTTCACCCGCCTGGTGCTCCGGCTGCACGCCCGCGCCCCGCGCTGGGCGGTGCCCCTGGCCGCGCTCGGCTGCGTCGGGCTCGGCATGGCGTACGCCCTGCTGAGCGACCCCACCCACAGCGATCCGGACGCCCGGCCCACCTGCCTGCTCAAGCTGACCACCGGGCTGGACTGCCCGGGCTGCGGCGGCACCCGCGCCCTCTGGTACCTGCTGCACGGCGACCTGCCGGCCGCCGCCCGGCACCACTTCCTCTTCGTCTTCTCGGTGCCCTTCCTGGCGTACCTCTTCGTCACCTGGGCCGGGAACCGGGCGTTCGGCTGGCGGCTGCCGGAGCTGCGGCTCAACCCGAAGGTCCTCGGCGGCTTCCTGGCCTTCTGGCTCGCCTTCTCGGTGCTGCGCAACCTTCCCTGGGCGCCGTTCACCGCGCTCTACGTCTGACGTTCCGCCCGCTGGTTTCGGCCAGTGCAGTGCGGGATCAGGCGTTGGCGCACGCGGCGTCGTTGGGCATCGTCGCGGGTTACCGAGCGTCATGTCCGCAGCAGGCCGTATCCGTTCAGACGGGTATGCCTCAGAGGCATGTTTATGCCTCTCAGGCATATCTGTCCCGACTCTTGGCACGGCACGGACGCGACACGCCCGAACTTGGCCCGGCGAGCGGGCCACGCCGCCGGCGGTCGGCTCGTGTGCGGGTTCACGTCCGCGCGCCCAAGTTTCCCCACCGGCCCACCGGCCACTACAGTCGCAGGAATGCCGGAGATGGTGCAGCCCCAGGTCAAGCTCATCGCGTGGACCCAGTTCCAGGCCCCCGACGACGTGCCGTGGTCGACCGACGCCGAGGGGGGCCAGGCGCTCGCCGAGTTCGCCGGTCGGGCCTGCTACCAGAGCTGGAAGAAGCCGAACCCGGCCACCGCCACCAACGCCGGCTATCTGGCGCACATCCTCGAGGTCGGGCACCTGTCCGTGCTGGAGCACGGCTCGGTGAGCTTCTACTTCAGCGGCGTCTCCCGGTCCTTCACCCACGAGCTGATCCGGCACCGGCACTTCTCGTACTCCCAGCTCTCCCAGCGCTACGTCCCCGAGCGGGACGCCGCGATGGTCGAGCCGGCGGTGATCGCCGAGGACCCGGAGCTGCACAAGAAGTTCGTCGAGGCGGCCGAGGCGAGCGTGCGGGCGTACACCGAGCTCCTCGAGGGCCTGGAGGCGCGCTTCACCGACGAGCCTAACCCGACGCTGCGCCGCAAGCAGGCCCGGCAGGCGGCCCGGGCGGTGCTGCCCAACGCCACCGAGACCCGGATCGTGGTCACCGGCAACTACCGGGCCTGGCGACACTTCATCAAGATGCGCGCGACCGAGCACGCCGACGTGGAGATCCGCGAGCTGGCCGTGGAGTGCCTGCGCCAGCTCCAGGGCGTGGCGCCGAACGTCTTCGCCGACTTCGTGATCTCCACCCTGCCCGACGGCACCGAGGTGGCGGCCAGCCCGCACGCCGAGTGACTCCTGCGCCCTTCCCCACCGGGGCTCCGGTGGTCGTCCGCTAGGTTGTGAACATGACGCACGACCACCCTGCCGCCCCGGACCGGGGCGCGTCGCGCCCGTTCGGGCGCCTGATCACGGCCATGGTGACGCCGTTCACCGCCGACGGGTCGCTCGACCTGGACGGTGCCGTACGGCTCGCCCAGCACCTCGTCGACGAGCAGGGCAACGACGCGCTGGTGCTCAACGGCACCACGGGCGAGTCGCCGACCACCACCGACGGGGAGAAGGAGAGCCTGATCCGCGCCGTCGTCGAGGCGGTCGGCGACCGGGCCCGGATCGTGGCCGGGGTCGGCACCAACGACACCCGGCACACCATCGAGCTGGCCGTGCAGGCGGAGAAGGCCGGCGCGCACGGCCTGCTGGTGGTCACGCCGTACTACAACAAGCCGCCGCAGAGCGGCCTGCTGCGGCACTTCACCGCGGTCGCCGACGCCACCGGGCTGCCGATCATGCTGTACGACATCCCGCACCGGGCCGGCACCGCGATCGCCACCGACACCCTGGTGAAGCTGGCCGAGCACGGCCGGATCGTCGCGGTCAAGGACGCCAAGGGCGACCTCGCCGCCACCTCTGAGGTGCTGAGCCGCAGCGACCTCGCCTACTACAGCGGCGAGGACTCGCTGACCCTGCCCGCTCTCGCGGTCGGCGCGGTCGGCGTGGTGGGCACCTCGACGCACTTCACGGGCGTGCCGACCAAGCAGCTGATCGAGGCGTACGAGGCGGGGGATGTCGCCACCGCCCGGACGCTGCACCACCGGCTGCTGCCCCTGTTCACCGGCATCTTCCGTACCCAGGGCGTGATCCTGGTAAAGGCGGGTCTGGCGGCCAGGGGCCTGCCCGCCGGCCCGGTACGCCCGCCGCTGGTGGACGCCACCGCGGCCGAACTGGCCCAGCTGCGCGCCGACTGCGCGGCGGCCGGGCTGCCCCTTCCCGAATGATCGAACGACACGACGGACGCCGGGTACCGGCGTCGCAGAATGAGGTGGACGCGTGACCGAGGCGCACATCGAGGGCGAACTGCCCCCGCCACTGCCAGAAGGCGGCCTGCGGATCATCCCGCTCGGCGGACTCGGCGCCATCGGCCGGAACATGACCGTCTTCGAGTACGACGGCAAGCTGCTGATCGTCGACTGCGGGGTGCTCTTCCCCGACGTCGAACAGCCGGGTGTGGATCTCATCCTGCCCGACTTCGGCCCGATCCTGGACCGGCTCGACGACATCCAGGCGATCGTGCTCACCCACGGCCACGAGGACCACATCGGGGCGGTGCCGTACCTGCTCGCCCACAAGACGGACATCCCGCTGGTGGGCTCGCAGTTCACCCTGGCCCTGGTCGAGGCGAAGCTGGCCGAGCGGCGGATCCAGCCGTACACGCTGACCGTCCGGGAGGGGCAGCGGGAACGGCTCGGCCCGTTCGAGTGCGAGTTCTTCGCCGTCAACCACTCGATCCCGGACGCGCTCGCGGTGGCCATCCGGACCGGTGCCGGCCTGGTGCTGCACACCGGCGACTTCAAGATGGACCAGCTCCCGCTCGACGGCCGGATCACCGACCTGGCCGGTTTCGCCCGGCTCGGCGCGGAGGGCGTCGACCTGCTGCTCTCGGACTCCACCAACGCGGAGATCCCCGGCTTCGTCACCCCCGAGCGGGAGATCGGTCCGGTGCTGGACTCGATCTTCGCCAAGGCGCGCGGTCGAATCATCGTCGCCTCGTTCGCCTCACACGTGCACCGGGTGCAGCAGGTCTTCGACTCGGCCGTCGAGCACGGCCGCAAGGTGGCGCTGATCGGCCGGTCGATGGTCCGCAACATGGGCATCGCCCGCGACCTCGGCCTGCTCAACATCCCGCCGGGCCTGGTCGTCGGCCTAGAGGAGGCCACCAGCCTGCCGCCCGAGCAGATCGTGCTGATGTCCACCGGCTCGCAGGGCGAGCCGATGAGCGCGCTGGGCCGGATGGCCAGCGGCGACCACCGGCACATCACCATCGCCCCCGGCGACACCGTGGTGCTCGCCTCGTCGCTGGTGCCGGGCAACGAGACCTCGGTCTACCGAGTGATCAACCGGCTGGCCCGGGCCGGCGCGGTGGTGGTGCACAAGGACGTCGCCAAGGTGCACGTCTCCGGCCACGCCCCGGCCGGCGAGCTGCTCTACCTGCTCAACGTCACCCGCCCGAGCAACCTGATGCCGGTGCACGGCGAGTGGCGACACCTGCGGGCGCACGCCCGGCTCGGCATCGAGTCCGGCGTCGCGCCGGACCGGGTGGTGCTCTGCGAGGACGGCGACGTGGTCGACCTGGTCGAGGGGCGGGCCAGCCTAGTCGGCCACGTGAAGAGCCGCTACGTCTACGTCGACGGCCTCGCCGTCGGCGACGTCAGCGAGTCGCTGCTCACCGAGCGGCGGATCCTCGGCGACGGCGGCTTCATCGCCGCCACCGTGGTGGTCGACTCGGTCACCGGCAAGGTGGTCGGCGGGCCGACCGTCTCGGCGAAGGGCTTCTCCGAGGACCCGGAGGCGTTCAGCCCGGTGGTCCCGCTGGTCACCGAGGCGCTGAACCGGGCCGCCGCGGACGGCATCACCGACCCACACCAGCTCCAGCAGATCGTCCGGCGCACCGTCGGACGCTGGGTCAACGACGCGTACCGGCGCCGGCCCATGATCGTCCCGACGGTCGTCGAGGTCTGATCCCTGCCGGCTCCCGACGCCGGTCCACCGTCCGCGGTGTACCGGCGTCGCCGTTCCGGGGTGTCCACCCCGCCGAGGGGGCGCCACGTCCCGGTCAGGGCAGCGCGGCGACCGCCTCGGCGTACGCGGCCCCGGTGCTGACCGCGGCGGTGACCAGCACCGCGAGCTGCGCCGGGGCGACCCCGTGCGCCAGATCGGTGGTGACGTCGGCGGCCAGCGCCAACGTCCCGTCGCCGGGGTCGTGCACGTACGCCGCGGGCAGCAGCCGGTCGTGGTTCCACGCGTTGCAGAACGCGTACGCCTCGGCGCGCCGGGCGGCCGGCAGCCGCCGGTTCGCCACCACCCGGGCGTGCAGGATCTCCCCGCGCTGCCCGAGCAGCCGGAACTGGATCACGGCCTCGCCCCAGCGCCCCACCACCGTGCCGTCCGGTTCCGCCGCGTACCCGTCTCCACGGTCGTCGAGGGCGGCGGTGAGCAGCGCCAGGCTCAGCGGCACCAGCTCCTCGTCGCCCGGTGGGCCGGGCTCGGCCGGGTCGTCCTCCGGCCACTCGTCGGCGGCGTCCTCAGCGGGCAGCGGCACCGCCTCGGCGAGCGGGCGCTCCGCCAGCCAGGAGGCGATCCGGCCGGACTGGTGCCCGGTGCCGTTGCGGGCGTCAAAGCTGCCGGCCAGCGTGGTGGCGAGCGTCTGCAGCTGCCCGCCGAGCGTGGTCAGGTCCACCTCGGCGGCTGGCCGGGACCCGTGCCCGGGGCGGTGGATCCGCCGCCCGCCGAGGCCGGCCTCGACCGCCAGCCCGCAGAGCAGCGCGCCGGCCGCCGCGAACTCCATCGCGGCCAGGTCGTCGGCGGTGGCGTCCAGCCGGGGCAGTTGCTCGGCGAGGATGTCCAGCCCACGGGCCAGGTGCCCGCCCAGCGCACAAAACCGCAGGTGCGCGGCGAGCAGCGGGAGCGCCGTCCGCTCCCGGCGGTGCCGCCGGTACGCGCGCACGTGCGCCCGGGCGGCGCGGGCCGCCTCGCCGGTGCGCAGCCACGGCAGCAGCGCCACCGCCAGGGCCCGTTCCGGCTGGTCGGTGCAGCCCATCTCGCCGGCGAACACCGGGCGCAGCACCGTCAGGGCCGCCGCCGGCTCGCCCCAGCCGGCCAGCAGCTCGGCCCGCCGCACCGGGGCGCATCCGGGGCAGCCGGCGACCGGGTCGGGCGCGGCCGACCGGTCCGGCACCCGGCGCGGACCCGCAGTGGCGGACCGGTCGGCCGACTGTTGGTCGCGGCGCGGTGTCGGACCCGCCCTGCCAGACTGGTCGCCGTGCCAGCGGGCGTACTCGCGGCGGGCGGTCGGCTCGTCGCCCAGGTGGTCGGCGAGCCGGCAGCGCAGCTCGGCCACCACCTCGGCGTCCGGGCCGAGCCGGTCGGCGAGATCGTCCAACAAGGACCGGGCCTGGTCCAGACTGACCCGAGGGGTGGCGAACAGCGCCTCCACCGCCTGCCGCTGGTGCCGGTGCAGCCGTTCGGCGTCGCCGGGGCGGCCGGCCAGTAGCCCGGGCGTCCGGTCGAGTGCGGCCAGGCAGCGGCACACGAGCTCCACCAGCCGCCACCGCTCCCCGAGCTGCAGGTACGCCTCGATCAGCGCCACCCGTGCCGCCAGCGCGATACGCGGCTCGCCGGTAGCGTCGGCCCGCGCGGCGATCCGGTCCAACTCGGCGCAGCGGGCCTCGCCGTCGGGCAGGTCCCGGGCGTCGTCGAGGGCTTCGGCCAGACCCCGGTCGCGAGAGGTGGTCACGGCAGCGACCCGCCGGGCCGCCGGCCCACCTCGGCGGCGAGTTGGCAGCCGGTGACGATGCCGCAGTCGATGAGCTGGTCGAGCTGGTGCGGGGTGACCCCGCGTTCCAGGTCGGTGGTCACCTCGCCGCAGACCTGGGCCAGCCCGTCGTCGGCCACGTGCACGAACGCCTTGGGCCAGAGCCGGTCGTGGTTCCAGGAGTTGCAGAACGCGTACAGGTCGGGGACGTGCTCGATGCCGAAACGGTGCCCGGCGACGGTGCGGACCTGGAGCACCTCCCCGGCGGTGCCCCGCCGGTAGAACCAGATCAGGCTCTCCTCCCAGCGGCCCACCAGGTCGCCGTCGGCGTCCTCGGCCACCGCGTACCCACGGTTGGCCAGCACGGCGGCGATCAGCTCGCGGGTCAGCGGCCGCAGCGTCTGCGGGTGTCCGGCCAGGGGGCCGTCCGGACCGTCCTCGATCTCCGGCGACGCCATCAGGGCATCCCTTCTGAGGCGAATAACACAACGGACGGCGCGGCCCGCGCTGCGACGCGCGGACACGACCCGGAAAAGCGGCGATCTGCCGGGTCCCGCCGTTACCGTGACTGTATGGCGGGCCGTACCTCTCAGGCGAGCCGGCGGCGCGGCGCGTCGCCGCGCGGTACCACGAACAGCCGTGCCCGCCAGCCGGCGAAGAAGGCCAGCCGGGCCACCCCGCGGCGGCGACCGGCGGCGCGGCCGAGCCCGGCCGCCTACCTGGGCCGCGCAGTCGGTGCGATGTGGATGGGCGTCGCGCACGGTGTGGGCTGGGCGGTCCGCGCCGCCGGCCGGCAGGCCGCCTCGGCCCGCGACCTCGACCCGGAGCACCGTCGCGACGGCGCCGGGCTGCTCCTGTTCGGCCTGGCCATCCTCAGTGCCGTGGCCATCTGGTTTGGCGGCGCCGGGCCGGTCGGCGCGCGCCTCGCCGACACCGTGCGGCTCTTCCTCGGCGCGATCGCGATCGTCGTGCCGGTGCTGCTGATGATCGGCGCCTGGCGGCTGATGCGGACGCCGGGCGACCCGGCCCACCGCGGGCGCGGCCTGGTCGGCTGGGGCTCCATGCTGCTCGCCACCGCGGCGATGCTGCACATCGGACAGGACCCGGTCGACGCGGTGCAGCGCGACTACGCGGGCGGGCTGATCGGCGCCGGCCTCGGCGACCTGCTGGCCGCCGCGATCACCCCCTGGGTGGCGGTGCCACTGCTCATCCTGCTGCTGGTCTTCGGTCTGCTGGTGGTCACCGCGACCCCGATTAACAAGATCCCGGAACGGCTCGGGCTGCTCGCCGGCAGCCTGGTCGCGCCGCCCGAGACGGCGGACGCGGAAACCGAGACGCCGGCCAAGCCGGCCCGCAAGCGGCCGGCCAAGCGCGTTGCGCCGCCGCTGGACCCGGCGGAGCTGGACGACGACCTCGACGGCGTCGACCTCCAGGACACCCTGGTGCTGCCGCGCAAGCCGGTGAAGGTGCCGGCGAGCCGTAAGTCGGTCGAGCCGCCGGAGCACTCGCCGCTGCCCACCCGGGCCGAGCAACTCGCCCTCACCGGGCTGGCCGGCGACTACACGCTGCCGCCGGCCAACATGCTGGGCAGCGGTGCCACGCCGAAGAGCCGGAGCAAGGCCAACGACGAGGTGATCGCCGCGCTGACCGGCGTCTTCGAGCAGTTCGACGTGGACGCCGCGGTCACCGGCTTCACCCGCGGCCCGACCGTCACCCGATACGAGGTCGAGCTGGGCCTGGGCGTCAAGGTCGAGCGGATCACCCAACTCTCCCGCAACATCGCGTACGCGGTGAAGTCGCCGGACGTGCGGATCCTCAGCCCGATCCCGGGCAAGAGCGCGGTCGGCGTGGAGATCCCGAACACCGACCCGGAGAACGTCGCGCTCGGCGACGTGCTCCGCTCCCGGGCCGCCACCGCTGACCACCACCCGATGGTGGTCGCTCTCGGCAAGGACATCGAAGGCGGTTACGTCGTCGCCAACCTGGCCAAGATGCCGCACATTCTCGTGGCAGGCGCGACCGGAGCCGGTAAGGCTCTGGCCCTGGACACGCCGGTCGCCACGCCCGTCGGCTGGTCCACGATGGGCGACCTGCGTGTGGGCGATCAGGTGTTCGACGAAGAGGGGCGGCCGTGCATCGTGGTTGCGGCGACCCCCGTTATGCACGGTCGCCCGTGTTACGAGGTTGAGTTCTCCGACGGCACGGTCATCGTGGCCGACGCCAGCCACGAGTGGCGGACGACGACCAGGGCCGGGCGCACCCAGCGCAGGCACCGGTGGAAGGACGGTTCCTACTGGGCCGAAGCTGACCGTGAGCTGATTTCTCGTCGGACTCGGGAGGTGCTGGACGAGCCTGATCGGTCGGTATCCACCAACGAGGTGGTGACGGATCTCGGCGAGCAGTTCCGGAACGTTCTCTACCAGGTGCTTCGGGAGGTGCCGAAGGAGCAGACGCTCGGCCGGATGCCCTACCACCGTGGCGGTCGCCGCATCACGCGATGGGTGCCTACCTACTCCCGCCACCGTGTGTATGAGGCGCTGTCCCAGCGGATCCTTGCCCCCGGCCGTTCCGGCGGCAGAAAACGCCACGACGAAGAGACTGTGACAACCCGGGAGATCGCGGAGAGTCTACGCGTCGGCCCCAACGGCCAGTGGGCGAACCATGCGGTCGACGTGGCTCGGCCGCTGCTTTGTCCTGAGCAGGAGTTGCCCATCGCGCCGTACACCCTGGGCTGCTGGCTGGGGGACGGGACGACAGGCACAGCGGGTTTCACCTGCGCCGACGACGAGATCCTGGACCAGATCCGGCTGGATGGTTTCGAGGTCATCAGACAGCCCGGCGGCCAGATCCACTACACGATCTCCAACCGGCAGGAACGCAAGCTCCGCATCCTGGAAGCTCTGCGCCTCGTGGCGCAGGGCATGAGTGGGCCGGCCGCAGCCCGACAGGTCGGCGTGTCTGTCACTGCCGTGTACTTGGCCCGTAAGGGGGCGGTGCCAGAGGGCGGCCTGGCGGCGGACTCGGTACAAATCGAGAATGGTGGGCCGTATCGCACGATGCGCGCCCTTTTCCGAGAAATCGGTGAGAAGCACATTCCGCCGGCCTACCTGCGGGCGTCCGAGAACCAGCGGCGGGCACTGCTGGCCGGCTTGTTGGACACTGACGGTTCGGTGTCGAAGCGCGGCGGGGTCGAACTCGCACTCACCTGCGAACGGCTTGCCCAGGACGCCCTCGATCTCGTCCTCGGCCTGGGTTACCAGGCGACCATGACCACGAAGGCCGTCAAGGGCAGGCGCCCCGAGTCCTCGACCTGTTACCGCATCCATTTCACGCCGGAGGACAAGGTCTTCCGGCTCACCAGGAAGCTGGTCCGCCAGGTTACGAAGAGCCGCCCCAGCACCTCACGGCGCTACATCGTGGATGTGCGACCCGTGCCGTCGATCCCAGTGCGGTGCATCCAGGTGGACAGCCCGAGTCATCTGTTTCTGGCCGGTCGTACCCTCGTCCCAACTCACAACTCCAGCCTGCTTAACTCCCTGCTGGTTTCGATCCTCACCCGGGCCACCCCCGACGAGGTACGCCTGCTGCTGGTCGACCCGAAGCGGGTCGAGCTGACCAGCTACGAGGGCATCCCGCACCTGGTCACGCCGATCGTGACCAACCCGAAGAAGGCGGCCGACTCGCTGGATTGGGTCGTACGCGAGATGGACATGCGCTACGACGACCTCGCCGCCAACGGAGTCCGGCACATCGACGACTTCAACCGCAAGGTGCGCAACGGCGAGATCAAGGCTCCGCCGGGCAGTGAGCGGGAGCTGCGGCCGTACCCGTACCTGCTGGTGATCGTGGACGAGCTGGCGGACCTGATGATGGTGGCGCCCCGCGACGTCGAGGACTCGATCGTCCGGATCACCCAGCTCGCCCGGGCCGCCGGCATCCATCTGGTGCTGGCCACCCAGCGGCCCTCGGTCGACGTGGTCACCGGCCTGATCAAGGCCAACGTGCCGTCCCGGCTGGCCTTCGCCACCTCGTCGCTCGCCGACTCGCGGGTCATCCTCGACCAGCCGGGCGCGGAGAAGCTGCTCGGCCGGGGCGACGGCCTCTTCCTGCCGATGGGCGCGTCGAAGCCGGTCCGGATCCAGGGCGCCTGGGTGACCGAGCGCGAGATCCACGACGTGGTGAAGTTCTGCAAGAACCAGCGCGAGCCGGAGTTCCGCGCGGACGTGCTGACCGCCGCGCAGGACAGCAAGAAGAAGATCGACGAGGACATCGGCGATGACCTGGACCTGCTGGTGCAGGCGGTGGAGCTGGTGGTTACCTCGCAGTTCGGGTCCACCTCGATGCTCCAGCGGAAGCTGCGGGTCGGTTTCGCCAAGGCGGGCCGGCTGATGGACCTGATGGAGACCCGGGGCGTGGTCGGGCCGTCCGAGGGCTCCAAGGCCCGCGACGTGCTGGTCAAGCCGGACGAACTGGAGGAGGTCCTGGTCGGCCTGCGCGGTGGTGACGACTGAGCGCATGGCGGTCGTCCTCGATCCGGGCGGCAACCGGGTCATGCTCGCCGACCGCCGCCGACTCCGATGTGACGCGCGAGGGCCCGCCGGCCAGCCGGCGGGCCCTCAGCGTCTACGACGGCTCAGGAGTTCAGGATCGCGTAGCCGATGATCATGCCGAGCACCGCGCCGACGACGCTGGCGGCTGCGGCGTACCAGCCGAGCGGCTTGTCGCCCAGGACCGCGCCGACGATGCCGAGGATCAGCCCGACCAGGCCGAACAGCGGCGGCAGGAAGAAGATCGCGATGACCGCGAAGACGAACGCGAGAATGGTGCAGACGCGCGCCGCACTGCTGCGCGGGCGGGCGGTGGCGGGCATGTCAGCCATGGTGTCCTCCGTCAGATCGGTCCCTCGGGTGAGGTGACGGATGACTACCCCCCACCGGCCGGCCACCAAACCGGACGCCGGCTCCGTTTCCGGGCCGCTCAGTGGAAGAGCTTGAGGCCGACCACGCCGGCGACCACCAGCAGCAGGCAGCCGATCCGGGGCAGGGTGGCCGGCTCGTGCAGCGCCAGCATGCCGACCAGTGCGGTGCCCACCGCTCCGATCCCCACCCAGACCGCGTAGCCGGTGCCGACCGGGATGTCGCGCAGGGCGTACGCCAGGCCGGCCATGCTCGCCACCAGCGAGACGCCGAAGACGAACGAGGGGAGGGGGCGGCTGAAGCCGGCACTGCGGTCGAGGGCGATCGCCCAGACGGTCTCCAGGATTCCGGAGAGCACCAGCAGGATCCAAGCCATGAGATCACCTTTGACGAGCGAGCCCGGCCACCGGAACCGGGACGGGGGCGGTCACGGGGCGTCTTGGCCTGACCGGGTACGCCACCACTCGTCCGGGGCGGCTCGGGGCCGCCGCAGCCGACGGTAGCACCGGCGCCGGCCAGCGGCCGATGTGGTGACAAAGCCCACCGTCGGTGGATCTCAAGTTAACTTCAGGTTGCACTATGTTCGCATGGCCCTGCTCTTCTCCGACGAGGACGTCGCCGCCGCGGTGGACGCGCCGCTCACCGTCGCCGCCATGCGGGACGCCCTGCTGGCCGCGTACGAGGGCCGGCTGATCGCCCCGCCCCGGGCGTCCGCCCCGCTGGGCGGCGGCCGGATGGTGCTCACCGCAGGTCACCTCACCGGCGAGTGGTACGGCTTCCGCTCGTACGACACCTTCGGGCACGCGGAGAGCGGGCAGTTGGTCGTGCTGCACGACGCGCGCACCGGGGCGGTGCGGGCGATCGCCGTTGGCGACGAGCTGGGCTCGCGGCGTACGGGCGGGCTGGGCGGGGTGGCCGTGGCCGCCCTGGCCCGCCCCGACGCGGCCACGGTCGGGGTGATCGGCTCCGGCCGCCAGGCGTGGACCCAGGTCTGGGCCGCCGCCGCGGTTCGTCCGCTGCGCGAGGTGACCGTGCACAGCCGCTCGGCGGCCCGGCGCGAGGCGTTCGCCGCCCGGGTCCAGGCCGAGCTGGGCGTGCCGGCCCACGCGGTCGCCTCCGCCGCCGAAGCGGTCCGCGACCGGGACGTGGTGGTGCTCGCCACCACCAGCACCACGCCGGTGCTCGACGCCCGCGACCTCGCCCCGGGCACCCACGTCAACACGGTCGGCTTCAAGCAGGTCAACCGGCACGAGTTCGGCACCGACCTGCTGGACGCCGCCCACCTGCTGGTCACCGACTCGCCGGCGCAGGCCGCCGCGTACGTACCGCCGATGCTCACCGCCGTCGAGCCGTACGCCGGCCGGCTGCGCGACCTGGGCGCGGTGCTGGCGGGGGCGGTCCCGGGCCGGACCGGCGCGGACCAGATCTCGGTCTTCTGCTCCACCGGCCTGGCCGGCACGGAGGTCTTCCTGCTCGACCGTCTGGCCCGGGTCGGCGCGGCGGCCCGCTGACGTCCGGGCGGCCCGGGGGAGAGGCGGCTGATGCCGACGGCCCGCCGTCGCGGGGCCCCCGACCCGGCCCGGTACCCTCGGATGGTGTCTGCCACCTCCCCTGCCAACAGCCGTCGCGTCGCCCTGCTGACCCTGGGCTGCGCCCGTAACGAGGTCGACTCGGAGGAGTTGGCCGCGCGGCTGCACGCCGACGGCTGGCAGGTGACCACCGACGGCGAGGGCGCCGACGTGGTGGTCGTCAACACCTGCGGCTTCGTGGAGAAGGCCAAGCAGGACTCGATCCAGACGCTGCTCGCCGCCGCCGACACCGGCGCCAAGGTGGTGGCCGCCGGGTGCATGGCCGAGCGGTACGGCCGCGAGCTGGCCGACAGCCTGCCCGAGGCGCAGGCGGTGCTCAGCTTCGACGACTACCCGGAGATCTCCGCCCGGTTGAACGCGGTCGTGGCCGGCGAGGCGCTGGACGCGCACACCCCTCGTGACCGGCGGGAGCTGCTGCCGCTCACCCCGGTCAAGCGGCGCGACGCGGCGGTGTCGCTGCCCGGCCACGGCACCCCGACCCGGGCTCTCGCGGCGACCGACGAGCACACCCCGGCCCACCTCCGGCAGGTGCTGCGGCACCGGCTCGACACCGGGCCGGTCGCCTCGCTCAAGCTGGCCAGCGGCTGCGACCGCCGCTGCGCGTTCTGCGCCATTCCGGCGTTCCGCGGCGCGTTCGTCTCGCGTACCCCGGACGAGCTGCTCGCCGAGGCGGAGTGGCTGGCCAAGACCGGCGTCCGGGAGTTGGTGCTGGTCAGCGAGAACTCCACCTCGTACGGCAAGGACCTGGGCGACCCCCGGGCGTTGGAGAAGCTGCTGCCGCAGCTCGCCGCGATCGACGGGATCGTCCGGGTGCGGGCCAGCTACCTCCAGCCCGCCGAGACCCGGCCCGGCCTGGTCGAGGTGATCGCCACCACGCCAGGCGTGGCGCCGTACTTCGACCTGTCGTTCCAGCACTCCAGCGAGCCGGTGCTGCGCCGGATGCGCCGTTTCGGGTCGACCGACCGCTTCCTGGAACTGCTGGCCTCGGCCCGCGCGCTCGCCCCGGAGGCGGGCGCCCGGAGCAACTTCATCGTCGGTTTCCCGGGCGAGACCCGGCAGGACGTGGCCGAGCTGGTCCGGTTCCTGACCGACGCGCGACTCGACGCGATCGGCATGTTCGACTACAGCGACGAGGACGGCACCGAGGCCGCCGGCCTGCCCGGCAAGGTCTCCGCCGCCACCGTCAAGCGGCGGTACGACAAGCTCAGCGCGCTCGCCGACGAGCTCTGCTCGCAGCGGGCCGAGGAGCGGCTCGGCTCGACGGTCGAGGTGCTGGTCGACTCGGTCGCCGACGGTGTGGTTGAGGGCCGGGCGGCGCATCAGGCACCCGAGGTGGACGGCTCGACCACCCTGGTCGCGCCGGTGGGCGGCGGGGTCGACCTGGCCGCGCTGCGCCCCGGCGACCTGGTCCGGGCCACGGTCACCGCGACCGAGGGTGTCGACCTGGTCGCCGTACCGGATGAGATGATCTCGGCGGCGCCCGGCGCGGCACGGTGACGACGGGCCCGGACGGAGCGGGGGAGCCACGTGGTGCGGTGCCAGGTACGCCACGGCGGGCGGAGCGGGGCACGGCGATGACCGGGGCGGACCCGACCGTGGGTCGGGTGCCCCTGCTCAACGCGGCGAACGTGCTGACCGCGGTGCGGCTGGTGCTGGTGCCGGTCTTCGCCGCCTCGGTGGTCGCCTCCGACTTCACGGACGCGGGCTGGCGGATGGCGGCCTGCCTGATCTTCGTGGTCGCCTCGGCGACGGACCTCGTGGACGGCTGGATCGCCCGCCGGTTCGCGCTGGTGACCTCGCTCGGCAAGGTCGCCGACCCGATCGCCGACAAGGCGCTCACCGGCGCCGCCCTGGTGCTGCTCTCCTGGTACGACCGGCTGCCCTGGTGGGTCACCGTGGTGATCCTGGTCCGGGAGTTGGGCATCACCGCGCTGCGCTTCTGGGTGATCCGGCGCGGGGTGATCGCGGCCAGTCGGGGCGGCAAGATCAAGACAGCGCTCCAGATTCTCGCCATCACCTGGTACCTCTGGCCGATGCCGGAGCCGCTGGCCGTCGTCGGCCCGTGGATCATGGGTGCCGCGGTCGTCGTCACCGTGCTGACCGGCTTCGACTACATCGCCCAGGCCCTCCGGCTCCGCCGCCGCCCCATCCCCTGACCGCGCCCGCCCCACCCCTCGCCCGGGTCGGGCGATCATGAGTTCGTTGCCCCCTGGACCGGCGTGTCATGGCGATGACCCCGTGATCGACGGATCGGTGGGGAGGATGAGTAGGCCGAGGTGGGGAGGGAAGGGACTGGGGCATGGATGATCGGGATGCGCGGGGGGAACGCCCCGTCGGCAGTCCAGCGGCCGGGGTGGTGCACAGCCTGTTGGAGCGGCACGAGACGTTGGCCACCGTCGAGTCCCTCACCGGCGGCCTGCTCTCCGCCTCGATCGTGGAGATCGCCGGGGTGAGCGGGACGTACCGGGGCGGGCTGGTGGTCTACGCCACCGAGCTGAAGGCGCAGCTGGCGGGCGTACCCGAGGACCTGCTGGCGGAGCGGGGACCGGTCGATCCGGACGTGGCCGTGGCGCTCGCCGAGGGCGGGCGGCGCCGCTGCGGTGCCGACTGGGGGCTGGCCACCACCGGGGTGGCCGGGCCGGAACCGCAGGACGGCAAGCCGGTCGGCCTGGTGTACGTCGCGGTCGCCGGGCCCGGCGACACCCAGGTACGCCAGCTCGACCTCGACGGGGGCCGCGCGCACATCCGGTCGGCCGCGGTGATCGAGGCGCTGCGATTGCTCGCCGACCGGCTGCACGCCGCCACCGAGCGGGAGGCCGATGCGGGTCCGACGGATGCCGCCGACCGGGCCGGGGTGGGTCGTCGGTGAGCCGGACGCCCACCGCCCGGCCGAGGGCCGCCCGACCGGCCCGCGCGGCGGGCTCGGCGATTGATGGGGCGGGGCGGGATGTCGCCGGGGCGGCTAACGGGTACGGTTGCGGGAAGGCTCCGACGAACGACGTCGGCGCCGGGGCGGTCCACCGCGTCCGGCGCGGCACGACGGGCCGGAGATGGTGGTCCCGTCAGGGGGAGGTGCGATGGTCCTGCTACGCCGGGTGATCGGTGACGCACTGCGGGCGCGCCGGCAGGGGCAGCACCGCACCCTCCGCGAGGTCTCCTCCGCCGCCAACGTGAGCCTCGGTTACCTCTCCGAGATCGAACGCGGCCAGAAGGAAGCCTCCAGCGAGCTGCTGGCCGCGATCTGCGACGCGCTCGGCGCCCGCCTGTCCGAGCTGCTCCGCGAGGTCAGCGACACGGTCGCCCTGGCCGAGCAGCTGCCGGGCGTGCTGGTGCCGGTGGCCGACGAGCCGGTCGAGTCGACCCCGGTCGCCCCGCCCGCCGTCCGCAAGGCGACCAACCGGAGCGTCCGCCAGGTCGCCTCCGACGGGTCGGTCGCCGTCCAGGTCCGCCAGGACTCGCCGCTCAAGGCGACGCTGCGCAGCACCCGGGTCCGCCCCGCGGACCGGGACGTGGTCTGCGCCGCCTGATCCGCTCCGTCGCGCCATGGCCGCCGGTGGCGGACGCCGCGTACTGTTGATCAGGGTCGTACAGGTGCCGCGCTGGCGTCGGGCTGGGACGATGGAGGCTCACCGCGCGGCCCGCCGGTCGACCCGCCCGGCCGGCGTGGCGGCGCGACGTTACTGAGGGGACAACGCGGAGATGGCGAACCCGTTCGTCAAGGGTTGGAAATACCTGATGGCGCTCTTCGGCTCGAAGATCGACGAGCACGCCGACCCGAAGGTGCAGATCCAGCAGGCCATCGAGGAGGCCCAGCGGCAGCACCAGGCGCTGGTCCAGCAGGCGGCTGCGGTGATCGGCAACCAGCGCCAGCTCGAGATGAAGCTGTCCCGGCAGATGTCCGAGGTCGAGCAGTTCCAGGCCAACGCCCGGCAGGCCCTGGTCCTGGCCGACCAGGCCCGGGCCCGGGGCGACGAGACCGAGGCGGGGCGGTACGAGCAGTCCGCGCAGCTGCTCGCCACCCAGTTGGTCTCCGCCGAGCAGGCCGCCGAGGACCTCAAGACGCTGCACGACCAGGCGCTCGGTGCAGCCGCGCAGGCCCGCAAGGCCGTCGAGAACAACTCGATGATCCTCCAGCAGAAGCTGGCCGAGCGGACCAAGCTGCTCAGCCAGCTCGAACAGGCCAAGATGCAGGAGAGCGTGGCCCGCTCGCTGGAGTCCATGTCCGCGCTCACCGCGCCCGGCACCACCCCCTCCCTGGACGAGGTCCGGGACCGGATCGAGCGCAGGTACGCCACCGCGATGGGCCGGGCCGAGCTGGCCGGCAACTCCGTCGAGGGCCGGATGCTGGAGATCCAGAAGGCCACGCTCGACTCCGCCGGGACGGCGAGACTGGAGCAGATCCGGTCGAGCATGACCGGCGAGCGGCTCACCGGCCGCCAGGAGTCCCCGGCGGTCGGGCAGCCAGCGGCCGCGCCGGCCGCCGACCCGGCCGCGGCCGCCCGGCTGGACCAGATCCGGGCCAGCATGAGCCGCGAGCAGGGCGCCGGGGAGAGCACCACCGGCTGAGAGGCGGGGGAGACCGATGGCCGACGAGCGGAACCGACACTTCCGCCGGCTGCGCCGGTTGCGGCGCTCCGCCCGACGGTGGAGCGTCCTGGCCGGCGGGCTCGGCGGTGCGGCGGCGGTGCTGACCCCGTACGCCGGGATCGGCCTGCCGGACGCCGTCTGGGCCGGTGCCGCGGGCAGCGCCATCGCCGTCGCCGCCTGGCGCTGGGCCGACCTCCGCGCGCTGGCCGCCGTGCCGGCACCGCCGGCCCTCGACCCGGCCGAGGCCGCTGCCCGCTCCCGCGCCCGGCTGGTCGCCGCCGTCGAGCGGCTGCCCGTCGGCCCGGGCGTCCTGTCCGAGGTACGCCGGGTCCGCTCCCGCCTGGCGCTACGCGGCACCTCCGCGGCCAGGGCGTGGGCCCGGCTGGACCGGGCGGCACTGACCCTGGCCGGGATGACCGGGCGGCTGACCGGGCTGGCCGAGCCGGCGGTCCAGGAGGCCGCCGAGGCCGACCGCTCCCTGCGCGACCTGGCCAACCGGGTGGCCAGCGTGGAACGGGCCCTCAAGCTCGCCCCGGCCGAGGCCCAGGGGTCGCTCGCCGCAGCGCACGGCACCCTGGCCGCCCAGCTCGAGAGCGGGGTCGCCGCGTACGAGCGGCTGGTGGTGGCCGCCGCCGGCTACGTTGCCGAGGACGCCCGGCCCAGCACCGAGCACCCGGCCGCCGCCCGCCTCACCGAGGCGACCGACCTGCTGCACGGCGTGGCCTCGGCCCTGGCCGAACTCCGCACCGCCCACCCCCCGCTCCCCACTCCCTGACCGACCTGTGTTGATCAAGAAGGTGCGTCCGGACCGCGCGAAGTCCTGACGTAAGCCTCTTGATCAACGCAGCGGGTGGTCAGTCGGGAGTGGTGATGGGGATGGGGCCGGTCCAGGCGGACGTGCCGACGACGTTGAACGACCTGATCCGGTAGTGGTAGGTGACGCCGCGGGCCAGCCCGGTGTTGGTGAACCCCCGGCCGGTGACGCTGAAGGCGGACAGTTCGCGGGTGAATCCGGGGTCTATCGCGCGCTGCACCACGAAGCCGGACCCGGGCCCGGTGGGCGTGCTGGCGGACCAACTCAGGATCACCGTGGCGGTGTCCGGGGCAGGTGCGGTCGCGGTGGCGCACACCCCGGTCGGCACTCCGGGCCGGGGCGGGGTGGTCACCGTCGCCACCGTGGACCAGGGTGAGGCGGCACCCAGGTAGGTGGTGCGTACCCGGTAGTAGTACGTGGTGTCCGGGGCGGCCGCTGCGTCGAGATGGGCGTCGCCGACCGCGATGGCGGTGGTGCCCGGCCCGCTGGTGAACGTCGGGTTGGTGGCCCGCTGCACGTCCACCCCGGTGGCGAAGGAGCGGTTGGCCCAGCGCAACGCGACCCGCAGCGGTGCGGCCGGCGGCACCGCCGCGGTCAGCTTCGCCGGCGAGGTGAGCTGCACCGACGCCGGGACGCTGTTCGACCAGGCCGAGCAGCTGACCGCGTTCTCCGCCCGGATCCGGTAGTGGTAGGTGACCCCGGGCGTCACCGTCGCGTCGGTGTACCGGGTGGCGCTGGCCGCCACGGTGATCTCGGTGAGCCCGGCGGTGAACGTGGTGTCGGTGGCCCGCTGCAGCAGGTGACTGGTGGCCGGCGGGCGGCTGCCGTTGCCCGTCCAGGCGAGCGCGATGGCCGGCAGCACGGTGGCCGACCCGGGCGCCGGGGTGGCGGTCAGCCCGGTCGGCGCCTTGGGGGCGACCCGCACCACCAGGGGCCGGCTCATGCCCTGGTCGCGTAGCCCCGCCGACCGGGTCTGCCAGCGATACTCCCAGCCCAGGTTGACCAGCTGGTTGACCACGGTGGCGGGCCGCCCGTCGATCGGACTGACCGGGCTGCCGTCGAGGCGGACGCCGGCCGGCCGGGTGGGGTCGAGCAGCCGTACGCTGTCGCCGATCTTGAACGGCAGGCCGGGCAGGACCGGGCGCAGCGCCACGATCACGTCCTCCCGGGGGTTGACCCGGACGGTCTCCTTCCAGCCCAGCTCGTTGGGCTCGGGCGGGCGCAGCGTGCCGTCCCAGCCGACCCGGTTGACCAGTTGCAGGTCGCAGCCCTCGACGTGCACCGGCTGGGTACCGGGGGCGTCCCCGACGATCCGCCACAACTGGGTGCCATCGGCCGGGGCGCCCACCGGCACGGTGGGGTCGGTCGCGTACAGCACCTCGGTGGCCGGGTCGACCGGCCCGAGCGGCAGGGTGGCCGGGGCCAGCGGGCCGGCGTGCGGGTGGCCCACGCCGAGGCGACCCACCGCCCGGCCGTGCCGGGGCTCGAACACCTGCCCGACCGACTTCACCGCCAACGGCAGAGTCACCGGAGTGACCGCGCCCACCGGGGTGAAGGTCACCGAGGTGGTCCGTGCAGGCACCAGCGTCTCCCGAGGCGTCAGCGTGCCGAAGGCGGCGTCGTACGCCGGCTGCGGCACGATCGGCGGCTGCTGGCTCTCCGCGTACGCGCCGGGCAGGCGGGCGGCCAGTCGGGCCAGGTCGTACGGTGGCGCCGGGATGCCCGCCACCCGGAACTGGAGCAGGGTCCGGGTGTTCGGCCCGTAGCCGGGCTGGGCGGCGGGGAGGCCGCCGATCGCGGTGCGGTCCGGGGCGTCGGTGTGGTGGTCGTACCGGGGGTCGAACCGGGGCAGCGGGGCCGGGCAGTCGTTGTAGAGGATCAGTGTGCTGCCCGGGGGGACGGCGGAGAAGTCCACCACCACGTCGGCCCGCTCGCCGGGGGCGAGCAGCAGGGTGTGCCCGTCCACGTTGAGCACGGTCGGGTCCTGGCGGTCGTAGCGGTAGCCGATCGGCTGGTTCACCAGCACCACCGGGGCGGGCAGCAGGCCGCACTCGTTGCCGACCTGGATCAGGTCCGGGCCGGCGGCGCGCGGGTCCGGCACCCCGCCGTCGCGCCCATCGGTGGGCCAGTACGCCGGCCGCCCGGCCGCGTGGACCGCCTCGACCATCGGCACCTCCCCGGCCTCCGGCTCGGCCAGGTCGCCGTCCTCGGTCCACATCGGCTCGTCCGAGCACGCCCGGTAGAGCTGGAGGTGGAGGCTGCGGTCCGCGCAGGCGTTGAGGATCCGGAACCGGTACGCCCGCGGCGCCACCACCAGGTACGGGTAGGCCACCCCGTTCACCAGCGGGGTGTCCCCGTACGCCTCGGGGACGGCCGACGGGTGCGGCACACCCGGTGCCAGCGGCGGTTCCTCCGGTTCGGCGACCGGGTCGTGGTGCGGGTTCGGCACCGGGGCGACCCACGGGCTGCCGCTGCCGTCCGGGTCGTGTGTCCACGGCCCGTAGTCCCAGCGGCCCGTGGGGTTGCTGCCGGTGCGGCGATAGGGGTTCTGCCGTGGCTGGTAGACGTGCGGGTGCCAGAGGCTGCCCTTGGCGCCCCAACGGTCCCGGTCCCAGGTCGGGTCCTGGTCGGCGAGCTGCGCGTCGTCCGGTACGAACGTCTTGTCCTGGATCATCAGCGGCAGCTGCTCGGCGGGGAGCACCCCCTCGTCGACCAGCCGCTCCTCGGCCGGATCGGTGAGCAGGTAGGGGGCGAGCTGCCCGGAGTAGACGGTGAGCCGGGACAGGCCGAGCGTGTTGTCGTGCAGCCACATCAGCCGCCCGCTCTGCTCGTTCGGGAAGTAGAGCGTGGTGGCCCCGGCGCCCGGCGGCGGCATGTCCGGCACCGGGACGACCCCCACCCCGGTCGGGTACGGGGTGATCTCGCCGGCAGGGGTGACCCACTGCCACGGGTTGCCCGCGCTGATCCAGGCGGTCTGCGCGCCGGCCAGGTGCGGCACCGCCCGGTTCTGCGGGTACGGCGCCGGCCCGTCCCGCGGCCCGGTCCCGGCCCCGTCCACGGTCTCGTCGACCGGCAGGAAGAGCTCACCGGCCCGCCCGGTCGGGAGTTGGTTGATGAACTTGATCCGCACCGGCCGGCCACGGCGGGCCAGGATCAGCGGCCCGAGGTGCCAGGGCCGGTCCGGCGGGCTGACCGTGTTGTGCCCGGACGGGTCGGTGCCCAGGTTGAGCTGGCGGTAGCCGCGCAGCCGGGTGGCGGGCAGGTCGCGGTGCAGGCGTTGCGCGTACTCCTGGAGCCCAATCTCGTAGTAGTCGCAGCCGGGCCAGCTGATGGTGTCCGGCACCGCCACCGGCAGCCGGGCATCCAGCCCGGCGGTGGCCGGTGACGGCTCCAGCGACGGCTTCAGATCGCTGCGCGGCGCCAGACCGGCCTTCATTCGGTCCGGAGTGCCGCCTGGCGGCGCGGAGGCCGAATTAGGGCCGCCAGCCGAGCCGGAGTTGTCGAACGACTGCTCCAGGTCGCGGCGCGGCGTCAGACGCGCCGAGCTGGAGTTGTCGAACGCGGGCACCGGCAGCGCGTCGACGAACTTGCGGATGCCCGTTCCGGGTACCGGCCGGCCGGCCGGGTCGAGGGTCGACAGCGGGCTGCCGGCGAAGTTCGGCACCGGGCCGAAGCAGCGGGGCACGGCGGCCGGGTCGAGGCTGGCCGGCGCCGGCCCGGTCGCCTCCTCGGCGAGCCGGGCGGCGGGCACGGTCGGCGTATTGTCCTCGACGGCCCGGACGGCACGGTCCGCCCAGCCCGGCCGGAATCTGCGGAACAGGGCCATGGCTCTCCCCGGGATCGGGGCGCGCCCGCCGCCACCGCGGCGTGGCGGGGCGTACGCGCTGCTGACGATGGGTGAGCAGTCAACCGCAGCATGCGACGCCGAAGCCGGTGAGGGAAGTACCCAATCGTCCCAATCTCGGGCGATCTTGCCGGTTCGTGGAAGTTCCACGGGCCGGCCGCCAGTGTTGCCGGCCGAAGCGGATCTCCACCCGCCTGTTCCGAGCCCGGCCCTCGGGGTCGTGGCGCGGAGGTCAGGGTCGGTCCGGCTGGCAGGCCGGGCACCAGTAGGTGACCCGCTCGCCCTGCTCCGCCTTGCGGATGGCGGTGCCGCAGCGCCGGCAGGGCTGGGCCCGCCGGCCGTACACGTAGCTGGTCTGCCCCCGGTGCAGCGAGCCGGTGGTGCTCTGCGTCCAGCGCCCCCGGTTCGCGGCGAGCAACCGCTGCGCGAGGGCGACCGTGCCGGCCAGGTCGGGCACCGCCCCGACCGGGGTCCACGGCGAGACCCCGCGCAGGAAGAGCACCTCACACTTGTAGAGGTTGCCCACCCCGGCCAGGTTGCGCTGGTCCAGCAGCGCCTCGCCGATGCTCTCGTCCGGGTGGGCGACCAGCCGGCGGACCGCCTCGTCCGGGTCCCAGTCCGGGCCGAGCAGGTCCGGCCCCAGGTGGCCGACCAGCGACTCCTCCGCTGCGGTCGGGATGAGCGCCAGCTCGTGCAGGTGGTAGCCGACGGCGACCGCGCCGGGGGAGCGGAGCACCGCCCGGATCAGGTGCGCCGGCCGGGCTGCCCACCGCTCGCCCGGGGCGTACGCCCGCCAGGCGCCGTCCATCCGCAGGTGCGAGTGCAGGGTCCAGTCCCGCCCGCCGTCGGGGTGCCCGTCGGGAGCGGTGAGCCGGAGCAGCAGATGCTTGCCCCGGCTGGCCGACTCCCGGACGGTCCAGCCGGTCAGGTCGGTTACGGCGAGCTGCGGCACCCGGAAGTCGGAGCCGGTGAGCCGGGTGCCGGCCAGGGCGCGCTGGAGCACGCGGGCGGTGTTCCAGACGGTGTCACCTTCGGGCACCTCACCATCCTCCCTCGCCGGCCCGGGCCGCACACGGGCCGGACAGGGGCTCAGCCGCGGGTCACCGTCACCACGTCCCCGGGGCGTACGCCGAGCCGGTCGACCGCCCGGCCGGTGTTGACCGCGACGGCGACCAGCCCGGCGGAGTCCGGGTACACCACCAGCTCCTCGACCGGGGCGTCGGCGAAGGTGAGCCCGCGCACCGCGAGGGCCCCCGTGACGGCCTCGGCGACGGCCTCAGGTCGCGGCGCGGTGTCAGGCGCGCCGAGCTGAGGCTGTCGTAGTGGCGCGGTGTCAGGCGCGCCGAGCTGGCGTGGTCGATCGGCCCGGCCGGTCACCCGGACCCGGTCCGGCAGCCCGTCGAGGAGGTCGGCCGGGGCGGCGAGCTGGACGTTGCCGAAGTGGTCCACGGTGAGCACCTCGGCGGCGAACCCGTCGGCGGTGCGGTGGAGCACCGGTGCGGGCAGCCGGACCAGCGTCGCCGGGTCCAGCGCCGGGCCGGCCTCGGCGAGCGGTGCGCCGAGCGCGAGGCGGGCGGCGACCGGCGCGAAGACGTCCCGGCCGTGGAAGGTGCGGGAGACCGCGGGAGCCAGCCACGCCGGGTTGGCCAGCTCGACCGCGGCGGCGATTCCGCCGAGCGCCGCGGCGGCGTCGAGCAACAGGCCGTTGTCCGGCCCGACGAGCAGCCCGTTCGGGGTGGCCAGGCCGATCGCCCGGCGTGCGGTGCCGACGCCGGGGTCGACCACCGCCACGTGCACCCCCTCGGGCAGGTGCGGCACGGTCTGCGAGAGCACCGCCGCGCCCCGGCGGACGTCCGCCGGTGGCACCAGGTGGGTCACGTCGATCACCCGGGCGGCCGGGGCGAGCCGGGCGAGGACGCCGTGACACGCCGCCACGAACCCGTCGGCGAGACCGTAGTCGGTGGTCAGCGAGATCCAGGTGGTCCGGGACATGCGGGGAAGGCTATCCGGCGGGCCGGTGGCAGCCGAACGGCTGGCGCCGCCCCTATCGGGTGGAATGTGACAATGTTTCGCCAAACTGTCGATGCCCACCCGATCGGGGTGGAAGGGTCGCTATGGGTGTCCGAGACTCGGTACGGCCGAGGGCTCCACGAATTTCCCACGCGCCGAGCCGTTGACGCCCACGCCTGCGCCCGCGACGTCACCCGACCCTTCTCGCGGCCGCTGGTCCCTGTCACTCGATCGAGAGGAGCAGCATGGCGACGAAGATGGCACGGCTGGTGACCGCCGGGGCGGTGGCCGCGGCCACCGCCGTCGGCAGCCCGGCGTGGGCCCACGACGGCGGCCATGAGAGGCACCGGACGCCCGAGTTCGACGTGATCAACCAGGTCTCGGACCAGGCGCTGAAGCAGGATTCCCGAAGACCACCGCTCGTGGATCCGAACGCGGTCAACACCTGGGGCCTGGCCCTCGGGCCGGACACGCCGTTGTGGGTGGCCAACAACGGCACCGACACGGCCACCGTCTACAGCGGCGGGGTGGACGGCGCGCCCGTCAACAAGGTCAACATCACGGTCAGCGTGCCCGGTGGGCCGACCGGCGCGGTGTTCAACGACACGGACGGCTTCGCGGTGCCGGACGGGGGTGGCAACGCGCCCGCCAGGTTCATCTTCGTCACCGAGAGCGGCGACGTCATCGCGTGGAACCAGAAGGCGGGCGCCAATGGCGTCGCCGTCGCCCACGGTGAGGAGGGTGCGGTCTACAAGGGAGCGACCCTGCTGCATACCGACTCCGGCAACTTCCTGCTCGCCGCCGACTTCCACAACGCGCGGATCGACGTGTTCGACGAGGACTTCGACAAGGTCGACCTTTCGGACCGCCGGTTCCAGGACCGGGAGCTGCCGGAGGGCTTCGCGCCGTTCAACGTGTTCGCGGTCGGGGAGGCGGTCTACGTCAGCTACGCCAAGCAGGACGCGGCGGCCCACGACGACGTGCCCGGTGTGGGGCTCGGCTTCGTGGACCTCTTCACCGACTTCGGTCGGCGCGTGTGCCGGGTCGCCAGCAGGGGGACGCTCAACGCGCCATGGGGCATGGCCATCGCGCCGAAGAGCTTCGGCCGGTTCGCCGGTGACCTGCTGGTGGGCAACTTCGGCGACGGCAAGATCAACGTGTTCGACGGGAACGAGTTCGAGGGTCTGCTGCGGGACGACGACGGCGACGTCATCACGATCGACGGTCTCTGGGCGCTGCTGCCGGGGACCGAGCAGACCGGCGGCGAGGGAACCCTCTGGTTCAGCTCGGGGCCGGACGACGAGCAGCACGGCCTGGTGGGTCAGCTGATCCGGGCCAACTGACGGCCGGCTGTCCGCTGCCGCGCCCCCGGGACCACCCCGGGGGCGCGGCGCCGTTCGCGCGTCCGTGCGGCCGAGATCGAACGCCGGTCACCGCAGCGCCGACAGGCTGTCGTTGGTGGTGACCGGTCAGCCGCGCAGGCGCAGGCCGCGCGGGGTGGCTCGGAAACCGGCGGCGGTCAGCGCGTCGCGCAGCGGCGAGGAGTGCACCGCCTCGCCGTCGGCACGCTCCACCGAGATGGCGCCGAGGGCGCCGGAGTGCACCGCGTCGGCGAGCCCCTTGCCCGCCGCGGCGAGCAGGTCGACGTCGTCGGTGAACGACAGCAGGGTCCGCCCGCCCCGCTCCACGTAGAGCACCGGTTCCCCGCCGACCAGCACGACCAGCGCGCCGGCCTTGCGTCCGGCCCGGTGCCCGGTGGCCGGCGTCGTGCCGTCGCCGGAGTCGACCACCCGATCCGGCCACGGCAGCGCCGCGCCGTACGGGTTTGCCGGGTCGGTGGCGGCGAGCACCAGGGTCGGCCCGCCCGGGCCACGAGCGCCGTCGGCCGGGTCGGCCAGGGCGCGGATCCGATCCACTGCCCCGGGCACCGCGAACTGGGCCGCGCCCAGCCCTTCCACGAAGTAGCCCCGGCGCGCGGCGCCGCGTTCCTCTAGCGCGGACAGCACCGGGTAGACCGCGGCGAAGCCGCCGGTGACCTGCTCGGCCATGACCGCGCCCCGGGTGACCACGCCGTGCCGTTCCAGCAGCAGGTCGGCGAGGGCGGCGGCCCGGCGGGTCGGATCGAGGTCGCGATCGGGCAGCCGGGACCAGCGGCCGGCGACGGTGGGCGGGCCGCCGCGGCTGGGCAGCGCCACCCGGCCCGGCCGGCGGTAGCGGGTGCGCGGCGCGGACGGCCGCGACCGGTGCGCGCCGCCCCCGCCGAGCACCGCCCGTAGCGGGGCTAGCGTGTCGTTGGTGAGGTGCCCCGCCCAGACCAGATCCCAGATCGCCGCCGCCAGCGCGGCGTCGTCGGTCGAGCCGATCCGGTCGGACAGGGAACGGAAGAAGAGCGCCTGCCCGTCGGCGAGCGCGCCCAGCACCGCCTCGTGCAGCGGGGTGCGGGTCAGCGCCTCGTCCGGCGGCGGGAGCAGCAGCGGCGCGGCATCCGCGTACACCAGGGTGATCCAGCCGTCGCCGCCGGAGATCGCCCCGGACCCGGCCCACACCACCTCCCCGCTGGCGCAGAGCTGGTCGAGCTGGGCGGGGGAGTAGTCGGCGACCCGGGCGGGCAGCACCAGCCGTTCCAGCGCCGACGCCGGCACCGCGGCGCCCTGCAGCTGCTCCACGGTGGCGGCCACCGCCTCCACGCCCCGGGCCGACGAACCGACCTGCTGCCAGCGGGGCAGGAACGCGGCGAGGGCACGCGGCGGCACCGGCTCGATCTCGCGCCGCAGCGCCGCGAGGGACCGCCGGCGCAGCAGCCGCAGCACCTCGGCGTCGCACCACTGGCTGCCGACGCTGTCCGGGGCGAACTCGCCGGAGACCACCCGCCCGGTGGCGGCGAGCCGGCGCAGCGCCTGCTCGACCACGAACACCCCGAGCCCGAACCGGGCGGCGCAGGTAGCCGCCGCGAACGGGCCGTGGGTCTTCGCGTACCGGGCGACCAGGTCACCGAGCGGGTCGGCCACCGGCGCCAGGTACGCCTCGGCCACCCCGACCGGCAGTGCCACGCCGAGCGCGTCCCGCAGCCGGGCCGCGTCCTCCACGCCCACCCAGCGTTCCTCGCCGGCGATCCGGACCCGCAGCACCCGCCGGGCCGCCGCCAGCTCGTCCAGCCAACCGGCGGGTACGCCCCGCTCGGCCAGCTCGGCGTCGCTCAGGTCGCCGACCACCCGGAGCAGCTCCACCACGTCCTCGGCGTCGCGGGGGCGGCGCTGCTCGGTGCGCCAGCGCAGCTGCCGCTCGGTCTCGGCGAGCACCGCCGGGTCGAGCAGCTCCCGCAGGTCGACCCGGCCGAGCAGCTCGCCGAGGAGCCCGGAGTCGAGGGCGAGGGCGGCGGCCCGGCGTTCGGCGAGCGGCGCGTCGCCCTCGTAGAGGAACGCGCCGACGTACCCGAAGAGCAGCGAGCGGGCGAACGGCGACGGGCGCTCGGACGCCACCTCGACCAGGCGTACCTTGCGGGCCGCCAGGTCGCGCATCAACTCGGCGAGCGCCGGCTGGTCGAAGACGTCCTGCAGGCACTCCCGGGCGGCCTCCAGGGTGACCGGGAAGTCGGCGTACTCCCGGGCGACGTCGAGCAGCTGGGCGGCCCGCTGGCGCTGCTGCCAGAGCGGCTGCCGGCGGCGCGGGTCGCGGCGGGGCAGCAGCAGCGACCGGGCCGCGCACTCGCGGAAGCGGGCGGCGAAGAGCGCCGAGGTGCCGACGGACTCCTCGACGAGCTGGGCGATCTCGTCGGGCTCGAAGACCACCACGTCGGCGCCGGGCGGCTCGTCGGCGGTGTCCGGCAGCCGCACCACGATGCCGTCGTCGGCGGGCATCACCTGGGCGTCCACCCCGTACCGCTCGGCGAGCCGGCGGCCGATGGCGAGCGCCCAGGGGCCGTTGACCCGGGCGCCGAGCACCGAGTGCACGGCCAGCCGCCAGTCGCCGAGCTCGTCGCGGAACCGCTCGACCACCACTGTCCGGTCGTCGGGCAGCGCCCGGGTGGCCTCCTTCTGCTCCCGCAGGTACGCCATCAGGTTGCCGGCGGCCCAGTCGTCCAGCCCGCCCGCGCGCAGCGCGGCGACGGCGTCGGAGTCGCTCTGCCGCAGCAGCGCCCGGACCCGGGCGCCGATCGCCCGGCCCAGCTCGACCGGGCGGCCGAGCTGGTCGCCCTTCCAGAAAGGCATCCGGGCGGCCTGCCCGGGGGCGGGGGAGACCAGCACCCGGTCGGGGGTGATCTCCTCGATCCGCCAGGACGACGAGCCGAGCAGGAAGACGTCGCCGACCCGGGACTCGTAGACCATCTCCTCGTCCAGCTCGCCGACCCGGGCGGCCCGTTCGGCGCCGGCCAGGAAGACCCCGAACAGCCCCCGGTCGGGGATGGTGCCGCCGCTGGTCACCGCGAGCCGCTGGGCGCCGGGCCGGCCGGTGAGCACGTCGGTGGCCCGGTCCCAGACCAGCCGGGGCCGCAGCTCGGCGAAGGCGGTCGACGGGTAGCGCCCGGAGAGCATGTCGAGCACGGCGTGCAGCGCCGAGTCGGGCAGCTCGGCGAAGGGGGCCGCCCGGCGGACCAGCACGGCCAGGTCGCCGAGCCGCCACGGCTCCAGGGCCACCATCGCCACGATCTGCTGGGCCAGCACGTCCAGCGGGTTGCGCGGGTAGTGCAGTTCCTCGATCGCGCCCTCGGCCATCCGTTCGGCGACCACCGTGCAGGAGAGCAGGTCGCCGCGGTGCTTCGGGAAGACCACGCCCCGGGAGACCGCGCCCACCTGGTGCCCGGCCCGGCCGACCCGTTGCAGGCCGGCGGCGACGCTCGGCGGGGCCTCGATCTGCACCACCAGATCGACCGCGCCCATGTCGATGCCGAGCTCCAGGCTGGAGGTGGCGACCACGGCGGGGAGCTGCCCGGACTTGAGCGCCTCCTCGATCTGCTTGCGCTCCTCGCGGGAGACGCTGCCGTGGTGGGCCCGGGCGATCACCGGTGGCGCCCCGGCCGCCGCCCCCGACTGCGCCATCACCTCGGCCGGTTGCCGGGGCGCGCGCAGCGGCCCGCGCCGCGGACCGCCGTCGGCGGCTGCCGGGCCGTCGTCCCACCCTGGCCGATCGGGTACGCCCACCGGCCGGCCGCCCTGCGCCACGTGGCCGCCGCCCGGGGCGTTCGCCGCCGCCAGCTCCTCGGCGGCCAGCTCGTTGAGGCGGGCGCAGAGCCGTTCGGCGCTGCGCCGGGAGTTGGTGAAGACGATGGTCGACCGGTGCGACCGGACCAACGAGAAGACGCGTTCCTCGACGGCCGGCCAGATCGACGGCCGGCGCGGGCCGGGGCCGCCGAGATCGTCCTCCGGCGGCTCCTGCTCGTCGAGGCGGGTCAGGTCCTCCACCGGCACCTGCACGCTGACCTCGATGGTCTTGCTGCTGGCCGGCTGCACCACGTCGACCGGGCGGGCCCCGCCGAGGAAGTGGGCGCAGCCGTCGACCGGCCGGACGGTGGCGGACAGGCCGATCCGCTGTGCCGGCGCCTCCAGCAGCGCGTCGAGGCGTTCCAGGGAGAGCGCCAGGTGAGCGCCGCGCTTGGTGCCGGCCACCGCGTGCACCTCGTCGACGATGACCGTCCGTACGCCGCGCAGCGAGTCCCGGGCGGCGGAGGTGAGCAGCAGGAACAGCGACTCCGGCGTGGTGATCAGGATGTCCGGCGGGGTACGCGCGAAGGACCGGCGCTCGTCGGCCGGCGTGTCGCCGGTGCGCATGCCGACGGTGATCTCCGGCGGGGCGAGACCGAGCCGGGTGGCGGCCTGCCGGATGCCGGCCAGCGGGGCGCGCAGGTTGCGTTCCACGTCGACGGCGAGCGCCTTGAGCGGGCTGACGTAGAGCACCCGGCAGCGCTGCCGGGGCTCGGCCGGCAGCGGCTCCTTGGCCAGCCGGTCCAGTGACCAGAGGAACGCGGCCAGGGTCTTGCCGGAGCCGGTCGGGGCGACGACCAGGGCGTTGCGCCCGGCCGCGACCGACCGCCAGGCGCCGGCCTGGGCGGCGGTGGGCCGCGCGAAGGCGGCGGTGAACCACTCCCGGGTCGCCGCGCCGAAATCCGCCAGCACCGACGCGTCCCCGCCGGTCACCTCGTCCGCCACGCTCCCATCCTGCCTCGCCGATGTGACATTCGGCCCGTGGCGAGCGCTGTTCTGTCCGGCTCAGCCGCTTACGCGGCGGATGCGGCGTTGCATGCGTTAAGTCTTACTTAACTGCTTGCTCGCGCCGCGCAACATAAAGTAACTTCACTCGCAACGCAGCGTGGGGTGGAGGGCTTGGATGACCGTCGAGGAGCGAGACTCCGGGCCCGGGACCGACGTGCTGATCCGCAAGGTCGACGGCCACCTCGCCGCGCTCCGCGCCGGGCTGCACGGCCCCGAGTTGGAGCTCGCCGAGGAGCTCGCCCGGTGCCTGCGTGAGCTGGTCGTCGCCACCGCCCACTCCAGCGCCGCCGACCGGGCCCTGGTCCGCGCCGCCGTGCACTACTTCGTCCTTCGCCGCGAGAGCCGCGGCAAGCTGCTGCCGGTGCGCTCCCTGGCCGCCGCGCAGCGGGTGGTCAACAAGGCGGTCCGCCAGCTCGGCCGCCCGGACCTGCTGGTGGAGACCCGCCGGGACCGCCCGGCCCGGTCGCCGGCGGTTCCCGCCGGCGACCCCGCCCTCCGCTGACCGCCCCGTCCACCCCCACCCACCGCCCGGCCCACCCAACGGTGGGGCTCAGCCGGCGGCGAGCAGCGCTCGAACGGGGGCGGTCGTTGATCAAGAAGCTCGCGTCGCCCCTGCCCCGGATCCGGACGCAAGCCTCTTGATCAACCAGACGGGGGCCGCGTCGGGTGGGCCGGATGGACCGGTTGGGGTGGGTGGTTTTCCCGAAAACCGCCCGAGTGGGTGCCGCTGTGACGTCTGATCGGTCGTGGCCGCAGCGTGCCGGCGTGCGCTGTTACTCGACCGGGAGTCCGCGTGCTCGTCCTGCTGATCCTGCACCTGGTGGCGGCCCTGCTCGCGCCACTGCTGGTCCGGTGGTGGGGCCCACGCGCCTGCTACGCCCTCGCCCTCGCCCCGGCCGCCGCCTTCGGCTGGGCCGTCGCGCACACCGGGGTGGTACGCCACGGCGGCGCGGTGGTCGAGACGTACCCGTGGATCGCGCAGCTCCAGCTCGACGTGGCGCTGCGGGTCACCACCCTGTCCTGGCTCATGCTGCTGCTGGTCGGCGGCGTCGGCGCACTGGTGCTGGTCTACTCCGCCCGCTACTTCCACGCCGGCTCGGCGGGCCTGGCCCGGTTCGCGGCCGTCATGGTCGCCTTCGCCGGAGCGATGGTCGGCCTGGTCGTCTCCGACGACCTGTTGCTGCTCTACGTCTTCTGGGAACTCACCACGGTCTTCTCCTACCTGCTGATCGGGCACAGCACCGAGCGGCGGTCCAGCCGCCTGGCGGCCGCCCAGGCGCTGATCGTCACCACGCTGGGCGGGCTGGCCATGCTGGTCGGCTTCCTGCTGCTCGGCCGGCACGCCGGCGGCTACCGCTGGTCACTGATCACGTCCGTGCCGCTGCCCGGCGGCGGGTACCTGGTCACGGCCGTCCTGCTCGTCCTCGCCGGGGCGCTCGCCAAGGCCGCCGTGTTCCCGTTCAGCTCCTGGCTGCCGGTGGCGATGGCGGCGCCCACGCCGGTCAGCGCCTACCTGCACGCGGCGGCGATGGTGAAGGCCGGGGTGTTCCTGATCGGGTTGCTCGGCCCGGCGCTCGCCCCGGCCGGTCCGTGGCGCCCGGTCACCGTGGTCGCCGGGCTGATCACCCTGGTCGCCGGGGGCTGGGCGGCGCTGCGGCAGGACGACCTCAAGCTGCTGCTGGCGTACGGGACGGTCAGCCAGCTCGGCCTGCTCACCGTGGTGCTCGGCGCGGGCACCCCCGAGACAGCGCTGGCCGGCACCGCGATGCTGCTGGCGCACGCGCTGTTCAAGGCGGGGCTGTTCCTCGTCGTGGGCATCCTCGACCACAGCGCGGGCGGCCGGGACCTGCGCGAACTGTCGGGGGTGGGGCGCAACGCGCCGCTGCTCGCCGGGATCGCCGGGCTGGCCGCCGCCTCGATGGCCGGCGTACCGCCGCTGCTCGGCTTCGTCGCCAAGGAGGCCGTCCTCGCCGCGTTCACCGACCGGCCGCTGGTGCTCGCCGTGCTGGTCGCGGGCATCGCGCTGACCGTCGCGTACAGCATCCGCTTCCTCTGGGGGGCCTTCGCTACCCGGCCCGGCCTGGCCGACACCGAACTGGAGCGGCCCCCGGCCGCGATGCTCGTACCACCGGCCCTGCTCGCCGTGGCCGGGCTCGCCGCGGGTCCGGCGGCCGGCTGGATCGGTGGCCTGCTCCATCCGTACGCGGCGCTCTTCGGCCCGGTGGGGGAGCACCTGGCGCTCTGGCACGGACCGACCGTCGCGCTGGGCCTCTCCGCCGCCGCCATCGGCGGCGGCGTGGTGCTGCACCTGGTCCGCGGCCGGCTGGCGTCCGCGCTGCGGCGGCTGCGCTTCCCGGTCGGCGGCAACCAGGGGTACGAGTGGATCACCCACTGGTTCGACCGGATCGCCATCGAGGTCACCAGCCTCACCCAGCGCGGCTCCCTGCCGCAGTACCTCGGCATCGTGCTGCTCGCCCTGGTGCTGGTGCCCGGCACGGCGATGCTGGTCACCCGGCCCTGGCGGAACGACATCGCCGGCTGGGCCAGCCCGGCCCAGCTCGTGGTCTGCGCGGTGATCGCGGTGGCGGCGGTGCTCGCGCTCGGCGCCCGGCGCCGGCTCACCGCGATGCTGCTGGTCGGCGTCACCGGCTACGGCACGGCGATGATGTTCGTCCTCTACGGCGCGCCCGACCTGGCGCTCACCCAGTTCCTGGTGGAGACCGCCACCATCGCGGTCTTCGTGCTGGTCCTGCGGCGCCTGCCGCCCCACTTCTCGGCCCGCCCGCTGCGCCGCAGCCGCTGGGTACGCCGCGGCATCGGGCTGGCCGCCGGGCTGGTGATGGCCGGCCTCGCCCTCGCCGCGGCCGGCGCACGGCGGGCGCCGTCGATCTCGCTGGCCTACCCGCACCTGGCGGTCACCGAGGGCCACGGCCGCAACGTGGTGGACGTGACCCTGGTGGACATCCGGGCCTGGGACACCATGGGCGAGATTTCGGTGCTGGTGGTGACCGCGACCGGGGTGGCCAGCCTGATCTTCGAGCGGTCCCGCACCGGGCCCCGACCGCGCCGCCCACGCCCGTCCACGCCCCGTCGGGACCGGCGCACCGTCTGGCTGCGCGGCGGGACCACCCTGCACGAGCGCCGCCGCTCGATCGTCTTCGAGGTGGTCACCCGGCTGATCTTCCACACCGTGGTGCTGTTCTCCCTGTTCCTGCTCTTCTCCGGGCACAACGCCCCGGGCGGTGGCTTCGCCGGCGGGCTGGTCGCCAGCCTCGCGCTGGCCCTCCGTTACCTGGCCGGCGGCCGGTACGAGCTGGCCGAGGCCGCCCCGGTGGGGGCCGGCACCGTGCTCGGCGCCGGGCTGGCCGTCTCGGTCGGCGGCGGCGTGCTCTCGCTGCTGGTCACTGGCGCCGTGCTGCACAGCGTCAAGGTGAACCTCTGGGTCCCCGTGGTCGGCCACCTCCACCTGGTCACGTCGCTCTTCTTCGACATCGGCGTCTACCTGATCGTGGTCGGCCTGGTGCTGGACATCCTGCGCAGCCTCGGCGCCGAGGTGGACCGGCACATCGAGTCCGCCGGCGAGTCCGCCTCGGGGCTCGTGGTCCAGCGGGAGGGGGACCGGCCATGACAAATGTCGGGACGGGGCCGACGCTGGTCCTGGTGATCGCCGTCGGGGCGCTCGTGGCGGCCGGCGTCACGCTGCTGCTGGAGCGGAGCCTGACCCGGATCCTGCTCGGCGTCATCCTGGTCGGCAACGGGGTGAACCTGCTGATCCTGCTCGGTGGCCGGTCCGGCGGCCCGCCCCTGGTCGGCACCGGGCCGACCGGGCAGATGAGCGACGCCCTGGCGCAGGCCATGGTGCTCACCGCCGTGGTGATCACGTTCGGGCTGACCGCGTTCCTGCTCGCGGTCGCCTACCGGAGCTGGTACCTCAGCGGCGACGACGAGGTGCAGGACGACCTGGAGGACCGGCAGATCGTCCGGCTCGCCGAACGCAACGAGGTGTCCACCGCGGATCGCGGCGGCGAGGGGCCGAACAACGACCCGGAGCAGGTGGACCCGGGGCCGGCGCTGCGCCGGCTGCGCCGCCGGGGGGAACAACTATGACCCCGGCCCTGGTCCCGCTGCCGGTGGTGGTGCCGCTGCTCGGTGCCGCGCTCACCCTGATCCTGGCCAACCGGCCCCGCTGGCAGCGGACGGTGAGCGTGCTCGGCCTCGTCACCACCCTGGCGGTCGCGGTGGTGCTGCTCGTCGAGGCGTACCGGCACGGGCCGGTGGTGGTCCGGGTGGGTGGCTGGCCTCCGCCGGTCGGCATCGTGCTGGTCGCCGACCAGTTGGCCGCGCTGATGCTGGTGGTCTCCTCGGCGGTGACCCTCTGCGTGCTGCTCTACTCGATCGGTCAGGGGCGCGGGGAGACCACGGAGGCGGCCCCGGTGAACATCTACCACCCGACCTACCTGGTGCTCACCGCTGGCGTGACCAACGCGTTCCTCGCCGGGGACCTGTTCAACCTCTTCGTCGGCTTCGAGATTCTGCTGGCCGCCAGCTTCGTGCTGATCACCCTCGGTGGCACCGAGACCCGGATCCGGACCGGCGCGACGTACGTGGTGGTCAGCGTCCTCTCCTCGATGATCTTCCTGGCCGCGGTGGGACTGGTGTACGCGGCCACCGGCACCCTCAACATGGCCCAGCTCGCCGGGCGGCTGGACGACCTGCCGGCCGGCGTACGCCTGGTGTTGCAGCTCATGCTGCTGCTCGCGTTCGCCATCAAGGCGGCGGTGTTCCCGGTCTCGGCCTGGCTGCCGGACAGCTACCCGACGGCGCCGGCCCCGGTCACCGCGGTCTTCGCCGGCCTGCTCACCAAGGTCGGCGTGTACGCGATCATCCGCACCGAGACCCTGCTCTTCCCCGGCGGTCAGGTCTCCGGCCTGCTCATGGTCGTGGCCGGGCTGACCATGGTGGTCGGCGTCCTCGGCGCGGTCGCCCAGTCCGACCTGAAGCGGCTCTTCTCCTTCACCCTGGTCAGCCACATCGGCTACATGATCTACGGGGTGGCGCTGAGCACCGTCGCCGGGCTCTCCGGAGCGATCTTCTACGTGGTGCACCACATCACCATCCAGACCACCCTCTTCCTGGTCGCCGGCCTGGTCGAGGAGCGGGCCGGCAGCACCGACCTGCGCCGGCTGGGCGGACTGGCCCGGATGGCCCCGCTGCTCGCCGTGCTCTTCTTCGTCCCGGCGATGAACCTGGCCGGCATCCCGCCGTTCTCCGGCTTCCTCGGCAAGCTCGGCCTGCTCCAGGCCGGGGTGGCGGCCGGCGGGGTGCTGCCCGGGGTGCTGGTCGCCGCGGGAACGGTGACCAGTCTGCTCACCCTCTACGCCGCCTCCCGGGTGTGGAACATCGCGTTCTGGCGGGCACCCCAGCTGGCCACCGCCGCCCCGGCCGTCCGGCTGCCCGCGCTGATGGTCGGTGCGACCGCCGCCCTGGTGGCACTCGGCGTGGCGCTGACCCTGGCCGCCGGGCCGCTGTTCCGGGTCACCGCGGACGCCGCCGGCGACCTGCGGCAACGCACCCCGTACGTCCGGGCCGTGCTGCCCGCGGGCGTCCGGTGACCGGCGCCCCGCCCCCGGGCCCGCCGGCCGACGACGGGCGCGCGGCGGACGGACCGCCGCCGGCCGACAACGGCCCGGCCGCGCCCGCCATCGGGCGCGGCGGGCGGCGCCGCGACCAGGCCGTCACGCTCGGCTGGCTGGTGGCGATCTGGCTGCTGCTGTGGGGGGACCTGTCCTGGGGAAACCTGCTCGGCGGGATCCTCGTCGGCGGGGCGGTGCTGCTGTTCTTCCCGCTCCCGCCGGTCACCTTCGGCGGCCGGCTCCGCCCCGGGGCGCTGTTGGTCCTCGCGGTCACCTTCGTCGGCGAGTTGGTCAGCGCCAGTGTCCACGTCGCCGCCATCGCGGTCCGCCCCGGCTACCGGCCGCGCGGCGCGATCATCGCGGTGCCGCTGCGGATCCGCACCGACCTCAACCTGGCGCTCACCGCCGAGCTGATCTCCCTGGTCCCGGGCACCCTGATTCTCGAGGTGGACCGTGACCGCGGCGCGCTCTACGTGCACGTCCTCGACGTCCGTAGCCCGGAGGACCTGACCGACAGCCGGGAGCGGGTCCTCGCCGTCGAGCGGCGCATCGTCCGCGCCGTCGGCTCCCCGCAGGAAGTACGCCAGCTCACCGCCGAACCCGACGACCGGAGGACCAACCCGTGACCACGCTTCTCGCCGGCGCGCTGACCGTGCTGATCTCGGTCACCGCGCTGCTCGCCCTGGCCCGCATCTATCGCGGACCGTCGCTGCTCGACCGGGTCGTCGCCGCCGACCTGCTGCTCTCCACCATGCTGGCGGCGGTGGCCGTGGAGGCGGCGGTCAACCGGCACGCCACCACGCTGCCCATCCTCGTGGTGCTCTCGCTGCTCGGCTTCGTCGGTTCGGTCTCCCTGGTGCGCTTCGCCGTCCGCGAGGTCGCCTGATGGCCGCCGTCGCCGACTGGTTCGGCGCGGCCTTCCTGTTGGCCGGGGCGCTGCTCGGGCTCGCCGCCGGGATCGGCGTGCTGCGCTTCCCGGACGTGCTGGACCGGATGCACGCCGCCACCAAACCGCAGGTCCTCGGCGTGCTGCTGCTGCTCGTCGGGGTGGCGCTGCGCCTGCGTACGCCGGCGGACCTGGGGATGATCGGGCTGGTCGCGGTCTTCCAACTGACCACCGCGCCGGTCGCCGCGCAGATGATCGGGCGGGCGGCGTACCGGTCGGGCCGGGTCGACGCCGCCCTGCTCGACGCCGACGAACTGGCCGGCCGGTGAACCGCACGCGGGACCTGGCGGACCGGCGAACCGGACGTCGAGGAGCTTCCCGGCACCCTCAGCGGACGTACAGCCAGCGCCGATAAAATGGCCGCATGATCGACTCCTCTGCCCAGGAGGGCAGCAGTAGCCAGCCGGGTCATGCCCGGCAATCCCCAGTCCCGACGGCCCCGGGAGCCCTGAGCGTCCCGTGTTGATCCTCGTGGGACTCGTTCTCATCATCGTGCTCACCGCCGCCACCGGTTACTTCGTGGCCCAGGAGTTCGGCTACGTCGCCGTGGACCGGGGCAAGCTCAAGCAGCTCGCCGACGGGGGTGACCAGGCCGCCGCCCGGGCCCTGGAGGTGACCGGACGGCTGTCGTTCATGCTGTCCGGCGCCCAGCTCGGCATCACCGTCACCGCCCTGCTGGTCGGTTACGCCGCCGAGCCGTACCTGGGCGCCGGGCTGGCCGACCTGCTCGGCGTCGCCGGGGTCTCCACCGGGGTCGCGCTGCCGCTGTCGGTGGCGCTGGCCCTGATCATCGCCACCGTGGTGCAGATGGTCCTCGGTGAGCTGGCCCCGAAGAACCTCGCCATCGCCCGTGCCGAACCCCTGGCCCGGGCGCTGGCCCGGTCCACCCTGATCTACCTGAAGATCGCCGGACCGTTGATCACCCTCTTCGACCGGGCCGCCGTGCGGCTGCTCCGCCGGGTCGGCATCGAGCCGATCGAGGAGCTGCCCAGCGGCGCCACCCCGGAGGACCTGGAACAGATCATCGCCGAGTCCCGAGAGGAGGGGCACCTCGACGCCGCGATGTCCGATCTGCTCGACCGGGGTCTCGACTTCCGGGAACTGACCGCCGGGGAGGCCATGGTTCCCCGGGTCGACGTGCACACCGTACGGGCCGACGAGCCGGTCAGCCGGGTCGTCGAGCTGCTGGACACCGGGCATTCCCGGTTCCCGGTCCGGGGCGCCGAGGGCGTCGACGACCTGGTCGGCGTGGTCGGCATCGCCGACGTGCTGGGGGTGCCACCGGCCGAGCGGGCCACCACCCGGGTCGAGGCGGTGGCCGTACCCCCGCTGCTGGTGCCGGAGACGCTGCCGCTGCCGACGGTGCTGGACCGGCTCCGGGTCGGGCACCGGCAGCTCGCCTGCGTGGTCGACGAGTACGGCGGTTTCGCCGGCGTGATCACGCTGGAGGACATCGCCGAGGAGCTGGTCGGGCCGATCCGCGACGAGGACGATCCGCCGGAGCGGGCCGCGGCGCGGCAGGACGACGGCTCCTGGGTGGTGCCGGCCCGCTGGCGGATCGACGAGGTCGCCGACAGCACCGGCATCGCGCTGCCCGAGGCACCCGAGTACGACACTCTCTCCGGGCTGGTCATGCGGGAGCTGGGCCGGGTGCCCGAGGTCGGCGACCGGCTGGAGATCAGCCTTGCCGTCGACGGCGAGCTGCCCGACGTCGAACAGCGCGCCCTGGTCGAGGTGCTGGCCGTGGATCGGCACGTCGCCGACTCCGTCCGGCTCCGGACGACCGTCGCTGAGCGCGGGGAGGAGGCGGCATGACCCCCGGGTTTGCGCTGTTCTTCTCCGTGGTGCTGCTGGCGCTCAACGGCTTCTTCGTGGCCGCCGAGTTCGCCCTGGTGGCGTCCAAACGGTACCGCCTGGAGCAGATGGCGGCCGGCGGCGGCCGGGCGGCCCGGGCGGCGCTGGAAGGGGTCCGCGAGTTGAGCCTGATGCTGGCCGGCGCCCAGCTCGGCATCACGCTCTGCACCCTGGGCCTCGGTGCCCTCGCCGAGCCCGCGATCGAGCACCTGATCAGCCCGCTGCTGCACGCGGTGGGTCTGCCGCTGGCGGCCAGCCACCTGGTGGCGCTGGTGTTCGCGCTCGCCCTGGTGACCTTCCTGCACCTGGTGGTCGGCGAGATGGCCCCGAAGTCGTGGGCGATCACCGACGCGGAGCGCTCAGCCACGCTGCTGGCGCTGCCGTTCCGGGCCTTCGCCCGGGTGTCCCGCCCGGTGCTGTCCGCGCTGAACGCGCTGGCCAACGCGATCCTGCGGCTGGTCGGCGTACGCCAGCAGGACCAGCTCGCCCAGGTGCACGGCCCGGACGAGCTGCGCATCCTGCTGGAGCAGTCCCGCGAGCACGGGCTGCTCGGCGCGGAGCAGCACCAGATGCTGACCAGCATGCTGGAGCTGCAGGGCACCACGGTCGCGCAGGTGATGGAGCCGTTCGACCGGATCGTCACGGTACGCCGGGAGGACACCGCCGAGCGGATCGAGCACGTCTCGCGGGACAGCGGCCGGTCCCGGTTGGCCGTGCTCGACGCCGGTGGCGAGGTGTGCGGCCTCGTGCACGTCCGCGAGGCGGTCCGGGCGGTCACCACGGGTCGGCCGGCGACCGCGGGTGAGCTGATGACCCCGGCGTTCACGCTGCCCTCCGGTGCGTCGGTCACCGAGGCGGTGGCGGCCATGCGGGGCCGGCAGGCCCAGCTGGCGTTGGTCCGCAACGGTGGCGGCCCGACCCGGCCGATCGGCTTCGTGGCGCTGGAGGACCTGCTGGAGGAGGTCATCGGCGAGTTCGACGACGAGACCGACCCGGTGCCCCGGGGCCGCCGCCTGCGCTGACGGTCCCACCCTGTCCGGCCGTCGGGTTCCTCGGGCCCGACGGCCGGCCCGTCTGCACGTCCTAGGGCCCGGGGGCCGGACCGGTCGCGGGGCAGGAGTGCCCGCCCGGCGAGCGGGAATGCCGGTGGCATGCGGCTGACCGGGCTGTCGTCGGAGTCCGTCTGGACCGGGCTCTCGGTGAGCACCACCGTGACCAACGCCAGCACCCGACCGGGCCTGCGGCTGCCCGGCCGGGTGACGCTCACCGCCGGGGTCGAGGACGTGCCGGTCCGGCACATCCGGCTCGGACTGGCCGCCCAGCTCGAGCCGGAGGATCCGGACGCGCCGCGCCGGTTGGTGCAGTACCACCAGGTGCCGGTCGCCGGCCGGTTCGTGGTGCCGGCCGGGCGCCGGCGGGCGGTCGACTTCGCCTTCCCGCTGCCCTGGGAGACCCCGGTGAACATGTTCGGCGGGGTACCGCTGATGAGCCTGCGCCACGGGCTGCGTACCGAGGTGTCGGTCGATCCGGACCTAGATCAGGGCGCGATGGTGCCGATCTTCATCCACCCGCTCCCCGCCCAGCAGGGCGTCCTCGCCGCGCTGGACACCCTCGGCTTCGTGATGCGGCAGGCGGGCCTCCAGCACGGCCGGCTGCCCGGCGTGGAGCAGACGCTGCCGTTCTACGAGCAGCTCGGCTACTGGGTGGCGCCGCTGTACGCCGGCCCGATCACCGAGCTGGAGGTGATCTTCGTGACCAACTCGGCAGGGCTGGAGGTGCTGCTCTGGATGGACCGACGGCTCTCCCTGGCCGGAGTCACCCACCAGAGCATCAGCCGGTTCCGGGTCTGGCACGCCGGGGCCGGGCAGCGGGACTGGGTGTCCACCGTGGACGGCTGGCTGCGGCACGCGATCGACCGGCATGCGGCAGCCGCCGCGCACGCCGACTGGTCCGCCATGATCCGGGAGTCGGCGCACGTCAGCCGCCACCCGGACGAGCCCGTCCAGCCGGGCTTCGGCCTCCAGGGCACCGCTGGCGGGGGTGGCGGCATCGGGGGCGGCGGCGGTGGCGACGGCACCTGACCCGCCCCCGTGTCGGGCCGGTGCCGCCGCGCGTCCACACGTCAACCGGGGACCCCTGCTACACCCCAGGCGTTGACCGGGGCCCGTTCCTTACATCGACGCGGTGGCGAGCTTGATGCTGAAGCCGAGGAAGAGGGCGGCCACGGCGGTGGTGCCGCCGGCGGCCAGGCGCTGGCGACGGCGGAACTGGGCGGCCAGGAAGGTGCCCGCGAAGATCAGCGCGGTCAGGTAGAGCGCGCTGGTCACCTGGGCGATCAACCCGAGCAGCACGAACGACAGCGCCGGCCAGGCGTACCCGGGGTCGACGAACTGGATGAAGAACGAGATGAAGAAGAGGATCGCCTTCGGGTTGAGCAGGCTGATCACCAGCGCCTTCCGGAACGGACTGCGCATCGCGGCCGGCTCCGCCGCGTCGATCAGGCGCGGCGTCGCCGGGTTGTTGCGGTCGCGCCAGCGCCGCCAGGCGCCGCGCAGCATGGTCAGGCCCACGTAACCCAGGTACGCGGCGCCGGCGTACTTGACCACCAGGAAGAGCGGCGGGTACGCCTTGAGCAGCGACGCCACCCCGGCGGCGGAGAGGAACATCAGCACCGAGTCGCCGACGAACACCCCGCCGGCGGCCCGGTAGCCGGCCCGTACTCCGCGCTTGGCGGCGGTGGAGAGCACGAAGAGCGAGTTCGGCCCGGGGAGCAGCACGATGGCCACGGTCCCCAGCACGTACGTCCAGATGTCGGTGATGCCCAGCACGCCGGACATCATGACGCCACCGAGGCCGCCGGGCGAAGCCTTTCCCGCAGCGTGACCTGTGCGTTGGGCCACTCGGTGGCGAGCATGGAGTAGAGCGCGGAGTCCCGCCAGGTGCCGTCGGCGCGGCGGCGGTTGGATCGCAGCGTCCCCTCCCGGGTGGCGCCGAGCCGCTCGATGGCCCGCTGCGAGCGCTCGTTGAGGGTGCTGGTCTGCCAGGTGACCCGGATCGCGTCCAGCTCCTCGAAGGCCCGGGTGAGCAGCAGCAGCTTCGCCTCGGTGTTGATCCCGGTGCGCCACCACGCCCGTCCGAGCTGGGTGAAGCCGATCTCCAGGGTCCGTAGGTCCGGGTCGGGCTGGTAGTACGAGGTGGTGCCGACGGCCGCGCCGGTGGCGGCGCACCGCTGCACCCAGGGCGTCCGGACTCCCCGCAGGTTCGCGTCCAGCGCGGCGCGGATCTGGCCGGCCGTCTCGGCCGCGTTCCGCGGCCGGGGGCTGCCGACGTACCGCCAGACCTCCGGGTCGTCGAGGGTGGCGTACAGCTCCTCGGCGTGGGACAGGTCGAGCGGTTCCAGCACCACGTGCTCGCCGCGCAGCACGACGGGCTCCAGCCAGGCCGACCGGGCGGGCCGCAGGTACGCCGGCACCGGCGCGGCCACCCCGGCGGCCGGCTCGGGCACGCCGGCGGTCAGCCGCAGCGGCAGCACCCCCGCCCAGTACGGCAGGTCGAGGTCGGCCGGGTCGTCGTTGGCTCCGGCGGCCCGGGCGCGGACCGACACCTCGCGCAGCGGCAGGGCCAGCACGGCCGTCTCGGCCAGTTCGCGCCGGCTCGGCGGGCGGCTGTCGGTGCTGCGTCCGGCCGCCACCTTCTCCACCAGCGCGGTGAGCACCTCGGCCTTCTCCCGCTCGTCGGTCACCGGGCGGGCGGTGCCATGGACGACGACCGACCGGTAGTTGGCGCTGTGGTTGAACTGGGACCGGGCGTAGACCAGCCCGTCGAGCAGGGTCACCGCGACGCAGACCGGCAGCCCGTCGCCCCGGGCGGCGAGCAGCGGCCGGCTCCCGGTGGAGCCGTGCAGGTAGAGGGTGTCGCCGATGCGGACGTGCAGGGTGGGCAGCACGCGCGGCTCGCCGTCCACGGTGAACCCCAGGGCGCAGTGGTACGCCTCGTCCAGTACGGCGTGCGCGGCGGCCTCGTCGTAGCTCATCCGGTCCCGCATGCGGGTGGCCGTGGTCCGTTCGGTCCGGGGGTACATGCGGCAGTCCCACCTTTGTTCTAGTACAATCTTCGAACTGTGGCAGCACATTATCAGATCGTCGGCTCGTCGTCGGCGGCCATTTCGGCGAGCGTGGAAAGCGGCATCCGCAGCGGCGGCCTCGCCCCGGGCGTCACCCTGCCGGCCGTCCGTGCCCTGGCCACCGAGCTGGCGGTCAGCCCGGCCACCGTGGCCAAGGCGTACCAGGAGCTGCGCCAGCGGGGCCTGGTGGTCACCGCCGGCCGGCACGGCACCCGGGTCCGGCCCCGCCCACCCGTCGCCACCCGCCGCGCCGCCCTGATGCCGGCCCCGCTGCCCGGTGCCCGCAACCTCTCCGCCGGCCAGCCCGACAGCCGGCTGCTGCCGCCGCTCGGCCCGCACCTGGCCGCGCTCGCCACCGAGCTCGGCCCGCCCGGCGGGTACGCGATCACCGCCGTCCTGCCCGAGCTGGCCGCCGCGGCCCGGGAGCGGCTCGCCGCCGACGGCGTACCGGCCGAGGAGATCACCGTGACCGGGGGCGCGCTGGACGGCATCGAGCGCCTGCTCGCCGCCCACCTGCGTCCCGGCGACGCGGTCGCGGTCGAGGACCCGGGCTGGGCCAACCTGCTCGACCTGCTCGCCGCGCTCGGGCTACGCGTCATCGGGGTGCCCGTCGACGACGACGGCCCCACCGAGCCGGGCGTCCGGGCCGCCCTCACCGCCGGGGCCCGCGCGCTGATCGTGACCAGCCGCGCCCAGAACCCGACCGGCGCCGCCGTCTCCGCCGACCGCGCTGCGGCCCTGCGTACGCTGCTCGCCGGCCGCGCCGACCTGCTGCTGATCGAGGACGACCACGCCGCCGAGCTGGCCCGCGTTCCCCTGCACCCGCTCGCCGGCGCGACCCCGGCGTGGGCCTTCGTCCGGTCGGTGAGCAAGCCCTACGGTCCGGACCTGCGACTCGCGGTGCTCGCCGGCGACGAGGCCACCGTGGCCCGGGTGGCCGGCCGCGCCCGGGTGGGCGCCGGCTGGGTCTCCACCGTGCTGCAACGCCTGGTCCTGGCGCTCTGGCACGACCCTGGTACGGCGGACCTGGTGCGGCGGGCGGGGGAGAGCTACGAGCGGCGGCGGGACGGGCTGGTCGACGCGCTGGCCGCCCGGGGGCTGGCCGCCCACGGGCGCACCGGGATCAACGTCTGGGTGCCCGTGCCCGACGAGACCGTGGTGGTCACCGCGCTGCGCGACGCCGGCTGGTCGGTCGCCCCCGGCGCGCTGAACCGGATCGCCGCCGCCCCCGGCGTCCGGATCACGGTCAGCCCGCTCGACGAGGCCGACCTCGCGCCCCTGGCCGAGGCGGTGGCGCGAGCGGTGCGTCCCGTCGGGCCGGCCCCGTTCACCGCGTGATCCCGGCCGGGCCGCGCACCCGGCACGCCCGGCGGCATGGCCCGGTCGGCGGCGGGTAAGACCGGCCGGGAGGTGGGTGACCGTGGCGAACAGGTCCCGGAAGGGCATCTGGATCGGGGTGGCGGTGGTGGTGATCATCCTGGTGATCATCGCGATCGCGCTGGCCTCGCGCGGTGGCGGCGGCGGGGGCGGTGGTTACTGATGTGGGCGGCACCCGGCGTCGATGACGAAACCGGTATATAAAGTCGGGCATGGCCGAGACCGAGAGCGCGCCCGGAGCGCAGGAGTTCATCCCGCCGCAGGCGGACACGATCGACCAGCTGCGCGCCGCCGCGGCCGGCTGCCAGGGCTGCGAGCTCTACCGGAACGCGTCCCAGACGGTGTTCGGCCGGGGTGACGAGAGTGCCCGGGTGGTCTTCGTCGGCGAGCAGCCCGGCGACATGGAGGACCAGAAGGGCCTGCCGTTCGTCGGCCCTGCCGGGCGGGTGCTGCGCCGCGCCGTGGACGACGCCGGCATCGACCCCGGCCACATCTACCTGACCAACGCGGTGAAGCACTTCCGGTTCGAGTTGCGCGGGAAGCGGCGGATCCACCAGACGCCGGACCGGGTGCACATCACCGCCTGCCGGCCCTGGCTGGTCGCCGAGTTCGCCCGGCTCCGCCCGGAGGTCGTCGTGGTGCTCGGCGCCACCGCCGCCAAGGCGCTGCTCGGGCCGGCGTTCCGGGTGACGAAGCAGCGCGGGGAACTACTGCCCTGGCCGGACGCCGCGCAGCGCCCGCAGGACTTCAAGCGGGTGCCGGTGGACCAGGCCGGCAAGGTGGCCGACGCCCCAGAGGCCCAGTTGCTGGCCACCATCCACCCGTCCGCCGTGCTGCGCGCGGACAACCAGGACGTGGCGTACGAGGGCCTGGTCGCGGACCTGACGGTGGCCGCCCGCGCCCTGGCGTGAGAGGAGGCCCCTTCTCAACGCCTCCGGTGAGAAGGGTTCTGTCTCACCCGTCGGCACGTCCGGTCAGTCGCGTTCCTGCCAGGTGCAGAGGCAGACGCTGTTGCCGTCCGGGTCGGCGAGCACCCAGAACCGTGGCGCGTTCTCGTCGCTGACGAGCGTGCCGCCGGCGGCCAGCGCGGCCTCGATGCGCGGTGGCACCTCCGCCGGGTCCACCCACACGTCGGGGTGCCAGCGCTGCCGGGGTTCCGCACTGCCGGACTCCTGGAACCACACGGTGGGCAGCGTGCCGGCCAGGTCGCGCAGCTCGTCGCCGAGGCCCGGCCCGGAGCGGTGCGCCACGGCCAGCACCGCCTGCCAGAACGGCAGCACGGCGGCGAAGTCCGGGGTGTCCAGGGCGAGTTCGAGCCGGGCGACGCTGGTGTGACCCAGCGTCACCCCGGCATCGGCGGCGATCGTGGCGATGGCCCGGGCCAGCCGGACGTCCCGGGCGGTCACCCCGCCCACGTCGTGGGACCAGAGCCGCACGTCGACGTGCGTGTAGCGGAGGTCGAGGTCGGGGTGGTGGTCCATCCGCTCGGCCTCCGCGCCGATGGCGTCGACGACCGCCAGCCCGGTGGCGAAGTTCCCCGTGGCGATCCGGGTCTGCAGACCGCCGAGCAGGTACGTCCACCCGTCCAGTCCCTCGTCGGCGATTTGCCGGCCGGTGAGCGTGGTCATCCCGCCATCCTGACCCACCGGTCGGGCCCGGAAAAGACCACGGCGGGTCAGAGGCGGCCGCCGCTGGCCGTGTCCGAGATCCGCTGGGCGAGGTAGATGGGCACCACCGAGGCGACGATGAGCACGGCGGCCACCACGTTGATGACCGGCGCCTGGTTCGGCCGGAACAGGTTGCTGAAAATCCAGATCGGCAGTGTCTGCACGCCCGGGCCGGCGGTGAACGTGGTGACGATGATCTCGTCGAAGGAGAGCCCGAACGCCAGCAGCGCACTGGCCAGCAGCGCCGAGCGCAGCACCGGGAAGGTGACGTACCGGAAGGTCTGCCAGCCGTCGGCCCCCAGGTCGGCCGACGCCTCCTGGAGGTTGCCGCCCAGCCGGCCCAACCGGGCCAGCACGTTGTTGTAGACCACCACGACACAGAAGGTGGCGTGCCCGACGATCACCGAGAAGAGGCCCTTGCCGATGCCCAGCGGCGCCAGCACCGAACGGAACGCGGTGTCCAGGGCGATGCCGGTGACGATGCCGGGCAGCGCGATCGGCAGCACGACCAGCAGCGACACCGTCCCGCGGCCGAAGAACCGGTAGCGCTGCACGGCGAACGCGACCAGCGAGCCGAGCAGCAGCGCGATTGCGGTGGCGCCCAGCCCCGCCTTGACCGACGTCCACAGCGCCTCCCGCGCGCCCGCGTTGTCCCAGGCGCGCACCCACCACTCCGTCGTCCACCGGACCGGTGGCCAGGCGAAGGTGCGGTCGGCGTTGAACGAGTTGCCCAGCACGATGGCCAGCGGCAGGTAGATGAAGGCCAGGCCGAGCGCCATCGCGCCGCGCAGCAGCCAACGCGCCGACCGGGAGAGCGTCACAACTCCTCCAGAGCCCCGGAGCGCCGCACGGCGACCAGGTAGACGACCATGATCAGGACCGGGATGGTGGCCAGCGCGGCCGCGAACGGCAGGTTGTTGGCCGCCCCGATGTTCGCGTAGACCAGGTTGCCGATGAGCTGGGTCTTGCCGCCGACGATCTGGACGGTGATGTAGTCGCCCAGCGAGAGCGAGAAGGTGAAGATCGAACCGGCGATCAACGACGGGACGATGACCGGCAGCACCACCTTTCGGAACGTCCGGCCCGCCCGCGCCCCGAGGTCCGCCGACGCCTCCAGCAGCGAATCGGGCAGGCGCTCCAGGCCCGCGTAGACGGGCAGGATCATGTACGGCAACCACAGGTAGGCCAGCACCAGCACGGTGGCGGTCAGCCCGTAACCCGGGCCGCTGCCGGGTCCCCCGAGCAGCCAGTCCACCGGCCCGCCGTTGGCCAGCAGCACCCGCCAGGCGTACGCCTTGACCAGATAGCTGGCCCAGAGCGGGGTGAGGATGGCGACCACCAGCCAGCGCCGGTACCGGGGGCGGGCGACCTTCGCCATGTAGAAGGCCATCGGCAGCGCGATGAGCGTGTCGATCACGGTTACCGCCGCGGCCACCCCGACGCTGCGCAGCGCGACTGTCCGGTACACCTCGTCGGCGGCGATGGTGCGGAAGTTGACCAGAGTCGGCTGCCGGACCACCTCCCCGGTGAAGCCGTTGACGGTCCACAGGGCCGAGACGAACAGCACGGCCAGCGCGCCCAGGTATGCGACCACCAGCCAGAACAGCGGCGCGGCCAGCAGGGCGGCGAGCCGGACCCCGGCGTGGCGGTGCAGCCAGGCGGAGAGCCGGCGGACCGGTCCGCGGGCGGTGTCCGCTCCAGCGGCGTCCGCGGACCGGCCGAGCATCGAGGTGGCCACCTCAGCCCTTGACGGTGGTCCAGGCCTGGGTCCAGGCCGCGTAGTCCTTGCAGGTCACGTTCTTGCGCCCGTCGAGGCACTGGGCCACCGGCGTGCTCCAGAACCAGACCTTCTCGAAGTACGCCTCGTCCTCGGCATGGAACGTCCCGCAGTGGTTCTTGTCGGCCGTCTGGGCGCAGGCGAGCCGGTTGGCCGGCGCCTCACCGAACCACTCCGCCACCGCGGCGTTGGCCTTCGGGGAGATGATGTGGTCCATCCACCGGTACGCGCAGTTCGGGTGCTTCGACTTCGCCGAGATCATCCAGGTGTCGGACCAGCCGGTCGCCCCCTCCTCGGGCAGGATCGCCTCGACCGGCGCCTTGTCGGCCTGCGCCAGGTTGGCGATCACCTGCCAGGTGGTGCCCAGCACGGAGTTGCCGGTCTTGAAGGCCTGCACCTCCTTGGTGTAGTCCGACCAGTACTCGCCGATCGTCTCGTTCTGCTTCTTCAGCAGGTCCACGGCCGCGGTGAACTGCTTGTCGTCCAGCGCGTACGGGTTCTTGATGCCCAGGTCCGGCTGGTGCTTCATCAGGTAGAGCGCCGCGTCGGCGAGGTAGATCGGCGAGTCGTACGCGGTGATCTTGCCCTTGTACGGCGAGTTGGCGTCGAACACCGCGCCCCACGACGTTGGGGCCGGCTTGACCACGTCCGTGCGGTACATCAGCAGGTTGGCGCCGCGCCCGTGCGGGATGCCGTAGGCCACCCCGTCCACGGAGTTCCACTGCTTCAGCTTGAGCCCGTCGAAAACGTCCTTGTAGTTGGTGACCAGGTCGGTGTTGACCGGCGCGACGTCCCCGCCGTAGATCAGCCGGAGCGAGGCGTCACCTGAGGCGGAGACCACGTCATACTCGCCGGTCTTCATCAGGGTCACCATCTCGTCGGAGGTGCCGGCGACCTTGACGTTGACCTGGCAGCCGGTCTGCTTCTCGAAGTCGGTGACCCAGTCCACCTTCGGATCGGTGGAGCCGTCCTCCACATAGCCGGCCCAGGCGACGATGTTGACCTCGCCCTCGCCCGCGCCGAGGCTGCTCAGCTTGGGCACGGAGGGGGGCTTGATGCCGCCGGGACCGGATCCGCCGGCGTCCGTTCCGCCGTCGCCGCAGCCGGTCAGGGCGAGCAAGCCGACCGCGGCGAGCGCGGTCAGAGTTCTACCGGTACGCATGTGCGCTCTCCTTCTCGCGGGGGGTCGGCACCACGGGGTCGGGCACGGCCACAGCGTGCTCGGCGCGCCAGGCTAGGCGCACCGGGGTGCCGCGCAGTGCCGCCACGTCGGCCGAGGAGGTGGTCAGGTTCTGCTGCGTCACGACCAGCCGGGCGCCGGCGTCGAGGTCGACGACGAACCGGATGGTCGCCCCGGCGTAGACGACCTCGGCGATCCGTCCGGTGGCCGAGGCCTCCTCCGCACTCGCGGGCGGCAACTCCAGCTCGGGCGCGTTTGTCGCCGCGCCGCGACCTGGAGCCGTCGGCGGGCCCACGAGCCGGATCTTCTCCGGGCGGACCGAGAAGGTGCCCTCCCGGCCGAGGATGGCTCGTGCCGCGTCGCCGCTGAGCAGGTTGGACGTGCCGACGAAGCCGGCGACAAACGGGCTGGCGGGCCGCTCGTAGACCTCGGCGGGGCTGCCCACCTGGGCGATCCGACCGTTCTCGAAGACCGCCACCCGGTCGCTCATGGTGAGCGCCTCCTCCTGGTCGTGGGTGACGAAGACGAAGGTGATGCCGACCTCCCGCTGCAGCGCCTTCAACTCGACCTGCATCTGCTCGCGCAGCTTCAGGTCCAGCGCGCCGAGCGGTTCGTCGAGCAGGAGCACCTTCGGGCGGATGACCAGGGCACGGGCCAGGGCGACCCGTTGCCGCTGCCCGCCGGAGAGCGCGGCCGGCCGCCGATCATCCAGCCCGTCCAGCCGTACGCTGCGCAGCGCCTCCTCCGCCCGCGCGCGCCGCTCAGCGCGGCCCACCTTCCGTACCCGCAGGCCGTACTCGACGTTCTGCCGCACGGTGAGGTGCGGGAACAGCGCGTAGTCCTGGAAGACGGTGTTGACGTCCCGCTCGAACGGGGCGAGCCGGGTGACGTCGCGCCCACCGAGCAGGACCGTCCCAGCGGTCGGCGGCTCGAACCCGGCGATCATGCGGAGCACCGTGGTTTTGCCCGAGCCGGACGGCCCGAGCATGGCGAAGAACTCACCGTCGGCGATCTCCAGATCGACGCCGGCCACCGCCTCCACCGCGCCGAACGATTTGCGCAGGCCGCGAAGAGCGACCGCGGGGGTGGCGGGCCCGGCTGACATGGGCGCTCCTCAGTCCTACGGTTAGCGTTGCGCGAGCGGACCAAGGTCCACGGAAATCGTTTCGTGAGAATAAGGCTGCGACGGATAGCGTCGTCAAGACCTTGCGGGCGCTTCGCGGGGTTGCCGGCCCTTCCCGCCCGCCCGGGTGGCGGGCAGACTCATCGCCATGGAGCAGCATCTCTACGAGCCCGTGCACGAGGAGTTCCGCGACCTGTGCCGCGAGTTCCTCGCCCGGGAAGCCCTGCCCTACCACGAGCGCTGGGAGGCCGACGGGATCGTGGACCGGGAGGTGTGGCGCAAGGCCGGCGCGGCCGGGCTGCTCGGCATGGACGTTGACGAGGCGCACGGTGGCGGCGGGCAGCACGACTTCCGGTTCAACGCGGTCCTCGACGAGGAGATCGTCGCGGCCGGCTGTTCCGGCCTCGGGTTCGGCCTGCACAACGACGTGGTGGCCCCGTACCTCACCGAGCTGACCACCGCCGACCAGCGCAAGCTCTGGCTGCCGGGCTTCTGCTCCGGCGACCTGGTCACCGCGATCGCGATGAGCGAGCCGGGGGCGGGTTCCGACCTGGCGGGCATCCGCACCGGCGCGGTCCGCGACGGCGACACGTACGTCCTCAACGGCCAGAAGACGTTCATCACCAACGGGGAGCTGGCCGACCTCGTGGTGGTGGTCGCCAAGACGGCGCCCGACCAGGGCGCGCACGGCGTGAGCCTGATCGCGGTGGAGACCGGCACGCCCGGGTTCAGCCGGGGCCGGCGGCTGGCCAAGGTGGGCCTGAAGGCCAACGACACTGCGGAACTGTTCTTCGATGACTGCCGGGTGCCGGTGGAGAACCTGATCGGCACCGAGAACCACGGCTTCTACCACCTGATGGCCAACCTGCCCCGGGAGCGGCTGAGCATCGCCGTGGCGGCGGTGGCGGCGGCGGAGAAACTGCTCGCGCTCACCCTCGACTACGCCCGCTCACGGGAGGCGTTCGGCCGGCCGATCGGGAAGTTTCAGCACAACCGGTTCCTCCTGGCCGAGCTGGACACCGAGGTCACCATCGCGCGGACCTTCGTCAACCACTGCGTCGCCGAGTTCAACGCCGGCCGGCTCTCGGTGACCGACGCGGCGAAGGCCAAGTGGTGGACCACCGAGCTGCAGAACCGGGTGGCCGACCGCTGCCTGCAGCTGCACGGCGGCTACGGCTTCATGCTGGAGTACCCGGTGGCCAAGGCCTGGCTGGACGGCCGGGTGCAGACCATCTACGGCGGCACCACCGAGATCATGAAGGAGATCATCGGCCGGGGTCTCGGCCTCTAACAGAAACCGGGTGCCGGCGGCCTGGTCGGGTGCGGGAGGATAGGTCACCCCTTACCAAGGAGCGCTCCGCATGGCCACCGATCTGACCGCCCTGGCACCGACCCGGTCCGACGTCGCCCCGATCCAGCGTCGGACGCTGCGGCTGCTCTTCGTCACCCAGATCATCGGCGGGATCGGCGTCGCCATCGTCTTCGCCGTGGGTACGCTGCTCGCCGCCCGGATCGCCGGCACCGCCGTGGCCGGCCTGGCACAGAGCGCCGCCGTGGTCGGCGGGGCGCTGCTCGCCGTCCCGGTCACCCGGATCATGACCGGTCACGGCCGTCGGCCGGGCCTGGTGGTGGCGTACCTGGTCGGGGCCGCTGGGGGCGTACTGGTGGTGCTCGCCGCGGTCATCCGTCAGGTGCCGTTGCTCTTTCTCGGCATGCTGCTCTTCGGCGGCGGAACCGCGGCGAACCTCCAGGCCCGCTACACGGCGATGGACCTGGCCGAACCGGCCCGCCGGGGGCGCCAGCTCTCGGTGGTCGTCTGGGCCACCACGATCGGCGCGGTGGCCGCGCCGAACTTCGCCGCGCTCGCCGACCACGCCACCAGCGGCTGGGGGTTGCCGCCGCTGGCCGGCCCGTTCGCCTTCAGCGCCGCCGCGTTCGTGGTGGCCGCGGTCGTCCTGCTGATCCTGCTGCGGCCCGACCCGCTGCTCACCGCGCGCCGGCTGGCGGCGGCCGACGCCCCGGCGGTCGAGCCGGTCGCGGCTCCGGCCGGCCCCGCGCCGGTCAAGGTCGCCGCGCGGCGCGACGCAGGGATGCGCGTGGCCTGGCGGGTGGTACGCGAGCGGCCCGCCGCCCGGCTCGGCATCGCCGCGGTGGCGATGGGGCACCTGGTGATGGTCGCGGTGATGTCGATGACCCCGGTTCGGCTCGGCGAGTTCCACGACGACGCCGACGTGCTGCGGGTGGTCGGCATCGTGCTGAGCCTGCACATCGCCGGCATGTACGCGCTGTCCCCGGTGGTCGGCTGGCTCACCGACCGGCTCGGCCGGCGCGCGGTGATCCTCGGCGGGGTCGGGGTGCTGCTCGCCGCCTGCGCGGTCGCCGGCACGGCCGGACACCACACGCCGGAACTCTCGCTCGGTCTGGCGCTGCTCGGACTGGGTTGGTCGGGCACCATGGTTGCCGGCTCCACCCTGCTGTCCGAGTCGGTGCCCACGGACGTGCGGCCGAGCGTTCAGGGGTTGTCGGACCTGACCATGGGGTTGGCCGGGGCGGGCGCTGCGGCGCTGAGTGGTTTTGTCGTGCGGGTGGCCGGTTATCCGACCCTCACCCTGCTCGCGGCGATCGCGGTGGTGCCCCTGGTGGCGCTAGCGTTGCGTCCGGTGCCAGCGGGGGCGCCCGACAAGGAGGAGTGACACGTGCGGCTGACCGACTTCTGGGCGCGGCTGGAGGAGGCGTTCGGGCCGGGCTACGCGGCCAGCATCGCCAGCGACCAGGTGTTGTCCCAGCTCGGCGGGCGGACCATCGAGCAGGCCCTCGCCGCGGGTGAGGAGACGCACGTGGTGTGGCGGGCGGTGGTCGCCGCCTATCCCGACCGGGTCCCCGCGCGACTACGCTGAGCAGCCTTTTTCTCGAGTCCGCGTGTCGCTTGCCGAGTCGTACACCTGTTCGGCTATTGTCCACAGCGGGGTGCTCGTCCACAGCTCGCGGCCCGTCGGCTGGTTTTCTGTCGGACCCAGCGCCTAGCGTGTCCCGCGTGACGCGAAGCTCAGGTAAGACGCCGGCGAAGGCAGGGGTGGCAACGATGGCGGCAGGGCCGGACCGGGAGAAGGCACTCGACCTTGCTCTCGCTCAGATCGACAAGCAGTTCGGCAAGGGTTCGGTGATGCGGCTGGGGGAGCGGCCGGTCGTGCAGACCGCCGTGATCCCGACCAGCTCCATCGCGCTCGACGTCGCGCTCGGCGTGGGCGGTCTGCCCCGTGGCCGGGTCATCGAGATCTACGGCCCGGAGTCCAGCGGTAAGACCACGGTCGCCCTGCACGCGGTGGCCAACGCCCAGCGGGCGGGCGGCATCGCCGCCTTCATCGACGCCGAGCACGCGCTCGACCCGGAGTACGCGAAGGCCCTCGGCGTCGACACCGACGCCCTGCTGGTCTCCCAGCCGGACACCGGCGAGCAGGCGCTGGAGATCGCGGACATGCTGGTCCGCTCCGGCGCGCTCGACATCATCGTGATCGACTCGGTCGCCGCCCTGGTGCCGCGCGCCGAGATCGAGGGCGAGATGGGCGACAGCCACGTGGGTCTCCAGGCCCGGCTGATGAGCCAGGCGCTGCGCAAGATCACCGGTGTGCTCAACAACACCGGCACCACGGCGATCTTCATCAACCAGCTGCGCGAGAAGATCGGCGTGATGTTCGGCAGCCCGGAGACCACTACCGGTGGTCGGGCGCTGAAGTTCTACGCCTCGGTCCGGCTCGACGTGCGCCGCATCGAGAGCCTCAAGGACGGCACCGACGTGGTCGGCAACCGCACCCGGGTCAAGGTCGTGAAGAACAAGGTCGCCGCGCCGTTCAAGCAGGCCGAGTTCGACATCATGTACGGCAAGGGCATCTCCCGCGAGGGGTCGCTGATCGACGTCGGCGTGGAGCAGGCGATCATCCGCAAGTCCGGCGCCTGGTACACCTACGACGGGGACCAGCTCGGCCAGGGCAAGGAGAAGGCCCGCGAGTTCCTCCGCGAGAACCCGGATGTGGCCGCCGAGATCGAGAAGAAGATCCTGGAGAAGCTCGGCGTCGGGGTCGGCGTGGGCGACGCCGCCGGTGGCCCGGAGCTGCCGCCGGTCGACTTCTGACCTGACCCGTGGCAGGACGACGCGCCCGTACGGGGCGGGGCTGGGACGCCAGCCCGCCCCGCACGGGTGACGCCACCACACCCCGCCCTCGCCGGGGCCGCGCCGAGGAGACCGATCCGGAGGCCGCGCCGGCCCCGCCCCGCGACGAGGCCGAAGCAGCCCGGGAGATCTGCCTGCGGCAGCTCGCGGTCCGGCCGCGTACCCGGGCCGAGCTGGCCGGCGCCCTCGCGAAGCGGGGCATCTCCGAGGAGGTCGCCGCCCAGGTCCTCGACCGGTACGACGAGGTGGGCATCATCGACGACGCCGCCTTCGCCCGCGCCTGGGTCACCAGCCGGCATACCGGCCGTGGGCTGGCGCGGCGGGCGCTCGCCAACGAGCTGCGCCAGCGCGGCGTCGACGGCGAGGTGGCCAGCGAGGCGCTGGGCGAGCTGGACGAGGAGACCGAGGCGGAGACCGCCCGGGCCCTGGTCGAGCGGAAGCTGCGGACCGCCCGGGGCGAGCCGGACGCGGTGTTCCGCCGCCTCGTGGGCATGCTGGCCCGCAAGGGGTACCCGCCGGGCGTGGCGATCCGGGCGGTGAAGGAGGCCCTGGCCGCGCAGAGCGCCGAGGCCGCCGAGTTCGCCGAGCACATCGACGCCGACGCGCTCGCGGACGCCGAGCACGAACTCGACCGGGACACCCGCACCCTCGACTGACCGATCAGCGAAGTCCGGTGCGAGCCGGCGCCCTCGGGCCGCGGGTCGTCAAGGTCCGCACGACTTCTCCGAAAGTGTGGCCTTCCGCCGCCGCAAGACCACTCTTTCGGAGAAGTTGTGGCCTGCCCTCGCGACCACGCCGAGTGGCGCGCGGTGCGAGCGGAGGGTGGGTGGGATCTGCCTCGTGAGGGCCCCTGAGCAGGTCGGGAGGGTGATCGGCGAGCTTGCCCGGCGTGGGTTTTGTCCGGCGGTGTCCGGCATCTGATCAGCGCTGGGTGATGCCGCAACTTCTCTCCGTCCGGGTGGTTTGATCATGAGTTCTTGACCGAACGGCCTCCGGAGACCTAGCCTCGCCATACAGGCTCACATTGCCCGACCAGCGCAGGCTAAGCGCACAACATAGAACGCGTAACAGAACCGCATCACTTTGGGCCAGCTTCACCGGCCTTTGACGGCAGCACCGGACGGTCGGTCCGGTGCCACCGACAACTGCAACCGGCCGCCGGCGATGCTCTCCACGGGCACCGTCGACGGAAAGCTACCCACGGCCAGCCGCTCCGGTCGGGCGTCCAGAGCCGCAGGCGTGTGCCGTCGGCGCGCGGGCTGCGGCGCCGACGTTCAGGGGAGGCGGCCATGGTGGGGCGGGACAGGTTCACCGGTGATCCTCCGTGGGCCCTCGGCGGGCCGTCCGCCGGCGCCCGGGCCCGTGCCGGCCGCCGCAGCCTGATCGCCGGTGCGACCGGGACCGGCCGGGCCGGACTGGGCGGAGCGGCATGAGCGCGTTCGAGGCCGTCATCCTCGTGCTGGTGCTGCTGCTCGCCGCGGTGGTGGTCGGTGCGGTCCTGCTCGGCGCGCGTACCCTGCGTCGGCTCAGTGTCACGCCCACCCCGGAGGACCCGGCCTTCATCGCCGAGAAGGATCGCCAGGAGCAGTCGCTGGCTGCCCTGCGCAGCGCCGCCGACGAGGCGAACAGCACCGCCGATGTGGCGAAGTCGGCCGCTGCGGCGGCCCGGGCCGAGGCGGCCGCCGCGAAGGCCGAGGCGAAGGCGGCTCGGGCCGAGGCCCGGCGGGTCCTGGACGATGCCCGCGCCGAGGCCGACACGGTGCTGGAGCGGGCGCACAAGCAGGCCGAGGCGGACGCCGAGCAGCTCCGCACCGCCGCCCGGCGCAGCGGCGAGCGGGAGGTGGCGGTGCTCGCCGCGACCACCCGCGAGCAGGCGGCCGAGGTCGAGCGCCGGGCCACCCGGATGGACGAGCGGGAGCGGCTGCACACCGAGGAGGTGGAGCGGCTCGCCGAGCGGGAACGGCAGCTCACGGCCGCCAGCGCTGCCCTGGCCGCCCGGGAGGCCGCGCTGGCCGAGCGGGAGCAGGCCCTCACCGAGGTGGAGGAGCAGCGCCGCCGCGAACTGGAGCGGGTCGCCGGGCTGACCGCCGAGGCGGCCCGGGTCGAGCTGGTCGAGTCGATCGAGAGCCAGGCCAAGCGGGAGGCCGCCCTGTTGGTCCGGGACATCGAGTCGGACGCCCGCAGCACCGCCGAGCAGCGGGCCCGGCACATCGTCGTGGACGCCATCCAGCGGGTCGCCAGCGAGCAGACCGCGGAGAGCGTGGTGAGTGTCCTACACCTGCCGGGCGACGAGATGAAGGGGCGGATCATCGGCCGAGAGGGGCGCAACATCCGCGCCTTCGAATCGGTCACCGGGGTCAACCTGATCATCGACGACACCCCCGAGGCGGTGCTGCTCTCCTGCTTCGACCCGGTACGCCGGGAGGTCGGCCGGCTCACCCTCGAGAAGCTGGTGCTGGACGGCCGGATCCACCCGCACCGGATCGAGGAGGTCTACGACCAGGCCCGGCACGAGGTGGAGGAGCTCTGCCACCGGGCCGCCGAGGACGCCCTGGTCGAGGTCGGCATCACCGAGATCCACCCGGAGCTGGTCACCCTGCTGGGCCGGCTGCGCTACCGGACGTCGTACGGGCAGAACGTGCTCAAGCACCTGGTGGAGACCGCGCACATCGCCGGGACCATGGCCGCCGAGCTGCGGCTGGACGTGCCGACGATCAAGCGCTGCGCGTTCCTGCACGACATCGGCAAGGCGCTCACCCACGAGGTGGAGGGGAGCCACGCCATCATCGGCGCGGACCTGGCCCGCAAGTACGGCGAGAGCGAGGACGTGGTGCACGCCATCGAGGCGCACCACAACGAGGTGCCGCCGCAGACCATCGAGGCGGTCCTCACCCAGGCCTCCGATGCCTGCTCCGGTGGCCGGCCGGGGGCGCGGCGGGAGAGCCTGGAGGCGTACGTCAAGCGGCTGGAGCGGATCGAGGAGATCGCGGCCGGCAAGCTCGGCGTGGAGAAGGTCTTCGCCATGCAGGCGGGCCGGGAGATCCGGGTGATGGTCAAGCCGGAGGACGTCGACGACATCGGCGCGGCGGTGCTGGCCCGGGATGTGGCCAAGCAGATCGAGGAGGAGCTGACCTATCCGGGCCAGATCCGGGTGACGGTGGTCCGCGAGTCCCGGGTCACCGAGATCGCCCGCTGACCGCAGAGATGCAGAAGGGCCGGCCCGGGAAACCGGGCCGGCCCTTCGCCGTACGGGTCGGATCAGATGACGCCTCCGCCGGCACCCTCGGCCTGCGACGTGAGCGCCACGGGCGGCGGGTTCTGCGCCGGCGTGCCGGCGGTCTTGCGGCCGCGGGAGAGGCGGTGCTGGACGTACTGGGCCAGCTTCGACAGCGAGTAGTTGACCGCGATGAAGAGCACGGCGATCACGACGTAGACCTGGATCGGGTTGCCCAGCACGCCGATGATCTGCTTGCCGATGTTGAGCGTCTCCTCGTAGCTGATGATGAAGCCGAGCGAGGTGTCCTTGAGTACCACGACGAGCTGGCTGATCAGCGCCGGGAGCATGATCCGGAACGCCTGCGGCAGCAGGATCATCCGGGTGGTCTGCAACGGGGAGAGGCCGATCGCGGCGGCGGCCTCCGCCTGGCCGCCCGGCAGCCCCTCCATGCCGGAGCGGATGATCTCGGCGATCACCACCGAGTTGTAGATGGTCAGACCGATGACCAGGTACCAGAGGTTGTCCCACGAGATGCCGAACTCGGGGAAGCCGCGTGCCACGAAGAAGATCGTGATGACGACGGGCAGCCCCCGGAACACCTCGACGCAGACCCGGGTCACCGCCGACAGCAGCACGTTCAGCCCGCGCAGCAGGTACGCCACCGGTGTGGCCAGCCCGGTGTAGCGCCGTCGGGCCAGGCTCTTGAGCTGGATCCGCAGCACGGCGATCAGGGTCCCCACGACCAGCGAGGACACGATGGCCAGGGCGGCGGCGATCAGCGTGTTCTTCAGGCCGAGCCCGATCCGGTCCCAGACCTGGGAGAAGTTCTCGTTGCCGGGGTCGACCAGCGGGCCCCACAGCTCCATCGAGAACTGGCCCTTGTCGGACAGCGGCCGGTAGATCAGGAAGTACGCCCCGACGAGCACCACGACGGTGGCGACCAGGCTGCTGATCAGGGTGATCCGTCGTTGCCGGGGGCCGGGGACGTCGTACAGGACGCTGTTCTGCTGACTCATCGGGCCACCGCCTGTCGCTTCTCGATCCGGTCGAGCAGGGCACCGAGCGGCACCGTCATGATCAGGTAGCCGATGGAGATGCCGATGGCGACCGGGATGAAGGCGTAGCCCTCGGCCGAGGTGAGCTGGTCGGCGGTCTGGGACAGGTCACCGACCACGCCGAAGAAGCCCACCAGCGCGGAGTTCTTGATCATCGCGATGATCACCGAACCGAGCGGCACCACCGACGCCTTCCAGGACTGCGGCAGGACCACGTAGCGCAGGTTCTGGCCGAAGGTGAGACCGAGTGAGCGGGCAGCCTCGGCCTGACCGGCCGGCACCGCGTTCACCCCGGACCGCAGCGCCTCGCAGACGAACGCCGCGGTGTAGAGCACCAGAGCGATCAGCGCGAAGCGGAAGTACGGCAGGTCGGTGCTGAGCCGCCTGAAGACCACGTCCAGGCCGGGGATCCGCAGGAAGTCCGCGTTGGAGCCCAGCGCCGGCAGGCCGAAGGCGGCGAAGAACATCACCACGGTCAGCGGCATGTTCCGGAAGATGTTCACGTAGGCGGTGCCGACGGCGCGGAGCGGCGGCACCGGGGAGATCCGGAGCACCGCCACGACGGCGCCCAGGATCAGGGCGCCGATCGCGGCGAGTACGCAGATCTGGAGGGTGAGCCAGAAACCACCCGCAAACACGTCGAACTTGTCGATGAGCACACTCACGGGTCGGTGTTCCTTCCCACCCTCCAGATCGAACGATCAGCTCAGTAGCGGTTGATGGTCGGGGCCGTGCCCAGCTGCGCGCCGAACTTGCCGGCGGTGTCGTCCCAGGCCTTCTTCCAACGGCCGTCCTGCATGGCCTTCTCCAGGACGTCGTTGATGAAGTTCCGGAAGTCGGTGTCCTCCTTCTTCACGCCGATGCCGTACGGCTCCTTGGTGAAGTTCTCGCCGGCGAGCTTGAAGGAGGCCTCGTCCTTGGCGACGTAGCCGAGCAGGATCACGTTGTCCGTGGTCACCGCGTCCACCTGGCCGCCCTTGAGGGCGTCGCGGCACTTGTCGTAGGTGTCGAAGAGCACCAGCTGGGTGGCCACGTCCTTGACGTGCTTCTTGATCTCCTCAGCCGGGGTGGAGCCGGTGACCGAGCAGACCTTCTTGGTGCCGTCCTGGAACGAGTCCGGCCCGGTGATCGTGGTGTCGTCCTTCTTCACCAGGATGTTCTGGCCGGCCTCGTAGTACGGCCCGGCGAAGGCGATGCGCTCCTTGCGCTTGTCGTTGATCGTGTAGGTCGCGGCGACCAGGTCGACGCTGCCATCGACGATCTTGTCCTCACGGACCTTCGACGGCGTCTCGACGTACTCGATCTTGTCCTCGGGGATGCCGAGTTCCTTGACGATGATCTTCGCGACCTCGACGTCGAAGCCCTCCGGCTTGCCCGACAGGCCCTTCAGGCCGAAGCCCGGCTGGTCGAACTTGGTGCCGACCTTGATCTTCTGGGCCTTGCTCAGCCGCTCCATGGTGCTGCCGGCGGCGAACGACTTGCTGCCCGAGCCGGTGCCCTCGTCGCCCTTGTTGTCACCGCAGGCGGTCATCCCGAGCGCCAGGGCGGCCGCGGCGGCGACCGCCGCCATACGCTTCATGCGCATACTCATCTCCTTTTCGACAGAAGCCGCCGGGGGACGGCGCGCTCCACTACGAATGCCTAGTGCGTGAGAATCTTGGAGAGGAAATCCTTCGCCCGCTCGCTGCGCGGGTTCGCGAAGAACTCCGTCGGCGGTGCGTCCTCGACCAGCTGACCGTCGGCCATGAAGATCACCCGGTTGGCCGCGTGCCGGGCGAAGCCCATCTCGTGAGTGACCACCACCATGGTCATGCCGTCGCGGGCCAGCGAGGTCATCACGTCCAGCACCTCGCCGACCATCTCCGGGTCGAGCGCGCTGGTCGGCTCGTCGAAGAGCATCGCCTTGGGCTGCATGGCCAGCGCACGGGCGATGGCCGCCCGCTGCTGCTGGCCGCCGGAGAGTTGGGCGGGGTACTTGTCGGCCTGGTTGGCAATGCCGACCCGGTCGAGCAGGGCCAGGCCGCGCTCGCGGGCGGCGGCCGGCTTCTCCTTGCGGACCTTGACCGGGCCGAGCGTGACGTTCTCCAGGATGGTCTTGTGCGCGAAGAGGTTGAACGACTGGAAGACCATGCCGACCTCGCTGCGCAGCTTCGCCAGCGCCTTGCCCTCGGCCGGCAGCGGCTGCCCGTCGAAGGTGATGGTGCCCGAGCTGATCGGCTCCAGCCGGTTGATCGTCCGGCAGAGCGTCGACTTGCCGGAGCCGGAGGGGCCGATCACCACGACCACCTCACCCCTGCCGACGGAGAGCGAGACGTCGTCGAGCACGTGCAGCGGGCCGAACCACTTGTTGACCCCGTCCAGCACGATGAGCGGTTCGCCCGTCGTCACGTCGTCCACCGTCCCTGTCCGTGGAGATAAGCCGGGGTCGGTCGACCCCCGGTTGGGCAACTCTAGGCGGGGCCACATGGCGGAACGCAACTCGAACGGTCACAGTGAGGTAACACCGGTCGCCCACGTACCGGGGAGTCCGATTTCTGCTACGTACCGGCCCGCTCCGGTGGCGGACCGGGCACCACGCGGAGATCATGTGGGGATGACCCATCCGCTCCGGCTGACCGATTACGCCCGTGGCGGCGGCTGCGCCTGCAAGATTCCGCCCGGCGAGCTGGAGGCCATGGTCGCCGGGCTCGGCCCGGCCGCCGGCGCCGCCGACCTGCTGGTCGGCCTCGACCACGGCGACGACGCCGCGGTGGTCCGGCTGGACGAGCGGACCGGCCTGGTGAGCACCGTGGACTTCTTCACCCCGGTGGTGGACGACGCGTACGACTGGGGCCGGATCGCCGCGACCAACGCGCTCTCCGACGTGTACGCCATGGGCGGCACCCCACTGGTCGCGCTCAACCTGCTCTGCTGGCCCCGGGAGGTGCTGCCGGTGGAGTTGGCCCGGGAGGTGCTGCGTGGCGGCCAGGACGTGGCCCGGGAGGCCGGCTGCCACCTGGCCGGTGGGCACAGCGTGGACGATGACGGCCCGAAGTACGGCCTCGCGGTCAGCGGCGTGGTGCGGCCGGAGGAACTCATCACCCTGGACGGCGGCCGGGCCGGCCTGCCGCTGTCGCTGACCAAGCCGCTCGGCGTCGGGGTGCTGAACAGCCGGCACAAGCGGACCGGGGAGCGGTTCCCGGAGGCGGTCGCCTCGATGACCCGGCTCAACCGGGACGCGGCCCGGGCGGCGATCGCCGCCGGCATCCGCTGCGGCACCGACGTCACCGGGTTCGGGCTGCTCGGGCACGCCTCGAAGCTGGCCCGGGCCAGCCGGCTGACCATCGCCATCGACGCCGCGGCCGTGCCCTACCTGCCCGGCGCCCGGGAAGCGCTGCGGGACGGGTACGTCAGCGGCGGTACCCGCCGGAACCTGGACTGGGTGACCCCGTGGACCGACTTCGGCGGCCTCGACGAGGGGGAGCGGCTGCTGCTGGCCGACGCGCAGACCTCCGGCGGGCTGCTGGTGGCGGGCGAGATCCCCGGCGCCACGGTGATCGGCGAGCTGCTGCCCGCGAGCGAGCACCTCATCCGGGTCCGCTGACCGCCATGTCGCTCTCCCGGACGGGGCACCATACCCGATAAACTGTCATCTTCCCGCTACTCGAAGCGATGACGCTCGAGGAAATTTTGCCCGGAATGGTCACAGACCGGTAACTTGCCCCCGGCTGAGGTCAAATGCACCCCACCATCGTCAGTAAGGCCCGATCCGGAGGCCGGTGGGACGAGCACAGCGAGGAGGCGGCATGACCGAGCTGTGGAACTGGAGAATCGACGGCGCGGCGCCCGTGGAGGTCTACCCGGCGCTGGCCGAGGCGCTCGGCCGGGTGGTGATGCCCCTCGCCGTCGCCGACCCGGTCCGACTGCCCGCGTACGCGGTGGTCTGTGACGTCTGGGAGGCGCCGGGGGTGTACGGCACCATGGTCGACTGTTACGGGGTGCCCGAGCGCCTGCCCGAGCTGCCCAGCATCGCGGCGCTGGCCCGGCTGCTGGACCGCAACTGCCTGATGCGTGACGACACCCTCGATGCTGGACGGCACCTGCTGGTCGCCCCGGACGGCACGATCCGTCCGGTGCACTTCGACGTGGTCGAGACCGACGAGGGCGAGGTGCTCAGCGACCAGCGGCTCTGCACCGTCGCCCACCCCGGGTGCCGGGGCTGGTCGCAGTGCCACCGCTCGCGCTGGGCCCCCGACTCGGTCGCCCCCGCGCTCGCCGCCGCCTGACCGGACCGGCACCGCCGCACCGGCCGAGGTCGTCAGGCCCGGGCGGTGGGTGGGGCGCCGGGCTTCGGCCCGGATACGCTGTCCGGGTCATGACTACCGCAGCCGCAGGCAGCCCGCGTACCTACCAGGTGCGCACGTACGGCTGCCAGATGAACGTGCACGACTCCGAGCGCATCTCCGGCCTGCTCGAACAGGCCGGTTACGTGCGCGCCGCCGAGGCCGACGAGCAGCCCGACGTGGTGGTGTTCAACACCTGCGCGGTCCGGGAGAACGCGGACAACCGGCTCTACGGCAACCTCGGTCATCTGCGTCCCGTGAAGGACAAGCACCCCGGGATGCAGATCGCGGTCGGCGGCTGCCTGGCTCAGAAGGACCGCGGCGAGATCGTCCGCAAGGCCCCCTGGGTGGACGTGGTCTTCGGCACGCACAACATCGGCTCGCTGCCGGTGCTGCTGGAGCGGGCCCGGCACAACGCCGCCGCCGAGGTGGAGATCCTCGAGTCGCTCGAGGTGTTCCCCTCCACGCTGCCCACCCGGCGCGAGTCGACGTACGCCGGCTGGGTGTCGATCTCCGTGGGCTGCAACAACACCTGCACGTTCTGCATCGTGCCGTCGCTGCGCGGCAAGGAGAAGGACCGCCGCCCTGGCGACATCCTCTCCGAGGTGCGCGCCCTGGTCGACGAGGGCGTGCTGGAGGTGACCCTGCTCGGGCAGAACGTCAACTCCTACGGTGTGGAGTTCGGCGACCGGTACGCGTTCGGCAAGCTGCTGCGGGCGTGCGGCGACATCGAGGGCCTGGAGCGGGTCCGGTTCACCAGCCCGCACCCGAAGGACTTCACCGACGACGTGATCGCCGCGATGGCCGAGACGCCGAACGTCTGCCACTCGCTGCACATGCCGTTGCAGTCGGGCTCCGACGACGTGCTGCGGGCGATGCGCCGCTCGTACCGCTCGGAGCGATACCTGGGCATCATCGAGAAGGTCCGGGCGGCCATGCCGGACGCGGCGATCACCACGGACATCATCGTCGGCTTCCCTGGCGAGACCGACGCCGACTTCGAGCGGACCCTCGACGTGGTCCGCGAGGCCCGCTTCGCCTCGGCGTTCACCTTCCAGTACTCCAAGCGCCCCGGCACCCCGGCCGCGACCATGGACGGCCAGCTCCCCAAGCAGGTCGTGCAGGAGCGGTACGAGCGGCTGATCGCCACGGTGGAGGAGATCACCTGGGCGGAGAACAAGAAGCTCGTGGGGGAGAGCGTCGAGGTGCTGGTCGCCGTCGGCGAGGGACGCAAGGACGAGCGCACCGGCCGGATGTCCGGCCGGGCCCGGGACGGCCGCCTCGTGCACTTCGACGCGGGAAGCCTGGCCGGGCAGATCCGCCCCGGCGACATCGTGCACACCGCCGTCACGTACGCCGCGCCGCACCACCTCAACGCCGACGGCGAGCCGCTGTCGCACCGGCGTACCCGGGCCGGCGACGCCGCCGAGGCGGGGCGCGCCCCGCGTACCCCGGGTGTGCTGCTGGGGCTGCCGACCATCGGTGCGCCGGCCGCGGTGCCCACGCCCGCGACCGGCTGCGCCGCCCACTGACGCGATCGGCGCCCCGCCGGACGGCGGAGCCCCGACCGGTCCCGGCGGGGGGCGCGGGGCGACCGGGACAGGCGGGAGCCCCCGGTCCCGTGGGGGACCGAGGGCTCCCGGGTGTGCTCAGGTCAGCTGGTCTGCTCGGCCAGCTGGAGGAACTGCCGCTTCGAGGCGAGCGCCTGCTCGGCCTCCTTGATCCGCCGGGTGTCGCCGGCGGCCTGCGCCCGGGCCAGCCGCTCCTCGGCCTCGGCGACCTGCGTACGCATCTGGGCCAGCAGCGGGCTGTCCTCCTTGGTGGTACGCCGCCACGCCGAGTCCATCACCTCGCGGACCTTCTCGTCCACGACGCGCAGCCGGCGCTCCAGCCCGGCGGCGGCCTCCCGGGGCACCCGGCCGGCCTCGTGCCACTGGGCCTGGAGGTCCCGCAGCTTCGCCTGGGCACCCTTCGGGTCGCCGTCGATGTCGAGTCCCTCGGCCTCGGCGAGCAGGGCCTGCTTGCGCTCCAGGTTGGCGCGCTGCTCGTTGTCCCGCGCCGAGAAGACCTCACTGCGCCGGGTGAAGAAGTCGTCCTGCGCCGCCCGGAACCGTTCCCAGAGCTTCTGCTCGGCCTCCTTGGACGCCCGCGGTGCGGACTTCCACCGGGCCATCAGGTCCTTGAGCTGGTTGGCGGTGACGCCCCAGTCGGTGGATTCCTTGAGCTTCTCGGCCTCGGTGACCAGCTCCTCCTTGATCGACTGCGCCTGCTTGCGCTGCTGGTCGAGGGAGGCGAAGTGGGCGCCCCGCCGGCGGGTGAAGCCGTCCCGGGCGGCGGCGAACCGCTTCCACAGCTCACCGTCGGTCTTCTTGTCGACCCCCCGGATGGTCTTCCACTCGTCGAGGATCTCCTTGAGCCGGTCCCCGGCGGTCTTCCAGCCGGTCGACTCGGCGGCCAGCTTCTCCGCCTCCTCCACGAGGGCGGTCTTGCGGGCCAGCGCCTCGCTCCGGGCGGCGTCCCGGGCTGCCCTGGCCTCGCCGGCCTTCTCCTCGGCCGTCGCGGCCAGCTTGTCCAGGCGCGCGGCCAGCGCGTCGATGTCGCCGACCACGTGTGCCTCGGGCAGCGAGGCGCGGATCCGCTTGATCGTGGTCAGCGAGTGCCCGGCGTCCGCCGCGCCCGAGTTGAGCCGGGCCTCGGTCAGGTCCACCTCCGTCACCAGATCAGCGAACCGCCGGGCGAAGTGGGCCAGCCCCTCCTCCGGGGCTCCCGCCTGCCAGGATCCGACCACCCGCTCGCCTTCGGCGGTCTTGACGTAGACGGTGCCGTCCTCGTCCACCCGTCCGAAGGCAGTCCAGTCGCTCATGTGCCCATCCTCGTTCTCCCGGCGTCGACGGGAGGTCCCGCGATCGCCGCCACGGCGCAGCAAAGTTACTTCCGGCATTGTCACAGGTCCGACCCGGTCCGTGTCGAGCGCCTGTCGTCGACCGTGACCATACGGTGTCGTAGGGCCCTGGTGACCGGATCGGCGCGGGGACGCACCGGGGGGTACGGATAGGTTGGACCCGTGCCTCTGGTCGCCGCCGCCGTCTGCCCCCATCCGCCCCTGATCGTGCCCGAACTGGCCGGCGCCGCCGCCGGTGAGCTGGACGACCTCCGCGCCGCGGCCGACGGCGCCCTGGCCCGGTTGCTCGCCGCCGCTCCCGAGGTGATCCTGCTGGTGGGCGGCGGGCCGGAGAGCAGGGCCTTCGGCCCCGCCGACTCGGGGTCGCTGCGCGGCTACGGCCTCGACCGGCCGGTGCGGTTGTGGCCGGCCTGCTCCGGGGCGGAGGTCCTGCCGCTGAGCCTCACCGTCGGCGCGTGGCTGGTCGGCCGGACCGGCACCGAGCTGCCCCGGCTGGCCCGGTCCGTCGCCGAGGGCGCGACGCCCGCGGAGTGCGCCGAGCTCGGGGCGGCCCTCGCCGACGAGTCCGAGCGGCGCGCCGCGGTGCTGGTGCTGGGGGACGGGTCGGCGTGCCGGGGCACCGGGGCGCCCGGCTACGACGACCCGGGCGCCGAGGCGTACGACGACGGGGTGGCCCGGGCCCTGGCCGGCGCGGACGCCGGGGCCCTGCTCGGCCTGGACCCGGTACGGTCCGCGGAGCTGAAGGTCGCCGGGCGGGCGCCCTGGCAGGTGCTGGCCGGCGCGGTCCGCGCGGCCGGCGGCGGCTGGCGCGGTGACCTGGGCTACTACCAGGCCCCCTACGGGGTCTCCTACTTCGTGGCGAGCTGGGACCGGGAGCAGCAGTGACCGGCCCGGTGGTGGCCGTGGTCGGTCCGACCGCGGCCGGGAAGTCGGCGCTGAGCATCGCGCTCGCGCACGCCCTCGACGGCGAGGTGGTCAACGCCGACTCGATGCAGCTCTATCGGGGCATGGACATCGGCACCGCCAAGCTGACCCCGGCCGAGCGCGACGGCGTGCCGCACCACCTGCTCGACATCTGGGAGGTGACCGAGCCGGCCAGCGTCGCCGAGTACCAGCGGCTGGCCCGCGCCGCGGTCGACGACATCCTGGCCCGGGGGAAGGTGCCGCTGCTGGTCGGCGGCTCCGGCCTGTACGTGCGGGCGGTGCTGGAGCAGTTCGAGTTCCCCGGCACCGACCCGGCGGTGCGGGAGCGGCTGGAGGCGGAGCTGGTCGTGGCCGGCCCGGCTCCGCTGTACGCCCGGCTGCAGGCGGCCGACCCGGTGGCGGCGGCCGGCATCCTGCCGACCAACGGGCGGCGGATCGTCCGGGCACTCGAAGTGATCGAGCTGACCGGGGCGCCGTTCACCGCCTCGCTGCCCGAGCCCACGCCGTACTACCCGTCTGTGCAGCTGGGCGTGGACCTGGACACCGCATTGCTGGACGAGCGGATCGCGTTGCGGGTCGACCGGATGTGGGCCGACGGGCTGGTGGCCGAGACGCAGACGCTGGTCGGCCGCGGCCTGCCCGAGGGGCGTACGGCCAGCCGGGCCCTCGGCTACCAGCAGGTGCTGCGATTCCTGGCCGGGGAGCTGACCGAGGCCGAGGCGCACGTCGAGACGATCCGGGCGACCCGCCGGTTCGTCCGGCGGCAGCGGTCCTGGTTCCGGCGCGATCCGCGGATCCACTGGCTGGACTCGGCCTCGTCTTCGTTTCTCGACACTGCGCTGCGGGTGGTCGCCGAGCATCGGGAATGATGGGGGCGTGGAGTTCACCAAGGGCCACGGCACCGGCAACGACTTCGTCATCCTGCCCGACCCGGACGGGGCGCTCGACCTGACGCCGGGCCTGGTCGCCGCGCTCTGCGACCGGCGGCGCGGGATCGGCGGGGACGGCGTGCTGCGGGTGGTGCGGGCCGCCAAGCACCCGGAGGGTGCGGCCCTGGCCGGTGAGGCCGAGTGGTTCATGGACTACTGGAACTCCGACGGTTCGTTCGCGGAGATGTGCGGCAACGGCGCCCGGGTCTTCGTGCGCTACCTGCTGGAGACCGGGCTGGCTACCCCGTCCGGTGCGGCGCTGCCGGTGGCCACCCGGGCCGGCGTCGTGCACGCACGGGTCGAGGGGGAGGCCATCGCCGTCGAGATGCGCCGCCCCCGGGTGTACGACACGGCCACCGCCGCCCTGGGCGGGCTGACCCTGACCGGCGCGGCGGTGGACGTGGGCAACCCGCACCTGGTCTGCGTCCTGCCCGCCGCCCTGGAGTTGGCCGGCCTGGATCTCACCCGGGCGCCCGACGTGGATCCGGCGGTCTTCCCCGCCGGGGTGAACGTCGAGTTCACCGCCCCCGGCGAGCCGGTCCCCGGCGCCGACGGGCACGTGCGGATGCGGGTCTACGAGCGGGGCTCCGCCGAGACGCTCTCCTGCGGCACCGGGGCGTGTGCCGTGGCCGCGGTGGCCCTGCGGGACGCCGGCCGGGACACCGGCACCGTGGCCGTGGACGTCCCCGGCGGCCGCCTCACGGTGACGGTCACGCCCGACTCCTGCTGGCTCTCCGGCCCCGCCGTCCTGGTCGCCACCGGCGAGGTCACGGTGACGGCGCCGGCGGGTTGAACAGCCGGTCGAGGTGGTGGGCCGGGATCACGAGCGCCGCTGGTCCGTCGCGCTGCTGGTGGGCGGCGCCGTCCGGAAGGGTCGTCGCCCGTTCCCGGGCCACCACACTGTTGAGTGACATGCCGCTCAGTCATTTTTATGCCTGAGCGGCATATCGCTCTCGGGCACCGGACGGGGTGGCCGCGACACGCCGGGCGGTCACCAGCCCGGGCACCCGGCCGCGGCGGGCCACCGCCGGCTCCGGGGGCGGGCCTGGGACTGGCAGCGGTGGAGTCAGGGGATGGCGCTGGCCTCGGCGGCGATCTCGGGGAGGTCGGCGGGACCCGGGTCGGCGGCCGGGGGCGGCGTGGCGCCCGGGTTCTGCGCGGCGGCGCGGACGGCGGCCGCCACGGCCGGGGCGACCCGGGCGTCGAAGACGCTCGGCACGATCACCGTCGGGTTGATCTTGTCCTCGCCGACCACGTCCGCGATGGCTCGGGCCGCCGCGATCGCCATCTCCTCGGTGAACTCCTCCGCGTGCGCGTCCAGCATGCCGCGGAAGACGCCCGGGAAGGCGAGCACGTTGTTGATCTGGTTCGGCTGGTCGGAGCGACCGGTGGCGACCACCGCGGCGTACTTGCGCGCCTCCCGCGGGTCCACCTCCGGGTCCGGGTTGGCCAGCGCGAAGACGATGGCGTCCTTGGCCATGGTGGCGATGTCGTCGCCGGTGAGCAGGTTCGGCGCGCTCACCCCGATGAACACGTCCGCGCCCTCGACCGCCCCGCGCAGGTCGCCTGCGTAGTTGTCCTTGTTGGTGTGCTCGGCCAGCCACTGCCAGGCCGGGTTGAGGTCGGCCAGCCCGCGGTGCAGGGCGCCCTGGCGGTCGTACGCGATGATGTCGCCCACACCCTGACGGAGCAGCAGCTTCATGATCGCCGTGCCGGCCGCGCCGGCGCCGGAGACGACCACCCGGACGTCCGCGAGCTGCTTGCCCACGACGCGCAGCGCGTTGGTCAGCGCGGCGAGCACGCAGATCGCGGTGCCGTGCTGGTCGTCGTGGAAGACCGGGATGTCCAGCGCCTCGCGCAGCCGGGCCTCGATCTCGAAGCAGCGCGGCGCGGCGATGTCCTCCAGGTTGATCCCGCCGTACGCGGGCGCGATCGCCTTGACGATCGCGACGATCTCGTCGGTGTCCTGGGTGTCCAGCACCACCGGCCAGGCGTCCACCCCGCCGAAGCGCTTGAACAGCGCCGCCTTGCCCTCCATCACCGGCAGCGAGGCGGCCGGCCCGAGGTTGCCCAGGCCGAGCACGGCCGAGCCGTCGCTGACCACGGCGACCGTGTTGCGCTTGATGGTGAGCCGGCGGGCGTCGGCCGGGTTCTCGGCGATCGCCTGGCAGACCCGGGCCACCCCCGGGGTGTACGCGCGGGACAGCTCGTCCCGGGTGCGCAGCGCCACCTTCGAGCTGACCTCGATCTTGCCGCCGAGGTGCAGCAGGAACGTCCGGTCGGAGACCTTGCGGACGTCCACCCCCTCGAGCGCGGTCAGCGCCTCGACCACCTGGTCGGCGTGGTTGGCGTCGGCGGTGTCGCAGGTGAGATCGACGATCACGTGCGCCGGGTCGGAGTCGACCACGTCGAGCGCGGTGACGATGGCGCCGGCCTCGCCCGCCGCCGTGGTCAGTCGGCCGATGGAGGAGGCGTCGGCGGGTACCGCGATCCGGATCGTTATCGAGAATCCGGCACTCGGCAGTCGGCTGATGGCCACGAAAACTCCTCCGTCATCACTGCGGTTCGCCAGGCATTTCTACTCGCTCGTCGAGTTTGCCCGGCAGCCGGCCCCGCTACTGGTGGGTACGGCCACCGGCATATAGCAGGTGCATCCGGCGTTGCCACATGTCAGGATTGCTCGTACGCGCCGGAAATCCCTCGGTAGCGGACAGAACGGACAGGAGACGCAGTTTGCGAGACCAGGAGACCTACGTACCCTTCGAGGACGACGAGCTCGACGCCACCACCGGCGAGTACGAGCTGTCGGAGCGGCAGGCGCTGCGGCGGGTCCCCGGCCTCTCCACCGAGCTCACCGACATCACCGAGGTCGAATACCGCCAGCTGCGGCTGGAGCGGGTCGTCCTGGTGGGCGTCTGGACCGAGGGGACCCAGGAGGACGCGGAGAACAGCCTCACCGAGCTGGCGGCGCTGGCCGAGACGGCCGGCTCGCAGGTGCTCGAGGGGCTGATCCAGCGTCGCAACCGGCCCGACCCGGCCACGTACGTCGGTCGGGGCAAGGTCGACGACCTGGGCGCGGTGGTGCTCTCCACCGGCGCCGACACGGTGATCTGCGACGGTGAGCTGTCCCCGTCGCAGCTGCGCAACCTGGAGCAGCGCACCAAGGTCAAGGTGGTCGACCGGACGGCGCTGATCCTCGACATCTTCGCCCAGCACGCCAAGAGCCGCGAGGGCAAGGCCCAGGTCGAGCTGGCCCAGCTCGAATACCTGCTGCCGCGACTGCGCGGTTGGGGTGAGACGCTCTCCCGGCAGACCGGTGGTAGCGGTCGCGGTGGCGGCGCCGGCGGTGGCGTGGGCCTGCGCGGCCCCGGTGAGACCAAGCTCGAGACCGACCGGCGCCGGATCCGGCGCCGGATCGCCCGGCTGCGCCGCGAGATCAAGAGCATGACGACGGTACGCCAGACCAAGCGCGCCCGCCGGACGCGCAACGCGGTGCCCGCGGTGGCCATCGCCGGCTACACCAACGCCGGCAAGTCCAGCCTGCTCAACCGGCTCACGGGCGCGGGCGTGCTGGTGGAGAACGCACTGTTCGCCACCCTGGACCCGACCACCCGCCGGGCCACCACCTCCGACGGCCGGCTCTACACCCTCTCCGACACCGTCGGGTTCGTCCGGCACCTGCCGCACCAGATCGTCGAGGCGTTCCGCTCGACCCTGGAGGAGGTCGCCGACGCCGACCTGGTGGTGCACGTGGTCGACGGCACCCACCCGAACCCGGAGGAGCAGGTGCGGGCGGTCCGCGAGGTGCTCGCCGAGGTGGGCGCCGACCGGCTGCCCGAGTTGCTGGTGGTCAACAAGACCGACGCGGCCGACGAGGAGAACCTGCTGCGGCTCAAGCGGATCTGGCCCGAGGCGGTCCTCGTCTCCGCGCACACCGGGGGCGGGATCGAGGGGCTGCGCGAGGCGATCGAGCAGCGGCTGCCGCGCCCGGCGGTCGAGGTCCGTGCGGTGCTCCCCTACGACCGGGGTGACCTGGTGGCCCGGCTGCACCGGCAGGGCGAGGTGCTGAGCATCTCCCACCTGCCCGAGGGCACGCTGCTGCACGTACGGGTCAACGAGGCGCTCGCCGCCGAACTGGCGCCGTACCGGGCGGGGGAGCGGCTCGCCAGCGGAGAGCGGGTTGGCGTCGGCCGGTGAGCCGTTCGGCGTCACCCGCCTGTAACCCGAGGCGTGCGACACTTGGCGCCATGCGGCATGCTGTCTCCTCGGTCACGATCGCGCTCGGCCTGGTCGGCGCGGTCGTGGCACCGGCCGGGCCGGCCCTGGCGGCTCCCGCCGCGGCCTCCGCGCTGGCCGCGGCTCCCAAGAAGAAGTGCACGATCGAGGACAAACGGCTGCGTGAGCTGTCCGGCCTCGTCGCCACCACCAGCGGCTATGTGGTGATCAACGACGGCAGCGAGCAGGACAGCCTCAAAAAGGTCTTCTACCTCGACGCCAAGTGCAAGATCTCGAAGGAGCCGGTCCGCTACTCGGGCGACGGGCCGTTCGACACCGAGGACCTCGTGCTCGGTCCGGACGGCGAGACGCTCTGGATCGCCGACACCGGGGACAACATCACCAGCAAGACCCGCCGGGAGCGGGTCGCCGTGTGGAGCATGCCGCTCGACGGGTCCAAGAGGCCCGTCCTGCACCGCCTGTCCTACCCGGGCAAAGAGCCGCACGACGCCGAGGCGCTGCTGATCGGTGACGACAACCTGCCGTTGATCATCACCAAGGAAACCTCCGGCAAGTCGGAGATCTTCAAGCCGGAGGCGAAGCTCAAGAACGGCGACACCGACCCGGTGCCGATGAAGAAGGTCGGCGAGGTCACCCTGCCCAAGACCAGCACTGAGAACAAGCTGGGCGCGCCGGGCCGATTGCTGGTCACCGGTGCCGCCCGCTCGCCCGACGGCACCAAGGTCGTCCTGCGCACCTATGCGGACGCCTTCGAGTTCGACGTGACCGGCGGTGACATCGTCACGGCGGTCACCACCGGCAAGCCCCGGGTCACCCCGCTCGCCGACCCGTTCGGCGAGGCCATCTCCTACACCCCGGACGGCAAGCTCTTCGTCACGGTCTCCGACGCCGGTCTCCTCGACACCTCGGATCCGGTCGACATCCTCAGCTACACCCCGTCGACCAAGGGCGCGGAGGCGCTGCCGAACCCTGGCAAGGAGGTCACCAAGGCGACCGCCGAGAAGTCCTGGCTCGACGGGCTGACGCTTGACCAGATCACCTACCTGATCGCCGCGGTCGGCGTGATCGGCGCGCTGATGGTCGGCGCCGGCATCTTCGGCATCCTGCGGGCTCGCCGTAAGCCCGCGAAGGCCGAGGAGCCGGCCGAAGAGCGCGGCGACGAGTCCTTCCCGCCCGGCAACCGGCTGGACAGCGCGCCGCGCGGCGGCGGGGTCTACGGCGGGGGCGCCAGCGGCGGGGTCTACGGCGGCGATGGCGCCCGGGGCAGTGGCGGCGGCTACGGCGGCGCCCCGGCCAGCGGCACCCCGGGCCGACCGGCGGGCGGCGGCGTGTACGGCGGTGGCCGTCCGCAGGAGGGCGGCGGTGGTGGCGGCGTCTACGGCGGGGGCCAGCGGGGCGGTGGCCGCCCGCAGGGTGGCGGCGTCTACGGTGGCGGCCCGCAGCAGGGCGGTGGCGGGTACGGCCGCCCGCCGCAGGGACGCGGCGGCCACGGCGGTGGACCCCAGGGCGGGGGCGGGTACGGCGGCGGGCGTGCCGAGCCGCGCCGAGGCGAGCCGGACTACCGGGACCCGCGCAACGGCCGGGGCCACGGCGGCTACGACGAGCGGGGCCAGTACGGGCCGGTGTCCGGCGGCGGCCGGGAGTATCGGGGCGACCGCTACTGACCTGGCACGGGTGACCGCCGCGGTGGCGGTCACCCGTGCCAGGTCAGATCCGGCGCAGCACGGCGACCACGCGACCCATGATGGTGGCGTCGTCGCCCGGGATCGGGTCGAAGGCTGGATTCTGCGGCATCAGCCAGACGTGCCCGTCGCGGCGCCGGTAGGTCTTCACGGTCGCCTCGCCGTCGAGCATGGCCGCCACGATGTCGCCGGCCTCGGCGTTCGGCTGCTGCCGGACGACCACCCAGTCGCCGTCGCAGATCGCGGCGTCGAGCATCGAGTCGCCCTTGACCTGGAGCATGAAGACCTCGCCCTCGCCCACCAGCTCGCGGGGGAGGGGGAAGATGTCCTCCACCGCCTGCTCGGCGAGGATCGGGCCACCGGCGGCGATCCGACCCAGCATCGGCACGTACGCCGGGGCGGGCCGCTGCGCGCGGGCGGTCTCGTCGTCGAGCACGTCGCCGGGGGCGCGGACGTCCACCGCGCGCGGCCGGTTCGGGTCGCGGCGCAGGAAGCCCTTCTTCTCCAGCTCCTTGAGCTGGTAGGCGACGCTGGACGGCGAGACCAGGCCGACCGCCTCGCCGATCTCGCGCACGCTCGGCGGGTAGCCGTGGCGCTCCACCCAGGTGCGGATGAACTCCAGGATCCGGCGCTGCCGGGCGGTCAGGTCGACCGTGGTCGGGTCGGGGAAGCTGCTGACCACCGGCGTGACCGGGCGCACGGCGGGCTGTGCGGCCCGGGTGCGCGCGGTGCGGGGTCGACGGGTCGCCGGCGGACCCGCCCCGTCGATCGGCTGCGGGTTCTTCTGCCGGCTGGCCCGGTCCTCGGTCACGTCCGTCCTCCCTGGTCGGCGCTGGGTGCCTTGGCGGCTCGTGGTGCGTACTCGGGTGATGCTGGTGCTGCCGACCGGCTCGACGCGACACGCCGTGTCCGGTCGTTGTTGACCGTATAGGTGAGATCAGCCATTTTCAAACATCTGTACGACCTGTTGTCGGCGTGTCGCGGTGAAATCCTGGATTTCCGAACGCCTGTTCTGGTAAATGGTACGTCGCTGTCGAACGCGTGTTCCAACGGAACGCGGCGGTTCAGGGCCGTGCGGTAACCCTCCGAGGTGTCGGCCGTTGGGCTTTCGGCGACCTGGGAAGGGTGGGGCGGGTGAGTGATTCTGATGACGCGCGCGACACGCGTGCCAACTTGACCTCGCTGGGGCGACGGCATACGGTCGACCCCTAGATGTAGTAGTCACACGGGCGTAAGTCGCCTACAGGTTGGGTTCAACTACCGAACGCACTCCCGTACCGTCAACCCGGCGTCAGCCATCCGACGATGGCCTCGCCCCGGTGACGCGTGCCCGGGAGCCGGTCGGTGTGCCCACGGTCGATGAAGGAGGTCAGGCGATGCGGTGTCCGTACTGCCGGCACGCCGACTCTCGGGTGGTCGACTCGCGGGAGGCCGACGACGGCCAGCTCATCCGGCGGCGGCGGGCCTGCCCGGAGTGCGGCAAGCGGTTCACCACCGTCGAGGAGGCGGTGCTCGCGGTGGTCAAGCGCAGCGGGGTGACCGAGCCGTTCAGCCGCACCAAGATCATCGGCGGGGTGCGCAAGGCGTGCCAGGGCCGGCCGGTCGACGACGACTCCATCGCGCTGCTGGCGCAGAAGGTCGAGGAGACCGTGCGGGCCAAGGGGGCCGCCGAGATCCCCAGCCACGAGGTCGGGCTGGCCATCCTGGGGCCGCTGCGCGACCTGGACGAGGTGGCCTACCTGCGGTTCGCCAGCGTCTACCGGTCGTTCGACTCGCTCGCCGACTTCGAGCGTGAGATCGAGACGCTGCGCGCGGCCGCCCAGGCCCGGGAGGGGGCCGGCGAGCAGCCGGTCGAGGCCGCGGGCCGCACCAGCTGAATGCTTTCGGATTTCTGACAGATTGGAACGCGCGGTGGGTGACCGCGCGCAGACGAGGGGGGCGACGGCGTGACGACCAGCAAGTCACGGAACAAGGCCGGGACAGGGCTGAAGATCGAGCGCGTCTGGACGACCGAGGGGGTGCATCCCTACGACGAGGTCACCTGGGAGCGCCGCGACGTCGTGATGACGAACTGGCGGGATGGCTCGATCAACTTCGAGCAGCGCGGGGTGGAGTTCCCCGAGTCCTGGTCCGTCAACGCGGCGAACATCGTGACCACCAAGTACTTCCGGGGCGCGGTGGGGACCCCGGAGCGCGAGTGGTCGCTCAAGCAGCTGATCGACCGGGTGGTCGGCACCTACCGCACCGCCGGTGAGGAGTACGGCTACTTCGCCACCCCGGCCGACGCGGAGGTCTTCGCGCACGAACTGACCTGGATGCTGCTGCACCAGGTGTTCAGCTTCAACTCGCCGGTCTGGTTCAACGTGGGCACGCCGTCGCCGCAGCAGGTCAGCGCGTGCTTCATCCTGGCCGTCGACGACTCGATGGACTCGATCCTCGACTGGTACAAGGAGGAGGGGCTGATCTTCAAGGGCGGCTCCGGCTCCGGCGTCAACCTGTCCCGGATCCGCTCCTCCAGGGAGCTGCTCTCCTCCGGCGGCACCGCCTCCGGCCCGGTCAGCTTCATGCGCGGCGCGGACGCGTCCGCGGGGACCATAAAGTCCGGCGGAGCCACCCGGCGCGCGGCCAAGATGGTCATCCTCGACGTGGACCACCCGGACATCGAGGAGTTCGTGGTCACCAAGGCGCGCGAGGAGGACAAGATCCGCGCGCTGCGGGACGCCGGCTTCGACATGGACTTGGGCGGCGCCGACATCGTCAGCGTGCAGTACCAGAACGCCAACAACTCGGTCCGGGTCTCCGACGAGTTCATGACCGCGGTGGAGAACGGCGGCGGCTTCGACCTGCGCGGCCGGCTCGACGGGCAGACCATCGAGACGATCGACGCCAAGAAGTTGTTCCGGACCATCTCCCAGGCCGCCTGGGAGTGCGCCGACCCCGGCCTGCAGTACGACGACACCATCAACGACTGGCACACCTGCCCGGAGACCGGGCGGATCACCGCGTCGAACCCGTGCTCGGAGTACCTGCACCTGGACAACTCCTCGTGCAACCTGGCCTCGCTGAACCTGATGAAGTTCATGCGCGCCGACGGCAGCTTCGAGGTGGCGAAGTTCGTCAAGTCGGTCGAGCTGGTCATCACCGCGATGGACATCTCGATCTGCTTCGCCGACTTCCCGACCGAGAAGATCGGCGAGACCACCCGCGCCTACCGGCAGCTCGGCATCGGGTACGCCAACCTGGGCGCGCTGCTGATGGCCTCCGGCCTGCCGTACGACTCGGCGCAGGGCCGGGAGGTCGCCGCGGCGATCACCTCGCTGATGACCGGCACGGCGTACCGCCGCTCGGCCGAGCTGGCCGGCATCGTCGGCGCGTACGACGGCTACGCCCGCAACGCCGAGGCGCACAAGCGGGTCATGCGCAAGCACGCTGCCGCCAACGACGCGATCAAGCCGGCCGGCACGGTGGCCACCGCCATCCAGCGGGAGGCCACGAAGCAGTGGACCCTGGGCAACAAGGTCGGTGACAAGAACGGCTGGCGGAACTCGCAGGCCAGCGTGCTCGCCCCAACCGGCACCATCGGCCTGATGATGGACTGCGACACCACCGGTGTCGAGCCGGACCTGGCCCTGGTCAAGTTCAAGAAGCTGGTCGGCGGCGGCTCGATGCAGATCGTCAACCAGACCGTGCCGCGCGCCCTGCGCAGCCTCGGCTACCCGGAGGAGCAGGTCGAGGCGATCATCGAGCACATCGCCGACCACGGGCACGTGGTCGACGCCCCTGGCCTCAAGCCGGAGCACTACCCGGTCTTCGACTGCGCCATGGGCGAGCGGTCCATCGCGCCGATGGGCCACGTGCGGATGATGGCGGCCGTCCAGCCGTTCATCTCCGGCGCCATCTCCAAGACGGTCAACATGCCGGAGCAGGCGACCGTCGAGGACGTCGAGAAGATCTACTTCGAGGGCTGGAAGCTCGGCCTCAAGGCGCTGGCGATCTACCGGGACAACTGCAAGGTCGGCCAGCCGCTGTCGGCCGCCAAGCCGAACAAGGCCGCCGCGTCGACCGAGGCCCCAGCCCAGGTCGAGAAGGTGGTGGAGAAGGTCGTCGAGTACCGGCCGGTGCGCAAGCGGCTGCCGAAGAAGCGCCCGTCGGAGACCATCTCCTTCTCGGTCGGCGGCGCCGAGGGCTACCTCACCGCCTCGTCGTACCCCGACGACGGCCTCGGTGAGGTCTTCCTCAAGATGTCGAAGCAGGGCTCGACCCTGGCCGGCGTGATGGACGCCTTCTCGGTGGCCATCTCCATCGGTCTCCAGTACGGCGTTCCGCTGGAGACGTACGTCAGCAAGTTCACCAACATGCGCTTCGAGCCGGCCGGCATGACCGACGACCCGGACGTGCGGATGGCGGCCTCGGTGATGGACTACATCTTCCGTCGCCTGGCCCTGGACTTCCTGCCATACGAGCGCCGCGCGGAGCTGGGCATCTTCACCGCCAAGGAGCGGGCCGCCCAGCTCCAGGCCGAGGCGGAGGCGGAGGCGAACGGTGCGGACCTCACCGCGATGGCCGCCTCCGCCCCGGTCGCGACGCCCGAGCCGAAGGCGGTCGTACAGCCGAGGCAGGAGGTCGCGGAGGTCGCCGCCGTCAAGCCGGCGCCGTCGGTGGGCTCCAGCACCGAGCTGCTGGAGGCCGTGATCGGCAAGGCCGCCGACGCGCCGCTCTGCTTCACCTGCGGTACGAAGATGAGGCCGGCCGGTAGCTGCTATGTCTGCGAGGGCTGCGGCTCCACCAGCGGCTGCAGCTGACGTCTCACCCGTCTCGCGAGCGCGGCAGGCCTTCCTGCCGCGCTCGCGGCGTTTCTGTGGTGAGCAGGCATTCGTCGGTCCGTCTGCCCGGGGGCTCCCGGAACGTTTCAAGGGATTGAGGCCAGTGGGAGTTAAGCGACCAGCGGTTGCGGCTCCGTTTGCTGGTCGGGTTTGTTGATCCAGACCTGGTCGGGCAGGTCGAGGATCTTGGGTGCGAGGCGGTGGGTGCTGAACCGTTCGGGATGCGCCGCGCGGGCGGTGGCCAGGGTCCGTTCCCGCACCACGCGGACCGCGTGGTGGCGGCCGTGGTGGACCTCGGCCGGGGTGTGCAGCCCGATGCCAGCGTGGCGGTGTGCCTCGTTGTACCAGGCCACGAAGTCGGTCATGAACACCCGAGCATGGGCCAGGGACGCGAACCGCTGCGGGAACACAGGGGCGTACTTCAGGGTCTTGTTGTGAACACGAACGCGGGAGGTGGAG
>NZ_LWLS01000002.1 GCF_001905095.1 Micromonospora sp. CB01531
CCCACCATCGATCGAGCAGAACCAACGCTCACGGCCGGCCCGCGTCACCGGAATCCTCCCCGAACCAGCCCACACACCAAGCATCACGGGGTGAACACCGACAGACGCGCCGTGGTCTGTGAGAATCGAAGAAGACCCACGCGACCAACCTATGATCACTGACGATCCATAATCAAGTTGGTCAGCCTTGACGTTGTGATCGAGGCGGGTCTTGGGCAGTCCTCGGTAGCGGGCACGGCGAACGTCGGTGACCTTGGTCGCTAGGGCGATGGTGGATTCGACCCCGGCTCTTCGGGCGTAGCGGCGTTGCCAGCCGGTGGTGACCTGTTCGGCTCTGGCCGTGTCGAGGGCCTGCTGGACCGGTCGGGGTCGTAGCGTCAACTGCCTGCCACCCCGCGGCCCTTACCGTCCCCCGGGTTCGATACCAGCAAGCTATGGGGCGTGCCTGGCCGCCCTCCAGCTCCGGCTGGGTAGGGTGGGTGGCTGTTCGCGACCCGTGGGAGGAAGACGATGACCGTGGAGTCATCCAGGCCCACCTTCGGCCTAGACGACTTCGGGCTGGACGACCGGATGCGACTGTTCGGTTACGTCACGGCGGAGAACCGGCTCGCCTACCTGTGGCTGCTGCGGGCCTTCGACTCGGCGCGGTCCAGCTACCACGTCGTGCTGCACACCTCCGAGGTGGCCGCTGCGCTGACGGCGCTGCACGAGGCGAACGCCGACTGCCCGGATCCGGCGCAGTTGGAGCTGCCGCGGCTGCTGGACGCCCTGGTGGACTGGGGGGTGCTCGACCGGGGGCAGGACGGTTCCCGGGCCACGACGTTGGCGGAGTACCGCAACCGGCACTCGGTGTACCAGTTCACCGAGGCCGGGTACCGGGCCCACCGGGCGGTGGAGGCGGTGTTGTCGGCGAGCATGGACGACTCGACGCTGTCCCGGCTGGTCTTCGCCGACCTCCTGGCGGACCTGAACGCGCTCGCTTCGGCCAACGAGGCCGGGGACGCGGAGGAGGTCTACCGCAAGTTCAACCGGCTGGACCGGGCGTTGGCCGACATCGCCGAGCGGGCCGCCCGGTTCTACCACATGCTGGGTGATCTGGGCCGGACCAACGACGTGCGGCCGGAGGCGTTCCTCGCCCACAAGGACGCTCTGCTGGCTCACCTGCGGGATTTCCACGACGAGTTGCAGCGGTACACGCCCCGGCTGCGCGCGGCGGTGCACGAGGTGGAGGCGACCGGGCTGGACCGGCTGATCGAGGCGGCCGCCGAGGCCGACGAGCGGCTGTTCCACACCCCGGTGCAGCGGCTGGATGACTGGCGGCGGCGCTGGGCGGGGCTGCGGTCCTGGTTGGCGCCGCCAGGTCCGGAGCAGCTCAGCGAGGCGGACCGGTTGTCGGACGCCACCATCGCCGCGATCGGTGACGTCCTCGCCCTGCTGCGCCGAGTCACCGAGGCACGCCGTGGCGGGGTGAGCCGGGAGTCGCAGCTGCGGCACCTGGCCGCGTGGTTCACCCAGGCCGGCACCCAGGAGGCCGCGCACGCCCTGTTCGACGTCGTGTTCGGCCTCGGCGCGCCTCGTCACGTCGGGGTGGCACACCCGGATCCGGAGGCGATCGCGACTCGGCTGTCGTGGTGGGAGGCACCGGCGGTGGAGCTGTCCCGCACGCTGGTGGCCAGCGGTCGGGCACCTGGGCAGGGCCGGGGACGGCCAGCCCGGCTGGACCGGGTCGACGACCGCCGGCACCGGCTGCGCGGCGACCAACTCGCCCGGGAGCGCCGGTTGGCCGACGCGGCGACGACGCTGGCTGCCGAGGGCGTCGACGATCATCGGTTGGACGGGTCGCAGACCCAGGTCCTGCTACGCCTGCTCGACATCGCACTGGCCGCCCGGGTCGGTGGCGCGGCCGCGGTGCCGCTGGCGGCCGCCGCGCACGGCGTCCGGCTCACCCTCACCCCGACGCCGGGAGGGTTCACCACGGTGCGCACCGTCGAGGGCCAGCTGCATCTGGACGGGTACGCGCTGACGGTCACCGCCGCGCAGCACACCGCGGTCCGCCGTGCCGAGCTGGTGTCGGCGTGACCGCGGAATCGGCCGCGCTCCGGCCGGCGGTCCACCGGTTCGCCGTCGATGTCCCGGAGTTGGAGTTGGCGGACTACCAGCGGGCCGTCCGGCTGATTCTGCGCCACCCGCTGATCACGGCGGCCTGGCCCGACGAGCGGGCGCTGCCCCGGGTGCGGCGGTTCGCCGCCACCCTGCGCCGGGATCTCGCCGAGGCGTTCGGGTACCGGCTGGAGCTGCACGGTTCGACGGCCCGGCTGGTACGGGCGAAGGACCACCTCGACGCCACCCAGCCGGCGGTGTCCCGCACCGGGCGGCCGTTCGACCGGCAGCGCTACGCGTATCTGGCGTTGTGCCTGGCGGTGCTCGGCCGTGCCGGGATCCAGATCACCCTCGGCGAGTTGGCCGACTCGGTGGCCGGTGACGCGAACCGGATCACCGGCCTGGGGCTGGATCCGGACCACGGCCCGGATCGGCGGGCATTCGTGGACGCGGTGGGCTGGTTGGAGGAGCGTGGCGTGCTCCGGCTGACCGACGGCTCCAGCGCCGCCTGGGCCAGTGACCCCGGGGCGGGTGAGGCGTTGTACGACATCGCGCGGGACGTGGTGTTCGCGCTGTTCCGGCCGGTCCGCGTGGTGCAGCACGTCGAGTCGGTGTCGGCGCTGCTCGACCGGGCGATGACCAGCAGCGGCAACGCCGAGCGTCGGCAGGCAGCCCAGGCGGCCCGGCGGGCGGTGGTGGAGTCACCGGTCGTCTACCACGCCGACGTCGATCCGGTGGTCGCCAACCACCTACGCGGGTCGGCGCTCGCCGCCGATCTGGCCCGGTTGACCGGATTGCGGGTGGAACGGCGGGCCGAGGGGGTGCTGCTGGTGGACATCGCCGGGTTCACCGGGGAGCGGTTCCCGGGCACCGGCTCGGTGGCCCAGGCCGCGGTGCTGCTCGCGGTGGAGATGGCCGACCGAGTGCTTGATCCGGACGGCCGCCGGGTCAGGCGCCTCGTCCCGCCTGACGCGTCCGGCCGGCAGCAGGCGCTGGTGGGGCAGATCGACGCCGGCCTGCCCACGGCCACCCTGGTGCGCCTCGACGACACCGACCCGGCCGAGCCGTGGACCACCGAGAACGAGGACGGCCCCGACGAGACCGACGCCGCCAGCCGGCTCCCGTTCATCACCGACAGCTTCCTGCGTACCGCCGTCGGCGGGATTCTCGCCCGCTACGGGAGCGCGTTCGGGGCGCAGTGGCACGCCGACCCGGACCGGCTGCACGCCGAGGCGGTGGCGCTGCTGGAACGGTTCGGCGCCGTGACCACCGTCCCGGGCGGGGTGCTCGTCCGGCCACTGGTGGGTCGGTACCGCCACACCGTCGCCGCGGTCAAGCCCCGCGCCGCCACCGAAACCCTCTTCTGACCTGATCCCGGGAAGTTGATCGTGATCGAGCAACGCGCCGTCCGCCGGTTCGCCCCCACCCGCGCCGGAATCATCAACCTGTGGGACTACCGGGACGAGGAGTTCCTCTTCGTCGACGGGTGGCTGGTGCTGCGCGGGCCCAACGGCTCCGGCAAGACCAAGGCGCTGGAGGTGCTGTTCCCGTTCGTCCTCGACGGGCGGATCGAACCCCGGCGGCTCAACCCGTTCGCCAGCGAGGACCGGACGATGAAATCGAACCTGCTCTACCGCGGGCAGGAGGTCACCCACGCGTACGTGTGGATGGAGTTCGGCGACGGCGAGAGGTACGTGACGGTCGGCATCGGGCTGCGGGCGCACCGGCACGTCGACCGGGTGACCCGCTGGCACTTCGTGGCAGACGGTCGGGTGGGCGTGGACCTCTCGCTGCTGGACGCCGACGATCGGCCGCTCAACCGCCGCGACCTGATCGACCGGTTGGGTGCCGACGCGGTGCGGGACTCGGCGGAGGACTACCGCCAGCTCGTCGACACCCGGCTGTTCGGCCTCGGTCCGGCCCGCTACGAGCAGCTGCTGGATCTGGTACTGACCCTGCGCAAGCCGCAGCTGGCCAAGGACCTCAACCCGGTCGAGTTGTCCCGCACGCTGCAACGAGGGCTGCGTCCGGTCGAGGACCACCTGCTGGTGGAGGCCGCCCGCTCCTTCGACGACATGGAGGCGGTCGCCCGTACCCTCGAAGGGCTGGTGGCGGCGGACGCGGCGACGGCCTCGTTCCTGGCGGTCTACTCGACGTACCTGCGCACCCACGCCCGGGCGGCCGCCGACGCCCTGGGCGCCCGCCGTGACGCGGTCGCCACCCAGTCGACCGCACTGGTCGACGCCCGCCGCGCGGCCGACACAGCCACCGAGGCGGAGTCCGAGGCAGACGAGCAGCTGCGGGCCATCGAGGGCGAGCCCGGACGGCTCCGCGCCCACCTGGACAGCCTCAAGGCCTCGGCGGCCTACCAGTCCCACGAGCAGCTCGCCGACCTGGAACGGCACGTGCACGACCTGGCCGAGGCGGCCGAGCGGGCCGGCGAGGCCGTCGCCGCCGAGGAGACGGCGGTCGCGCGGCGGCGTACCGAGTGGGAACGGTCGATGGTGGCTACCCGGGACGCGCGGGCGGTGGCCGACCGGCTCGCCGGCGAACTCCTGCTCGACGCCGAGACGGCCGGGATCGCCTGGAGCGCCGACGACGCCGCACCGGACGACCTGGCGGCCCGGATCACCGCACGGGCCGCCGCGCGCCGCGACGACGTACGCGCCGTCCGGGAGCAGGTGGCGCGGCACGGCCAGGCCGAACGCGACCACTCCCGGGCCGCCGCCGACGCCGCCGGCGCCACGGCCGCCGCCGCCGACGCCGAGCAGGCCGAGCGGCACGCCGAGGACGCCGTCGCGCAAGCCCGCACGCGGCTGCGCGCCCAGATCGGGCAGTGGGCGCAGGGCAACGCCGGGCTGCTGGCCGACATCGCGCGTCCGGAGCTGCCCGCAGCGCTGGCCGCCGCCGTCGACACCACCGGCGAGCCGGGCGCGCAGGCCCTGCGGGAGGTGTACGCGCAGGCCACCGCCGCCGCCGTGACCCAGGGGCGGGACCGGCTCGCGGCGCTGGCAGCGCAGCGCGCGGCGCTCGCCGACCGGCGCGCCGAGGTGGCCGCCGAACGGGACCGGATCGCCGCCGAGCACGACGACGCGCCGCCCGTCCCGGTAACCCGGCCGGCGGCGCGCACCGGCCGAGCCGGCGCACCGCTGTGGCAACTGGTCCGCTTCGGCGAGGCGGTGCCCGGCGCGGACGCGGCGGCCATCGAGGCGGCGCTGCACGCCGCCGGGCTGCTGGACGCCTGGCTGCACCCGGACCCCGAGACCAGGGCGACCGCGCTGGCCGGCGACGACCTGGACGGCTACCTGCTGCCGCTCCCGCCGCATCGGCGGCCGACCGGCGCCACCCTCGCCGACGTACTGGTCTGCGAGGAGCAGAACGACGTGCCCGCCGGCCAGATCACCGAGGTGCTCGCCTCGGTGGCGCTGGCCGACCTGGCCACCCCGCGGGCATCCGCCGAGGAGGACGCCACGCCGGTGACGGTCGGGGTCGACGGCCGCTACGCCCAGGGCATCGCCGTCGGACGGTTCGTCAAGCCCTCCTGCGAGTACATCGGCGCGACCGCCCGGGCGGCCCGCCGCGCCGCACGGGTCGCCGAGTGCGACCGGCAGCTGGCGGTCATCGACGCCGACCTCGGCGCGGTGGACCGCGACCGCGCGTCCGTGGAGGCGCTGCTGGCGGCGGTGGACGCGGCCGCCGGGCACTTGCCGGCACCCGCGCCGGTCCAGGCGGCGCTGCGTGAGCTGGACCGGGCGGCCGCGACGCTGCGCGCGCGTCAGGAAGCCAGCGCGGCCGCCGCCGCCCGGCTCGACCAGAGCCTGGCCGAGCGGGCCGCCGCAGCGGCCGCCCTACGGCGGACGGCGGCGGAGCGGTCGCTGCCCGTGGACCGCGTCGACGACACCGCCGAGGCGGTGGACCGCTTCGAAAAACGGGGCGTACGCCTGGAAAGCGCCCGGCCGGCCGCCTCGCGTGCCGCCGAACAGGAGGACCAGGCGCGGCAGCGGCACGACGAGGCGGTCGACCGGTTCACCGTCGCGCAGGACAGCGCGCGCACAGCCCGTTCCCGGCACCGGGACAAGGCGGAGGCGTACTGGACACTGCGCGACAGCGTGGGTGCCGACGCGGAGCGGGTGTTGGCCGACGTCGCCCGGACCGCCGACGGGATCACCGAGGCGGAGGAAGCCGTCGAGCGGGCCCGCACCCAGCTCGGCGCCGCCCGGGAACGGCGGGTCGCCGCGCTCACCCGGGTGGAGCTGGGCGAGCAGGCCGTGACCGCCGCCGTCGCCGAGGCGCAGCACGATGCCCAGCGACTGCGCCCGTACGCCCAGCCGGACCTGCTGGGCCTGCTGCGCTGCCCCACCGATCTGCGCTGGCCGGCCCAGGCACCCGGCAGCCGACCCGGCTCGGACCTGCATCCGCAGGTGGCAGCCCTGCACGAGGCGATCCTCACCGCCACCCGGGAGTTGAGCCCTACCGAGACGTCGCTCAAGCAGAGCGCCACCCGGCTCACCACCGCGCTGACAGAGCTCCAGGCGCAACTGCCGGCCGCCGGCCTCGACCACCGACCCGAGTGGGACACCGACGACGGGGTGATCGTGGTCCGGGTCGCCGACGAACAGGGGCTGACTCCGGTCGCCCACTTCGCGGACCGGATCGCCCGCGAGCGCCGCGACCAGGAGCAACTACTCACCGACTCCGAGCAGCGGGTGCTGGAGGACGCCCTGCTCGGTCAACTTGCCCGGCAGATCCATCATCGGACCATCGAGGCCCGCGACCTGGTGGCAGCGATGGACAGCCAGATGCGGGCCCGCCGGATGTCCTCAGGCCTCACCGTCGGTGTCGGCTGGCGGCTCGCCGATGACCTCGACGCCGACCAACGCGATGTCTGCAAGCTGCTCGAACGCGATCCGGCTCGGCTCGGACCGGCTCAGCTCACCGCGATGCGCCGGCACTTCGCCGCCCGGATCAAGACGGCGCGGGCGGCAGCGCCCGAGCGGCCGTACCGGGAGCTGCTCGGCGACGTCCTCGACTACCGGCAGTGGCGAACGTTCGCGTTCACCCTGCACCGACCCGGTGGCGGCACGGAGGCACTGACCCGAGCCCGGCACAGCCAGCTCTCCGGCGGCGAGCAGTCGGTCTCTCTGCACCTGCCGCTCTTCGCCGCCGCCAACGCGCTGTTCGGCTCGGCACGGCCGGACGCACCCCGGCTGCTCGGCCTCGACGAGGCGTTCGCCGGCGTGGACGACACCGGCCGAGGTGAACTGATGGCCCTGGCGAAACAGTTCGACCTGGACCTGTTCATGACCGGCTACGACCTCTGGGCCACCCACCCGGCGGTCAGCGGCGCCGCCCACTACGACCTGTCCCACTCCGCCATGGAACACGCCGTATCCACGGTGCTCCTGGTCTGGGACGGCTCGACCAACATCGCCGACTTCGACGGAACGCTGGCCCGCGCGCTCGGCTCCCCGGAGACCCGCCGCGCCCCGCAAGGTCGCGGGGAACCCGAGCGGGCCGCCGTCCTGCTCGACCTCGGCGACGAATGACCGGCGGACGCGACGGCCGGCCGTCGGACCGGCCCGGTGGAGAGACGTTGTCCACGCAGCCGGGGAAGGACCGGCCCGGCGGGCACGGCAGTCCGGCGGAACTGGTCGAGCAGCCTGGCTGGCGGCGGTTGCTGGCCGCCGCACGGCGCAGCCTGGAACGCACCGGCGGCCGGCTCGACGCCACCGTGTCGCTGGCCGCCCCCACCGACGACGAGCGTCTCATGATCATCGGCATCACCGGCGCCCACCGCTCCGTCGCGGCGGCCCGCCTCAGCGTCCGACTCAGCGAGGTGGACGAGCATCTGCGGGCGGCACACGGAGCCGGCCTGGCGGACGTGCTCACCGCGACGGCCCCGCTGCGCAACCGGCCGGCCGACCTGAAACGCGAGGCGGTGGGCCGCGACGCCGTCCTCGCCGTGGCCCACGCCGGCCGGCACGCCGGCACCGCCTGGTACGCCGAGTGGCTCGACGGCCTGCGCCGCGACGGCACCCTGACCCGTGTCGTCCGAACCGGCCTGCCGTTCGAGGACGTGGTCCGCGTACTGGACGCGCTGCCCGCGGCCGACGAACCGATGCCGGCCTTCGCCGACCGGGTGCTGGACGACACGAAGGCCCTCACCGCGGGGCCGCTGCGTGGGCTCGTCCTCCGTGCCGTCGCCGCCTGGCGGCAGACGGCGCCGCCAACCGACGGCGAGCAGGAACGGGTTTTGTGGGAATCGGTCGGGCTGGTCCCGGACGACCTGGCCAGCCAGGTGCTCGTGCTCAACGTGCCGGCCACCGGCGGCCTGGTCGGGCGGTGGCTCACCGAGGCCGCCCAGGCGGGCGTGCCGATCCGGGTCACCCTGCACCAACTACGCCTGGCACCGCTGAGCATGACCTGCGACGAGGTCTACGTCTGCGAGAACCCCGCCGTGCTTCGCGCGGCCACCGCCGCGCTCGGCGCCCAGGCCCCACCGCTGATCTGCACCGAAGGAGTGCCGTCAGTCGCCGTCCACACGCTGCTGCGCGCCGCTCGCCGCGCCGTGATCCGATGGCGCAACGACTTCGACTGGACCGGCGTACGACTGACGGCAGCGGCTCTCCAGCGGTACCCGAGTGCGGTTCCATGGCGGATGGCAGCCACCGACTACCTGCCTGCGGCGGACACCGGCACGGCCCTGCTCGGTACACCCGCCGGGACCCCGTGGGACGAGTCGCTCGGCGAGTCGATGCGGCGGACCGGCCGAGCGGTGATGGAGGAACGGCTGCTCGACCGGCTTGTCGCCGACCTGCGCACGGCCGCAACCGGGTGATGGTCCGGCGATGGCGACGACCTTCCGTCGTTGGTTCAGGAGCCGGCGGACATCAGCCGCAGATCAAACATCAAGGGCCCGCATACCGAACATAAACTTGCCGCAAATCGAAAGCGAGCACCCTCGCAGATCGAAACCGTGCCGGTTGTCATGAGACGTGCCCACACCGCGCCTGATCCCGCGCCGCGCCGCCGCGCAGGTCGACGCCGCCCTGGCCGACACCCGCGTCGTGCTGATCAGCGGAGCACGCCAAGCAGGCAAGAGCACCCTGGTCCGCATCGTCGCCGGCGATCGTCTCGCCGAGCGCCGCGACCTCGACCGGGCACAGGACCGGGCCGCGGCGATCGCCGACCCGGTCGGCTTCGTGGACTCCCCCGAACTGCTGGTCGTCGACGAGATCCAGCGCGCTCCGGAGCTGCTGCTGGCCATCAAGGCAGCCGTCGACGAGGACCCTCGGCCCGGCCGGTATCTGCTCACCGGATCATCGCGGCTGTTCGGCATGGTGGCTGCCCCGGACGCGTTGCCCGGCCGGATGGAAACCGTCGAACTCTGGCCGTTCTCCCAAGGCGAACTCGATGGAGAGCCGGACGGATTCGTCGACGCCATCTTCGCGCTCGGCCCCGAACTGCGACACGAGTCGGAAGTGACCCGCGCCGACTATGCGGCCAGAATCGTGCGTGGCGGCCTGCCCGAGGCCACGACCCGCGCCGACTCGGGGCGCCGCCAACGGTTCCTCGACGCGTACGTCCAAGCGCTCATCGATCGCGATATCCTGCAGCTGTCCGACATCCAGCACAAGGGCGAGCTACGCAAGCTGGTACGCCTGCTCGCGGCTAGATCCGCGACCATCATCCCCGCCAACTCCCTCGAATCCGCACTCGGACTGAGCCGGCCGACGATCGCACGCTACCTCCAGGCCCTGGAAGAGATCTTCCTGGTCAAGCGGATCCCCGGTTGGTCCCGCAACCTGGGCACCCGTCCCACCGCCGCTCCAAAACTGATCTTTGTCGACTCGGGTATCGCCGCCAACGAGACCGCGACCGACGCCCGGGCACTGCTCCGGCCGAGTGCCCCGTTCGGCCCGCTGCTCGAATCATTTGTCTTGTCCGAGCTGTCCCGGCAGCTCACCTGGTCGGAGCAGTTTGCCGACCTGTCCCACTACCGCGACCAGAGCAGGTACGAAGTCGACGCGGTGCTCGAGAACAGATCCGGCCACGTCGTCGGAATCGAGGTCAAAGCAGCCACGACCGTCGGACCTGACGACTTCCGCGTGCTACGCCGACTCGCCGACCGCCTCGGCGACGACTTCATCGCCGGCATCGTCCTCTACACCGGAACCTCCACGCTGCCGTTCGGCGACAGACTCCGCGCCCTGCCAGTCAGCGCCTTGTGGCAGGTTCCGCCCCCGACAGCAGACTGACCTCGCTCTCTTCCCAGGACGCTCCCGTCAGGTGAAGGCACATCGAGCGTTGATCCGACGCCGGCCGTCAGAGCACCGGAACCGACCGAGGTGCCCTCTCACGACCGCAAGTCGAGCTGATGTCGCAAACGATTCGCCGCCAACAGCAGCGCCACGCAGGCAACGTCGACGGCCCGCGACAGCACAGACGACTCAGCTCCAAAGGACGTGAAGATCAGGGCCGACACCGACGGCGGAAGCCACGATCGAGTGAGCGGCTCCGCGCCCGCCCGCGTACCCGCGGAGCGGGCGGCGCTGGCGGCGAAGCTGCGGGTGGCCACCGCGACCGGGCTGGCGGCGGCCGACGGCGGACGTCCACCCCCAGCCGTGCCTCTCCCGCAGGCGACCTCCCTGGCCGGGCCGGCCTTCACAATGGGCCGCCGTCCGGGGCGAAGACTCGCCCGCACCAGGTCACCGCCGTGGCGTGAGCGCCCCGCTCAGGGCGCCTCGACCCCCGAGATACGGAACCTGTGAACCTCCGCGCCACGGATCGCCGCCACCTGCTCCTCGGCCGGGCCGGACCCCCGGAAGGCGAGCAGCTGCTCGTCGGACTCCCACCTCTCGTACACGTTGATCCGGCCCGGTTCGACGAGGTCCGCGCTGACTGCGAAGTCGATGCAGCCGGACGCCGAGCGGGCCGCCTGGACGGCCGCCACGCAGGAGGCCAGGTAGGCGTCCCGTTCGGCGGGATCGACGTAGAGGGTGCCGGCGACGATGATCAACAGGACCTCCCGTGGATGAGCCGTCCGGCCCATCCTGGCACCCGGGCGAGGGTCAGGCCCGGTTGATCGCATTCGCGTGGATGGCCTCGTTCAGGTACGCGGCCATCCCCGGCCGGATCTTCTCGAAGTACGCGGTGAACCGCGGGTCGCCGACGTACATGTCCGCCAGCCCGGTGTGGATCTCGTACGAGCAGTCGTAGAACCAGCGGCTGATGAGCTGCCGGTGCTCCTCGGCCAGCGCCATCGCCTCCGGGCTGTCGGCCGGGGCACCCGAGGCCATCAGCTCGGCGAGCCGCCGCCCCCAGTCCGCGTTCTCGGCCCTGTTCCGCAGCCAGTCCTCCTTCGAGTACCGGCCGGCCCGCTCGCTCGACTGCCGGTACGCCTCGGTGCCGCCCCAGCGCCGCTCCGCCTCCTCGGCATGCGTGTCCGGGTCGAAGTCCCCGAAGACCTCGAACCGCTCCTCCGGCGTCAGCTGGATGCTCAATATTCTCGCCTCCATCGCGAGTTCGATCGCCGCGACCATCTCCCGTAGTTTCCCGATCCGACCGGTGAGCAGTTCGTGCTGCCGGCGCAGGTGCGGCAGCGGGTCCCCGCCCGGGTCGTCGAGGATCTCGGCGATCTCGTCCAACGGGAACCCCAGCTCCCGGTAGGCCCGGATGACCTGCAGCCGCTCCAGGTCCGCGTCCGAGTAGCGGCGGTAGCCGGCCGGGGTGCGCCCGCTCGGCGACAGCAGCCCGATCTCGTCATAGTGGTGCAGCGTGCGGACCGTGACCCGGGCCGCCCGCGCCACCTGACCCACCGTGTAAGCCATGGTTCCTTCCCTTCCACGGCCAAGGCTCCGGCCTGCCGTTACGTGAGGGTCAAGCCCGATTGTGCGTCCCACCTCACACCGCCGTGCCGGAAAAGCCGATCGCCCCCGGCCTCATCAGGGAGAGGTCGGGGGCGATCACGTCGGGGGTCAGGTGGTGACGGGCTCCTTGGCCCGCTGCGGGGCGGCGAAGGTCTCGCTGGCCGGGGTGCGGAACGCGTGCACCAGGCCGGCGATCGACAGCAGCAGGAGCAGCGCCGCACCCAGGTACATGGCCAGGGCGCCCTGCTCGGCCTTGCGGCCGAACTCGCTGAACCCGTACGAGGTCAGCAGCATGCCGCGCAGGCTCTCCCCCTTGAAGACGGTCTCCCGCTGGGCGGTGACCTCGGCGAGCTGCTTCTGCAGGTCGGGCAGGTTGGCGGCGTTGGTCTGCTCGGCCTGGGTCACCTGCTGCTTCAGCGCGGCCTCCGGCTTGCCCAGGTCGGCGTATGTCTGGCCGCCGGAAATCGACTTGAGGTGCAGGCCGATGAATTCGTTGGCGTAGCACTCGGCCTGCTTGCCGGTGGTGAGCTGCTGACCGGCGTACTCGCGCAGGCAGTCCGACTTCTTCTCCTCGTCGGTCAGTTGGTCGGCCGGCTTGAAGCTGATGTGCTGCGCGGCGAGCTGGTCGTGCACGTAGGTGTTGGCGAAGTTGGCGTTCGTCGTCAGGACGATGCCCACGACGAGCAGCAGGACCGCGAGGCCCAGCCCGCCGATGCTGAACAGCAGATCCAAGGTCCGGCGCTTCATGACTGCTCCTGTGTGGCTGGTGACGGCTTCTCGATGTCCGTCTCATCGTCACCGCCGGCGCAGCCTTTGAAGCAGGGCCGAACCCCCTGTTCCACCCGGGACCTTCGACCTATCGTCGGCGGGTCAACATTCCTTGGTGCCTCGCCGGGCGAACTCCTCAAGGGTGAGTTCACGCAGGGACTCGGCCTTGTCCTGGTAGTCGGTGACCAGGACCGAACCGGGCTTCAGCCCCGCCAGGTCGGCGGGGCTGAAGCCCACCCGCTCCGAGGTGAAGGAGCTGTCGTCGGCGACGGCGTACATCTCGAAGTCGACCACGCCAGCGGGAAGCTTCGTCGGCGGGAAGCCGGTCAGCGGCACCGTCGCCGGGGAGGCCGCGTCGTCCGGTACGCGGTATTCGCGCCCGGGCCAGTCCCACTCGGTGTGCCGAGGGTGCCGGTCGTCGGCTGCGGCGTCGAAGAGCAGCACGACGTCCGGCGGGCGCGCGGCGCACCAGGCCACCATGGCCACCGGCTGCCCGGACCCGTCCACGCTGATCCCGGTGACCGCCTTGATTTCGGGGGTGCAGGCCGTCAGAGCGGGAACGGTGAGCAGCGCGGCGGCGGACGCGGCGACGGCTCGGCGGATGGCCATGGGGTCCACTGTCCCGTCACCGGGTCAACGTCCCCATCCGGGGCTGTAACGGGTCGGTGACGATCAGCGGGTGGCGTCGGTCGGGGTGAGCATGGTGCGCAGCTCGGCCAGGGTGGCCGGCCGCCCGTACCGCCAGCCCTGGCCGTGCAGGCAGCCGATCGCGGTCACCGCCGCGTGCTGGGTGCCGGTCTCGACCCCCTCGGCCACCACGGCCAGGTCGAACGCGTCGGCCAGTCGGTTGACCATCTCGACGGTGGCGTACGCCCGGGGGTCGTCGGCGTCGAGTCGGGACACGAAGGACCGGTCGATCTTCAGCTCGGTGGCCGGGATCCGGTGCAGGTAGCTGAGCGAGGAGTAGCCGGTGCCGAAGTCGTCGATGGCGATGCGGATGCCGAGGTCGCGGAGCTGGCGCAGCCGCTCCAACACGGTCTCGCTGCCCTCGATGAGCGCCGACTCGGTCAGTTCGAGGGTGAGCGCGCGGGGCGGCAGGCCGGCTCCGGCGGTGGCGGCGGCGACCGTGGCGATCAGGTCGGGGTGGCGCAGGTGGGCGGCGGCGATGTTGACCGCCACGGTGACCTCGGGCGCTTCTTCCCGCCAGGTCGCGGCGGCCCGGCACGCCTGGTGGATCACCCACCGGTCGATCGCGAGGATCAGCCCGGTCTCCTCGGCAAGTGGCAGGAACTTCGCCGGTGGGAGCACCCCGAGTCGGGGGTGCTGCCACCGGACCAGCGCCTCGGCGCTGCGGACCGTCCCGGTGGCCAGGTCGACGATCGGCTGGAACTCCATGAGCAGTTGTCCCTCGTCGACCGCGCGGCGCAGGTCGGCGATCAGCTCGGCCCGGGTCACCGCCGACTCGCGCAGCTCTGGCGTGCAGGTCCGGTACGCGGACTTGCCGGCCGCTTTCGCCGCGTACATGGCGATGTCGGCGTCGCGGAGCAGGTCGGTGTGGGAGGTGTGCTGCGGTCCGTACTCGGCGATGCCGATGCTGGCCGACGGGTGCACGCCGAGGTCCTCCTCGCCGGGCAGCGGCTCGAGGGCGGCGAGCAGCCGCTCGGCGAGCCGCTCGGGCGGCACGGGCCGGTCCCGGTCGACCAGCACCGCGAACTCGTCGCCGCCGAGCCGGGCGATCATCCCGTCGGCGCCGACGGCGTCGCGCATCCGGTCCGCGATGGTGGTCAGCAGCCGGTCCCCGGCGGCGTGTCCGAAGCGGTCGTTGACCTGCTTGAACGCGTCCAGGTCGAGCAGCAGCACGGCGACCGGGCCGCCGTCGCGCAGGGCCCGGCGCAGCCGCCGGGTGAAGGTCAGCCGGTTGGGCAGGCCGGTGAGCTGGTCGGAGTAGGCGAGCCGGCGCAGCCAGGCGACCAGCCGGAGGTTTTCGTTGGCGGCCAGTCCCTGCCGCAGGGCCAGCACCCCGAGCAGTGCCATCACGGCCACGAAGATCAGGTGTGGGCTCTGCCCGGTGGGCCGCCGGCCGAGCACCACGGCGACGATCGCCCCGCCCACCGGCAGGTACGGCAGGGCGACCCGCCACCACGGGGGCAGCGGCGACTCGGTGTCGTCGTCGTCGCCGTCGTTGCCGGCTGGCGGGGGCCACCGGGTGGCGGCGCCGATCAGCAGGTAGCTCAGCGGCCAGCAGAGGTCGATCACGTGGCCGGGGGCGTAGGTGCCGTGTGCGACGAGGGAGACGTAGACGGTGTCGGCGATGGCCCGGGCGGCGAGGCTGACGCCGATCAGTGTGTGGGCCCGCCACATCGGACGGGCCGGGCCGGCGACCGCCACCAGGATGGTGAGCTGCATCAGGTCGAACATCGGGTAGAGCAGCCCGAAGGTGCGCAGCGGGTCGGCCAGGTCGGCGGTGGCGATGTCGCGGAAGACCACCAGCCAGGCGATCGGGATGAGGGCCAGCCCGACGATCACCCCGTCCAGCAGGGTGCGGGCCTGCCCGACGAGGCTGCGCGGGGCGGCCAGCGAGCAGAGCAGCGCGGCGGTGCCGGTGACGATGCCGGCGGTGAAGAGCCCGCCGACGAGCGCGGTGTGCGGCAGGTCCTGCCCGGCGAGCCGTTCGACTGTCCACACGATCCGGCCGGTCGCGGCGAGGGCCATGGTGACGGCCAGCAGCGTCCAGAATCGTTGCAGCGGCTCGGGGTGTCGCCGGGCCACCCCGGCGCAGGCCACCGCCGCCCAGCTCGCCACCGCGATCGCGCCGAGGTCGCTGGCCAGGGCCGCGCCGGGCAGCTCGGCCACCAGCCAGAGGGCTTCGGTGAGTACGACGAACGCGGCCGCGACGAGCCCGACGCGGCCGGAGATCGAGGGACGGGCCACGCCCGGGGCGGCGAGGCTCACGTCCTGCTGGGGTACAACGACTGCGCTCCGGCTCTCTGTGCGCGCACCCTCGACGTTGAGGACCGGTTGCGGACGGCGAACGCCGCCAGCCTAACTACCGCTCGGTACCGCCGCCAGAGCCGATCGGCGTCGGTCACCGTGCTGGATCAGGTCGGTGACGGCGTGTCGTGGCGGCGGTAGAGGGCGACGAGGACGCCGTAGCGGGGCTGGTCTGGGGCGGCCTCCTCGGTGTCGTCGACGAGGTCGTCCAGGGTGGACCGGAGCCGTTGCGCCTGCTCGGGGGTGAGCCGCAGGTGGCGCAGGTGCAGCAGCGGGTCGGGGTCGACGGCCAGTTCCTCGGCGACCGCGCCCAGCATGGCGGCGGTGGTCTCGGAGTCGACGGTCTCGCCGACGAGGCGGCGGTAGCTGCGTTCGTGGTATTGCTCGGTGCCGCCGCGTACCTGGCGGGTGTGGGCGGGCTGGACCATGCCCGCTTCGGTGAGGACCTTGAGGTGGTGGGCGACGGTGCCCTTCGCCGTGCCCAGCCCGGTGGCGAGTTGGCTGATGGTGGCGGGGCCGGGTCCGAGCGCGAAGAGCAGCCGGTGGCGGAACGGGTGGGCCAGCGCTTTGAACTGGGCCGGGGTGCGGACCTGCAGCGCGTCGGTGGTTTCGTCGGTCACCCCGAAAGCGTCCATTTCTCTTGACGCTTTGTCAATCCGGCTGCTCTACTGGCCCACACCACACTGGACCCACGGACGGGGGCATCCGATGCGCCAGGACGAGATCACCGAGATCGTCGAGCGGGCCGCGAAACTGGTCACCGAGCAGTACGTCTTTCCCGACCTCGCCGAGCGGATCGCCGCGCACCTCGGCGACCGGCTCCGCGACGGCCGGTACGCCGACGTCACCGACCCGGCGGCCCTCGCCACGCTCGTGACCGGGGACCTCCAGTCGGTCAACGGCGACTCACACCTGCGGCTCAAGCACCACGTCGCGGCCCTGCCCGAGCGGGACGAGGATCCGGACGAGGGCTACTGGGCCCGAGAGGCCGCCGCCACCATGGGCGGCATCGCCCGGGTGCAACGACTGGCTGGCAACGTCGGGCTGCTGGACATCCGGCCCTGCCTGTTCCCGCCCCAGATCGCCGGCGACGCCATGATGGCGGCGATGCGGCTGCTCGGCGGCACCGACGCGCTGCTGCTGGACCTGCGCGGCAACCGGGGCGGCAGCCCCGACATGGTCGCTCTCGTCTGCGGCTGGTTCTTCGCCGAGCCGGCACACCTGCACACCATGTACGACCGGGCCGGCAATGCCCACCAGTTCTGGAGCGCCGCCTACCTGCCGGTCCCGCCGTACGAGGCGGACAAGCCGGTGCACGTGCTGACCTCCGCGCAGACGGTCTCCGGCGGCGAGGAACTGGCGTACGACCTGCAGCAGCTCGGCCGGGCGACCGTGGTCGGCGAGCGGACCGGGGGTGGCGCGCACCCGTGCGTCGGCCACCGGGTACACCCGCACCTGGAGCTCACCGTGCCGGTGCTCCGGCCCGTCAACCCGGTGACCGGCACCAACTGGGAGGGCTGCGGAGTGATCCCGGACGTCGAGGTGTCCGCCGGGGCCGCGCAGGACATGGCGTACCGCAGGGTGCTGGAGGCACTGCTGGCCGCCGACCCGCAGCGGCCGACGGCGGACGAGGCGCGCGCGGCCCTGGCCACCCTCCCCTGATCGGGCGTCAGGGGCGACGGGCGAGCACGTACAGCCGCCGGGTCTCCACCTCGTGCGGGTAGCTGACCCGTTCCAGGCGCGCCTCGATCGTGAACCCGGCGTCCTGCAGGGCCCCGAGCAGCGTCTCCACGGTGAGGAAGTGGAAGTCGACGTCCACCCCGTGCCCCCACCACTCGTCCAGATGCCGCACCTCGCCGCCCAGGTGCACCGCCACCAGCAACGGCGCACCCGGCCGCAGCACCCGACGGGCCTCGACGAGGGCCGGCCGCAGCTCATCGGGGCCGAGGTGGATGACCGAGTACAGGGCCACCGCCGCGCCGAACTCGCCGTCCGCCGCGGGCAGCCGCAGCAGGTCCCCCTCGCGGAACTCCACCCCCGGGTACGCGCGGCGGGCCTGCGCCACCATGCCCGGCGACAGGTCGATGCCCACCGCCGGCACACCCCGCCCGGCCAACCAGTGCGTCACATGCCCCGGCCCACAGCCAAGGTCCACCACCGGCGCCCCAGGCCCGGCCAGCTCGACCAGGGCGGCCAGCAACGCCCGGTCCAGGGGCTTGCCCGCCAACTCGCCGGCCAGCCGCTGCCGGTACTCGGCCGCGACCGTGTCGTAGCTGCGCCGCACCCGATCGTGCTCGCCACTCACCGCGCCATCCTGGATTTCAGGTCCACTCCTCCGCCGGATCCCCGTCGCCGCTCTCGGGTACCGGCCCGACGGTCGGCGGGCCGCCGTGGGTCCACGGAGTCTCCTCCGTGGCCGGGAAGTTCCCGGCCGGCAGGAACGCATCCGACAGAGTGGTGAAGCAGAGCCGCTCCCCCACCTCCGGCACCGTGCCCGGCGGCGCGGTCAACCCCCGTCCCATCCCACCGGACAGTTCCAGCACCACCTCGGTCTTCCCGTCCGCGCCCGGGGTCAGGAACACCACCTTCGCCTTCTGGCCGGGCCGGGCCGGCGAGTAGAGGGTCGCCCCGACCGGCACCAGCACCGGCTCGGTGGTGACCACCTGGATGCGGGGCCGCAGCACCGGCCGCTTGCCGGTGTCGTCCACCCGCTTCGGGTCGGCCAGAGTCACGTCACCGACGAACGCCTCCCCGGTCAGCCGGTGCTCGGCCATCACGAGCGGGTCATCGTAGGCACGCTGCACCGCGTAGGAGGTCAGCGCCCGCTCCAACCGGTGCAGCCGCACCGCCGCAGCCACCGCCCCGTCCCGGCGCGGCTGCGGCCCGCCGCCGTCATCGACGTACTCGGCGTACCCGGTGAACGCGTCCTTGTCGCCGTCCCACCGGCCGGCCACCCGGGCGCCGGACGGCAGCGCACGCAGCAACCCGACGCCGCGCCACATCAGCTCCCAGGTGGGCGTGAGCTGGCCGCGCAGCAGCCGCTCCAACTCCGCGTACGCCGCCGACCGGGCGGCCGGGTCGCCGTCGGCCTCGACGTACGCGGCCATCGCCGGGGCGAGCCGCCGATTGTCGAAGTCCGGGTCGGTGGCCGGACCAGCGGGCGGGCACACCTCCGGGTCCTCGGCCCAGGCGGCCGCCTCGGCGCCGATCGAACCGGGCGGCGGGTCAAGCCAGCCGAGCAGCGCCGGCAGGTGCAGGTCCTCCACCGCGCTCTGCCCGGTCGCCCAGTGCAGGGTCAACGCCTCGGTCATCGCCACCAACGCCGCCGAGCCGGGATGCTCGGCGCGTTCGGCGAAGAACGTCAGCCAACGCCCGAGCAGCGGCACCGACGGGTGCACCGGGTAGTCGCCGTCCGGCCGGCGGAACCGGGTGGAGCGGCCGAACAGCCGCAAGAAGGTGATCCCGGCCGGGTTGGGCACCAGCAACTGCGGCGCGTCGACGTACCGGTACCGCACGTCCTTGCCCCGATCGACCGGCACCGCCTCGCTGACCCCGCGGAACGAGTCCAGGTACAGCAGCACGATCCCGGCCAGCTCGGCGGCGAACGCGAACCGCTGGTCGCGGTTGCGGGGCTGCGGCACCACCAGCAACCGCGCCTCGTCGCGGGCGGCACCGACCATCGCGGCGAGCGGCGCGTTGGCCTCGCCCGCCATGGCCAGGGGCACCACCACGAGCGGACGGTCCGACAGGTGCAGATGCCGGACGGTGGCCACCGGCTGGGCCAACCCGGCGGCGACCGCCTGCGCCTTGGCGAGGGCGCGCAGCGTGCTCACCGGCACCTCCGGGACGGGACGGACCGGCGGGGCCGGCGCAACGTACTCATGAAGGGCTTCCCGCGAGGGCATCGGCGCGCAGGCGCGCGGCGGCGCGCAGCAGCGCGCCGGCCTCCGCCTGCTCCGGATCCGAGGCGCGCACGCCGTCGGCCAGCGCCAGCACCTCCCCGACGTCGGCAATGCCGCCCAGCGCCTCCCGCACCGGCCGACCCAGCGCCGTGGTGTGGCCGCGCGCCTCATGCCGACAGAAGTACGCCAGCTCGCAGGCGGCCAGGCACTCGGGCGCATAACGGGCGGGCACCCCGGACAGCGCGGCGGTCAGGGCCGCCGGATCGGCGGCCAGGTCGGCGGTGAAGCCGGCCGGCACGTCGCCGAGCAGATCCTCGATCCGGTCCATCCGGTCGAGCTGGCGGCGCAGCACCAGCAACTGCTTACGGACGTCGAGCAGGCTGGCCACCGGCCGGTTGGCGAAGTCGCGCGGGCAGACCAGCACCACCTCGTGCGACACCAGTTCCGGGTCGTGCCCCTCGGCGGCCAGCAACTCGCGCAGCGCCAGCACGTAGACGGCCGACTGGATGGCCGCGGCGGAGACCTTCGCCGGGTCGGCCTGACCGTCGATCACCGGGAAAGACTTGATCTCCACCACGTGAAAGCGGCCACCGAGCCGGGCCGCGACCAGGTCCGGTTCCAGGTGCACCCGCCGGCCAGCCACGTCCAGCCCGAGCAGCGGATGGTCGAACAACGCCGGCTCGTCGCCGCCGCCGGTCAGCGCCGCCCGGAACCGCTCGTGCCGGTCCGGCAGGTCCTCGGCCCCACCCAGATCCGTCCAGGTCGCGCCCGCCGGCACCGGTACGCCCAGCCGCTCCGCGACCAGCCGCAGCAACTCCGTACCACCGTCCGCCTTCACCTGGGCCTCGAACGCGTTGCCCCGGGTGATGGCGAAGCGGGACTGACCGAACCGGGCCGGGAAGCCGATCCGCTCGGCCAGCTTCGGCTTGTCCACCCCGGCGCTGTCCAGCACCGCCCGCCGGGTGCAGCCCGGGTTCCCGGTCAACGCGGCGATGGTGCGGGCGTTATGCCGTCGGGGCGGCACACCACCCCGGATCTCAGCCAGGCGCTGCGCGGTGTCCGTCACGACACGCCACGATAGCCGCCCCTCGGATCAGCGCACGGTGAACAGAGTCGTGCCGTCGGCGGCGATCAAGTCCACGCTCCGCAAGTCGATGCTCGACCGGGTCCGGGTGTCGGCGCGCAGGATCCAGGTGCGATTCACCACCGGCGCCTCGACCAGGTCACCGGCGTCGGTGCGCCCGCGCACCCGCACCGCGTCTGCCGGGGCAGGGCCCAGCGCGATGACCCACGCCCCGACCGACAGGGCGGAGAGCGGCCCGGTCAGGCTGCCGTACCGGCAGGAGCGAGGCGCGCAGGCCAGCGGATCCTGGCCGGGATCCACCTGTCCCTCGATGAGGCGGCGCAGCTCCCCGGAGCGGTCGGAGACGCAGTAGGCGTACCGCGTGCCGTTCACCGCAGTCGCCGCCCGGCGACCGTCCGGCCAGGTCACCGCATTGAGCAGCCGATCGCCGCGACCGGACACCGGGCACTGGGCGGCCACCTCGGCGCGTGCGGCGGCGGGCATCCCGGACAGCGGCCGCCCCGGTCCCAGCTCGCCGAAGAGCAGCCGGCTCACCGGCCCGACAAGGGAGCCGGCGACCAGCGCGCACGCCGCCGTCAGCGCGGCGGCCAGCACCGGCCAGCCGCTGCGTGCCGGCCGCCGCTCGGCGCGCGCCACGACGACGGCGACGGGCGGGGTGGGGAAGGTCCGGTCGGCGAGCGCCCGGTCCAGCACCGACCGGGTCCACTGTGCGCGCGTGGTCAGACATCGAGCTGCCGTTACCTCTCAGTGCGCTCTAGTGAGCACATGGTCGGCAGTCCCGCCTGGCGGTGGGACGGTCCCGGTCTTACCCGCCTGGGTGGTGCCGGGTTGACGCTTCGTAGCCACCGGCCCGCCGGGGCGGGTCTTATGGTCGGCTCCACGTCCTGCCACCGGGCCACTCCCGGCGGTTGTCGCCTCACGCGCGATCGCGGCGAGGTTACGTGCGGCGTTCAAATCCCGATCCAGGACCAGGCCGCAGGAGGTGCACTTGTAGGTACGCGCGGACAGGGCCAGCTTGGCTTTCACCGCGCCACATGCCGAGCAGGTCTTGCTGGAGGGATACCACCGGTCGGCCACCACCAGATGGCCACCGTTCCATCCGATCTTGTACGTCACCTGCCGGCGGATTTCACCGAACCCGGCGTCGGCGACACGCCGGGCCAGCCGCCGGTTGCGCAACATGCCGGCCACGTTCAGGTCCTCGACCACGATCGTGCCGTACTTACGGGTCAGGCGGGTGGTGAGCTTGTGCAGGCCGTCACGGCGCAGGTTCGCCACCCGGGCGTGCGCCCGGGCCACATGCCGGCGGGCCCGTTCCCACCGTTTCGACGGCTGCTGGCCGGTACGCCGGTCCGGGCCGACGCGCCGGGACATCTGCCGGGCGAGGCGGCGCATCCGCCGGGCCGCCTCATCCAGGTGGCGGGGGTTGGGGACGAGTTTGCCGGTGGACAGGACCGCGAGGTGGGTGATCCCGACGTCCACCCCGACCACCGCCCGCGGACGTGCCGGGGTGCGTTCTGCCCGGTCGACCTCGACGCAGAATGCGACATGCCACCTGCCGCCATCACGGCGCACGGTCGCGGACAGGATCCGGGCTGTGCCCGCCTCGAGGCGGCGGGCGAGTTTGCGGGCGGACTCGTGCAGCTTCAACCGACCCAGCCGGGGCAGCACGACGTGCTGGCGGTCCGGCTCCACCCGGATCGCACCCGTGGTGAACCGCACGGACGGCGTCGACCGGCGGCGGGACTTGAACCGCGGGAACCCGACTCGCCGCCCCTTTCGCTTGCCCGTACGCGAGTCGAACCAGTTCTTCAAACCGCAGGCCAGGGCGTCCAGGCCAGTGTTGAACGCCTCCTTGGAACACTCCGGCCACCACGGCGCCACGTCCGCCTTGGCGGCGTTCCACGCCTTCCGCAACTTGGCGAGACTCCAGCCGACGGTCGGGGTCAGCAACTCTTCAGGCACACCGTAGGTGCGTTCCGCGGCGCGCTGGTCCATGATGGCCTTCACCCGGGCCAGGGCCCAGTTATAGGCCACCCGGGCCGCGCCCGCGTTCGCCAGCACCGCCCGCTCCTGGCACGGGGTCAGATCCAGGGCGTACCGGTAGGCCTGCATCACCTTCACGCGGCGCTCTCCCCACCGGTGACGGCGTCGATCGCGTGGCGGGCCCGGTCCGCCGCCGCGCGGCGCCCATACAAGCGGGCACACAGCGAGGTCAGGATCTCGGTCACGTCGCCCACCAGATCGTCATCAACCTCGGCCGGGTCAACCACCAACAGACGGCGGCCCTGCGCAGACAGCGCAGCCTCAACGTACTCGGCACCGAACCGGGCGAACCGATCCCGACGCTCCACCACAATCGTCGACACCGCCCTGTCTGCCAGCAGCGCGAGGAACTTCTTACGGCGCCCATCGAGGACGGAACCGACCTCGGTGACCACCCGGTCCACCATCAGACCCTGCCCGGTAGCCCAGGTGGTTACCCGAGCGACCTGCCGGTCAAGGTCAGCACGCTGATCGACCGACGACACCCGGGCGTACACCGCGACCACCTGTCGTCCCTGCACAGGCGGCGCCGGCTCCCCAACCACGATCAACCGGCCGGCCTGGTAGGCGGGAACAGGCAGCTTCCCGGCCGCGAACCACCGCCGCGCGGTCGCATACGACACGCCCTGAGACGCCGCCCACTCCTTCAGGTTCACACCCACACTCTAGCCCACTCCTGAGCGCTCATGCCGGCTGGTAAACAACTGCGGGGCCCCTTCAGGGTCGCGAGTCCACGGTGCAGGAGCGCCTTGACGGTGCCGGGGGCGCAACCGAGCGCCTCCGCGATCTCCCGCTCCGGCAGGTCCAGGTAGTAGCGGAGGAAGAGGGCGGCACGCTGGCGGGGGCGTACCTGGCGCAGGGCCGCCCGCACCGCCGGGCCGTCCGCCGACGTCGGGGCGTACGGCGGGTCCGGGTCGCGGAACGCGTGGCGGCGCTCCAGCACCCGCCGTCGTACCCAGGAGGTGCACCGGTTCGCGACCGCACGCCGCAGCCACGGCACCGGAGCGCGGACCCGGTCACGGTGCCGGTAAAGCTCCACGAAGGTCTCCTGCACCAGGTCCTCCGCCGCCGCCGCGCTCCCCGTCGTCAGGTATGCGAACCGGACGAGCAGCGGAAACTGCTCCTCATACACGGTCCTGAACCCGTCCTCGCCCAGCGACACCGGCTCGGCGACCTCCGTCCCCACCGCCATCTCCGCTCCAGTCCCGTCCATGCCCGGACGTCGAAGCTCAGGCGCACGAGCGGTGCGGTTGGTTGCACCGCCCCGGCGGCCGGGGCCACCACCGGCGCTAAGCGGCCGCCTGCCCGGTGACCGGCTCCGCGTCGGTCACCGTTTCGGCCGGGCCGACGCGGGCCGCGCCCCGGCGGACCAGCACGGCGACGGCCACCGCGGCGGCCGCCGCCAGCCCGGCCATCGACCACAGCACCGCCCGCAGCCCGCCGGTGAAGCCCGGGTCGGCGAGCCGCCCGGCGGTGGTGCTGGCCAGCACCGCGCCGACCACGGCGATGGCCACGGTCTCGCTGGTCAGCCGGGCCGTGTTGATCATTCCGGCGCCGGTCGCCGCGCGGGCGGGCGCGACGCTGCCGATGGCGATGGCGTCGAGCAGCCCGATGGACAGTCCCACCCCGACGCCGATGGTCAGCAGCGGGCCGGCCAGCGTCGCGGTGTCCGCGTGCGGGCCGAGGACGGTGGCCCAGGCCGCGCCGACGGCGACCACGGTCACCGAGACGACGGTGACCGCGGTGGCCGGGACCAGCCGGGTCAGCGCGCCGCTGAGCAGCGGCAGCACCAGGGTGGGGGCGGTGAGCAGGATCAGCGTCGCGCCGGCCGCGCCGGCGCTGAGCCCGACCACCGTGGTCAGGTACGACGGCAGGTAGACCAGCAGCGGCACTAGCACCGCCACGATGGTGGCCGCCGCCAGGCAGATGCCGAGGAACCGGGGGCTGGCCAGCAGTGCCAGGTCGAACATCGGATCGGTGCGGCGGCGTTCCACCCGGACGAAGGCCACCAGCAGCGCCGCCGCGGCGGTGAACGCCGCGAGGATGACCGGGGCGGCCCAGCCGTACTCGGGGCCCTGGACGAAACCGAAGATGAGCAGCAGCAGCGCGGCGGTGAACGAGACGGTGCCGGGCCAGTCGACCCGCCCGGGGTGCGGCTGGCGGGACTCCGGCAGCAGCGGGACCAGGGCGAGCACCGCGCAGGCGGCCAGGGCCGGGGCGGCGAAGACGGCCCGCCAGCCGAAGCCCTCGATGAGCAGCCCGGCGATCGACGGGCCGAAGGCGAGGCCGACGCCGATGGTCGTACCGAACACGCCGAAGGCGCGGGCCTGGGCCCGGCCCTGGAACGTCCCGGCGAGCAGGGCGGACGCGCTGGTCGCGGCGGCGGCCGCGCCGACCCCGGCGAGGGCGCGGGCGACGTCGAGCAGCAGGATGCTGTCGGCGACCGAGGCGAGCAGCCCGCCGGCGGCGAAGACCATCACGCCGATGGCGTAGACCCGGCGGCGGCCGAACAGGTCGGCGAGCGCGCCGGTGGCGAGCATGAAGCTGGCGAAGGTGGCGTTGTAGCCGTTCACCACCCACTGCACGCCGGCCAGCCCGGCGTCCAGGTCCCGGCCGATGTCGGGCAGCGCGACGGACGCGCCGGTCAGCGAGACCGGCAGCGCGAGGGTGGACAGCAGGACGGCCACCAGCACGACGGCCGGATGATTGCGCAACAGTTTCCCCGTTCGGACGACCTCCCCAGCGTATTCGCGCACGTGGGAACAGGTCCGTGACGGGGTGGAAGATCACAGTTCAGCGGCCGGAGGGGCGGTTCGCGGGTGAGCGGGGCGACCGGGCACCGGCGAGCGTCCGACTGCGGCGCCGGTGCCGGCGGCCGGGCGTGCACGGCTGGCGGGTGACAATGTGGCAGCCGTCCGCGACAACGTCGGACCGGTCAACTCTGGTCTGGGGCCCGAAGATGAAGTACATCGCTCGGCAGTACCCCGGCTCGGCCCGGAAATCACCCACGAATTTCTTCGCCCGCGGCTGTCCGGACACGCGGCCCGCGTTCGTCAGGCTGGGTGGAAGCACAACCGGAGGAGAGAACGATGAAGTACATGATGCTTGTGTGCACCGACACCGAGCCGGACATGGACCCCAGCGCCGCGCCCGACATCGAGCAGTGGGTGGCTGAGCGGGACGCCAACGGCCAGCGCGTGACGGGCAGCAGGTTCGCGCCGCCGTCGGCGGCCACCACCGTCCGGGTCCGCGACGGTGAACTGCTGCTCACCGACGGCCCGTTCGCCGAGACCAAGGAGGTGATCGTCGGCTTCGACCTGCTGGAGTGCGCCGACCTGGACGAGGCGGTCGAGGTGGCCCGCGCCCACCCGATGGCGTACGCGGGCCGGATCGAGCTGCGTCCGCTCGTGGACTGACGCCGGTGACCGACGCGGCCGGGGCGGTCGCCGCAGCGGGTGCCGAGGCGTACCCGCGGATCGTGGCCGCCCTGATCCGCGTGACCGGCGACTGGACCCTCGCCGAGGACTGCGCCCAGGAGGCGCTCGCCGCGGCGCTGGAACGGTGGCCGCGCGACGGCGTACCCGGGAATCCGGGCGGCTGGCTGATGACCACCGCCCGGAACCGGGCCGTGGACGTGCTGCGCCGGGCCGCCGTGGAACGCCGCAAGCTGCGCGAGCTGGCGCTGCTCACCGACCCCGAGCCGGCGCCACCGGAAGGGGATGTGGTGGACGACCGGTTGCGGCTCATCTTCACTTGCTGCCACCCGGCGCTGGCCCTGCCGGACCGGGTCGCGCTGACCCTGCGCACGATCGCCGGGGTGCCCACCGCCGACATCGCCCGCGCCTTCCTGGTCAGCGAGTCGGCCATGACCCGCCGGCTCACCCGGGCCAAGACGCGGATCGCGGCGGCCGGCGTCCCGTACCGGGTGCCGACCGGGTCCGCGCTGGTCGAGCGGCTGCCGGGCGTGCTGGCCGTGCTCTACCTGCTGTTCACCCGGGGGTACGACGCCGACGGCGAGCCGGCCTTCGCGGCTGAGGCGATCCGGCTGGCCCGGCTGCTGCACGAGTTGCTGCCGCAGGAGCCTGAGGCGGCCGGGCTGCTCGCCCTGTTCCTGCTGCACCACTCCCGCCGCGCCGCCCGCCGCGACCCGGCCGGCGACCTGCTCACCCTCGACGAGCAGGACCGGTCCCGGTGGGACCGGGTTGGCATCGTCGAGGGCGTGGCGCTGCTGGACCGCGCCGGGCACGGCCCGTACGCCCTGCAGGCCCGGGTCGCCGCCTGCCACGCCACCGCCCGCACCGCCGCCGACACCGACTGGCCCGCCATCGCCGGCTGGTACGACCATCTGGTCCGGCTGGGCCCCACCCCGGTGGTCCGGCTCAACCGGGCGGTCGCCCACGGCTACGCGTACGGTCCGGCGGCCGGGCTTGCGCTGCTCGCCGAGGCCCGCGCCGGCGGCGTGCTGGACAACTACCCGCCGGCGCTGGCCGCCGAGGCCGAGCTGACCGCCCGGCACGGCGACCGGGACCGCGCCGCGGCGCTGTTCCGAGCGGCAGCCGACGCGGTGCGCTCCGAGCCGGAACAGCGGGCGCTGCTGCGGCGCGCGGCCGACGTGAGCCGGTGAGAAACCTCGACGGGTCTTGCGCCGAACCGGGCACGCCAGGAGGTGGATGATGTCGGTGCACCCGCCCATCACCCGGTTTGCGCAGGTCACACGTGGGTACGCAGCGCCCCATGATCGCACTGCTCGTTGCCCTGTTGCTGGTGTGGTTGGTTCTGGTGGTCGTCGGGCTCGCGGTGAAGGGCCTGTTCTGGCTGTTCGTGGTCGGGGTGATCCTGTTCCTCGCGACCGCCATCGTCGGCTGGGTTCGCAAGCGGGTGTGAGCCCGCTGCCGGCCCGGCCGGGCTTGAGCCGCTGACGAATGCATTGTCGGCTTTGTAGGTACAGATCTGATGGGGCTGGCGGGTGCCGGACGGGTCAGTGCCCGGCGGTGAGCCCGTCGACCACGGTGCGGACGGTGTCGATCGAGATGGCGAAGCCGAGCCCGATGCTGCCGGCGTCCTGGCCGGTGGTGGCGATGGCGACGTTGATGCCGACGACCCGCCCGGCGGTGTCGACCAGCGCGCCGCCGGAGTTGCCGTGGTTGATCGCCGCGTCGGTCTGGATGAGGCCGCTCATGTCGTCCACCGACCGGTTCAGCGCGGAGACGATCCCCGAGGTCACCGTGTTCTGCAGGCCGAGCGGGCTGCCGAAGGCCAGCACCGGGTCGCCGACGGTCAGCGCGGCGTCGCTGCCGAGTGTCGCCGCGGTCAGCCCGCTGAGGCCGTCGGCCCGCAGTAGCGCGATGTCCGCGCTGGTGTCCTCGCCAACGAGGACAGCCGGGGCGGTACGTCCGTCGGACAGCTCGACGCGCAGCTGACCGCCGGAGGCGATCACGTGGGCGTTCGTCAGAATCAGCCCGTTCGCGTCGAGGATGACACCGGAGCCGAGGCTGGTGCCGGTGTTCGCGGCGGCGGTGACGGTGACGATGCTCGGCGACACCGCGGCGACCACCCCGGCGAGGGAGTCGATCGCGGCGCCGGCCGGGGTCACGTGCAACGCGGTGGCGGCCGTCCCGTCGGCCAGCAGCCGGTCGGTGACCAGCGCGCCGGACGCGCCGCCGCCCAGCATCAGCACGAGCGCGACGCCGGCCGCGACGACCCGCCCACGCCGCCGGTACGGACGGGTACCCGTGGACGTGGTGGGCGGTGGTAGGGCCGGGGTTCTGGCGGACCGCGGTGGCTCGGTGGGCGGCCATCCGAAGCCGGGGCCGCCGTCCGAGCCGGGCCGGCTGGCCGTCGCGGGCGCCGGCAGATCGACCGCGGCAGGCGGGGCGGCGGTTGCCGGTGCCGGCGTACCGACCGGAGCGGAAACGGTGGGCGCGACGCCGGTGCGGTTCAACGTGTCGGTCATCGGGTCACCGCCAACCGCTCGGCGCCGGCGAGGACGGCGGTCCGCTCGACCGCCGGTGACGGCGGCCGGCTCGCTCGGCGGTGACAGGCGACGAGGTGGCCGGCCAGGATGGCGGTCGACCCGGCCCGTACACAGACGTCGGCCCCGGCCTGGAGAATGTCGGCGATGGCCGCCGCGGCGGCGTCGTGCTCGACGAGGACCACGAGGGTGCACCCGGCCGGCAACCGGCGGTGGGTCGGCCCGACGGTGTCCACCTGCGGGCAGATCAGCAGCACCAAATCGCCGGGCCGCACGCAGTCGATGCTGGGGGCCGGTAGCACCCGCCAGGCGGTCGGCAGCTGCCGGGCGAGCCCGGTGACCTGGGTAGGGTCGCCGAGGACGGCGACGGTGGGGGTGGCGGTGTCGGCGACGCGTTGCATGGCTTCTCCTCAGCTCGGTGATGCACCCACCGTCGCTCGCGCATCTGAAGCCAACTTGTGCCCTTCCTGTGGAAACCCGGAGTGCCGCGGCCGGGGACGAACCGCCGCGGTCGCTCGGCTCGCCGATCCGGATGAGCAAAAAGGGTGGGCAGCGAACCGCCCACCCTTTCTCGCTACCGTGCGGTTACCGGATCACCCGCGGATCGGCGTGCAGCCGGTCGGTCAGGCGGATGGTGATGAACTCGTTGTTGTCGGGCCGGCCGGGGTTCCGGCCGGACGAGAACGGGAAATTGTTGTCATTGAGGACGGCGATCGTCCGGTCGTCGAGGATCACCACGTCCTCGATGGTCGTGAACGGGAACCGGAACGTCTCACCGGAGCCGCCCAGCCGGCGCGGGTCAGCGATGTCGAGCAGGTCGGCCACGAGGGTCTTGTCCAGCCGTCCGTCGCGGTCGCGGTCCCGCTTGTCGGCCAGGTAGATCTTCTTGACCTTCGCCGCGTCGCCCTCCGCGCCGTCCCGCTCGATGACAAGCAGCCGGTTCTGGTCGACGCTGATCGCGTCGCCGATGGCGTGGCTGGGCGCGTCGAGCTGGTAGATCCACCGCCGGCCGGTGTAGGCACCGGTCCCCAGGTCAAACTCGTTGAGCCGCAGCGCACCCGCCGGGTCACCGGCCACCGTTCCCTCGAGCAGCGGGAACAGCGTCCTGCCATCGGGCGACAGGGCCATGCCCTCGAAGCCCTTGCTGCTGCCGAGGTTGGGCGAGCCGGCGGGGTTCTCCGGGGCCCGCACGCCGGGCAGCGGGATCGGCGCCTGCAGCAGCCGACCGGCCCGATCCACGTGCAGCAGGTACGGCCCGAACTCGTCGCCAATCCAGTAGGACCCGTCGGCGACCCGCACCATCGACTCGATGTCGAAGTCGGCGCCGGTGAGCACCCGGTCGGCGCGGGTCAGCGGGAACGGGACCAGGCCGTTCGGGTCGGTGAGGTTGATCCCGCCGACCACGTCGACCTTGCCGGTAGGGAAGTCGGGCACGATGCGGTGGATGCGCAGGACGAAGTCGCCGCTGTTGGCCTTGTTGCCGTAGCCGTTGTCGGACAACGCGTCGAAGGTCCCGTCCGCGTTGCGCAAGATTCCACTGAATCCCTGCACCGGCTGGTCGGCGAAGGGCGGGGTGACGCCGTTGATCGGTGCGGTACCAAGCAGCGAGCCGGACGGCTCGCTGGCCGGAACGAACGTCTCGGCGGGCAGGGCGGCGAACCCGGTGAGGGCCGCCCGGCCGAACTCGTCGCGGGGGGCGGCACTGGCCACGGTGGACGAGGGCGCCACGACCGTGACCGCGAGCGCGCTGGCGGTCAGGCCGATGGCGGCGCGTCGTACGAGGGGTGTCATGGGCGGGACGGTAGGCCTCATCGTTGAACCCGCGTTGAACCCGGGACCAGCACCAGACCAATCCGGTCAGCCGAATGCGCCGAGCCCCGGGCAGACGAGCCACTCGTGGCGTCTGCTCGGGGCCTTCCGCTTTCCGGCTGGCCGCCCGCCGTCGCGCCGCTCCTTCCCTGCGCTGAGCAGCGGTGCGGCTTGCCGAACCCGGGCGGGCGCCGGACGTGCCGGTCGTCCGGCGCCCGCTGCGGCTCGCCGCCGACGTGCGCCGGGCCCGCGTTCAGGCGGCGCTGCCCCGTTCGCGTCCGGCGATGCGGACGCCGGCGACCACCAGGGGCAGCAACAGCAGGGAGAACACGGCACCCATGACGAGGGTCAGGTGCACCGGGGTGAACATGACGGCCGCGAACGTGCCCACGAACGCGAACGTCAACCACCAGCCCACCACGCCGGCGCGGGCCAGGCCGACGCAGATCAGCAGCAGCCCGAGTTGGGCGAACATGCTCGTTCCGCGCCAGAGCGGCATGAGGCTGGCGCCGTCGACGGCATCGGAGATGCGGACGGCGGCCTCCAGCGGCAGGCGCTGGCCGATCTCCATCCGCCACCAGTCGTCCTTCACGGCGCCGGAGATGTTGAGCAGGCTGACCGCGGCGAGCAGTGTGCCGACCAGGGTGGCTGCCCGTCCTCGCGCGCCGCGGACCAGTCCGGGCACCGCGAGCAGTCCCAGCGCGCTGATCAGCGTGCCGTAGTGCAGCAGGATCGAGGAGAGCTGGGTCTGCCCGCTGTCGCGGGCGAGCGAGGTCACGTAGTCGGCGGTCGATTCGCTGGCCTGCGGCGGGCAGGTGAGCATTCCGGCGAGGAAGAGGACCGGGCCGCCGATGAGCGCGCCCGCGCCGAGGCGGCGCAGTGTCGTCCGGCCGCGGGCATCGCCGCGGGTGTCCGTCGGGTCGGTGGTCGGGCCGGCGCTGTCGATGTTGCTGATCATCGTCACTCCCTGTCGCGGGCCGCACTCGTGGCGGCCGTGTCGGGTGATGACGATGCCGGGCGGCGGTGGTCGGGCGCGTCCGCCGCGGCGCACTGATCGAGGCCGCCCACCAGCGGAGGTACGCCCGCACGGCACACACCGAACGGTGGACCTGGAGCCGGTCGGGGTCCACCGCACGGCGGACGGCAGCGGCGGATCGGCGACCTACAGTGCCACCATGACGCTCGCCCGGCTGCGCGATCCCGGCCTCATCCCGTTCGTCCTGGGGCCGCTGATCGGCGTGCTCGCGGTCGTGGAGACGACCCTGGATCCGTTCTTCGGGGACGCCGCGGTCGCCACCTGGGTGTCGGGTGTGCTGCTCGGCGGCGGGATCGTGCTGGCGCGGTGGTTCCCGCTCACCGGCACGCTGCTCGCCGCCGGCTGCTACCCGGTCGGAGCGCTGCTCGGCGCGAAGGGCCCCGGCGGTGCGGCCATGATCGGGCTGATCGGTGTGGTCGGCTGGGTCGGCTGGCGGGAGCCGCCACGACGATCGTCACTCGCTCTCGGCACCGGGGCCGTCGCGCTGGCCCTCACCTCGGTGGTCACCGGCAAACCCTCCTGGGAGCTGCTGTTCGTCCCGGCGATCCTGCTGCCGGGCTGGTTCCTGGGGCTGCTCGCCCGCGCCAACGCCGCCCGCGCGGCCCAGCTCGCGGACCTGGCCGCGGCGTTGGAGGCCGAACGCGAGGCGAACGCGCAGGCGGCGGTGGTGCAGGAGCGGGCGCGCATCGCGCGGGAGGTCCACGACGCGGTCGCCCACTCGGTCAGCGTGATGACGCTGCAGTTGGGTGGGCTACGCCGGCAGCTCGCGGATCGCCCGGAACAGCAGGAGATCGTGCTGGGGCTCGAACGCCTCGGCCGGCAGTCCGTGGAGGAGATGCGCGGGCTGGTGGGCATCCTGCGCGAGAGCGGTACGGCCGAGGCCGCCGCCCCGCAGCCCACGCTGGAGCGGGCCGACGCCCTGCTGGCCGAGGTGGCGCGGGCGGGCCTGCCGGTGCGGCTGCGGGTGGAGGGCGAGACGGTGCCCCTGCCCCGCACCCTGGACACCTCGGCCTACCGGGTGCTGCAGGAGGCGATGACGAACGTGCTGCGCCACGCCGGTTCCGTACCGACGGTGGTGACGATCTCCTACGCCCGGGACGGGGTCACTGTGGGCGTCGTCAACGAGCGCGGCGAGGTTCGGCCGGCTCCGGCTCCCCGTGGCCGGGGCGGGCACGGCCTGGTAGGGATGCGCGAGCGGGTGGCGCTCTTCGGCGGGTCGTTCGACGCGGGGCCGCTGCCGGACGGCGGGTACGCGGTGCGGGCCCACTTCGCAATGCCGGGCCGGTAGGGGGTCGATCATGAGTATTTCGGTGGTCCTGGTCGACGATGAGGCGATGGTCCGGGTCGGCCTGCGGATGGTGCTCAGCGGCGAGCCCGACATCACGGTGGTGGGCGAGGCGTCCGACGGCGACCAGGCGGTCGACCTGGTCACCCGTACGCGGCCGGACGTGGTGCTGATGGACATCCGGATGCAGCGCGTCGACGGTCTGGAGGCCTCGCGTCGACTGCTCGCGGCGGCACCGGACACGAAGATCATCATCCTGACCACCTTCGACGAGGACGAGCACGTGGCGGCGGCGCTCCGGGCGGGGGTGAGCGGATTCCTACTCAAAATCTCGCCGCCGGAGCAACTCGTCGACGCGGTCCGGTTGGTGGCGGCCGGGCGCGGGCTGCTCGATCCGGCGGTCACCCTGCGGGTGATCCGCGGCTTCGCCGCGCAGCCGGAACCGGTCCCCCGTTCCCGCGAGCTCGACCAGCTCACCGCTCGCGAGGTCGACGTGCTCCGCCTCGTCGCCGAAGGGCTCACCAACGCTGAGATCGGGGGTCGGCTGTTCCTCGGCGAGGCCACCGTCAAGACCCACCTCTCGCGGGTGCTCATGAAGCTGAACCTGCGCACCCGGGTGCAGGCCGTGGTCTACGCGTACGAGCATGGCCTGGTCCGACCAGGAGGGCGGTGAACTGGACAAACAGCCAGCAAGCCGCCCCCTGTTCGGGCGCGGCATCCGCCTTGTTCACCCGCACGTCAACATTGGCCGCCGATCGCTTCACCTCCTCCTCGTAGCGTCGCCGACGCGTCCGCGGATTGCGGACTCTCCGCTGGGAGGAATGCAACGATGCACATCTTTTCCAAGCGCCGGCTGTCGGCCGTCGCCATCGCCGGAGCGGCCGTCATGGCCGTCGGCAGCGCAGCGTCGGCGGCGCCGGGCGGGTCGACCGGCCCGAGCAGCAGCGACGCGCCGTACCTGGTCCGGCACACGCCGGGCGTCACGCTGACGTCGCTGCTCACCACCGGCGACTCGGTCGGCGGCTACCGGATGGCCGGCATCCCCGACGGCCTCGGCGCGTACGACAACGGTGACGGCACCTTCACCGTCCTGATGAACCACGAGCTCGCCAACACCGCCGGGGTCGCCCGGGCGCACGGCGGCAAGGGCGCCTTCGTCTCCAAGTGGGTGATCGACAAGAAGACCCTGCGGGTGCTGTCGGGCAGCGACCTGATCCGCAAGGTCTTCCTGTCCCGCAACGGGCAGTACGTCGACACGCCGGGTGCGGTGTTCAACCGGCTCTGCTCGGCCGACCTCGCCGCCCGGACCGCGTTCTTCAACCCGGCCACCGGCAAGGGTTACGACGGCCGGATCTTCACCAACGGTGAGGAGTCGACCGGCGGCCGCGCGTTCGGCCACGTCGTCGAGACCGGCGACTCCTACGAGCTGCCCGGTTTCGGCACCGGGAGCTGGGAGAACATCGTCGCCAACCCGGCCAGCGGCGACAAGACCGTGGCGATGGGCACCAGCGACGGCGGGGCGGGCGAGGTCACGCTCTACGTCGGTGACAAGAAGACCGTCGGGAACCCGGTGGAGAAGGCCGGCCTCACCGGAGGCAAGAGCTACACCATCTCCGTGCCGGGCATGGCGGTGGAGGACAGCACCACGGCGTGGACCAAGGGCTCCCTGCCCTTCACGCTGTCGTCCACCGGCGGCACCTCGTTCGACCGGCCCGAGGACGGCGCCTGGGATCCGAACAACCCGAACGACTTCTACTTCGCCACCACGGCCAGCATGACCAAGCACAGCCGGCTGTGGCGGCTGTCGTTCGACGACGTGACCGACCCGGCCAAGGGCGGCACCCTCACCATGGTGTTCGAGGGCCCGGCGGACCAGGCCAGCGGCCCGAAGATGATGGACAACATCACCATCAACGACCGCGGGCAGGTGCTCATGCAGGAGGACCCGGGCAACCAGGGCTACCTGGCCGGCGTCTACCAGTACGACATCGCCTCGGGCACGGTGCGCCGGATCATCGACGAGGACCCGGAGCGCTTCCTGCCCGGCGGCGCGTACTTCGACACCACTGACGAGGAGTCGTCGGGAATCATCCCGGCCCCGTTCCTCGGTGCGGGCAAGTACCTGCTGGACGTGCAGAACCACACCAAGTCCGCGGACCCGGAGCTGGTCGAGAAGGGCCAGCTGTTGGTCCTGAACGTGGCCCCGGGCCAGCCGGTCCGGTAGTAACCGCACCGGGGACCCGGGCAGACGTCGTCTGCCCGGGTCCCCGGGGTTTCCGGAGCTGGCGGTCAGCTGGCCGCGCTGCCCGCCGGCTGTTCCTCGCCGAGCCAGATCGGCTGCCAGTCCGGCACCTCGTGGAAGCGGCGCAGCTCCGACAGCCCGGACACCGACCCGCTCCACGCCGCGTACGGGGGGTTGCTCTCGTCGAAGCCGCTCTGCACGAAGGTCAGCTTGGTCTTCCCGCCGGACTCGGCCAGTTCCCAGGTGCTGACGCCGGTCGGTCCCCAGTCGACGGACATCTTGTGGCCCGGCGTCAGGTCGACCACCTTGGCCGCGTAGCCGGCCTCGAAGCCGCCCATGGCGTAGCGGCCGCCGACCCAGGGCTCGATGCCGATCGGGAACCCGAACCAGGCGCTGGCCTGCTCGGAGTCGGTCAGCGAGGTCCACACCCGGTCCATCGGGGCGTCGATCACCAGCTCGCCGCGCAGGTCGGCCGAGGTGAAGTCGGTGCGGGGCAGTAGCGGCCGCCCCTCCAGGTGGGCGTTGAGGTTGGCCAGGGCCAGGCTCCACCAGGTCTGCAGCACGCCCCGGATGGTGCTGCCGTCGAGCGCCTCGCTGAAGACGAAGTGGCTCTGCCGCAGGGTCAGCTCGGTGTGCTCGCCCTGCGGCGTCAGCTCGATCTCGCTGGTGGTCTCGACGCCGCCGAGCAGCCAGGCGAAGCGCAGGGTGTGGTCGTCGGCGTGCAGCAGCCGCTGCTGCGGGTCGTCGCCTTCCGGCGTGAAGCGGCCCCAGAACGCGTACCGCTGCGGCAGCTCGACCTCGGCGTGCTCGGCGAACCAGACGCGCAGCTCGGCGGGGTCGGTCAGCGCGCGCCACACGCGGTCGGCCGGTGCGGCGAGCCGGACCCGGATGGTCAGCAGATCACTCATTGTTGTCGCCCTTCGGGTAGCAGGCCACGGCGAGCTTGAAGGCATCTCCCTCGGTGCCGCCGTAACGGGTGAACAGGTCCTGCAGCGTCGACTGCAGGTCGTGCAGGAATTCCTGGCGCCGTTCGGCCGGCACCCGGATCTCGCCGGAGACGCCGATGGACGGCAGCTCGGGCGCGGTGCGGTCGAGGGCGGCGATGTCGGCCTGGACCTCCTCCATCAGGTCGAGCAGGTAGCCCAGGCTCAGCTCGTCCTGTGCCCGGCGCGTCCCACCGATCCGTCCGACGAGGCGGGGTGACAGCCAGTACGACCGGGCGACGGCCTGGTAGATGCCCTCGGTGATGCCGCGCACCCGGCGTTCGGACACCTGCTCGGCCAGCCCGGCCGTGACCAGTTGCTTGACGTGGTAGTAGACGCGCTGCGGCGTCTGGCCCAGCAGGCCGGCGACCTCGGTGCAGGTGCGGGGCTCGGCGAGGTGCCGCAGCACTTCGATGCGCTGCGGCTTGAGCAGGGCCTCGGCCTGCTCGCGCTCTTCCAGGTACAGGACGTCTCTCACGGCAAAATCAGTTTGTACGTACAAAACTTCTTTGTCAATAGGTTCGACGAAAGGCCGCGCGGTCGGCGCGGCCTTTCGTCTCTACTTGCCGATGACCAGGGCGTTGGCTGGCGCCTCGACCTTCACCGGCAGGCCGTAGTCGGAGAGTTCCATCAGCACGTGCAGGTGGTAGGTGTGCTCCGGGCCCCGGGCGTTCCACCGCACCGCACGGTCGTACGCCACCGTCTTGATCCGGCCGTCCGCGCCGATTGTCACGTCACCGACCAGCCTGTCGGCGGCGATTCCCTGCTTTGAATCCTGCATCGAGACCTCAAAGTGGTAGCCACCGCCGGCATTCTGGCTCACCTTGGCGCCGGCCTGCCGCAGCATCCGGAACAGTTGCTGCGGATCCGCCGAGGTGCCCAGCCCGCCGCCCAGCGCGTCGTCGTAGTTCAAGCTCGTCTGCCTGCCCTCCGGAAACCGAGCCCACACGATCTTTCCGCTGTCGGGGTCGGCGCCGTCCAGGCCGCCGACGTATCGGACGCCATCGACCAGGCGCTCCTGCAGCCAGCCGATCGACATGGGCGGAACCAGCCCGGTGTTCGGCGACTCCAGGTAGCCGGTGGCCGTCGCCGGATCGAACGCACCCTTCGTCACCCAGGTCCTGGCCACCGGCTCGGGCAACTCGCCCCTCGGCGGGAGCTTGTCCTTGTTGGTGGTGGTGAACTTCACCCGGTAACTGATGTTCTCGCTGGCCGCCGCAGCGGCAGCCAGCCGCATCCGCGGCGACTCCGGGCTCGCCGCGGTCGCGGGCCGCTCAGCGACCGGCCCAGGCGCGCCTCTCAGGCCGGCGGGAGCACCGGTGCCGACGGTCAGGGCCGCGGCAAGCGCCCCGGTCACCCCGACCACCCCGGCCGCGTACGCGGTGCGGTGCAGGGCGGTGCGCCGCCGGTGGCGGCGGGTGGCGTCCCCCAGCACGTCGCGGGTGAACGCCAGCCCGGCGACCTCGTCCCGCATGCCGTCGATCAACCGATCTTCAAGATCAGTGGTCATCTGCCTGCTCCGTTCAATCCTGCGTCTTCGAGAACCCAGTAGGCCGTGAGCTCACGTAGCCGGGCCAGCCCCCGGGAGGCGGTCGACTTGACAGTGCCGACCGAGCAGCCGAGCACCTCGGCGGCTTCTGCTTCGCTGAGCTGCTCCCAGTAGCGGAGCACCAGCACGGCCCGCTGCCGGGGCGGCAGCAGGGCCAACGCCTGGATGAGTACCTGCCGGAGGTGCAGGGCCTCGGTACCGTCGGCCTGGCCCGGCGGCTCGATCTCGGTCAGCACCTCCGGCCGGCGCCGGCGCAACCGCCACCGGTCGACCGCGAGGTGGTACAGCGTGCGACGCAGGTATCCCTCCTTGTCGCCGTGCACCCGGCTCCAGTTCCGTATCAGCCGCTCCAGCGCCGCCTGCACCAGGTCCTCCCCAGCCGCCCGGCTACCGGTCAGCAGCACCGCCGCCGCGAGTAGGGCACTGCCGCGTTCGGCGACGAGGACGTCCAACCCCTCGAAGCGCTTCTTCCGCCGCACCGGCTCTCCTTTCGTCGCCACCAAGGACGACCGGTGGGGCCCGAAGGTTGAATGGCCGACCCAAGCAATCTCCGGAACGGCCCAGACGACGAAAGGCCGCGCGAACCGCGCGGCCTTTCGCTGAACCGATGAGGTCAGGGCGTCCAGTCGGGGCGCAGCGGGTAGCCGTTCACGCCCTGCGGGCCGTTGTGGGTGGCCAGCACCTGGTGCAACTGGATCTCGTTGCGCTCGAAGGCCAGCCGGGAGCCGGCCATGTACAACCCCCACACCCGGGCGGTGCCCAGGCCCACCTCCCCGACGCAGAAGTCCCAGTGCTCGACCAGGTTGCGGCACCAGCCGGCCAGCGTCAGCGCGTAGTGCTGCCGCAGGTTCTCCTCGTGGTGCACCTCCAGCCCGGCGTCGTGGATCTCACTGACCAGCCGACCCGGGCCGGCCAGCTCACCGTCGGGGAAGACGTACCGGTCGATGAAGGCGCCGGAGCGGTGCGGGGCGCGGTTGTCGGCGCGGGTGATGCAGTGGTTGAGCAGCCGGCCCCCCGGCTTCAACCGCTCCTTGAGCGCTCCGAAGTACGCCGGGTAGTTGCGCACCCCGATGTGCTCGGTCAGCCCGATCGAGGAAACGGCGTCGAACTGCCCCCGTGGCGCGTCCCGGTAGTCCAGGTGCCGCACCTCGGCCAGCTCGCCCAGCCCCTCCCGCTCGATCGCCGCCTGCGCCCACTCAGCCTGGGCCCTCGACAGGGTCACCCCGAGCGCCTTGACGCCGTACTCCCGGGCCGCGTGCCGGACCATGCCGCCCCAGCCGCACCCGACGTCGAGCAGCCGCATCCCCGGCTTGAGCGCCAGCTTCCCGGCGACCAGGTCGTACTTGGCGCGCTGCGCCTCCTCCAGCGTGTCGCCCGGGCTGCGGAAGACCGCGCAGGTGTACGTCATCGACGGGCCGAGCACCTTCTCATAGAAGGCGTTCGAGACGTCGTAGTGGTGCGAGATCGCCTCGCTGTCCCGGCCGCGCGAGTGCCGCAGCCCGGACATCACCCGCTTCCAGCGCGGCGCGGCCTCCTGCGGCGGGGGCGGCGGCGGCATCAGCCGCTCCCAGCCCAGCCCCTTCACCAGGGCCAGCCCCTCGCCCACCGCCGGCAACCGCAGGTGCACCGAGTCCTTGAGCACCTTGAACGCCTCGTACGGATCGCCCGGGTGCACACCCTCCAGCCCCAGGTCACCGGTCACGTACGCCCGGGCCATGCCCAGGTCGCCGGGTGCGGTGAGCAGGTAGGACAACCCGCGCGGAGTGCGGATCGTCACGGTGATCCCGGCATCGGCCGGGCCGACGGCGCTGCCGTCGTAGCCGGTGATGCGGATGGGCAGGTCGCCGGTGGTGACCGTGCGGATCACGTCCGCCACGGTCGGTGCGCCGCGGCGGCCACCCGCCGGCGGGTTGGCCGGGGTGCTCGCCGCCCCCTGTTCACGGTCGGTCAGGCTCATTGTCTTGCTACCGCCTTCTCGTACAGTCCGGTCAGCCGGTGTTCCGGGTCGTAGCGGTCCTTCGCGGCGCGCCAGGTCTCCCCGCCGTAGAGCCGGTGGAACGCCTCCCGGTCGTAGTACGCGTCGGAGTAGAGCGACTTGTGCCCGCCCACCTCCGACACCTTGCGCTCGATCTCCCGGTTGACGTCGCCGTCGGCCGCGCCCTCGGCGATCGGCACGCTGCCCCAGAAGCCGATGTTCACATAGGTCTCCCCTGATTGAAGGGGATACAGTGGCCAGGCCCGGGCGGAGCCGGGGCCGGCTGGCTCGCGCAGCCGCAGCGGGCAGAGCCAGACCGGCGTCATCCGCACCGTCCCGGCGAACCAGTGCAGGAAGTCGGCGGTGCTGTCGAGCGGGATCTCCACGTCCTGCACCACCCGCTCCCGGGCCGGGTTGCCCCGCCAGCGGTCGACCCGGGCGGCCACCTGGTACCGGTGCTCCAACCGCACGATCCGGTGATAGAAGTCACTGCGGCGGTAACGCTGCGGCCACAGCCGGCGGACCGTTGGGTGCTGCACCCCGAACGCCGCCGAACACCAGAACCAGTCGGTGTCCCAGCGCCACAGGTAGTCGTACGCGGTCAGCACGTCCCGGGTGCGCCGCTGCAACGACCGGTAGTAGATCTCCTGGCCGGTGTAGTCGCTGGGCCGTCCCCCCGGCTCGTCGGTGAACGTGGCGAGCACCAGGTACGCCTCGCCGGGGCTGAACATCACCGCGTCCATCCCGTCGACCGGGTCGCCCTCCCAGGATCCCTTGGCGATCACCTCGCCGATCGCGTCGGTCAGCTCTTCCAGCCGGGTGAACCGGATGTTACGCAGGGCCACCCACCGGCGTACCGGCTGCAGCTCGATGCGCAGCCGGGTGGCGTAGCCGAGGCTGCCGAGCGAGTTGGGAAAGGCCCGGAACAGCTCGGCGTGCTCCCCCTCGGGCCGGGCGGTGACGATGTCGCCCGCGCCGGTGAGGATGTCCATCTCGTACACCGACTCGTGCGGCAGTCCGTTGCGGAACGAGGTGGACTCGATGCCCAGCCCGGTCACCGCCCCGCCGAGGGTGATGGTGCGCAACTGCGGCACCACCAGCGGCATCAGCCGGTAAGGCAGGGTGGCGTCGACCAGGTCCTCGTAGGTGCACATGCCCTGCACGTCGGCCGTCCGGGCGGCCGGGTCGACGGCGATCACCCCGGTCAGGCCGCTCACGTCCAGGCCCGGAGCGCGGGGCGCCGATCTCGGCCGGAACAGGTTCGAGGTGCGTTTGGCCAGCCGCACGGTCTCGCCGGGGGGCACCGCGGCGTACGACCGCCGCAGCGTGTCCACCGCTTGCTCATGGTCAACCGGATGATCCACACGCTGAGCACGCATGAGATCACATTACGCCTGCTCCGCCAGCTTGGCGGGCTGTCCACCATGGCCTTTTCGCATCCACCGGTCGGCGGGCGGGTTACCGTGGCGGGCATGCCGTCCCCTGCGATCGCCGCCCTCGACGCCGCCGGACTGCCGTACCGGGTGATCCGGCACGGCCCGGTCCGCAGCCTCGCCGAGGCCGCTCAGGCGCGCGGCGTCGCGGTCCCCGACGTGGTCAAGACCATCGTGGTACGCCGGGGCGAGGACGACCACTTGTTCGTGCTCACCCCCGGCGACCGGGTCGTCTCCTGGCCCAAGCTGCGCACCCTGCTCGGGGTGAGCCGGATGTCCATGCCTGACGCCGAGGCGGCCCGGGCGGCCACCGGCTACGAGCGCGGCACCATCACGCCGTTCGGCTCGACCATCGCCTGGCCGGTGGTCGCCGACGAGCGGCTGCGCGGCCGGGAGATCACCCTCGGTGCGGGCGAGCACGGCGTGGCCGTGGCCGTCGACGCCGACGCGGCCCTCGCCACGCTCGACGCGACGGTCGCCGACGTGACCGACCCGGAACCGGCCCGCTGACCGGCAGCGTCAGGGCCCGCCGCGCAGCCGGGCCAGCCGCCCGCGAACGCCGTCGAAGTGGGCCTGGATCGCGGTGAGCGCCGCCTCCCGGTCGCCGGCGACGACCGCGTCGTAGATCACCCGATGACGGCGCACCACCTCGGCGGGCGGTTCGACCGGCGTACCGAGGTCCAGGCGCAGCTGGTGGTAGACGTCCCAGAACGCGCCGAGCAGCTGCCCCACCAGGGGATTGCCCAACGGCGCGTAGAGCACGTCGTGGAAGAGCCGGTCGGTCTCGGGCGAAACGGTGCCCACCTCGGCCTCCTCCGCCATCCGGGCCAGCACGTCGACGGCCGAGGCGAGGTCGCAGTCACCGCGCCGGTCGATGAGCTGCATGACCAGCCCGCTCTCCAACGCCTCGCGGATCTGCATGAGGTGGGTGAGGTGGTGGCCGCCGTCGGCCGGCGTGACCCGGCCGTGGAAGGCGAGCTCGTCGACCAGTCCGCCGAGGGACATCGGTCCGACGAACATGCCGAACCCGTGCCGGATCTCCACGATGCCCACGGCCTGGAGGGCCTTGAGCGCCTCCCGGACCGAGTTGCGGCTGATCCCGAGCTCCCGCATCAGCTCCGACTCGGTGGGCAGCGGATCCCCGACCCCGAGACGCCGGTCGAGGATGAGGCTCTTGACCGCCTCCCGGGCTTCGGTCGCCCGACTCTGCCGAGGGCGGGCAGGACGGTCGGCAACGCTCATGGCTCTGGCACAACCTTCCGCTGGACATCCTATGACCACCGGCTCACGGGTTGACCGCCAGCCGGGCACCGATCGCCGCAATCTTCTGGAAACCTCATCGAAGCATTCCCTTGACCCGACTACGGCGGCCGCTCTAGCCTCCACCCTAACCCAGAGGTGGGATGTGGAACGTCCCACGTCCTCATCGACCATCCCCGACCTCGATCCGTAGGAGGCACCGTGAGCGCCCCGGTATCCCGGCCCCACTACAGCCGCCGCGACTTCCTGCGCCTAAGCGGGATCATCGGTGCGGCCGCCGCCGTGACCGCCAACATCTCCGCCTGTGAATCCGGACCGGCCTCGACGAGTTCGGTCGGTGCCGGTGCCGACAAGGACCTCGTCACCGCGGTCATCGGCTACGGCAACGACCAGAGCTGGGACCCGACGATGACGGCGTCCGCCTTCACCATGGCCGCCCACAACCACATCTACGAGGGCCTCGTCGGGACCGACCCGATCAGCCGCCAGCCGTACCCGGGGCTCGGCACCGAACTCCCCACCGACCTGCAGGCCACCTCGTGGAAGTTCACCCTGCGCGACGGGGCGAAGTGGCACGACGGCCAGCCGGTCACGGTCGACGACGTGCTGTTCACCTTCGAGCGGGTGCTCAACCCCTCGACGCTGGTCAGCTCCTTCTTCCGCGCCTGGCTCAAGGAGGTCCGGAAGGTCGACGACAAGAGCGTCGAGCTGGTGTTCAACTTCCCCTTCCCGGACGCCCTGCCCCGACTGTCGATCGCGAAGATCATGCCGAAACACGTCTACGGCGTGGCGGGCGGCTGGGACGCGGCCAAGGCAGGCAAGGCGGTCGGCTCCGGGCCGTACCGGCTGACCGCACACAACCCCAAGTCCAACAGCACCTTCGAGGCGTTCGCCGACTACAACGGCCCGCGCAAACCCCGCTTCAAGAAGATGAACTGGCTGTCGATCGTCGACAGCTCCGCCCGGGTCGCCAAGATCTCCGGCGGATCCGCCGAGGCGCAGATCGCGGACAACATCCCGTACGCCAACATCGACCAGCTCAGGAAGTCCGGCCTCACCGTCGAGGGCGGCAAGGGCATGAACCACATGTTCCTGATGTTCAACACCGGCACCAAGCCGTTCGACGACGTCCGGGTCCGCCAGGCGCTGCTCTACGCCATCGACACCGGCAAGATGATCGAGGTCGCCCTCAAGGGGCACGGCACCCCGTCGACCAGCTTCCTCAACGAACAGAACCCGTCCTACGCCAAGGCGAAGACCGTCTACGCCTACGACCCGGCCAAGGCCAGATCGCTCCTCGCGGCCGCCGGGGTGACCAACCTGTCGATCACCCTCATGGCGGTCAACGTCAGCTGGATCGCCGACTGCCTGCCCACCATCGCCAACTCGTGGAACGCGATCGGGGTCAAGACGACGCTGCAACCACAGGACACCAGCGCGCTGTTCACCAAGATGGACCAGTCCCAGGACTACCAGGTCGTCGCCGCCGCCTCGAACCCCAACCAGTTCGGCCTCGACGCCGACCTCATCCTCCGCTACAACTACACGGCCGGCGGCACCTGGATGAAATACACCAAGTGGGACAACAGCGCCGAGGCGAAGGACCTCTTCGCCATGATGGACCGCGCCACCCGCGAACCGGACCAGGCCCGCAAGCTCGACCTCACCCACCAGTACCTGGATGTCATCGCCGAGCAGGCCGTGCTCTACCCCGTGGTGCACACCGAACTGATGACCGCCTGGGACCCGAAGAAGCTCACCGGCATCCGCGCCCAGGCCTACCCCGGCATCAACCTGCTCCAGGCCGAACACGCCTGACGGCCGACGGGCGGCGGCACGACCCACCGCCGCCCGCCCGGACCGCACCCGCCGGAAGCCCCGCCGAGGAGTCCACCGTGGCCGTGATCGCCAGAATGCTGGTCCGCCGCCTGCTCGTCCTGATCCCGCTGCAACTGGGCGTGATCCTCTTCGTCTTCATCATCATGCGGTTCTCGCAGAACAAGCCCGAGTACGCGTACTTCCAGGGCGCCAACCCCACGCCGGAACAGATCCACCAGTTCCAGGTGGAGAACGGCCTGCTCGACCCGCTGCCCATCCGCTACCTGCGGTTCGTCGGCGACCTCGCGCACGGCGACATGGGCACCAGCGTCCTGACCCGCGCGCCGGTGCTCGACTCGGTGCTCACCGCACTGCCGCTGACCCTCCAGCTGACCTTCCTCGGCCTGCTCATCGGCGTGGTCACCGCCCTGCTCTTCGGCGTCACCGCGGCGATCTTCCGGGACCGCTGGCCCGACCAGCTGATCCGGGTCGTGTCTCTGACCGGCGTCGCCGCGCCGTCCTTCTGGCTGGCCCTGCTGATGATCCAGTACCTGGCGGTCGACACCGGCCTCTTCCCCACCGGCGGCTACATCAACCCGGCCGACTCCTACACCGGCTGGCTCCGGTCGCTCACCCTCCCCGCGCTGGCCCTGTCGCTGCCCGTGGCGGCCCAACTGACCCGGATCGTCCGGACCTCGATGGTCGAGGAACTGGACAAGGACTACGTCCGCACCGCGATCGGCAGCGGCCTGCCCCCGGTCGTGGTGGTCGGCCGCAACGTCCTGCGCAACGCGCTGATCAACCCCCTCACGGTGCTCGGCCTACGGGTCGGCTACCTGCTCGGCGGCGCCGTGGTGATCGAGACCATCTTCTCCCTGCCCGGCATGGGCAAGCTGATGATCGACGGGGTGACCAACGGCGACCCCGCCGTCGTACAGGGCGTGGTGCTGACCATCGCCACCGGATTCGTCGTGGTCAACCTCGTCGTCGACATCCTCTACCTACTGGTGAACCCCCGCCTCAGGAGCGCTGGCTGATGCGCAGACGACTCACCGAACGGCTGGCCCGACCCGGCATCGGGTTCCGCCGGCTGCCCCCACCGTCCTGGATCGCCCTCGGCATCCTCATCGCCGTCGCCCTCGCCGCGATCCTCGCCCCCGTCATCGCGCCGCACTCCCCGCTGGCCCAGTTCTCCACCGGCGGCGGCCCGTCGGCCAGCCACTGGATGGGCCTGGACAGCGCCAACCGCGACATCCTCAGCCGGCTCCTGTACGGGGCCCGCTGGTCCCTGATCATCGGACTCGGCGCGACCGGGCTGGCCCTGCTCGCCGGATCGGTGATCGGCGCCGTCGCGGCCACCTCCCGAAAATGGGTCGACGAGGCCATCATGCGGGTCCTCGACGTGGTCATGGCGTTCCCCGGCATCGCGCTGGCGGCCGTCCTCGTCGCGGTCTTCGGCGGTGGCGTCGGGGTACTGGTGGCCGCGATCGGCTTCCTCAACACCCCACCCGTGGCCCGCATCGTCCGGGCCAACGTGCTCGCCCAGTACGGCGAGGACTACGTCGCCGCCGAAAAGATCATCGGCGCGCCCACCCCGTACATCCTGGCCCGGCACGTGGCGGTCAACTGCGCCGCACCCATCCTGGTCTACTGCACCGTCACGGTCGCCGATGCGATCGTCTTCGAGGCCTCGCTCTCCTTCATCGGCGCCGGCGTCCGACCACCCGACCCGTCCTGGGGCAGCGTCATCGCCGACGGCAGGAACCTGGTCCTCCTCGGCGGCTGGTGGGCGACCATCTTCCCCGGACTGCTGATCCTGCTCACCGTCCTGGCGCTGAACATCCTCTCCGAAGGCATCTCCGACGCCTGGGCGGCACCCGCCGCCCGCCGCCCCGCCGCCCGCCGCGACAGCGACGTCGACCAGTACGAGCAGGTCCAACCCGGCACCGACGGCATCACCGAACTGCCCGGACTCGCCGAGGCCGCCCAGCGGCTGGCCCAACGCGCCCGCCCCCTGCCCGACGGCCCACCGATCCTGCAGGTCGGGCAGCTGGCCATCGGCTTCGACGGCCGGCACGACGGGGTGGACATCGTCGACGGGATCTCCTTCGACGTCCGCCCCGGGGAGGTGCTGGGCCTCGTCGGCGAATCCGGCTGCGGCAAGTCGCTCACCGCATTGACCATCATGGGGCTGCAACCACGCGACGCCCGGGTCCGCGGCAGCGTCCGGTTCGCCGGCAACGACCTGCTGCGGATGTCCCGCGCGGCACGACGCCGGCTGCTCGGCCACGACATGGCGATGATCTACCAGGACGCCCTCTCGTCGCTGAACCCGGCGATGACCGTCCGCGCCCAGCTCAAGCAGGTCATCCGGCGCGGCGGCCGGCGCAGCGCGACCGAACTGCTCGAACTTGTCGGACTGGACCCGGCCCGGACGCTCTCCGCCTACCCGCACGAGCTGTCCGGCGGCCAGCGGCAGCGGGTGCTCATCGCCATGGCCCTGTCCCGGGACCCGAAGCTCATCATCGCCGACGAACCGACGACCGCTCTGGACGTGACGGTCCAGGCCCAGGTGATCCAGCTGCTGCTGCGGCTGCGGGCCGAACTCGGCTTCGCGCTGATCCTGGTGTCCCACGACCTCGCCCTGGTCGCCGACGTCACCGACCGGGTCGTGGTCATGTACGGCGGCCAGATCGTCGAAACCGGGGTGACCGCGTCCCTGGTCGGCGCGCCCGCCCACCACTACGCCCGGGGCCTGCTCGGCTCGGTGCTCTCCCTGGAAGCCGGGGCGACCAGGCTCACCCAGATCCGCGGTGTGGTGCCGTCCCCCGCCGACTTCCCCGCCGGCTGCCGCTTCGCCGACCGCTGCCCGATGGCGACCGAGGTGTGCCGCACGGTCACCCCGGAACTGACCGGCGAGCCGCACCGGCACGCGGCCGCCTGCCACCACCCCGCGATCGAGCTCGCCCAGCCGGTACCGGCCCAGACGGAGGTCCGATGAACCCCACGACCGGCACCCCCCTGCTGGAACTCGCCGACGTGCACGTCGTCCACCGGGCCCGCTCCGGCGGCATCTTCTCCCGCGACCGGGTGTACGCCCTGACCGGCGCGGACCTCACGGTGGCGGCCGGCGAGACGGTCGGCGTCGTCGGCGAGTCCGGCTGCGGCAAGTCGACCCTGGCCCGGGTGCTGGTGGCGCTGCAACGACCCACCGCCGGCACGATCCGCTTCCGTGGCGACGACGTGTGGTCGATGCCGGAGTCGTGGCGCCGGCGCACGATCGGCGCGACGACCGGCATGATCTTCCAGGACCCGTCCACCGCGCTGAACCGGCGGCTGCCCGTACGCCGGATCCTGCGTGACCCGCTGGACGTGCACCGCCGCGGCACGCCGAGCGACCGCGACCGGCGGGTACGCGAGTTGCTCGACCTCGTCGGCCTGCCTTCGAGCTGCGCCGACCTGGTGCCCGGCCAGCTTTCCGGCGGGCAGCGGCAACGGGTGGCCATCGCCCGGGCCCTCGCCCTGGACCCCGCGCTGGTCGTGGCGGACGAACCGACCAGCGCGCTGGACGTGTCGGTACGCGCCCAGATCCTCAATCTGCTGCTGGACCTCAAGGAACAGCTCGGGCTGGCGATGGTGTTCGTCTCGCACGACATCCAGACGGTGCGGCGGATGAGCGACCGGGTGGTCACCATGTACCTCGGCCGCATCGTCGAGCAGGCACCCGCCGCATCGGTGCCGCGGCACGCGCGCCATCCGTACACCCGCGCCCTGTTCTCCGCGACCCCCGGCCTGCTGTCGCCGATCGAACCGATCCCCCTGTCGGGCCTGGTGCCCTCCGCAACCCGGCCGCCGTCCGGCTGTCCGTTCCGCACCCGCTGCTGGAAGGCCGACGAGACCTGCGCCCGCGAACTCCCCGCGATGCGGGACCTGGCCGGGGGCCACCGCCTCCGCTGTCACCACCCCGTCCAGGACGGCGCCACCGACCTGGAACTGATCAGCCAAGCACAGGAGCGTTCATGACCATCGCCACCGCACTCACCGGCGTCATCCCTCCCGTCTGCACCCCGCTGACACCCGACTTCGAGGTGGACACCCGGTCACTCGTCCGGCTCGTGGACCACCAGTTGCAGGGCGGGGTGGACGCCTTGTTCGTGCTCGGCTCCTCGTCCGAGGTGGCCTTCCTGCCGGACGGCCACCGCCGGATCGTGCTGGACACCGTGATCGGCCACGTCGCCGGCCAGGTGCCGGTGCTCGCCGGGGTGATCGACATGACCACGCTACGGGTGCTCGACCACGCCCGGGTCGCGGCGGACGCCGGCGCCGCCGGGCTGGTGGCCACCGCGCCCTTCTACGCCCGGACCCACCCGGTGGAGATCGACGTGCACTTCCGGACCATCGCGGACCGGAGCGGGCTGCCGCTGTACGCCTACGACCTGCCGGTGTCGGTGCACAGCAAGCTCGGCGCGGACCTGGTGCTCGGCCTCGCCGCCGACGGGGTGCTGGCCGGGCTGAAGGACTCCAGCGGTGACGACGCCGGCCTGCGGGGACTGCTCCTGGGCCGGCGGGACCGGCCGGAGATCAGCGGATTCAGCGTGCTCACCGGCTCGGAACTCACCGTCGACTCGGCGCTGTGGATGGGTGCCGACGGAGTTGTACCGGGCCTCGGCAACGTCGACCCGCACGGCTACGTCCGGCTCTACCGCGCCGCGGCGGCCGGCGACTGGGCCGCCGCCCGCACCGAGCAGGAGCGGCTGACCCGGCTGTTCGAGCTGGTGTACGTGGGCGCGCACCGGATGGGGATGAGTTCGTCTCCGCTCGGTGCCTTCAAGGCCGCGCTGCACCTGCGGGGCATCATCGACCATCCGACGACGGCGCTGCCCCAGGTGCCGCTGAACAGTGCGGAGACCGCGCGGGTCGGCAAGTACCTGACCGACGCCGGACTGCTCTGAGCGTCGCCGCCGGCCGGGCCCCCGGACCGGGCCGGCGGCGACCGCACTCGGCTCAGCCGGCGACCGGTGGCACCCGCTTGCCGAGCCAGCGCAACTGCTCCACCCGCTGGAACGCCGCGCCGCCCTCGTGACCGTTGTACGGCCAGACCACGAGCTCACGATCGGTGCCGGCGTACTGGTGGTAGGCCGCGAACACCGTCGACGGGGGACACGTCCGGTCCATCAGAGCCACCGAGAGCAGCGCCGGGGCCTGGGCCCGGGACGCGAAGTTGAGACCGTCGAAGTAGCTGAGCGTGCGGAACACCGCTGTCACGTCCCGCCGCCGGGTCTGCAGGTACGACGCCAGTTCGGCGTACGGCCCGGTGTCGGTGACGTCGACGGCCCGCCGGAAATGGCACAGGAACGGCACGTCCGGCAGGACCCCGGCCAGCCCGTCGACCAGGCCGGCGACCGCCAGCGCGATCCCGCCACCCTGGCTACCCCCGGCGACCACGATCCGGGTGGCGTCGACCTCCGGCAGCGCCGACGCGGTCTCCACCGCCCGTACCGCGTCGGCAAAGACCCGCCGGTAGTAGTAGCGCTCCGGATCGCTGATGCCCCGGGTCAGGAAGCCGTTCGCCTGCGGGGCGCCGGACGGATCCGGGTCGGGGGTGTCACCGGTGAGTGACCCGGCCGCGCCCTGGCCCCGGGTGTCCATCACCAGGTGGGCGTAGCCGGCGGCGGTCCAGAACAGCCAGTCGTGCGGCAGGCCACGACCGCTGCCGTAGCCGATGTACTCGACCACGCACGGCAGCGGGCCGGTCCGGTGGCGGGGCAGCAGAAGCCAGGCGCGTACCGGCTGACCGGCGTACCCGGCGAAGGTGACGTCGTGCGCCTCCACGGTGGCGAGCCCGGCGTCGTACGGCTCCACCCGGGCCGGCCAGGCCGCGGCGGCGGTCTCCTGGAGCGTTCCGGTCCAGAATTCGTCGAAGTCGTCGGGTTCGGTCCGGGCCGGCCGGTATTCGCGCAGCTGTTCCAGGGGCCAGTCGCTGAGCACAGGTTCACCTTCCGTCGCCAGGGGTCGCGCCAGGGACGGGTGGCGGTGCCCAGTGGGACACCGCCGCACCGTCGGCGCGTCAGCCTACGGGGGACATGGGATGTCCGGAAGGGGCGGTAGACGGATTTGCGCGCGCACCGGGGAAAGGAAGATCCGAGGGCGAGGGAGTCAGGCCGGCTGTCGACCCGCCTCGGTCAGCCACCGCTCCGCCCAGGCGATCCGCGCCTTGACGTCACGGAAGTGCCGGCGCATGGCCTCCTGCGCACCGCTGCCGTCCCGCGCCCGCAGCGCCTCGACGATGCGCCGGTGGTTGGCGACGATGTCGGCGGCCCGGTCCTCGGGCGGCCCGAGGGCCGGCTCGACCTCGTGGTAGACGTCCCAGAACAGGCCGATCAGCTGGAGCACCAACTCGTTGTCGCAGGCCTCGTAGAGCAGCGAGTGGAAGGCCCGGTCCGCCTCTTTGTCCCGGGCCATCGCCGTGACCAGCGCGTCCAGTGCGGCCAGCTTGGTCTCGCTGATGTCCTGCGCCACCGAGCCGATCAGCCCGATCTCCAGCAACTCGCGGACCGCGACGAGGTCGTGCAGCGCCCGAACCCCGTGCCCCGGTCGGGTCCGGACCCGGAATGCGAGCGACGGGGTGAGCACGTTCAGCGGGGCGTGGCCGACGAAGGTGCCGAAGCCGTGCCGGATCTCCACGATGCCGAGCGCCTGCAGCGCCCGGACCGCCTCCCGCACGCTGTTGCGGCTCGCGCCGAGCAGTTCCATCAGCTGGGGCTCGGTCGGCATCGGGGCGCCGGGGGCCAACTGCCGCTCATGGATGAGCGCGACGATGCGCTCCTGCAGGCTCTCCTTGCCACGTGCCCGCATCTTGCCTCCCACACTCCATCTTCTCCGCGCGCTCCTAACATCCCACGTCGTGACGGCGACGAAGCGAGGCGGTGGGAAGAATTTACACGGTGACGCCCTTGACGGCGATCACGCCCAGTCCGTATGTTGCCCGCACCACGTCAGGACATCCCATGTCCTGTTTGCCGGAGAAGTTGGGCATTCGGGGCGATGCCGTGGCCGACCGAGGGGGAGCTGATGACCATGCCCGCACTCATGTTCGGCGGGGACTACAACCCGGAGCAGTGGCCCGAGGAGGTCTGGGCCGAGGACATGAAGCTCATGGTCGAGGCCGGCGTGTCGCTGGTCTCGGTGGGCATCTTCGCCTGGGCCCGGGTCGAGCCGCGACCCGGCGAGTTCGACTTCGCCTGGTTCGACCGGGTGATGGACCACCTGGCCGAAGCCGGCATCGGGGCGAGCCTGGCGACCATGACCGCGTCACCACCGGCCTGGCTGTCCCGCCGCCACCCGGAGACGCTGCCCCAACGGGCCGACGGGGTACGGCTGTGGCCGGGCGCCCGACAGCACTACTGCCCGTCGAGCCCGGCCTACCGCGAACACGCCGGCCGGCTGGTGGAACAGGTCGCCGCCCGCTACGCCGACCATGCGGCGCTGCGGCTGTGGCATGTCGGCAACGAGTACGGCTGTCACGTCCGGGCCTGCTGGTGCGACGTCTCGGCCGAGGACTTCCGGCACTGGCTCCGGCGCCGGTACGGCGACCTCGGCACGCTCAACGCCGCCTGGTCCACCGCGTTCTGGTCCCAGCGCTATGACGACTGGTCGGAGATCCTGCCGCCGCGGACGGCCCCCACCCTCGGCAACCCGGCGCAGAAGCTGGACTTCGCCCGGTTCAGCAACGAGGCGATCCTGGCCTGCTACGCGCTGGAGCGCGACATCCTGCGCCGGCACACCCCGACCGTTCCGGTGACCACGAACTTCATCGGCCTGGTGCACAAGCCGATCGACTCCTACCGCTGGGCCGCCGAACAGGACGTGGTCAGCCTCGACAGCTACCCCGACCCGTACGACCCGCGCACCCACGTCGAGGCCGCGTTCGGCTACGACCTGGCCCGGTCCGCCCGCGACGGTCAGCCGTGGCTGCTCATGGAGCAGGCACCGAGCGCCGTGAACTGGCGGGAACGCAACGCCCCCAAGCCACCGGGAGTGATGCGGTTGTGGAGCTGGCAGGCGGTCGCCCAGGGCGCCGATGGGGTGCTCTTCTTCCAGTGGCGGCAGGCGGCCGGGGGCGCGGAGAAGTTCCACTCGGCGATGCTGCCCCACGCCGGACCGGACACCCGTACCCACCGCGAGATCCGCCACCTCGGCGCCGAGATCAGCGCCGCCGCCGAACTGGCCGGCACCCGGGTACGCGCCGACGTGGCGCTGCTGCACGACTGGCCGAACTGGTGGGCGGTGGAAGGGGACGCCCACCCGGCTCCGCTGGACCTCCTGGCGGCCCACCGGGCCCACTACGAACCACTGTTCGACGCCCACGTGACCTGCGACGTGGTGTCACCGGACGCCGACCTGAGCGGCTACCGCCTGGTGGTCGTACCCAACCTGTACCTGCTGCGGGAGACGACCGCCGCCGCGTTGCACGACCACGTCGCACGCGGCGGGCACCTGGTGATCTCCTACTTCTCCGGGATCGTCGACGAGAACGAGCGGTGGCATGCCGGCGGGGCGCCGGGGCCGCTGTGCGAGCTGCTCGGAGTACGGGTCGAGGAGTTCTGGCCGCTGCCCGCGACGGGCACCGTCGGCCTGGACCTCGACGGCCAGGTGGGCCGGGGGCTCGAGTGGTCGGAGTGGGTCGAGCCGGCAGGCGCCGAGGTGATCGGCCGCTTCGCCGACGGCGAGTTGTCTGGGCGGCCCGCCGTGCTGCGTCACCGCTACGGCAGCGGCACCGCCTGGTACCTGGCGACCCGGCCGGAGCCGGCCCTGATGGCGGCACTGCTCGACCGGGTGCGGGCGGAGGCCGGGGTCGAACCGGTCCTGCCCGGCCTGCCCGCGAGCGTCCAGGCCGTCCGCCGGCACGGCACCGACCGCTCCTACCTGCTGCTGCTCAACCACGGCGCCACCGAGGCCACGGTGGCGCTGCCGGAACCGGCAGTCGACCTGCTCGGGGACGGACAGCACCCGGTCGACGCGGTCACCCTCGCGCCGCGCGGCGTCGCCGTGCTGCGGTCCTGACCCGCGCGGGGTGCGCCGCGACGGTCGCCGCGGCGCACCCCGTGGTCAGCGGCCTGGCCGCAGGTCGCCGACCGACACCCGGCGGAAAGTGATCGTCTGGTACGGGCCGGAGTTGCCCGTCTCGTACAGCACGCCGACCGTCCGGTTGTCCAACTGCACCAGGTCGGAGTACCCGGCCGGCAACCCGGACAACGCCAGCGCCGGCTGCCAGGTGGCGCCCTGGTCGGTGCTGGTCCGCAGCGTCATCACCGCCCGGCTGTTCGGATCGGCGGGGCCGGAGTAGAGCAGCGGCGCGTGCGGTCCGGCCAACCGCAGGACGCTGCCCTGCACGACGGGCCCGACCAGGGTCGCCTGCGGGCGGTACGGCTGCACGAGGGTCTCCCCGCCGTCCGCGCTGTAGGTGTCGGCGCGGGTGCCGGGCGCGCTGCCGTTCTGGTCCCGGGAGTTCAGGTAGAGCCGGCCGTCCGGCAGTTCCGCCGCCGTCGACTCATTGACGTTGAGGTAGCCGTCGGGGTTGTCGTCGACCGCGCCGATCTGCCAACTCGCCCCGTCGTCGTCGCTGTACAGCAGGTGGCCGCCGTAGTACTTCGCCTCCGTGCCGAGGTCGGGCGAGCCGGCCGGCGGGGCGATCGAATGGTTGGCGGGGACCACCAGCCGCCCCGCGTGGGCGCCCACGGTCAGCCGTACGGCGTGACCCGGTCCGGTGGCGTACCACCGCCAGGTCGACGCCTTGGCCTGGTCGGTGATCTCGCGGGGAGCCGACCAGCTCGCCCCTTCGTCGTCGCTGTACTGGACGAAGACCCGGCGGCTCTGCTCGGGGGTCACCTCGCCGCGCATGATCTCGGCTTCCGAGGCGTCCCCGGCGTTCACCGTGGACAGCAGCACGAGACGGCCGGCGGAGGTCAGGACAGGTGCCGGGTTTCCGGCGGTGTCCGGCCCCCGCTCGTGGACCACCTGCAGGGGTCCCCAGGTGCAGCCGCCGTCGCCGGACCGTTTCAGGACGAGGTCGATGTTCCCGGCGTCGCCGAGCGATCCGGCCCGGCCTTCGGCGAAGGCCAGCAGGGTGCCGGACCGGGCGGTGACCACCGCCGGGATCCGGAACGCGGTGTAGCCCTCGGTGCCGGAGACGAACGGCACGGAGGTGTCGCAGTGGCGGGGTCCGCCGCCGGGGGCTGCTGCGGCCGGTGCGGCGCCGACGGCCAGGAACGCGCCGAGCGTGACACCGGCGAGGAGCGGGAGGGATGACCGGGGGGTGAAGGCGGGCATGCGCACCTCTCTCGTGGTGGTCGGTGGCCTCCATCAGCGACAGCGCCAGGAGGTAGGACGTCCACTGTCCGATCCCGACGCTAAAGGTGGGTTTCGAAGTGGTCAAGGTCAGCCCTTCGGCCTACCGTGGACGCCATGCCAAAAGCTGTCTGGAGCGACCTCGTCATCGCGGAGAGCGACGACACGGTGGTGGTCGAGGGCAACCACTACTTCCCCCGCGCCGTGCTGCGCGAGGACCTGATCCGCGACTCGGCCACCCACACGTTCTGCCCGTGGAAGGGCACCGCGTCGTACTACACCCTCGAACACGCGGGCCGGTCCAGCGCGGACGCCGTCTGGTACTACCCCGACCCGAAGCCGGAGGCGGAGATGGTGCGCGACCGGGTCGCGTTCTGGAAGGACGTCCAGGTCGTCGACTGAGTCACGGCCGCACCGGGGCGGCTCGCCATCGACCGTCGCCGTGGGTCAGGATGCCCCCATGTCCGCGCCACGCACCGACCCGCCCGGCACCGTCTACGGCGCCCGCCGCCTGGCCCGGCTCCGCCTGCCGCAGGACCCGCTGATGCGGATCGCGCTGGGCGTCGCCGTGGTCGGCGTACTCCTGGGGGCGTTCCTCGCCACCGGCGTGCTCGGCGGCGGCGACCAGCCGGTGTCCACGGCAGGCGCACCGACCCTCACGGCGAGCGAGTCGAGTCCGGCCGCGCCCACCACGGAGGCCGCGCCCACCACGGCGGCGCCCACCACGGCCGCCCCGCCGTCGCCGACGGCCGCGCCGGCCCCGCCGCCAGCCCCCGCGGCCGGACCGAAGGTGTTCCGTGGCGTGCCCTCCGGGCGCTGCGTCGGGGTGACCGGCGACGAACCGGAAGGCGCGCAGGCGGCGCTGGCCGACTGCACCAGCGGCCCGGAGCAGCAGTGGGTGGCGACCCCTGTCGCCGCCGACGTGTTCGCCATGGTCAACGCGGCCAGCGGCAAGTGCCTGGACGTCTACGGGCAGAGCGCCGATGACGGCGCGAAGGTGGTGCAGTGGTCCTGCAACGGGCAGGCCAACCAGCAGTGGCGGCTCGCCCCGGCCGCCGGCGGCGCCGTGCTGCTGGTAGCCGTACACAGCGGCAAGTGCGCGCAGGTCCACGACGCCGGCAGCGACGCGGGCAACGCGCTGGAACAGGCCCCGTGCAGCGGCGCGCCCGAGCAGCAGTGGGCGATCGGGTAGGCCGGGGGCGGGTCGCCGATGTGGGAGTGTCCGGCCGCCGCAGACACCGCCAGGTCGCCGATGACACGGGCCGGCCTCGGCGGCCCGGCCGGCGCCCGGGGACACCGCCAGGTCGGCGGCGTCAGCCCCGGTAGCTCCACGCGCGCGGCGCGGCGGCCACCGGCACCGCGACCGGCACGGGCACCGGCTGCCGGCGGCGCAGCAGCAACGACAGCCCGGCCGCCCCGATCGACAGCGCGCCGGCCGCGTACCAGGCGAGGGCGTAGTCGCCGAGCTGGTCGCGGACCAGTCCGGCGCCGGTCGCCGCCATCGCGGCGCCGATCTGGTGGGCGGCGAACACCCAGCCGAAGACCACCGCGGCGGACGCGCCGAAGTATTCCCGGCACAGCGCCACGGTCGGCGGCACGGTGGCCACCCAGTCCAGCCCGTAGAAGACGATGAAGACCAGCATGCTGGGCTGCGCGGTGTCGGCGAAGAGGCCCGGAAGCACCAGCAGCGACGCGCCGCGCAGCGCGTAGTAGGCGCCGAGCAGCAGCCGGCTGTCCATCCGGTCGGTGAGCCAGCCGGAGGCCACCGTGCCGGCGATGTCGAAGATCCCGACCAGGGCGAGCAGGCCGGCGGCGGTGGTCTCCGGCATGCCGTGGTCGTGCGCCGCCGGCACGAAGTGGGTGCCGACCAGGCCGTTGGTGGTCGCGCCGCAGATCGCGAAGCCGCCGGCGAGCAGCCAGAACGGCCGGGTCCGCGCGGCGGCGGTGAGCGCGGCGATCGCCCGGGCCGCCGCCCCGCGGGCCGGCGGGGCGGGGGGCAGCACTTCGGTGGCGCCGTAGGCGGGCAGGCCGAGGTCCGCCGGGTGTTCGCGTAGCAGCCACACGACCAGGGGTACGACTGCCAGCGCCGCCCCGGCGACGACCAGCGCCGCCACCCGCCAGCCGTGGTCGCGGACCAGCACGGCGATCAGCGGGAGGAACACCAGCTGCCCGGTCGCCCCGCCCGCGGTGAGTACGCCGGTGACCAGCCCTCGCCGGCGGACGAACCAGCGTCCGGTGACCGTGGCTACAAAGGCCAGCGCCATCGATCCGGTGCCCAGCCCGACCAGGACACCCCAGCAGAGGATGAGCTGCCAGCTCGCACTCATCATGACGGTCAGCCCGCTGCCGAGGGCCACCAGCACCAGCGCGCCGGCCACCACCCGGCGGATGCCGAACCGGTCCATCAGCGCGGCGGCGAACGGGGCGGTCAGCCCGTAGAGCATGAGGTTGACCGAGACGGCGGCGGAGATCGTTGCGAGGGGCCAGCCGAACTCGGCGTGCAGCGGGTGCAGCAGCACCCCGGGCGTGGCGCGGAAACCGGCCGCGCCGACCAGCGCCACGAAGGCGACGGCGGCGACGGCCCAGGCCGGGTGGAGACGGCGGGAACGGGTCACGCTCCGAGTCTCGGGGCGGGCGGGCCGCACGACGAGTGGCCGGAAAGCCATCATGCGCAATAATCGGGCCATGGTTGTCGTCCCGCACCGGATCGCCGTGCTCGCCCTCGACCAGGTCGTCGGCCTGGACCTGGGCACCCCGTCTCAGGTCTTCGGCACCGCCCGTACCGGCGACTTCCAGCAGCTCTACACCGTCGACGCCTGCGCCCCCGGCGGTGGCCCGGTCCGCAGCACCGCCGGGTTCCAGGTCGTCCCCGATCACGGGCTGGAGCTGCTCGACACCGCTGACTCGGTGATCGTGCCCGGCATCCACGGCGGTCCGCCGCTGGCGGACGGGACGCTGGCCCCCGAGGTGGCGGCGGCGCTGCGGGCCGCCCACGAGCGCGGCGCGCGCATCATGTCGATCTGCACCGGCGCGTTCGTGCTGGCCGCCGCCGGCCTGCTCGACGGCCTCCGGGCCACCACCCACTGGGCGTACGCGGACCGCTTCCGCCGGCTGCACCCGGCCGTGGACCTCGACCCGGATGTGCTGTTCATCGACTCCGGCCGGGTACTCACCTCGGCTGGGGTGGCCGCCGGCCTCGACCTGTGCCTGCACGTGATCCGCACCGACCACGGCAGCGAGGTGGCCAACCGGTCCGCCCGGCGCTGCGTGGTGCCGCCGTGGCGGGACGGCGGCCAGGCCCAGTACATCGAGCGCCCGGTCCCCCGAGCGGCGGAGACCGGCACCGCGGCCACCCGGCAGTGGGCCCGGCAACGGCTGCACGAGCCGGTGGCGCTGCGCGACCTGGCCGCGCACGCCCGGATGAGCGTACGCACCTTCACCCGGCACTTCCGCTCCGAGACCGGACTCAGCCCGGCGCAGTGGCTGCTCCAGCAGCGCACCGAGCACGCCCGGCTGCTGCTGGAGACCACCGACCTGAGCGTCGACCAGATCGCCCGGCACGCCGGCTTCGGCACCACCGCCGCCCTGCGCCAGCACTTCCACCAGCGGGTCGGCGTCGCCCCCACGGCCTACCGCCGCACCTTCCACCGCGTCTCCTGATCCCCGCTGCCGGACCGGCAGGGCCCCGGGCAGCGCGTCTCACCCAGGAGCTTCGCAGGGCACCGCCCACGCCACCGGCTCGTCTTCGCTCAGGCCATGTGCGGCTGGCGGCGCAGGGCGCGGAGCTGGGCAAGGTGCATCGGCAGGTGGACGCGGGTGTGCAGGTCCAGCGTCCGGCCCCAGGGCAGGGTGTCGGCCACGTCCAGGTCGAAGCCCTCCCGCAGCACCGTCTCCACCGGGGTCTCCGCGGCCGGGCCGAGGCGCTCGGCGAGGGAGCAGAGCTTCTGGCTGGTAGCCCGGAGCAGCGCGGCCAACCCGTCCAGCCCGCCGCACTCGGAGACCAACGCGTCGAGCTGCGGGCGGTGGATGGTCTCCAGGTCGTAGTACGCGAACGGCGACCCGGCCAGCACCGCCTCGGTCGCCTCGCTCATCAGCTCGTCGCTGGCGGCCAGGTGGGCGACGATCTGCTCGGCACTCAGCTCCCCGTCCTCGGGCGGCCCGAACCCGCCGGCGTCCACCTCCGCGAGCACCGTCTCGTACGCGCGCCGCAGCTCCGCGGCGTCCACGTCGTCCATGCCCGCATCCAACCCCGCCTACGGACGGCAGCGCTGCGGCTACCCCGCCGGGTTCACCCGGACGAGGCCGCCTGACGGGGTTTACCCACCCGATCGATCGGGCTAATATAAGCCACAACTTATGAAGGAGGAGTCTTGACGCTCACCAGTGATCCCGTCCGCGCCGCCGGTCTGGTGGCCCGCGAAATCCGCCGCGGCACCCGCGACGGCCGACCCACCAAGATCGCCATAGCCCGCCGCCGGTACGCCGCCGAACGCCCGGACGTGTGGGACGCGCTCACCAACGCCGAGCGGATCCCGCGCTGGTTCCTTCCGATCAGCGGCGACCTGGTCGTCGGCGGCCACTACCAACTCGAGGGCAACGCCAGCGGCGTCGTGGAGCGCTGCACCGAGCCGGAGAGCTTCGCGGTGACCTGGGAGTTCAACGGCCAGGTCTCGTGGGTGCAGGTCCACCTCGGCGAGACCGACGGCGACACGACGCTGGAACTGGTCCACGAGGCGCACGTCGACCCCGACCTGTGGGCGCAGTTCGGCCCGGGGGCGGTCGGCATCGGCTGGGACCTCGCGCTGCTGGGCCTCGCCCAGCACCTGGCCGGCGCCGCCCTCGACCCCGCCGAGGGGGCCGCCTGGCCGCTCAGCCCCGACGGCACCCGATTCGTCCGGCTCGCCGGCGAAGGCTGGGCCCAGGCCGCGATCGCCGACGGCGACGACCCGGAGCAGGCCCGCGCCGCCGCGACGCGTACCGTCGCGTTCTACACGACCGCGCCGGAGGAGGCACCGGAGGGCTGATGGCGGGTGCCGTCTTCGACGCGCTGGGCGATCCCGTGCGCCGCCGGATCCTCGAGCTGCTGAGCCTCGGCGAGCGGCCGGCGGGCGCGATCGCGGACGTGCTGCACGCACAGTTCGGGATCTCCCAGCCCGCCGCCTCCCAGCACCTCCGCGTCCTGCGCGAGGCCGGGCTGGTCACCGTACGCGCCGAGGGCACCCGCCGCATCTACGGCGTCGACAGCGCCGGAGTCGCCGTGGCCCAGGACTGGCTCGCGCGCTTCGCGGACCCCTTCGCCCAGCCCCTCGACGCCCTGGAGACCGAACTCGCCCGCGGTCGCCGGGCACGGCGACGGGCCGGCAACCCGGACCAGGCCCGGGAGCCGGGCCCCACGAACGAGCGCCGACCACCCCGAGCCACCGCCTGATCTCAGGATTGTCCGGACACGCCGGCCCGACGATTCTCCACACACCCTCGGCGGGCCACCAGCAGAGCGCGAGTCGTTCCCGACATCAGCACGACAGCGGGCGAGCGAGGGGCCCGCCGCCCGACGGGAGCCGGCGACCAGTCAGCGGCGGCCGTGGCGGGCGCGCAGGTAGTCGGAGACCACGTACTCGCCGAGATCGTCGAGATCGGGGGTGAACATCCGGCCCCGCGACCGGCGGGCCACCGCGTCGACGAACCGGCGCAGACCCGGATCGTCACCGAGCATGAACAGATTCAGCGTCGCGCCGTACCGGGTCAGCCGGTCCACCTCCCGGATGGTCGCCTCGATCGTCTCCGGCAGCGGCGGCCAGTGGAAGTACGCCTCCCCGTCGTCCGGGTCAAGGTGGGCGGTCGGCTCACCGTCGGTCACCACCAGCACCACCGGCTCGGCACCGGGGTGCCGGCGCAGATGCCGGCCGGCCAGCCGCAGCGCGTGCTGCAGATTGGTGCCCTGCTGCAGATCCGGCTCCACCGCCGCCAACTCCTGCTGGGACAGCGGCAGCGCCTCCCGCCCGAACCCGATGATCTGCAGCGCGTCCTGCGGGAACCGGGTCGCCACCAGATGCGACAGCGCCAACGCCGTCTGCTTCATCGGCCCCCAACGCCCCTGAGAGATCATCGAGTACGACAAGTCGACGCAGAGCGCCACCGCCGCCGACGCCCGCCGCTCGGTCTCCACCACCTCGAAGTCCTCGACCGCGAGCTGCACCGGCACGCCCGGACCGGCCCGGCGTACCGCACGGGTCAGCGTGCGCACCACGTCGAGGGGCTGCTCGTCGCCGTACTCCCACGGCCGGGAGGCGCCGCTGACCTCACCGGCCGCGCCCGCCGAGCGCAGATCGTGCTGGCCGCGCGGGCCGGCCGTCAGATCGGCGAAGACCCGCCGCAGGGCGGTGCCGGCCAGCCGGCGCAGCGCCTTCGGGCTCAGCGTCAACCCCTCCGCGTCCCGGGTCACCCAGCCCTGCCGGCGCAGCTCCCGCTCCAGCTCCCGCAGCCGGCGTACGTCGTCGGCCGCGTCCCGGCCCAGCGTTCGGGCCACCGCGTCGACATCGACGTCGTCCAGGGTGGCGCCCGGCTGGTCTTGGTCGAGCTGGTCCAGCAGCTCGTCCAGCTCGGCGAGCTCACCGAGCGCCCCGGCCGCCTCGCCGTAGCCGAGCGGCCGGTCGCCCCGGATCCGCTCGCCGCGCTGCCAGTTCAGGTCCGGGCGCAGCGCCCGCAGCTGCGCGTCCAGCTGCGCCAGCTCCCCGGCCAGCTGCTCGCCGAGGGACTGGCGCATCAGCCCGGCCAGCTCCTCCCGCTGCCGATCCGACAGCGACCGCATCAACCGCTCGCCGGCCGCCGCCCGGCGGGCCAGCACGTCGATCAGCTCGTCGACGTCCTTCGGCCGTTCCGGGAAGAACTCGCCATGCCGACGCATGAACTCGGCGAACGCGTCGGTGGTGTCCTCGGACCGGGCGTGCCGGGCGAGCAGGTCGTTGAGGTCGCGCATCATCTCGGCGAGCTGCCGCTGGGCGGCCGGGTCCGCGGCGGCCCGCGCCGCGTCCCGCAGCCCGGCGAAGCGCTGCTCCAGCACCTCGCCGCGCAACCCGTCCAGGATCCGCTGATACGTGGCCCGCGCCTCGTCGCTGGCCCAGTCGTACCCGGACAGCTCCTCCACAGCGCGGGCAGTCGAGCGGGGCAGGTTGTCCAGCACCGCCTCGGCGAAGCGGGCGTCGTCGCCGTCCCGGCCGCGCAGCTCCTCCCGCTCGGCTGCCAGGGCCTGGTCGAGCAGCGCCCGCGTCCGGGTCACCGCGCCGTCCAGGTCGCCCCGGCGCAGCGCCTCGCGGCGCAGCCGCCGGGCCCGGGCGGCCAGCTCGTCGAGGCCGCCACGCCCCTGCGGGCCGCGCCGCAGCAGGTCCCGCAGCGCATCCCGCAGGCTGCCGCCGCCCAGCACCTCCGCGCCGACCGCGTCCACCGCGGCCCGCACGTCGTACGGCGGGGCGAGCGGGTCGGGCCCGCCGCGCCACTGCCCGTACCGGAACCGGTTGCCGGCCATGCTCAGTCCCGGCCGCCGTAGACGGTGCGCCCAGCGTCGGTGACGTCCTTGCCCAGCCGGCGGGTCAGGTGCAGCCCTTCCAGCACGAACTCGATCCCGGCGGCCGCCTCCTCCGGGCTGGGCGCGTCGCCCAGGCCCAGCCGGTCGAGCACCTTGGCCAGCCCCGGCACGGTGCCGACCTGGCGCAGCAGCTCGGCGGAGGAGACCAGCTCGCCGGTCTCGATCACCTCGCCCTCCGCGACCAGCGCGGTGAACCCGGACAGGTCCAACCCGGCCAGGCGGCCCCGGAACGTCTCGGCGGTGGCGGTGCGCAGCAGGTGGGCCAGGATCTCGATCTCCCGCCCCTCCTCGCCGCTCTCGAACTCGACCTTGCCGCGCAGGGTGGAGGTCACCGAGACCGCGTCGCCGACCCGGGCCACCGGCGCCTCGAGGCGTACCACGGAGTCGCCGGCACCGGGAGCGGCGCCGCCGGCCGCCGGAGCGGCGAGCAGGCCGGCGCGGCGCAGCGCCGCCGCCGCGACGGTCTCCGCGGCGGCGATCGCGAACCGCGCGGACACCCCGGAGCGCGGGTCCACCGACGGCGACTCCCGGACCGCGCGGGCGAACCGGGCGAGCACCTCCAGCACGTGCTCCGGCACCTCGGCCACCAGGTCGGCCTCCTGCCGGATCAGCGCCAGCTCCAGCTCCAGGTCGACCGGGTAGTGGGTACGGATCTCCGCGCCGAACCGGTCCTTCAACGGAGTGATGATCCGGCCCCGGTTGGTGTAGTCCTCCGGGTTGGCGCTGGCCACCAGCAGCAGGTCGAGCGGCAGGCGCAGCTGATAGCCGCGGACCTGGATGTCCCGCTCCTCCAGCACGTTCAGCAGCGCCACCTGGATCCGTTCGGCCAGGTCGGGCAGCTCGTTGACCGCGAAGATGCCCCGGTTGGTTCGCGGCACCAGTCCGAAGTGGATGGTCTCCGGGTCGCCGAGCGTACGCCCCTGGGCGATCCGGATCGGGTCCACGTCCCCGATCAGGTCGCCGACGCTGGTGTCCGGCGTGGCCAGCTTCTCGCCGTACCGCATCGAGCGGTGCAGCCAGCCGATCGGCAACTCGTCCCCGCGCTCCGCGACCAGCGCCCGGGCGGCGGGGGTGAGCGGGTGCATCGGATGCTCGTTGAGCACCGAGCCGGGAATGACCGGGGTCCACTCGTCGAGCAGCGCGCCGAGCGACCGGATCAGCCGGGTCTTGCCCTGGCCCCGCTCGCCGAGCAGCACCATGTCGTGGCCGGCGAGCAGGGCCCGCTCGACCTCCGGCAGCACCGTGTCCTGGTAGCCCACGATGCCCGGGAAGCGCTCCTCCCCGGAGCGCATCCGGGCGAGGAGGTTGTCGCGGATCTCCTGCTTGACCGTGCGGTAGTGGTGGCCGGCCGCCCGCAACGCGCCGAGCGTGCCGGGCAGGTCGGCGGGCGGGACCGGGGAAACCTGGGTTGGCGCAGTCACCCGGTAAACGCTAGCGCGGCCGGATGACCAATCGCCCGTCTTCGCCGGCGCCGATGATCCGGACCCGGTCACCGGCTGATCCCGAAGGGTCACCGACTGACCCGGCACGGTCAGCGGCGGCGGGGACCGGGCCGGGCCAGGGCCGTCGGCAGCGGGCACAGGCCCTCCGCCGGCGCAGGTGGTACGCCACCGTCGCCGCCCCGAGCGCCACCCCCCACAGCGGCCAGAGCAGCATCGGTGCGGTGGTGAGGCTGAGCCCGCCGCTCATCTCCCAGAACTTGGGGAGACTGATCAGCCCGAGGGTGGCCGCGGTCACCGAGATCGCGACAAGCGCCGCGGGTACGACCGCCAACGTGATCGGCACCCGCCGCCCGGCCAGCCCCACCATCCACCGGGGGAACCGTTCACCCCAGGGCCTTACCAGGCCGAGGGTGAGGATCGCGCCGATGGTGGCGAACGCGGCCAGGCCGGCGCCCGCCCACACCGCACCGCTGTCCCGCAACTCCCGCAGGAAGTCCCCGGAGATGCCCAGCGGAATCCCGGCCGCCCAGGCGAACCGGACCACCGCGTAGGAGAGCGGGATGACCACGGCCGGGTACGCGGCCCACCGCCCCCAGCGGGCGGCCGCCGCGGGCGAGGTCCAGCCCCGCTCGTCGTCGTCGCGGCCGCAGGCCGGGCAGGCCCCGGCGGTACGCCGCTGCCAGACCAACAGCGCCCCGGCCAGCAGAACAGCGCCCACCAACGCGCAGCACCTCGCCAGCAGCGGCCAGTCGAAGACATCGGCGTAGTCGACCGGCGGCCAGCCGAACGGCGCGCCAATGATCAACATCGGCAGGTAGCCGAGGATGATCAGCACCCGGGCGTCCGGCACCACCACCGCCAGCCCGAAGGCGACCGCCCATCCGTAGCCGAGCAGCAGCACCCGGGGCAGACCGCGGACCGCGCCCGTGCGGCTCATCAGCAATGCCGCGACCGCCGCGAGCAGCAGCACCCCGGCGAACAGCGGGGCGCCCAGGTGGACCGGGACCAGCCGGAGCAGGCTTGCCTCGCCGTGCGGGTCGTTGGCGCCAAACGGGTAGCCCGACCCGGTCAGCGAGGAGACTCCGGCGAGCAGGCCCCAGCAGCCGAGCCAGGCGGCGGCGAGCGGGGCGGCCAGGCGAAGGCGCGTCCCGGCGGCCCGGCGGGGTGGGGAATCGATGATCGTCGTCATGGCTCCAGCCTCGGCCGGCCGAATGACCCGCCCATCCCGTACGACGGTGAACCCGCTCCCCCGCCGGAGGGACTCAACCGGTCGGCACCACAAAACCCGACTCGTACGCGGCGATCACCGCCTGCGTGCGGTCCCGGACCCGGAGCTTGGTCAGCACGTTGCCGACGTGCGTCTTCACCGTCTCCACCCCGACCACCAGCCGCTCGGCGATCTCGGTGTTGGACAGCCCGGTGGCCATCAGCCGCAGCACCTCGGCCTCCCGGTCGGTGAGCCGCGCCGACCGCAACCCGTCCCCGCCCCGACCCCCGTACGCCCCGACGAGCTGCCGGATCGCCGCCGGAAAGAGCAGCGACTCACCGGCCGCCACCACCCGGATCGCCTCCACCACCTCGCTCGGGCGGGCCCGCTTGAGCAGGAATCCGCTCGCCCCGGCGCGCAGCGCATCGTAGACGTACTCGTCGTTGGCGAACGTGGTGATCACCAGGATGCGCGGCGGGTCGGCGGAGGTGGCGAGCAGCCGCCGGGTCGCCTGGATACCGTCGATCGCGGGCATCCGGACGTCCATCAGCACCACCCGGGGGCGCAGCTTCGCCACCAGCGGCGGCACCTCCGCGCCGTCCGTCGCCTCACCGACCACCCGCAGGTCCGGCTGGGCGTCCACGATGGCCCGCAGCCCCACCCGGACCAGCTCGTCGTCGTCGACGATCAGCACGTCGATGCTCACCCGGTCTCCCCCCTCGGCACCGGCAGCGACGCCCGCACCCGCCACCGGTCCCCCTGCGGCCCGGCGGTGAGCCGCCCGCCCAGCAGCAGCACCCGCTCCCGCATCCCGGCCAGGCCGCGTCCGCCGCGCCCCGACCCCGCCGCGCCGCGCAGGCCGTTGAGCAGCTCGATCTCCAACCAGCGGCAATTCCAGCTCGGCGCGTCTGGCGCCGCGCCGCGACCTGGAGCCGTCGCCTCCGGCACGTCCACCCGCAGCGTCACCGGGCCGCAGCCGTGCCGGGCCGCGTTGGTCAGCCCCTCCTGCACGATCCGGTAGCCCTCCCGGGACACCGCCGCGGGCAACTCCCCGACCGCCCCGCTCACCCGGGACTCCACCGCCAGGCCGGCGGCGCGGGTGTCGGCGACCAGCCGGTCCAGCCGGGCCAGGGTGGGCTGCGGTGCGGTGGAGACCCGCGTCCGCCCGCCGTCGCTCTCCCGCAGCAACCCGAGCACGTGGTCCAGATCGTCCATCGCGTGCCGGCTGGTCTCCTCGATGGCGAGCAGCGCCCGCCGGGTGAACTCCGGGTCGACATCGAGCAGTTCACGGGCGGCCCCGGCCTGGAGCGTGGCCACGGTCAGCGCGTGCCCGACCGAGTCGTGCAGCTCCCGGGCCAGCCGGTTCCGCTCGGCCAGCCGGGCGGCCCGAGCCTCCAGCGCGGCAATCCGCTCGCCCTGGGACGGGCCGAGCAGCACCGGCGCCATCGACGCGGCGAGCGCGCCCAGCCCGGCCACCGCGTAGCCGAGCCCGACCAGCAGCACCGTCCCGGTCAGCGTGGCACCGACCGGGTTCGCGATCAGCGGCCCGAACCCGTTGGCCCGGCTCACGCCCGGGTCGAGGCCGATCGGCCCGGCCAGGAAGACCAGCGCCATCGGCAGGGCGCTGATCGCCGCGAACAGCACGAGACCGCCGGTGAGCAGGTGCAGCGCGATCCAGAGCGCCGCGCGTACCCGGGTCTCCCGGTCGATCCGGTGGCCAGCCGCCGGCTCGGGCAGGTCGACCGCGAGCAGCGCCCGCGCAGCCGCAATCTCCAGGGCCCGGCTCCCGGCGAGGAACACCGGCACCGCCGCGAGCACCACCGCCACCAGCAGCAGCCCGAAGACCACCGCCCGGGGTACGTCGTCGTTGCCCAGCATCTGGGCGAAGGCCGCCGCGAGCAACGCGTACGGCAGCGCGAGCACCCCGCCGAGCAGCAGGAACACGGCCCGCCGCCAGGTGCTCCCGCGCACCAGCGGCCCCAGCACCCCCCAGAGACTCACCCAGCCATTCTCGCGCCCCGTCCCATCCGCCGACTCCCCCATGTTGGGGAGATCCCGAGAGGCGGCCACTACCCGGCTCCAGCAGGCGCGTCAACATTAAGGAATCGTCGGCCGCGAGCCACGGCAACAGCACACCCGTCAGCGGTGCTCCTGCACGTAACGCGACGGGTCCTTGTCCAGGAACGGCAGGTTCCGGCCGTTCTTGTGCTCGCCGTAGAACCGCAGCCAGCGCGCCCCCAGCTCGGCGCGCAACTCCACGCCGGCGTGCCGACGGAAGTCGGGCAGCGCCTCGTCCTCCTCCTCCGCGAGGTGCTCGCTGTTCTCCCGGCGGGCCTTCCACACCGCCGCCCACCAGGGGTCCGAGCCGACCTCGTGGCGCTTCGACTCGTCGATGGCGTCGCGGATCTTGTTGTGGTCGCCGATGGCGTCCTCGGTCTCCTCCTCGCCGTCATCGCCGTGCTTGACCAGGTGCGGGTACAGGATGGCCTCCTCCGCCTCGGCGTGGATGTCCAGGTGCAGGGCGAGCGCTTCCCAGATGGCCAGCAACTCGGTCGGGTCGCGGGCGTCGTCGAGCCGGGCGAAGCCGCGACGGAAGGCGGCGTGGTCGTCGAGGATGAGTGCGGTGATGTCGTCCATGGTGGTCACTTTCCGGTCCGGGCGCGGATCAGCTTGGGTACGGCGGCCAGGCCGGTGACCGGCCGGAACTGCCGGGCGGCGGTGGCCAGGGCGGCGTACTCGTCGTCGGCCAGGTCGATCTCGGCGGCGGCCGCGTTGCGTTCCATCTGCTCGACGCCGGAGGCGCCGGGGATGGCCACCACGTTCGGGGAGCGCAGCACGTACGCCAGGGCGATCTGGCTGGGCGTGGCGTCGTGCGCGGCGGCCACCTCGCGCAGCGTGGCGATCAACGGGGTGCCGCGTTCCAGGTTCTCCGGCAGGAAGTATGCGTTGGCCCGGCGGACCGCCCCGCCCGGCAGGTTCCGCGCGTCATACCGGCCGGAGAGGAACCCCTGCGCGAGCGGGCTGTACGCGATGACGAGCCGGCCGGCCTGCTCCGCGTACGGAATCAGGTCCTCCTCGGGGCCACGATCGACCATGCTGTAGCGGACCTGGTTGCTCAGCACCCGGCGGCCGAGCGCGGCCTCGGCCGCCTGCCAACGGCGCAGGCGGTAGTTGCTGACCCCGACCTCGCCGACCAGCCCGACGTCCTGCAGGCCGCGCATGCCCCGCATGGTGGTGGTGTCGGCGACCACCGGGTTGGGCTGGTGCACCTGGTAGAGGTCGATGCAGCTGACGCCGAGCCGGGCGGCGGAGGCGACCGCGCGCTGGTGCACCACCGGGGCGACCGGCAGCACCGGGAAGATCTTGCTGGCCACCACGACCTTGGCCCGATCGGCGCCGAGCGCCGCGCCGAGGATGCGCTCGCTGCGGCCGAAGCCGTAAAGCTCGGCGGTGTCGAAGAGGGTGACGCCGAGGTCGAGCGCCCGCCGGACGATGTCCGCCGCCCGGCGCTCGTAGTCGGCACCGTAGCCCCACTCCTTCGAGCCGAACTGCCACGTGCCGAGGCCGATCTTCGAGATCGGCTTGGGGGTGTCGAGCTGGACGAAACGCATGGCACCGAAGCTACCCGGACAAGCGGGACCGCACGCCAGTTCCGGCACGGCGGAACAATGGGCGGATGGATCTCCGCATCCGGGCCGCCCGCCCCGCCGAGGCGGCCGAGCTGACCGAGCTGGCGCTGCGTTCCAAGGGTCACTGGGGCTACGACGCCGTGTTCCTGGCCCGATGCCGCAGCGAGCTGACGCTGACCCCGGCGGACGTGGCCACGCGGCAGGTGGCGGTGGCCGAACGGGACGGCACGGTGGTCGGGCTGTTGGTGCTCGGCGGCATCCCGCCCGAGCTGGAGCTGGACATGCTCTTCGTGGACCCGCCGGCGATCGGCACCGGCGTCGGCCGGGTGCTGTTCGACCACGCCGTGGCCACGGCCCGCGCCGCGGGCGCCCATGCGCTGTGGCTCGACGCGGACCCGGACGCGGAGCCGTTCTACCGGCACGTCGGCGCGGTCCCGGCCGGCACCGCCGTCTCCCCCTCCACCGGCCGCACCCTCCCCCGCCTGCGCTACGACCTCTGATCGCGGTCCCGTCACACGCCAGGGCTTAGGGTCGCGTGGTGACCTACCTCGCCGCTGATCAGCGTTACGACTCGATGACCTACCGGCGCAGCGGGCGCAGCGGACTGCGCCTGCCCGCCATCTCCCTCGGGCTGTGGCACAACTTCGGGCCGGACCGGCCGTACGAGCGGCAGCGGGACATCGTCCGGCGCGCCTTCGACCTCGGCATCACCCACTTCGACCTGGCCAACAACTACGGCCCACCGCCCGGCACCGCCGAGGAGAACTTCGGCCGGCTACTCGCCACCGACCTCAAGCCGTACCGGGACGAGCTGGTCGTCTCGAGCAAGGCCGGCTATCTGATGTGGCCCGGTCCGTACGGCGAATGGGGCTCCCGCAAGTACCTGATCTCGTCGCTGGACCAGTCGCTGCGCCGGCTGGGGCTCGACTACGTGGACATCTTCTACTCGCACCGGTTCGACCCGGACACGCCGCTGGAGGAGACGATGGGCGCGCTGGACGCCATCGTCCGCTCCGGCAAGGCGCTGTACGTCGGCATCTCCAACTACAACTCCGAGCAGAGCGCCCGGGCCGCCGCGATCCTGCGTGACCTCGGTACGCCGCTGCTGATCAACCAGCCGGCCTATTCCATGTTCAACCGTTGGACCGAGACGGACAGCCTGCTGGACACGCTGGAGAAGGTCGGCGCGGGCTGCATCGCGTACAGCCCGCTGGCGCAGGGCCTGCTCACCGACCGCTACCTGGGCGGGATCCCGGCGGACTCCCGGGTGCGCACCAGCGTGTTCCTCAACGAGAGCGACCTGACCGAGGAGCGGATGGCGACCATCCGGGCGCTCGGCACGATCGCCGAGCGGCGCGGCCAGACCCTGGCCCAGCTCGCCCTGGCCTGGGCGCTGCGCGACCCGCGGATGACCAGCCTGATCATCGGGGCGAGCAGCGTAGCCCAGCTGGAGGGGAACGTGGCCGCGCTGGACAACCTCGACTTCACCGCCGAGGAACTGGCCGAGATCGAGCGGGCCCTGGGCTGATCCCTGGGTCTCGGACCGCGCCGCAGGTTCCGTCGCGAGACGGCCGCGCGGCGCGGTCCCAACCCGCGAGGCAGCCCGGCGGCAGGGGCGGTTCACCGGCCGGCCCGGGCGTGCTGACCGGGGCGCTGGGGCGGTGCGGGGCGGCGGCGGACCGGGGTCGGGCCCTACAGTGTCGGGACCAAGCGATCAAGGAGCGTGCCGTGTCCGAGTCGCCATCGGCGCCAGATTCTCCCCGGACCGCCCCGGCGACCGGACCGAGCGGTGGTGACGTCCCCGCCGACGTCACGCCGTACCTGCTCGTCATGCCCACGGTGGACGGGGCGCCGCCCGGCATGGTGTGGCCCGGCCAGGAGGGCCAGCCGGCCTGGGCGATCCCGGTGACCGTGCCGCCCGGCACTCGCGGCTACGCGCTGTTCGTACCGCTGGTGTCGCCGGGCGACGGCCAACCGGTGCCCGCGCAGCCAACGGCCTCGCGGATCATGGTGCCCGCGCCGGGCGTGCCCGCCCAGGCGACCCCGCCGGCCGTCGAGGCCACGGCGAGCGCGCCGGTGCCGGCCGGCACCGGAACCACGACCGGCACCGCACCGGCGTCGAAGCCGACCACCTCGGCCGACGCCGTCCCTCCGGCGCCCGCGTCAACCGACGTAAACCCAGCGGACCGCCCGCCCGCCGGCCCGGAACACGCCGCCACGACGACCAGCGAAACGGCGGCCGGGGGGACGCCGGCCGGCGGGAGCGCCACCGGCGGACCGGCGGCTGACGAGGACGCAGCCGACGGACCGGCGCCCCAGGGCACCCTGGCAGCGGGCACCACGCCGTCGCCGGCCGGGATCGCCCCGCAGTCCTCAGCCGCGCCCGCGGCGGCCCCGCCCCCGGGCTATCCGCCGCCGTTCGTCGTGACGCGGCCGGTGCTGCACCCCGACGGCGGCTGGGCGCCCCGCCCACCGGCGCCCCGGACGTCGTTCCTCGGCACGCACTGGCCCGGGCCGAAGCCGGCCACCGGGCGGGCCGTCCCGCTCGCGGTCCTCGCCGGCGCGCTCGGCACCGCGTTCTTCGTACCGCTGAGCCAGGTCGGCATCGGCTGGTTCCTCGGCTGGCTCACGCTGACCCTCGGCGTGCTGGTGGCGGTGCGGCGGCGTACCGCCGACCTGCCCCGCACCGACCGACTGATCCGGGGCGGCTGGGCGGCGGCCGCCCTGGTCCTGCTGGCCGTGCTCGCTTTCCGCAACGCCTGGTGGCTGGTGACGTTCTGTGTCCTCGGCGCGCTGGGCTGCGCGACCCTGGCCATCGTCGGCGGGCGGTTGGTCCGCTCGATCCTGTTCGGCCTGCTCGCGGCACCGTTCGCGGCTTTCCGCGGCCTGCCCTGGGTACGCCGGCACATCACCGCCTCCCCGGACGCCGGGAAGGTCCGCCGGGTCGCCGCCTCGGTCGTCGCCACGGTGCTGGTGCTGCTGGTGTTCGGCAGTCTGCTCGCCTCGGCCGACGCGGCGTTCTCCGAGCTCATCGGCGCGACCGTCCCGGAGACCGATGCCGGTGCGTTGTTCCGCGGGATCTTCCTGGCCGCCGTCGGCGGGCTGATCGCGGTCGCGGCGGTCTACACCCTGGCCGCTCCGCCCGACCTGTCCACGGTGGACAAGCCGAGCAACCGCCGGCTCGGCGTGCTGGAGTGGGCCCCGGCCATCGGGGCGCTGACGCTGCTCTTCGTCGGTTTCGTGGTCGTGCAGTTCACCGTGCTCTTCGGCGGGCAGCGGCACGTGCAGAAGGTCGCCGGGCTGAGCTACTCCGAGTACGCCCGTAGCGGGTTCTGGCAGCTGCTCTTCGTCACCCTGCTGACCCTGGCCGTGCTGGCCGCGGTGAGCCGGTGGGCCAGCCGGGAGCGTCCGGTCGAACGCACCCTGCTGCGCGTCCTGCTGGGCCTGCTCAGTGCGCTCAGCGTGGTGATCGTGGTGTCCGCGCTGTCACGGATGTGGACCTACCAGAAGGTCTACAGCTTCACCGGCGAGCGGATCTTCGTGATGGCGTTCGAGCTGCTGCTCGGGGTGGTCTTCGTGATGATCCTGGCGGCGGGCGTCCGGTGGCAGGGCCGTTGGATCCCCGGGTCGACCGTGGCACTGGCCGTGGCGATGCTGCTCGGCCTGGCGGTGCTCAACCCCGAGGACTACGCCGCGCGGCGCAACATCCTGCGGTATGAGCAGACCGGGAAGATCGACGCGTGGTACCTGCGGGCGCTCTCCGCGGACGCCACCCCGGCCCTGGCCAAGCTCCCCGATCCGGTACGCCGTTGCACGTTGAGCTGGATCGCCGACGACCTGGCCGAGTCCGATCCCTGGTACGCGTGGAACCTGGGCCGGTTCCGGGCCCGGCAGGAACTCGACCGGCTCGGCCCGGCCGCGATCGGCGGGCAGAAGGACTGCCGCAAGGCCGACCAGTTCGACCTGCCCAAGACCCGCGGCACCCGTTGACGCCCCGGGGCCGGGTGCGAGTTCGGCCCGGCCCCGGCCCGGGTCAGCCCTTGACCGCGCCGCCCACGATGCCGCGGACGAAGTAACACTGCAGGCCGGAGAAGACCGCCAGCGGCAGGGCCATCGACACGAGCGCCGCCGCGCCGAGGTACCAGCCGCCGTCGAGGGAGTTGACCAGGTTCGCGATCGCCGCGGTCATCGGCAGCGTTCACCAGCAGGCCGACCGTCGGCACCGCCCAGATGACCATCAGGGCGAGGACCGCCAGGTGCAGCACCCGGCGGCGGCGAGGCCGGGCGGGCTTGCGGGTGGCTGCTGCCCGGGTGCCGGGCGCCTTGGGCGTTGCGACCGTGGTCATCTGATCGACTCCTGGGCACGGAACTTACGGATGTTGAAGCCCATGATCGGGACGATGGCCAGCAGGAGGACGACCGCGACGGCGCTGGCTCGGCCGAAGTCGCCGAACACGAACATGTGTCCTTGATCATGAGGTTGGCGATGCCCGCCGGACACCCGATGCGCCTGCCGTCCGCGTCACCGCGGAGCGTGCGGCCGTTGGTCACCGTCCGGTCCGCCCGCAGGTCAGCTGGTCGGCTCTTCCACAGGCGACGGTCGGTGCCGGTGGCTTGACGCCGCATGCGGCGTCAAGCGTCCTGAACGCCGCTCGAGACCCGGTCGAGGGCAACTCGAGCCGGTCGATCGGCACCGGGTTTGAGGGGAAGTTTCCGCTGGTCAGATCGAGTTGGAGGACTTCGCGTGAGGTGCCCGACAGCTCGCACATCTATCCATAGACGTCGATGCATGGTAGAAATTTCACGGGCCGGCCTCCACTTCGCAAATATCTGCCCCTGCTGCGATTCAGGAGATGCCATGTCAACGACCCGTCGTGTAGTGCGCCGCCGCATGCTCACCCTGCTCCTCGCAGGCGTCGCGGCCATCGGCACCGCCCTCGGCTTCAGCACCCCCGCCTTCGCGATCAGCCACGCCAGCGCCACCTCCCAGCTGCGCGCCGCCGGCATCAGCTGGGTCTCCAGCGGCAACTGCAGCGACCGCAACAACCCGACGTGCACCTCGTTCGAGGGAATCCGGCAGGCCACGATCGACGGCATCATCACGTTCAAGCGGGCCAGTGGCTGCGCCATCACCATCACCGGCGGCACCGAGACCGGGCACGCCGGCGGCACCTACAGCCACTGGAACGGCTACAAAGTCGACATCGCCAAGACGACCTGCGTCTACAACTACATCTCCCGCTCCTACACATACGTGGGCTACATATCGGGCTGGGGTTACCAGTGGCGAGCCCCGTCGGGCAACCTCTACACCGACGAGGGCAACCACTGGGACATCCTGTACTACACCTGTGGCTGCTGACGCCTGAGAAGTGACAGACACCCTGGTGGGGGGCCTTGTCCCCGCACCAGGGTGTCTCGCTTGGCCCGCCGCCGGGAGGCATCCCCACCAGTACATATGGCCCAAACGTGAATTTGGGTACGAAGCCGTCGGTAGCATCCGGGCTATGACCGAGCCGAGCCGGCCCGGCACCGCCAGCTCAGGTGCCCACGGGGCCTCCCCGTCAAGGGCCGACCCGAAATGGTGGGCCCTCACCGCCGTCTGTCTGGGCACGTTCATGCTGCTGCTCGACCTGACGATCGTGAACGTCGCGCTGCCCGACATCCAGGCGTCGCTGGGGGCGTCCTTCTCCGACGTGCAGTGGGTCGTCGACGCCTACGCGCTGACCCTGGCCGCACTCCTGCTGACCGCCGGGTCGCTGGCGGACCTGTACGGCCGCCGCCGGCTCTACGTGATCGGCCTGGTCGTCTTCACCGCCGCGTCAGCGCTGTGCGGCATCGCGCAGTCCCCGCTCATGCTCGAACTGTCCCGCGGCCTGCAGGGCATCGGCGGGGCCATCATGTTCTCCGTCTCGCTGGCCCTGCTGGCCAACGCCTTCCGCGGCGCCGAACGCGGCACGGCCTTCGGTATCTGGGGTGCCCTGGCCGGCGTCGCCGTCGCCGTCGGGCCCATCGTGGGTGGCGCGCTGGTGTCGAGCCTGTCCTGGCGGTGGATCTTCTTCGTCAACGTGCCCATCGGTGTCGTCGCGCTGGCCCTGACCCTGCGCAAGGTGGTCGAGTCACGCAACGAGCAGGGCGCGCGGCCGGACTGGCCGGGCTTCGTGATCTTCTCCGCGGCACTCGCCTGCCTGGTCTACGCCCTCATCGAAGCGGGACGCAGCAGCTTCACCGCGACACCGGTGATCGCCTGCTTCGCCGCGGCCGCCGTACTGCTCGTGGCCTTCCTGGTGATCGAGGCCCGCACCGCGGACCCGATGTTCGATCTACGACTGTTCCGGGTGGCCACCTTCGTCGGTGGCGACATCGCCGCGTTCGGCGTCTCCTTCAGCATCTTCTCGATGCTGCTCTACCTGATCCTCTACCTGCAGAACGTGCTCGGCTACACCGCCCTGCAGACCGGCCTGCGGCTGCTTCTCCTCTCGATCGGCGTGCTGGTCGCCAGCGGCGTGGCGGGACGGCTGAGCGCGAAGGTGCCGGTCCGCGCCCTCGTCGGCCCCGGGCTGGTGCTAATCGGCGTCGGATTGCTGCTCATGCGCGGCCTCACCGCCACCTCGTCGTGGACCCACCTGATCCCGGGACTGATCGCGACGGGCATCGGCATCGGGTTCGTCAACCCGCCGCTGGCCTCCACGGCGGTCGGGGTCGTACCGCCGAGGCGCTCCGGGATGGCGTCCGGGATCAATCTGACGTTCCGCCAGGTCGGCATCGCCACCGGCGTCGCACTGCTGGGCACCCTGCTCGCCAACCGGCTGACCGCCATGGTGCAGACCCGAACTGCCGGCACCCCACTGGCCCCGCACAGCGCCGAAATCGCGACAGCACTGCGCAACGGCAGCGTGAGCCGGCTGTTCGCAACCGTCCCACCGCAGCAGCGCGGTCTGCTCGTCGAGATCGCCCGCGGCAGCTTCGCCGGCGCCCTGAACGACATCCTGCTGTTCGCGGCGATCGTCAGCATCGTCGCCGGGATCCTGTCCTTCCTCCTGATTCGCGGAAAGGACTTCGTCTCACCCTCGCAGGGGTGACCGGCCCGCGCGGGTAGGGATCGACGGCCACGCCAAGATCAGCACGAACTTCCCGGCCATGTCGGCCCACACTCAGGCCGGCGCGCCGCCGAAGCCGATCTCGTTGCCGTCCGGGTCGCGGAAGATGGCCTTGCGGACGCCGTTGGCGTAGGTCTCACGCTCGGCCGGCTCCAGGCCGCGCTCGGCGATCTGGGCGATGCGGGCGTCGAAGTCGCCGACGAAGACGGTGTGCATGGCGTGCCCGGCATGCTCGGGCCGCACCTCGATGAACACGTACCGGTGGTCGGCGAGCTCCCACACCGCCTCTGTGTCGTTGGGCAGGAACGACGGCGGGACGCCGAGGAGCCGCTCGTACCAGGCCGCCGCCGCGGTGTAGTCGCGGACGGGAATCCCCGCGAAAAGATCTACGGTCATCAGCTCATGCTAGGGCTCTCTGACCGCGGCCGAGCGATTAGAGATCTAGGTGCTGACCTTGAAGACGCGCGTACGGACGGCCAGCACCGGGGTGGGTGCCGGCCGGCTCCGCAACGGTCAGGCGGTCAGCAGCCCGACGCCGAGACACACCACCCCCGCGGCGAGCGCGAGCGCGCCCACCCACAGCACCCAGACGAACCGGTTCGGTGCCGTGACGTTCCTTCCGGCGGACGACGCGAAGAATCCCGCCGACATCAGAATCGCGGCGACCGGCACGCCGAGCCGTGCGATCCACAAGAAGACTCCGCTGAGACCGGTGGCGTCCACATAGAGCAGCGCGACCAGGCTCAGCAGCACCAGCACGCCGGCGTGACCATGGCCGGCACGCGCGAAGGACTTCTGGAAGTCGGTCATCGGCACCTCGCCGCGGGCGATCCGGGTCATGAACCAGCCGCCCACCTGGATGGTGACGATCGTGAGCAGCACCGCTCCGGCGATGATCCGCGACTCGGTGCTGAGGGCCAGGGTCTGCACGAGGTCTCCTTCGGGTCGGATGTGACGGGGTCTAGTGAGATGCCGGTGCGGCGGGGCGGGCCGGGCGCAGGAGGCGCCTAACCGCCGTGCTGTCCGCCGTTCGCGTCACCCAGACGGCGACGGCGACGTAGAGGGCCTGTTCGAGAAGGCGCGGCCACAGCGGCGTCGGCTCGCCTCCGTTGAACGGCACGTCCGCGACGGCGGCGTACACGTTCGCGGGGAGCAGGAGCACGAACAGCGCGGTGAGGGCGATGCCCGCGGCCCACCGGGTCCGCGCCAACACCAGGCCCAGGGCGCCCAGCAGTTCCAGTACGCCGGTGGCGTACACCACCGCGCTGGGGAACGGCACGAGCGGCGGCACCATCCGGACCAGGTCGGCGTGGTTGGGCATCGCGGTGACGCTCGCCGGAACGAAGTGGGCGCTCGCGGTGACGACCAGCATGATCGCGAGGGCGTGCGCCGTACTGGCCGGCCAGCTGGCGAATCGGCGCACGCCGAGTGCGCCCAGGAGGCGGAAGATCAGCAGAGCGGAGGCGAGCACGAGTTCGATCATGGCGTTCCCATCCCGATGGATAGCGGCGCTGTCCGCTTACGGATACTGATACTATCCATGAAGACGAAGGGGACGGCAAATGCGTATCGCGGAGCTGAGTCGCCGGTCGGGGGTGGCCGTGCCGACGATCAAGTACTACCTACGGGAAGGCCTGCTCCCGCCGGGCGAGCTGACCAGCCCCAACCAGGCCAGGTACGGGGAGCGGCACCTGCGCCGGCTGCGCCTGATTCGCGCCCTGATCGAGTTGGCCCAGGTCCCCGTAGCCAGCGTGAAGGTCGTCCTGCAGGCGTTCGACTCCGAAACCATGTCGCTGCACGAACGGATCGGGACGGTGCACCGCGCTATCACGCCCCACCGTCAGGTGACCGCCGACGACGACGTACGCGCCGCAGCCACCGCACAGGTGCGGGAACTCATAGCGCGGCGCGGCTGGGCCGTCGAGCCGGACGCGCCCGCCATTGCAACACTCGTCGAAACCATCACCGCCCTGCGCGCGCTCGGCCAGGACAGCCTCGCCGGTCACCTCGACGCGTACGCGGAAGCCGTCGAACGGTTCACCGAGCTCGAACTCGCGGCGGTCACGTCGCACGCCGACCCTGACCAGATCGCCGAGAGCGTCGTGATCGGCACCGTCCTCGGCGAAACACTCATCGCGGCGCTGCGCCTACTGGCCCAGGAAAGCATCTCCGCCCGCCTGCTGGGCCCGGCGTCCGCGTCCGGTCAGTAGCGGGCCGGCCATGAACATTCGCCGAGCCACCAGGCGCCACCCAGACCACGATCAGGCCATCGCCGCCGGCTGGTGGCGCGCCGCCTGAGGAGGCAGAGCAGATACGTGGCCAGATCCCGGCCGCGCCAACAGGTTCCCGAAGAAGATGTTGCAAAGGATGTCGAGAACGGCCTGGCGACTCCGTCTCAGGGGCGGACGCGGCCACCGTGGCCGTACCACACCAAGGAGAACCGGCATGACGATCCAGCGGATGGACAACGTCCTCATCGTTGTCAACGACCTTGACGCTGTTATTTCGTTCTTCGTCGAACTTGGCATGGAGCTGGAGGGCAAGGCGCCAGTCGAGGGACGCTGGGTGGAGCGGGTCATCGGGATCGACGACGTCCGACAGGACATCGCGATGCTGCGGACCCCGGACGGCCACGGTCGAATCGAACTCGCGATGTTCCACACGCCGAAGGCAATCAGCCCCGAGCCGACGGACGCGCCGGCGAACACGCTGGGCATTCGTCGCGTCATGTTCGCCGTCGACGACATCGAGGACGTCGTTGCCCGCCTGCGCACCCACGGCGCCGAACTCGTCGGCGAGGTGGTGCAGTACGAGGACATCTATCGGCTCTGCTACGTCCGCGGCCCCGAGGGCATCATCGTCGGACTGGCCGAGCAGCTCAGCTGAAGGCCGGCAAAGGGGTTGTGTATCCTCGACGATCCAGCGGGGTTCGTCGAAGTCATCGCCGTAGTGGTTCAGCTTCGAGGTGGTGTTGGTCCAGGTCCCGTCGACGAGGGTTTCGGTGGTGAAGGCCCGGAACCGGTACGCCGGATCCAAGGTCCAGGTCTGGCGGGTGTCGCCGACCTGCTGCTGTTTGATCAGGTCGTTGGCGTAGTAGGTGTTGGTCAGCCGGCCCGGCAGTTCGGTGGTGCGGCCGAACTTGTCGTACACGTAGCCCGGGTCGGTGAGGCGGTCGGCGGTGTCGTAGCTATGGTCGTCCTCCGCATCGGCCGTGTCCTCCTGACACCGACCGTCAGCGGCCGGCATATGGGTGGCTTTGCGGGTGCGGTTGGACCGGTCGTCGTAGTTGTAGGCGCGGGTGACACAGCCGCCGGTGATGGCGCTGTCATGCCGGGTCTTCAGCAGGCGGCCGAGCCGGTCGTAGCCGAAGTTCTTCGCGTCGCCGGCGTAGGAGTGGTTCACCCACTGGCCGGCGGTGTTCGCCACCACCGACTCGGAGTAGATCGTCTCCCCGTCGGAGTCGCGGGTGTAGGTCCGCTCCACCGGTTGCAGTTTCCGCGTTGAGCCGATCCGTGCGGGTCAACCCGCCCGGGTACTTCAGCTCGGTCAGCTGCCCATCCGGCGAATACTTGGCGCTGAAGGTGCCCGCGATGCTGTCGGTGACGCTGGTCAGCAGGCCCCGCGGCTCGGCCGCCCGGTCGTAGGTGAAGGTGGAGTAGCCGGTCGGGTCGGACACCTTCGACGGCTTGCCGTACCGGTCGAACTCGTTGACGGTCCGCCCGCCGTCGGCGTCGGTGTAGGCGGCGAGCCGACCGAGCAGGTCGTACTCGCGGGTGATGGTGACGCCGTCGAAGAGGGTCTGCACCACGTTGCCCGTGGCGGTGTCGTAGACCGTGGTCACCGACCCGAGTGATCCGCCGAGGTCGTTGGACACCCAGGTGGAGATGACCCGGCCCTCCGGATCGTAGTTGGTCGTGTTGACCCGGTAGGCGCCCTCGACGTGGTCGACGACCTTCTCCGGATCCTCCCACCGGTTGTACCGCTCAATGTTGCGCACGGCAACTGTCCGGGCATCCGCGCCGAATCATGGCCCGTGATCGAACCGGGATCGCCTCCAACGGCCCCGCCCCGTCGGGGTCGGCGACGTCGTTTTCCAGGACCATGAGCGAGGTGGGGCCGAGGGTGTCGACCATGTCGATCCCGTCGGCGCTGTACGTGTTGACCGTGGACAACGCCAGGCCCGCGCCTACCTGAGGAACCCGCTGCGCCGCCATAAACCAGCAGCTCACGGGTGCTCCGGGAGTCCAAGGAGGTGTGTCACAGGCGTGAATCACACGACGACAGTGAAGATGGCCATATCTCCCCTCGTCAGATAAGCGCGCCCGAAGGGACTCGAACCCTTAACCGACGCGGATCAGTCACCGGATCACGGACGCGGCCACCAAGTACGCGAGCGCCAGGGCGACCGCAAGATCCGGGAGCTGCGACAGCATCGCCACCCGCCACACCGGGCTACGCGGGCTCCACCAGTGCTCTGGCAAGTAGTGGACGATCAACGCCTTGACGGCGTGCAGACACGCCATAAAGAACAGGAAGAAGCTGAACAGCGCCGCCCCGAAGAACGCTTGGTCGGACAGTTCCTTGATGAACAGCGAGATCGGGATCGCCACCGCCATGGAGAGGAAAAAGCCCGCAGCGAGGATCACGAACCACGCCGCCGCCCGGGAGATGTGACGCAGGCCCAGGTCGTCGATGTCGTCGCCAGGCAGGGTGAGGTCCTGCATCAGCTCGTCCCGCCGCTCCTGTCGCGTCCTGCCGTCGGCCCCCAACACGCGGGCGATGGGTTCGGCGAGCCACCGCGCTGGCACGACCACCAGGTCCATGGCCCGCCTCCCTCCTTCGCCGCTACAGGCTGCTAGTACATCCGCGCCCAACGGGCCGCACGCGAGTTGCGGCACCAGTTAGCGCTGCCGCAACGGTTGTACGCCCACGCCGCCGGCAACGCGGTCTTCCGATCCAGGCCGCCCCACCAGTCCATCTTCTTGCCGTTCAGCTTCTTCGCGGACTTTTGCTTGTGCATCCGGTTGAGGACCTGCCGCTTAACCTTCCGTGCTCCGCGGAAGCCCTTCGCCGCCGGGATGGCCTTGCTGATCCGGCGCGCCTTGAAGCCCGCCGCCACCCAGCGCCCGCCCCGGACTGCTCCGCCGACCCCCGGAATCGCCCCGACGACGTCGAGGGCAGCGGCACCCCAGTTGCCCTTACGCACATTCTTGTACGCCGAGTATGCCGAGAAGCCGATCGCGAGGCCACCCGCGATGAGGTTGACTGGTGGCGGGGTGAACGCGGCGACCGTGGCGGCCACCAGCGCCGGGTTTTCCTTCACGAAGTTCCAGGCACCCTTGGCCGCCTTTTTGATCTTGCCCCAGAACCGCCCGTCAAGATCAGAACAGTTGACCGGGTCGGCTGAGCAGTAGTCGTATGCGTTGGCGTTACCGCCGTCGACCGGATCAACCTGCAGGAATCGGCCGAGGGCCGGGCTGTAGAGGCGGACGCCCATGAGGATGAGGTCGCCGAACGCCTCACCCGAGCGCTGCTTGCCGCCAAGCCAGCCATATCGCTGGCTGGCCTGCCCGGCCATCGGTACACCGAACTCGTCAAAGTCGAACATCTCCGGCTCGGCCAGAGCAACATCGATGGTGGCAGCCACGTCGCCGTGCAGATTCGTCAACTGCAGCCGGGCGCCGCTGTCGGTCGATGTGGTGGCCACCAGGTCACCGTCCGGACCCGACACGTTGCGCGTGATGGTGCCCAGGGCGCTGTCCTCGACGGTCCACCGGGGCTCGTCCGAGTCGTCGCCGTAGTGGTTCAGCTTTGCCGAGGAGGTGCTCCACGTCCCCTCGACCAGCGTCTCGGTGGTGAAGCCGCGCAGCCGATTCCCCGCGTCCAGAGTCCAGGTCCGGCGCGTGTCGCCGAGCGTCTGACGCTGGATGAGGTCGTTGATGTAGTAGTTGTTGCTCAGGCCGCCCGGCAGGGCGGTGGTCCGGCCGAAAGCGTCGTACTCGTATCCGGCGTCGACAAGACGGTCCGCCGAGTCGTACGCATGCTGCTCCACCGAGTCGGCGCCGTCCGTGTCGCACGTGCCGTCGTCGGCCGGGTCGAACACCGAACGCTTCGTCCGGTTCGTGCGAGCGTCGTACTCGTAGGTACGGGTCACGCAGCCAGCCGTCATGGCGCTGTCGTGCCGGGTCCGGGTCAGCCGCCCGAGCCGGTCGTACGAGTAGAACTTGCTGCCACCGGTGTACTGGTGATCCACCCACTGACCGGCGACGTTCTCCACCACCGACTCCGAGTAGACGACCTCGCCGTCGGAATCGCGGGTGTAGGTGCGCTCGACCGGCTGCTGGTTGGCGTCGAGCCGATCGGTCCGGGTGAGACCACCGGGGTATTTGAGCTCCACCAGTTGCTCATCCGCGGAGTACTTCGCCGAGAAGGTGCCGGCGGCACTGTCCGTCACGCTGGTCACCAGCCCGCGCGGCTCCGCCGCCCGGTCATACCCGTAGCTGGACCAGCCGGTCGGGTCGCTGATCTTAACCTGCTTGCCGTACCGGTCGAACTCGTTGGTGGTCACCCCACCGTCGGCGTCGGTGTACCTCACCATCCGGCCGAGCAGGTCGTACTCCCGCTTGATCTGCGCCCCGGCCATGTGCGTCTCGGCGATAGCACCCGTCGCCGGGTCGTAGACCGTCGTCACCGAGGGCAGTGCGACGCCCTCGTCGCCGGAGATCGCCGTGGACACCATCCGGTTCGCGTTGTCATAGGTGGTAACGGTGGTCCGGGTCGTGCCGGCCGCGCTCTCCACCACCTCCTCGACGCCGCCGGCCTGGTTGTACTTCGCCACCCGCCGGGTCGGCAGCTGGCCTGCCATTCGGGACGGGTCGTGACCGGTGATCGCGCCGACGGTCCGTCCCACACATGCCAGGCCCGCCCATTCCGGCCGGCTGCCGCAAGCCGCGTCCCGCGCGTTCGGGCTGGCCGTGTAGTAGATGGTTTCCCTGGCTCGGGCATCCGACCCGGTCGAATCGAAGCCCCAGGACTTCAACGACCTGCCGGCCGCGTCGAACACCCCGTACGCGGCGACCTGCGTCCCGCCCGGCCCGGCGTCGGCGATCATCTTGGTGAACTTCTTCAGCACCCAGCCGGAGACCCCGCCGTTGTGCGGGTCGTACTCGTACTTCTTGACCCGCACGTCCGCGTCGGGGTAGCCGTCGATCTGGGCACCCTTTGCCTCGGTGGTGACCAGGTGGTAGGTCGCGCCGTCCGGCTTGCCCTCGTCGTACTTGTTGACGACGTGGGTCCGGCCTATCACGGTCGTACCGGCCGCGATGGCCTCCAGCGGGCCGGCGCCGTCCGGATCGGCGACGTCGTTCTCTAGGACCATGGTGACGGTGGGCCCGAGACTGTCGATGAGATCGATGCCGTCGGCGCTGTACGTGTTCACCGTCGACAGCGCCAGGGCCCGGCTGGCGGTGTCGGAGCCGGCCAGCCCCAGTTCGGCGAGGTAGGCGCTGGCGTTGGGGAGGGTGCCCAGGGCGAGGGCCCGGTCGGTGGCTTGCAGGGTGCGGACGACGTTGCCGAACCGGTCGTATTCTTGGGTGTCGATGTGCCCGCCGGGGGTGGCGGTGTTGACCTCCTGGCCGCCGGCGTTCAGGTAGTGGACGGTGGCGTACGGGTATCCGTTGGTGCCGGGTGAGGTGGGGGTGGCGCGGTTGCGGCCCGGGTTGTCCTCCGGTCCGAACACGGCGGTGGCGTCGGTGGGCAGGTCGACCTGTCCCCAGGTGGCGATGGAGGCCGGGCCGAGGTTGTAGGGGCCTCCGGCGGCCTGGGTGAGTGGGACGTTGTAGACGATGTTGGTGGCGATCTCGCCGTCGGTGGCGGTCTTGGAGCCCTGCTGCAGGGCGGCGCGGCGGACCTTCAGCAGCCGGCCCGGGTTTTCGTCTCCGGCGAGGGTGACGACCTGGTCTGCGGTGAGGGCCTTGCCGTAGATGCGGACGTCGTCGATGCCGCCGTGCCAGGTGTTGGTGAAGGTGCCGTTCCACTGCGCGCGGCCGACGATGTACCCGCCGGTGGCGTTCCAGCCGCCGGTCGGGGCGGTGGTCGACTGCGGGACGCCGTCGACGTAGAGGGTCATCTTGCCGGTAGCGGTGTCGTAGACGCCGGCGAGGTGGGTCCACCGGCCGAGCACCGGGGAGGTGTTGGACGAGGCGCGGATCGGCAGCGACGTCGAACTGTCTGTGTCCATCCGGGAGAACGCCCACCGGTCGGTGGCCTGGACGTAGTTGAGGAAGAAACCGCTGGTGAACGAGCCGTTCTTGGACACCGCGGTGCGGTTGACGGACTTGTCGGTCAACCGCACCCACGCGGCAACGGTGTAGGAGGCGGTGTTCGACAGGGCGGTCCCGGCGACGGTGATCTGCTGGCCGGAGACGCCGGTGAACGTGGCGGCCTTGTCGGCCGGGTTGTCCGGGTCGTTGCCCTGACCCCAGCCGACCCCGCTGGCCATCGTGCCCGTGCGGCCACTGCCCGAGGAGTCGACGACGGTGGTGCCGGAACCGGCGTCCAGGTCATACCGTAGCGCCGCAGCATCCACGTCCGGGTTGCCGTAGTCGAACTGCCAGGGCAGTTCACCAGCCGGATTGGCCTTGGTAACCCGGCCCCCGACGTACTCGTACGTCGTCTTCAGGGCCGGGGTGACGCGGGGGTCCCACACCTCGCGGAGCTGGCCCAGGTTGTCGTAGGCGTACTTCGCCGTCTGCACGGCGGTCATCGCCGATGCGTCCGGGTCCCAGGCCCACAGCTTCACCCCGGAAACCCGGTCGGTGTAATCCCCGAACACGCTCTGACTCAACCCGGGGCTCGTGGTGGTGGCGTACTCGTATTCCAGGACCTCGCAGCCGCGGGCCGGGGTCGCGGTGGTGCAGCTGTTCGTGTCGTCGACCCCCGGCTCGACCGGGTTGATCACCTTCTTCAACAGCAGCCGACTACCAGCCGTGTCGTAGAGATACCGGGTGGTGCTGACCGACTCCGGGGTCCACGACGACGTGGCCGCCCAGATCCCGCTCTGCGCCGTGAACTCGGTGACCGTCCCATCGAGTTCGGTGAGCCGGTACGCACTGCCGACCTTGGCCAGCACCATGCCCTCGGCCCCCGGCTCCGGGGTGTAGCTGACCCCGTCCGGGTTCTTCGCGAACGTGATCCAACCGCCGCCGATGGTGTTGACCTGCGCCAGCGACGGCTCCGGCAGCGTGACGGTGGTGTAGTCGACCTCGGCCGCGCCGCCGGTGGCGCCGCCGGACCAGGCCGTGCCGAACGGGGCCAGAATCTCGGTGACCGACAGGTTGTCCCAGTACACCTTCTTCCCGGAGCCGCCCTGTGTGCCGTTGTAGAGGCGGAAGAACGCCTCGGTCGCCCCCGCCGGGACGGTCATGTCGACCGCCAGTTCCTGCCACCCGTCGGTGAAGCCCGCCATCGCCGACGGAACCTCGGTGTAGTTGGCGCCGACCTTGTAGAAGCCGACGATCCGCAGACCACGCACGCCGTAGTCGGGCACCAGACCCGTGGCGGCCGGCACGTAGATCCAGCCGGTCATCCGATATGTGCGGCCCGCGGCCATGCCCAGCCGCATCCCGCCGCCGTCGCCGCCGACCGCGACATAGGTGTCGTTGCTGGTGGTGGTGACCGGGGTGATCTCCAGCGACGCGACCGGGGTCACCTCACCCTGGCCACGGGCGGTCGACCGCGCGGCCGACGAGGTGGACGGCACCGTGAACCCGGTCAGGTCGGTGGACACCTGCTGCTGGTTCGCGGTCAGCAGTTGCGCCATCGGCTGGTAGCCGTCCGTGGGCTTGCGGGACGACGACGACCGGCCCACCGACAGACCCAACTCGTCGGCATCGGTCGACGACAGTGCGTAGTCGCCGGTGAGCAGGTTCACCGAACCCGGGCCGATCTCGTCGCCCGCCGCGCCGTCGCCGCTGGAGTCGACCGACACCCGCACCCATGGAGTCGTGTAGGCGGGGGTGCCGCCGGTGGCGGTGTAGATCTGCGCCCGCACCTCGACCACACCGCCGACCAGGCCGAGGGTGTCGGTGGCGCTCCAGATCGCGTACCCGCCCAACGACGACAGGCTGACCGGGCTCGCCGCCGTGGCGGTGATCGGGGCACCGGTCGCCGAAGTCAGGTTCGCCGACGGCACCGCCAGCGTCGACCCACCCGGACCCCGCCGATACTCGAAATAGGCCCGGGTGTAGCCGGCCACCGGGGTGGTGACCTGCAACTTGGTGCGCTTGACGATCGTCGCCCCGGGCAGCGGCTGCGCCAGCGCCGCGTTGCCCGCGTCGAACACGTACAGGTTCGCATTGGACAGGTTCCCGGCGGAGTCCTTCGCCTGCACCGTCAACGTGCGATGCCCATCCCGCGGGCGCAACGTCACCGACGTCGCACCGGTGGCGGCCACCGTCGTCGCCGACGACTCGTAGTCGAACTTGTACACGAACGCCGCCAGGTCATTCGTCCCTGAAGCCGGGGTGAACGTGAACGTGTCCGGCGCTTCCGCCCCACCGTGCGGCTGCCCGTCATTGAGGTAGATGGTGGCCGACACGAACGGCACCCCGGGCTTGACGGTGTCTACGGTCAACGTCGACCACCCGGTCCACGCGCCATAGACGTACGGGTCCTTGGCCCGCACCCGCCACTCGTACGCGGTGTCGTTGACCAGGTCGACCGGCACCTGCCAGGAGGCGGTCGACCCGTTCGTCCACGCCGGACTACCCGACCGCAACCCCGACGTGGCGACGGCCGCCTGGGTGGCCTTGTTCCGCACCTCGAACTCGGCCTGCAACGTCTGCCCGGCATCCGCATCCGCCAGCTTCGCCGACAACGTCGGCCGCACCGCCGACGTCCGCGCCCCCGCCCCACACAACGTGTAACACGGCGCGACCGCCAGCGCCGACGGGGTGCCCGGCGTACTGTTGTAGGTGATCGACACCAGCGGCGGGTGGGTGCCCTCGGCCGAGTCGAACCGCTTCCACGACAGGTGATTCGTCTCGCTGGTCCCCCGCAGCATCACACTCGCGCTGCTCTGACTGTTGTCCGCGGCATACTGCAACGCCCCGCCGACCTCGATATAGACGTAACCGTCGGCGCAGGACGAGTTGTAACCCTTCGTCTCCGTCGACGTGCCCACCTTCACCCGCGCCGTCGGCTGGTTCGTCCACCGCACCGACGAATCCACATAATCAGTCCGCCACGCCTCCCACGACGCCGCGCTGCACGACCACGAGTGGTAGTTCCACAACCGCAACTTCGCCGTGATGATCCGGCTACCCGCGAACCCCGTCGTGTTGAACCGCAGATACGACCGCGCCGTCCGCGCACCACCATCGTCCGAGTACCCCAGCTTCAGGTCGACCGAGCCGGACTGGTCACTGGAGTAGTCCGTCTGCACGAACGCGTCGAACGACGGCGACAACGAGGTCGGCGGATCGATCGTCACCGGGAAGGACAGGTCCGCGCGGGCCAGGAAAGCCGCATCCGGCGTCAACTCCACCACCGTACGACCGGCGCCCTTGCCGATGGTGCGCAGCCCGACCCGGCCATGCTTGACGTGCTCCAGAGACTGCGGCGCCACCTCGGCGTCCCACATCAGCGGGGTCTGCGCCCGCCCCACCTGCCGGCCCTTGGCGTCCTTCAACACCAGACCGCCCATACCGTCACCGACCGCGGCCAGCTTGCCGGTCCGCATCGACAGGCTCAGCTTGCGCACCCGCGCCAACCCGGCCCGGTCCTTCACCACGAAATGCTGCTCGAAACCGGTCGCGTGCGCATGGAACACCAGGTCCACACCCGGCAGCACATCCGGGTACGTGATCGTCCGGCCGTCCAGCACCGGCGCCGGCAACGGCCCCGCCCACGCCAACGCGGACCGGTCGTCGCCCTCACCCACCGCGACCAGCTCATGCTCCCCCGCACCAGACGCAGCACCGGAGAAGGTCAGCGCCCGGGCGTGTGCCCTCGGCGCGACCGACCCGTCCGCCCGACGCACCAGGGTGAGATCCACCGGCACCCAACGGTCGCCGTCACGCACCCGCACCGGAGCCAGGGACCGCTCCTCGGTCACCGTGCCGTCGGGGTTCGCGAACACCTGCGTCGTCTCCGACCGCCGGCCCGCGACCTCCACCCGCGCACCGCACAGCTTCGCCGACACCGCCGCCGACACCTCATCCGCCCGGTCATCGGGACACCTCGGCTTCGCTGGCGCCGCGGCCACGGGCGGGGCCGCCTGCGCCGGGCGGGCCGGACGCGCCGGCACATCCGACAACGTCGCCACCAACACCAACGCCAACACGATCGCCAACCGGCGAACCCAACCGGCGAACGCCCCGCCGGCCAAAGTGATGAACACACGAGACTGCCAGCGATGCATCGGCACAAGCCCTCCCCGTACGGGCCTCCAGTCGAGGCGAGCCGAACATAGGCGGCCGAGCATCAAACAATCAAGATCTTGACTATCCGTTCAGTCATGCGTAGGACACGGAACGCAACTTGGTGCCTAACTCCCGTTGAGGACCAGGTAAGGACAAACGATGCCGAAACGCGTGACACGCCGACAGCGACACGACGCACCGCACCTGCTATCACCGAAGTCGCTGAGCCAACCATCCCGACCGCCTCTCGGCAGTCACGTCGAACACCGGCGGTCCGCGCCCGGACGGCTCTGTTCACCCCGGCAGAGCCTGCCCCACCGCCCCATGCCACAAATGCGCCCCACATTTTCGCCTCAAGCCACGCCAAGGACGCAGGCGGCCCGAATCAGCAGGTAGAGCCCGTTTCCGTCGCCACTTCCCTCAATGTTGCAAGGGGGGCAGTGTGGGGCGGTCATATGACCAGAGATCACAAAAAACCGACACCAGTCGATGACTGATGCCGGTTTACCTGCGAAAACACAAGTGGAGCCGAGGGGACTCGAACCCCTGACCCCCACACTGCCAGGAAGGTGACCTTCGTCACGGTCAATGCGGTCGGATGCCGGAAAGTGTCGTGAGGTGTGCAAATAGGCGGACGACCGTGCCGCAGGCTGTCGCCCAATGCCACCCGATGATGGGTTTTTGATCTTGCAATGTAACTCACCCCGTGACCACCAACAGTGTGGGGGCCACCCTGCCGGCCAGCCACCATGACCGGCCGCCAGAGGTGTACTGCCGTCCGCCGCTGAGCCACAGGCGGCGCCCTGTGGAATCGGCATCCAGCGTCAAATGCAGCAGGAGAATCAGACCGCTGGCCTCAAGAGACTATTGGGACGTCATACCGCTCCGCCCAGCGGCGGATGTGCTGCTGGTATCCCGAGTGCCAAAATGCCAACTTCAGGCGGCCATCGGGCGTGATAGTCGACGGCTCAGCCAGACCAAACGCATTCACCAGGTCCGTGTAGGGCCGCACCACTGCTGTCGCAAGCCCGGCCATTGACATACTGGCCACATCTAGATCCACCGTCTGCTCGCTGACGAACTCGCGGAGAGTGAGCGTATTCAGGGGACGACTGCCCGAGACACGCCTCATGTCGTCCGTACCAAACATTGGGCTAACCAGGACGAGGGACTGATCCACCGCATTACGCGCGTGATGACCAGGTGGCAACGGCAGCCTTAACCGCAGCAGAGCATCCCCGGAAGCTCGCGCGATATCCGTTGCATACCTCACCGAGATAAGGAGAGCGGAGAAGACCTGCACGTAAAGGAACTCTTGCGTCACCTTGGTTTCCCGGTGATCGACATCAGGCATGAGATTGACACCCACACCAGACGCCCCGTCCAACGCGAGATGAGCGGATGCCCACTCCGGATTCCTGATTCCGAGCGCTGGCTCTTCATCGAAGAGGGCGTTCCTGAGCTCAAAGCAGCGCAGCCCTGTTCGCACGTCGCATCGAATGGCTTCGAAGTTCGATCCATGAGGCAGTCGCTCTAGGACCTCCGACAGCCAGCCACCGACCATGCTGACAGCATTATTGGACATGCGGAGCGACGATCGACTCGCAGGAACCAAGGCCAGCTTCAGCCATGGGACATAGCCGCTCTGCGACCTCGACTCGACACGATCCTCCACCTCTTTGAGGCGGTCGATCCTTGCACGTGCAAGAGTAAAGCGGTTTCTATACGCATCCGCCACTTCATGTTCTGTGAGATAACGAGTGCTTGTCCCATCTCGAACAGGATACTTCAGGCCATTGTTCTGCTTGACCGCATGGGGCGTCTGATCGCTCGGCGCCACAATCAATAAATAAAATCCATGACCGCCCGATGACGAGGGATCTGGCACCGCCCTGATCTCCCAGCGAGGCAGCGGCACAACATTCGATGCAACGATCTGCCGCATCCGCAACTCTTCCTGATCAGACAGCGGAACCGGGGTAGCAACCTTTGCCGTCCCACTCTTCTGCTCGTCCAGCCCCAACATAATGACTCCACCCCGGAGGTTGGCTAGGGCGGCCACATCTACCGACAGGTCATTCTGGCCCTTTTGGCCGTTGTCATAGAGCTTGCCCTTAAAGTCCAGATCTTCGCTTTCGCCCTGCCCTAGCAGCCTCCGAACACCTTGGGCGTCTACATCTTGAAGGGACTGACCTAGACGGGCCTCAATGGCCGGGATCCGAATGCTCAAGCCGCCGATCCTCCTGTCCCGGTGTAGTGATGCATCTGGACGGTAGTCCACAAGAGCGAATCTCAGATCGAGCGCACGCCGCGTCGCCCACGGCGTCGGAGCCGCGTCCAGCCAAGGTCATTGCGTTCTGGGGTTGCTGCTGGTCACGGCGGTGATGAGGTCGTGTGGGCGGCGGTTGGCGCGTCTGGTGGCGCGGACCACGTTGGTTGTGTCGCCGTTGGTGCGGTGGTCGCCGCTGAAGAAAAACGCGAACCCCCGCCGCGCGATACTCCGGCAGCGTCATCTCGCCCCTGGGTTCCTCGGCCGATGTCGGTGTCGGACGCTGCATATCCAGTGATCAGGTGAACCAGCGGGGCGCGAACCGGCCGGAGCGCCGAGGTGGAACCTCGGCTGAATGGCAGGCCGGTCGAGACCGCTCGCGCCCGGCACGGCCGGCTCAATTCCATCAGGACCCTCATGATCTGCGATCCGCGGCAGGCTGCTGCGCTCTGCGGCAAGACGCTCCAAGCGCGCATCAGCCGGGCAGCGAGCCTCCGGGTCCGGCACCAGTCGTCAAGGTCGGCCATCAGCTGATGTCGGCCCCCGGGAACTGACCCGGTCGGTGGCGCGCAATGACGCCGCTGGCGAGCGGCCACCCGCCGGTTGGCCGTCGTCAGGACTGGGCTGCGTCGATGCGGTTGATGAGCAGCTGGACCGCCGCGGCGGCCCGGTGCACATCGGCTGGTACGTAGTCTTCGAGGCCCTCGGCTGCCGCCGGGTATAGGTCCACCCAGACGGCGGGCACCTGCAGCACCGGCGGCCACGAATGACGTGCGCGTGCCGCGAAGACCTGCTCGCAGGCTTCCCGTACTGCAGAGAGTTGCTCATCAGCAACGAGTGGTTCTATCAGCAGTAGGTCCACCAGGTCGCGGGCGCGCGTGTTCACCACACCGGGGGTTAGCGGATCGGTGCAGGCGTGGATTTTCTGGGCGATCTGGAAGCGGATCGACAGGCAGGGAACCGGTGCGGCGGGCTCGAACCCAAGGCCGTCAAGCGGCGGCGCACTGACTTCGTCGTACTCGGCCGCCGCGCCTGCTTCGGCGGCGCTGATTTCGACGGGGACGGTGGCGAACGGCTTGCCGCGGAAGCTGAGCTTGACCTCGAAACGGCGGGGCTTGACGGCCAGGCCAGGGATATCTACCTCGGCATAGCGGGTGACGCGACCGGTGAAGCCGGCCCATGGGATCTTGACCGCCTCGTCCGCGAGGGACATGAAGTCAGCGAGGTCGCCACGCACGACAGCGTCAAGATCCTTGGAGGTGCGCGATGCAGACAGCCCGAGGCGGAACTCGAGCGCGGTTCCACCTTTGACCAGCAGTGGTGGGCCGCTAATCGGCTGCTCGACCCGGGAGAGCATTTCGGTGACAACCAGGGCGCTGAGCTGACGCTGCACCCGCCCCACGAGCGCTCCCTGGCTCCGGGCAATATTGCGTAGCCGGTCCTGCAGGGAGCGCAGGTTGGTCGGCGGTGATGCGGCACGGCGAGCTGTGGGGACCGGGCGGTCAACAGGGGTGTGACTTTTCACCGGCCGTTCCTGCGGTGCAGCTTTGCGGTTAACTGGCGTCGAAGCTGCGTTGCCTGCGCTGCAGTAAGCAGTCCTTCCCGGCGTGCGGTGGTGATCGCTTGGGTCAGCATCTGGGGATCAATCCCGGAGGCAATGCCGTCACGAACCGCCCGCTCGGCAGTGACGACAGGAATCCCGTCAACCGTGGTTACCTCGCCCGGATCGAGCCTGCGTCGCCACACTCGGTACAGCTCGCCACCGGTTCGCCGGGGCGTATACGTCGAGGGAACGGTGAGGTGTAGCCGCGAGGGGTTGATGTCGCACAGCTGGTGCAGCGCCAGTGCAGAGCCATGCGAAATGATCCCGCGCCCCTCGGCCCACAAGACCGCTTCGGCGTACTCGTCATGTTCGTCCCGAGGAAGGAACGGGACGCGATACAACCCTCGGCCAACTTTCTCCAAGCGCCCCCGGGCGGCCATCTTGCGCAGGTTGGCGCCGTCGATTCCCCGCGCGGTGGCGTCTCGCGTGCGCACGTAGCCATGCTGATCGACGGCTACGTCGACGAGTTCTTCCAGCAGCGAGCGAGTCATGCGCACTAGCGTACCTCACCGGCACGCTAGTGCGCACAGCCCTCGACATGTTCGTGCGCAGAAGCGTACCTCTGTGGCACGTTACTGCGCATCGATCGAGCAGCTGGACAGCACGACCTAGCGGCCCACCTACGACGCTTGGGCGATCACGTGGAGTAGAACCAATCCCGCCATGCCTGTCAGCCTGAAGCTCATGGCGCTGCTGAGATTGGGTAGCAGACCAGCCACGTCCACGGGAGCGGTACGACTTGCCCTGCGATGGGACGTTTATCTAGATGGGTACGGCTACCGTGCGCGATCCATCATCATGGCCAGGTCAGAGAAGGGAGAGGAAAGTCAGAGAAGGAATAGGAACGAATTGCTCCCATCGCCGCCGTTGCGATACAGGACGCTCGACGGGACGGCCACGTCGACCAAGGCCACCGTCACGTGAGCGATCGCGGGCCTCGCCGTCCATGCGCCGGCCGCGGCGATGAACGCCGCAGCCTCCATCGGCTCCCGCCAACCGTTCCCGTCAGCCATTCGTTACTTCCGCCCGGCCCAGCCGGTTGGCCCTCGGCACGACCGGAACGCCTACTGTCGCGACCCGGCCTACCGGTCGACGTTGGTTCATGGCCGTGGCTACGCCTAGATGTCAGACCGGCGACCCATACTCGTACCAAGACAGAGTGGAGGGTCGGTGTCGTCACTGCCAGGCGGAGCAGCGTCCAAGCTCGGTGACCGGTATGAGGGCTGGTGGACGCTATGCCGGGTCGCCGACGTGCTACGAGGACGGGTCCCGAGCCATGGACTCGGCGACATCGCCCGTCACCACCAATGCGCCCCACATTTTCGCCTCAAGCCGCTCGGAAGGACGCGGACGGCCCAAATCGGCAGGTAGAGGCCGCTTTCGCCGTCACCTCTCTCGGCATTTGAGGTGGCCAGTGTGGGGCGGTCCTGTGACCAAAGATCGCAAAAAACCGACACCAGTCGATGACTGATGCCGGTTTACCTGCGTAAACGCAAGTGGAGCCGAGGGGACTCGAACCCCTGACCCCCACACTGCCAGTGTGGTGCGCTACCAGCTGCGCCACGGCCCCTTGCGGTCGTCCCCGGTCGCCCGGGCACGCAGAGAACTATACACACGCCGGCCGGCATGGTCATCTCGCGGGGTACCCGCCGCTCAGTTCAGCGCCACGTCCGGCGGGAAGTGGGCCACCGCCGCCATCATGCCGCCCTGCCGGCGCAGCACCATGGGCCAGAGGTCGTCGGGCCGGTCGACGAACGCGTCCCCGGGCAGGGCGTCGAGGACGAACCAGGACTCCTCCTCGATCTCACGCTCGAGCTGGCCGGCGCCCCAGCCGGCGTACCCGGCGAAGACCCGGATCCCGCCGATTGCCTCGCGCAGCCGCTCGGGGTCGACGGAGAGGTCGATGGTGCCCACCGCGCCGGACACCCGGTGGAAGCCCTTCACTGGCTTGACCGGGTGGCGCATCCGGGCCAGGCAGATGGCCGAGTCGGGCTGCACCGGGCCGCCCTCGAAGAGCACCGCCGGGTCCCGGGCCAGGTCGCTCCAGTCGCCGAGGACATCGGCGACCGGCACCTCGGTGGCCCGGTTCAGCACCACGCCGAGGGCGCCGCTGGCCTCATGAGCGACCAGCAGCACGACCGTACGGTCGAAGTTCGGGTCCTTCAGCGCCGGAGTCGCGACCAGCAGCCGCCCGGTCATGGACTCCATGGCTCGGCCACCGATCGCCTGTCCCTCACCCTGCATGTCCGACACCCGTCAGCCGTACGCCCGTGTGGCGCATCCGACGTCGCCGACCATCCGCGCGGTCAACACCATGCCACGCACATTAGCCTGCGGCTCGCCCGCTGACTAAGGTCTGACGGGCGGGTGATCGCGACAGGATCGAGGGAGCACCGATGGGTCCAACGGCCGAGCTGGCGGTGATCGGTGGGTCGGGCCTCTACGCCCTGCTCGACGGCGCCACCGAACACGTCCTGCAGACGCCGTACGGAGCACCGTCGGACGCGGTCACCATCGCCGAGGTGGGCGGTCGCCGGGTGGCGTTCCTGCCCCGGCACGGACGCGACCACCGCTACCCGCCGCACCTGATCCCGTACCGGGCGAACCTCTGGGCGCTGCGCTCCCTCGGCGTGCGCCAGGTGCTCGCCCCCTGCGCTGTCGGCGGGCTGCGCCCCGAGCTGGGCCCGGGCACCTTCGTGGTGCCGGACCAGCTCGTCGACCGCACCAGCGGGCGCACCCAGACCTACTACGACCAGGGCGCCGTGCACGTCTCGTTCGCCGACCCCTACTGCCCCGTGGGCCGGCGGACGCTGCTCGACGCGGCGGCCGGGCGGGACGTGCCGGCGGTGGACGGCGGGACGGTGGTGGTGGTCGAGGGGCCGCGCTTCTCCACCCGGGCCGAGTCGCGCTGGTTCGCCTCGATCGGCGGCACGGTGGTCAACATGACCGGCCACCCAGAGGCCGTGCTCGCCCGCGAGCTGGCCCTCTGCTACACGTCGATCGCGCTGGTCACCGACCTGGACGCGGGCGTGACGGCCGGTGAGTCGGTCACCCAGGAGGAGGTGTTCCGGGTCTTCGCCGAGAACACCGACCGGCTGCGCGGAGTGCTGCTGGATGCGGTCGCCGCACTGCCGTCCGAGCGGGACTGCCCGTGCGGGAACGCCCTCGACGGGATCAAACTGCCGTTCCCGCTGCCCTGACCGGTGGCCGGCCCGGCCACCGCCCCCACGAGACTCGGGAAGCGCCCGAAAAGCAGGCAACCGCCGGATAGATTCGGTTCGTCGGGGAACTGATCATCGAGCCGTCTCCCCGCACCGTTGGGGGACGGGGGGCAGTCGGCGATGGCAACGGTCCGCGACACCACGTACGACCTGCTGCGCGCCCTGGGGCTGACCACCGTCTTCGGCAACCCCGGCTCCACCGAGGAGCCCTTCCTCCGCGACTTCCCCGCCGACTTCCGCTACGTGCACGCGCTGCAGGAGGCGGCGGCGGTGGCCATGGCCGACGGGTACGCCCAAGCCACCGGCCGGCCCGCGCACGTCAACCTGCACACCGCCCCGGGCACCGGCAACGGGATGGGCAACCTCGTCACCGCCTGGCACAACAAGACCCCGTTGATCGTCAGCGCCGGCCAGCAGACCCGGGAGATGCTGCTGCTCGAACCCCGGCTGGCCAGCCCGCGGGCGGCGGAGCTGACCCAGCCGTACGTCAAGTGGGCCCACGAGCCGGCCCGCGCGCAGGACGTTCCGGCGGCCTTCATGCGGGCGTACGCCACGGCGGTGCAGCCCCCCGCCGGGCCGGTGTTCCTCTCCGTGCCGATGGACGACTGGAACCAGCCCACCGATCCGCCCCCGCAGGTCCGGACGGTGGCCACCCGGACCGCCCCGGACCCGGACCGGCTGCACGGCTTCGCCGCCACCCTCGCGGCCAGCCGCGCCCCGGTGCTCGTGCTCGGCGCGGCGGTGGACCGGGCCGACGCCTGGCCGGCGGCCGTGGCGCTCGCCGAGCGGCTGGCCGCCCCGGTCTGGGCCGCCCCGGCCCCGGAGCGGGCCGTCTTCCCCGAGGACCACCCGCACTTCCGGGGGGTCCTGCCGTACGCGATCGGCCCACTCGCCGGGGCACTGCGCGGACACGACACGGTGCTGGTGGTCGGCGCGCCGGTGTTCCGCTACTACCCGCACGTGCCGGGCGATTACCTGCCGGACGATGCCCGGCTGCTGCACGTCACCGACGACCCGGACGAGTCGGCCCGCGCCCCGGTCGGGGAGAGCCTGCTCGGCGACGCCGGGCTGGCCCTTGCGGGCCTGCTGGAGCTGCTGCCGCCGGCGGACCGGCCAGCGCCATCGACCCGGACGGAGCCGGAGACGCCGGAGGCGACCAGCCCGCCGAGCGCCGACGGGCTCTTCGCCGCGCTGGCCCGGCACTGGCCGGCCGACGGGGTGCTGGTGCAGGAGTCACCGTCCAACCTGGCCGCGCTGCGCCGCCGGCTGCGGATCAACCGGCCCCGGTCGTACTTCACCATGGCCAGCGGCGGCCTCGGGTTCGGGCTGCCGGCAGCGGTCGGGATCGCCCTGGCCGAACGGGACACCGGCCGCGGCCGGCCGGTCGTGGCCGTGGTCGGCGACGGCTCCTTCCACTACTCCGTGCAGGCGCTGTGGACCGCCGCGCAGCTGCGCCTGCCGCTCGCCGTGGTGGTCCCGGTCAACCACCAGTACGCCATCCTCAAGGCGTTCGCCGAGCTGAAGCACACCCCGGGGGTGCCCGCGCTGGACCTGCCCGGGCTGGACGTCGCCGCGATCGCCCACGGCTACGGCTGCGCGTCCGCCGTGGTGGACCCGCTGGACCGGCTCGGGGAGGCGCTCGACGCGGCCCTGGTCGCCGACCGGCCGACGGTGCTGCCGGCGCCGATCAGCACCGAGCTGCCCCGGATCCTGTGAGCGTCACCGCCGTACCAGGGTGAGGGCGGTGCCGCTGCCCACGTCGAGCACCGTCCGGGCACCCAGGGGCGCCTTCAGGGTGACGCTCACCGGTTTCAGCTCCAGCTGCGCCGTGCAGATCCCGGTCGACCGGACCACCCCGGCGCCGAGCACCACCACGTCGTCCCGCTCCAGCACCAGCGGGGTGACGCCGCTGTCGCACGCGCCCACCCCAACCCGGTAATCCAGGCGGGCGCCGTCCACGGCGTCGAGGGTCTGCACGGCCACCACCCCGTCGGGCAGCGGCCGGGTGGGCGCCACGGCCTCCGGCTCGGCGCCGACCGCGCGCGGCGCGACCGCCAGCCGGGCCACCGGCACCCGCAGTTCCGCCACGGTGAACAGCCAGGCCGGCACCTCGGCCACGCCCCGGCTGGTCCGCACCGAGGCGCTGCCCAGCTTCACCCCGGTGACCGTCAGCGGAATGCAGGGGGTGTCCACGTGGGTGGCGACCGGGCTGTCCGGCCCCGGGCGGGTGGGCAGCAGGCCGTCCGGTCCCGGCTCGATGGTCGGCCCGCCGTCCTTGAGCCGCCCCGGCCCGGTGGTGGGCGGCGCCATCGGCCGCCCGTCGCACGTCGGCGGGTCCCCCTGGTGGAGCTGTGCGTACGCGTCGGCGGCGCTGATCAGCGGCGCTTGCAGGGTGCCGTCGGGGAACCGGATCGTCCCGTCGGCCGGCGTGGCGGTGGGCAGGGCGATCTGGTCCCGGTACCAGCCGAGGAGGAACGCCTGCTTGGTGTCGCCGGTGAAGCCCGGCTCCCCGGTCAACACGGTGGCGTCCTCGAGCGGCACGTAGCCGCTGCGCCACACCTCGCCCGGCCGCCAGGCGTCGGCCACCTCGCCAGCCCGCTGGTGGAACGCCTCCCAGCGGTGGTCGAGAGGATCGACCGACGGCCTGGCAGGAGCGGAGCCGGGCGCGGCACAGCCGGCGAGGAGCAGAAGCGGCAACCCCAGCAGAGCGATCGTGCGACGCATGCCGGTTGGACGGCGCGCCCCTGCCCACGGTTCCGCTGGTCAGGTCTCCCCGCCCAGGTCCGTCTGGTACGCCTCCCAGAGCAGATCCGCGCCCCGCTGCCGGTGCCGGTCGAGGGCCCGCAGCAGGTGCCCGACCCGTTCGCGCAGCTCCTCGGCGGGCACGCCAGGCAGCTCGACGGCGTGTTGGAGGGCGAGGAGCGCCGCGGCGATGGCGGCGTGCTCGTGGGTCAGCCGGCGTACCCCCCGGTCCAGCCGGGGCGCCTGGAGGAGCAGTTCGGCGTAGAGGCCACTGGGGCCCTCGGTGAGCCGGACGTGCTCGGCGAAACCGCGCCGGACCGGGCCGAGCTGGACGACCAGATGCTCCCGCCAGCGCGGCTGCTCGGCCGGCCCGGCGAGCACCCGGGCGAGGGCGTGCAGGTCGCCGGGGAGCGCGGGTCCCGGCTGGCGCGCGGCGGGCGGTCGGCCCGCCGCGGCGACGGTGGACGGCTGCTGGATCGGACCGGTGACCATGGGCACCTCCCGCTGCTGCGCTTCCGCGTACAGCGATGGTGGACCTGGTCGGGCGGGCTGTCCAGAGTGACCCGGTGCCTCATCTGTCCCATTCGCCCCAGCGGCCCCAGCCGTCCCAAACGCCTCACCGACCCAGCGGATTGCCCGCCATGTCGCGGAGCTGACCGGCCAGGACGTGCGCGTCGGCGTCCCGGCCCTGGTCGGGCCGGCCGGCGGTGATCGCGTCGGCGAGCGCCCGCAGCTCGTACGGCGGCAGGGTGTCCAGCCCCATGCCCTGCAACGGGATGGTGACCTGTCGGCCGGTCTCCCGGTCGCGCGCGACCACGGTCGGCACCCGCAGCACCGCGTCGTTGCCGCCCCGGTAGGCGACCGCCCCGCCCCGCACCTCGGCGGTGGCCAGGTCGACGGTGCGGGTGGCGAGCGCGCCGCGTACGGAGGCCCGGGTCCCCTCCAGCCAGGCGGCGGTACGCAGCACCCGCAGCAGCAGGTAGAGGCCGAGCAGCACGATCGGCAGGCCGCAGAGCCCGACGAACCGGACCGGCCCTGCCGGAGCGCTGTCGTTCAGCGCCGGTGGGAGCATGTCGGGCGGCAGGTCCCGCGCCTCGTCGTACGAGGGGAAGGGATCACCGTAGCCGGTCATCCGGCGCAGCAACTGGTCGGCGAAGACCGGCAGCAGCACGAACACCGCCCCGAAGGCGGTGCACAGGACACCCACCACCGCCGCGAAGGCGCGCTGGCCGGGCGCGGCGCCCACGGAGAGCCGGACCTTCTCGTTCATCACACGCGGCAGCATAGATGCCGGCGGCCAAAGGGGGCCGGAGACGACTGTGCGCCCCGGTCCGGGTGGACCGGGGCGCACAGGTCAGGTGGTGGAGGTGCCGGGAATCGAACCCGGGTCCTTCGCCGCCTTGTCAGGGCTTCTCCGAGCGCAGCTCGCTGTGCCTCTACTCGGCCCCTCCGATCACGCGAGCGAGTCGGTGTGACGGGCCCAGTCGCTGATTGATCTCGCCGCACGGACCCCGCGACCGGGTCCGATTGGCCAGCCCTCTAGCTGATGCCGGCTAACTGGGTCGAAGGCGCTCCCAGGCCGACAGACTTGCTACTCGCCTCAGGCGGCGAGAGCGAAGTCAGCGCGATTGTTCTTGGCGCTTATTGGTTTCCGACGACCGATTCACGAGACGACGTCGGCTTCCTCGGCTCGCTTCCCCTGCCGCAACGTACGAAGTCGAAACCAGTCACCCCCTCGACGGGCTGCCCCTGTCGGCAGCACCACCAAGCCTAACGCCTGCCACAACCGGATTCATCCCGAGGGCGGCCGGATCATGGATCCGGACGCCAAGGGATGGATCAGTCGTTCATGCCCTTACCGCGCCGGCCGACCGCCCGGGCCATCTCCCGGTCGGCGTCCCGCTTGGCAAGGTCCTGGCGCTTGTCGTACGCCTTCTTGCCCCGGGCCACGCCGATCTCCACCTTCGCCCAGCCGTCGGAGAAGTAGACCTGCAACGGCACCAGGGTGAGACCGCTCTCCTGGGTCTTGCCGATCAGCCGGTCGATCTCCAGCCGCTTGAGCAGCAGCTTCCGGGTACGCCGGGGCTCGTGGTTGGTCCAGGTGCCCTGGGTGTACTCCGGGATGTGCATGCCGTGCAGGTAGAGCTCGCCGTCACGTTCCTGGGCGAACGCGTCGACCAGCGACGCCCGGCCGGCCCGCAGCGACTTGACCTCGGTGCCGGTCAACGCCATGCCCGCCTCGTACGTGTCGAGGATGGCGTAGTCGTGGCGCGCCTTCTTGTTGGAGGCGACCACCTTGCGGCCCTTTTCCCGTGGCATCGGCGCCACCTCCCTTCCACTCGTCCGCGACCACCGGCCGCGGAGCGGGATCATGCTACCCGAATGACAAGGACCCTCCCGCGCCGTTTATTCCGGCGCGGGAGGGCCCTCGGAGAGCCGTCGCGCTGACTAGACCCGCAGGTAGAAGCGGAGCGTGACCCAGGCGGTGACCGCGCTGACCAGGCCGCCGACGCCGGCCATCAGCGGGAACATCAGGAAGATCTCGGACCAGGAGACCGGCGTGATCAGGCCCTCCACGGCCGCCATCGACCCGCCCGCGGCCACGACCTTCAGGCCGATCAGGGCCAGCAGGCCGAGGAACGAACCGATCAGGCCGGCGACGATGGCCTCCAGCACGAACGGGGCCTGGATGAACCAGTTGGAGGCACCGACCAGTTTCATGACCGCGACCTCGCGCCGCTTGCTGTACGCGGCGACCTGGATGGTGTTCGCGACCAGCAGCAACGCGGCGACCGCCATCACCACGGCGATGGCCAGCGCGAAGTTCTGGATGCCGGTGAGGACGTTGAAGACCTTGTCGAGGAGCTTGCTCTGGTCGACGATCGTGTCGATCCCCTCGGCGGTCTTGTACTCGTCGTAGATGCTCTTGTACTGCTCCGGGTTGTTCAGCTTGATCCGGAACGACGGCGGCAGGCTGTCCTCCTTGACCGCGCTGATCAGGTCGGGCGCGTCCTGGAACATCTCCTGGAAGCGCTTGTACGCCTCCGTCTTGTCGACGTAGGTGACCTCCTTGACCAGCGGGTCGGACTTCAGCTTGGCCTCGAGGTCGCCTCGCTGCTGGTCGTTGACGTCGGTCTTCAGGAAGATCGAGACCTGGACGTTCTCGTAGTAGAGGTCCTTCATGTCGCCGACCTTCTGGTACAGAAGGCCGCTACCACCCAGCATGAACAGCGACACACCCATCGTGATGATCATCGCGATGGTCATGGTGACGTTGCGCCACAGTCCGACCAGTACCTCGGAAAGGACGTACTTCATCCGCATCGGGAAATTCCTCCGGCTCTCCGGCGTGAGGTGTTCGTCGTCAGGATCTACGGATCGTCAGCGGGGCGACGGCTCAGCCGTAGACGCCGCGAGCCTGGTCGCGCACGATGCGGCCGCTCTCGATCTCGATGACGCGACGGCGCATCTGGTTCACGATGTTGGAGTCGTGTGTGACCATCACGACGGTCGTGCCGGTGCGGTTGATCCGGTCCAGCAGGCGCATGATCTCGATCGACGTGTCCGGGTCGAGGTTTCCGGTGGGCTCGTCCGCCAGCAGGATCAGCGGCCGGTTCACGAACGCCCGGGCCACCGCGACCCGCTGCTGCTCACCACCGGAGAGCTCGTGGGGGTAGCGGTGCTCCTTCCCACCGAGGCCGACCAGCTCCAGCACCTCCGGAACGACCCGGCGGGCGACCGCCTTGGTCTTGCCGATCACCTCCAGCGCGAACGCCACGTTCTCGTAGGCGGTGCGGTTCGGCAGCAGGCGGAAGTCCTGGAAGACGCAGCCGATGGAGCGCCGGAAGTGGGGTCGCTTCCAGGAGCGCATCGACGTGACGTCCTTGCCGTTGACGACGACCCGCCCCTTGTTGGGGGTGACCTCGTGCAGCAGCATCTTGATGATCGTGGACTTGCCGGAGCCGGATGGACCGATGAAGAAGACGAACTCGCCCTTCTCAATCGAGACGGACACGTTGTCGAGCGAAGGCCGGGACGCCTTCGGGTACGTCTTCGTCACTTGCTCAAGCTGAATCACGGGTCGAGAGTCTACGCGGTGTAACTGGCGAGCCAAGCCCCACGCCCCGCCGAAGCGAGTCGCGTCATCGATTCACCCGGTCACACAGAGATCGACGACGCGTTCCGTCGGAGGCCGATCACGCACCGTCAGCGCTGAGCTGCTGCTGCTTACGCCACCGGATGCCGGCCTCGATGAAGCTGTCCAGCTCACCGTCGAACACCGAGGACGGATTGCCCGTCTCCTGCTCGGTACGCAGATCCTTCACCATCTGATACGGGTGCAGGACGTACGAGCGCATCTGGTCGCCCCACGAGCCAGCGGCGTCGGTCTTCAGGCCCTGGAGCTTGGCCTGCTCCTCCTGGCGCTTGCGCTCCAGCAGCCGGGCCTGGAGCACCCGCAGCGCGGAGGCCTTGTTCTGCAGCTGCGACTTCTCGTTCTGGCAGGTGACCACGATGCCGGTCGGGATGTGGGTGATCCGCACCGCCGAGTCGGTGGTGTTGACGCTCTGCCCGCCCGGGCCGGAGGACCGGTAGACGTCGATCCGCATCTCGTTCTCGGGGATCTCGATGTGGTCGGTCTGCTCGACGACCGGCAGCACCTCGACGCCGGCGAAGCTGGTCTGCCGCCGCCCCTGGTTGTCGAACGGGCTGATCCGGACCAGCCGGTGGGTGCCGGACTCGACGCTCAGCGTGCCGTACGCGTAGGGCACCTTGACGGTGAAGGTGGCCGACTTGAGACCCGCCTCCTCGGCGTACGAGGTCTCGTAGACCTCGGTCGGGTAGCCGTGCCGCTCGGCCCAGCGCAGGTACATCCGCAGCAGCATCTCGGCGAAGTCCGCGGCGTCCACACCACCCGCGCCGGCCCGGATCGCGACCAGCGCCTCCCGGGAGTCGTACTCCCCGGAGAGCAGGGTCCGCACCTCCATCTCCTGGATGGCCTTGGTCAGCCCGGTGATCTCCACCTCGACCTCGGCGAGCGTGCCCGGGTCGGACTCGGCCTGGGCCAGTTCCAGCAGCACGCCGGCGTCATCCAGCCGGGCGCGGAGGTCGGAGAGCTTGTTGATCTCGCCGTTGACGTACGACAGCTGCGACGTCACCTGCTGCGCCTTGGCCTGGTCGTCCCAGAGGTCGGGCGCGGAGGCCTCCTGCTCCAGGCGGCCCTTCTGCTCGCGCAGCTTGTCGAGATCGAGGACGGCCTCGATGTTGCGCAGGGTGGCGTCGAGTTCCTTGAGCTGTTCGGCGTAGTCGGCAGCGGTCACGACAGACAAGCGTACTTGGCCGCTCGGCGTCCGCTCACCTCAGATGCCTCTACCCGCGCTGGTCATCCGCCGACCGGGGCGGACTTGAGCCAGGACAGCGCCGCCTTGTGGTACGCGACGGCGAACTCCAGCGCGCTGGCGTCGTACGCCTCGCCGTCCTTCTTGGCGTTCTTGACCTGCTCACGCGCCGCCGCGAGGGCCTCGGAGTGGTACTCGTTCGCCGAGGCGTAGAGGTTCTTGAGCTGGCTCGGCGAGTGCAGGTCGCCGAACGCGATCCGCAACGCGGTCGGGTTACGAATCGTGTCCCGCCCGGGGTTCTCCGCCAGCCAGCGGGAGAATGTCCGCTTCCCGGCCGCGGTGAGCCCGTACGGCTGGCTCATCCGCGGCCCGGGCTTGCCGAGCCGCACCAGCCCCTTCTCGGCCAGCACCGGAAGCTCCCGGTAGACCTGGCTGCGGGTCATTGACCAGTACGGCGCCAGCCGCCGCTCAGCGGCGGCCATCAGCTGGCCGCCTGTCATCGGTCCTTCGTGCAGCAGACCCAGCAGGGCCGCGGCCGTCGGGTTGACTCCGGATTCCGCCATGCCCTCTAAGCTGCCACTTTGCCCGACCCGGCGTCCAGGATTTCCGGTTTTCGCCACCCGTTGGGTCGTCCGATGTGCACTGTCGGCCGACGACAGTCCGCCGGGGACGCCCACACCCTCCCCCGGCCGGCCGGCCGCCGGTGACGCTCCGTGCGCCACCGGCGACCATCAGCAGGTCAGCCCATGTGCGGGTACGCGTGGTCGGTCGGCGGAACGAAGGTCTCCTTGATCGTCCGCGGCGACATCCAGCGGACCAGGTTGTGCCAGGAGCCGGCCTTGTCGTTGGTGCCGCTGGCCCGGGCGCCGCCGAAAGGCTGCTGCCCGACCACCGCACCGGTCGGCTTGTCGTTGATGTAGAAGTTGCCGGCCGCGTACCGCATCTTCTCGGCCACCTGGTCGACCACCCGACGGTCGGTCGCGAAGATCGCCCCGGTCAGCGCGTACGGGGCAATCGCCTCGGCCTGGGCGACCACCTCGTCGAACCGGGCGTCCTCGAAGACGTGCACGCCCAGGATCGGCCCGAAGTATTCGGTGGTGAAGGTCTCGTGTGCGGAGTCGGAGCACTCGAACAGCGTCGGCCGGACGAAGTAGCCGACCGAGTCGTCGGCGGTGCCGCCAGCCAGGACCCGGCAGGTGTCGTCGCCGCTGATCAGCTCCAGCGCGGCCTGGTGCCGGCCGAACGCCTTGTCGTCGATGACCGCGCCGCCGAAGTTGCGGAAGTCGGTGACGTCGCCGTACGCCAGCGAGTCGGCGGTGGCGGCGAGCCGGTCCCGCAGCCCACCCTCCCAGATCGACCGCGGGACGTACGCCCGCGACGCGGCCGAGCACTTCTGGCCCTGGTACTCGTAGGCGCCCCGGATCAGCGCGGTGTGCAGGGCGTCCACGTCCGCGCTGGCGTGCGCGACCACGAAGTCCTTGCCGCCGGTCTCGCCGACCAGCCGCGGGTAGCCCCGGTAGCGGGCGATGTTCTCGCCGACCGTCCGCCACAGGTGCTGGAACACCTTGGTCGACCCGGTGAAGTGGATGCCGGCCAGGTCCGGGTCGGCGAGCACCACGTCGGAGACCTCCTCGCCGCGCCCGGTGACCATGTTGATGACGCCGGGCGGCAGCCCGGCCGCCTCGAACAGCCGCATGGTGAAGTGCGCGGCGAACTGCTGGGTCGGGCCCGGCTTCCAGACCACCGTGTTGCCGAGCAGGGCCGGCGCCGACGGCAGGTTGCCGGCGATCGCGGTGAAGTTGAACGGGGTGACCGCGTAGACGAAGCCCTCCAGCGGCCGGTGATCGAGGCGGTTCCACACCCCCGGCGAGGACATCGGCTGCTCCGCCAGCAGCTTGCGGGCGAAGTGCACGTTGAACCGGAGGAAGTCGATGAACTCGCAGGCCGAGTCGATCTCGGCCTGGACCACCGTCTTGGACTGGCCGAGCATGGTGGCCGCGTTGAGCGTGTCCCGCCACGGGCCGGAGAGCAGGTCGGCGGCGCGCAGGAAGATCGCGGCCCGCTCCTCGAACGGCAGCGCCCGCCACATCGGGGCCGCGTCCTTGGCGGCCTTGACCGCGCCGCGGGCGTCGTCGTGGGTGGCGTGCCCGGTGATGCCGAGCACGTGGGCGTGCTTGTGCGGCTGGACCACCTTGATCGGGTCACCGCCGGCCATCCGCTGCTCACCGGCGATGGTCATCGGCAGCTCGATCTGCGCGGCGGCCAGCTCGGTCAGCCGCCGCTGGAGCCGCTTTCGGTCGGCGCTGCCGGGCTCGTAGGTGTGGACCGGCTCGTTGCGCGGCTCGGGTACGGAGAACACGGCGTCCATCACGGCTCCTGTGCGATCTCGACGGCGGTGGCGAAATCGGACCCGCTGGCACCGACCGGGCGGCCGGGTGCCGAGCACCGCGCGGCGGACCGGTGCGGCGGCGGGACCTCGGCCAATTCTTCCATGCGACACCCCCCGCTCCACCCCCGCCGCCCCCGGCGAACCCCGCCCGCAGCCGACACCCGGACGCACCGGCACACACCGGACCGTAGGCAGCCACCGCCTCCGCCCCGACGATCCCTCAGCCCGCAACCATTCCTGCCTACGATCCGTCACCAGCGGTCTGCGTCGTCGGCCGGGCGGTGAGGAGGCCGCGGATCCCCGTCGGCACCGCCCCGGCGCCGGGCCCACCCGCCCGTCTCAGGCGCCGTCGAGCGTCCGGCTGCCACCCGCTGGCGGGCGCCGGCCCGGGGTCGGCACCGACCGGCGGGCGGGTTCCGAAGGGCGCGCGAGACGCCGCGTACCCTGGATGACCGGTGACCTGCCCGGCCCGTCGCGGCCGATCCGGCGTCCGTCGAAGGGAACACGATGAGCAACCAGCCCGGCAGCTCCACGGCTGCGGAGCCGGACCAGCCCGTGGTCGACCCGGCCGACGAGCCGGAGCAGCCGAGCACCGACCCGGCCGACGAGCCGGCCACCCCGGAGGGCACCGGACGACCGGCGTACGCCCCCGGCGCGGTGGTGCTGGCGCTGCTGACGGTCGGCTGGCTCGCCGCGATGCTCTGGTCCACCCGGGCCGCGATCAGCTCGGCCGCGGCCGGCGTCACCGCGATCAGCCTCTCCGCGTACGCGCTGCCCGGCGTGATCTGCGCCGCGCTGGTCGCCGGCGCCGCGGTCGCCCTGGCGGTGACCAACCCGCTCGGCCGGGCCACCCTGCGCTTCCTCGCCGCCGTCGGCACCGGCCTGTTGGTCGGATTCGCCGCCGCGGTCGCGATCAACCTCACCTACGCCGACAACGCGACCACCAACACCATCGCCGGCACCACCGCGGCGGCGGCGATCATCGGCGGCGCGCTGGCCGGCGCCCGCAACGCCCGGGTGGTGGGCGGGCTCGCCAGCGCGACGCTGGCCGCGCAGGTCTTCGTGGTGCTGTTCAGCCGCACCCGGGACCCGCTGTCCGACCTGTTCGGTGCCGGCGACACCCAGCAGTCGATGCTCGACGCCGCGAAGTGGGTGTCCCGCACCGAGTCGCTGCTCGCCGGGCTGATCGCCGGCCTGGTGGCGTTCGGCTACCTCACCTGGGCCCGCCGCCGCGCCGCCCGCCGGGGCGAATCCGTGCAGCTGCGCTGGCCCGCGTACCTGGTCGCCGGGGCCGGGCCGGGCCTCCTCCTGCTGCTCACCGAAGTGATCATCCGGATCGGCGGGCGCGACCTGCTCAACCTGGCCGCCGCGCTCAGCGAGGCGGACCAGGTGGCCCAGACCTCCCTCGGCACCTCCCGCCTCGACAACAGCATCTGGGTGCTCTTCGTCGGGGCACTCACCACGCTCATCGCGTTCGGCCGCACCCTCGGGCCACGCACCGTCGAGGAGGACGAGCAGGTCGCCGCCTGACCCCCGGGGTGCGGGTCAGGAGACCGCGCGCAGCAGCAGGTCCAGCTCGGTCACGTCATACCACTCCAGCTCGTGGTCCTCGGCACCGTCGACGGTGAACTGGGCGTCCGGGTCACCGGCCTGCGCCTCGACCACCACCTCGGCAGCGGCCGCCACGTCGTCGACCGCCTCCGCGCCGTCCACGTGGATCGCGGCGACCGCCTTGACGGGCACCGGCCCGTCGAGCCGGACCAGGCTGGACCCCAACTCGCCGCCGACCCGGCCGACCGCGCGGGCCGGCAGGTCCACCGAGACCACCACCCGCCGGCGGGGCGCGCCCGGGTCGGCCCGGAGCAACAGCAGCGCGTCCTGGGCGGCCCGGGTGAAGGCGACGTACTCCAACTCCTCCTCGTCGCCCTCGGCGTACCACTCGCGCAGCTCCGGGGTGACCGCGTGCGCCTCACCGACCGCGAGGCCCTGCTCGCGCAGTTGCGCCAGCAGCGGGACGGTCGCCGGCACGTACACCCGGACAAGCTCGTCGGTCACCGGTCTCTCCCCTGCTCAAGCCCGGCCGGCGGACGCCGGCCCCGGGCGCCGATCATGCCGTACGCCGTGACCGTCATACACCTCGCACCCGCCCGGGAGAAGTTCCTCGCCGGTGTGTCCGCCGACCGGATCGCCGCAAACCCGGCCCCCGGACGTGCGCGATCGACTCGGGATGCCGGACATCGCGCCCTCCACCAGCCCGCACACCGCCACCCGCCGCAAAGCGAGTCGATCAAGGCAATTGCTGGGCCACGGACGGGGACGGGCCCCGGCCGTTCGGCCGGGGCCCGTCGTCGCTGGTGCGGGCGGGCTCAGTTGCCGCCGTTGGGGGCGCCGTGGCACCGCTTGTACTTGCGGCCGGAGCCGCACGGGCAGGGCGCGTTGCGGGACGGACCCTCGCCGGCATCCACCTGGCCAGGGGTGGCCCGGCGGGCGGTGCTGGCGGCGACCGCCTGCCCGTTCATCCCCGCGGCCGCCGGGCGCCGGGGCTTGCCCGAGGCGGACGGGGCGGCGGGCCGGGCGGTGCTGTCCGGGTTGCCGATGCCCAGGGCCGGCGCCTGCTCGTCGGCCCGCTCGATGGCCGGCGCGCCGCGGCCGGCCTCGCCGTCGATGGCGGGCGCGGAGTATTGCAGGCCCTGCTGCTGCGGCGCGCGGTTGAGGCCCTTGGCGCGGATCTCGACCGGCTTCTCCAGCAGCTGCACCTCCTCGGCCTCCGGCTCGGGCTCCTCGACCTGCACCTCCAGGTTGTAGAGGAAGCCGACCGTCTCCTCCTTGATGCCGTCCATCATGGTGGCGAACATGTCGAAGCCCTCGCGCTGGTACTCGATGACCGGGTCGCGCTGGGCGTACGCCCGCAGGCTGATGCCCTCCTGCAGGTAGTCCATCTCGTAGAGGTGCTCGCGCCACTTGCGGTCGATCACCTGGAGCAGGACCATCCGCTCGAGCTGGCGTACCGCGTCCTCGCCGAGCTGCTCCTCGCGCCGGTCGTACGCGCCGTGCGCGTCCTCCTTGAGGCGGGCGAGCAGGAAGTCCTGGTCGAGGCCGGCCCGGGAGCCCACCTCCTCCTCCAGCTCGTCGATGGTGACGCCCACCGGGTAGAGCTGCTTGAGGCTGGCCCAGAGCTGGTCGAGGTCCCAGTCCTCGGCGTAGCCCTCGCTGGTGGCGCCCGTGACGTACGCGTTGATCACGTCGTCGATCATGTTGCGGACCTGGTCGGAGAGGTCCTCGCCGTTGAGCACCCGCAGGCGCTCGGCGTAGACCACCTGGCGCTGCTTGTTCATCACCTCGTCGTACTTGAGGACGTTCTTCCGGATCTCGGCGTTCTGGCCCTCGATCTGGGCCTGCGCGCTCTTGATCTGGCGGGTGACCATCTTCGACTCGATGGGCACGTCCTCGGGGATGTTGAAGCGCTCCATCACCGCCTCGACGGCACCGGCCCGGAAGCGCTTCATCAGCTCGTCCTGGAGCGAGAGGTAGAAGCGGGACTCGCCCGGGTCACCCTGCCGGCCGGCGCGACCACGCAGCTGGTTGTCGATCCGGCGGGACTCGTGCCGCTCGGTGCCCAGCACGTAGAGGCCGCCGGCGGCGGCCACCTCCTCGGCCTCGGCGTCGCAGGCCTGCTTCCACTCGGGCAGGACCTCCTCCATCGCCTTGGCGTACTCCTCCGGCTGCTCGACCGGGTCGAGGCCGCGCTGGCGCAGCTCGTTGGCGGCGAGGAACTCGGCGTTGCCGCCGAGCAGGATGTCCGTACCGCGGCCGGCCATGTTGGTGGCCACGGTGACCGCGCCCTTGCGCCCGGCCTGGGCGACGATCTCCGCCTCCTTGGCGTGGAACTTGGCGTTCAGCACGGAGTGCGGGATGCCCCGGCGGCGCAGCAGCTGGGAGATGATCTCGGAATTCTCCACCGAGACCGTGCCGACGAGCACCGGCTGGCCCTGCTCGTGCCGCTCGGCGATGTCCTCGACCACGGCGTTGAACTTGGCCTTCTCGGTCTTGTAGATGACGTCCGGCCGGTCCTGCCGGACCATCGGCCGGTGCGTCGGGATGGTCACGACGCCGACCTTGTAGACCTTGTTGAACTCGCCCGCCTCGGTCTGGGCGGTACCGGTCATGCCGGAGAGCTTCTCGTAGAGGCGGAAGTAGTTCTGGAGGGTGATGGTGGCCAGGGTCTGGTTCTCCTGCTTGATCTCCACCCCCTCCTTGGCCTCGATCGCCTGGTGCATGCCCTCGTTGTAGCGACGGCCGTGCAGGATGCGGCCGGTGAACTCGTCGACGATCAGGACCTCGCCCTCGCTGACGATGTAGTCCTTGTCGCGCTTGTAGAGCTCCTTGGCCTTGATCGCGTTGTTGAGGTAGCCGACCAGCGGAGTGTTGACCGACTCGTAGAGGTTGTCGATGCCGAGCCGGTCCTCGACCTTGGCCACGCCGCGCTCGGTGATGGCGATGGTGCGCTTGGCGTAATCGACCTCGTAGTCGCCCTCGCCGTCGGTGCCCGGCTGCAGGCGGGCCACCACGGCGGCGAACTCCTGGTACCAGCGGGCGGAGTGCTCGGCCGGACCGGAGATGATCAGCGGGGTCCGGGCCTCGTCGATGAGAATCGAGTCGACCTCGTCGACCACCGAGAAGAAGTGGCCGCGCTGCACCAGCTCATCCCTCGACCAGGCCATGTTGTCGCGCAGGTAGTCGAAGCCGAACTCGTTGTTGGTGCCGTAGGTGATGTCGCACTCGTAGGCGGCCCGGTGCTCGCTGGCCGGCCGGTTGGGCAGCACCACGCCGACGGTGAGGCCGAGGAACTCGTGCACCCGGCCCATCCAGGCGGCGTCGCGCTGGGCCAGGTAGTCGTTCACCGTGACCACGTGCACGCCCTTGCCGGACAGCGCGTTCAAATAGACCGGCATGACCGAGGTCAGGGTCTTGCCCTCACCGGTCTTCATCTCGGCGATGTTGCCGAAGTGCAGCGCCGCGCCGCCCATCACCTGGACGTCGTAGGGCCGCTGGCCGAGCACCCGGGCGGCCGCCTCGCGGCACACCGCGAACGCCTCGGGCAGCAGGTCGTCGAGGGTCTCCCCGTCGTCGAGCCGCTCCTTGAACTGGTCGGTCATCGCGCGCAGCTCGTCGTCGGTGAGGTTGACGTAGTCGTCCTCGATCGAGTTGACGGCGGCCGCGATCGCCTTGAGTCGACGCACCATGCGGCCCTCGCCCGCGCGAAGGACCTTTTCCAGAATCGACACGGATCAACGCTCCCCTTGACAGTCTCGAACCATCGTAGGCGCTCCATCGCGGCGATGGTCACTGGTGGCGACGGTCCAGGGCCGCGAACCGGACATACCGCCTGACTGGCGCGCTGACCCGGCGCAAATCGGGTTACGCCGAACGCGAACGATCCGGCACGATGGCCCGGTGGAGCCCGTGGAGATCGTCGAGGACGGCCTGCTGCTGCGACCCTGGCGGGCGGAGGACGCCGACGCGGTGTACCGCGCCTGCCAGGATCCGGACATCCAGCGCTGGACCACCGTACCTCGCCCGTACCGGCCCGAACACGCGCTCGATTTCGTCGCCCGGCGCAGCGCGGCGGCCTGGGCCGACGGCAGCGGTGCCGAGTTCGCGGTGTGCGACGCCGCCACCGGCGAGTTGCTCGCCTCCTGCGGACTGGTCTCGATCGACCGGGGCCTGGGCAGCGCCGAGGTCGGCTACTGGACCGCACCGTGGGCGCGGGGCCGGGGCGTCGCGGTCCGGGCCACCCGGGCGGTCGCCCGCTGGGCCTTCGACGTAGGCAAGCTGCGCCGGCTGATCTGGCAGGCCGAGATCGGCAACCACGCCTCCCGGCTGGTGGCGCTGCGGGCCGGCTTCCGGATCGAGGGCGAGCTGCGGCTCGCACAGCCGGCGGTGGACGGGCGCCCGGAGGGCTGGCTCGGCTCCCTGCTCCCCGGCGAGGTACCCGCCCCGGGCGAGCCCGGCCCAGCCGGCCCGGACACCCTCGCGGCCCGACGGGCCGCCGTCTTCGGCCGCCCGCAACCCGTCCTGTTCGCCACGGCGGGCGCCACCGAACTGCGGCTACGCCCAATGGCGGAACGCGACCTCGACACGGTCGTGACGACCTGCCAGGACGCGGAGACCGTCCGCTGGACCAGCGTCCCGCACCCCTACCAACGAGAGCACGCCGACGGCTACCTGCGCGACGTCGCCCGGGCGGCGTGGGCCCGCGGCACCGGGGCCAACTACGCCGTCGCCGACGCCGAGGACCGGTACGCCGGCTCGATCGACCTGCGGATCTCTCCCGCCGACCCGCTCGTCGCCGACGTCGGCTTCATGACCGCCCCGCACGCCCGCGGCCGGGGATACCTGCCCGCCGCGCTGGCCGCACTCTGCGCCTGGGGATTCACCACGCTCGGCCTGGCCCGGATCGAGTGGCGGGCCAACGTGGGCAACACCGCCTCCCGCCGGGTCGCCGAGAAGGCGGGCTTCGCCTTCGAGGGCACCGCCCGCAGCGGCATCCAGCAGCGAGGCGAGCGCCCGGATGTCTGGGTGGCCGCGCTGCTCCCGCAGGATCTGGCGTGACGCCGGAGACGATCGAGGCGAACGGGGTGCGGCTGCGGCCGTTCCGCCTCGACGACCTGGCGGACACCGTGGCCGCGTGCGCGGATCCGGTCACCCAGCGGGGCATCTCCGGCCTGCCGGCCCCGTACACCGAGCAGAGCGCCCGGTGGTGGATCACCGAGGGCGCCCCCGCGGCCTGGGCCACCGGCGGCGCCGCGTACGCCATCGCCGACCCGGCCACCGACCGGCTGCTCGGCGGCATCGGTCTGAGCCAACCGGTGCCGACCCGCGGCCAGTGGGAGATCGGCTACTGGGTCGCGCCCTGGGCCCGCGGGCGGGGCGTCGCCACGGCCGCCACCCGGGCGCTGGCCGAGTCGGCCTTCGCCGCCGGCTGCGCCCGCCTGGAACTGCTCACCAGCGAGGAGAACACCGCCAGCCAGCGGGTCGCGCTGGCCGCCGGATTCCGCCACGAGGGGGTACGCCGGGCGGGGAACCCGAGCCGCGGGGGAGGCCGGCACGACCTGCTCGCCTGGGTACGCCTCGCCGACGACCCGCCCGGTCCGGCCGCCCGGCTCCTGCCCGACCTGCCCGACGGTTGGCTCACCGACGGCCTGGTGGCCCTGCGCCGGCTCGGCCCGGACGACGCCGACGTGATGTTCCGGCTGCACACGCGGCCGGAGGTGGTGGCCAACCAGGCACCGCCGGTGCCGCCGACCCGGGCCGCGATCGAACGGCGCTGCCGGCTGGCGGAGAGCGCCTGGCTCACCGGCAGCCTGGCCCGGCTGCTGATCCTCGACGCGGCCACCGGCGAACCGGTGGGCAGCTGCGGGCTGTCCTACAGTGACCGGGCGGCTGGCGAGGCGAGCGTCGGCTACGCGCTGCTGCCCGCCTGGCGTGGGCGTGGCTACGCCACCCGGGCGGTACGCCTGCTGGCCGGCTGGGCGTTCGGCGTCCCCGGAATCGCCCGGCTCACCGCGGGGACCCTGCCGGAGAACACCGCGTCGCACCGGGTGCTGGAGAAGGTGGGCTTCCGCCGAGAGGGGCTGTTGCGCGGCCGGCTGCCCGGACTGGACGGCGGCCGGATCGACGACCTGGTCTTCGGCATGCTCACGTCGGAACTCCCGACCCACTGAGCGGCATGGCCGAGGCAGGGACGCGAGGAGCCGCGATGGCTGCCCACCGCGGCTCCTCGGCCGGTGTCACAAGGGGTGGTCAGAGTCCGGTGTCGAGGGAGATGATCCCGTAGTCGTAGGCGTGCCGACGGTAGACGACGCTGGGGCGCCCGGACTCCTTGTCCTGGAACAGGTAGAAGTCGTGGCCGACCAGTTCCATCTGGAACAGGGCGTCGTCGACGGTCATCGGTTCGGCGGGATGCACCTTCTCCCGCGCGATGTGCCACGGCTGGTTGTCGTACTCCCCGTAGCCGTCCTCGTCGGGCCGTTCGGCGACCGCGGTGGCGGTCCCGGTACCGTTCAGCGCCGCCAGCCCCGGCCCGTTGAGGTCGGCGACCGGCAGGTCCGCGGTGGCGGCGGCGACGGAGATCGGCGCGTGCCGCCCCCGGTGCACCCGGCGCCGGTCGGCCGCCCGGCGGAACCGGGTGTCCAACTTGGCGATGGCCGCGTCCAGCGCGCTGTAGAAGTCATTCGTGCAGGCCTCGGCCCGGATCACCGGGCCCCGCGTGACGCAGGTGATCTCCACCCGCTGGCAGTGATCGGCTTGGCGCGGATTGCGCTCGTGGAACAACTCGACGTCCACGCGAATGAGCTTGTGGTCGTAGCGTTCGATCTTCGCGAGCTTTTCGGCTACGTGTACCCGGTAATGGTCCGGCACTTCGACGTTACGGCCCTTGACCACGATGTCCACGTGACCTCCCTTGTTCGGACGGTCGTTCGGTCCGGTTTTTCCCCGGTCAACGCGCCCTGGGAGGGTCCCCCCTCGGCGTCGACCGGTCGCGTACGGCTACGCCTCCTTTCACCGCCGGGGGGCGGATGGGAAGACCTCCTACCCCCGACACGAAAACGCTAACCCGTGTTCGCGTGGCAGTCACCCCTCGTTGTCAAAACCTGCCTGGGAATTCTCACAGCTCATACACCAAGGGGTGAAAAGGAAACACGAAGCGTCACCCGAGGCGTCGCTTTTGCGTTGCGGCGAGCACCGCGGCCGCCTTTGGCGTCATTCCCGCCCTGTGCAAGATCCGGCTCACCGCCGCCAACGTGGACCCGGTGGTGACGATGTCGTCGAGCAGCACCACCGGACCGTCGACCCGGACCCCGTCGGCCCGGCGCAGCCGGAACGCCGCCTCGGCCGCGGCGGCCCGTCCGGCGCTGTCCAGGGCGACCGAGTCCGGCCGCGGCAGCGCCCGCACCGGCCGGAGCACACGCACCGGCCAGCCGGCGGCACGCAGCCGAGCCGCCGCGTGGCGGGCTAACCGGTCCAGGTGGTCGCCGTAGCGGGCCCGGGCCGCCCGCGCGGTGTCCGGAACCGGCACCAGGGTCACCGGCCCGGCGGTGCCCACCGCCGCGGCCACCACCTCGGCGAGCAGCGCGCCCGCGTACGGACCCAGGGCGACACACGGGGGCAGGTCGGGTCGGGTCGGGACGGGCCGGTGCCGGGCGCAGCGCCGTCAACTCGCCGACGCAGCGGGGGCAGAAGCCCTGCCGCAGGCCGGGGATCCGCTCGCCGCAACCGGCGCATGCGGCCGGCCGCACCAGGTCGGTCAGGTCCGCCCTGAGCCCGCCCAGGTCCCGCACCGGCACCTCTCAGTAGAGGAAGAAGGGGGCGGTCGGATCCGACGCCTTGGCGTTGGCCGCCACGTCCCGCACCTGCTCCCGCTCGATCTTTTCGAACGGGTTGTTCCGGTAGGCCAGGGTGGCCTGGTACATGAAGGACATGGCCGGCAGCGGACCGACCGCGCCGCCCGGGAAGGCGGCGAGGTGGGACACCGGCGCGCCGGTGTCCCGCTTGAGCGCGTACTCCACGGCCCCGTCGACCGTGGTCTGGTAAATCGCCGGCTGGCGCCCGTCGCTGCCGGCGAAGACCAGCTGGTTCTCCGCGTACCAGTCGACGGCGGTGATGTTGGTGAGCCGGGTGACCAGTTGGCGGGGCTGACCCACGCTGACCAGGCCGCCATCGACGCTCACCGGCACGACGTAGAGCGCGCCATTGATGATCAGTGCGATCCGGTGACCGTCGAGCGACGCGGCCACCGCCGTGACCGGGCCGGGAACGAGGATTTCACTCATCCCGGCGCCGCTGTCGAACCGGTAGAGCTTGCCGTCGGCCACCACCAGGCCGAACGGATGGTCCGCGTCGAGGGAGCGCAGCCAGATCGGGCGGCCGATCGACCGGAACGGCTTCTCGCTGCTGTGGAACTCGGCCACCGGGGCAGGGCCGGCACCGACCATGAGCAGCTGCTTCCGGTCCGGCCGGGTCACCACCAGCGCCGCCAGCACCTTGTCACCGGCGCGGCTGAGCCCCGCCGACACCACGTTCCGGTTCGCGGCGGGCGCCACCGGCACCGAGCCGACGGGCTCGTTGCCGATGGCGAGCGGATGGATCGCCGCATCGTAGACACAGAACCGCTCCGGGGCCCGCAGGGGCGGATAGACGGGATTCGCCGCCCGCTCCTGCCTCAGGTCGACCGTGCGCCGCTTCTGATTCTGGATCTTCAGGTCGAGCTGGCCGGTCACTGGCAGCGACCAGGCGAGCTGGATGGCCAGGCGGGACAGCCGGTCGTCGTTCGCGGCCGGCATGGTCAGGTTGACCTCCCAGCGCCCGTCGGACCCGGTGGCGTTGTTGATTGGGGCGGTGCCGGGGGGAACCTTGTTCACCCCCGGGGCGAGCCATTCGGACGGGCCGCTGGTCAGCCACTTCACGACCTCGGTGACCCGCCGCTCGTCCGGCAACGTCGAGGGCAGGTACCGCCAGTCGGGCACCAACCGGCTCTGGTCGGTGTTCCAGAAGTAGATGGTGTGCGTGCTGTAGTAGCGCCCCAGGGCGGTGTCGCTGAGCAGCAGTACGTCCGGCAGCTCGGTGATCCACAGCCCCTGGTCGGCCGGCTCCGCTGGGCCTAGCTTGAACTCGTACTGGGTGTCCCCGGCGACAGGGGCCGCGAGCGTGCCGTCGGCCCGCAGCACGCCGACCTGCTGCACCCGCACCGTGACCCGTGTGATGCCCTCGGCCAGCACCCTGGTGTCCAGGGGTTGCAGGGGCCGGACCACCGTCAGCTCGATATCGCCGCCCGGCTGCTTCTTCTTCAGCTGGCGCTGTGCCTCGGGCGCGATGAACTTCTTGACCCGGTCGTACGCCCCGTCCCGTTCCCCTGCGGCGGCGGCGAGGTAGTCGTTGATGTATTCCCTGGCGTCGGTGGTCGTGCTGCGGGTGGGCGGTTGGCTGCCGCTGCCGTTGACCGAGCCGGCCCCGGCCGCCGGGCCCCGGCCGTCGACCAGGACCTCGGTCCGGTCCGGTATGCCGCAGCCGACCAGCCCGGCGGGCAGCAGCATGCCGGCCAGCAGCATGGTCAGCAGCAGCCGCCGCCTCACGAGGTCACCTGGGCCCGGTCACCGCTCTCGGCCGGCCCGATCGCCAGCGCCCCGTCGCTGCCTGGGCCGATGGCCAGCAGGCCGCCGTCGCGGGGGCCACCGAACGGCAGCGGGGCGTCGGCCGGCACCAGCCGCAGCGGGGAGGTGGTCAGCCGGTCGCCGGCGCGGGCGGGCAGCGTCAGCCGGAACTGGGCACCCTTACCGGGCGCGCCCCACGCCTCCAGCCACCCGCCGTGCAGCCGGGCGTCCTCCAGGCTGATGGACAGGCCGAGGCCGGTGCCGCCGGTCTGCCGGGCCCGGGACGGGTCGGCCCGCCAGAAGCGGTTGAAGACCAGCTTCTCCTCGCCCGGCTTGAGCCCCACGCCGTGGTCCCGCACCGTGATCGCCACCGCGCTCTGGTCCACGCCGAGCGTGATCAGGACCGGTTTGGCCTCGCCGTGCTCGACCGCGTTGCCGACCAGGTTGCGCAGCACCCGTTCGACCCGGCGCGGGTCCACCTCGGCGATCACCGGCGGGTCCGGCAGGTCCAGCTCGATGGTCACCCCGACCCGCTCGGCCAGCCCGGCCAGCCGCTCGGTCACCCGGTGCACCACCGGCACCAGGTCGGTCGGCTCGGCGTCCAGCATGGCGAAGCCGGCGTCGAAGCGGCTGATCTCCAGCAGGTCGGTGAGCAGTTCCTCGAACCGGTCCAGCTCGGCCTGGAGCAGCTCGGCGCTGCGGGCCACGGCCGGGTCGAACCCGTCCCGCTCGGCGAAGATCAGGTCGGCGGCCATCCGGACCGTGGTCAGCGGCGTACGCAGCTCGTGTGAGACGTCCGAGGTGAAGCGGCGCTGCAACCGGGACATCTCCTCCAGCCGGAGGATCTGCCGCTGGAGGTTCGTCGCCATCTGGTTGAACGAGGCGGCGAGCAGGGCCAGGTCGTCCTCGCCGTTGACCACCATGCGCTGGTCGAGCAGGCCGGCGGAGAGCCGCTGGGCGGTCCGGGCGGCCACCCGTACCGGGGTCACCACGAGCCGGGTGACCAGGGCGGCGAGCAGGCCGAGCAGGAGCACCAGCGCCACGCCCGTGGCGACCACGGTGGCCCGGGCGTCTCGGGCCGCGGCGTCCTGCCGGTCCAGCGGTACGACGTAGTAGAGCTCCACCTGCCCGAAGTTGGTCGGCACCGGCGAGCCGTACACGAGGTATTTGGTGCGCCGGCCGCCGAGCGTCCCGGTGTCGATCTGGTGGGCGACGTTGCCGGCGGCGACGGAGGTCCGCAACTGCGGGCTGATGAGGGGGCCGATGTCGGTTGCCGGGGACGTCCGGGCGATGATGCCCGCCCCGGTGATGACCACCACCACGCCGTTGGTCTGCGTCGGGTCACCCCCGGCAAGGTAGTTGACCGTGCCGTCGAGGGTGTCCTGGAACTGGGCCTCCTGCGGCTGGTTGAAGGTCCGGAACTGCTTGCCCGCGTAGTCGCTGCCGTGTTGCAGTCGCAGCTCGACGTCGGTCTGTGCGCTCTCCAGCAGGATGCTGGTGATCTTGTCGGCGATCAGGTAGGCGAACCCGCCGACCAGCAGGCTGGAGGCGACCAGGGTGATGGTCACCACGCGCAGCTGCAACGACCGCCGCCAGGTCTGGTGGGCGCTGGCGGCCAGCCGGCCCGCCCGGGCGGCGAGGACACGCCAGAGCGCCCGCGCGGCGTGGAGCCGGCGGGACGCGACGGTCGGCGAGTCGGGGGGCAGGGCGGTCACCACAGTGATGACCAGGCTATCCGGTACCCGCCTTGTAGCCCACGCCCCGCACTGTGAGGATGATTTCCGGCCGCTCCGGATCCGGCTCGATCTTGGCCCGCAGCCGCTGGACGTGCACGTTGACCAGGCGGGTGTCGGCGGCGTGCCGGTAGCCCCAGACCTGCTCCAGCAGCACCTCGCGGGTGAAGACCTGACGCGGTTTGCGGGCGAGCGCGACCAGCAGGTCGAACTCCAGCGGCGTCAGCTTCACCTCCTCGCCGTCCCGGGTGACCGTGTGCGCCGGCACGTCGATGGTGATCTGGTTGCCGGGCGGGCCGATGGTGAGCAGCTCGGGTGCGACGTCCTCACCCCGGCGCAGCCGGGCCCGCATCCGGGCCACCAGCTCCTTGGGCTTGAACGGCTTGACCACGTAGTCGTCGGCCCCGGACTCCAGCCCGAGCACCACGTCCACGGTGTCGCTCTTGGCGGTCAGCATGACGATCGGCACGCCCGACTCGGCCCGGATCGCCCGGGCCACGTCGATACCGCTCATACCGGGCAGCATCAGGTCGAGCAGGACGATATCGGGTCGACTGTCGCGGAATGCGGCCAATGCCCGTTCCCCGTCCGCGACGAAGGAGGGCACGAAACCCTCGCTGCGCAGGACGATGCCGAGCATCTCGGCGAGCGCGGGGTCGTCGTCGACCACCAGTACCCGGGCTCTCATGGGGTTTATCGTTCCATCCCCGTTCGGTTAGGAGGGTTCGGCGTTATCACGGCACGGTACTGCCGGAAACGGCCCGACACCACCGCTGACCGCGCGGATGCCCAGCGTGGCGCGCCCGCAGTGGACGGGTCCACCGGAATCGGACCTGCCGTGCAACCATGATCCCTCGGGCGTGTCGCCGCCCGCCACCCGTCGCCCGTCCGCCAGGAGTACGCGTGCCCGACGTCGGCCCGACCGCGGTGCTCCCACGCCGCCCGCTGACGGTGGGTGAACTACTGGACTCGGCCGTCCTGCTGCTGCGCGGCCAGGCCCGGCTGCTGGTCCCGCTCGCCGTCCTGCTGGCCCTCGCCGAGCAGGCACTGCTGCACCCACTGCGGGTGCTGGCCGACGCGCGCCCGCCGGCGTACTGGCTCGATCCCGACCGGCTCGGCTGGTTCTGGCTGCTGCTCGCGCTCGGCGCCGGGACCGAGGCGCTGATCATCGCGCTGCTCGGCAACCCGGCCGCCCGGGGCGCCGGGGCCGCGCTGCTCGGCCGCCAGGCCGGGCCGCGGGAACTGCTGCGCCCCGGCGGCGCCCGGTGGGGCGCCACCCTGCCCGCCGCCGCGGGGGTCGGCCTCGCCGTCAGCCTCGCCGGGCTGACCGGGCCGGCCTGGTTCGTCGCGTACGGGCTGCTCGGCGCGGTCGTCCCGGCGCTGGTGGTGGACCGGCTGCCCGCCTACCGGGCGCCGGGACGGGCGCTCGCGCTCGCGTTCCGCGCCGGCGGGCGCGCCGCCGGCATCCGACTCCTCGGCTACCTGGGCTGGTGGCTGATCCGGCTCGGCATCGGCCTCGGCGTCTACCACGGCCTCGGGCTGCTGGGCCTGTTCGACCTCGACGCGTACGCGCTGCCGGTCGCCACGGCCGCCTGGGTCGCCGTCAACGCGCTCGCGTACCCCGCACTCGCCTGCCTCGACGCGGTCCTGCACCTGGAGACCCGGATGCGCACCGAGGGCCTGGACATCCGCCTCTCCCGCGCCCCGACCGACACCCCGGAACCCGTCCTGCTGGCGGTCCAGCGGTGAGCCGGTGGTGGACCGAGACGGTCGCCGCGCTCGGGGACGTCATACCGCTGCCGCTGGTCGCCCTGCTCCTGCTGCTCGCCGCGCTGCTGGCCGCCCTGGCCTGGTATTTCTTCCCGGCCTGGGTGCCACGCCGGCTTCCCCGGCCGCGACTGCGCCGGCCGCGGTTGCGGATCCCCCGGCTACGCCGACCGAGGCTGCGACTACCCAGATTGCGGCTGCCCCGGCTCCGGCTGCCGCGCCGGCGGCGGGCGGCCCGACCGGCGGACCCGGCCGTCCCGGTGCCCGCGCCCCGGTCGCCCGAGCCGACGGCACCCGGTCTCGCCAGCCTCGCCGACCGGCTCGCCGCCGAGGGCCGCTACGCCGAAGCCGTCCGGGAGCGGCTGCGCGACATGGTCCGCGCACTGGTCGACCGGCGGGTCGTGGAACCGCGCCCCGGGATGACCGTCACCGAGCTGAGCACGGCTGCCGCCCACGTCCGGCCCGGGGTGCAGCCCACGCTGCACGCCGCCGGCGCGATCTTCTCCGACCTCTGGTACGCGCAACGCCCGGCCACGCCTGAGCACGACCGCCGGATGCGCGACCTCGCCACCGACCTGCACCGCGAGCTGGCCCGGGACGGTGAGCCCCGATGACCACCACCCTCGACCCGACCCACCCGGTCGCCCCGCCGCGCCCCCGACGCCCCCGGCACCGGCTACTGATCCCGCTCGGGCTGGCGGTGCTGCTGATCGTGGCCACCCTGGTGTTCCACGCCGTCGACCAGCCCGACCCGACCGACCAGGGTTTCCTCTCCCCGGTCACCACCGGCGACGACGGCGGCAGCCGGCTGGCCGAGGCGCTGCGCGAGCAGGGCGTGACCGTACGCCGGGAGACCGACACCAGCCAGGCGCTGCTGGCCGCCGGGCCGGGCCCGGCCACGCTCTTCGTACCGGCCCCGGAACTGGTGCACCCGGCCACCGTCGCCGCCCTGGCCGACCTGCCCACCGGCAGCCGGCTGGTGCTGGTCGACCCGCCCCGCCGGATGCTGGAACAGCTGGACCTGCCGCTGCGGCCCACCGACGGCCGCTGGGCCACCCGGGCCACCTCCCCGGACGCCGACGGCCACCCCTGCCGGCTGGCCGAGGCCGCCCGCGCCGGCACAGCCGCCGCCGACCGCCAGCGGTACGCCGCCCGCAGCGCCGCGCCGGTCGACCGCTGCTACTCCGGCGGCCTGGTCCGGGTGCCGGGGCGTACCGAGGTGGTGGTGATCGGGGCCAGCGACCCGTTCCGCAACAACCGCATCGACGAGTGGGGCAACCAGGCTCTCACCACCGGCCTGCTCGGCGGCCCCCGACCGCTGGTCTGGCTCGACCTGCCCGGCCCGGCGCCCGCGCCCAGCGGATCCGGCTGGTCGCCGAGCCCCACCGCCGGCGACCCCGCCCCACCCCGCCGCGGGGACTTCAACGACGACCGCGCGGACCGCCCACCGGCGCGGCAGAACCCACTCTGGGACGCCTTCCCGGCCTGGTTCTGGGCACTGCTGCTGCAGCTCTCGCTGGCCGGGTTGCTGGTGGTGCTCTGGCGCGCCCGACGGCTCGGCCCGCCCGTGCCCGAGCCACTGCCAGTGACCGTCCACTCCGCCGAGACGGTGCTCGGCCGGGCCCGGCTCTACCGCCGGGCCGGCGCCCGGGGCCCGGCCGCCGAGACCCTGCGCGCCGCCGCACTGGACCGGCTGCTGCCCCGGCTCAACCTGCCGCCCGACACGCCACCGGCCGAGGTGGCCGCCCGGGTCGCCGCGTACGCCGGGGCCGATCCCGAGCGGGTGGCGGAGCTGCTGCACGGCGCCGAGCCGACCACCGACCAGGAACTGCTGGACCTGGCCCGCGACCTGGACACCCTGACCCGTACCGTCGCCCACCCGACCGAAGGAGACCCCCGGTGACCGGACCCGTCATCGCCGCCGCACCGGCCGCCCCGCAGCCCGACGCCCGGGCCGCCCTGCACCGGCTGCGGGCCGAGGTGGCCAAGGCCGTCGTCGGCCAGGACGCGGTGGTCACCGGGCTGGTGATCGCGCTGCTCTGCCGGGGGCACGTGCTGCTGGAGGGCGTACCCGGGGTGGCCAAGACCCTGCTGATCCGGACCGTGGCCACCGCCCTCGACCTGGACTCCAAGCGGGTGCAGTTCACCCCGGACCTGATGCCCGGCGACGTCACCGGGTCGCTGATCTTCGACCCGCACACCGCCGCGTTCACCTTCCGGGAGGGGCCGGTCTTCACCAACCTGCTCCTCAGCGACGAGATCAACCGGACGCCGCCGAAGACCCAGTCGGCACTGCTGGAGGTGATGGAGGAACGGCAGGTCTCCGTCGAGGGCGAGCGGCGGGCGCTGCCCGACCCGTTCATCGTCGCCGCCACCCAGAACCCCGTCGAGTACGAGGGCACTTACCCGCTGCCCGAGGCGCAGCTCGACCGGTTCCTGCTCAAGCTGACCGTGCCGCTGCCCAGTCGCGACGAGGAACTGGGCGTGCTCCGCGCGCACCACGCCGGCTTCGACCCGCGCGACCTGGCCGCGGCCGGCGTACGCCCGGTGGCCACCGCGGCCGACCTGGCCGCCGCCCGGGAGGCGGTCGGTCGCGTACACGTGGCCGAGCCGCTCTTCGGGTACCTCGTGGACCTGTGCCGGGCCACCCGGGCCACCCCGGCGCTGGAGCTGGGTGCCTCACCCCGGGGCGCCACCGCGCTGCTCAACACCGCCAAGGCGTGGTCCTGGCTGGCCGGACGCGACCACGTCACCCCGGACGACGTGAAGGCGGTGGCCCGGCCGACCCTGCGGCACCGGCTCCGGCTGCGCCCCGAGGTGGAGTTGGAGGGCGTGACTGTCGACGCGGTGCTGGACACGGTGCTGGCCACCGTGCCGACCCCACGATGACCTGGCGAGCGGGGCTGCTGCTCGCCATCGGCGCGGCGACCCTGCCGGCCTGGCCGGCACCGTTCCTCGGCGTCGCCGTGATGACCGGTGCCGTGCTGCTGCTCGTCGCAATCGACTGGGCCCTCGCGGTGCCGCTGCACGCGCTCACCGCCACCCGCACCGGGGACCGGGCGATCCGGCTGGGCGGCACCGCTACGGTCACCCTGCACCTGGCCAACACCGCCGACCGTCCGCTGCGTGCCCAGGTGCGCGACGCCTGGCTGCCCGCCGCGGGAGCCCGGCCGGACGTACCGCCGGGACGGGTGCTGGCCGTCGAGCCGGGCGGGACGATCGCGCTGCCCGTCCGCCTCACCCCGGCCCGGCGCGGCGACCGGCCCGCCGTGGCGCTGACCGTACGCTCGCTCGGGCCGCTGCGGCTGGCGTTCCGGCAGCGCGCCGGCCACCCGGCCACACCACCGTGGACGCTACGCGTGCTGCCCCGCTTCGACTCCCGGCGGCACCTGCCCGAAAAACTGGCAAAGCTGCGGGTCATCGACGGCATCCAGGTGACCCGGGGACGCGGCCACGGCACCGAGTTCGACACCCTGCGCGAATACGTCGTCGGCGACGACGTGCGCTCGATCGACTGGCGGGCCAGCGCGCGCCGCTCCGACGTGCTGGTGCGTACCTGGCGGCCGGAGCGGGACCGTCGGCTGGTCTGCGTCCTGGACACCGGCCGCACCTCGGCGGTACGCATCGGCGACGAGCCCCGGCTGGACACCGCGATCGACGCGGCGCTGCTGCTCACCGCGCTGGCCGCCCGGGCCGGCGACCGGGTCGACCTGCTCGCCGCCGACGCCTCCGTCCGCGCCACGGTCACCGGCAGCGGCCGGACCGCGCTGCTCGCCCGCCTGGTGGACGCGGTCGCCCCGCTCCAGCCGGCGCTGGTGGAGACCGACTTCGAACTGATCGCCGGTGAGGTGCTGCGCCGGGATCGGCAACGCAGCCTGGTGGTGCTCTTCACCGCGCTGGAGGCGGGCGCGCTCGGCGAAGGGCTGCTGCCGGTGCTGCCCCGGCTGGCCGCCCGGCACCGGGTGGTGATCGCGGCGACCCACGACCCGGTGCTGACCGGGCTCACCGTCGCCCCGCCGACCGGCCCGGACGACGCGTACGCGGCGGCGGCGGCCTGGCGGGCGCTGGCCGAACGGGACCGGGTACGGGCCGCCCTGGGCCGGCACGGGGTGACCGTGGTGGACGCTCCCGCCGACCGGCTCGCCCCGACGGTCGCCGACACCTACCTCCGCCTCAAATCCCTCGGCCAACTCTGACCGTCCGCTCAAGGCCCGGCCAGCTTCACGAAACGCGCGGCTTTTCCGCGCCGGATAGCCACTCATTGTCGGAAAGCCGGGCCATCGGGGCAGCGCCGCCGGGGACGCGGGGTGCCCGGCGAGTGGCGGCGTGGCGGCCGAGCAGCAGGGCGTACGCCAGGAAGGCCAGCCAGACGGTGGCGCCGACGGCCACCCGGACGGCGACCGGCAGCGGCGCCGGGGTCACGAACGCTTCCAGCAGCGCGGATACCGCGAAGAGCCCGACCAGCCCGGCGGCCACCACGATCGCCGAGCGGCCCGCCTCGGCGACCGCCCGGCCGCGGCTCTGGTGCGCGGGCGGCGCAATCCACGCCCAGCCGGTACGCAGCCCGACCCCGGCCGCCACGAAGATCCCGGTCAGTTCGAGCAGCCCGTGCGGGGTGATCAGCCCGAAGAAGACGTCTCCCCGGCCGTACGAGATCATCACGCCGCCGACCACGCCGATGTTCAGCGCGTTCTGCCACAGCAGGTAGAACACCGGCACCACCAGCACCCCGGCGGCGAGGCACTGCGCGGCGAGCCAGGCGTTGTGCGTCCAGAGATGGAACGCGAAGGTCGGCGCGGCGAACTCGGTGTAGTAGCCGGCGAAGCCCGAGTCGACCAGCTGCCCGGCGGCCTCCTCGCCGATGAACGCGGCGGCGGTGTCCGGGTGGCCGGCGACGAACCAGATGAGGAAGAAGCTGAGCGCGCTGAACCCGGTCGCCACCCCGCACCACCAGGGCCAGGCCCGGTAGAGGGCGGCCGGCAGGTCGGCGATGAGGAAGCGGCGGACCGCCGCCCAGGACGGCCGGGGCCGGCCGGTGATCCGCGCCCGGGCCGCCAGCACCAGCTGGGATAGGCGGTTGACCAGCACCGGGTCGGGTGCGCGGCTGCGCAGCGCGGACAGGTGGGTGGCGACCCGCTGGTAGAGCACGACCAACTCGTCGACCTCGGCCGCGTCGAGCCGCCGCCGCCCGGTCAACTGCTCCAGCCGCCGCCACTCGGCGCCGTGCGCCGCCACGTACGCGTCGACATCCACACTGCCTCCCCCGTCCGGCGCTCATAGTGTTCACTGTCCGGGTGAGAGCGCAACCTCCCTCCCCGGCGCGCTCGACCGACGCCGGTCTGGTCAGCGGCGAGGCGGTGGAGCTGGACGTCCGGGCGGCCCGGCTGGGCTCCCGGGTGCTGGCCCTGCTGATCGACCTGCTGGCCCAGCTGGCGGCGGCGCTGCTGCTGGCCGTCGGGCTGTCGGTGGTGCTGTTCAGCCTGCCGTGGGACATCGTGGACGCCGCGCTGTCCGGCGCGTTGCAGACGGTGCTGGTGATCGTCGTGCTGGTCGGCTACCCGGTGCTGATGGAACGCTTCGTCGGCGGCCGGACGCTCGGCAAGCTGGCCGTGGGGCTGCGGGTGGTCCGCGCCGACGGCGGCCCGGTGGGGATCGGCCAGTCGCTGACCCGGGCCCTGGTGGGCGTCGCGGTGGAGTGGCCGGGCCTGGTGCTGCCGCTGCTGAGCTGGGTGGCGAGCGTGACGGTGATGCTGACCGACCCGCGCGGGCGACGGCTGGGCGACCTGGTGGCCGGCACGCTGGTGGTGCACACCCGGGGCGCGGGCAGCTGGCGCCCGACTCCGCCGGCTGTGCCGCCGCTGCTCGCCTGGGCGCGGAGCCTCGACCTGACCCGGGTGGACGACGGGTTGGCCCTGGCCGTGCGGCAGTATCTCGGCCGGGTGCATCAGCTCGCCGAGCCGGACCGCAGCCGGCTGGGCCGGCAGCTCTGGGCCGAGGTCGCCGCGGTCACCTCGCCGCCTCTGCCGTGGGCCGCGCCCGAGCCGGCGTACCTGGCCGCCGTGCTGGCCGAGCGTGGCCGGCGCGCCGCCTACCGGCTGGGGCGTACCCGAATGGTCACCGCCGCCCTCTGGCCGGAGCTGGCCCCACCGACCGCAGCCACGCCACCACCCGCAAGCCCGCCGCCCGCAGCGCCGGCCGCGGCCCCGCTACGGCCCGCCACGCCGGCACGCGCCGTCCCCACCCAGCCCGATCCGGTACGCGGACAGCCCACCCCGGTCGAGGCGGAGCCCTCACCCACATGGCCCCGGCCGGCCCGAACGGATCTCGTTGATCGCTGACGGCTGACCGGCCCGACCCCGCCGCCGGACGGGTGGCTGAGGCGTCAGCGGTCGACCGGTCGGGCCAGGCCGCGCCGGGCCCGGGTACGGTCAGGAGAAGAGGGCGCGACCCCACCAGTCGGCGGCGTCGCGGACGCCGGGCGGGCAGGCGAAGAGCCCGCTAGAGACGTGCCGCAGGTACTCGTTCATCGCGTCGTTCCTGGCGAGCCGGGTCTGGATCGGCACGAACTGCCGGCGCGGGTCCCGCTGGTACGCCATGAAGAAGAGCCCGGCGTCGAGCCGGCCCAGACCGTCCGAGCCGTCCACGAAGTTGTAGCCGCGACGCAGCAGGTGCGCCCCGTTGTTCAGCGCGGGGTGGGCGAGCCGGACGTGCGCGCTCTCGGCGATCACCGGCTGCCCGTCGTCGCCCTTGGCGGCGAAGTCCGGCTCGTCGAACTCGCCGGCCCGGCCCAGCGGGGCGCCGCTGCCCTTGGTCCGGCCGACGATCTGCTCCTGCTCGGCCAGCGAGCTGCGGTCCCACGTCTCGATCAGCATCCGGATCTTGCGGGTGACCAGGTACGACCCGCCGGTCATCCAGTCCGGCCCGTCGCCGGGCTGCGCCCAGAGCTGCTCCCGGAGCAGGGTGGCGTCCTCGGCCTTCAGGTTGGCGGTGCCGTCCTTGAAACCGAACAGGTTGCGCGGGGTGGCCTGTTCCCGCGAGGTCGACGAGGTACGCCCGAAGCCGAGCTGGGACCAGCGGACGCTGACCACACCCATGCCGATCCGGGCCAGGTTACGGATGGCGTGCACCGCCACCTGCGGGTCGCTGGCGCAGGCCTGGACGCAGATGTCCCCGCCGGAGATCTCCGGCCGGAGCGCGTCCCCGGCGAAGTGCGGCAGATCGGCGAGGGCGGCCGGACGCTTGTCGGCGATGCCGAACCGGTCCTTGCCCTGTGCGTCGCGGAACAGCGTCGGGCCGAAGCCCACGGTGAGGGTGAGCTGCGACGGGGGCAGGCCGAGCGCCTCGCCGGTGTCGTCCGGCGGAGCCTCCGGGACGCCACCGACCGCACCGACCAGGCCGGCGTCCTTGCCCGCGGTCATCCGGGCCGCGGCGGCGGTCCATTCCTGCAGGAGCGCGACGAGCTTCGCCCGGTCCTTGGTGATCACGTCGAACGCGACGAAGTGCAGCCGGTCCTGGGCCGGGGTGGTGATGCCGGCCTGGTGCTCGCCGTGGAACGGCACCGCCCCGGCGGCCTTGTCGGTGGCCGCCGCGTGGTCGCCGCCGCCGAGCAGCGCGCCCGCTCCGCCCGCCACTCCGGCCACGCCGGCCACGCCGACCCCGGCCAGGGTGATGGCCCGCCGCCGGGACAGGGTGGTCCCGGGCGCGGCCTCGCTACGCTCGCTCATGCCGTCGCCTCCCTCCGGTCGTCATCGGGCGACGACTGCGGCCACCTTGCTGACCGGCTCGGCCAGCGCGTTGATGCTGTCGGAGAGTTCCTTCAGCTCGGCCTTGCTGAGCTGGGTGTGGAACCTCCAGCCGTCACCGGCGCGGTGCTTGCCGAGGGTCGACTCCACGTTGGCGAACTCGGTGTCGAGCTGGTTGACCAGGTCGGGCGAGCGCTGCTCCAGCGCCGGGCGCAGCGCGGCGATCGCCGCCTTGGAGCCCTCGAGGTTGGCGCTGAAGTCCCAGAGGTCGGTGTGCGAGTACCGCTCCTCCTCGCCGGTGATCTTGCCGCTGGCCACCTCGTCGAGCAGCCCCTTGGCGCCGTTGGCGAGCTGGAGCGGGGTGAGCTTCTCGGCGTTGGCCTTCGTCACCAGGGCCTTGACGTCGGTGACCAGCTGGTCGGCGATCGGACCGTCCTTGCTGATGTCGCCGCCGGTCCAGAGGTCCTTCTCGAGCCGGTGGTAGCCGGTCCACGCCATGCCCTCCTCGATGACCTCCTCCCGGCCGTCGATCTTCGGGTCGAGGTCGCCGAAGCTCTCCGCGACCGGCTCGATCCGCTCGAAGTAGGTGCGCGCCACCGGGTACAGCGCCTTGGCCTTCGCCACGTCGTTGGCCTTGACCGCGGCCGCGAACTCCTCGGTCTTGGCCAGCAGCGCGGCGGTCTGGCTGTTGACGTACCGCTGGTAGCTGGCGGTGGCCTCGCTCAGTGCGGCGTCGGGAGCGACGGAAGCGGCGGTGCCGCTGACCTTCAGCGCGCCCCGGATGCCCCGGCCGCTCATCCCCGGCTTGCAGGCCGTCTCGTACGTCCCGGCGGGCAGCTCGACCCGCAGCTCGCGGCTCAGGCCGGGGGCGATGTTCTCCACCTCGCCCATCACCCGGTCACCGGTGGCGTACACGTAGAACTCGTTGACCTTGGACCCGGAGTTGGTCACCTTGAAGGTCACCTGACCGGCCTCGAGCTCGGTGACGCCCACCTCACAGGCGCTGTCGGTGGCCTTGACCGCGATCGGCCCGCCGGACTTCGCGTCCGACTTGTCGTCGCCACCACTGCAACCGGCCAGGCCGGCGACGGCGAGCACCCCGGCGGCGGCGGGCACGACGAATCGAGTGGTACGCATCGGTGGTGTGTCTCCTCAGGAAACGGGCGATCAGGCGGGCTGCACGGGGCTGGCGGACGCTTCGGTGGCGGGCTTCGCCGCCTCGGCCGGCTTGGCGGCCGGCTTGGCCGGCTTGCGCAGGAAGAGGACGAGCACCGGCACCGCGTACGCCACCCAGGCGACCATCTCGAGCACGCTCGGGGCGGCGGTGATGTTGAACATGCCGCTGAGCAGGGTCGCGTACCAGGTGCTCGGGTCGAGCACCGAGGAGATGTCGAAGGCGTGGTTGTTGAGGCCGGGCAGCACGCCGGCTTCCTGGAAGTCGTGCACGCCGTACTTGAAGATGCCGGCGGCGACCAGGATCAGCAGCGCGCCGGTCCAGGTGAAGAACTTGCTCAGGTTGAGCTTGAGGGCGCTGCGGTAGAGCAGGAAGCCGATCAGCACGGCGGTGGCGATGCCCCCGACCAGCGCGAGCATGGCATCCCGGCCGGCACCGCCGACGGTGCTCTTCGCGGCGGAGTAGAAGATCAGTGCGGTCTCCAGGCCCTCCCGGATGACCGCGAGGAACGCCATGCCCATCACCGCGAAGGCGCCGACGGCGAGCGCCTCGGTGAGCTTGCCGCGCAGCTCACCGGCGATGCTCCGGGCGGCCTTGCGCATCCAGAAGATCATCCAGGTGACGAAGACGACGGCGGCGACGGAGGTGATCGCGTCGAAGAGTTCCCGCGACTCCGACGTCCGCAGCAGCGCGGTCGAGGTGTACTCGATCAGCCAGCCGAAGAGCACCGACAGGGCCACGGCCGCGCCGACACCGAGCCACACGTGCGGCAGCCGGTTGCGGCGGTTCGACTTGACCAGGAACGCGACCAGGATGCTGACCACGAGGGTCGCCTCCAGGCCTTCCCGCAGGCCGATCAGGTACGTGGCGAACATCGGTACTCCGTGATTGGTTAGGCACGCCTCAGTTAACTTAGGGCAGCCATACCTTCCTCCTGATCCGAGCCGCCGTCAAGTCGTTCAGGAGAACGTCACCCGGATCGACGGCAACCGGACAAGCGCTGGTCAGCCAAGCTTTCCCTGCCGGTGGCGAGCGTCACCAGGGCCATCCGACCCCCTCCCGACCGGGAGCCGGCGCGGCGCGCCGGGGCCGGCGGGATTGTCCGCGTACGCGAAAGGGACCGGGACGGCCGCGCGGCGGTCGACCCCGGTCCCTTTCGGGTGTGGCTCAGTAGCGGTAGTGCTCCGGCTTGAACGGCCCCTCCTGCGGCACGCCGAGGTAGGCGGCCTGCTCCTTGGAGAGGGTGGTCAGCTTGGCGCCGAGCGCGGCCAGGTGCAGCCGGGCGACCTTCTCGTCCAGGTGCTTGGGAAGCACGTACACGCCGATCGGGTATTCGGCGGTCTTGGTGAAGAGCTCGATCTGGGCGATGGTCTGGTTGGCGAACGAGTTCGACATGACGAAACTCGGGTGCCCGGTGGCGTTGCCCAGGTTCAGCAGGCGACCCTCGGAGAGCACGATGATCGCGTGGCCGTCCTCGAACCGCCAGACGTCGACCTGCGGCTTGATGTTCTCCCGGGTCACGTCCGAACGCTTCGCCAGGCCGGCCATGTCGATCTCGTTGTCGAAGTGGCCGATGTTGCCGACGATCGCCTGGTGCTTCATCCGGGCCATGTGCTCGTTGGTGATGACGCTGAAGCAGCCGGTGGCGGTGATGAAGATGTCAGCCTGCTCGACCACGTCGTCCAGGGTGGCGACCTGGTAGCCGTCCATCGCCGCCTGGAGCGCGCAGATCGGGTCGACCTCGGTCACCACGACCCGGGCACCCTGGCCGCGCAGCGACTCGGCGCAGCCCTTGCCCACGTCGCCATAGCCGAGCACGACCGCCATCTTGCCGCCGATCAGCACGTCGGTGGCCCGGTTGATGCCGTCGATGAGCGAGTGCCGGCAGCCGTACTTGTTGTCGAACTTGCTCTTGGTCACCGAGTCGTTGACGTTGATGGCCGGGAAGAGCAGGTTGCCGTTGCGGTGCATCTCGTAGAGCCGGTGCACACCGGTGGTGGTCTCCTCGGTCACGCCCTTGATGCCGCCGGCGATCCGGGTCCAGCGCTGGCCGTCCTCGGCGAGCGAGCGGTGCAGCAGCTTGAGGATGACCGCATACTCCTCGGAGTCGGCGGACTCGACCGGCGGCACGACGCCGGCCTTCTCGAACTCGAAGCCCTTGTGCACGAGCAGGGTGGCGTCGCCGCCGTCGTCCAGGATCATGTTGGGACCCTGCCCGTCCGGCCAGGTGAGCACCTGCTCGGTGCACCACCAGTACTCCTCGAGGCTCTCGCCCTTCCAGGCGTAGACCGGGACGCCGGCGGGGGCCTCGGGAGCGCCGTTCGGGCCGACGACGATCGCGGCGGCGGCGTGGTCCTGAGTGGAGAAGATGTTGCAGGACGCCCAGCGGACCTGCGCGCCGAGCGCCACCAGGGTCTCGATCAGGACGGCGGTCTGGATGGTCATGTGCAGCGAGCCGGTGATACGCGCGCCGGCGAGCGGCTGGGCGTCGGCGTACTCCCGCCGGATCGCCATCAGGCCGGGCATCTCGTGCTCGGCGAGCCGGATCTCCTTGCGCCCGAACGCGGCGAGCGACAGATCCGCCACCTTGTAGTCGCCCTCGGCGAGGGTGGTCGGCCGGGCCTCGGACGACGCGCCGCTGGGGGTCGCCGGGAGGGTGCTGGTCATGGAAGCTCCTGTCGAACGAAGTGCTGCGCAGCTTTACCTTACGCGCGTGGCCTTCTTCACCCGTGCCCGGTTGTCCGATGACGTCCGATCCGCGCGGCGACAGCGCACGGGGCGGTCGGTCGTGAACGGACTCTCCGCCCACGGTCCGGCCGCCCCGTGCATCCCCCCGGTTTGGTTCCCCGCGCGTCACCGGACCTTTCGTCGCGACAACGCTACGTACTCATAGGGTCACACTGGGGCGACTATCGCGTCAAGCTATTTCGGGAAAGTCGGACTCGCCCCAGGTGGGCGGCTCTGCGGTCAGCGCAGCCCACAGGTGGCGACGAACGCCTCGCCCTCGCCGCCGATCACCAGCGGCCCGCCGGCCGCGGTGCCCACCGCCGCCTGGCCCGGCCCCAGCGCCACCGTGCCGACCCCGTCGTCCACCGCGAGCTTGCCGACGCGGCAGAGCACCACCCGCGGGCCGGGCAGCGTCAACCGCGCCCCCGGGCCGCCGGCCGTCACCTCGACCCGGTGCAGCGCGAAATCCTCGACCGGGACCGGCCAGGTCACCACCCCGGGCGCCACCGCGACCGGCGCGACCACCGGCTCGTCGAGCACCTCGAACCGCAGCACCCGCAGCAACTCGTCCACGTCCACCCGCTTCGGGGTGAGGCCGCCGCGCAGCACGTTGTCGCTGGCCGCCATGATCTCCACGCCGGTGCCGCGCAGATAGGCGTGCAGGTTGCCGGCGGGCATCCAGATCGCCTCGCCCGGGACCAGCCGGACGTGGTGCAGCAGCAGCGCCACCAGCACCCCCGGGTCGGCCGGGTAGTCGACCGCCAGGCTCCGGGCCAGCACCGCATCCGGCCCGGCGACGTCCGCCGTCAGCACGGCCGCCACCAGCCCGACCCGCTCCGCCTCCGGCCAGCTCAGCAGCAGGCGGACGGCCTCCCGCAGCCCCGCCGGCCCGGTGCGCAGCGCCGCCACCACCGGCTCCAGCACCGGTACGCCGAACGCCGCGAGCGCCGCCGCCGACTCGGCCGGATCCCGGAACCCGCAGAGCGCCTCGAACTCGGAGAGCGCCACCAGCAGCTCCGGTTTGTGGTACGGGTCGACGTAGTTGACCCGGTCGGTGTCGGCCGCGTGCCCGGCCCGGGCCTGCTCGGCGTCCGGATGGGCCTGGAGGCTGAGCGGGGCGTCCGCGGCCAGCACCTTCAGTAGAAACGGCAGCCGGGTGCCGAACCGGCCGACCACCCGCTCGCCCAGCCAGTGCGCCGGCTCGGCCAGCAGCAGCTCGGTGAGGCTGACCGGGCTGCCGTCCCGATCCACCGTGGCCGGGGCGCCCGGGTGGGCACCCAGCCACAGCTCGGCCTCCGGCCCGTCGCTCGGCACCGGTCGCCCCTGCAACTCGGCGATCGCGGTGCGCGAGCCCCAGGCGTAGTCCCGGATCCGGCCCTGCAACAGCTCCACGGTCAGCTCCCGGCCTGCCCGGCCGCCTCGCCCGGTCCGGCCTCGTCGGGCTGCGCGACCGCGGTGTGCGAGGCCGAACCGGTGCCGGCCCGGTCCGCTGCCGCACTGTAGATGTCGGGCTCCAGATAGATGACCCGGGCGATCGGCACGGAGGAGCGGATCCGCGCCTCCACGGCGTTGATGCCCCGGGCCAGTTCCTCGGCCGTCTCGCAGGGCGGCACGGCGATCTTCGCGGCCACCATCAGCTCCTCCGGCCCCAGGTAGAGGGTCTTCATGTGGATGATCCGCTCCACCTCGGGGCCGGCGGTGACAGCCCGCTCGATCGCGGCCAGGTCCTTCGGCTCGGCGCCCTCACCTAGCAGCAGGCTCTTCGTCTCGACGGCCAGGATGATCGCGATGGTCACCAGCAGCACGCCGATCATCGCCGTACCGAGGGCGTCCCACCGGCCGTTGCCGGTGGCCAGCGTCATACCGACGCCGAAGAGCGCGAAGACCAGACCGACCAGCGCGCCGAAGTCCTCCAGCAGCACCACCGGCAGCTCCGGGGCCTTGGCCCGGCGGATGAAGTGCACCCAGGACTGACGGCCCCGGATCTGGTTGGACTCCTTGATGGCCGTACGGAAGGAGAAGCCCTCCAGCACGATCGCGACCACCAGCACGATCACCGGCACCGCCTGCCACTTGGTGATTGCCTCCGGATGCGACCACTTGTGGTACGCCTCGTACAGCGCGAACAGACCACCGAGGCTGAACAGCACGATCGACACGATGAACGCGTAGATGTAGCGCTCCCGGCCGTAGCCGAACGGGTGCTGCGGAGTGGCCTCCCGCTGGGCCCGCCGGCCGCCTAGCAGCAGCAGCCCCTGGTTGCCGGAGTCGGCGACCGAGTGGATCGACTCGGCCAGCATCGACGACGAGCCGGTCAGCAGGAACGCGACGAACTTGGTGACGGCGATGCCGATGTTGGCCAGCAGGGCGGCGACGATCGCCCTCGTGCCCCCGTTCGCGCTCACGCCGCCGCCTCGCTTCGCTCCACGGCGACGCGAGGTGCCGCGCCACTGGGCCTGATGGTTCGCTCGCTCACGGGTTTGCCAGCTCCTTCATCTCCGTGACGGCCGGTACAGCCATCGGGTCCAGCCCGTGGGCCAGGGCGAGGTAGACCGAGGCGAAGTCCGGGACCGCGATCAGCGAGGCGAGGCGCTCCAGCGCCGACCCGCCCTCGGCGGTGACCACGTCGCAGCGCACCCCGCGCCGCTCGGCGAGGGTCTGCACCGCGTCGGCCCGGCGTTCCTCCACGGCGAGCGGCTCGTCGGTGTCGTCCTCGGCGTTCAGGCCGCCGTCGCGCAGCAGCACCAGCCGCAGCCGGGTGGCGTCGCCGCCGGTCTCGTCTGGGTCGGCGAAGATGTCCCGCTCCCCCTCGGCCAGCCCGCCGAAGACGCCGTCGAGCAGGCCGACCCGGCCCCGGCCCGCCTCGCCCAGCGCCCCGGTGGTCACCGGGTAGCGGGCGTTGGCCGAGAGCGTGTCACCGAACCGGCGGGCAGCCACCGTGGCCAGCGGGGACGAACCCCACACGATCGGGATCGACCCGGCCAGTCCCAGGGCCAGCGACTTCGCCGGGTTGACGAAGGACTCGGCGGTAGGCCGGGACCGGTCGGCGTCCGCGTCCAGCCGGGCCGCCGTCTCGGCCAGGTCCGCCTCGTTGACCTTCACCAGCCCGAGCGTACGGGCGGCGAGCAGGACCGGAACGGTGAGCGCCCAGAGACTGGCTCGCGCCGGGGCGCGTCGGGGCACCGGTATGAACGGCGCCCGGGCCCGCTCGGCCACCGACTGCAACTGGGAGTCCGGGGCGCCGACGGCGACCAGCCGGGCCCCCCGCCGGTGCGCGGCCTCGGCGGCGCCCAGCGCCTCGGGGCTGCGGCCGGAGGCGCTGACCGCGATCACCACGTCCGCCGCGCCCACCCAGCCGGGGACACCGGCGCTGCGGTGCGGGATGACGGGTACCGGGCAGCGCGGCCCGGCGACCGTGGCCAGCACGTCTCCGGTCCGCCCGGCGGTGCCGATGCCCGCGATGACCACTGCCCGCGGCCGCCCCTCGTCGGCGAGCACGCTCAGGTTCGCCTCGGCGGCCAGCGCCGCCGACTCGCGTACCTGGGCGCCGGCCGAGGCGGTGAACCGGAGCATGCCGCCGGGATCCTGCTCGGCGAGCAGATCTGGGTTGTCCAGCAGCGACTCGTCCGCGTGCCGATGGCCGCTGACGCCGGCCGTACCCTCCATCACCGCTGCGACCCCGAACCGCCACGCGCGTCGTCGCCCGCGGGCCCGCCGCGCGCCTCGTCCAGCAGCAGCACCGGCACGTCGTCGCGGACCTCGAAGATCCGGCCGCACTCCGTACAGGTCAGCGTCTGCGCCTGCGGGTCGTAGTCGAGCGGGGCGTGGTGCGTGTCCGGGCAGGCGAGGATCTCGAGCAACTGCGGGTCCAGGGCCACGGCGCGGCTCCTTCCACGTATGCGGTCTCACCGGTCGGCGGTGCCGTCCGGCGCACGCGATCTTATCGGCGAACCTGTGCCGGCACCGCGCCACCGAGCGAGATCATCTCGACCTCGTCGACGCCCACCGGCCGCCGTGGCGGCGACACCACTCATGTCGCCACCACACACCGTCACCGTAACCCCCGGCGGGCGGCCGGGCCCGGGCTCAGCGGGGCGGGCGGGGCAGCACGGTGGTGGCGTCGCCGCCGGCAGGCGCCGGCGGTTCGCCAGCTGGGCGGTCTCCCGCGGCGGGAGCGCCGTACACGTTGCCGGTCGGGCGGGGCGCCGCGGCCCCGCCGTAGACCGTGGAGGTGGCCGGCTGCTGCCCGTACACCTGGCCCGCCGGCGCCCCGGAGCGGTACGTGGTGCCGGCGCTGCGCGGCAGCGGGACCGGCGGGTAGCCGGTGCCCCCCTCGGCGGCCTTCTCCGCCCGGTTGCGGCGCACCAGCAGCACGATGAGGGCGGCGCCGACGAGCACCAGGGCGATACCGACCCACATGATCGGGGAACCTCCGGAGGATGTCTCGGCCGCCGCGGCGCTGGCCCCGGCGGTCGGGGCGAGCGCGGCCGCCACGGCGGTCCCGCTGTCGGCCTCGCCCGCCGGCGTCGTCGCGGCGCTCGGAGTGGGGGTCGGGGACGGCTTCCGGGACGGGGTCGGGGAGGGCGTCACGGCCTTCGCCCCGCCCACCACGCGGGCCTCATCGGCTGCCCGGCCGATTTCCCGGCCGACCGCGGTGGTCGCCTCGCCGACGACGATCACCCGCCCGCCGGGCGCGCCGTTCAGGAAGGCGACCCGGTAGCGGACCGTGATCTCCTTGCCTTTGCACAGGTTCGGCTTGGCCGGGGACGTGGACGATGTGCGCACCGTGTCACCGCCACCGGAGACCGGCACCGGCCACCAGCGCCCGTCATAGTTGACGTGCACTTCGACCTGGTTGGCCGCGAGGCCGTCGAGCCGCAGGCCCAACGCGGTCCGCAGCAGCACACAGCCGTCGGTACGCTTGCGCACCTCGACCGCCACCGTGCCGGGCGATCCGCCGACCTTGAAGCTGTCCCCGACGCGCACCGACACCCGGTCGTCCTCGGCGAACGCCGGAGACGCACCGACGGCCACCAGGCCGCCCAGCATCACGCCGACCATGGCCAGCCGCGCCGCATGCCGCCTCACCGACATCTCCACCTCACCGCATCCACCCCGTCCGGGTCCGGCGGTCAGGGTACTACCGGGCCTGGTCGGTACCCGCCCATCGAGCGCTCCACATGTGCGCCGCGACACCTCCTCCGGCCCCGACACCCTCGACGCCCGCTGATCAGGGCAGCCCGCCGACATCCGCCGGTGGACGCCCGGCGACGGACGATCGGGGCCCTGCGGACAGCCGCCTGGCGAGCGGTGGCGGACCGTCAGGCGAGAGCGGCGGCCAGTGTCTGCCGGCACAGCCGGTCGGCCGTCCGGGTGGTCTCCGGCAACCGGTAGCGCGGCGTCAAGGCGAGCACCCGGTCGACCGCGTTGTCCAAGCTCATCCGATGGCCGACGCTGACGAAGACCGGCTTCACCCCGTCCCGGGTACGCAGCACCCGGCCGACCACCTCACGGCCGTCGCGCAGCGGGGTCCAGGCGCCCCGCTCCGGGCCTGGCTCGTCCCACTCGCCGACCAGCGGGGTCTTGCCCACGCCGATCGCGGGCAGCCCGGTGACCAGGCCGAGATGGCAGGCCAGCCCGAACCGGCGCGGGTGCGCCAACCCGTGCCCGTCGCAGACCAGCAGGTCGGGACGGACGGTCAGCCGGTCCAGGGCTTCCAGCAAGGCGGGCAGCTCGCGGAAGGCGAACAGCCCCGGCACGTACCCGAAGGCGGGCCGGCCCACGCTGACCGCCTCGTCGACCACGGCCAGGGTGTCCGCGTCCAGCACGGTGACGGCCGCCGCGAGCCGGTCACCGCCCTCCGCGTACGCGACGTCGAGGCCGGTCACCCTCGTGGGCGCGGTCGGTCCCGGCCCCACCAGATCCACCCGCGACCGCAACTCCTCCTGTACGCGCAGCGCCTCCGCGACGTCGGCCGGCGGCCGGTACGGGATTCCGCCGTCCGTCACGACTGGTCGGATTTCCGGCCGACGCCGGTGAACGCGATCCCGAACGCCACTCCGATCCCGATACCCATGGCGATGCCTCCGGCGCCACCGATGGTGAGCAGCCCGATCACCAGGCCCAGCACGATCCCCGTCGCCCAGAGAGCGGTCTTCCGCGTACGCGTCACCACCTCACGGTAGCCAGGGGATCAGTATCGGGCCGGGAAGAGGTCCGCACGGGCCTGTTCGGCCCACCGCTCGCGCAGCAGATCGGCGTGCTCGGTGCCCAGGTCCGGTGTCGCGGCCACCAGGTCGCCGAGCCCCTACCAGAGCCGAGTCAGGAGCCCATCTGATGCCCGGCGTCCTGGTAGGAGGACATCACCTCGGCCCGCCAACCGGGCTCTGGCCGGAAGGAGCCGGCAAGCTACAGCGCCAGTCCGGTCAGGACCATCACGCGCGGCTCGGTGTAGTCCTCCATCGCGCTGCGCAGCCCTTCCCGCCCGACGCCGGAGCCCTTCACCCCGCCGTACGGCATCTGGTCGGCCCGGTATGACGGCACGTCTCCCACGATCACCCCGCCGACGTCGAGCGTGCGGGACGCCAGGAACGCGGTCTGCAGGTTGTGCGTGAAGACGCCGGCCTGCAGCCCGTACGGCGAGTCGTTGACGGCGGCGAACGCGGCCTGGTCGCTCTCGACCCGGGTGACCACCAGCACCGGCCCGAACACCTCTTCCGCACTGACCTTGGCCGAGGAGGGCACCCCGGTCAGCACGGTCGGCGGGTAGGTCGCGCCCTCCCGCCGGCCGCCGACCTCGATGGTGGCACCGGCGACGACTGCCTCGTCCACCCACGCCTCGACCCGCTCGGCCGCCGCGACGGAGACCAGCGGGCCGACGTCGGTCAGCTCGGAGGTCGGGTCTCCGGTGCGCAGCGCCTCCACGGCCGCGACCAGCCGGGGTAGGAAGCCGTCGTAGAGCCATTCGTGCACGTACACCCGCTGCACGGCAATGCACGACTGGCCGGCCTGGTAGTTGGAGAAGGTGGCGATCCGGTGCGCGGCGAAGGTCAGGTCCTCGTCGGAGCTCCAGTCCTCGCAGATCACCGCCGCCGCGTTGCCGCCGAGTTCGAGGGTCACGTGCTTGTCGGGGACGGCCCGGCGGATGGCCGCGCCGACCGGTCCGGAGCCGGTGAACGACACCACCGGCAGCCGGGGGTCGGCGACGAGTTCGGCGGCGCGCTCGTTGGGCAGCGGCAGCACCGAGAACATCCCCTCGGGCAGCTCGGTCTCGGCGAGGATCTCGCCGAGCAGCAGCGCGGACAGCGGGGTGGCCGGGGCCGGCTTGACGACGATCGGCGCGCCGACGGCGATGGCCGGGGCGACCTTGTGCGCGACCAGGTTCAGCGGGAAGTTGAACGGCGCGATACCCAGCACCGGCCCCTTCGGCACCCGCCGGACCAGCGCGATCCGCCCGGTCGCCGCCGGGTCGGTGTCCAGGCGTTGCAGTTCGCCGGAGAAGCGCCGGGTCTCCTCGGCCGCCCACCGGAACGTGGAGACCGCGCGACCCACCTCGGCCTTCGCCCACTTGACCGGCTTGCCGTTCTCGGCGGTGATCAGTGCGGCGACCTCGTCGGCGCGTTCGGCGAGCCGCCGGGAGACGTGGTCGAGGGCCGCCGCGCGGGCGTGCGCGGGCAGGGCCGCGGCCGCCGCGGCCACGCCGGTGGCTGCCGCGACGGCGGCCTCGACCTGGTCGGGCGTGGCGAGGGTGGTACGCCCGACCGTCCGGCCGTCGTACGGGTGGGTGATGGTCAGCTCGCCCTCGCCGTGAACGGGGCGGCCGGCGACGAAGAAGGCTCTCGGCTCCACGACCGGCAGCGTAGACGACGACACCCTCACGCGGAAACAGTTGCCTTAGCCCTTGTCTGTTGCGAATTCAGTAGCCAAGATGGCAGTCAGATTGCGATAACCTCCGCTGACCTTCCCCCCGGCCACCCTCGGAGATTTCTGATGAGTGATCAGCAGCAGCTGCGCAACTTCGTCAACGGCGAGTACGTCGACCCGGTGGACGGCGGCTACGCCGACCTGATCGACCCGTGCACCGGGGAGGTCTTCGCCCAGGCGACGGTCTCGGGAGCCGCGGACGTGGACGCGGCGATGAAGGCCGCCGCCGCGGCTTTCGAGACGTGGCGGGACACCACCCCGGCCGAGCGGCAGAAGGCCCTACTCAAGCTCGCCGACGCGGTGGAGGCCCGCGCCGCCGACCTGGTCGACGCCGAGGTACGCAACACCGGCAAGCCGCGCCAGCTCACCGCCGACGAGGAGTTGCCGCCGGCCGTCGACGAGTTCCGCTTCTTCGCCGGCGCCGCCCGCCTGCTGGAGGGCCGCTCGGCCGGCGAGTACCTGGCGGGTCACACCTCGTACGTGCGGCGCGAGCCGATCGGCGTCTGCGCCCAGGTCACCCCGTGGAATTACCCGCTGATGATGGCGGTCTGGAAGATCGCGCCGGCGCTGGCCGCCGGCAACACCGTGGTGCTCAAGCCGTCCGACACCACCCCGGTGTCGACGCTGCTGCTGGCCGAGATCGCGTCCGAGTTCTTCCCGCCGGGCGTGTTCAACGTGATCTGCGGCAACCGGGACACCGGCCGGGCCCTCGTCGCCCACCCGACGCCGCAGCTGGTGTCGATCACCGGCTCGACCCGGGCCGGCATGGAGGTCGCCGCCGCGGCCGCGCCGGACCTCAAGCGGACCCACCTGGAGTTGGGCGGCAAGGCCCCGGTGGTGCTGTTCGACGACGCGGACATTGCGGCGGCGGCCGAGGCGATCGCGGTGGGCGGCTACTTCAACGCCGGCCAGGACTGCACCGCAGCTACCCGGGTGCTCGCCGGTCCCGGCGTCTACGACGACTTCGTCGCCGCCCTCGCCGAGCAGGCCCGCAACACGAAGACAGGCGCGCCGGACGACGAGGACGTGCTCTACGGCCCGCTGAACAACGCCAACCAGCTCGCCCGGGTACGGGGCTTCCTGGACCGGCTGCCCGGCCACGCGAAGGTCGAAACCGGCGGCTCGCAGGTCGGCGAGCGCGGCTACTTCTACGCCCCGACCGTGGTGTCCGGGGTGCAGCAGGCCGACGAGATCATCCAGGACGAGGTGTTCGGCCCGGTCATCACGGTGCAGCGCTTCTCCGACGAGGACGAGGCGGTGCGCTGGGCCAACGGCGTCGAATACGGCCTGTCCGCCTCGGTCTGGACCAAGGACCACGGCCGGGCGATGCGGATGACCCGTCGGCTCGACTTCGGCTGCGTCTGGGTGAACACCCACATCCCGTTCATCTCCGAGATGCCGCACGGCGGCTTCAAGCACTCCGGGCACGGCAAGGACCTCTCGGTCTACAGCCTGGAGGACTACACCCGGATCAAGCACGTCATGCACAACATCGAAGGCTGAGCCATGACGTCGAGCGAGGAACTGCACAAGCGGCGGGGCGCGGCGGTCGCCCGTGGGGTCGGGAGCGTCATCCCGGCGTACGTGGACCGGGCCGGCGGCGGCACGATCACCGACGTCGACGGTCAGGAGTGGATCGACTTCGCCGCCGGCATCGCGGTCACCAATGTCGGCAACTCCGCCCCACGTGTGGTCGAGGCGGTCAAGGCGCAGGTCGAGCGCTTCACCCACACCTGCTTCATGGTCGCCCCCTACGAGTCGTACGTGGCGGTGTGCGAGCAGCTCAACGCGCTGACGCCGGGGGGCTTCGAGAAGCGCTCGGCGCTGTTCAACTCGGGTGCCGAGGCGGTGGAGAACGCCGTCAAGATCGCCCGACACGCCACCGGGCGGCCGGCGGTGGTGGTCTTCGACCACGCGTACCACGGCCGGACCAACCTAACCATGGCGCTGACCGCGAAGAACATGCCGTACAAGCACCGGTTCGGGCCGTTCGCCGGGGAGATCTACCGGGTGCCGATGTCGTACCCGCTGCGCGACGGTGGGCTCGACGGGGCGACCGCCGCGGCCCGGGCGATCGAGCTGGTGGAGAAGCAGGTCGGTGCGGAGAACGTGGCCGCCCTGCTGATCGAGCCGATCCAGGGCGAGGGCGGCTTCGTCGTACCCGCGGAGGGGTTCCTGCCGGCGCTGCGTGAGTGGGCGACAGCCACCGGGGTGGTCTTCGTGGCCGACGAGATCCAGACCGGGTTCTGCCGGACCGGGGACTGGTTCGCCTGCCAGCACGAGGGCGTCGAGCCGGACCTGGTCACCCTGGCCAAGGGCATCGCCGGCGGCCTGCCGCTGGCCGCCGTGACCGGGCGGGCGGAGCTGATGGACGCGGTGCACGTCGGCGGCCTCGGCGGCACGTACGGCGGCAACCCGATCGCCTGTGCCGCCGCGCTGGCGGCCATCGAGACTATGCACGAGCTGGACCTGGCCGCCGCCGCCCGGCGGATCGGCGCGACCATGGTCGACCGGCTGCGGGCGATCGCCGCCCGCGACCCGCGCGTCGCCGAGGTACGCGGGCGCGGCGCGATGCTCGCCGTGGAGATCGTGCAGCCGGGCAGCCTGACTCCGGACCCGGCCGCCACGGCGGCGATCTCGGCGGCCTGCCACGCCGCCGGCCTGCTCACCCTCACCTGCGGCACGTACGGCAACGTGCTGCGTTTCCTGCCGCCGCTCGTCATCGCCGAAGAGGAGTTGACCCGGGGCCTGGACATCCTGGACGCGGCGTTCGGCTGACCGGCGGTCAGCACCTGTTCGTGGCACACCATGGGTGCCATCCCCCCAGGCCGCCCATGGTGTGCCGCCCGCCGCTGGCTGCGGGCGGAGGCGCCCGCCCGCAGCCGGGCCAAGGGCCCGCCGGAACCGGCGCAGCGGAAGCTCGGGATCACCGAGGGGGGCGGATCCCGAGGGTGCTCTGCGCGGGCAGCAGGCCGGCGGCGACGATCGCCCGGGTGAGCGGGGCGACGAGCTGGGCGAGCCGGCCGACGGCGGGGCCGAGCGCTCGCCACGGCGCGGCGGCCAACTCGTCCGTACGCCGCTCCACCTCGTCGCGGAGCCGGTGACCGGCGTCGGTGGCCGCGCCGCCGGGCGTCGAGCAGGCCCCGGGCGGCGAGCCGGTCCCGGGCGGCGGCCCACTCCTCGGCCGTCCACCCGCGGCTGGCGAAGACCTCGACCGGGGCGGCACCGACGGCGGCGAAGGAGACCAGCGCCTCGGCCGGGTCGAGCCCGGCGGTGAGCAGGGCCGCCAGGTGCCCATCGCCGCGGTGTTCGCGCAGGATCGTGGCGGCCTGCCAGAGGACGAGGTGCGGCGCGTCCGGCCAGGGCAGGTCGGCGTTGGCGGCCGCCAGCGGACGCCCGGCCAGGTCGGCGGCCCGGGCCGCCCGGCGGGCCAGCGTGGCGGCCTCGGCCAGCTCGGGTGAGTCGACCCGGTCGCCGAGCAGGGCGCGCAGCGCGCGGTCCATCCCGGACAGCCGGGCGGGTAGCACCTTGGCCGGCTCGGCGGTGGTCCAGACGGCGGGGACGTACCTGGCGACCATGCGGGGGCTGAAGCTGTAGTAGGTGGCGGTCACCAGCGCCGGCCCGGCAGTGCCGAGCGGGGCGGACCGCCAGGCGAAGTAGCTCGGCCACCGGCCGGGGCAGCGGCTTCTCCCTCGAGGCCCGGAAGGGGTCCGCTTCCTCATTCGCTCCCGACTCGCCTGACCGCCCGGGGCCTCCCGACCGCCGGGAGGCCCCGGCTACCGGCGGTCCGTAGCTCCGGCGCTACCGGTCAAGAACGGCCACAGCCTCGCGCAGCTCGCGCCGGAGCTGCTCGTCCTCCCAGGCGGTGTCCACGGCGACCCCGCCGGTGATCACCCGCGCGTCGCGCTCGGCGAGGTCCAGCAGCGCCGGCGACGCAGTCCGGGCGTCCATCTCCACCAGCAGCGGGAGCACGCCGCGCGGCCGTGCCTCCTCGATGAGGCGGACCAGGACTGGGGCAAGGTCGTCCGGGGACACGCCGCTCCGCCAGAGGGCCCGTACCAGCGCTGCCGGGCCCGGGGGGGCCACCCGTGCGTCGAGCAGCTTCCACAGGGCCGGGCCGTACGCCGGATCGGGGAACCGGGCCGCCAGGTCGGCGGCGGCGGACGCGGCCCACCAGCCGGTGCCGAGTACCGCCTGAACGGTGGGCAGCACCACGTCACGCTCGCCGGTCAGCTCGCCCACCACCCGGGCCGCAAGCAGCTGCGCGTACCGCTCTGCCTCCGTCTCCAGCGCGACCCCGGTCAGGTACGACCGCAGTCTCGGCAGCAGCGCGCCGAGCGCCGGTACCGCGTCGAAGGCATGCTGAAGCCGCCATTCGTGGCCGTCCGGTCCCGCGTCGAGCTGCCAAACGACAGCGGTCACCACCGGCTCGACGTCATTCGTGGCCCGCCACAGCGCCACCCCGGCACGAACGTCGCCCCGGGAGGCCGCCACCAGCAGCTCCGGCACCGCCGGCTCAGGCGCCACCCCGATCGCGGCGAGCGCGGCCGCCACCCGGGCCGGGGCGACCGGCAGGGCGGCCACCAGCTCCGGCACGGCGGCGGAGGCGGCTGGCCCCCACTCCTCGAGCAGGGTGGCCAGCCCGGTGACCAACGCCGGGTGGTCCGCACCAGCCAGGTGCCCCCGGGCCGCGGCTAGCACGGCCTCGCCGAAGCGTGGCTTGTCAACCGGCAGCCGCACCTCGTGCCCGCCGGCCCAGACCACGCAGATCACGTCGATCCAGCGCGGGTCGGCCAGCATGGCGAGGATCTCCACCGCCCGCTGCTGCGCGGTGAAACCATTGGCTTCCACAACCGCTGGCCAACCGGCGGCGACCCGTGCCAAGTCGTCGGCGTACACCGCCGAGGCGGGACCAGCGGCACGCAGCACACCGACCGCCTTGTCCCGGACGCTCTCGTCCAGGTCGTGCAACGCGGGCCCGAGCAGGGGCAGCAGCAAGGCCGGGGCGGAACGCAGTTGCCGGCAGCGCTCACCGATCGCGTACGCGGCGGCCTTGCGGGCCGGCGGTGCGGCGGTGAACAGACGTCCGAGCAGGTCCACCACGAACGCCTCGTCCGCCTCGCCCACCAGTTCGTCCAACGCCTCCCCCCGGCGCTCCCAGACGTAGTCGAGCTCCGCCTCCGGGCCGACCGCTCCCGCCAGCGCCTCCGCCGCACCCACCGGCCAGGGCAGCCCGGCCCGCCTGATCGCGACCGCTGCGGCGACCCGCACCGGAGGTTCCTCCTCGTGCAGCGCGTCGGCCAGCAGATCGGCGGCGCCGGCCGGGTCACGCAGCCCGAGCGCCAGCGCCAGGGAGGCCCGGACGGTCGGGTCATCCTCGGTCAGCCACCGCTCCCGCAGCAGGGTGACTGGTAGACGGTCGCCGCACTGCGCCACCGTGTACGCCGCGGCCGCCCGGATCTCTGGATCGGGATCGTTGAGCAGCGACGGGAAGCGGTCCGCCTGCGCGCGTACCGCCTCGCAGACCTCGTCCGCCTCCTCACCCCATGTGTGGTGCGGGTCGGCCAGCATCCCGACGGTGGCGAGGATCCAGGCCCGCCGGTGCTGCGCGGTCGACGCCAGCTCAGCGAGGATCGGCACGGCCGGCACCGTCGCGGGGTAGACGTCGCCCTGGTGGAAGATGCTGCCGATAATCTCGCTGAGGGCCTCCTCGACCTCGTCCTCGTCGTCGGAGGCGAGGGCCCACAACAGGTCCGGGATGTTCTCCGCCGTCCCGTAGGCGTGGGTGAGCCGCGTCCAGTCGATCTCGGCCAGCCGGTTCAACACCCGGCGCATTCTACGCCGCTGCTCGGCGCAGGGCTCACCGTCGCCGTCGCGGTTGCGGTCGTACCAGCACGGCTCATGCAATCTGACGAAGGTCATCTCCGTAGTCGAAGATGATCCGCAGCTTGGCCCCGAGGGCGTTCGCGTACCGGCTCAAGGTGGCCACCTCGTTGACGTCGAGGTCGCCGTTCTCGATCTGGCTCACCCGGCCGGGCGTGACACCCATGAGGTCGGCGACCTGCCGCTGGGTGAGCCCCAGTCGCTTCCGCTCCTCGGCGAGGTGGAAGGCACTCACCCACGCCTCGGTGCGAGTCCGCTCCTCCTCGTACGCCGCGTCGTCACCGCCGAGTTCGGCGCGAACCTCATCCCAGTAGAACTCGGTCACGACTCCCCCTTCGCTCGCGCTCACTGTCGAGCCAAGTCTTGTACGCGACCTCCGCCGCTGGGATGTTCTGCTGATACCACCGTGTCCAGTTCCCGGCCTTGTTGCCCGCGACGAGGAGCACGGCCTGCGACTAGGGATCGAAGACGAACAGCACGCGGATCGCGACGTCCCGTCCCGACCGGGGCCGGAGTTCCTTCAGGTTGCGGATGCTGCTGCCACGCAACGTGTCCACGAGAGGCGTCCAAGCCCGGCCCGACCTCCGCCAGCTTGTCGACGGCGACCCGAACGCTCTCGTACGACGCTGGATCCCTCTGCCGCAGGTCACGGAGCGACAGACGAACCTCACCCGTGACCCGGACCGACCAACGATCCCCGGCAGCACCCACGCCTCAACTACGTCTAACTAAACATGGAGGCAGCAGTGCAGGATTCCGCTGCGGCGTCACGCCGGGCCGGGCGCGCGGTTCTCGTCGAGCATGCCGCGCATGACCACGCTCATCATCCGGACCCGCACCGGGCGCGGCAGCGGCCGCAGCGACCAGGTGAGCAGCTTCGCCAGGCCGCCGGGCAGCACCGTGCCCCGGCGGCCGAGCGCGTTGAGGACGGGAGCCGCCACGTCGGCGGGGGCGGCGGCCAGTGCCATCCGCATCCCCGCCCGGGCGGCGAAGCCGCTGTGCACCGGGCCGGGCGCCGCCGCCAGCACATCGATGCCGAGCGGCTTCCACTCCACGTGCAGCGCCTCGGCGAGCGCCTGCACGTACGCCTTGGTGGCCGCGTACGAGGCGGCGTGCGGGGTGCCCTGGAAGCCGACCAGCGAGGCCAGCAGCACCACGCCCCCGCGCCCGCGCGTGGCCAGTCGCCGCCCGAACCGCTGGGTCAGCGCCAGCACCGACCGGCAGTTGACGTCCAGCATCTCCGCCTCTACTGAGGGGTCCGCGTCCAGGAACGACCCGGAGGTGCCGAACCCGGCGGCGGCCACCAGCAGCCCGACGTCGAGATCCGTGCTGCCGGCGACGGCCGCGTCGACCCCGGCTGGCGTGGCGAGGTCGGCGTCGACCACCCGGGCCTGGACGCCGTACCGGTCGGTGAGCTCGTCGGCCAGGGTCAGCAGGACGTCCCGCCGCCGGGCGACGAGGACGAGGTGTAGCCCGGCGGCGGCGAGCACCTCGGCGATCTCCCGCCCGATGCCCGACGACGCGCCGGTGACGAGCGCCCAGGGACCGTACCGGGCGCGGAACCGGTCCGGGTGGCGCAGGCGGCGCGGGTTACGCGGCACGGCAGCGGAGGCCGGCCCGTCGATCCGTGTGGCGGTCTCCTCCGGCGGCATGACGGACCACCCCTTCCCCGGGCTGACGCTCCCTGCTCGCCACGATTCCCGGGTCAGCCGGTGGCGGTCCACCGCGATCGTGCGCAGCCAGGTGTCCGGCCCTGCCTGACACCGGCCGTGGCGGACCGGACGGGGATCACCCGGCCCGTCAGCGGCCGTCGAGAAGGGGTTGGCGCGGGTCCCAGGGCGGGCCGCCGGCGGCGTCCCGGCGGCGGCGGGCGATCGCCGACAACGCCTCCAGGACCACCCGGTTCCCCAGGTACGCGGTGATGTCGGCGTGGTCGTACGGCGGCGCGACCTCGACCACGTCCACCCCGACTACGGGCAGTTCGTAGCAGCAGCGCCGGACGGCGTCGAGCAGTTGCCGCGAGGTCAGCCCGCCGGGCTCCGGGGTGCCGGTGCCGGGGGCCATGCCCGGGTCGACCACGTCCACGTCGACGGAGAGGAAGACCCCCTCGCACTCGTCGGTGGCGATCCCGAACGCCTCGGTCAGGCACTCGTCGAGCCCGCGGGCCACCACCTCGGTCATCTCGTACGACCGCATCCGCTGGTCGGCCATCCAGGAGAGTGTCTCCGGGCCGGGCCAGTAGCCGCGTAGGCCGATCTGGAGGAAGCGGTCACCGCGTACCGCGCCGGACTCGATGAGCCGGCGCATCGGCTGGCCGTGCCCGTGCAGCGAGCCGAACTCGATGTCCCCGGTGTCGGCGTGCGCGTCGAAGTGCACCAGCGACACCCGGCCGAGCCCGTGGTGCCGGGCGACCCCGGTGGCGTCGGGCAGCGCGATGGAGTGGTCGCCGCCGAGCACGATCGGGATCGCCCCGGCGGACGCGACCGCGTAGACGGCGGATTCCAGCGCGGACAGCGAACGTTCGATGTCGCCGGAGAACATTTCCACGTCGCCCGCGTCGTAGACGCGGAGGTCCTGCAGGCCGTCCACCCGCAGCGCGAGGGATGGGCGGGAGCCGTCGTGCGGCAGGTAGCAGGCCTGGCGGATGGCGGACGGGCCGAACCGGGTGCCGGGCCGGTGCGAGGTGCCGCCGTCGAAGGGCGCGCCCACGATCACCACGTCCGCGTCCGCGTAGCTGACCGGCTCGTCCAGGGTGCACGGGGGCACCCCGAGGAACGTCACGTCGGGGCCGAACATCGGGCCGTAGCGGGTCACCGCTCCTCCATCCCCCACGGCGAGCCGTAGCCGGTCAGCAGGTCGAGGAAGGGCCGCGGGGGCAGCGCCTCCGGGCCGAGCACCCCGGTGCCGGACCAGGCACCGGTGGCCAGCAGTTCCAGCGCGACCACCGGGTTGATCGCGGTCTGCCAGACCACCGCCTGGTGGCCGTACTCCTTCATGGACCACTCGTTGTCGACCACGTGGTAGAGGTAGACCCGCCGTGGCCGGCCGTCGACCCCGGTGCCGGTGACGTACGTCCCGGCGCACGTCTTGCCGCGCATCCGGTCGCCGAGCGTGGCCGGGTCGGGCAGGCAGGCGGCCACCACGTCGCGCGGGGCGACGTCGACGCCGCGCACCGACACCGGGCGGGTCGAGTCGAGGCCCAGCTTGTGCAGGGTGCTGAGCACCTCGATGAACTCGTCGCCCAGGCCGTACTTGAAGGTCACCCGCTTGGCCTTCACCCAGCGCGGGATCAGCAGCACCTCCTCGTGCTCCACGTTGACGCACTCCACCGGGCCGATCCCCGCCGGGAACTCGAACACCTCCGGCTCCGAGAACGGCGGGGTGGTGTACCAGCCCCGGTCGGTGTCCCAGATCACCGGCGGGTTGAGGCACTCCTCGATGGTGGTCCAGATGGAGAACGACGGGGCGAAGTCGTAGCCGTCGACGGTGAGGTTGGCCCCGTCGCGTACCCCGATCTCGTCGATCTCGGTGAAGAGTTCGTCGGCGGCGTAGCGGGCGAAGACGTCGGACAGGCCCGGCTCGACGCCGATGCCGCAGAGGGCGAGGCGACCGGCCGCGGACCACTGCTCAGCGAGAGCGAACTGGTCGTCGCCGAGCTTCACCCCGGTTTCCGCGTACGGATGCGCGGGGTGCGGGCGGGACAGCGACATCGCCATGTCCAGGTAGTCGGCCCCGGCGGCGAACGCGCCCTCGAAGATGGGCATGACGAAGCGCGGGTCGACCGCGTTGAGCACGTGGGTGATCCGGTGCTCGCGGCAGAGCGTGGCGACCGCCTCCGCCGACGAGGCGTCGAGCGGGGCGGCGACGAAGCGGGTGTCGTGGTCCGCGATGGCCCGGCTGGCGCGGCCGAGGTCGTAGTCGGCGACCACCATGGTCTCGAAGAAGGAGCGGCGGGCGGCGATGGCGACGGCGGCGGAGCCGACGCCGCCGGCGCCGACGAGCAGGATGCGCATCAGGAATCGAACCCCAGTCCAAGACGATCGAGCGTGCGGAGCCACCCGTTGCGCCGCCCCTGGCGTGCGTCGGCATGGGCGAGCGACCAACGGGTGAGGTTGATGCCGGCGGCGCGGAACGGCTCCGGCGGGAACGGCAGCGGCTTGCTGCGCACCAGGTCGAGCCGGGTCAGCGGAGTCTCCTCCCCGCCGAGCAGGTCGAGCATCACCCGGGCGCCGAACCGGGTCGCCCCGACGCCGAGCCCGGTGAACCCGGCCGCGTACGCCAGCCGTCCCTCGTACGCGGTGCCGAAGAACGCGCAGAACCGGGTGCAGGTGTCGATCACCCCGCCCCAGCGGTGGCTGAACCGGAGACCCGCCAACTGGGGGAAGGTGGTGAAGAAGTGCTCGGCCAGGGCGGTGAAGGTGGCCGGCCGCTGCGCCAGTTCCGGGGCCATCCGGTTGCCGTAGTGGTAGACCGCGTCGTACCCGCCGAAGAGGATCCGGCCGTCGGCGGTGATCCGGTAGTAGTGGAACTGGTTGCCGACATCGGCCAGGCCCTGCCGGTTCGCCCAGCCGATCGCCTTCCGCTGCACGGGCGTCAGCGGCTCGGTCATCAGCGCGTAGTCGTAGACCGGGACCAGCCAGGCGCGCAGCCGGCGCAGCAACGGCGGGAACGCGTTGGTGGCGAGCACGACCTGCCGGGCCCGGACCACGCCGGGCGCCCCGTCCGGGCCACCGGCCGTCGTCGCGCGTAGCGCGCCGCCGTCCCGGCGCAGGCCGGTGACCCGGGTGTGCTCGTGCAGGCGTACGCCCAGGTCGAGGGCGGCGCGGCGGAGTCCCCAGGCGAGCTTCGCCGGATCGAGCAGGGCCACCCGGTCCCGGTCCCACATCCCGCCGAGGTACGTCGGCGAGTCCACCTCGGCGCGTACCTCGTCGCGGTCGAGCAGCCGGACGTCGTGGCCGTACCGGCGGGCCAGCTCGGCGTCCTCGGCCAGCCCGGCGAGCTGGTACGGCTCGACGGCGACCGCCAGCTCGCCGGTCCGCTCGAAGTCGCAGTCGATGTCGTGCCGGGCCACCGTGGCGGCGATGGCCGCCAGGTTCTCCCGGCCGAGCCGCTCCAACTCGTCGATCTCCCCGGGGAACCGGTCGACGCCGTTGGCCAGGCCGTGGGTGAGCGAGGCGGCGCAGAACCCGCCGTTGCGCCCCGACGCCGCCCAGCCGCAGGTGCCCGCCTCGACCAGCAGCACGTCCCGGTCCGGGTCGGCTTCCTTGGCCAGCAGGGCGGTCCAGAGCCCCGAGTACCCGCCACCGACCACCAGCAGGTCGGCGTCGTGCGGACCGGCCAGCGGCGGCAGCGGGTCGGGGCGTTCCGGTCGGTCGAGCCAGTACGGGACGGGCGCGGCGTCGGCCAACGCCCGGCCGGTATGCGGGAGTTTCATGATCCGCTCATCGCCGATGGGCGGGGCGCGACGGGGGCCGCGAGGGCCGCCCGCCGAGCTCGCCGGCCGCGCAGCGAGCTGGCCCCGACGAGCAGCAGCGCGATCACGAACATCGCCGTGCCGATGACGTTGACCTGTGGCGGGATGCCCCGCTGGGCGGCGCCCCAGACGTACATCGGGAAGGTGACCGTGGTGCCGGCGTTGAAGTTCGTGATGATGAAGTCGTCGAAGCTCAGCGAGAACGCGAGCAGCGCGGCGGCCACGATGCCGGGCAGCACCAGCGGCAGCGTGATCCGCCGGAAGGTCTGCCACTCGCTGGCGTACAGGTCCATGGCGGCCTCCTCGAGCCGCCGGTCCATGCCGGCGAGCCGGGCCTTCACCGTGACCACCACGAACGACACGCAGAACATCACGTGCGCGATGACGATGGTCCAGAAGCCCTGCGGCACCCCGGCGGCCACGAAGAGGGCGAGCAGCGAGGTGCCCATCACCAGTTCGGGGGTGGCCATCGGCAGGAAGATCAGCCCGTTGATCCCGGCGCGCCCCCGGAAGCCGTGCCGGACCAGGGCGAACGCCATCAGCGTGCCGAGGATGGTGGAGACCACCGTGGCGATCAGGCCGATCTCCATGCTGCGGATCACCGCGTCGCACATGTCGGAGGTGGCACAGGGCTGCGTCCAGTTGTCCAGGGTGAACTCGTTGAAGTCGTAGGACAGCCGGCTGGACGGCCGGTTGAAGGAGAGGCCGGCGACCACCAGGATGGGCAGCGAGAGGTAGCCGAGGACGAGCAGGGCCGCGCCCATCACCCACCGGTCGGCCAGCCAACGGCGCATCAGAACTCACCTTCATTCGCGACTGCGGGGCCCGGCTGCGTTGCGCTCCTCGCGCGCATCACAGCACCTCCTCGGTGCCGGCCTTGCGCAGGTAGACGAAGACGATCGCGAGGATCGCCGCCATCAGCAGGAACGACAGGGCCGCACCCTGCGGGTAGTCCAGCCGGACCAGGAACGCCGAGTCGATGACGTTGCCGATCATGTACTGGTTCGGGGTGCCGAGCAGCTCGGCGTTGATGTAGTCACCGGTCGCCGGGATGAAGAAGAGCAGCGTGCCGGCGATCAGGCCGGGCATGGACAGCGGCAGGGTGACCTTCTGGAAGGCCCGCAGCGGGCTCGCGTACAGGTCACTGGCCGCCTCCAGCAGGCGCGGGTCCAGCCGCTCCAGGCTCGCGTACAGCGGCAGCACCAGGAAGGGCAGGAAGTTGTACGTCAGGCCGAGCACCACCGCCACCGGCGTGGCCAGCAGCCGGCCGTCCGGCCCGAGCAGGTGCACGTCCCGCAGCAGCCCCACCACCCAGCCGTTGTCCGACAGGATGGTCTTCCAGGCCAGCGTACGGACCAGGAAGCTGGTGAACATCGGCGCGACCACCGCGACCAGCAGCAGGTTCTTCCAGCGGCCGGCCTTCTGGGCGATCGCGTACGCCAGCGGGTAGCCCATCAGCAGGGCCAGCACCAGCGCGATCGCCGAATAGAGGAACGATCGGACGAACTGCGGCCAGTACGCCTGCAACGCCTCCGGGTAGTTGCCGACGGCCCAGGTCATCGCGTACCCGGTGGAGAGGGATCCGCCCGGGTCGTAGAGGCTGGCCGCGGCGAGCTGGAGCAGCGGCAGGGCGAAGAAGACCAGCAGCCAGGCCGCACCCGGCAGCAGCAACAGGTACGGCAGCGCCGTGTGACGCCCCCGGCGGGGCGGCGGCGCTGCCGCCTGCCCCGACGAGGTCGGTACGTGGGCCAGCGCGCTCACGACAGCACACCCACCGGCGGCTGGTCGAGCAGCGGGGTGGTCTGGTCGTCCTCACCGGATTCGCGTGGCAGCAGGAACGCGTGCCGCGGGTCCCAGTGCGCCACCACCGCGGCGCCGAGCGGCAGCTGGCCGCCGACCCCGCTGTTGGCCGAGAACGCGGACAGCTCGCTGCCCCACGCCGTCCGCACCAGATACTGGGTGCTCACGCCGACGTAGGACGCGTCGGTCACCACGCCGCCGACGTGCTGGTGGCCGGCGGGCACCTGCTCGGGGCGCTCGACCAGGTGCAGCTTCTCGGGGCGTACCCCGAGGAAGACCGGCCCCCGGTCGACCCGGGCCCGCCCGGCGGGCACCGAGAAGCGCAGGCCGTGTGCGGTGACCAGCGCGTCGTCCCCGCTCCGCCCGGCGGCCTCGCCGGCCAGCAGGTTGGACTGGCCGAGGAAGTTCGCCACGAACGCGGTGGCCGGGTACTCGTAGAGGTCGGCGGGCCGCCCGAGCTGCTCGATCCGCCCGGCGTTCATCACCGCCACGGTGTCGGCCATGGTCATGGCCTCCTCCTGGTCGTGCGTGACGTGCACGAAGGTGATGCCGACCTCGGTCTGGATCCGCTTCAGCTCGATCTGCATCTGCCGGCGCAGCTTCAGGTCGAGCGCGCCGAGCGGCTCGTCGAGCAGCAGCACCTGCGGGTGGTTGATCAGCGCGCGGGCCAGCGCGACCCGTTGCTGCTGGCCGCCGGAGAGCTGCGCCGGCCTGCGCCGGCCGTACCCTTCGAGCTGCACCAGGGCGAGCATCCGCTCGACCTGGTCGCCGACGTTGCGGATGCCTCGCCGGCGCAACCCGAAGGCCACGTTCTCGTGGATGTCGAGGTGCGGGAAGAGGGCGTAGCTCTGGAACACGGTGTTCACCGGCCGCTTGTACGGCCGCAGCCCGGCGATGTCCCGGTCGCCGAGCAGCACCTGCCCGCTGGTCGGCTCCTCCAGCCCGGCGATCATCCGCAGCGTGGTGGTCTTGCCGCAGCCGGAGGCACCGAGCAGGGCGAAGAAGGAGCCCTGCGGGATGGTCAGGCTGAGGTCGTCCACGGCGGTGAAGACGCCGAACCGCTTGGTCAGGTTGGCCAGGCGCAGGTCGCCGGCCGGTGTCTCGTGTCCCATCGTCACGCCCCGATGACCTTCTGGAACTTGGCCTCGTACTCCTTCTCCCGCTGCTCGTCCAGGGCCATGAAGCCCCGGGCCTTCGACAGCAGTCCCTCGTCGGGGAAGATGAGCGGGTTCTTGGCCAGGTCCGGATCGAGCTTCTCCATCTCGGCCTGCGCACCCTTGACCGGGCAGATGTAGTTGACGTACGCGGCGAGTTTCGCGGCCACCGCCGGGTCGTAGTAGTAGTTGATCAGCTCTTCGGCGTTCGCCTTGTGGCTGGCCTTGTTCGGCACCAGCATGTTGTCCGACCAGAGCATCACGCCGGACTCCGGCGACACGAACTTGATGTTGTCGTTCTCGAAGCCGAGCTGGATCACGTCACCCGACCAGGCGATGCAGGCGGCGATGTCGCCCTTGTTCAGGTCCTGGGAGTAGTCGTTGCCGGTGAACTTGCGGATCTGCCCGGAGTCGACGGCCCGCTTGAGCTTGGCCAGCGCGTCGTCGAACTGGGCGGTGGTGAAGTTCGAGGGATCGTGGCCGTTGGACTGCAGCAGCAGGCCCATGGTGTCCCGCATTTCGGACAGGGCGGTCACCTTGCCCTTGAGGTCGGGGCGGGTGAGCAGCTCGTCGACCGTGCGGATCTCCTTGGTCACCTTGGCGTTGTACGCGAGGGCGGTCAGGCCGGACTGCCACGGGACGGAGAGCTGGCGGTCCGCGTCGAAGGACGCGTTGCGCAGCGAGGGCAGCAGGTTGGCCTCGACGTTGGGCAGCCTGGCCTTGTCCAGCTTCTGGATCCAGCCGAGCCGGATCATCCGGGCGGCCATCCAGTCGGTGAGCACCATGAGGTCGCGCCCGGTGGGCTGGCAGCCGGCGAGCTGGTTCTGCACCTTGCCGAAGAACTCGTTGTTGTCGTTGATGTCCTCGTTGTAGGTCACCTGGATGCCGGACTTGGCGATGAACGCCTCGATGGTGGGCCGCTTGGACTCGTCCTTCTCGTCGACGTCGATGTACTGCGGCCAGTTGGAGAAGGCCAGCTTCTTCTCCGTCGCGGAGAGATCCTCGCTCTTGCAGCCGGCCTCGGTCTGTTGGGCGCCCTTCGTGCCGCAGCCGGCCAGCGTGCCCGCCGTCGCGAGCAGTGCGGCCGACCCGAGGGTGCCGGTGAGCAGACCACGCCGGGTGAGGGGCCGGAGGGGACTACGCATGTGACGACTCCTAAGGGGCATCGTCGGCGGCGGAACGGGGGAGGCGCGCCGGCGGGAGGGTCATGGCGATGGACGACTGATCCTGACATGATGTGACCTCCCTTACAAGGGATTCCGTTGTTGGATTAGCCAGCGACCACGAAATACGCCAGACTGCGCCCGGGCACTACGCTCAGCGCGAAGGAACCGGACAGGGGAGCGGTCGATGGCCAACCGGCAACTGGAGAACGGAAACGGTGCGCGCCGTGTCACCGTGCGTGAAGGCGCCAGTCACGTTCTGCTCGACGACGTGGCCAAGCAGATCATCGAACAGCTCCAGGAGGACGGCCGGCGTCCGTACGCGACCATCGGCAAGGCGGTCGGCCTCTCCGAGGCGGCCGTCCGCCAGCGGGTGCAGCGCCTGCTCGACGCCGGGGTCATGCAGATCGTCGCGGTGACCGATCCGCTCCAACTCGGCTTCCCCCGCCAGGCCATGATCGGCCTGCGTACCGACGGGGACCTGGAGGCCGTGGCCGACCGACTCGCCGACTTCGAGGAGATCGACTACGTCGTGATCACGGCCGGCTCGTTCGACCTGCTGGCCGAGGTGGTCTGCCGCAACGACGAGCACCTGCTGGAGATCCTCCAGAAGCTGCGCAGCGTCCCGGGTGTGCTGGCGACCGAGGCGTTCGTCTACCTGAAGCTGCGCAAGCAGACCTACAGCTGGGGCACGGCCTGAGCCTCGCCACGACAGGGGTACGGGTACGGATTCCGTTGCCATCCACCCAACAGCATGCTAATTCCGTCGCCTAGACGCCACTGGGCCACCGATCCCACTTGCTTCGGCGGCACGGACTGTGGGATAACCGTGGGCAGAGCGGCCGGTTTCACCCCTTGACCGGCCCGAAACCCGATGGGGCTGACATGGCCAACGCCACCGACCACCTCTGGATGCATTTCACCCGGATGGCCAGCTACTCCGCCGGCGAGGTACCGACGATCGTGCGCGGTGAGGGCGCCTACGTCTGGGACTCGCAGGGCCGCCGCTACCTGGACGGACTCGCCGGGCTCTTCGTCGTCAACGCCGGGCACGGCCGGACCGAACTCGCCGAGGCGGCCGCCAAGCAGGCCGCCGAACTGGCCTACTTCCCGCTCTGGTCGTACGCCCACCCGAAGGCCATCGAGCTGGCCGAGAAGGTCGCCTCGCTGACCCCCGGCGACCTGAACCGGGTCTTCTTCACCACCGGCGGCTCCGAGGCCGTCGAGGCGGCGTGGAAGCTGGCCCGGGCCTACTTCAAGCGCACCGGTCAGCCGAACAAGCACAAGGTGGTCAGCCGCTACATCGCGTACCACGGCACCTCGATGGGCGCGCTGTCGATCACCGGCCTGCCGGGCATCAAGTCCGACTTCGAGCCGCTGGTCCCCGGCGGCATCAAGGTGCCGAACACCAACTTCTACCGCGCCCCCGAGCACGGCGACTCCCCCGAGGCGTTCGGCCGCTGGGCCGCCGAGGAGATCGGCCGCGCCATCGAGCGGGAGGGGCCGGACACGGTCGCCGCGGTCTTCCTCGAGCCGGTGCAGAACTCCGGCGGCTGCTTCCCGCCGCCGCCCGGGTACTTCGAGCGAGTCCGGGAGATCTGCGACGCGTACGACGTGCTGCTCGTCTCCGACGAGGTGATCTGCTCCTGGGGCCGGCTCGGCGAATACTTCGGCGCCACCCGGTACGGCTACCAGCCCGACATCATCACCACCGCCAAGGGCATCACCTCCGGCTACGCTCCGCTCGGCGCGATGATCGCCAGCGAGCGGCTGATGGAGCCCTTCCTCACCGAGACCGGCATGTTCGCCCACGGGGTGACCTTCGGCGGCCACCCGGTCTCCTGCGCGGTGGCCCTGGCCAACCTGGAGGTCTTCGCCCGCGAGGACCTGGTCGGGCACGTCCGGGCCAACCAGGACGCGTTCCGGTCCACCCTGGAGAAGCTCAACGACCTGCCGATCGTCGGGGACGTCCGCGGCGATGGCTACTTCTACGGCATCGAACTGGTCAAGGACAAGGCGACCCGGGAGACCTTCGACGAGGCCGAATCGGAACGGCTGCTGCGCGGCTTCCTCTCCACCGCGCTCTTCCAGGCCGGGCTCTACTGCCGCGCCGACGACCGGGGCGACCCGGTGGTGCAGCTCGCCCCGCCGCTGATCGCCGAGCAGCAGCAGTTCGACGAGATCGAGCAGATCCTGCGTGCCGTGCTGACCGAGGCATGGGCACGCCTCTGACCGCCGGCTCGGGGTCGGACGGGGCCGGGACTCGCGACCGCGCGGACCGGCCCCGCCCCACGGCCGCCGGCGGGGACGGTGGGGACCGGGCCGCCGTCGGCGGCACCGACCGGACCCGGGTACGCCGGCTGCCCGACCTCGCCGTCCACGACCGGGCGGCCCTGCACGCCGTCCTCGACGCCGGCCGGGTCGCCCATCTCGCCATCGCCGACGGCGTCCAGCCGTACGCGCTGCCCGTCGCGTACGCCCGGGACGGGGAGCGGGTGCTGGTGCACGGCTCCACCGGCAGCCGCCTCTTCCGGCACCTCGCCGCCGGTGCCCCGGTCTGCCTCACGGTCACCCTGCTCGACGGGCTGGTGCTGGCCCGCAGCGCCTTCGAGTCCTCGATGAACTACCGGTGCGCCATGGTGCTCGGCTGCCTCGCCGTGCTCGACGGCGCCGAGAAGCTGGCCGCCCTGGAACGGCTCTCCGAGCACCTGCTGCCCGGCCGCTGGGCGCGGATCCGTCCGCCCTCGGCGAAGGAACTGGCCGCCACGGTGGTGCTCGCCCTGCCGCTCGACGAGTGCTCGGTGAAGATCAGTGCCGGGCCGCCCGACGACCTCGAGGACGACCTCGACCGGCCGGTCTGGGCCGGGGTGGTGCCGGTCGTCGAGGCGTACGGGACCCCGCAGCCCGATCCGCGGCTGCGGCACGACCTGCCCCCGCCGGAGTGGTGATGCACTACCAGGACCTGTCGTACTGGCTATCCAGCGTGGACGAACCGCTGACGCCACGCCCCGGGCTGCCCGGCGACACCGACGCCGACGTGGTGCTCGTCGGGGCCGGCTACACCGGGCTGTGGACGGCGTACTACCTGGCGGCGGCCGACCCGTCGCTGCGGATCGTGGTGCTGGAACAGGAGATCGCCGGGTACGGCGCCTCGGGGCGCAACGGCGGCTGGTGCTCGGCCCTCCTGCCCACCTCGCTGCCCGCGCTGACCCGCCGGCACGGCCGCGACCGGGCGCTCGCCATGCAACGGGCCATGCACGAGACGGTCCGCGAGGTCGGCCGGGTGGTCGCCGCCGAGGGGATCGACTGTGACTGGCGGGCCGCCGGCACCGTGGTGCTGGCCCGCACGGAGGTCCAGCTCGACCGGGCCCGGGCCGCCGTCGCCGAGGCCCGCGAGCACGGGCTGGCCGACGACGACCTGGTGCTGCTCGACGCCGCCGCGGCCACCGCACGCTGCCGGGCCGAGGGGGTACTCGGCGGCACGTACACCCCGCACTGCGCCGCGGTCCACCCGGCGAAGCTGGTCCGCGGGCTGGCCCGGGCGGTGGAACGCCGGGGCGTACGGATCTTCGAGCGGACCCGGGTCACGGCGGTGCGCCCCGGCGCGGCCGTGACCCCCGCGGGGGTGGTCCGGGCGCCGGTGGTGGTCCGCGCGACGGAGGGATTCACCCCCGGGTTGCCGGGGCAGCGGCGGGCCGTCGCGCCGGTCTACTCGTTGATGGTGGCCACCGAGCCGCTCCCGGCAGAGACCTGGGCGGAGATCGGGCTGGCCGAGCGGGAGACCTTCTCCGACTTCCGGCACGTCATCATCTACGGCCAGCGCACCGCCGACGGCCGGCTCGCCTTCGGCGGGCGGGGCGCCCCCTACCACTTCGGCTCCCGGGTCCGCCCCGACTACGACCGGGAGCCCCGGGTCTTCGCGGCGCTGCGCCGGGTGCTGGGCGAACTCTTCCCGGTGCTCGGGCCGGCAGCGCCGATCAGCCACACCTGGGGCGGGCCGCTCGGCGTCGCCCGGGACTGGACCGCCTCGGTGGGGCTGGACCGGGCGACCGGCTTCGCCTGGGCCGGCGGCTACGTCGGCGACGGTGTCGGCACCAGCAACCTCGCCGGCCGTACCCTGGCCGACCTGATCCGGGGCGAGGCGAGCGAGCTGACCGAACTCCCCTGGGTCAACCACCGCTCCCCGCGCTGGGAGCCCGAGCCGCTGCGCTGGCTCGCCGTGAACGCCGGCCTCAGGCTCATGTTCTCCGCCGACGAGGCCGAACTCCGCACCGGCCGCCCGTCCCGCCGCGCCGCCGCCTTCTCCCGCCTCCTCGGCCACTAACCCCCACCCCGGCCCTGCCCCACCCACCCCGCCCGAGCTCGTTGATCATGAGGTTGGCGGCGTTCTTGATCTCCGTCACTGCCGCCAACCTCATGATCAACGGCGTGGTGGGAGGGACCAGGGCATGCGCAGGGCCGGGAGGCCCGGAGGGGGTCAGTGGGTGGGGGGGATGACGCGGAGGTGGCCGCGGCGGCCGGTCTGCTGGGGGCCCTGGGCCACCGCCTGGTCGTCCTCCGGGGGGCGGGGCGGGGCAGGGCGGGCAGCCTCGCGGACCGCCTCCGCCAACGCGACCAGATCGTCGGTGGTGGGCGGCGGCGGCTCGAACTCGCCCTCGTGCCGGACCACGTCCCAGCCGCGCGGAGCGGTCAGACTCCGGGCGTGCGGCTCGCAGAGGTCGTACGTGTGCGGCTCGGCGAAGGCCGCCAGCGGCCCCACCACCGCCGTCGACTCGTTGTAGACATAGGTCAATGTGGCGACCGCTTGCCGGGGGCAGCCGTTACGGGAGCAGCGCCGTGGTGACCTCACGGCGGCAGGGTATCTCCATTACCGGCTCCGGCGCACCGCTTCGCGTTGCGACACGCCCGTCTTGGTGATCACAATTCATCCGATCGGATCATCGGCACGCCGCACCAGCGACGCAACGGCGGGCCAGCCGGTGGTGCGGGCTACCCTGTGCGTCATGACGAGTCCGGAAAACCGCCGCCCCGGCTCCGGCCGGCGCACCCACCGCGACCGCCACGGCCGCGGGCTGCGGGGGCGGCTGGTGCCGGCCACCGTACCGCTGGCCCGGACCAAGGCCGAGGTCTTCGACGACCTGGTGCTGGACACGGTCGAGAGCCTCGAACGACGGTTCGCCAAGGAACTGGCCGGCGTCGAGTTCGCGGTCGAGGACGTCCCACCGGACCTGAACGTCTACGACTCGGACGTGCTGGAGGACGGCGAGGTCCCGCTGGCCCGCCTGCTGCCCGGGCGCCCCGGTCGGCAGGAGGTGCCACCCCGGATCGTGCTCTACCGGCGCCCGCTGGAGTTCCGCGCCATGGATCGCGAGGACCTCGCGGACCTCGTGCACGACGTGATCATCGAGCAGGTGGCGAACCTGCTCGGGGTCGACCCCGACGAGCTGGCCTGAGCCGCACCCGCGTTGCCGCACCCCGGCTGGCCCCCACCGGCCGAGCTGTCGGCCCGAGCCGGGCGGCCCCCACCGCCCAGGCCCGGTGCACGTCAGGCGGCGACCCGCCGCTTCAGCTTCCGCCGCTCCCGCTCGGAGAGCCCACCCCAGATCCCGAACCGCTCATCGTGCCCCAGGGCGTATTCCAGGCACTCCGTCTTGACTTCACACCGCGAGCAGATTCGCTTCGCCTCGCGGGTCGAGCCGCCCTTCTCGGGGAAGAACGCCTCCGGGTCGGTCTGCGAGCAGAGCGCCCGCTCCTGCCACTCCGGCGCGTTTCCGAGCAGGTCGGCCACCTCGAGCTGGCCGTCCATCAGATGCCTCCTTGTCGCGCACCGGCGTCATCGCCGCTGCAACCCCCCACGCGAAAGGCGTGCTTGTCCGTCCGGTCGCAATTTGTTGCGTTCCGTGCGAACAACCCCATTCAAATTACACGCGTGTAATGCGTGCGCCGTCAAGCCGAACTTGATAATGGAGTCGCCCTCCCGACACGTTCCGGCCGGCCGTCTCAGCCGTCCGGGCCTCGCAACCTGCCCTATCGATTCAGACCCCGGACGAGTAACGCCTTCTCCGGCGAGTTGTCCGAAGTTTTCTGCCGTGGCGTACCGGAGTGGACACCGCCGGAGTCCCCCGGCGGAGGCTCCGGCGGGCCGCACCCGGGCGGCCGTCGCGACACCGTCCAAGATCAGCATTCTGGTGCGCAAAGATAACGCGGCTCCCGCCGTATCGCCCGTCGAGCCCGGAATCGCCGACCGCGCCCCGTCCAGATGGTGGACGGAGCGCGACGGCGAACGGGACGCGGACGATCAGCCCGCCCCGGCGATGCGCTGGTCGCCCGGACGAACTCGGCGACCGCGCCGGCGGTGACGGAAACCGCGCCGGCCGGCGTCCGGTCGTCCCACCAGACGGTACAGAGACCCGCCTCCAATACCGGGTCGGCGGCACTGTGGAACCCCGTCGCGAATGTGGCGCTCCCCCGCCCGCGAGTGGGTGCGCGACCCGACCCGGTCGGCCCGGCTGTCACGCCGGTGGCGCTGAGCCCGGAGTGACCGCGGCCGCCGCCGCGTCCCGAGCTGAACGCCTGACCCGCCAACGGCACGGGCAGCGACACGGCCCGCTCGGAACGCCCGACGAACTGGGCGGCCCGCTTGTCCTTCGAAGGCGGACAGCCTGTTCCAGAGGTCCACCCTGGACATCGGCACGACGGCCTCGTTCCTGCTGTTCAGCGACGAGATCGGTCCGGTGTGGTAAAGAAAGCTGCTCGGAATCGTGATCTCGGTGGTGAATTCGAAACGACAGGTGCCATCCGGATAACCGTCGCCGTCGTGGTCGATGTGAATCCCGTTCCGGACGTCGTCGCCGAACTCGAAGAAGTTCGGGCCACCCGCCGCCGGCATCCACTGGTACGGCCGCCGGGCGGAAAAGGTTCGACGTCAGGCGCCGGCGTGACCGTACGCGGTGGTCCGCTTGCGGGCCGGCCGGCCCGCCGCCGCGGCGATCGCCTTGAGCTGCTCCTCCGTACGGGCCGAGCCGTTGCCCGAGCCGGCCATCCGGGAGATGGTCTCCTCCATCAGCGTGCCGCCCAGGTCGTTGCAGCCGCCCTGGAGCATCGCCACGGTGCCCTCGTCACCCAGCTTCACCCAGGAGCACTGGATGTTGCCGATCCGGCCGTGCAGCAGCAGTCGGGCCATCGCGTGCACCGCCCGGTTCTCCCGCCAGGTCGGGCCGGGGCGGGCGATGCCGGCAAGATAGATCGGCGCGTTGGTGTGCACGAACGGCAACGCGACGAACTCGGTGAACCCGCCGGTGCGGTCCTGCACGCCGGCCAGCACCCGGAAGTGGGCGAGCCACTGGCCCGGGTGGTCGACGTGGCCGTACATCATCGTGGAGCTGGACCGGATGCCCAGCTCGTGAGCGGTGCTCACCACCTCGACCCAGGTGGCGGCCGGCAGCTTGCCCTTGGTGAGCACCCAGCGCACCTCGTCGTCGAGGATCTCGGCGGCGGTGCCGGGGATGGTGTCCAGGCCGGCCTCGCGGAGCTGGAGCAGCCACTCCTTCACCGGTACGCCGGCCTTCGCGGCGGCGGTCACGATCTCCATCGGGGAGAAGGCGTGCACGTGCATTCCCGGCACCCGGGCCTTGATCGCCCGCACGAGGTCGGCGTATCCGGTGACCGGCAGCTTCGGGTCGATCCCGCCCTGCAGGCAGACCTCGGTGGCGCCGGCCGCCCACGCCTCCTCGGCCCGGTCGGCGACCTGATCGACGGAGAGCCGGTACGCGTCGGCGTCCCGCTCCCGTTGCGCGAAGGCGCAGAAGCGGCAGCCGACGTAACAGACGTTGCTGAAGTTGATGTTGCGGTTGACCACGTACGTGACGTCGTCGCCGATCGCGTCCCGGCGGACGTCGTCCGCGATCCGGCACAGCTCGTCCAGCGCCGGCCCGTCCGCGCCGAACAGCGCCAGCGCCTTCGCCTCGTGCGCCGGATCGAGCAGCGCCGCCGGGTCCTCGGCGGCCAGCCGTAGGCCCGCGCGCAGGTCAGGGTCGCTCGATCCGCCCGTCGGTACGCTGACCTTGCCCGCGACCGCCGACCAGTCGCCGTAGACGCTGTCGAAGTCGCCACGCCGGTCCCCGGTCCGCCCGGTGGTGTCGATGGTGGCGTGCAGGTCGGTACGCCCACCGAACACCTCCTCCGGCTCCTGCCAGGGGCGGCCGACCGGGCGGGCCGCCTCGACGGCGAGCCCGGTCGCCGGGTCCGCGAGGGCGGTGACATGCGGCAACAGGCGCGGATCCAGCCACGGGTCGCCGGCCCGGACGTACTCCGGGTAGATGGTCAGCCGCTCCCGCAGGGTGAAGCCGGCCTGCGCGGTCTGCCGGGCCAGCTCGTCGAGATGCGGCCAGGGGCGTTCCGGGTTGACGTGGTCCGGAGTGACCGGCGAAACCCCGCCCCAGTCGTCGATGCCGGCGCGCAGCAGCAGCGCGTACTCGCCCTCGATGAGGTTCGGCGGGGCCTGGATGCGCGCCTTCGGGCCGAGCAGCACCCGGGCCACCGCCACCGTGGCGGCCAGGTCCTGCAGCTCCGCGTCGGGCATGCCACGCATCGCGGTGTCCGGCTTGGCGCGGAAGTTCTGCACGATCACCTCCTGGAGGTGGCCGTACTCCCGCATGGCCCGGCGGATCGCGAAGAGGGCGTCGACCCGCTCGGCCAGGGTCTCCCCGATGCCGATGAGGATGCCGGTGGTGAACGGCACGCCGACCCGGCCGGCGTCGTCGAGCACCCGGAGCCGGACCGCCGGCTCCTTGTCCGGCGACCCGTAGTGCGGGCCGCCCGGCTCCGACCAGAGTCGCGTCGCGGTGGTCTCCAGCATCATGCCCATGCTCGGCGCGACCGGCTTCAGCCGTTGCAGCTCCGACCAGGAGAGCACGCCCGGGTTGAGGTGTGGCAGCAGGCCGGTCTCCTCCAGCACCGCCACCGCGCAGGCCCGCAGGTAGTCGAGCGTGGACCCGTAGCCGCGCTCGTCCAGCCACTGCCTTGCCGCCGGCCAGCGCTCCTCGGGGCGGTCGCCGAGGGTGAACAGGGCCTCCTTGCAGCCCTGCGCCGCGCCCTCCCGGGCGATCGCCAGCACCTCGTCCTTCTCCAGGTACGCGGCCGGGAGCCGGTGCGGCACCGTGGCGAACGTGCAGTAGTGGCAGCGGTCCCGGCAGAGCCGGGTCAGCGGGATGAAGACCTTCTTGGAGAAGGTGACGACCCCGGGGCGGCCGGCCTCCCGCAGCCCCGCGTCGCGTACCTCGCCGGCGATCCGGAGCAGCTCGTCCAGCGCCTCGCCGCGCGCGGTGAGCAGGGCGCTCGCCTCGTCGACGTCCAGCGCCCGGCCGGTCGCGGCCCGGCCCAGGGCCCGCCGGACGCTCGCCTCGGTGGGGACGGACCCGGTGCGATCAACCATCCGTCCACCCTATGCGCTGCCCATCCACCGCACGCCGTGCCCGCGCCCGGTGGACGCCGTCGGCCGGCTCCGTGGCCGCCGACTCGCGGAAAGGGTGGCCTCCGGCGTGGGGTGGCCACCCTTTCCGTGAGAGTGCTGACCGTGATCTCAAGCGGTCAGCGCGGGTGGTTCGGGTCGTCGCGGTCGAAGCGCTGGGTACGGTCGCTGTCCGGTGTGGCCGGTTGGCCGGGCTCGGCCGGCTGGCGCGGGATGGCCTGGGTCGGGTCCGCCGACGGCGGCTGGCCAAAGGGCGGGGCCGGGTGCGGGGCCCCGAACGGCGGCGCGGACTGCGGGGCGTGCGGCGGGGCGGTGTTGAACGGCGGCGCCGACTGCTGCTGGCCCGGCTGGCCGGGCGGCGGGTAGCCACCGGGCTGGTTCGCCGGCCCGCCGGGCGCGTACCCGCCCGGGACGGGGTAGCCACCCGGCTGGCCGGGCGCGGGGTAGCCACCCGGCTGGCCGGACGCGGAGTAACCGCCCGGCTGGCCCGGCGCGGAGTAACCGCCCGGCGCCGGGTAGCCGGCCGGCGGCTGCGGCCAGCCCGGCTGCGGCTGCCCGTACACGCCGGGCTGCGGCTTCGGCCGGGGGACGTAGTAGAGGGTGCGCCAGACCTTGAAGACCACGAAGGCGGCGACACCGAAGATCGCCACCCAGGCCAGCCGGGTCAGCAGGCCGAGGAAGGCATCCAGCACCTCGGCCTCGGCGAGCCGGCCGACCAGCCAGACCAGGAAGGTCAGCGCGCCGAAGAACGCGGCGAGGGCGTACTCGCCGAGGGCCGCCTGCGTGATCAGTTTGGCCTTGGGCAGCGCCGGGCGTACGTGGGTGGCGAGCAGGACGGCCAACACCGGCAGCACGGCCGACTCGACGCCGACGAAGATGAAGAAGGCGCTCCCCGCCCGACCGCTGAAGGTGCTGTAGCCGTCCATCGGCACCAGCAGGCGCAGCAGGCCGACGAAAAGCAGCACGGCATTGGCGCCGAGCAGGACGAGCGCGGCCAGTTCGCGCAGTGGCTTGGTCAACTGGCTGGCCTGCGTGGCGTCGCCGGACGCGGGCTCGGCGGGGCTGGTCACGAACTCCCCCTGGGGACGAAAACGGACAGGTGCCAACGCGAGCCTAGCCTGCTTCCTACTGGTTGCTCATAGCTGAGCGGATCGGACGGTTCGCTTCCGCTTCCCTCACAGTCCCCCGGCCACCGGCCGGGCGACGGCGGCGCGTAGGGAAGGATGGAGCCATGCGCATCGTGGTACTGACCGGCGGGATCGGGGGCGCGCGGTTCCTGCTCGGGGTCCGGGCGTACGCCCGGGAGGTGGGCGCCGAGGTGACCGCCGTGGTCAACGTCGGCGACGATCTGCTGCTGCACGGGCTGAAGGTCTGCCCCGACCTGGACAGTGTGATGTACACGCTGGGCGGCGGCGCCGACCCGGAGCGGGGCTGGGGCCGGGTGGGCGAGACCTGGACAGTCAAGTCCGAGCTGGCCGCGTACGGCGCGGAGCCCGCCTGGTTCGGGCTGGGCGACAAGGACATCGCCACCCACCTAGTCCGGACGACGATGCTCAACGCCGGCTACCCGCTGTCCGCCGTGACGGCCGCGCTGGCCACCCGGTGGGAGCCGGGGCTTACCCTGCTGCCGGCCACCGACGACCGGCTGGAGACCCACGTCGTCGTCGACGGGGACCAAGGGCAGCGGGCGATCCACTTCCAGGAGTGGTGGGTGCGGTACCGGGCGGACATCCCCACGCACCGGTTCGTCTTCGTTGGCGCGGATACGGCGAAGCCGGCGCCGGGTGTGCTGGAGGCGGTCGGCTCCGCCGACGTGGTGCTGATCGCGCCGAGCAACCCGGTGGTGAGCATCGCCCCGATCCTGGCCGTACCGGGTCTGCGCGACGCGGTGACCGACGGGCCGGCCCCGGTGGTCGGCGTGTCCCCGATCATCGGCGGCGCGCCGGTACGCGGCATGGCCGACCGCTGCCTCGCCGTGCTCGGCGTGGAGTGCAGCGCGGCCGGGGTGGGCGGCCTCTACGGTGGCCGGTCGGCGGGCGGCCTGCTCGACGGCTGGCTGGTGGCGCCCGAGGACGAGGGGACGCTGGTGCCGGACGCGTCCGTACGGTCGGCACCGCTGCGGATGATCGACGAGGCGGCGACGGCGGCGATGGTCCGGGCCGCGTTGGAGTTGGTGTGAGACTGGAGATCCTGCCCGTGCCGGGCATCGGCGACGTGACCGAGGGCGACGACCTGGCGGCGATGATCGCCACTGCGGCGCCGTGGCTGCGCGACGGGGACGTGCTGGTGGTGACCAGCAAGATCGTGTCGAAGGCGGAGGGCCGGCTGGTCGACGTGCCGGCGGACGGGCCTGACCGGCTCGCCGCGCGGGACGAGGTGCTCGCGGCGGAGACCGCACGGGTGGTGGCGGCCCGGGGTGCCACCCGGATCGTGCAGACCCACCACGGGTTCGTGATGGCCTCCGCCGGCATCGACGCCTCGAACGTGGACAAGACCCGACTGGTGCTGCTGCCCCGGGATCCGGACGCGTCCGCCCGCGCGCTACGGGCCGCGCTACGCGACCAGTACCACCTGGACGTGGCGGTCATCATCAGTGACACCATGGGCCGGCCGTGGCGCAACGGCCTGACCGACGTGGCGCTCGGCGTGGCCGGGATGCCGGCGATCCGCGACCACCGGGGGGAGATCGACCCGTACGGCAACGAGCTACAGCTGACCCAGATGGCGGTGGTGGACGAGCTGGCCGCCGCCGGTGAGCTGATCAAGGGCAAGTGCGACCAGGTACCGGTCGCGGTCGTCCGCGGCTACCTGGGGGTGGCGGGGGCCGACGACGGCGAGGGTGCCCGGGTGCTGGTCCGGGAGGCCGCCCTGGACCTCTTCTCGCTGGGCACCGCCGAGGCGAAGGCGGCCGGGCTGCGCGAGGCCGCGCTCCTCGCCGACGGGCCGGGCCCGTCGCCGGCCGACCCGGCCGCGGTCGACCGGGCGATCGCCGCGGTCGCCGGGGTGGTCGCGCCCGGCACGGTCTTCACCCAGGTCACCGACGCCGAGGTACGCGCCGGCATGGTCGCCGGCGTGCCTGGCTGGCCCGTGCACGCGAGCGGGCTCGTGCTCGGGGCGCCGCCGGCCCCGGTCGACCAGGGCGACCTGGTGCGCTTCGGCGCCGACCTGCAGCGCCTGCGGACCGCGCTGGCCGCGGAGGGCATCTCCTCGGCGGTGTTCCCGCCGCCGGTCGGCAGCACCGCCAGCGCCGCCCTGGCCCTCTGACCACCGCTCCGGTCTCGGACCCCGTCCCCCCACTCACCGACCCGGCGGGGCCCTGATGCCGCGCCACGTTGCCGACCGGGCGGGTCCGGATCCCGCTGACCCCACCACCTCTCCGAACTGGCGGCAGCCAACGGGCCCGGCGCAGTGGGTCAGGCGTCGAGGACGGCGCGGCCGAGCGGGGTCAGGGTGTGCAGCACGGTGTTGCGGTCACGGTGGCTGACCAGCAGTCCGGCGTTGCGCAGCACGCTGGTGTGCTGGCTGGCCGCGGCGGCGGAGATGCGCAGCCGGCGGGCCATCTCGCCGGTGGTGCATCCCTCGTCGGCGGCTTCTAGCACGGCGGCGCGGGTGCGGCCGAGCAGGGCGGCCAGGGCCTCCCGGCTGGCGTCGTCGGCGTCCCGCCGGGCACCGAGCCCGGGCGCCGGGATGAGCCCGTCGAGCCGGTCGACCGGATAGACCAGCACCGGCGGCAGCGCCGGGTCGACCAGCGCGACCGGGATGCGCGCGCAGAAGAACGACGGGACCAGCAGCAACCCCCGGCCGTCCAGGTGCAGTTCCCGGGTGTCCGGATAGTCGAGGACCTCGAGCACCCCGTCCGCCCACCGCATGCTGGGTCGGAGGCTGGCCAGCAGCCCTTCGGCCCCGCCGTCGAGCATCGCCCGGGCCCGCCGCGCCCGGTCCGCCTCCACGGCGGCCTGGATCCGGGACCAGTACGGGGTGACCGCGAGTTCCTGGTAGCGGGCCATCGAGCCGGTGAGGTGGCGCAGCACCTCGGGTTCGCCCCGGGCCAGCCCGGCGGCCGGGGCGGGCAGGACGTTCTCCTCGGCCAGCCGGGTCAGGTCCCGGTGCAGCATGTCTACCGGGGTGCCCCGGACCGCTTCCAGCCCCGCCGCCAGGCCGTCCTTGCTGGCGTACGGGGTGAGGAAGTCGGGGAAGTAGCCGCGGGGTGGGTTGAGGGCCAGGAGGAGACGGAAGCGTTCCCCGGCGCTCTCCTCCATCCGGAGGGTGTTGGCCACGGTGCGTCGCCATGGCGTCAGCAGCGGGTCACGTCCGCGACCCTGGAGCAGGTGCAGGCTGAGGACCAGTTCCCAGACCGGGTCTGCGGCGGGTGCCACCCTGGTCCGCAGGATGTCCTCGCTCGAGAAGATGATCTTCAGCATGGAGCGCTCCCGGGGGCGGACAGAGGGAGAGCCCGCCACCAGTGGCACTGTACCCGGCGGCACTAATCTCCATCTTTAAGCGTGGGCTGAAAAACCTCGACGCCGACGGGGCCGGTTGGGCATGCTTCCCTTGCCCATCCGGCTTGGGACGGTGGTTGCACCCACCCGCGGGCTCGGGGACGACCGGACGGCATCACGAGGGTCTGCGGCGGGTTCTCCGCAGAGATGCCATCCGGTCGTCCGACCCGGCCCGGTCGTCTCAGTCGATCCAGAGCGCCACCCGGTGGTCCTCGTCCGTCACGTAGTAGCAGCGCCCGTCCAGCTCGGCCAACCCCTCCACGTGGTGGAACGGCGCCAGCTCGGCCACCAGCTTTCCCGCCACCCGCGCGTCCGGCGTGACGTCCCACCGGAACCGGACGTGCCGCGAGGTCACCGCACCACCGTGCGGGTGGTCGTCCAACAGCACCGAACCCTTGCCCAACGCGTCGATCGACCCGATGACCGCCGCGTACCCGCCGTCCGGGGTGGGGGTGACGGCCCGGAAGCCGGTCAACGCGCCCGGCGGGGTCACCCCGGTCAGGGCGTACGCCCCGACGGCCCGGGGCCAGCCCGGTTGGGCACCGAACATGTCGGGCACCCCGGCCAGCTCGACCAGGATCGGCTCCCCCTCGGCGGTGACCGGGAAACGCAACCCGAGCAGCACCGTCCCGGCCGGCGTGAACGCGGCGGCCTCGACGTTGAGCGGCACGTCGTCCGCAGCGAGCCGGCGCACCCAGCTCTTGGCCCGGGCGGTGCCCCGGGCCAGGGTCTCCACGATGAACCGGTGCCGGACCCGGTCGCCCGGCGGCAGCGGAGTCAGCGGGGCCGCGGCCAGCGCGTCGTTGACCGCCCGGTGCAGCCGGAACTGGTTGCGGACCACGTGCACCGGCAGTGCCCCGTAGGCGGCGTCCTCCTCACGGAACCGGGCCACGAACGCGCGGCGGGGCCGCAGCGGGCCGGCCTTCGACCCGAAGTGCGAGCCGAAGACGTACACCCAGCCGTCGTGGTGGGCGAGGGCCTCGCCGTCCTCGGTGCGGCCGTTCTCCCGACCGGCGTCGGCGGCCACGTGATGCGCCACCCACCCGCCGTCGTCGCGTTCCAGCAGCAGGGCCAGGCAGCGTTCCACCGGGCCCTCGTCCAGCACAGTCCAAAAACCCCGGCGGGCGCCGTGGGCACGCAGCAACGCCGGGGAGCGTACCGGCAACAGGTCGCTGGCCTCGTTACCGGCCACGACGAACTCGACGAGTCGCAGGGTCACCGGGCCAGGGTACGAAGACCACGCTCGTAGAGTGTCGGAGTGCCCGAGACCCGCACCGACCTCCCGACGTACGCCGACCTGCACGCCGACGCCACCGCGCTGCTGAGCCGCTGGACGCCGACCAGCCCGGCGGCCGCCCTGGCCCGGGACCGGACCCTGGAGCTGCTGTCCGCCGGGCCGGTGGCGATGAGCCGCGCCCACCGGGCCGGACACGTCACCGCGAGCGCCCTGGTGCTCAACCACACCGGCGCGCGGGTGCTGCTCTGCCTGCACGGCAAGTTCCGCAAATGGGTACAGCTCGGCGGGCACTGCGAACCCGGTGACCCGACCCTGGCCGCCGCCGCGCTGCGCGAGGCCGGCGAGGAGTCCGGGATCGCCGGGCTGACGGTCGACCCGGAGCCGATCGACGTGGACATTCACCCGGTCGCCTGCCAGGGCGGGTCACTGCACTACGACGTTCGGTACGCCGTGCTCGCCCCGCCGGGGGCGACCGAGCGGGTCAGCGACGAGTCCGAGGCGCTGGGCTGGTTCCCGCCGGACCGCCTGCCCGAGCCGCTGGCCGACGGGACCGTCCAGCTCGTCGCGCCGGCCCTCGCCGCCCTGGCCCGCCGGGCCGCCGGCTGACCCGGCGGCCCGGCGGGGGCGCACGACCCGGTCAGACCAGGCCCTCCTCGCCGCGCTCCTTCAGCTCGTCGACCAGCTTCTTCACGTCCTGGGCCCGGTCCCGCGGGCAGACCAGCAGCGCGTCCGGGGTGTCCACCACGATCAGGTCGCGGAGGCCGAGAGCGGCCACCAGCCGGCCGGAGTGCGGCACCACCACCAGGCCGCTGCTGTCCCGCAGCAGGACTTCCGGCTTGGCGTCGGCGCCCAGCACCACGTTGCCGTCCGCGTCGGCGGGCAGCACATCGCCGAGGGTGTGGAAGTCGCCGACGTCATTCCAGCCGAAGTCACCGGGTACGGTGGCCACCCGCCCGGCGGTCGCCGCGCCCTCCATCACCGCGTAGTCGACGGAGATCTTCGGCAGGGTCGGCCAGACGGTGCCAAGGACGTCGTCCTGCTCCGGAGTCCCCCACGCCCCCGCGATCGCGACGATCCCCGCGTGCAGGGCCGGCTGCTGCCGGGCCAGCTCGGCCAGGAAGACGTCCACCCGCCAGACGAACATGCTGGCGTTCCAGAGGTGCCGTCCGGAGCGGACGTATCCCTCGGCCACCTCGGCGGCGGGCTTCTCCTTGAACTCGAGCACCGGACGCAGCGGACCGTCGCCCGTCGGCTCGCCGGTCTCCAGATAGCCGTAGCCGGTCTCCGGCCGGGTCGGGGTGATGCCCACCGTCATCAGCAGCCCCTGCTCGGCGCCGCGGATCGCCTGCCGTACGGTCTCGGCCCACGACGCGGCGTCGCCGATCAGGTGGTCGGCGGCGAACGAGCCCATCACCGCCGTCGGCTCACGCTCCGCGATCACGGCCGCCGCCAGTGCGATCGCCGCGCACGAGTCCCGCGGCGAGGGCTCGACCAGGATGTTTTCCTCCGGCAGGCCAGCCAGTTGACGGGCCACCGCCGCGACGTGCGCGGCCCCGGTGACCACCAGCGTGCACTCGGGTGTGGTCAACGGCGACAGTCGGTCCACCGTCGCCTGAAGCAGCGAGGCCGGGGTACCGGTCAGCGGGTGGAGGAACTTGGGATGGCCGGCCCGGGACAGCGGCCACAATCTTGTGCCACTGCCCCCCGCCGGGATGACGGCATAGAACATCAGCACATCATGCCCGAACCACCACGGTACGGACGCCACGTCGGGCGGACGAGCATCCGACAGGTCAGGCCCGGGCCCGGCTCCACGCGGCGATGTGCACCTCCGCGCTGGACTCCCAGGTGAACTCCTTCGCCCGGTCGAAACCGGCCTTGGCCAGGGAGAGCCGGCGCTGCTCGTCGTCCAGCAGGGCGGTCAGGTCGGTGGCGATCTGGTCCGGGTCCTCGCTGGTGTACGCGACCGCATCGCCACCCACCTCGGGCAGGGAGAGCCGCGGCGTGGTCAGCACCGGCGCGGCACACGCCATCGCCTCCAGGATCGGCAGCCCGAACCCCTCGCCGTACGACGGGTAGGCGGCGACCAGCGCGCCGCCGAGGAAGCCGGGCAGGTCGGCGTAGCGGAGGTAGCCCGGGCGGAGCAGCCGCAGGTGCGGCGGAACCTCGGCCACCGCGCGGTCGATGTCGTCGTCATGCCCCTGGCCACCGGCGATGACCAGCGCCGGCGGGTTGTCCCGGTCGGCCACCGCGCGGGCCCAGCCCCGGATCAGGTTGGGTACGTTCTTGCGCGGCTCCTTGGCCCCGAGGAACGCGACGTAGCTGCTGCTGCCCAACCCGAGGCGCGCGCGGACCCGAGCCTTCTCCTCCTCGCTCGGGGCGTGGAAGGCGGCCTGGTCGACCCCGTGGTAGGCCACGTCGATCCGGGTCGGGTCGGCGTCCAGCAGGCGGATCAGCTCGTCCCGGGTGGCCTTGCTCGGCACGATCACCCGGTCGGCGCGGCGCAGCGACGTCTTGATGGCGCTGCGGAAGAACGTCCGCCGGGACTTGTCGTAGTGCTCCGGCTCGGTGAAGAAGGTCGCGTCGTGCACGGTGACCGTCACCGGGCAACCGGCCCGCAGCGGGCAGGTGTAGAAGGGCGAGTGCAGCACCTCCGCCGCCACCTGCTGGGCCAGCAGCGGCAGGCCGGTCTGCTCCCAGGCGAGCCGGGCCGGGCGGTGCGCGACCGCCGCCGGGGCGGGGATGACCTCGGCCCCGGGCAGCATCCGGGTGTAGCGCTCCAGGTCGGTGCGGAGGCTCACCACGACCAGATCCACGCCGGAGCCGCAGACCCGGCCGAGGGCGCCGAGCAGGCCGTCGACGTATCTACCGACGCCGCCACGGTCGGCGGGGACACTCGTGGCGTCGATGAGCACGCGGGGCGGGCGACCGGCGGTCACGGGGCGACTCCTCAGGCTGTCGGCTGTGGGGAACGACACTGTCGGCAAGCCTACGCCGGGCCCGGGTCCCGGCGGTGACTGCGACCCGACGGTACGCCGACTTGTCCTTGCCATCGAGTACGGGCCACCGGCGCGTATCGTTCGCGGCGATGGCCGACAACATTGCCCGGGTCTTCGCCGACGCGATCGCGACCGACCCCACGCGCCCCCTGCTGACCTGGTACGACGACGCCACCGGCGAACGCACCGAGCTGTCCGGGGCGACCTTGGCGAACTGGGTGGCCAAGACGGCCAACCTGCTCGTCGACGAGGTGGCCCTCGCCCCCGCCGACCCGGCGGCCGTGCTGCTGCCCCCGCACTGGCAGACCGCCGCCGTGCTGCTCGGCTGCTGGTCGGCGAAGCTGACCGTGGTCGACGCCCCGGGTGCCGTAGACGTGCTCTTCGCCGCGGCGGACCGGGTCGACGAGGCGGCTGCCTGGTCGGCCGGCGAGCGGTACGCGCTCGCGCTCGACCCGTTCGCCCTGCCGATGCGGCAGGTGCCGGCGGGCTTCGCCGATTTCGTGTCGGCGGTACGCGGCCACGGCGACCACTTCACGCCGTACCCGCAGGGTGGCGACGGGGACGCGGAGCTGCTGGCCCGCGCGGAGGCCCGGGGCGCGGAGCTCTGCCTCACCCCGGGCGACCGGCTGCTGGTCGACACCGGGCGGCACCCCGACCCGGTCGACTGGCTCCTCGCCCCGCTGGCCGCCGGCGCCAGCCTGGTCCTCTGCGGCAACCTCGACCCCGCCCGCCTCGACTCGCGCACCGCCACGGAGAAGGTCACCCGCAGCCTCGCCTGAGCGGGGGCCGCCCGGGACGCTCCCCGGCACGCACCTCAGGCGGGGGCGGACTCGTCGGTGTGGGCGCGACGCTGGGCGAAGGCCGCGAATGCGGTCAGCGACTCCGGGTTGGCCAGGGCGCCCTTGGCCGCGGCGTGGTCGACCGGAGTGCCGGTGAGGATCTTCTTGACCGGCACCTCCAGCTTCTTCGCCGAGAGCGTGCGCGGGACCGCCCGGACCTGGTGGATCTCGTCCGGGACGTGACGGGGCGACAGGGCGGTCCGCAGCTCGCGGCAGATCTTCCTCCGCAGCTCGTCGTCCAGCTCCAGCCCCTGGTCCAGCACTACGAAGAGCAACAGCTCACCCGCCCCACCCTGGTCGTCCTCGAGGTGCACCACCACCGAGTCGACCACCTCGTCCAGCCCCTCGACCACCGAGTAGAACTCGGCGGTGCCGAGGCGTACGCCACCCCGGTTCAGGGTGGCGTCCGAGCGCCCGGTGATCACACAACCGCCCCGCTCGTTGACGGTGATCCAGTCGCCGTGCCGCCAGACGCCCGGGTAGACCTCGAAGTACGCCTCCCGGTAGCGGGTGCCCTCCGGGTCGTTCCAGAAGCCCACCGGCATGCTCGGCATCGGCGCGGTGATGACCAGCTCGCCCAGCTCTCCGATGACCGGGGTGCCGTCCGCGGAGCGGGCCTCGACCTTCGCGCCGAGCGCCCGGCAGGCGATCTCCCCGGCGTGCACCGGCAGCAGCGGCACGCCCCCGACGAAGCCGGTGCAGACGTCCGTGCCGCCGGACAGCGACTGGAGCTGGAGTTGCTCGCCGACGTTCTCGTACACCCAGGTGAAGCCCTCGGCGGGCAGCGGCGCGCCGGTCGAGCCGAGACCGCGCAGCGCGGCGAGGTCGGCGATCTCCTTCGGGGCCAGACCGGCCTTGCGGCAGGCCAGCAGGAACGGCGCGGAGGTGCCGAAGTAGGTGGTGCCGGTCTGCTCCGCCAGCCGCCAGAGCGCGCCCAGGTCCGGGTGGCCCGGGTTGCCGTCGAACAGCACGATGGTCGCGCCCACCGCCGGACCGGAGACCAGGAAGTTCCACATCATCCAGCCGGTGGTGGTGAACCAGAAGAACCGGTCCGCCGGGCCCAGGTCGTGGTGCAGGGCCAGCATCTTCAGATGCTCCAGCAGGATGCCGCCGTGGCCGTGCACGATCGGCTTCGGCAGGCCGGTGGTGCCGGAGGAGTAGAGCACGTAGAGCGGGTGATCGAAGGGCACCGGGGTGAAGGTCAACGGCTCGTCGGTCTCCGCCGCCAGCTCCGCCCAGGAGATCCCGCCCGCTGCCGGCGCGCCGGCCGGGTCGAGGTACGCGATGCCGACGGTGTGCTCCAGCGACGGCAGCGCGGCCCGGATGGCGGCCACCTCGCCCCGCCGGTCCACCGGCTTGTCGCCGTACCGGTAGCCGTCCACGGCGACCAGGACCTTCGGCTCGATCTGCTGCCACCGGTCGGTGACGCTGCGGGTGCCGAACTCCGGCGCGCAGGAGGAGAAGATCGCGCCCAGGCTGGCGGTGGCGAGCAGCAGTACGAAGGTCTCCGGGATGTTCGGCGCGTACGCCGCCACCCGGTCGCCCTGGCCGACGCCGAGCCTGCGCAGCCCGGCCGCGACCCGGCGGACCCGCTCGCGCAGCTCCGCGGCGGTCAGCGTCTCCGGCGCCCGGGTCTGCCCGTGCGCGATCACCACCGGGTCGTCGTCCCCCCGGCCCGGCATCCGCAGCACGTTCTCCGCGTAGTTGAGCGTCACGCCGGGGAACCAGCGGGCGCCCGGCATGGCCGGGTCGGTGAGTGTGGCGGTCGGCGGGGTGTGCGCCACCACCTCGAAGTAGTCCCAGATCGACCGCCAGAAGGCGTCGAGGTCCGTCACCGACCAGCGCCACAGCGCGTCGTAGTCGGCGAACTCCAGCCCCCGGTGCTCGGCCAGCCAGCGCAGGTAGTCGCCGATCCGGGACCGCTCGCGCACGTCGGCCGGCGGCGTCCACAGCACGTCACCCACTGCTCCACCCTCCCTGAGGCCCCGTCACGACACTGTGCATGGGCCGTGGCGCCATCTTGCCCTACCCAGCGTCGCCATTCTCCGCACCGGGTGCCGGTCAGGGGGCGTGCCCGCCCCACATCTCCACCCCTCCAACAGTGTGGCTGGGCGGGGAGGCGTCCCGCCAACGCCGCGCGCGGTGGCGGGATGCTCGGCGCCTCCTCAGCCGGCCCGGTGGGCCTGGATCGCCCGGCGGCGGGCCAGCCGGTGGGCGCGGCGGATCTCGGCCTCCCGGTAGCGGCGCTCGTCCTCCGGGGTCTCCGGCAGCACCGGCCGGACCGGGCGCGGTGCGCCGCCCACGTCCACCCCGACGAAGACCAGGTACGCCGTGGCGACCGGGACCGGCTCGTCCTCGGCCGAGTCCCAGCGCTCGGCGACCACCTTCACCCCGACTTCCATCGAGGTGTGCCCGGTCCAGTTGACCTGGGCGTGCGCGTGCACCAGGTCGCCCACCCGGACCGGCTCCGAGAAGACGATCTCGTCGATCGAGGCGGTGACCGCGGTGCCACCGCTGTGCCGGGCCGCGGCGGCCCCGGCCACGTCGTCGACGAACTTCATCAGTACCCCACCGTGCACGGTCCCGTACAGATTGACATCGACTGCGGTCATGATCCGGCTGAGCGTGACCCGCGAATACGAGGTCGGCTTGCCCACCGGCCCGGTGGAGGGGTGATCTGTCATGCCGGAAACGGTACGGTGCGCGGATGCGACATCTCTGGAGCTTCCTCGCCGGGTTGGTGGTGGCGCCCGTCACCTGGGTGCTCGTCACCCTCGGTCAGGACGGGTCTGCAGGCACCGTGCACCGCTGGGTGGAGATCGGCACCTACAGCACGCCCAACCTGATCGAGCCGGCCGTGTACCTCGGCGTCGCCGGCATCCTGCTCGGCCTGCTCGGCACGCTGCGCTTCTCGCCGCTCGGTCCGCTCGTGGCCGGGCTGCTGCTGACCATCCCGTACCTCGGGATGTTCGTCGCGCCATTCACCGTCCGGGACCGGATCCCCGAGGGCTGGAAGGTGCTCGGGGACCCGCTGCCACTGCGCCAGCCGGTGGAAAACGGCACGCTGTTCCTGATCGGCATGCTGCTGCTGATGGCCGTGCTCAGCGGGCAGCGCTGGCGGCAGTGGCCCGGGCGGCCGGCGGCCGAGGCGGAGCTGACCTCGGCCGACAAGCCGATCGAGCAGACCCAGTCGTTCAGCGCCTGGCCCCCGGCCGACACGACGGACACCGCCCCGCTGACGCTGGGTTACCCCGACGCCACCCCCACCGAGCCCCTGCCCCGCCGCAGCGCCGGCGAGTCGCCGTGGTCCGCGCCGCCGCGGGCGACCGGCCGACCGGAGGGCACCACCGAGACCCGTTGAGCACCGCGGGCGGGCCGGGTTCCCGGCCCGCCCGCCCGATCATCGCGGCCGGCCTGGTCAGCCGTTCTCCAGGGTAAGCAGGCCGCGGCGGAAGGCGGCGGCGACGGCAGCGGCTCGGTCGTTGACGCCGAGCTTCGTGTAGATGTGCAGCACGTGGCTCTTCACCGTGGCCTCGCTGATGAACAGGCGCGCGGCGGCTTCGCGGTTGGTGGCGCCCTCGGCGATGAGGCGGAGGACCTCCAACTCCCGGGAGCTCAGCGGGTCGGCGGGCGTGCGGACCTGGCCGAGGAGGCGGGTGGCCACCGACGGGGAGAGCACGGCTTCGCCCCGCGCCGCCGTACGGACGGCATGGACGAGCTCGTCGCGGCCGGTGTCCTTGAGGACGTAGCCGGTGGCCCCGGCCTCGACGGCGGGCACGACGTCCCGGTCGGTGTCGTAGGTGGTGAGGACGAGGACGCGGGCCGCGATGCCGAGCCCGGCGAGTTCCTTGATCGCGGCGACGCCGTCCATCCTGGGCATCCGCAGGTCCATGAGGATCACGTCGGGGTTCAGCGCCCGCGCGAGTGCGACGGCCTCGGCACCGTCTCCGGCCTCGCCGAGCACCTCGAATCCCGGGTCGCCGGCGAACATGCCGCGGATGCCGTCGCGCACGACCGGATGGTCGTCGACGATCAGCAGCCGGATCAGAGGCTCAGCCACGGGCCACCGCCGGAACGCTCGCGGAGATCGCCGTGCCGAGGCCGGGCTCCGACTCGATCGCCAGCGTGCCGGCCAGCCGGCTGACCCGCTTGCGCATCGAGGCCAGGCCGAAGCCGCCGCCGTCCCGGACCCGCTCGGGATCGAACCCGGCGCCGTCGTCGCGCACGTCCAGGGTGACCAGGTCCTCCATGTACGACAGGGTCAGCCCGACCCGGGACGCGCCGGCGTGCTTGGCCGCGTTGGCCAGGGCCTCCTGCGCGGTGCGCAGCAGCGTCTCCTCAACCTCGGGATGCATGGGCCGGACCGTACCAGTGGTGGCGAAATCCACCCGTACGCCGTTGAGCTCGCCCCACCCGGTGACGATGTCTCGCAGCGCCTCGGGCAGCGGCGCCGCCGCCAGCTGGCCCGGTCCCACCGCGTGCACCGAGCGCCGGGCCTCGGCCAGGCTCTCCCGTGCCAGCCGTACCGCGTTGTCCACATGGCGCCGCCAGTCCTCGGCCTGCTGCGCCGCTTGGAGCTGGGTGATGATGCCGGTCAGTCCCTGGGCGAGGGTGTCGTGGATCTCCGCCGCCATGCGCTGCCGTTCGTCGAGCACGCCCCCCTCGCGTGCCTGGACCAGCAGTTGGGCGTGCAGTCCCGCGTTCTCCCGCAGCGCCTCCTCGAGCTGCGCCACCATGCGCTGGCGTTCGGCGCTTCGCTCGGCCGTGACCTCGCCGACGAAGCTGAACAGGCCGACCACCGCCACGATGGCGGCGATGAAGAACAGGTAGGTGAGGATTCCGGACGGGGTCGGATCGGGCAGACCGCCACCGTAGGCCGCGACGCTGATCGTCGCCGTGGCGGTCACCCCGATGAACCGCCAATATCCCTTCAGGTACTGCCAGGAGTGGAGGTATCCAACAAATCCGAAGAAGCTCGCAAACCACATCCCTCGGGTGCAGAGCACTCCGATCAGCACCACGAGCCCAGCCACGTAGACCGCACCGCGCGGTACCAGCCAGATCCAGGCGGCGGCGAACGCGGCCAGGCCGAGCGTGGCCCACGACCTGCCGGCGGTCAGCAGGGCGAGCACCGTGGAGGTCGCCAGCAGGACGTACGGCGCCGCCGCCAGCTGCCGCTCCAGCAGCCGCTCCCACCGGTCGAGCCGCCTGGTCATCGCTCACTCCCAGCGGAAGTACTTCGCCGCAGCGATGCTGACGACCACGGCGTACGCGGCCAGCACACCGAGCAGCAGGGGACTGGGAGCTGCGTCCGCCCAGACGTCCCGCAGGCACTGCCGGAATGCGCCCAGCGGGGTGTATTCCCCGATCCGGGCCACGATAGTGGGCATCTGATCCGTGGGCTGCATGAGCCCGGCGAGGTAGGCCATCGGGAAGTACAGCAGGACACCGATCCCGTTGGCCGCCCGGCCGTTCGGCGCCACCGCCGCGATGAGCAGGCCGACCGCGAACATGGCCGCCGTACCGAACAGGAAGGCCAGCACACCGGGCAGCACCCGGGTGGGCAGGTGCGCGCCCAGGACGGTACCCGCCACCGCCAGCAGCAGGGCGCACGCGGTCAGGGCGAGGACGAACTGCAGGAGCAGCTGCACCACCAGCAGGTTTCCTGGGCGGACCGGCGTGGTGGAGAGCCTGCGCAGGATGCCCCGCTCGCGGTAGGTGGCCATGGTGGTCGGCAGCAGGTACAGACCCACGAGCCCCACGGCGATCGCCAGCGCCATCGGCAGGAGCACGGTGTCACCCCGCTCGATGGAGCTGCCGAAGACCACCAGGATGAAGAGCGGGATGAGCAGCGCGAACATCGCCCCAGGTTCCCTGGTCAGCAACTTCAGCTCGACGATGGCGAGCTTGGTCATGGTCTTCCTCCGTCAGTGGGTGGCGTCGAACGAGCGGCCGGTCAGGGCGACGAACGCGTCGTCGAGGGTGCGCTTGTCGATGCGCAGGTCGCTGACCAGGACGTGGTGGCGGGCGAGTTGTGCGGTGACCGCCGTGGCGAAGTCACCCCTGCCGGTGACGACCACCCGGTTTCCCGTCCGGGTCACGCCGGTCACCCCGGGCAGCCCGCCCAGCTCGACCATGTCCCCAGCCATCACCGTGAACCGCATGTGGTGCTCGGCATCGATCCCGTCGACCAACCCGGACGGGGTGTCCATCGCAACGACCCTGCCGCCGTCGAACACGGCGACGCGGTCGCAGAGCTCCTCCACCTCGTCCATGAAGTGGCTGACCAGCACCACTGTCACGCCGCTCGCCCGGACGCGCTTGATCAGCTCCCAGGTGGTGCGGCGCGCCTGCGGGTCGAGCCCCGTGGTCAACTCATCGAGAAACGCCACCTGCGGATTGCCCACCAACGCCAGCGCAATGAACAGCCGTTGTTTCTGGCCACCGGACAGCTTCCCGAAGCGGGCGTTGCGCTTCTCCGTCAGCGCCCACTCCTCCAGCAGCCCACGCCAGTCCCGGGGTTTGGCATAGAAGGAGGCGTACAGGTCGAGCACCTCCCACACCAGGATGTTCTCCGGCAACTGCGTGTGCTGGAGCTGCACCCCGACCTGCTCGCGTACCTTGCGCCCGTCCTTCACCGGGTCGAGGCCGAGCACCCTGATCGACCCGCCGTCGGGCCGCCGCAGCCCCTCCACGCACTCCACGGTGGTGGTCTTGCCGGCGCCGTTCGGCCCGAGTATGCCGAAGATCTCGCCCTCCTCCACCGAGAACGACACCCCGTCCAGAACGGTCAGGTCCGCGTACCCCTTGCGGAGGTCGTTGACTTCGATGACTGCCATGGCTCAAGCATCTTTTGCCTGTCGCCGGGGCGAATCGATCTGCCAGCCATGCTCAGCCCGGGATCCTGCTGACCAGAAAATCCACCGACTGGTTGATGCGCGGCCCGAGGAACTGTGGCGCCGCGGGGACCTCCTCGAAGACAGCGAACCCCGCCTCCCGCAAACGGGAGACGGGGTTCCGCAGGTCAACGCCTACTTCATCAGCTGGCGGGCCATGACGATGCGCTGCACCTGGTTGGTGCCCTCGTAGATCTGGGTGATCTTGGCATCCCGCATCATCCGCTCGACAGGGTAGTCGCGGGTGTAGCCGTAACCGCCGAGCAGCTGCACGGCGTCCGTGGTGATCTCCATGGCGGCGTCCGAGGCGAAGCACTTCGCGGCGGCGCCGAAGTAGGTAAGGTCCGCGTCACCCCGCTCGGACTTGCCGGCGGCGGCGTAGGTGAGCTGCCGGGCGGCCTCCAGCTTCATGCCCATGTCGGCGAGCATGAACTGGATGCCCTGGAAGTCGGCGACGGGCTTGCCGAACTGCTTGCGCTCCTGGACGTAGCCCTTGGCGTAGTCCAGCGCGCCCTGGGCGATGCCGACCGCCTGAGCGGCGATGGTGACCCGGGTGTGATCCAGGGTCCGCATGGCGGTGGCGAAGCCGGTGCCCTCCCCGCCGATCATGCGGTCCGCCGGGATCCGCACGCTGTCGAAGTAGACCTCACGGGTGGGCGAGCCCTTGATGCCGAGCTTCTTCTCCGGCGCGCCGAAGCTGACCCCGGGGTCGGACTTCTCCACCACGAACGCGGAGATGCCCTTCGACCGCGCTGTGGGATCCGTCATAGCGAAGACGGTGTAGTACTCGGAGACCCCGGCGTTGGTGATCCACCGCTTCACGCCGTTGAGCACCCAGTGGTCGCCGTCCCGGACCGCCTTCGTGGTCATCGAGGCGGCGTCGCTACCCGCCTCCGGCTCGGAGAGGCAGTACGAGAACATCGCGTCGCCGGCCGCGACCGGGGTCAGGTACTTCCGCTTGAGCTCCTCGGAGCCGGCCAGGATCAGCGGCATGGTGCCCAGCTTGTTCACCGCCGGGATCAGCGAGGACGCAGCGCAGGCACGGGCCACCTCCTCGATCACGATGGCCGTGGCCAGCGCGTCCGCGCCGGCGCCGCCATACTCGACGGGGATGTGCGGGGCATGGAAGTCGGCCGTCCGCAGCGCGTCGTACGACGCCTTGGGGAACTCACCCGTCTCATCCGCCTCGGCGGCCTGCGGAGCCACCTTCGCCGCACAGACCTCCCGCACCGCCTCCCGGATCGCCTCGTGCTCCTCCGGCAATCGGTAGACGTCGAACGACTGCTCCGCGGCCATGTGGCCCCTCCCCTTCACCGCTAAGATGCGCAAGCCGAGCGCTTTGAGTGCCGCCGACCGCACAGAGTCAAGGATAGCGACCGAGGATTCGGGGCTCCTTACCGCCGCGTAGGCTCGAGCATGATGGGCGTCGAAGCCGAGCGATGACCACAGCACCACAGGAAGTCCCCCCACCGGCGCCCGGCCAGGCGCCGCAGCAGAATGCGACGCAAGGAAGCGCCGCCAGTGCGAGCGGAGAGACAGGCGTGACGATCCCCTACCCGAACACCCAGCCGGTGCCGGCCATCGCCGCGGTGACCCCGCCCTCGGGTGCCGCTCGACCCCGAGTGACCTTCCTCGGCACCGGCTACCTCGGTGCGACGTACGCCATCTGTTACGCCGAGCTCGGCTACGAGGTGCTCGGCTTCGACGTCGACGCCGACAAGATCGCCAAGCTGAACGCCGGCGAGGTCCCGATCCACGAGCCCGGCCTGGACGAGCTGCTCCGGCGCAACCTGGCCGCCGGCCGGCTCCGGTTCAGCACCGACATCCAGGAGACCGCCGACTTCGGCGACGTGCACTTCATCTGCGTGGGCACCCCGCAGCGGGCCGACGGCATGGGCGCCGACCTGTCGTACGTCGAGGCGTCGGTGACCAGCCTCGCCCAGCACCTGACCCGCAAGGCCCTGATCGTCGGCAAGTCCACCGTCCCGGTGGGCACCGCCGAGTGGGTGGAGCAGCTGGTCGGCAAGCACACCACGGCCGACCTGGGCGTCGAGGTGGCGTGGAGCCCCGAGTTCCTCCAGGAGGGCTTCGCCGTCGACGACGTGCTGCGACCCAACCGGATCGTGGTCGGGGTCAAGAGCGAGTGGGCCAACGGGATGCTCTACGCCGCCCACAAGGGCGTCTTCGACCTGGCCGCCACCGAGGACCGCGAGGTGCCGCTGGTGGTCACCGACTTCGCCACCGCCGAGCTGGTCAAGGTCGCCGCGAACGCCTTCCTCGCCACCAAGATCTCCTTCATCAACGCGATGGCCGAGGTCTGCGAGGCCGCCGGCGGCGACGTCACCCAGCTGGCCCGCTCGATCGGGTACGACCCCCGCATCGGCAACCGGTTCCTCCAGGCCGGGCTCGGCTTCGGCGGCGCCTGCCTGCCCAAGGACATCCGGGCCTTCCAGGCCCGCGCCCAGGAGCTCGGCGCCGGCGAGGCGCTGCGCTTCCTACACGAGGTCGACCTGATCAACCTGCGCCGGCGGACCCGGGTGGTCCAGCTCGCCGCCGAGCTGCTCGGCCGCCGGTCGGGCCCGGCCGGCCCGGACCTCTCCGGCACCCGGATCGCGGTGCTCGGCGCCACCTTCAAACCGAACACCGACGACGTCCGGGACGCCCCGGCGCTGGCGGTCGCCTCGCTGCTCGGCAAGGCCGGCGCCGACGTGCACGTGTTCGACCCGCAGGGCATCGAGAACGCGCGCCGGGCGGTACCCGAGCTGACCTACGAGGCGAGCATGACCGAGGCCGTGCGCGACGCCGATCTGGTCTGCGTGCTCACCGAGTGGGCCGAGTTCCGCAACGCCGACCCGGTCGCCCTGGGTGAGCTGGTCAACGGCCGCAAGGTGGTCGACGGTCGCAACTGCCTCGACTCCACCTTGTGGACGCAGGCGGGCTGGGAGTACCGCGGCATGGGTCGCCCCTGACCCACGGACCGTTCCGGCTCGGCGCGGCCGCGCCACGCCCCGGAACGGTCGATCGGCACCCATCCCGGCTCCACACGTGCGCCGCCGGGCCGCGACCCGGCAGGGTCGACCGGCCCGGCGGTCTTTTGTTGCGCCGAACGCGCCGGCAACGGTCGAAATCCGCGCCCGGTCAAGGCATGCTGCGACAGTGGAGGTCCACAGTGCGGGCCGGCCGGACGGAGGGGTGTCGTGCAGTCCTTCAGGTGCGCCTCGTGCGGACGGGAGATCAAGCCGGCCGTGGTCTGCCCGCACTGCGGGGCGGACCAGCCACAGTGGGCCGAGCATCTGGGCGACATCGAACGCTCGATCGCGGAGATGAAGGCCCGCGACGCCGAGATCGCCCGCGAACAGCGGCAGATCGCCGCCAAGCTGCAGGCCGCCCTCTTCCAGCGGGACATCCTCGCGCACGCCGGCGAGGAACGGGTCCGGCAGTCCACCCGGCCCCGCCGGGTGCTGCGCCGCCGGCCCGGCCGCCGCCCGCCCACCGCCACCACGGGCGCCCCGCCCCGGGTGCCCCGCCAGGGCACCCCGCCGCCGGGCCCGGACGACCTTCCGCCCCGGGCCAGGCCGCACTGGCTCGACGTGGACAACCCCGAGCATCCGCCGGAGGCGTCCTCCCGGGAGGTGCAGAACATCCCCCTCGGGCTCGGCGCGCTGCTCCTCGGCGTCGCCGCGGTGGTCTTCGCCGCGGTCGCCACCAGCTCGCTGGACGCGCTGGCCCGGCTCGGCGTGCTGCTGGTGGCGACGGTGCTGATGCTGCTCGCCCCGCCGGTGCTGGCCCGCCGAGGGCTCACCTCCACCGCCGAGACGATCGCCTCGGTCGGCCTGCTGCTGCTGCCGCTGGCCGGGTACGCACTCTGGGCCGTCGACCGGATCGGCGGCACCTCCGGCTCGACCTTTGCCGGGTCGATCTTCCTGGTCACCGCCTTGATCGCGTTCGGGTACGCGCACTGGACCGGCCTGCGCGCGCCCCGCTTCGCCACCGTCCTGGCCGCCCAACCGGTGCTGCCGCTGCTGGCCTACGAGCGGATCACCGGGCCGGCCGGCTGGGCCCTGGTGCTGGCCGTGGTGGCCGTCGTCGACCTCGCGCTGGCCCGCTCGGCGGTGGTCCTCGAACGGCCGGTCCGGCGGGACCTGCCCGCCCCGGCGCCGGCACCCACCCCGCCCCGGCAGCGCAGTGCCGACGACCGCCCGGAGACGGACCCGGAGGAGTCGGCCGAGGTGCTCGGCGCGGAGCCGGCCGACGAGGGCGCCGCCACGCCGGCCCGCCCGGTGCCCTGGCTGCGGGAGCTGACCTGGCTGCTGCACGGCGGGACGGTCGCCGTCGCCTTGGCGTACGCGGTCACCGCGCTGCTGCGGGCCGCCACCGTACCGGTGGCCGCCGGCGCGGGCGCCGTGCTGCTGTTCGCCGCGCTGGTCGGGCTGGCCGGGACGCTCGTGCTGCGCCGGCCGCCGTTGCCGGACCTGGGCGCGGGCATCGTCACCCTCGCGGTGATCGGCGCACTGGGTCGGGTCGCCTCGGTCGCCTACCCCGGCCGGTCGCTACTGCTCATCGCCGCGGTGATCGCGCTGACCGGGTTCGCCGTCCGCGGCGTACCGGAACAGGCCCGGCGCGGCCCGCAGCTCGCCTCGGCGGTGGCGCTGACCGTCAGCGGCCTGGTGGTGGCCGGGGGCGCGCTACGCGCCGGGCTGGCACCGGTACGCGCGGCGCTGCCCGCCTGGTCGGCGGACCTGAGTCAGTGGCACGCCGAGCTGGCGGCGGCGGTCGGGCCGACCGGCTGGCAGCTCGCCGCAAGCGCCCTGCTGCTCACGATCGCCGCGGTGGTCGCCCTGCCGCCGGAGATCCGGCGTGACTTCGCGGTGGTCGGGGCGGCGCTGACCGCCCTCGCCGTACCCGCCTCCCTCGGGCTTGGCTGGGCGGCCGCCTGCTGGCCGATGGTGCTGACCGCGGTGGGCATCGGCGTCCTGGGACTGGCCGCCGGCTCCGAGCGCTCGGCCGTGGTGCACGCCGTCACCGCCGCCGCGCTGGGCGTGATCGGCGCCGGTGCCGCGCTCGCCCGGCCGGCGCTCACCGCCGCCGCGCTGACCACCCTCTGCCTGGCCGGCGCGCTGGTGTCGCTGGCTCCCCGGGTCCGGATCGCCGCCGCCGTGGCGAACACGGTCTGCGGCTGGGCGGCCGGCGGTGCGGCGTTCGCGCTGCCGGGGGCGGTGGCCGCGTTCGTCGCCGCCACCGTGCCGGCCGGCCCGGCGCCCACCCCGGCGAGCCTGCGCGAGGTGACCGTCCCGATCCTGGCGGCGAGCTTCCTCGGCGTCTGCGTCAGCCTCGGCTACGCCGCCCTCGTCCAGGTCGCGCAGCGGCACCTGAGTGCGCCGCACGCGATCGGCACCGTGCTGGGCGCGGTGGCGGTCGCCGCCGCCGGGTTCGGGGCACCCGGCGCCACCACCGCCGACGCCTGGGTCGGCGGGCTCCTGCTGCTCGCCGCCGCGCTGCTGGCACTGGCCCCCCGGATCGACGCCGGCCGCCGCTCCGACCTGACCCTGGACGGGTCGGACCTGGCCCTGGCCGCCACCACGGCGGCGCTGATCGCCACCCTGGTCCGGATCGCCGCCGTGCTCGCGCCCGGCGGTCAGCTGGTGGTGGCGGCCGCGCTGGTGTTGGTGGTCGCCGTCGCCGCCCGGGCCATGCCCGAGGAGTGGCGACGCGGGCCGATCCTCGGCATCGCGGTCGGTGGCACGCTGATCGGTCTGATCGCCGGCTGGAGCGCGCTGCGCGGCGGGGTCGGGGTGCTGGCCACGCCCGGCCCGATCTGGGCCGGCGACCTGAGCGGCTGGCCGGCCGCGCCGACGGGCGGGTCGGCCGGCCAGGCGCCCGTCGCGCTGGCGCTGCTGGCGGTCGCCGCCAGCATCCTGCTGCCGCCGCCCTGGAAGTACGACGTCGCCGGGGCGGCCGTCGTGCTCGCCACCATCGGTGCCCCGGCCGCGTTCAACCTGCCCTGGTGGTCGCCGGTGCTGGTGGGCGCCATGGTCGCGACGGTCTTCGGGATGGCGGCGGTGGCTTCGCTGGACCCCCGGGCCGCGCTGTCCCGGGCCACCGTGGCGGGGGTGATCGCCCTGCACGCCGCCGGCGCCGGCCTGGTCCGCCCGTGGACCACCGCGCTAGCGCTCGGCAGCATCGTGCTGATCGGCGTGGTGGTGGCCATCCTGGCCCGGGCGCTCGCGCCGTCGCTCGTCGAGGACGTCCGCACCGAGGGGATGCCGCCGCACCTGGTGCAGGTGGGCGGCGCGGCGGCGGGCGCCGCCCTGCTCGCCCTGCCCGGGGCGGTGGCCGCCCTGGCCGCCGAGTTCGGCCGCCCCCCGCAGGTGGTGCTTACCGCCGCGCTGGCCGCGTCCAGCATCGGCCTGGCCGCCGTGGCCGCGGCCCGCCGGCAGATCCCGCAGTACCTGCCGTACGTGAGCGTGGCGGTGGTGGGCGCTGCGACGATCAGCGCGGTGGCCGCCGTGATCACCCGCCTGCCCTCCGGCGTGTACGCCGCCGCGGCGGCGCTGCTCGGCGTGCTCGCCGAGCTGGTCCGCGCCGCCACCACCCCGCCGGTCGGGTCGGCCCGGCCGGTACGCCGCTGGTCGGTACTGCTGGACGGGGCGATGCGCCGGCTGCCCGACGACGGCACCGAGCTGCGCTGGCGGGTGAGCCCCGCCGCCGGCGCCCTCGCGGCGGCGGTGCCGCCCACCGCGCTGGCCCTGGTGACCCTGACGCCGCCGCTGCTGGTGGCCCTGGTCGAGCCGTTCCGGGTGCTGCCGCGGATCTGGCAGGGGGCGCCGCCCGAACTGCTCACCCCGCCCGCGTCGGCGGTGGACCCGAGGCACGTGCTGACCGCCCTGCTGCTCACCGCGACGGCGGCGCTGGCCGCCACCGGGTTCAGCGGCGGCCGGCGCTCCCGGGCCGTGCCGGTGGTGCTGCCCGGCGCGGCGGTCACCCTGCTGATCACGCCGGTGGCGCTCGGCCACGGCTGGCCGCAGACCGCGCTGGCCGGGTTGGCGGTCTTCACCATCGCCATGCTCGGCTTGGCGCTGACCCCACCCCCGCCGCTGGTCGAGCCGGCCCGCTCGCTGCGGATCGCCCGGGTGCTGGTGTTCGCGATCGGGCTGGCCGCCGGGGGCGCCGGGCTGGCCGGCAGCCTCGCCACCCGGCAGCTGACCCTCTTCACGCTGGGCGGGGCGGTCGGCGTGGGCGTGGTCGCCGCGCTCTTCGGCACCACCCAGCGGGCCCGCATCCTCGGCTGGCTGTTCGCCTCACTGATGGCCGAGCTGTTCGTGCTCACCCTCGGCCTGGTCGCCGGGCTCGCGGCGGTCTGGTCGGCGTTCGGGGTGCTGGCGGTAGGGGCGGCGCTCCAGGTCTTCGCCGCCACCCTGCCCCGGCTGCGCCGTCCCGAGGCGTACCGGGAGTCGGCCACGGTGGAGTGGAGCGGGTACGCGGCCGCGCTCATCGCGCTGGCGCTGGCGTACGACTCGCCCCGGCACATCGCCGCGCTGCTGGCCGCCTGGGGCGCCGTCCTCGGGGTGGCGGCCGGACGTCCAGGACGCCGGCCGGTGGAGCGGCGGATCCTGTTCTGGTCGGTGGTCGCCTGCGAGATCACCGCCTGGTGGATCCTCATGCGGGTGGCCGACGTGGCACTGCCCGAGGCGTACACCCTGCCGTTCGCCCTGCTCGCCCTGCTGGTCGGGGTGCTGGAACTGCGCCACCGGCCCGACCTGTCGAGCTGGGTGGCGTACGGGCCGGCGCTGGTCGCCGCGTTCCTGCCGACCCTGGCGATCGTGCTGGCCACCGACACCAGCATGCTGCGGCAGGTCCTGCTGCTGCTCGGCGCCGTGGCGGTGCTGATCTTCGGGTCGACCAGCCGGCAGCAGGCGCCGGTGATCGTGGGTGCCACGGTGACCGCGGTGACCGCGGTGCACGCGTTGATCAGTCTCGGCCCGTGGCTGGTGCTGATCCCGGTCGGCATCCTCCTGCTGGTGCTCGGCGCGAGCAACGAGCGCCGCCGCCGGGCCCAGGAGCGGCTGCAGACCGCCCTGCGCGGCATGCGATGAATCGGAGGGGCTCGTCCACCGTCGGGGGGCAGGCTCAGCGCGCCAGGCCCGCGCGGGCCTGGCGCGGGAGGCCCGGCACCACCGATCAGGCGAGCGAGGCGCGGAGGTTCGCCTCCTTCTCGGCGACCAGCTCCTCCAGGCTCGCCTGGTACGCAACCATCCGCTCGCGCAGCACCGGGTCCGACGCGGCCAGGATCCGCACGGCGAGCAACCCGGCGTTTCGCGCATTGCCGATCGACACCGTGGCGACCGGCACGCCGGCCGGCATCTGCACGATGGACAGCAACGAGTCCATCCCGTCGAGGTACTTGAGGGGCACCGGCACGCCGATCACCGGCAGCGGCGTGACGGAGGCGACCATGCCGGGCAGGTGAGCCGCCCCGCCGGCCCCGGCGATGATCACCTTGAGCCCGCGGTCGGCGGCGGTCCGGCCGTACTCGATCATCTTGGCCGGGGTGCGGTGCGCCGACACCACACCGACCTCGTACGGCACCTCGAACTCGGCGAGCGCCTCGGCGGCGGCCTCCATGGTCGGCCAGTCCGAGTCGCTGCCCATGATCAGCCCAACGGTGCTCACTGCTTCCCCTCCCGCAGCCAGCGGGCGGCTCGCGCGGCCCGGGCCCGTACGTCGTCCAGGTCGTTCCCCAGCACGGTGACGTGCCCGATCTTGCGGCCGGGCCGGACCTGCTTGCCGTACAGGTGGACCTTGGCCCCGGGCTCAGCGGCGAAAAGGTGGTGCAGCCGCTCGTCGATGGGCATCCCGCCCGGTTCGCCGCCGAGCACGTTCGCCATCACCACGACCGGCGCGGTGAGCGAGGTGTCCCCCATCGGGTAGTCGAGCACGGCGCGCAGGTGCTGCTCGAACTGGGAGGTCCGGGCTCCCTCGATGGTCCAGTGCCCGGAGTTGTGCGGGCGCATGGCCAGCTCGTTCACCACCAGGCCGGCGGGCGCCTCGAACAGCTCCACGGCGAGCAGGCCGACCACGCCGAGCGCGGTGGCCAGGTCGATGGCCAACTGCTGGGCGGCGACCGCCAATTCCTCGGGCAGGTCGGGCGCCGGGGCGAGCACCTCTACGCAGATCCCGTCCCGCTGCACGGTCTCCACCACCGGGTACACGGCGACCTGCCCGAACGGCGAACGGGCCACCTGCACCGCCAACTCCCGGCGCAGCGCGACCCGCTCCTCCACGATCAGCCGGGTGCCCCCGGCGAGCAGGGTCGCGGCCAGCTCGGCGGCCTGGGCGGCGTCGTCCACCAGCCAGACGCCCCGGCCGTCGTAGCCGCCGCGGGCCGCCTTCAGCACCACCGGCCAGCCGGTCCCCTCGCCGAAGGCGACCAGGTCGGCGGGCTCCTCGACCGGGCGCCAGGCCGGGTTCGGCGCGCCCAGCTCGCCGAGTCGCTCGCGCATCACCCGCTTGTCCTGTGCGTGCACCAGCGCCTCGGCCGGCGGGAAGAGCTTCACCCCTTCCTCGGCGAGGGTGCGGATGTGCCCGGTGGGCACGTGCTCGTGGTCGAAGGTGACCACGTCGCAGCCCTTGGCGAACGTCCGCAGGGCGGCGAGGTCGGTGTGGTCGCCGTACTGGACGTCGGCCGCGACCAGGGCCGCGCCGTCGTCCGGGGCGAGGGCCAGCACGTGCAGCGACTGGCCGAGGGCGATGGCGGCCTGGTGGGTCATCCGGGCCAGCTGGCCACCGCCCACCATGCCGACGACAGGCAGTCCGGTACGGGAATCCATAGCGCCGCCAGCCTATCCGGGCGGGCACCCGACCCACCCCCGAGGGCGGCCGAAGCCGCCTCACCGGCGCCATGGTGTCCGGTTGATCCCGGACACCGTGCCATCGTCGCGTTGGAGCCGGCGGGGCTCAGCGCGCGCCGGTGACCACGATCCGACGCGGCCCTCGGGCCACCTCGCGGGCGGTGGCCCGGGCGATCAGGACCGAGCCGACGACCGTGGGCGCCAGCCAGGCGGCCAGGTGCCCGTCGCTCATCTGCACCGCGAAGCCGGTCACGAAGGCGATCACCGTGCTGCCCATCAGGTTGAGGTGCCAGATCCGCCAGCCCCGACCGCCGAGGCCCAGCGGGCGGCGACGGGCGAACCAGAGGCCGCCGAGCAGCCAGCCGAGGGTGAGCACGCCCAGCAGGGCCAGCCCCCACAGCCGCGCCGGGTCGTAGGCGAACAGGCCGAAGGCGCTGAGGCTCAGGCCGACGGCGGCGCCCGCGTACATCCGGCCGAGGAGCGTGTGCCTGCCGCGCCGCTTCGGCGCGAGCAGCACGGGCAGGGCGAGCAGCAGCCCGACGGTGCCGCTGGCGGCGTGGATCACGACGAGAACGGTGTGCATGAGGCCCCCCTAGACCTCCCACTGTGGGAGGTCGCCATTGCCATCGTGCGACCTGACACAATGGGATGTCAAGCGATACGTGAAGGAGCTCCCCGATGCCGGAACGGCCGCTCAACGCCACCGCCGCCTCCCTGCTGGGCTTCCTGCACGACGGCCCGATGACCGGCTGGGACCTGGTCGAATACGCCCAGCAGCGGATCGGGGCGTTCTGGTCGCTGACACAGAGCCAGGTCTACCGGGAGCTGACCGCCATGGCCGCCGCCGGACTGGTGCGCGCCGGCGAGCGCGGACGCCGCGACCGCAAGCCGTACGAGATCACCGACGCCGGGCGGGCGGCATTCGCCGACTGGGCCGCCAAGCCACCGGCGGAGGAGAGTATCCGGTTCCCACTGCTGCTCACCGTGCTCTTCGGCCGGCACCTGCCGGCGGACCGGCTGGTCGCGTTCCTCGCCGAGCAGCGGGCCGCCCACGCCGCCCGGCTGGTCGAGTACGAGCAGGTCGACGCCGCGCTTCCGGACGACGCGGAGGCCGTCGACCCGTACTCGGTGGCGACGCTGCGCTTCGGGCTGGCCTACGAGCGGGCGGTGCTGGACTGGTTCGCCGACCTGCCGCCCGCGCTGCGCGGCAACGCCGGCCCGGCGGACGAACCGGGCCGGCCGCCGGAGTGAGTCAGCCGGCGAGCTGGGCGACCAGATCGTCGACCGAGGTGACCGGCCGGTCGCAGACGAACCCCCGGCAGACGTATGCGGTGGAGCGCCCATCCAGCGCCGGCCGCTCGGCCAGCAGCGGCACCCCCGGCTGGTCGGTCCGACCGGCCACGACCACGGCACCGGGCGGGGCGTGCCGGCAGGCGGCGGCCACCAGCGGGTCGCCCGCCGGGTCGTCGGTCACCACCGCGATCTCGTACGGCCCGGACAGCAGCGCCTCCCCGACGGTGGCCGCGTACCCGGTGAACCGGGCGTGCCGGCCGACGATCGGCGCGACCGTCGACAGGGTGGCCTCGGCGGCCTCCCGGTATCGGGTCTCGCCGGTCAACGCCGCGTACGCGACCAGCGCCGCGACGATCGCCGACCGGCCGGACGGGGTGGCGTTGTCGGTGGGGTCGGCCGGCCGGGTGACCAGCCGCTCCGCGTCGTCGGCCGTGTCGTAGAAGCCACCGTCCGGGGCGGCGAACCGGGCCAGCGCCACGTCGAGGAGCTCGCCGGCCAGCGCCAGCCAGCGCCCCTCGCCGGTAAGCTGGTGCATCGCGCAGAACGCCTCGGCCACGCAGCCGTAGTCCTCCAGCACACCGGCCGGCTCGCCGACGACCTTGTCCCGCGACACCCGGCGCAGCCGGCCGTCCACGACGTGCACGGTCGCCAGATGCTCGGCCGCGTCGCGCATCGCGCCGTCGGACACGATGGTGACGCCCTCCATCAGGTTCGCGTCCTCGTCCTCGGGAGCCGCATAGAGCGCGGCGACCTGCTGGAACTCGGCGATCGCGGTGATCGCCAGCCCGTTCCAGGCGGCCACCACCTTGTCGTCCCGGGCCGGCTGGGGTCGAGTGTCCCGGGCGGCGAGCAGCCGCGCCACCACGTCCTGCCAGCGGGCCCGGATCTCCGGGTCGGCGGCGTCCACGTCCCGGGCCAGCCGCAGCACGCTGGTGCCGTGTTCGAAGGTCCCGGACTCGGTCACCCCGAACAGGTCGGCGGCGAAGCGGCCGTCCTCCTCCCCCAGCACGTCGACCAGTTGCGCCGGCGTCCAGACGTAGGTGAGGCCCTCCACGCCCTGGGTGTCCGCGTCCAGCGCGGAGGCGAAGCCCTCGCCGGGCCGGTGCAGTTCGTCGGCGAGGAACCGCGCGGTGTCCCGGGCCACCCGGCGGGCCAGCGGGTCGCCGGTGAGCCGCCACAGCTGGGTGTAGCACCGCAGCAGGAGGGCGTTGTCGTAGAGCATCTTCTCGAAGTGCGGCACGGTCCAGTGGCCGTCCACCGAGTACCGGGCGAAGCCGCCGGCGAGCTGGTCGTAGATGCCGCCCCGGGCCATCGCCTCGGCGGTGTGCCGGACGATCTCCAGGCTCCGGGCCGAGCCGGTGCGCTGGTGGTGCCGGAGCAGGAAGAGCAGGTTCATGTGCGGCGGGAACTTGGGCGCCCCGCCGAACCCGCCGTTCGTCTCGTCGTACTCCCGGGCGAGCTGGTCCGCAGCGGCGTCCAGCAGCTCGGCGGTGAGCGGGGCGGTCAGGCCACCCACGGCCTGGGCTCCACCGATCGCCTCCACCACGGCGGCACCCTGGCGCAGGACGTCCTCCCGCTGGTCCCGCCAGGCGGCGGCGACGGAGCCGAGGAGGCGGATGAAGTTCGGCCGCGGGAAGTACGTGCCGCAGAAGAACGGCGTGCCGTCCGGGGCGGCGAAGACCGTCATGGGCCAGCCGCCCTGGCCGGTCATCGCCTGGGTGGCGGTCATGTAGACGGCGTCGACGTCGGGGCGTTCCTCCCGGTCCACCTTGATCGAGACGAAGTCCTCGTTCATGAGCCGGGCGACCGCGTCGTTCTCGAACGACTCGTGCGCCATCACATGGCACCAGTGGCAGGCCGCGTACCCGACCGAAATGATCACCGGGACGTCCCGCCGCTTCGCCTCGGCGAACGCCTCGTCGCACCAGGGCCACCAGTCGACCGGGTTGTCGGCGTGCTGGAGGAGGTACGGCGACGTGGCGTTGGCGAGTCGGTTCACCCGACGACCATATCGAGCGCGCCCCGGCGGCGCGGACCGCGCGCCCGAGGTGCCGCCGATCGACAGCCGGCGAGCCGTCAGGAGGCGCCGTCGGCGCGCAGCGGAAAGACGTTGCCGCGGGCGGTGTCGAGCAGCGAGCCGAGCACCGCCCCGATCTTCTCGGCCGGCATCGGCTTGAAGAAGTGGTAGCCCTGGGCGGCGGTGCAGCCCAGCTCGGCCAGGGCGGTCCGCTGCTCGGCCGTCTCCACCCCCTCGGCAACCACCCGCAGGCCCAGCTCGTGGGCGAGCCCGACGGTGGTCCGGACGATCGCCGCCGCCTCCGGCGAGTCGGCCATCCGGATCACGAAGGAGCGGTCGACCTTCAGCTCGTCGACGGCGATCCGGGTCAGGAAGGCCAACGAGGAGAACCCGGTGCCGAAGTCGTCGACGGCGAGCTGCACCCCCATCGACCGCAGGGTGGCGAGCACCTCGTCGATGACCTCCATCTCGCTCATCACCACCGTCTCGGTGATCTCCAGGACCAGCCGGTGCGGCGGCACCTGGTGCCGGCGCAACGCCTCGCCGATTTCCGCCGGCAGCCGCGGATCGAGCAGGCTGCGCGCCGACAGGTTGACCGAGATCGGCACGTCCAGCCCCGCACGGGCCCACTCGGCGGCCACCCCCAGCGCCTTGTCCAGCACGTACCGGGTGAAGCTGCCGAGCTGCTCGCTGTTCTCCACCGGGCGGATGAAGTCGGCCGGCCCGAGCCAGCCCCGCCGCGGGTGCCGCCAGCGGATCAACGCCTCCACCCCGGTCGGGGCACCGGTCGCCAGGTCGACCGCCGGCTGCAACGCCAGCACCAACTGGTCGTCGGCCTCCAGGGCCTCCCGCAGCTCGGCGAGGAGCGCCAGGTGGTCGGTGCTCGCCGCGTCCCGGGAGCTGTCGTACGCGGCGACGCTGCCGCCGCCCTCCTTCGCCTGGTACATGGCGATGTCGGCCCGGCGCAGCAGCTCGGTCAGGTCCGCGGTGCCCGCGTCGGCGACCACCACCCCGACGGCCACCTCGACGGACATGCGTACGCCCGCCACCTCGGTCGGTGCGGCGATCCGCTCGGCGATCTCCCGGGCCTGGCGCAGCGCGTACGCCAGCGGAGCGGTCCGGTCGTCGACCACCGGCACCTCGGTCAACAGCAGGGCGAACTCGTCGCCGCCCAGCCGGCCGAGCAGGTCACCCGGGCGGGCAAGGGCGGCCAGCCGGTTCGCGGTCAGCCGCAGCAGCTGGTCCCCGGCCGCGTGCCCGAGCGTGTCGTTGACCTCCTTGAACTGGTTGACGTCGAGCAGCAGCAGCGCCACCGGGTGGTCGTGGGCGAGCTGCCGCAGCGCCTGGTCACCCTTGGTGAGCATGGCGGCCCGGTTGAGCAGCCCGGTGAGCTGGTCGTGCACCGCCTCGTACGACGAACGGGCGGTGACCAGCCGCAGCTCGCGGTGGGTCGCCGCGTCGTGCAGGGCGGCGGCCAGGGCGTCGCCGAACGCGGCGACGGCGTCCCGCTCCCGGGCGCTGGGCGGGGCCGACGGGGGAAAGTGGACCCGCAACTGCCCCACCGCCGCACTGCCCACGGTCAGCGGCCGGATCAGCTCGTGGTCGCTCGCCTCGGTACGCGCCGGGGGCTGCACCTCGCGGTCGCGTACCTGGCCGCCGGTGTCCACCCGATAGCGCCGCCACCGGCCGTCGCCCCGCGCGACGTCCACCTCGACCAGCTCGGCACCGAAGAGGGTTAGCGCCCCGGTCACGGCGGCGGTCGCCACCCCCCGCTCGTCGAGCTGGTTGAGCGCGGCGGTGGCCTCGGCGAACGCCCGCCAGGTGCGCCGTTCCTGGTCGGCCCGCAGCCGGTGGCGGTAGGTCTGCTGAAGCAGCCAGAGCGGCGGGGGCAGGAGCAGCAGCCAGCGGGCGTCGATCTCCAGCAGCGCGACCACCACTAGGCCGACGGCCACGTTGCCGACGAACATGAGCAGCTTGCCCCGGAGCGCCGCGAGCAACGGCGGCCCGATCGGCACCCCGTGCCGCAGCGCGAGGGTGGCCCCGCCGAACCAGGCGGTGGTGAGCAGGTAGGTGACCGAGCCGGCGATCAGCGCGAGGGCGAGCTCGGGGGTAGGGGCGGCGAGCAGCGGCTGGCCGAGTGCGCTGGCCACCGCAGCGGCGAGCGCGGTGGCGGCGGTCAGCGAACCGGCGATCCGGACCAGTTCCAGCGCTGGCCGACGGTCGGCGAGCAGGGACATCGCCGTCCAGGCGGCCCCGGTGCCGAGCAGGGCCGCGGCCGGCAGCCACCCGGCCGGTACGAGGTAGAGACAGACGATCAGGGCCGCCTCGCCCCAGGTGATGCTGACCATTCCGGCGGCGGTGCGGAACCGCAGGCGGGCGAGCTGCGCCACGGCGAACGCGGCCACCGCGATGCCGAACCGGGCGGGCGCCGGCAGCGGGTTGCCCGGCGGGAGGGAGGCGGGCACGGTGAGGCCGAGCACGGCGGCCAGCAGGGCGGTGACCGCCACGGCACCGGTCAGCAGGAGCACCCCGGGCGGGGTGCCGCGCAGGCCCAGCCGATCCGGAGGGTGACCGTCGCTGCCGGAGGTCACGGGCCCACCCCGTCCGCCGGCGGTCCGAGGGCACGGCTGGCGGCCACTGCTGCCACGGACATCGGCGCCCCCCTTCCGCGCACGGCTGGGGCCTTTCGGTCCCCCCGGCGGAAGGCTAAGCCAAAGCCGGTGGTCGCAACAGGGGGCGAGCACCGGCTTCGACGTGATTCACGTGCTTGCTACCCGTTCCGGCGCTGCTCGGAGCCGTTGGGAGCGTTCGTGGGTGAATCCTGCGCGGCGATCCCATCAGTCGGATCGGCGACTGTCGAGTCGACCCGGTCCCGCTCGGCCGGACCGGCCTGCTGCGGGAAACGGTCGGGCAGCCGGCGCAGCCGGGCGTTCATGTTGCGGATCAGCAGGATGGTGACGATGGCCAGCAGCACGATGAGGAAGAGGCCCATCGGACCGGCCAGGCCACCGGTACGGGTGTCACCGAAGTTGTTCTCCGCGAGCACCTGGGCGGTGGTCAGCATGGTGTTCCTCCGATGTGCGGTTGCCGACCAGCGTAGCCCCCTGGCAGATCAGTGGGTATCGCACGTCTCGCGGACCCCGGCGAACAGGTCGGACTCGGGCAGCGGGCTGTCCACCAGCGAGCGGGCGAGCTGGAAGTCCTCGGTGGGCCAGGCACGCCGCTGGAGCTCCATCGGCACGTGGAACCAGAAGCCGTCCGGGTCGATCTGGGTGGCGTGGGCGCGCAGGGCGTCGTCGCGGACCGGGAAGTATTCGGCGCACTCCACCCGGGTGGTGATCCGCGGCCCCTTGTCGGGACGGTCCTCCCAGCGCTTGAGCCACTCCTCGTAGGGCGACTCGAGCCCGGCGGCGAGCATCGCCTCGTGCAGGGCCATGATCTTGCCCTTGGAGAAGCCGATGTCGTAGTAGAGCTTCAGCGGCTGCCACGGCTCACCCAGCTCCGGGTGTCGCTCCGGGTCACCGGCCGCCTCGAACGCGGCGACGGTCACCTTGTGGGTCATGATGTGGTCGGGGTGCGGGTAGCCGCCCTCCTCGTCGTACGTGGTGACGACGTGCGGACGGAACTGGCGCATCAGCCGCACCAGCGGCGCGGCGGCCACGTCGACGTCCTGCTGGCCGAAGCAGCCCTCGGGCAGCGGCGGCAGCGGATCGCCCTCGGGCAGCCCGGAGTCGACGAAGCCGAGCCAGGCCTGCTCGACGCCGAGGATCGCCCGGGCCGCGTCCATCTCGGCGCGGCGGATCTCGCCGATGTTGGCCCAGACGTCCGGCCGGTCCATCTTGGGGTTGAGCACGCTGCCCCGCTCGCCGCCGGTGCAGGTCACGACCAGGACATCCACCCCCTCGGCGACATATTTCGCCATGGTCGCGGCGCCCTTGCTCGACTCGTCGTCGGGATGGGCGTGCACCGCCATGAGACGCAGTTGCTCTGCCACCTTCGGCGCTCCTCGTCTGTGCCGGCCGGCCGGGCCCGCCCGGGCCGACCGGCTGACCTGCCGGAATCTCCCCCCGGGCCCGCGGAAACCCCGTGCCGGCCGTCGACGCCGCCGCCGACCTGCCATCCTTGGTAATGCCCGGGCTGGGAAGATGGACTCTGCCATTCTTGCCGATGCCCACGACAACAACGCCAGGAGATACCCGCCGGTGAGCGAGACGCACGCCACAATCGCACCGGGTGCGCCGGTCTTCCCGCCCGGCCGGTACGGCCGTCGCCGGGAGCCGGGGCGCCGCCGTCCGCTCCTGCTGGCGCTGTCGGTGGCCGTCCTGCTGGCGGTGCTGGGGCTGGTCGCCACCAAGCTCTACACCCAGTACGGCGACCCCGAGTACCGGGCCCAGGTGATCACTTACACCGGGATCACCGACTCGCGGGTGATGGTCGACTTCCGGGTCACCGTGCCCCCGGGCGGCTCGGCGACCTGTGTGCTGCGGGCCCGCACGCACGACGGTGCCGAGGTGGGCCGCGCCGAGGCCACCGTGACCGCCAGCCCCGGTGAGCGGCACGTCACCGCCCGGCACGAGGTGGCCACCACCGCCCGCCCGTTCATCGGCGAGGTCGTGCGCTGCCGGCCGGCCGGCTGAGCCGACCGCCCCACCTGCTCGAACACCTCACGACGGGTCCCGTCACCGGCACCCGTGGTGATCGGCGACACCCCGGCTGGGCCGGCACTGGTAACTTGATAGTTCACCTGTCAGCCAGTCCGCACAACCGAGGAGACCGCCTGTGTCCACCAATGGCAACGAGGCGCCCGCCACCTGGCTGTCCCAGGACGCGTACGACCGCCTCCAGGCCGAGCTCGACGAACTGATCGCCAACCGGCCGGTCATCGCCGCCGAGATCAACGCCCGGCGGGAGGAGGGCGACCTGCGGGAGAACGGTGGCTACCACGCCGCCCGCGAAGAGCAGGGCAAGGCCGAGGGCCGCATCCTCTACCTGAAGGAGCTGCTCCGCACCGCCAAGGTCGGCGAGGCGCCGACCGCCGACGCGGTATCGCCCGGCATGGTCGTCACCATCTACTTCGACGACGACGCCGACGACACGGAGACCTTCCTGCTCGGCTCCCGGGAGATCGCCTCCACCACCGACCTGACCGTCTACAGCCCCGAGTCCGCGCTCGGCAAGGCGATCCTGGGCGGCAAGGCGGGCCAGACCTGCACCTACACGGCGCCCAGCGGCGCCGACATCAAGGTGACGGTCGTCAAGTTCGAGCCGTTCTCCGGCTAACAGCCACCGGACCCGCGCCGGATGGCTCGGGTCCGACCCGACCGAGGCTGACAGGCTCCTCGGACCCGAGCCACACCGAAACCGCCCCGGCCAGCAGGCCGGGGCGGTTTCGCATTCGCGGGCCCCGGACCGGATCATCGGGCCGGGCCGGTCGCGCCGCCGCAGGCCCGCGGCGGGATCACGACTCGCCGGCGAACACCACCTGGTAGCCGCTGGCCCGCAGGGCGCTGATCAGCGTGTCCGAGTGCTCCACGCCGCGAGTCTCCACCGACAGCGCCACCTCCACCTCGCCGAGACGCAGGTGCGGGTTGGCCCGCTGGTGTTCCACGTCGACCACATTGGCCCGGTGCTCGGCGATCTCGTGCAGCAGCGAGGCGAGCTGACCCGGGCGGTCCGTGCAGCGCACGGTGAACCGCAGGTAGCGGCCGGCCGCGGCCAGACCGTGCTCGATCACCCGGAGCATGAGCAGCGGGTCGATGTTGCCGCCGGAGAGCACCGCCACCACCGGCGCCTCCACCTGGACGGTCCCGGCCAGCAGCGCGGCCACACCGACCGCGCCGGCCGGCTCCACCACCTGCTTGCCGCGTTCCAGCAGCATCAGCAGGGCCCGGGAGATGTCCTCCTCGGAGACGGTGACGATGTCGTCGACCAGCTTGCGGACGTGGGTGAAGGTCAGCTCGCCGGGACGGCCGACCGCGATGCCGTCGGCGATCGTCGAGAACGACGACAGGCGGACCGGCTCGCCGGCCTTGAGCGAGGGCGGGAAGGCAGCGGCGGTGGCCGCCTGGACCCCGATCACCCGTACGTCGGGGCGCAGCGCCTTGGCCGCCACCGCCATCCCGGAGATCAGACCGCCACCGCCCACCCCGGTCACGATGGTCTTCACGTCCGGGCACTGTTCGAGGACCTCCAGCGCCACCGTGCCCTGACCGGCGATGACGTCCGGGTGGTCGAACGGGTGGATGAACACCGCTCCGGTCCGCTCGGCGAAGGTCTGCGCCGCCACCAGCGACTCGTCCACCGTGTTGCCGACCAACTCGACCGAGGCGCCGTACCCCTTGGTGGCGGCCACCTTCGGCAGCGGCGCGTTCACCGGCATGAAGACGGTGGCGTGGGTGCCGACCAGGCCGGCGGCGAGCGCCACCCCCTGCGCGTGGTTGCCGGCGCTCGCCGCGACCACGCCGCGGGCCCGCTCCTCCGCGGAGAGCCGGGAGATCCGCACGTACGCCCCGCGCACCTTGTACGACCCGGCGCGTTGCACGTTCTCGCACTTCAGCCACGCCGGCCCGCCCAACGCCGCGCTGAGCGGCCGGGAGGGCTCCAGCGGGGTGGTGCGGGTGACGCCGGCGAGCAGCTCCCGCGCGGCCCGTACGTCGGCGAGACCGACCAGTTCCGTCATGCCCCGATCGTGCCACCCGCCCCCGGCGGAACCTGCGGCGACGCCACCGTCGAATCGGTCACCCCTGCGGCGGCGGCCCGGTGACCGGCTGCGCCGGGTAAGGGTAGCCCTGCGGCGGCGGCCCGCTGACGGGCTGCGCCGGGTAAGGGTAGCCCTGCGGCGGCGGCCCGCTGACGGGCTGCGCCGGGTAGGGGTAGCCCTGCGGCGCGCCGGGAGCCGGCCAGCCGGGGTGGGCGGGCCAGGCCGGCCGGCCGAGGGCGATCCGCTGTTCCTGGGCGGCGGAGATCCGCCGGATCAGCACGATCAGCGACCCCGCGGCGACCAGGCAGGCGACCAGCGGGACCAGGTGCCACCCGAGCACCCCCTGGTAGTAGTCGACATACCGCTGGAACTCGGGGTCCGAGGCGGGGTCCTCGGGCAGGCGGGCGTACGCCTGGTCGTCGCGCCGGCTGACGAGGCGCTCCCCCAGGCTGAAGGCCAGCCACGCCACCCACCAGACGAAGACCAACCCCGGGGTGAACCGCTTCCAGAGGCTGTCCCGGGCGAGGTTGCCGACCACCCGGGCGGGCACCACGAAGTTGGCGAACGGCACCAGCCAGCCGGCGATCGCCCAGCCGGCGCCGAGGTGGGGCAGCGCGCCCGGGAAGGCGTCCAGGTTCTTCCGGGCCCGCCAGGTCCAGACGATCACCAGCATGGCGGCGGTCACGTACGCCAGCAGGAACGGCAGCGAGAGCACCACCTCGATCAGCACCGCGCCGAGCAGCACGTCCGGGTCCTGGCTCTCCCTCGCGCGCCCGGCCAGCACCGCCCCGACCAGCGGAAAGAGCGCCACCACCAGATAGAGCAGCGCGGTCGCACCGACCACGACCGACGCCGCCAGGCCGATGCCCCGCACCGAGTACGTCGGCACGCCCGGGGTGAGGGCGGGCTGGCCGTGTGGGGTGTGGCAGTTCTGACACTCGTTGTCGCTCGGAGACGTCTCGTCCCCGCAGGTGTGGCAGCGCATAGATGACCGTCCAGGGGTGCGTGGGTGCGCACACGCTAGACGATCAAGCGTGGGCCGGCGACCCCGTGCCGATCCGGGGGTAGTCGGGGGCGTGCCGCTGCCACGGCGCCTGCATCTCGAACTGCCCGGCCACGCCGAGCAGCAGCAGCTCCGAGCCGGGTGGGCCGACGAACTGCACGGCGACCGGCAGGCCGTCCGGGCGGCGGCCGACCGGCACCACGATCGCCGGCAGCCCGGCCATGTTCCACGGGCCGGCGTACGGGGCGTACCGGATGTTGGCCTTCATGTTGGCCAGCCAGGACCGGCCGGACCAGCCGTCGGCCGACGGCGGGGGGCCGGCCAGCGCCGGGGTGAGCAGCAGGTCGATCGAGTGGTCGGCGAAGAAGTTCACCGACCGTTCGCGCCAGCCCGCCCGGTCCGCCTCGCGGACGTACCCCCGGCGCTGCGCCCACTCGCCCAACGCGATGTGCCGGCGGCTGCGCCGCTGGAGCCCGCCCCGCTGGAGCCCGGCAGCCTGCGCGTCGGCGGCGGCCGCGGCGAACCAGGTAGCGAGACCCTTGAGGCCGAGCGCGGTCGGGTAGACCGGCTCGGCCGGGACGGCGTCGTGCCCGGCGGCGGCGAGCAGCCGGCCGGCAGCGGCCACCGCGTCCCGGTTGGGCGCGTCCGGCGAGACGCCACGGACCGGCGAGCGCAGCGACACGCCCACCCGCAGCCGCTGCGGCGGCACCAGCTTGTCGGGACGGCGGCCGGCCAGCACGGAGAAGGCGACCGCCGCGTCGGCGACCGTGGTGGTCAGCATGCCGTGCTCGGCGAGGCCGAACCAGTCGTCCGCGCCGAGCTGGTAAGGGATCACGCCCCGGCCGGGCTTGAGCCCGACAAGGCCGCAGCACGCGGCCGGGATGCGGATCGAGCCGAGGCCGTCGTTGCCATGCGCCATCGGCACCAGGCCGGCGGCGACCGCGGCGGCGGCGCCGCCGGACGAACCACCGGGAGTGCGCCGCAGGTCCCACGGGTTGCGGGTCACCGCCGTCTCGTCGTCGGTGACCGCCCAGAGGCCGAGTTCAGGCATCCGGGTCACCCCGAGGATCACCGCGCCGGCGCCGCGCAGCCGCCGGACCACCTCGTGGTCGGCCTCCGCCACCGGCGTACGCGCGGCGACCGAGCCGTTCCAGGTCGGCAGCCCGGCGACCGGGGTGTTCTCCTTGACCGCGACCGGCACCCCGGCCAGCGGGAGGTTGGCCAGGTCCTCCTGCTCGTCGACCTTCTCCGCCTCGGTGATCGACTCCCCGCCGCGCACCGTGCGGAACGCGGCGAGGTGGGCGTCGGCGCGGTCGATGTGATCCAGGTGGTCGGCCACGACCTGGGTGGCGGAGACGTCACCCCGGCGTACGCCCCGGGCGATCTGCTTGGCGGTCGCCCCCACCCAGGTCGTCGGCATGATGTCCGGCACGGCCATCCTCCCCAGCCAGCGGTCAGCCCAGTGCCTGCTCCAGATCGGCGAGCAGGTCGTCGACCGTCTCGATGCCGACAGACAGTCGCACGAGATCGCCGGGAACTTCAAGCGGCGAGCCGGCAGCGCTTGCGTGTGTCATCCGTCCCGGGTGTTCGATCAGGGACTCGACGCCGCCGAGCGACTCGGCGAGCACGAACAGCTTGGCCCGGTTGCAGATCGCCACGGCGTGCTCCTCGCCGCCCGCGGCGCGGAAGGAAATCATGCCGCCGAACCGGCGCATCTGCTTGGCGGCCACCTCGTGGCCGGGGTGCGCGGGCAGACCCGGGTAGAGGACCTCGCCGACCTTGGCGTGACCGTCCAGGTAGGCCGCGATCCGCTCCGCGTTGTCGCAGTGCCGGTCCATCCGTACCCCGAGGGTCTTGATGCCGCGCAGGGTGAGCCAGGCGTCGAACGGCCCGTTGACCGCACCCATCGCGTTCTGGTGGTAGCGCAGCTCGTCGCCGAGCCCGGTGTCGGCGACGACCAGCGCGCCACCGACCACGTCGGAGTGTCCCCCGATGTACTTGGTGGTGGAGTGGACCACCACGTCGGCGCCGTGCGCGATCGGCTGCTGGAGGTACGGCGACGCGAAGGTGTTGTCGACCACCAGCAGCGCCTCCGCGTCGTGCGCGACGGCGGCCAGTGCGGCGATGTCGGCGATGCCGAGCAGCGGGTTGGTCGGCGTCTCCACCCAGACGATCTTCGTGGCGCCGGGACGGATGGCGGCCCGCACGGCGTCCGGGTCGGAGACCTTCGCCGGGGTGTAGCTAAGCCCCCAGCGCTCGGCGACGCGGGCGAAGAGCCGGTACGTGCCGCCGTACGCGTCGTCCGGGATCACCACGTGGTCGCCCGGCTTGCAGACGGTGCGCAGCAGGGTGTCCTCAGCGGCCAGGCCGCTGGCGAACGCGAGCCCGACCGGCCCGCCCTCCAGCGCGGCCAGGCACTCCTGGAGCGCGTCCCGGGTGGGGTTACCGGATCGGCTGTATTCGTAGCCCTGTCGGGGCGCGCCGACGGCGTCCTGGGCGTAGGTGCTGGTCTGGTAGATCGGAGGGATCACCGCGCCGGTGCGGGCCTCCGGGTCCTGGCCGGCATGGATGGCGAGCGTCTCGAAGCCGTGACTCATTCCCGAGACGTTAGTCCGCCGGCCCCTCCCAGTGCGTGGAACCCCGCCGCGGGTCACACCGGTCGTGGTGTCGGTGGAACAGGCCATACTGACTCGGTGACGTCGAATGCACCGCTGCCGTCCCGGCTGACCGGGGCAGCCGACCGGATCCCGGACTCACTGTCGGCGCTGACCGGTCCCGATCATGGCCGGGTCAGTCTGCCGGTACGGCTTGCCTGGTCGGGCCTGAGCGAGTTCGACGTGACCGATTCGCGCCAGCGGCTGACCCTGTATCGGACGCTGATGGACTGCGGCCAACGAGAGGACATCATGCGGTACGTCAACGGACCGCTGCTGCGCCGTGACTGGCCGCGGATCAGGCGACTCACCGCTAGTCGGCTGATCGCCCTGTGGGAGAAGCGACTGCCCGAATTAGCCACCTGATCGTGGACGATACGCATCGACGGTTGCTGCGTATCGGCTTCGCCGCCGGCGACGATCTCGGTCTCGTGCTCGCGGGTGGGTATGCACTGTCAGCACACCAGTTGCTCAGCCGGCCGTCCAGAGACATCGACTTCGCCACTGCCACCGCGCTACCGCTACCGATCGTGGCAGCTCGACTCGCAGACGCGTACGTTGCCGCCGGGTTCAGTTGCCGAATCATCGAGGCAGGCAGCCGGATGGCCCGGCTGCTGGTGTCCGGCGAGACGACGGCGTGCGAGGTGGACCTGTTGAAGGAGGCGATCGGGCCGCCGGCAGCCCTGGGCATCGGACCGGTACTCGCCTTGGACGACGCGATCGGCTTGAAAGTCAGAGCTCTGCACGACCGAGCGGCTCACCGTGACTACGTCGACATCCACGCCGCCAACGAGCGACTGAGCTGGACCGAGCTGGAGGCACTGGGCGCGCGGCACACCGTCGGATTCTCCCTGGAGGAACTGGCCGACCGACTTGGTGCTGTTGACGAGCTGGATGACCACACCTTCGCGTCCTACCGGCTCTCCGACGGCCACATCCGCGAGTTGCGGGCCTGGGCAGCACGGTGGGAGGACAACATCAGGGCACGTCTGGCCAGCGGGGAGGCCGGGCCGACAGGTGTTGCAGACAGCGAATGGGACAGCTACCTCGGCTCGCCCTGACGCCTGACGGAGAGAGCTGGGACTGACACGGCCTCCCGGTGGGCGGCGGTGCCATCGGGGCACATAGCCTGGCCCGGTGAGCGGGTGCGTGTTCTGCGGGATCGTGGCCGGCGAGGTGCCGGCGTTCACCGTGACCGACGAGCCGGACGGGGTGGCCTTCCTGGACACCCGGCCCGTCTTCAAGGGCCACGTGCTGGTGGTGCCGCGCACCCACCTGGTCACCCTCGACACGTTGCCGGCCGAGGCGATCCCGGGCTACTTCCGGCTGGTGCAGCGGCTCATCGTGGCGGTGGAGACCGGTCTGGGGTCCGGTGGGACGTTTGTGGCGGTCAACAACAAGGTGTCCCAGTCCGTCCCGCACCTGCACACCCATGTCGTGCCCCGAACGAAGGGCGACGGGCTGCGCGGCTTCTTCTGGCCGCGGACCCGCTACACCGACGACGCGGAGGCCCGGGGGTACGCCGACCGGATCGCCGCCGCGCTGGCCTGACCTCGCCCCGGGCGGGTAAGGAAGCGTGGACCGGCGGTGTTGCACAGGCTGGGAAAGCCAAGAGAGGAGTCCCACCGTGTTCCTTCGCCGCATGAAGGCCGAGATGATCTCTCCCGACCAGGCCCTGCCGGGCCGCGCGATCGCGATGCCGATCGCCGACCGGCACGAGGTGCTGCCGTCCTCGCTGAAGGGGCCCTTCCCGGAGGGCGCGCAGATCGCCGTGTTCGGGATGGGTTGTTTCTGGGGTGCCGAGCGGCTGTTCTGGACCCTGCCGGGCGTGATCACCACGTCGGCCGGTTACGCGGGCGGCTACACGCCGAACCCGACGTATGAGGAGGTCTGCTCGGGGATGACCGGGCACGCGGAGGTGGTCCAGGTGGTCTACGACCCCAGCCGGATCAGCTACGAGGACCTGCTCAAGGTCTTCTGGGAGAACCACGACCCGACCCAGGGCATGCGCCAGGGCAATGACGTCGGTACGCAGTACCGCTCGGCGATCTACGCCACCACCGACGACCAGCTCGCCACCGCGCAGGCGTCCCGGGACGCGTTCGCGCCGATCGTGGCGCGGGCCGGCAAGGGCGAGATCACCACGAAGATCGCCCGGCTCGGCGCCTACTACTTCGCCGAGGACTACCACCAGCAGTACCTGGCACCGACCAAGAACCCGAACGGGTACTGCAACCACGGCCCGAACGGGCTGAGCTGCCCGGTGGGCGTGGCCCGCACGGCCGGCTGACCAGTCCCGTCGTACCACCGGCCGCCACGCGCGTGGCGGCCGGTCGGCGGTCCGAGTGGCATCGATCGCCGTCCACGCCGCCAGCCCGTTTCCGCCACTGGGACATTCGTCACATAAGCGAGCCCGGCGAATCCTGCCATACCGGCAGCACCGACGCAGAAGCCAACTGCCCGCGTCACGTTCAGCAACCGTCATCGGAAGCAGGAGGCGCGGGCGCGAATAATAGCAATGCGTCGCCCGGTCGTCATCAGCTCAACCGGCGGATCGCAACGTCCTCTGGCAGCATGGGCCGGCATGTGCGGACTGGCTGGGGAGTTCCGCCATGACGGTTCACGCGCCGATGTGACGGCCGTGGAGCGGATGGCGGCCACCATGAGTGACCGAGGACCGGACGACAGCGGGGTGTGGTCACAGGGCCCCATCGCCCTGGGACACCGGCGCCTGAAGATCATCGACCTCTCCTCAGCGAGCGGCCAGCCCCTGGTCGACTCGGCCGCCGGTCTCACCGGCGTCTTCAACGGCTGCATCTACAACTACCGCGAGCTGCGCGCGGAGCTGCAGGCCAAGGGACACCGCTTCTTCTCCTCCGGCGACAGCGAGGTCGTGGTCAAGGCGTACGCCGAGTGGGGGCTCGACTTCGTCGACCACCTGATCGGCATGTTCGCCGTGGCGATCAGCGAGCGGGACACCGGACGGCTGATCCTGGCCCGGGACCGCCTCGGCATCAAGCCGCTCTACCTGACCGAGGCCCCGGGCCTGGTCCGCTTCGCCAGCACCCTGCCGGCGTTGCTGGCCGGCGGCGGCGTCGACACCTCGATCGACCCGGTGGCGCTGGCCCACTACCTGAGCTTCCACAGCATCGTGCCGCCGCCGCGGACCATCCTGCGCGGCGTCACCAAGCTTCCCCCGGCCACCGTCCGGGTGTACGAGCCGGACGGCTCCCGCCACGAGCGGGTCTACTGGGATCCGTCCTTCACCCGGGCCGCCGAGCGGGCCGGCTGGTCCGCACGGGACTGGCAGGACGCGCTGCTGGAGTCGCTGACCACCGCCGTCCGCCGGCGGATGGTGGCCGACGTGCCGGTGGGCGTGCTGCTCTCCGGCGGCCTGGACTCCAGCCTGGTCGTCGCGCTCCTGGCCGGGGAGGGGCAGTCCGGCCTGGCCACCTTCTCGATCGGCTTCGACGCGGTCGGCGGCCGGGACGGCGACGAGTTCGTCTACTCCGACCTGGTCGCCAAGACCTTCGCCACCGACCACCACCAGATCCGGGTGCCCACCGGCGACCTGCTGCCGCCGCTGGAGGCGGCCGTCGCGGCGATGAGCGAACCCATGGTCAGCCACGACTGCGTAGCGTTCTGGCTGCTCAGCCAGGAGGTGGCCCGGCACGTCAAGGTGGTCCAGTCCGGCCAGGGCGCGGACGAGATCCTGGGTGGCTACCACTGGTACCCGCCGCTCGCCGGGATCGACCGCGAGCGGGCACTCGAGACGTACGCGAGGGCGTTCTTCGACCGCGACGCGGCCGGCCTGGCCCGGGTGCTCAACCCGGCGCGGCTGGTCGGCGGCGATCCGGCGCGCGAGTTCGTCGCCACGCATCTCACCCGGCCCGGCGCGCAGACCGCGGTCGACGCCGGCCTGCGGATCGACACCCAGGTCATGCTGACCGACGACCCGGTGAAGCGGGTGGACAACATGACCATGGCGCACGGGCTGGAGGCCCGGGTGCCGTTCCTCGACCACGAGTTCGTGGCGCTCGCCGCGAGCTGCCCGCCGGAGCTGAAGCTGGCCCAGGGCGGCAAGGGCGTACTCAAGGAGATCGGCCGGCGGCTCCTCCCCCACGCGGTCATCGACCGGCCGAAGGGCTACTTCCCGGTGCCGGGCCTCACCCATCTCGAGGGCAAGCTCCTCGACCGGGTACGCGACGCCCTCACCGCCCCCGAGGCCCGCCGCCGCGACCTGTTCCGCGCGGAGTACGTCGACGCACTGCTCGCCGACCCGAACGCCGAACTGACCCCGTTGAACGGAAACAAGCTGTGGCAACTCGGACTCCTGGAAATGTGGCTCCAGAGCCACGGAATCGACTGACCGTGACGGACACCCTCGCCACCGGCACGGCCCGTACCGACCGGGAACGGATGCTGGGTCGCCGCCGGGAACGCGTGGGCCCGGGCGGCGACCCGGTGGCCCCCGGCGCACCCGAGCCACGTCCCGACGCCGACTCGGACGGGGTGGTCCTGGACTGCGGCTGGGGCCGGCTGGTCTTCGGGCAGACGTTCGGCGAGCAGGTTGCCGTTGCCGACGTGCTGCGCTCCGAGGCTGTCGGCGCCCGGGACATCTGCATCTACCTGCGGGATCCGCACGTGCTGGTCTCCCGGCTGCCGGACGAGCTGTTCATCGACCCGTCGCTGACCTACCGGCTGCCGCTGGGCGAGCGCCGGCCGGCCGCCACCGCGGCCGGCGAGGTCTCCGGCCTGACCATCCGGCCGCTGCGCGACGCCGACGACGCCGACGCGGTGAACCGCATCTACGCCAGCAACGGCATGGTCACCGCCCCGGTCGAGGTGCTGGTCGACAACGCCGCCAGCGACCGGTTCCTGCACCTCGTCGCCGAGGCGGCCACCGGCGAGGTGGTCGGCACCATCACCGGGGTGGACCACGTCGCGGTCTTCGCCGACCCGGAGCGGGGCGCCAGCCTCTGGTGCCTGACCGTGGACTTCAACACCGCGCCGCCCGGCACCGGGCAGGCCCTGCTCACCGCGCTGGCCGACCGGCTCGACGAGCGGGGCCGGGCGTTCGTGGACCTCTCGGTGCTGGCCGAGAACTCCGGGGCGATCCGGCTCTACGAGCGGCTGGGCTTCCACCGCACCGGGACGCTCTGCGTGAAGCGGAAGAACCCGATCAACGAGCGGCTCTTCCTGCCCGCCACGCCTGAGGGGTACGACGGACTCAACCCGTACGCGAAGATCGTCGCCGACGAGGCGATGCGGCGCGGCATCCGGGTGGAGGTCACCGACCCGCACTGGGGTGAGCTGAGGCTGACCAGCGGCGGCCGGACCGTACATACCCGGGAGTCGCTGTCCGAGCTGACCTCGGCGGTGGCGATGAGCCGCTGCGACGACAAGCGGGTCACCCGGCGGATCCTCACGCAGACGGGGCTCTCCGTGCCACGGGGCCGGACCGCCACCGGCGACGCCGACGACCTGGCCTTCCTGGCGGACGTCGGCCCGGTGGTGGTCAAGCCGGCCCGGGGCGAGCAGGGCAACGGCATCACCGTCGGGGTGCGTACGCCCGAGGCGCTGGCCGCGGCGGTCACGCTGGCCCGGCGGTTCTGCCCGGACGTGCTGATCGAGGAGCTGCGCGAGGGTGACGACCTGCGGGTGATCGTCATCGACCACGAGGTGGTGGCCGCCGCCGTACGCCGGCCCGCCCAGATCACCGGCGACGGGCTGCACGACGTCACTGAGCTGATCGAGCGGCAGAGCCGGCGGCGGGCCGCCGCCACCGGGGGCGAGTCGCGGATCCCGATCGACGACATGACCCGTGAGGTGGTGGCCGAGGCGGGCCACCGGATGCACGACGTGCTCCCCGAGGGGCAGGTGCTCGCCGTCCGCCGGACCGCCAACCTGCACACCGGCGGCACCATCCACGACGTCACCGCGGAGCTGCACCCGGAGATCGCCGAGGCGTGCGTGGCGGCCAGCCGGGCGCTGGACATCCCGGTGACCGGGCTGGACCTGCTGGTGCCCGCCCCGGACCGGCCGGAGCACGTGTTCATCGAGGCGAACGAGCGGCCCGGCCTGGCCAACCACGAGCCGCAGCCGACCGCCGAGCGCTTCGTCGACCTGCTCTTCCCCGGCACCCGGGCACCGCAGCGGCTCTGGTCCCCGGCCGGAACCGGAGGCGCCGCGTGAGCCCGAAGCCCCTGGAGCTGGACCTCGACTACCTGCGCCAGGTGCTGGTCGAGCTGCTGGAGATCCCCAGCCCGTCGGGGCGTACCGACCACATCCAGCAGTACGTCGGGGAACGGCTGTCCGCGCTCGGCATCAGCTCCACGCTGACCCGGCGCGGGGCGCTCAGCGCCAGCCTCCCCGGCCCCCGGGCCACCGGCGCCGACCGCGCGATCGTGGTGCACACCGACACCATCGGCGGCATGGTGAAGGGGCTCAAGGAGAACGGCCGGCTGGAGCTGAAGCCGATCGGCACGCACAGTGCCCGGTTCGCCGAGGGCGCCCAGGTCCGGATCTTCACCGACGACCTGGACCGGGTGATCACCGGCCAGGTGCTGCCGCTGAAGGCCAGCGGGCACCGCTACAACGAGGCGGTCGACCTGCAGGGCGTCGGCTGGGAACTGGTCGAGGTGCGGGTTGACGAGCCGGTCGCCGACGCCGCCGGCCTGCGGGCCCTCGGCGTCGACGCGGGCGACTTCGTCGCGCTGCTGGCCCACCCGACAATCACCCCGGGCGGGTACGTCAAGTCCCGGCACCTGGACGACAAGGCCGGCGTGGCCGCGGTGCTGACCGCATTCAAGGCGATGGTCGACGCGGGCGTCACCCCGGCGGTGACCGCGCACCTGCTGGTCACGGTCACCGAGGAGATCGGGCACGGGGCCAGCCATGGCCTCGACCCGGACGTGGCGGAGATCGTCTCGGTGGACGCGGCGGTGGTCGCCCCGGGGCAGCAGTCCCGGGAGGACGCGGCCACCCTGGCCATGGGCGACGGGGTGGGTCCGTTCGACTACCACCTCACCCGCAACCTGGCGTCGATCGCCCGGGAGCACGGCGTCGACCTGGTCCGGGACGTCTTCGACTACTACCGGTCGGACGTGGCGGCCGCGGTCGAGGCCGGCGCGCACGCCCGCGTGGCGCTGCTCGGCTTCGGCGTGGACGCCACCCACGGGCACGAACGCACCCACCTCGACGGGCTGCGCCACCTGACCCAGCTGATCTGCCTCTACCTGCAGAACCCACTGGTCTTCCCCGAGTGGGACGCCGAGCCGGAGGGCGACCTGGCCGACTTCCCGTCGCTGGCCGTCCAGCCGGCCTCGGAGGAAGGCCCCCGCGAGGGCCCGATCGGCCTGGACTGATCGCGCTCCGGGCTCGAGCTGCGCTCGATGTCGGGCCTGTGATCGAAATCCGTTGCCGGGGTCGCCGGGAAGTGGATAGCGTGGCGGTACACGGGAAAGGAGGTGGTCCAGCTTTGTATAGCAATCGGACTCGTGAGGTGGCTGTCCGCTAGCCGCTGTCCTCGACAGGAAATCCCGTCCGCCGCGAGGCGGGCACAGGCACCATCGTCGAGACCGTGTGGCAGCGGTGCGGCGAATCCACGACAGCCACCCGACCCCCGGGGTGCCGGCCCAGTCCAGCCGGCCCGCGCGCGAGCGCGGAAGCCCCGGGGGTCGCTTCATGCTCCAGGGGGTTGCGGTGTCCATGCGTGAGCTGGCGGTGCTCGGTACGGCCAGCCAGGCCCCCACCCGACAGCGCAACCACAACGGCTACCTGCTGCGCTGGGACGACGAGGTGCTCCTCTTCGACCCGGGCGAGGGCAGCCAGCGGCAGATGCTGCACACCGGGATCTCGGCCACCGACCTCACCCGGATCTGCGTCACCCACTTCCATGGCGACCACTGCCTGGGCCTGCCCGGCGTGATCCAACGGCTCTCCCTGGACCGGGTGCCGCACCCGGTGGCCGTGACCTTCCCGGCCGGTGGCATTGAGTACTTCCACCGGCTGCACCACGCGTCGAGCTTCTACGAGGCGGCCGAGCTGACCGTGGAGCCGATCGAGGTCGACGGGCAGCGGATCAGCCTGGACATCGGCACGCTGGAGGCACGCCGGCTGCAGCACCCGATCGAGACGTACGGCTACCGGCTCATCGAGCCGGACGGCTGCCGGATGCTGCCGGAGAAGCTGGCCGCGTACGGCGTCGCCGGCCCGGCGGTCGGCGAGTTGCTCCGCGTCGGCCACCTGGACCTGGCCGGACGCCGCGTCACCCGGGACGAGGTGAGCGTGACCCGCCCCGGCCAGCGGTTCGCCTTCGTGATGGACACCGGGCTCTGCGACGGGGTGTGGGCCCTGGCCGAGCACGCCGACCTGCTGGTCATCGAGGCGACGTTCCTGGAATCGGAGGCCGCCCTCGCCGCCGAGGTCGGCCACCTGACGGCGGCGCAGGCCGCACGGGTGGCGGCCGAGTCCGGGGTACGCACCCTCGTGCTCACCCACTTCTCCCAGCGGTACGCCGATCCCCGCCGGTTCTCCGACGAGGCCCGCGCGCACTTCACCGGGGAGCTGGTGATCGCCGAGGACCTGATGACCGTGCCGGTGCCACCCCGGCGGGTAGCCTCGGCCGGGTGACTGTCGCCCTGCGCCCCGCCACCGAGGACGACCTGATGGCGGTCGGCGCCCTGCACCAGCGCTCCCGGGTGGCGGCATACGGGTCGTTTCTGCCGGCGGCGGCGCTGGCCGAGCCGACGCCGGAGGCGATGGGCCGGTACTGGGTCGAGCGCTGGCGGTGGGAGCGGGACGACCACCGGATGACGGTCGCCGAGCGCGACGGCCAGCGCGTCGGCTTCAGCTACCTGGGCCCGGACGACGAGGACGATCCCGCCACCGGACTGCTCAACGCGATCCACCTCGAGCCCGACGAGCGGGGCCGCGGCACCGGGCGGGCGCTGATGGTCGACGCCCTCGGCGCGATGCGGGCGCACGGCTGGGTCCGGGCCGTGCTCTGGGTGCTGGAGCGGAACACGGCCGCCCGCCGGTTCTACGAGCGCGGCGGCTGGACCGCCACCGGCGCCCGCCGCGACGACCGGATCGGCCCCGCCATCGTTTCCCAGCTCCGCTACGCACGCGAAATCTGAGGGTCCCGTCCCGCCCGGCCTAGGAAGACCTCTTCCGGACCAACGGCACGCCGTTCGCTCTGAGCGGATCGGGGCATGGGCGTCGGCGCGGGCGCGTTGGCACCGGCATGGACACCGAGCACACCGAGCGGGCGGAGGACGCCGCGCTCGACGCGTACTCCCGGGTGGTGACCGGCGTGGCCGCGCGGGTGCTGCCCAGCGTGGCCGCCCTGTCGGTGCGGACCGCGCGCGGCGCGGGCGCCGGCTCCGCCGTGGTGATCGGCCCCGACGGACTGCTGCTCACCAGCGCGCACGTGGTGCAGGGCGCCCGTAACGGCTCGGCCGCCTTCAGCGACGGCGTCGAAACCAGGTTCCAGGTCGTCGGCGCCGACCCGCTGTCCGACCTGGCCGTGCTGCGGGCAGAGGAGACGACCGTGCCGCCGGTGGAGCTGGGCGACGCGGACCGCCTACGGATCGGCCAGCTCGTGGTCGCGGTCGGCAACCCGCTGGGGCTGGCCGGCTCGGTCACCGCCGGGGTGGTCTCCGGGCTGGGCCGCTCGCTGCCGGCCCGGGACGGGCGGGTCACCCGGCTGATCGAGGACGTCATCCAGACCGACGCGGCGCTGAACCCGGGAAACTCCGGCGGGGCGTTGGCCGACTCCACCGGCCGGGTGGTCGGAGTGAACACGGCAGTCGCCGGGTACGGCCTCGGCCTCGCCGTGCCGATCAACGCCACCACCCGACAGATCATCGCCGACCTGACCGCCGACGGCCGGGTACGCCGGGCCTGGCTGGGGGTCGCCGGTGTGCCGGTGCCGCTGCCGCCGGAGGTCGTCGCCCGGACCGGGCAGCGACGCGGGCTGCGCGTGGTGGAGGTGGTGCCGGGCAGCCCGGCCGGGGTGGCCGGGATCTACCTGGGCGACGTGATCCTCGCCGCCAGCGGCCGGCCCGTGCAGGACGGGCAGGGCCTGCAGCGGCTGATGCTCGGCCCGGCCATCGGCACCCGGCTGCCGGTCACCGTGCTGCGCCGGGGCGCCCTCGTCGACGTGGTGGCCGTGCCAACGGAGCTGAGCCGCTGACGCGACGAGGGCCGCTCCCCGGCGGGAACGGCCCTCGTCGGTGGACTCAGCGCGCGCCGAGGTGGGCGAGCAGGTCCTGCCGGGTCAGCACGCCCTTGGGCTTGCCGTCGACCAGCACCAGGGCGGCGTCGGCCTTCTCCAGCAGCCCGACCGCCTCGCTCACCGGCTGCCCGCCGCCGATCATCGGCAGCGGCGCGGCCATGTGCCGCTCGATCGTGTCGTGCAGGTGGGCCTGGCCGGTGAAGAGCGCGTCGAGCAGGTCCTTCTCGGCGATCGAGCCGGCCACCTCGCCGGTGACCACCGGCGGCTCGGCCTTGAGCACCGGGAGCTGGGAGACGCCGTACTCGCGCATGTAGTCGATGGCGTCGCGGACCGTCTCGGTCGGGTGGACGTGCACCAGTTCGGGCAGCCCGCCCGGCTTGCTGGCGAGCGCGTCGGCGACCGTCGGCTCGGCGCCCGAGTTGTCCAGGAAGCCGTACCGGGCCATCCAGTTGTCGTTGAAGATCTTCGACAGGTAGCCCCGGCCGCCGTCCGGCAGCAGCACCACGACCACGTCGTCCGGGCCGGCCTTGCGGGCCACCTCCAGGGCACCCACCACGGCCATGCCGCAGGAGCCGCCGACCAGCAGGCCCTCCTCCCGGGCCAGCCGCCGGGTCATCTCGAAGGATTCCTTGTCGGAAACCTCGACGATCTCGTCGGCGATGTTCCGGTCGTACGTCTCCGGCCAGAAGTCCTCACCGACGCCCTCGACCAGGTACGGCCGGCCGGTGCCGCCGGAGTAGACCGAACCCTCCGGGTCCGCGCCGACGACCTTGACCCGCCCCTCGGAGGCCTCCTTGAGGTAGCGGCCGATGCCGGAGATGGTGCCGCCGGTGCCGACGCCCGCGACGAAGTGGGTGATCCGCCCCTCGGTCTGCTGCCAGATCTCCGGGCCGGTGGTCTCGTAGTGCGAGCGGGGGTTGGCCGGGTTGCTGTACTGGTTGGGCTTCCACGCGCCAGGGATCTCCCGGGCCAGCCGGTCGGAGACGTTGTAGTAGGAACGTGGGTCCTCCGGCGCCACCGCGGTCGGGCAGACCACCACCTCGGCACCGTACGCGCGCAGCACGTCCTGCTTGTCCTGGCTGACCTTGTCCGGGCAGACGAACACGCACTTGTAACCCTTGAGCTGGGCCACCAGGGCCAGCCCGACGCCGGTGTTGCCGCTGGTCGGCTCGACGATGGTGCCACCGGGCTTGAGCAGGCCCGCCTTCTCGGCATCCTCCACCATCCGCAGCGCGATCCGGTCCTTGACCGAGCCGCCCGGATTGACGTACTCCACCTTCGCGAGCACGGTCGCCTGGATGCCCTCGGTGACGTTGCGCAGGCGGACCAGCGGGGTGTTGCCGATCAGGTCGACGACGTTGTCGTAGTACTGCACCTCGTTGTGCCCTTCGTTGCGGCGCCGGCGTCGGCGGCCGAGCAGACGTTCATTCGTCGCCCAGGGTACGTGCCATCAGGGCACCAGACGTCCCGGGATGACGGAGCTCTGCCGCGCCTCCCACTCCAGGAACCGCTCGGTCTCGGCGAGCACGCTGCCGGCCAGCCAGGTGACCATCACCGCGTCGTCGGCCAGGCCGAGGACCGCCAGCGGGATCTCCGGCAGCAGGTCGATCGGCGAGACCACGTAGGCCGTGGCCGCGGCCATCAGAGCCAGCCGCAGACCGCCGTCGTACTGCCCCTTGGCGGTGGCCCGGATCATCCGGGGCAGCGCCGCCAGCCGGGCACCGAGCGAGGGACCGCCCCGCGACCCGCTCGCCAGCGCCCGGGCCAGCGCGGCGAAGGCCGCGCTCCGCTTCAACGTCCTACCCATGTTTGTCGCCCCTTTCCGCTCGCCCGACCAGAGTGCGGCCCCGGCGCAAGAGCACCACGCTCCCGGAAACAGGTACCCGGAACCGTGCTCCGTCAGCCGCACGATCGCGGAGAGCGGGTGTCGAAACGGCGCGATAGTGTCGGTTCATGGGGGAAGCTGGTTCCGCCGTACCAGCCGGCTGGCGGCGAGCCCGGCAGATCGCCCGCCTGGCGGCGATCGGCACGGGCGCCACCGTGGCGGCCACCGTCGCGACGGGCGGGGTGCTGCTCGGTCAGGCCCGGCAGGCCCGGCGCACCATCCCGATGGCCGAGGCACCCCCGCCCCGCTGCGACGGGGTCTACGGCGCGAAGCTTCCCGGCCCGCCCGTCACCATGGTGATCCTGGGCGACTCCTCGGCCGCCGGCTACGGCGTGCACCGCCGCCGGGAGACCCCGGGTGCGCTGCTGGCTACCGGGCTGTCCCGCCGGCTGCACCGGCCGGTCCGGCTGCACCGGTTCGCCGTGGTGGGCGCCCTGTCGGCCGGGCTGAAGCCGCAGGTCGAGTCGGCCCTGGAGGTCGAGCCGGACATCGCGGTCATCCTGATCGGCGGCAACGACGTCACCAACCGCACTCCACCGTCGGTGGCGGTGCGCTACCTGGTCGACGCGGTCCTCACGCTGCGCGCGGCCGGCTGCGAGGTGGTCGTCGGCACCTGCCCCGACCTGGGGGCGATCCAGCCGATCCAGCCGCCGCTGCGCTGGCTGGCCCGCCGCTGGAGCCGCCAGCTCGCCGCCGCGCAGACGGTGGCGGTGGTCGAGGCCGGCGGCCGGACGGTCTCCCTCGGCGACCTGCTCGGTCCCCGGTTCGCCGCCGAGCCGGCCCGGATGTTCGCCTGGGACCGGTTCCATCCGTCCGCCGAGGGGTACGCGGTCGCCGCGGCGGCGATGCTGCCCACCCTGCTCTCCGCGCTCGGCGCCGGTCAGGACCGCCGGCCTCCGCTGCCCGGCCGCGAAGGCGTACGGTCGCTCCCGGAGGCGGCCCACGAGGCGGCCCGGCACGCGGGCACCGAGGTCAGCGGCACCCAGGTCCGGGGGCGCGACCACGGGCCCGGCGGGCGCTGGGCGCAGCTTCGGCGGCGTGCCTTCTTCGGCGTCGGCGCGGTGCCGCACTCCGGTGACCACGCCGAGTCACCGACCCTGGAGGGACTGGCATGAGCGGGCCCAGTGGGGGCATCATCAGGCACAACGCGAGCGTGACATGAGCACGGCTCGCGAGCCGACCGGCCTGTGCGCCGTCGGCCCTGGGGAGGTGTCGTCATGACGGGTCGTAACGAGTTCGTGGTCCGGCTGGGTCGGGCCGCGGCCCTCTCCCTGGTCGCCGGCACGGTTGGTGGGGCGGCGATCCTCGCCGGCCAGGCCATCGCCGCCCGCAGCCGCCAGTACGCGCAGCCCGAGCTGAGCCTCGCGCTGCGCGCCACGGTCGGCCGGGCGGACGCGCCGCCGCTGCGGCTGGTGCTGCTCGGCGACTCGTCGGCGCTCGGCGTCGGGGTGGAGCGCTTCGAGGAGACCATCGGCGGCCAGCTCGCCCACCTGCTGGCGGAGGGGCCGACCGGCCGGCGGGTACACCTGTCCAGCGTGGGCGTCTCCGGGTCCCGCTCCACCGACCTGGCCACCCAGGTGGCCCGGGCGCTGCTCGGTGAACGCCCCGACGTGGCGGTGATCCTGATCGGGGCCAACGACGCGACCGCGATGGTCCGCCCGGCGGACGCGGCCGCGTACCTGAGCTCGGCGGTACGCCGGCTGCGCGAGGCGCACGTCGAGGTGGTGGTGGGCACCTGCCCGGACCTCGGCGCGGTCCGCGCGGTCGCGTCCCCGCTCCGGCACGTGCTCGCCTGGTCCGGGCGGCGGCTCGCCCGCGCCCAACTGTCGGCCGTGCTGGATGCCGGGGGCAGCGTCGTCGACCTGGGCACCGAGACCGGCCCGGTGTTCCGGGCGGACGCGGGGACGCTCTGCCACGACGGCTTCCACCCCTCCGCCGACGGCTACCGGGTCTGGGCGCACGCCCTGCTCCCCGCAGTCGAGGCGGCCGCGGCGGTCGCCTCCCGGCACCACTGACCGGGCCCGCCGGGCGTGACATTTCCCGCCCGGCGGCCAGCTTCCGCCGCAAGTTACTCGCGGGTTAACGTTGGTTCATGCCGATTGAGTCGCCCCGCGACGCCGTCATCGTCGCCACCGCCCGGTCCCCCATCGGTCGCGCGTTCAAGGGTTCCCTGCGGGACGTCCGCCCGGACGATCTGGCCGCCACCATCGTCCAGGCCGCCCTCGACAAGGTACCCGCGCTCGACCCCACCACGATCGACGACCTCTATCTGGGCTGCGGCCTGCCCGGGGGCGAGCAGGGCTTCAACATGGCCCGGGTGGTCGCCACCCTGCTTGACCTGGACGGCCTGCCCGGCGCCACGCTGACCCGATACTGCGCCTCCTCACTGCAGACCACCCGGATGGCCATGCACGCGATCCGGGCCGGCGAGGGTGACGTCTTCATCTCCGCCGGCGTCGAGACCGTCTCCCGGTACGCCCGGGGCAACTCGGACACCCTGCCGCCGGAGGCGCGGGCGCTGGTCGGCGGCGGTTGGGAGAACCCCCGCTTCGCGGCGGCGCGCGAGCGGTCCGCGGTCCGCGCCCAGGGTGGCGCCGAGGTGTGGACCGACCCGCGCGAGGCCGATCGACTCCCCGACATCTACCTGGCGATGGGGCAGACCGCGGAGAACCTCGCCCAGGTCTACGACATCACCCGCGAGGACATGGACGCCTTCGGCGTCCGCAGCCAGAACCTGGCCGAGAAGGCGATCGCGGACGGCTTCTGGGCGCGTGAGATCACCCCGGTGACCACCCCGGACGGCACCGTGGTGAGCGCCGACGACGGCCCGCGGCCGGGCGTGACCCTGGCCGGTGTCGCCGGCCTGAAGCCGGTCTTCCGTCCGGACGGCCGGATCACCGCCGGCAACTGCTGCCCGCTCAACGACGGTGCCGCCGCCGTGATCGTGATGAGCGCCCAGCGGGCGCGGGACCTCGGCCTCACCCCGCTGGCCCGGATCGTCTCCACCGGCGTCACCGCGCTCTCCCCGGAGATCATGGGACTCGGCCCGGTCGAGGCGTCGAAGCAGGCGCTCAAGCGGGCCGGCATGACCATCGACGACGTCGACCTCGTCGAGATCAACGAGGCGTTCGCCGCGCAGGTGATCCCGTCGTACCGGCAGCTCGGCATCCCGGAGGAGAAGCTGAACGTCATGGGCGGCGCGATCGCCGTCGGGCACCCGTTCGGCATGACCGGGGCCCGGATCACCGGCACCCTGCTCAACGCCCTGGAGTGGCACGACCGGACCATCGGTCTGGAGACCATGTGTGTCGGCGGCGGCCAGGGCATGGCCATGGTGCTCGAACGGCTGAGCTGATTCGACGGAGACGGACCCGGGTAGCGGAGGCACCATGGCGATGGTCGTGGAACGCGAGCGCAAGTACTCCGGGGACGAGGCATTCCGGCTGCCGGACCTGACGGGGTGCGGTGGCGTCACGGCGATGTCCGACGCCACCGCCCTCGACCTGGACGCCGTCTACCTGGACACCACCGACCTGCGGCTGGCCCGGAGCGGCTTCGCGCTGCGACGGCGTACCGGCGGGCACGACGCGGGCTGGCACCTCAAGGTCGGGGCCACCGGCGGCCCCCGGACCGAGTACCAGTTCCCCGCCGGGCCGGATGACGGCGACCCGCCGCCCGAGTTGGTCGCGCTCTTCCGGGCCGCGTCCCGGGGCCGGCCGGTCGCCCCGGCCGCCCGGATCGTCACCCGCCGCCGGGAACGCCGCCTCCTCGACCCGGCCGGCCGGACCTTGGCCGAGGTGGCCGAGGACCGCGTCGAGGCCCACGACCTGGTCGGCGGCGAGCGGCAGGCGTGGCACGAGATCGAGGTCGAGCTGGTCGACGGCGACGAGGCCCTGCTCGACGCGGTGGAGGCGCGGCTGCGTGAGGCCGGGGCCCGGCCGGTGCCCGTGTCCAAGTCGCACCGGGCGCTCGCCAGCCGGCTCGCGGCCGCCCGGCCGGCGCCCGCCGATCCCGGCGCGGCGCCGGTGCTCGACTACGCCGCCGCCCAGCGCGACGCCCTGATCGGCAACCACCCGGGCGCGCGGAGCGGCGACGAGGATGCGGTGCACGACATGCGGGTCGCCGTCCGCCGGCTCCGCTCCACCCTGCGTACGTTCCGCGGGCTGTGGGACCGGCGGGAGAGCGAGTTGGTGCGCGGCGAGCTGCGCTGGCTGGGCGGGCAGCTCGGGCCGGTCCGGGACACCCAGGTGATGGCCACCCGGCTCGCCGACGCCGTCCACGCGGAGCCGGACGAGCTGGTGCTCGGCCCGGTCGCGGCGCGGATCGCCGAGCGGTTCGCCGCCGACCTGGCCACGGCGCTCGACGAGCTACGCACGGCGCTCGACTCCGGCCGGTACGCCGAGCTGCTGCGCCGGCTGGACGCGCTGTTGGAGGGGCCGCCCGCCCGGGCGGTGGACGCCCGCTGGGTGGCCCGCCGGGTCCGCCGCGCGGTGCGCCGGGCGGACGAGCGCCTGGACCGGGCCCTGGCCGCCGGGCACCGGGCCGGCGGGACCGCCGACATCGCCCTGCACGAGGCGCGCAAGGCGGCCAAGGCGGCCCGTTACGCGGTCGAGGTGCGCGAGCCGGCCGCCGGGAAGCCCGCCGCCCGACTGGTGGCACGGCTCAAGGCCCTGCAGGACCTGCTCGGCGCGCACCAGGACTCGACGGTCACCCGCGAGGTGCTGCGCCGCCAGGCGCTGCGGGCGTACGCCGCCGGGGAGAACACCTTCACGTACGGTGTCCTGCACGCCCGGCAGGCCGCGGCGGCCGACCGCGAACTGCCGGGTCTGCTGCGGGTGCGGGACCGGGCCCGGCGGCGGAAGGTCCGGCGCTGGCTCACGCGGACCGGCTGACGGCAGCGGTGACCGGGCGCCCGGCTGATCCGGGAGTGCTTCGGCTCCTGGGCACGCCCCGATCCCGCGCTGCCGCGGCTACAACGCGGAACGGGTGCCGGCCACCGCGGCGACGGCCTCGGCCAGCACCGACTCCGGTGGACCGGCCGCCACCAGGTCGGCGGCGACCACCCGGAGCTGGTCGGGCAGGACCAGGTCGTTACCGAGCCGGGGCACCTCCCGGCGCGGCTCGCCCTCCGCGTCCGCCGCCAGGTTGGCGATCTCCTGCACCAGCTTGTGCACCAGGTCGGCCCGCGACACGTTGCCGCCCGCGGCCACCGCCGACCAGCGCGGCTGCTGCCAGTGCCCGACCTGTCGGACCAGCAGCTCCACCGCCCGGTCCAGTTCCGCTGCGCTCATCGCGGCCGAGTCTACGACGGCTCCAGGTCGCGGCGCGGCGGCAGACCGGCCTTCATTCGGCCGGAGCGCCGCCTATCGGCGCGGAGGCCGAATTATGGCCGCCAGCCGAGCTGGAGTTGTCGAACGGTCAGCGCCGGGCGTAGCTGAGCAGGCGGAGGATCTGCCAGTACAGGAAGATCAACCCGACCAGCAGCCCGAACGCGCAGAACCAGGCGTACCGGCGGGGCAGTCCGGCTCGGACCGACCGCTCGACCAGATCGAAGTCGAGGATGAAGCTGAACGCCCCGGCGATGATCGCCACCACCGAGAAGACCCACGGCAGCCAGCCGACCTGGCCGGTGAGGTTGTACGCCTCCAGGGCCTGCCGCCCGGTGAGCAGGTACGCGACCAGGTTGACCAGCCCGAGCGCCACAATCCCGAGGAGCACACCGACGACCAGCCGGGCCAGCCGTGGGGTGGCCCGGACCACCCGGGCCCGATAGAGCAGGGCCATCCCGAGGAAGACGCCGAGGGTGCCGATCACCGCCTGGGCCACGATCCCCGGATACACCATCTCGAAGGCCCGGCTCGCCACCCCGAGCAGCAGCCCCTGGAGCACCGCGTACGCGGCGATGACCGGCGGGCTGGTGATCTGCCTGAGGGAGATGACCAGCACCAGCGCCAGGCTGGCCAGGGAACTGCCGACGAGCGCCGCCGAGATCCAGATCGCCGGCGGTACGACCACCCAGGTGGCGACCGCCGTGACGCCGGTGAGCACCAGCAGACCGACCGTCCGGCTGACCACGTCGGCCACGGTCATCGTCTCGGCGGCCCCGACACCGAGCACCTGGCGCTCGGTCCGGCCGACGTCGTCCAGTCGGGTCAGCACCGGATTGGCACTCCGCACCGCGACCTCCTCGCCGACGTACCCCGCTCCCACTCTGCCCCCGGTGATCCGGCGGCGGCGGGAAAACGAGGACGCCCGCCGCCGCGGTCGCGGCAGGCGGGCGTCGCAGGTCGGGCGGCGGGACCGTCAGTCGTCGCCCTGGAAGTAGCTGAGCAGGCGCAGCACCTCCAGGTAGAGCCAGACCAGGCCGACCACGATGCCGAACGCGGCGGTCCAGGCGTAGCGCTGCGGGAGCCCCATCCGCACGCCGTCTTCGATCTGGGCGAAGTTGAGGACGAAGCTCAACGAGGCGACCACGATGCAGACCAGGCTGAAGCCGATGCCCAGCGGGCCGCTGTCGCGCAGGCCGGTGTGCACGCCGAAGAGCGCGAGCACCAGGTTGATCAGCATGACCGCGAAGAGGCCACCGATGACCGCGATCATGATCCGGGTGAACTTCGGGGTGGCCCGGATGACCCGCGCCTTGTAGAGCATCGCCATCAGGAAGAACACGCCGAAGGTCGCCACCACGGCCTGGAGCACGATGCCGTTGTAGAGCGACTCGAACGCCTTGCTGACCATGCCGACGAAGACGCCCTCGACGATCGAGTAGGCCACCACCAGCGCCGGGTTGGCCATCCGCGAGAACGAGATGATCATACCGAGCACCAGACCGACGACCGCGGCACCGATCCAGGCGACGCCGACCAGGGCGTCCGGGACGAGCGCCCAGGCGGCCGCGGCGGAGACGCCGAGGATGCCGAGCAGCATGACCGTCTTGACGACGACGTCGTCCAGGGTCATGGGGGTCACGGTGGGCGCGGCCGCCGGGTAGCCGTACCCGGGGGTCGGGTACTGCTGCGGCTGCGGCTGGTACTGCTGCGGGTATCCGGGCTGACCGTACGGCCCGGGCTGGGCGTACCCGGCCGCCCGCTCACGCTCGGCCGCCTGGCCGAGCCGGGCGAGCACCGGGTTCGAGGTCTTCACTTCTCAGGCCTCCCTCAGGGGGTCGATGCACGTGAACGTGCCTCTCCAGGGTAAACGTGGCGCGCACCCCCGCGCCGGGAGTGAAGCTGTGGGAAAGCTGAGAGTCTGGTGCCCGGGGCGGGGCTCGAACCCGCACGCCTTGCGGCAGCCGCTTTTAAGGCGGCCGTGTCTGCCGTTCCACCACCCGGGCAGGTGACACCGGCGCGCCGACACGCGGCGGTGCAGATCTCACCGTAGCCGCTACGGCGCCACCTGGCGTACCCCGTGGGCCCCCGCCGCTATGGTCGAGGCCGTGACCAGCGCCGCCCGCACCGCCCCCGGACCCGAGCGCGACCAGACGCTCCGCCTCGACCCGACAGCCCCCCGCCCGACCCGGACGGCCCGCCTGCTGGCCACCGCGGACCGGCACCGCGCGGACCTGCTCGCCGGGCTGCTCTTCACCCTGCTCGCCGGCTGGCTCACCCACGGGCTGTGGCCGGCCCCGGGGCAGCGGGTGCTCGCGCTCAACGCGGCGGACCAGACCCTCTACGAGTGGTTCCTGGCCGTCGACTCACGCGCCCTGCTCGGCGACTTCAGCCTGCTCACCGACCGGCTCAACGCCCCCGACGGGGTCAACCTGATGGCCAACACCACGGTCATCGCGCTCGGGGTGCTCCTCGCCCCGATCACCTGGGCGTTCGGGGCACCGGTCACCTTCGCCCTGCTGGCCGCCGGCAACCTGGCCGGCACGGCGGTCGCCTGGTACCTGCTCTTCACCCGGACGCTGCGGGCCCGGCGGCTCGCCGCCGGACTCGGCGCCGCACTGTGCGGCTTCGGGCCAGGCATGGTCTCGCAGAGCAACGGGCACCTGCACATGACCGCCCAGTGGCTGGTTCCGGTGATCGTCTGGCTGGTCATCCGGCTGCTCCGGGCCGCCGACCCGGCCGGCCGCCCGGCCGGACCCGACCGCTGGCGGCTGGCCAGCTCGGCAGTCGGGCTGGCCGCGGCGGTCACCGCCCAGCTCTTCATCGGCGAGGAAGTGCTCTTCCTCACCGCGGTCACCCTGCTGGTGATGACGCTGGCATACGGGCTGACCGACCGGGCCCTGCTGCGCCGGGCGCTGCCGTCGTTCGGCGGGGGAATGATGGTCGCCACCGGTCTGGCGCTCCTCCTGCTGGCATACCCGTTGTGGTACCAGTTCGCCGGGCCGCAGGGCGTCGCCGACGGCATGTTCAGCCCGGACTACTTCTCCGCCGACCTGGCCAGCTGGTCGACCCTCTCCCCACAGTCCGTGCTGGGCAGCGCGGATGCGTCCCGCCTGACCACCGGGCCGGCCGAGTACAACACCTTCCTCGGCTGGCCGCTGCTGCTGGTCACCGCCGCCTGTGCGCTCTGGCTGGGCCGGCGCCCGCTGGTGGTCGCCTGCGTCGCCGGCGCGCTGGTCATGGGGGCGCTGTCGCTCGGTCCCGAGGTCATCGTCGCCGGCGAACGGACCGGGCTGCCCGCCCCGTACGCCCTGCTGGCCGGGGTGCCCGTGGTGGACGGCGCGCTGCCGATGCGGTTCGCCCTGGCGGTGCTGCCGCTGGTCGGGACCGTGCTGACCCTCGCGATGGACCGGGCGCTGGCGGCATCCGGCCGGGCCCGGCGGCTGGTGCCGCTGGCCGTCGGCGCGGCCCTGCTCACCGTCTTCCCCACCCCGCTGCCCACCGCCGACCGGCCGGCGCTGCCCGAGTTCGTCACGGCCGGTCACTGGCGGCAGTGCGTACGGCCCGGTGGGGTGCTGGTCCCGGTGCCCGCCGCCACCCCGGCAGATCCGTGGCCGATGCGCTGGGCCACCGCCGCCGACGCGGCGTTCGGTATGCCCGAAGGCTTCTTCATCGGCTCGTACGGCCGGGACGGCTCGGCGGCCATGGGCACCTACAAGCGCCCCACCTCAGCCCTGCTCGCCGACGTCGCGAAGCGGGGGGTGCCCGCCGCGGTCGGCGACGAGCAACGCCGGCAGGCGGCCCGGGACGTCCAGTTCTGGGGCGCCTCCTGCGTGGCACTGACCGACGACGCGCCGCACGCGGAGACCCTGCGCAAGACCCTGGAGCAGCTCTACGGCCCGGGCACCCGGGTCGCCGACGCCTGGACCTGGCGGTTCTGACCGCGGCTCTGGTTGCTGTTGTGAGGTGGTTGCTGTTGCGGGCTGAGGGCGAGGGTGACCGGCTCCGGGCGGTCAGGCTTGATCCCTGCGCCGGTCACCCTCGCCCCCAGCCCCGTCGTGCGCCTTCGCCGCCCGTCCGTCACTGGCTTTCTCCGGTACGTCTGGAGGGCGGGGCGCGGTCGCGATCTCCGAGCAGGCGCCCGACGGATGTGGAAACGCCGCTGGCCGGCACCCCTTGTTCGGGTGCCGGCCAGCGGTCGGTTGCTGCTATCGGTGTTGTCAGCTGTTCCAGTGCTGGGCGACCAGGTCAG
>NZ_LWLS01000003.1 GCF_001905095.1 Micromonospora sp. CB01531
CCTTCGTTAACGGCTGTCCATGGGCTGGGCTGGAAACGCAGAAGTGCCTTCTGATCTGGGAAAATAGGGCTTGTCGAGAGTCCTGATCATCCCGTCACGGAAGGCACCTGCAGGGTGAAGGCTACCCCAACACGTCGAAAGATCGTGGTCACCGGTGGCGGGCGGGGCGTGGTCAACCACGCCGGTGCCCGACTTCTGGCCGATCTCGCGGACGCAACCGGTCTGACCAGCGCGTTCAGCCTCGCGTTGGCGAAGTTGCGGCAACGGCGCAGCGGCCACGACCCGGGCCGCGTTGCCGTGGATCTGGCGGTGATGCTCGCCGACGGTGGTGAGGCGATCGCCGATCTGGCGGTGCTGCGTGACCAGTCCGCCCTGTTCGGACCGGTCGCCTCCGACCCGACCGCGTGGCGGCTGTTGTCGCAGTTGGACGAGCCGATGCTGGCCGAACTGCGTGCTGCGCGGGCCCGAGCCCGCGAGGTCGCCTGGGCTCAGCACGCCGACATGCATGGTGACCTGCCGACGGTGAAGGTGGCCGGCCGGCCGGTCGAGGGTCTGGTCCTGGACATCGACGCGACGATCGTGATCTGCCATTCCGAGAAGGAGTCGGCGACCCGTACCTGGAAGAAGACCTTCGGCTATCACCCGTTGCTCTGTTTCCTGGACAACACCGGCGAAGCCCTCGCCGGCATGTTGCGTGAGGGCCGGTCCGGCTCGAACACCACCGCCGACCACATCACCGTCCTGGACCAGGCCCTGGCCCAGATCCCCGACGCCCTCCGGCACGGCACCCCGATCTTGCTCCGCAGCGATTCGGCCGGTTCCAGCCATGGCTTCCTCGCCCACATCCGGTCCCTGCGCGAGCAGCATCTCGACATCCGGTTCTCCGTCGGCGCCGCGATCACCGAACCAGTCCGGGCCGCTATCCAGGCTGCGACCGGCTGGGCCCCCGCCATCGACACTGACGGTGACCTGCGGGAACACGCCGAGGTCTGCGAGATCACCGGCCAACTGCCCGCCGACGGCTTCCCCGACGGCACACGGTTCCTGGTCCGCCGCGAACGCCCGCATCCCGGCGCTCAGCTGTCCCTGTTCGACACCGTCGAAGGCTGGCGGCACCAGGTCGTCGCCACCGACACCCCACCCGGCAACGGCGGTATCCAGCACCTGGAGGCCCGGCACCGCGCCCACGCCCGCGTTGAAGACCGCATCCGCACCGGCAAGGACACCGGCTTCGGCCGTTTCCCGTCCCGGGTGTTCGCGATCAACCAGGCCTGGCTCCAGTTGGCCTTGACCAGCATCGACCTAATCGCCTGGACCCAAGCCCTGCTCCTCGACGGTGACCTCGCCCGCGCCGAGCCCAAGAAACTGCGCTACCGACTGCTGCACGTCGCCGCCCGCATCACCCGCACCGCCCGACAAACCCGCCTGGCCATCGCCGACCACTGGCCCTGGAAGAACTCCCTGGTCACCGCATTCAGCCGGCTCGCCGCCCTGCCCCGACCCGCCGGCTGACCCCGCACCCCGTATTCCGACGAACACCCCGGAGGAACCCGGCTCCGCGCCGGGCCCTCACCATGCCCGAAACCCCGCCCACCCGCCGAACACCAGCCACATCGATCAACAGCGATGACTGACGGGCTTAGCGAAAGACGGAGGCTAGCCCCTCGACGCCCTGACAACCCTTCAGACAGAGCACGCAGCTCTGAAGTTGCCCAAGAGAAGAATGCCGCACGTGCGCGAACAAAGGTGATCTGGACACTTCTGGCCACTTCCCTATTCCTGCTTGTCATTCTTGTGACAGCATCGATCGCCATTGCGGTCGACACCCGCAGCGTCGGGAACGCCATGATCACTGTCGTGATCGCCAGCGCCAGCTTCGCCAGCATCGCTGGCTTGCTCTTCGGCGGCCTGGGACTCTCACTCGCGGTCGTCGAGCGCAGCCTCTCCTGACACATCGGCGTCTCTAAAGACCGGCGAAAAGGCTCAGGACAGCAGCCGACGGATAGCTAGAGAGAGATGCGGCACCATTAGCAAGTTGATTTGGTATCAGCGTGCCTTCATGGTGATAACTCACGATAGATGGAACGGTGGCCAGGTGTTACTGGCGCCCTCAGCCGCAGTAGGCTCCGCCGCGCTGTCAGGCTCGCTCGACCTCGCGCAGCATCAACGCGAGGCTTTGTGACCGCCGCTCGGCCGGAAGTGCGTCCCAAGCCCGCCGGGCGTATGCGACGCCACCGGCCCTGTCGCCGGCCTTCGCCATCGTCAGACCCCGATGTAGCTCGATATGCGTCGCGAAGCGCGGCAGCCCTGCCGGCCGTGTCCGGTCGGCCTCTTCCTGAGCCTCGCTGCCAGCTCCAGTCATCCCGAGGCGGGCGTACAACATGCTGCGGAAGGTGGCCATCCGCCACGGCGGAACGGCGGTGTCGGAGACTTCGCGGTCCGGCGACGCGACGTGATCGAAAACTCGCCGCGCTTCGGTGTCAAGCGCGACCGCGCCCGGCTGGTCGCCGCGCCCCGCTGCGACGTGCGCGCCCGCCATGAGGGCTTGGACGCGGCCGATCGAGGGCCGGTCGGACAGGGCTAGGGCTTGGTCGGCGTACCGCCGGGCCGTGGGAAGGGCCGCGCCTTCGTAGGCGAGCGCGATAGCTGCCCGGCCACGAACCCACACGCGGACTCCGAGATCGTCGGACCGGTCCGCCGCCGTTGCCGCCAGGTCGTACCAACGGATCGCCTCAGCCGGGTTAGGCGTGGTCTTCCCGTAGGTGACCAGGGCCCGCGCGGCGTGCGACCACATGTACGGCGTGTCTAGGTGTTGCTGAAGGATCACGAGGTCACTAGCAAGTCTGGCTTGGAGGACCGCCGCGCCTACGGCCATGTAATCCCGCCCGTACTGGTCGACCCGCTCGCGCCAGTCCTCCTCGGCCCCTCGGCCATCAAGCGCCGCGGTGAAGCCAGCCCGGATGAGTTCTCCAGCCACGACCGGGCCCATGACGCCGGCCGCGAGTCCGAGCACCTGTCGACGGTTCACGTCAACCTCCCCGAGCGCCCGCGCGTAGGCGAGCACGATGTCAGGGGTAGCGGCCCTCCGCCCTGCCTCCACATTGCTCAAGTGCGAAGCCGAGTAGCACGACCGGGCCGCCACCGAAGCCAACGTCACGCCGGCCTCGGTACGAGCCTGCCGCAATTGCGCGCCAAGGTCGTCCACGGGTCCCCCTGTTGAAAGCCGTTGAAAGCATCGACCTCCTTCCGAGCGTAGTCCGTTGATCGCAGGCTGAGACCAGACGGTGCGACGGGAGGTAGATGACGTGCCTCGTTGGAAGTGGTTTCAACGCAGGGCCAAACCGGTTGACATGGTGTCCGGTCCAGTGCGCGGAGTCGCCCAGTGGTACGGGCCCACCATGCTGATGCCGGTCGCGGACGACCGGCCCTTGATGACGAGGTGCGCGGAACTGCGGTCCCTTCACTGCGGAGACGACCGCGTGACCCTGGCCCCGGGCCAGGAGTGGCGAGCCAACGGGAGGCGTCGATGATCATGACGATTTTGCCATCTCCGGGCTCCGGGCCGGAGCCGGATCGCCCGCGCTACCGGACGCAGAGCACCCCGCCCCATACTCCGCTGCGCCCGATGTGGGCCTGCCGGGCGTGCGGTCAGCCGTGGCCGTGCGGAGCGGCCCGGCTGATGCTGAGGGCCGAGCATGACCGCAACCACCAGGGTCTATCGATCTACCTGGCGGGTCTGATGTATGAGGCGATGAGGGATCTCTATCGCCTCAACCCGGACAGTGGACCTAGCCCGGAGGAACTGTTCAATCGGTTCGTGTCCTGGGGTCCCTTCCGCCGGTCCTCGTCGTGATGGCGCGGCATGAACCACGGGTGCCGCTTCAGCTTTCATCGCTGTCGAGCTGGTTCATCCGCTTTCCGGAACTCCGTACCGCTTGATCGAGCGGCGACCAGGAACGGACTTTTCGTAGTGGCGTATCAACCGGGACCGAACCATCTGCTCCGCGCGGCGAGGCAGGCGTTGCGGTCTCCTTCGGGGTCGGGTCGGCCGATGTCGCGGCAGGAGTTGGCCGAGACGGCGAACGCGTGGTTGTACGAGTACATGGGGCGCCGGACGGCTATCGCTGACCGGTACATCGGCGCTCTTGAGCGCGGTGATACTCGGTGGCCGTCCGCGCATTACCGTGCGGCGTTGCGGGCGGTGCTGGACAAAGCCACGGACGCTGAGCTTGGCTTCTTCGTCATCCATGGGCACGCCAAAGATCCGGATAGGAACCCGGTTGTGCCAGCCCTGACTGCCGAGCCGTCCGGTACCGCGCCGATCGACCGGAACACTGCGGTGCCGCCAGCGTTGTCTACCGGCCCGGGTGCCACGACTTGTGGCGAGGCGGGCGGCGGATCTGCGGTGGTGCCGGCCGGCGCGGCGGCGGTGGAGGTCAGCGTGAACGCGGGCGGGGCGGTCACGGTGGTGTGTCACGACGGGCAGCCCGGTTGCGTCGCGGTGGTGGCCGGGCAGGTCCATGTGCTGATCGACCCTGCCACCGGAGCGGCCAGCGTCGTCCCGGCGATGGTCGATGCGCCGGTGGTGGTTGGCGGGGCGCGGCTGTACTCGCTCAGTGAGCGGCAGGCGCGGTAGCGATGGCGGATATGCAGCTTACGGAGCCGGGCGGGTTGGTCCGGCGGGTGCCGCCTCGGCCGGGTCGTCTCGGTGGGGCGGACCGGATCACGAACGTTCAGGTGGCCGAGGCGCGTCACCGGCTGGGCCGGCAGCTGACCGCGTGGCGCGACCTGGCCGGAGTGACGCAGGTGGAGCTTGCTCGGCGTATCAGCTACTCCCGAAGCGCCATCGCCAATGTCGAGGTCGGCCGGGACAGCAGCACTCGCCGGTTTTGGCAGAGCGCAGACGCGGAGGTTGGAGCGGGCGGTGCCCTGGTCGCGGCGTTCGATCAGGTGCACGCGCTTGCGCGGGACTTCCGTAGGCAGACAGCGGGCTTCGATCTTGAGCCTGAGCAGCCGGCCGCGCCGGTCGTCGCGGCGCCCGTGGCGAAGCCGGACGGCTGCGAGTGCCCGGTGGCGGTCGGGCGGTGGACCGGACGGGAGTCCCGCGCGTTGCGGGAGGCGCTGCGGATGACCGTGAGCGCGTTCGCTAAATACCTCGGGGTGGCGAGGGAGACGGTTTCCGGGTGGGAGCGTCGGACCGCTTCCAGCTCGTTGAGCATGCACGTGCAGGTGATGTTGGACGAGGTGCTTGCGTGCGCTGGCGCCGATGCCAAGACATGGTTCCGGTTGATCCTGGACCCCGCCGACGGCGTACCCCACGCGTGGGCCGGGGGAACGCCAGCGACAATGGGCCGAGTAGGGCGGTCGCGGTGACCGGGCGTTCGCACACGCCGATCCGGCCGATCTGGCTGTGCCGTACCTGCGGAAATCCGTGGCCGTGTGGTGACGCCAAGCTCGCGCTACTGGCCGAGTACGAGCGGGATCGGGTGAGCCTGTTCGTGTACCTGGCCGGCCAACTCGGCGACGCGATGGACGATCTGGCGAAGCTGCGCGCCGACATGCTCGGTAGCGGGGAACTGTTCGGTCGTTTCCTGTCGTGGCCGAGCCGAGGAAATCACGCCTACCGGGTTGCGCCTATCGATACCCGTCGGGATTCGGCGCGGCCGGTCGCTGAACGGAAGGAGGTAAGCGGGTCTTGACGGACATCGGCGTCATTGCCGCCACGCGTGAGGCCGCGATTGCGGGTGCTGCGAGCTGGACCGGGTGGACCTGTCCGGCGCGGAACTGTCCGGGCTCCCCGTCGAGCGGTGCGCGCTGTCGGGCTGCAAGCTCACCGGCGCGCGACTGTCCGGCGTGAACCTCAAAGACATGTTGTTCGAGGGCTGCCGCTTCGACTACGCCTCGCTGCGGCTTGTTGTGGCGACCGGTGCCGTTCGTGGACTGCGTGTTGACCAACGCCACGCTGACCTCGTGCCGGCTACCGAACGCCGTGCTGCGGTCTTGCAAGCTGATGGGTACGGAGTTGGACGCCTGCCACCTGCGCGGCGCGGACCTACGCGGAAACGACCTGGCGGGCATCAAAGCCGGCCTGCCCAACCTTGCCGGCGTCATCCTCGCCCCTGACCAACTGCCCGACCTCGCGGACCTGGCCGTGACCGAACTGGGCGTCACCGTCGCCGCCCCGCCCCCACACGGCTGATACTGACTCTCGACGTGATCTCTTCTGCCGATGGTGATATCGGCTGACGCCTTGATATGCGAAGAGGTCGCCGCCTTCACCTGCCTGCCCATGGGCGGAGGCGGCGGCCTCTTTCGTCCTATTGTGAGTAGGCCAGATGCGTGCCGTACCGCAGTTCTTTCGAACTGGGCGCGGACGCAAGGGGACTATCCGGGCCATGAGTGGCTAATCGGCGACCGGCCGCCAGGTACGCACCGACAGGGCAGCCCCGATTCCGCAAAGGATGGTCAATAGCGCAGCCAGCAGGGCCACCGTCACGAACCCTGCACCAAGCACATGCAGCGATATGCTTCCGACTCGGCGAATGTGCAATGTCAGAAGTCCCAGGAACGCCGCCACTGCCGATCCAACGGCACCAGCAAGTAACAGGGGTACGCCGAGATTCCAGGTCGCAACGCCAAGGTACAGAGGTGTTCGGCTGACGTAGGTGCCGACTACCCCCAGGGAGCGAGCGTTACTCAAGAACATGCCGCTTGCGGCGAGCGCTCCGGCCAGGGCGAGGACGATGAGACCGATGGCGCCGAGGGAGAGGACCCAGTTGAAGACGGCGGCGCCGGCGAGCCCGCCGGTGATCCACTCTTGTCCAGGTGTGGAAACGTACGGTTTCGTGAGGGTGGCGTAGGCAGCCTTTGTGATCTCTGCGGCACCGGACCGCTTTTCGTCGTTGAGCACGAAGTACCCGTTGGTTGTAGTGGCCGCTGCGGGGTCGGTGGCCACCATGAAGTCGGGCGCAGAAATCAGGGTTCCGCCGCGCAACAGGTTACCTTGGGCGTTGAGCTGAGAGAAAGCGGTGGTGATGCTCTGCGTGGCGGGGCCGGGGCATGCTCGCAGCTCGCCGAATCTTTCTAATGCCTCACATGTGCCAATCAGAATCGGTGTGCCTTTTCGTTCTGCGACTCGCAGGACCATGTCTGGTCCGACCGTCTCGCCGAAGCGTTGACCCTCGGCGGGGCTAGAGTGAGTTCTGACGATGAGTAGGCTGTCGCCGACGGTTAGTGCTCTTGGAGCGACGCCGTTGGCCATGCCACGGGTTTGCTGGATGATCCAGGTCTGCTGGACCTGGACCTGGACCAGCAGACCCAATCCAACGACGAACGCCGCACATAGGCGTGCCACCATCATTGGCCGTTGACCCAGCCAGCTACCCCCGATGATCAGGCTCGGGGCGCTGGCGGCCCTTCCCAGTCGGGCCAGCGCGCGGCCGACCATCGCAGATCCAGCGCCTAGCACTGAGGGTAGGGAGACGAGTACGCCGAGCAGAGCGATCAGGAAAATAATCAGGCCGGGAGAGTAGCGGGCTCCTCCGTCGCGAGCAGTTGCGGCACCCCATACGGCGAGCGCCACAGAGATGGGGAAGGCCGAATGAAGCCACTTCCTGAAGCGCGGGTTCAGCCGCAGTGGCCTTGTTTCCCCTTTGGCGGAGCGGCGCAGTTGAACCACGACTACGAGGCACATCGTCAGGGCGATCGTCCCGATGATCACGGCGGGCAGCCACCTGCGCGCCGAAACTACGTCGCCGGGTCGTATGAGATATCCAGTGATGGGGACCCGGATGTCGAGCAGGGTGGTGGCGAACGCTAGGAGAAGGCCCATGCCTGCTCCGAAGGAAACAGGGACGGTCGCTTCACCGATCAGGACCCAGGCGCGTGCAGCGGCGGGAGCGCCCAAGGCGTCCAACATGGCCAGCCGGCGGTCTCTGCGTTCGGAGTTGCTGCGCACCGCGAGGTATAGGAGTAAGGCCGCGGGCAGGGCGACGACAGCGAGGATGAGGACGTACACATCTGATACGTTCCACTTACCGAAACCGTCGATGGTGTTAGGGAAGTAGTCTCGGCCGAAGGAACTCGGGTCGACTCCGAATCCCGATATTGCAACAAGACCGTCCCGTTGATCGAATGCGGTATCCGTCAGCGGGCGGTAGTAAACCAGCCGTTCTGTCGCAGTCGCTAAGCCTGAATGTCCGATCGGGCCTCCGAACGTGCCGTACCGTTGTGTGAGCTCCTGCGCGTCGGATGACTTCAGCAGTTCCGGCGAAAAGAAGGCTTCACCGGGCCGGGGCCAGCGCGGAAGGCCTGGAGGTGGCGCTGCGTCGGCGCGTAGCGGGGAGACATACAGCACCAGGAACTGTCTGTTGTCCAGGGAATCAGCGTGGATCATCCACCGCGCTACAGCCGAACCCTCATCGCCGACAGGAACGAAGACTGGTTCCCGAGCGGCGATGCGTTCATCGCTGGCGGACGAGACGGCTGCGGCGATGACCAGTAGCCATGTCGCGAGGATGGTGACAGCAGTGGCAATTGCTAACGACCACCTGTGTATCGCCGCGTTCACACCCGCGCGGTGCCCGGCACCGTGGCCGACGGCAAGCAGCGGCAGAAGGCCCCGCATCAGCCGGCCACCCCCACGTTGTTGTTCTTAACGCCGAGACGGAGGACATCGTCCGCCCTGACCGCGACCGCGTCATTGTGCGTCACGACAACCAGCGCGCAGCCGTGTGTCTTCGGAAGGTCGAACAACAGGTTGGCGACGACGTCAGTAGCTACCGGGTCGAGTGACCCTGTGGGCTCGTCTGCTAACACGACGGTCGGCTCGGTAACGAGCGCCCGCGCTACGGCCACCCGTTGGCGCTCGCCACCAGAGAGGGCAGCCGTTGGTGCCTCTGCGAGGGTCTCCACTCCGAGCTCGGCGAGCAGGTGCCGGGAGCGGCCGTAGGCGCTCCTCTGACGGACTCCTGCGAGCAACGCCGGGAGGGCCACGTTGTCGATGGGGCTGAGTTCGGGAAGGAGTTCTCCGAACTGGTAGATCAATCCGATCCGGCGAAGACGGACTGCGGCGCGAGCAGCAGCCTTCATGGACGTTAGCTCGTCGCCATCGATACGGACGATGCCAGCTTTGACTTTTAGGATCCCAGCCAGGCACATGAGCAGGGTGGTCTTCCCTGTTCCACTCGGGCCGACGATTGCAGTTGAGTTGCCCTTGCTTACGGCTAGCTCGACTTCGTCGAGAATGACTCGGTCGTTCACCTCGTAGCGAAGGCGTCTCGCCTCCACCGCCAGCACGTCCGGCATTGGTCCTCCCAAATAAGCGGTGGGCGCGGACCGGGTACCGTCCGGTCCGCGCCCACTGTAGCGAGCATCGATGCGGCATAAGCCGATCTAATCGCCTAGCGGTAGACGGTTCCGCTGCAGGTGTTGGGGCCAGCGTCGTCGGTGCAGGAGTTGAAGCGCGCGACTTTGTTGCTCGATGTCCCGCTGTCTTCGCTCGTGCCGTTGCCCCTGGAGTTGCGGAGGACCTGCGGCGTGCCGACGTCCCGCTTCCAGTCGGCGTAGACGTCGTTGTTGTCGGCGCTGATGTCGGAGACCGTGATGCCGCCCCAGTTGTCGTACTCGTTGGTCCTCGAACCGTAGGTGTTGGTGCTGACGGCCATCGCGGCGGTCGGTGCGGCGAACGCGAACGCCGCCAGTGCCGCCCCGACGGCCACGTAGGACTTCTTCAAGGTGGTTTCTCCATTCCCTCTCCGGAGTCATCCCTACGCTCGGTAGTCGAGCGCGTGCGCTCCGACGTTGGAAGCTCACCACGTCCATGGGCCTCTGTCAATGTCGGCTGACATGAACGTAAAGGTTGGTTGTGGCGGCTTGCGGCTGGGGTTGGTTGTGCCAAGCTGTAATTTATGTTCCGCACTTCGCGTTTCTACCGCCGGACAGTTCTGGCTCGGCTGGCCGTGCATCGGCGGATGCGTTCGGCGGCGTGGGTGTTGCCTAAGCCGCGTACGCGGGCGGCTTGGGTGACGTGGGCTGATGATCTGTACAACGCGCGGGCAGAGGCAATTCACGATGAGGTGTGGCGCGCTCAGGCGGCCGGCGAAGACACGTCGATGATGGTGCTGCCGGTGGGTGATCCGGCGGTGCCAGGCGTCGGTGGGGTGGTGGAGCCGGAGGGGTTGACGGACGCGGCGCGGCGTCGCCGGACGTTGATGGATCGGTTGTGTGACGCGTTGGTGAGTCCGTTGCCGCGCGGGGTGTGGTACGGGAAGGCCGATGCGGTGTTGCAGGAGACGGCACCGATGTTGGTGGCTGATGTGCCGGGTGCGCGGGAGGCGCTGTTGGCGGCTCCGGGTGTGGTCGAGCGGGGCGGGCCTGGGGTGCTGCGGGTGGAGTCTGGGCGCGGCGGTGTGGTGCTGCGAGTGCACGGCCCGACGTGGAGCCTGGTATTCGGCGTGAGCCCTGTTGTCCGGCCGATCTTGATTGCCCTGGACACGGCCTCTCGTACTGCCTGGCGAATCGAGGACGACGAGGACGCGCAGGACCTGATCCGGGGCGCGGTGGCTGAGGTCGTGGCGGAGGCGGCCCGGTTTGGCTGGGGTGGCGACAAGTACCGTCCGCCGGTCGCGTCGGCGGGCTGAGTCGTCTCGGCTGTTGGTTTACTGACCGCCACGTGGGCGGGGGATCCCAGCGGTGCCGGCGATGAGTCGGGTGAGTTGGTCGACGGCTTTGCTGCGGTGTTTGGACGCGGCGCTGATGGACATGCCCAACTCGGCGGCGACAACGGTCAGGCGTTCCCCGTTGAGGTAGGTGCGACGGATCAGTTCGGCGTGTGCGGGGTCGATCCGGTCGCCTGGGGCTAGCTGGGTGGACTCGTTTACGAGCCGGTCCAGGGCAGCGCTGACGGCTTCGGCGTCGCGGGGCTCGTGGTTGGGCTCACCTTGGTTTTCCTGCGCGGCGTGGCTTAGTTCTGCCTCGTTGTCCGTTGGCCGTTCTGGCTCGTGGAGGGCTTCCCCTTCTTGTCTGAGGCGGACGAGGCGTTGTTGATGTTCGGCCGCGGTTTCGTCGTGGCGGCGGCTGCGTTGGGTGATGCGCCGTAGGGTGCGTCCGCTGGCTTCGTCATAGGCGCCGCCGAGGAGTCGGGAGAACACGTTGGGCCTGTTGATGTCGAGTCGCCAGGTGACGTGGCCGGTGGCCTGGGTGATGGTGACGTGCATTCGGGTGAGGAATACGTACATCAGGTTGCACTGCAACTTGACGACGCGGCTTTCGGTGGTGCCCGGTGGCGCGAGGCGGTGTGCTCGTTTGAGGAGTCCGAGGTGAGCGACGCCGAGGGCATAGAGGTTCCAGTCGGGGCGGTCGTCGGTGTCCTGGCGGGCGTGGCTGATGATGTGCCGCCATACCCGGTCTCTGGTGTCGGCGGTGGTGGCGTCGGCACGTAGGTGGAACAAGGCCAAGCCGGGGGGCATGGGCTGGAGGTTGTCGCTGCCGTCGAGCCAGCCAGAGGGCACGCCGACCTTGCAGCTCCGGGCGACCCTGATGAGCTGGCTGAGGGGAAGGTCGGACTTGCCGTGTGTCCTCAGCTCGGCGTCGAACTCGTCGTAGTCGGCCGGAGCATCGAAGTTGAGTGGGCCGGTGAGGGAGATGCCACGCCTGGTGGGCGCGTGTTTCTCGGGCACGGGTCCGTGTCCTCCCAACATGCTCGGGCTGGGTGGAACACTCCGGGCCGCCTGTCGTCGGTCGAGTCGGGGCGGCGCTGCCCCGGCATGCTCGGTGCTGCCGCGAGCCGCGCATGAGTAGGTATCTGCGGGTCGCCACCTGGCCCCCTGGCGTTGCCGCCACCCGCGAGCGCGCCGCTCAACTCCACTGCCGACAGTCGGCCAGCCCCCCGCCGGCCTGACATTGGCCCAGCGTACGCGTGGATGTGAAAAATCTTGGGCGCGATGGGTTGATCATGGAAAATTCCGACGATGGCGGTCCCTCTTTTGTTAGTGGAGGGGCACGACGGCGTCCGGGCATCGCCGGCCGGCCCTGCTGGGGAGGGCGCTGAGCATTAGGTGGACGCAGGATGTGTCTTGGTGCCGGGTTCTGGTGGCTGGCTGCACGTTTGTGCTGCTCAGCCACGAGATTCGGGGGCAAGCCGGCCTGCCGGCGCGGCAGCACCTAAGCGCCGGACCGGTGCGATTCCTGGTGGCGACGTCGTTGGGTGGGTGTCGGCGGTCGTCGCGATCGGCCAGGACTGGTCGGATCGGGAAGTTCTCGGGCTTTCCCGGCGTGTCGTCGGCATTTTGGTCTTAGTGAGCGTCCGGGAACTTCACCAGTTGC
>NZ_LWLS01000004.1 GCF_001905095.1 Micromonospora sp. CB01531
CGGGGGTTGGCGCACACACCGATGGGGGGTCGGCTACAAGTGCGCAAGCACCGTCAGGCGCCCAAAAGAGGGGGAAAGTCTTTCGACCGGCTAGCTCGCGGGGCAACGGGGGATCGCCTCTTCGCGGCGCCGGGACCATATCCAACGACCGGCGGCCCACCAACATTCCGGGCCCGACCACCCCACCACACCGGGCGGCTTCCTCGGTCGCGAGTCATCTACAACGACCGGCGGCCCGCCATCATTCCGGGCCTGGCCACCCCGGCTCGCGGGGCACCTTACTCGGCCGTGCAGCCATGTTCAACGACCCCCGGCCGCCAGAGATTCCAGGCAGGTGATGCCGGCCGTCACCCACAAACCGGACACCACCCACCACAACCCAGGTGGCCGGCATCCTGCGTTGATCTACTCCGAATCCCGCAAACGGCGGTATCCATCACCCAGGACACCACCACATACCGCACACGGAGTCGATCAACGCACCCTGCCCTGACCGCCCTGGGCCGGGCACAGCGGGCCACACCCCGAACCGCAACCAATAACCAACGCCAGACACCTAAAATCGGGGCAAAAGAGCATGAGGAGGCCGAAGCGGTGGAGATGCCCCGGGTCCAGGAGTGCGCCGTCAGGTCCTGCGCCTACAACCACACCAACGACTGCCACGCGTTCGCCATCACGATCGGCAGCAGCGACCACGCGCACTGCCACACCTTCATCGAGATGCCGGTACGCGGCGGCGTCGAGCAGGCGGTCGCCCAGGTCGGCGCCTGCCAGCGCGCCGACTGCCGGCACAACTCCGACCTGGAGTGCCACGCCCCGGCGATCACCGTCGGCCCCGCCAAGGACCTGGCCGACTGCATGACGTACCAGAGCCGCTGACCGGCGCGCAGGCGCTGGGCGGGTTTCCTGCACAAGGGGTTGACCGGGGACCTCTCTCAGCTCAGGCCGTTGGCCTCGCGGATCACGGTGACGAGGTCGTCGACAATGCCGGTCAGCGCGAAATCCTTCGGGGTGAAGACTCGGGCCACACCGGCCGCCCGCAGCGCCTCCGCGTCGCCGACGGGGATGATGCCGCCGACCACCACGGGCAGGTCGCCCCGCCCGGCAGCGCGCAGCCCGTCCAGCACCGCCGGCACGGCGGCGAGGTGCGAGCCGGAGAGCACCGACAGACCGACCAGGTCCACGTCCTCCTCGACCGCGGCGGCGACGATCTGCCCGGCGGTCAGCCGGATGCCCTGATAGATCACCTCGAAGCCGGCGTCGCGCGCGCGTACCGCGATCTGCTCGGCGCCGTTGGAGTGCCCGTCCAGGCCGGGCTTGCCGACCAGCAGCCGCAGCCGGCCGCTGCCCAGTTCGCGTGCCGTCGCGGCGACCCGCTCGCGGACCCCCGCCAGCCCCGCGTCCCCGCCCGCTCCGGCGGCGCCGGAGAGGCCGGTCGGGGCCCGGTACTCGCCGAAGACCTGGCGCAGCGCGCCGGCCCACTCGCCGGTGGTCACCCCGGCCCGCACGCACGCCAGCGTCGCCGGCATCAGGTTCGTCGTGGTCGCGGCGTCCGCCCGCAGCCGGGCCAGTGCCGCGGCCGCCGCGGCCGCGTCCCGGCCGGCCCGCCATGCGCGTACGGCGGTCGCGGCGGCGTCCTCGACGGCGGGATCGACCTGTTCGACCGCCTCGGCGCCGGCCGCGGTCAGCGGCGACGGCTCGGTCTCGGTGAACGTGTTGACACCGACCACCACGTCGGTGCCGGCCTCCATCCGCCGCCGCCGGTCGGCGAGCGAGGCCACCAGCGCGCTCTTCAGGTAGCCGGTCTCCACGGCGGCCACCACGCCGCCCATCTCCAGCACCTTCGCCAGTTCGACCCGGGCGCCGGCGACGAGGTCGTCGACCAGCGCGGTCATCACGTGCGAGCCCGCGAAGAGGTCTGGGTATTCCAGCAGGTCCGACTCGTACGCCAGCACCTGCTGCATCCGCAGCGACCACTGCTGGTCCCACGGGCGGGGCAGGCCGAGCGCCTCGTTCCAGGCGGGAAGCTGCACCGCACGGGCCCGGGCGTCCCGGGAGAGCGTGACGCCGAGCATCTCCAGCACGATGCGCTGGACGTTGTTCTCCGGCTGGGCCTCGGTGAGGCCGAGCGAGTTGACCTGGACGCCGTACCGGAAGCGGCGCTGCTTCGGGTTCACCACGCCGTACCGGTCGCGGGTGATCTCGTCCCAGAGCGCGCCGAACGCGCGCATCTTGGCGATCTCCTCGACGAAGCGCACCCCGGCGTTGACGAAGAAGGAGATCCGCTGCACCACGTCGCCCATCCGGTCGGCGGGCACCTGGCCGGCGTCGCGCACCGCGTCGAGCACGGCGACCGCGGTGGCCAGGGCGAAGCCGACCTCCTGCACCGGCGTCGCCCCGGCCTCCTGCAGGTGGTACGAGCAGATGTTGACCGGGTTCCACCTCGGCATCTCACGCAGCGTGTAGGCGATGACGTCCGCGGTCAGCCGCAGCGACGCCGCCGGCGGGAAGATGTACGTCCCGCGGGACAGGTACTCCTTGATGATGTCGTTCTGGGTGGTGCCGGCGCAGCGGGCCAACTCCGCGCCCTGCTCGGCGGCGACCGTGCCGTAGAGGCCGAGCAGCCACATGGCCGGCGCGTTGATGGTCATCGAGGTGTTCAGCTCGGCCAGCGGGAGGCCCTCGAAGAGGGCCCGCATGTCGCCGAGGTGCGCCACGGGCACGCCCACCCGGCCCACCTCACCGGCGGCGAGCTCGTGGTCGGGGTCGTACCCGGTCTGGGTGGGCAGGTCGAAGGCGACGGAGAGACCGGTCTGCCCCTTCGCCAGGTTGCGGCGGAAGAGCGCGTTGGTGGCCGCGGCGGAGGAGTGCCCGGCGTAGGTGCGCATCACCCAGGGCCGGTCGCGCTCCGGCAACCGCCCCGAGGGAGCCTTCTCGTCCATGGCCGGAGTCTAAGTTACCGTTCAGTAAAACGGGCTGTGGAAAACCACACACGTCCATGGAGCGGACCACCGGGCACAAGCGGCGCGACATGTCCAAGACCACCACCCCCCGCTCCGCTGGTGGGTGTGCCGGAGTCGCACACTGGACGTCATGGAAGACGAGCTGGCGATCTCGGTCCGGGGGCTGCGCAAGGCGTACGGCGACAACGTCGCGGTGGCCGGCGTGGACCTGGACGTCCACCGGGGCGAGGTGTTCGCCCTGCTCGGCCCGAACGGCGCCGGCAAGACCACCACCGTGGAGATCCTGGAGGGCTACCGGCAGCGCGACGCCGGCGAGGTACGGGTGCTCGGCGTCGACCCGGCCCACCCGGACCCGGCCTGGCGCTCGCGGGTCGGCATCGTGCTCCAGGGCATCGGCGAGTTCGACGAGCTGACCGTCGCCGAGGTGGTCCGGCACTTCGCCGGCTTCTACCCCGGCGCGGACGACCCGGACAAGGTCATCGAACGGGTCGGGCTGGGCGCCAAGGCCAAGGCCCGTACGCACACCCTCTCCGGCGGCCAGAAGCGCCGGCTGGACGTGGCGCTGGGCATCATCGGCCGCCCCGAGCTGCTGTTCCTGGACGAGCCCACCACCGGCTTCGACCCGGAGGCCCGGCGCGAGTTCTGGGAGCTGATCCGGGACCTCGCCGCCGCCGGCACCACCATCGTGCTGACCACGCACTACCTGGACGAGGCCGAGGCCCTCGCGGACCGGGTCGGCGTGATCGCCGCCGGCCGGGTGGTCGAGGTGGCCCCGCCGAACCGGCTCGGCAACCGGCAGGAGGCCCTGACCACCGTCTCCTGGCGTACCCCGGAGGGAACGCTGGAGACCACGGCGACCGCGACGCCGACGGCGCTGGTCGCGGAGCTGGCCGCGCGCTTCGGCGGCGAGGTCCCCGGGCTCACGGTGACCCGGCCGACCCTGGAAGACGTCTACCTGCGGATGATCGGACACTGATGACGACCACGACGAAGCCGGTGACCCCGGTCGCCGCCGCCCCCGGAGCGCGTCGGCTGGGTGCGGGCACCCTGGCGCTGCGGCAGGGCCGGCTGGAGATCACCCAGTTCCTGCGCAGCCGGGAGTCCGTGGTCTTCACCATGCTCTTCCCGGTCGTGATGATTGCCATCTTCGCGTCGATCTTCACCTGGGAGATCACGCCCGGGGTGCGGTTCACCCAGTACTTCGTCACCGGCATGATCGCGACCGGGCTGATGACGGTGAGCTTCCAGAACCTCGGCATCTGGATCCCCATCGAGCGGGACCGGGGCGTGCTCAAGCGCTACCGGGGCACCCCGATGCCGAAATGGGTCTACTTCGCCGGCAAGGTGCTCATGGTGGTGGCGATCGGCGTCGCCGAGACCGTGCTGCTGCTCGCCGTCTCGGCCGTCTTCTTCGATCTGCACCTGCCCAGCACGGCGGGCAGGTGGCTGACCTTCGGCTGGGTCGCCGCTCTCGGGGTCACCGCCTGCACCCTGTGCGGCATCGCCATCTCGTCGCTGGCGCGGACCGCCCGCAGCGGCTCGGCGGTGGTCACCCCCGTGGCGCTGATCCTGCAGTTCATCTCCGGCGTGTTCTTCGTCTTCACCGGCCTGCCGGGCTGGATGCAGCAGGTCGCGGCGCTCTTCCCGCTCAAGTGGATGTGCCAGGGGCTGCGCGCCGTCTTCCTGCCGGACAGCTTCGGCGCCCAGGAGCCGGCCGGCTCGTTCGAGCTGGGCCGGGTCGCCCTGGTGCTGGCGCTGTGGTGCGTGATCGGCCTGGTCCTCTGCCTGACCACCTTCCGATGGACCACCAAGCGCGACGGCTGAGCCTGGTGCCCGGCAACACCCGGCCCCGCTGGTGTCGCCCCGTCCCGGACGGCATGACGCCCCCGGCCGCCTCGGCCGGGGGCGCCATCCGCCCGACTCAGTACGGGTAGAAGCCCTGGCCGGTCTTGCGGCCCAGGTCGCCGGCGGTCGCCATGCGCTGGAGCAGCTCCGGCGGGAAGAACTTCTCGTCCGCGGTGTCGGTGTAGATGTTCTTCGTGGCGTTGAGCAGCACGTCCACCCCGGTCAGGTCGACCGTGGCCAGCGGGCCCATGGCGTGACCGAAGCCCAGCTTGCAGGCGGTGTCCAGGTCCTCGGCGGAGATCACGCCGGACTCGACCAGCTTGACCGCCTCCATCGCCAGCGCGCAGATCAGCCGGGTGGTGACGAAGCCGGCGATGTCCCGGTTGACCACCACCACCGTCTTGCCCACCCCCTCGGCGAACGCCTTCGCGGTCGCCAGGGCCTCGTCGCTGGTCTTGTAGCCGCGGACCAGCTCGCAGAGCTTCATCATCGGCACCGGCGAGAAGAAGTGGGTGCCCACGACCGACTCCGGGCGCTCGGTGGCGGTGGCGATCTGGGTGACCGGGATGGCCGAGGTGTTGGTGGCCAGCACCGCGTCCGCCTTGCAGATCTTGTCCAGCGCGCGGAACACCTCGTGCTTGATCTCGATCTTCTCGAAGACCGCCTCGACCACGATGTCCGCGTCGGCCGCCGCCTCCAGATCGGTGGTCGGGATGATCCGCGCCAGCGTGGCCTCGACCTCGGACGCCTCGATCTTCCCCTTCTCGGCGAACTTCTCCAGCGACTTCCGGATGCCGTCGACGCCCCGCTTGGTGGCCGCGTCGTCCAGGTCCCGCAGCGTCACCTGCCAGCCCGCCTGCGCCGCGACCTGGGCGATGCCCGAGCCCATCAGCCCGGCACCGACGACCGCGAGTCGACCCGCCATCTGCTTCTCCCTCGCCTGATTGAGTGTCTGCCAGCACCCTAGTCGGCGAGCCTGAACGAGTGCTAAGGCACGGCTCCCGGACGAAGGTCTGCGGGGCCGGCGGCGAGGTGGTCGGTCTCGCGGGCGCCGCCGAGCGAGCGCCGCGCGAGCCGTCAGATGGCGAGATCCGGCTCCTCGGGCGCGGTGCCGCGGTCCACCTCCACGCCGAGCGCCCGCAAGTCGGCGACGAAGTCCGGATAGCCGCGGTCGACGTGGTGCACATGCGAGACCTCGGTGACGCCGTCGGCGCAGAGCCCGGCGATGATCAGGCCGGCACCGGCCCGGATGTCCGTGGCGCGGACCGGGGCGCCGGAGAGCCGCTCGCGACCGCAGACCAGGGCGTGGTGGCCGTCGGTCTTGATGTCCGCGCCGAGCCGCATCATCTCGTTGGCGAACATGAACCGGCCGTCGAAGATGTTCTCGGTGATCAGGGACCCTCCCTCGCTCACCGCGGCCAGCCCGATCGCCATGGGCAGCAGGTCGGTGGCGAACCCTGGGAACGGCAGGGTCACCACGTCGACGGCCGCGGGGCGGTCGTCGACGCGTACCCGGAAGGCGCCGGCCCGGGTCTCCACCAGGCCGCCGGCCGAGACCAGCTTGTCCAGCGCGACCTCCAGGAACGCCGGGTCGATGCCGGTCACCGTCACGTCCCCGCGGGTCATCGCGGCGGCGAACGCCCAGGTACCGGCGACGATCCGGTCGCCCACCGTGGCATGCCGCACCGGCTGCAGCTCAGGCACCCCGACGACGTGCAGGCTCGAGCTGCCGGCCCCCTCGATCCGGGCGCCCATGCAGGTCAGCATGGTGCAGATGTCGACGATCTCCGGCTCCCGGGCGGCGTTGTCGATCGTTGTGGTGCCGCTGGCCAGCACCGCCGCCATCACCAAGTTCTCGGTGGCGCCGACGCTCGGAAAGTCCAGCACGATGTCCGCGCCGTGCAGGCCGTCCGGGGCCTCGGCGATGACGAAGCCGTGCTCGCCGGAGATGTCGGCACCCATCCGGGTAAGCCCGGAGATGTGCATGTCCAGGCCGCGCGAGCCGATGGCGTCCCCGCCGGGGTGGGCCACCCGCACGTACCCCCGACGGGCCAGCAGCGGGCCGAGCACGCAGATCGACGCGCGCAGCCGGCGGACCAGGTCGTAGTCGGCCTCCGCGCCGGGCTGCTCCGGCACGTCGATGACCACCGACCGGGAGCGCTCCACCCCGCCCTGGGCCACCATCGGGTCGACCGGGTCGTCCTCGGCGAACCGGACGCCGCAACCCAGCCGGCGCAACACCTCCCCCATGATGGCGATGTCGGTGATCCGGGGGACGTTCGTGATCACGCTGCGTCCGGGGGCGAGCAGCGCGGCGGCCATCAGCTTCAGCGCCGAGTTCTTCGCACCGACGACGTGCACCGTGCCGGCCAGCCGGGCCTCACCGAGCACCCGGATGACGTCGACATCGTTGACCGCCGGGTCACCGGCGTCGCCCGGCCCGACCCCGGCCGGCCAGCCGGCCTGTCCTGGCCGCGCCGGGATGGTCAGGTCCGGTATCCGTAGGCTGTGCGTCATGGCCGTCCACCTCACGCGCATCTACACCAAGGCCGGCGACGCCGGCATGACCAGGCTGAGCAACAACGAGCAGGTGCCGAAGACCGATCCGCGGATCGCCGCGTACGCGGACGTGGACGAGTGCAACGCCGCGATCGGTGTCGCGCTCGCCCTCGGGCAGCTCGACGACGAACTGCGGGCGGTGCTCGGGTCGATCCAGAACGACATGTTCGACGTCGGGGCGGACCTGGCGACCCCCGTGGAGCCGGAGCCGGCGTACCCGCCGCTGCGGGTAACCGAGGCGTACGTCGAGCGCCTCGAGGGCTGGTGCGACCAGTACAACGCGCGCCTGAGCAAGCTCGACTCCTTCATCCTCCCTGGTGGCACCGCTGGCGCCGCGCTGCTGCACGGGGCACGGACCATCGCCCGGCGCGCCGAGCGGGCGGCCTGGGCCCTGATCGCGCACGATCCGGACCGGACCAGCACGCTCCCGGCAAAGTATCTCAACCGGCTCTCCGATCTGCTCTTTATCCTGTCAAGAACGGCAAATCCGAACGGAGATGTGCTATGGGTGCCGGGCGGGGACCGCTGACCGCCGGGACCCTACACCACGTGGAGGTCTGGGTACCCGACCTCGCCGCCGCCAGACACAGCTGGGGCTGGCTCCTTGGCGAGTTGGGCTGGACGCCGTACCAGGACTGGCCGGCCGGCTGCTCCTGGCGGCTCGGCCCGACGTACCTGGTGATCGAGGAGTCTCCCGCGTTCTCCGGACGGGTGCACGACCGGCTCGCGCCGGGCCTCAACCACCTGGCCTTCCACGCCGGCCCGCCGGCCGCGGTGGACCGGCTGGTCGCGACCGCACCCGGGCACGGGTGGGAGCTGCTCTTCCCGGATCGCCACCCGCACGCCGGCGGCCCCGGGACGTACGCCGCCTACCTGGCGGACGGGCAGGGGTACGAGGTGGAGCTGGTCGCCGCACCCGACTGACCGGTCACCCCGGCCCGACGGTCAGAACAGGGCACCCCGGCGAGCCGGCGCGCTGTGGCCGGCGCCGGGCCGGCGGGAACCACCCCGCCGGCCGCCGCGCCGACGACCTCCCCGGACCGGACCGGAACAGGCCCGCGCGGCCGGGCGGTGCGCCCGGCGTACCCGGAACCGGTGGCCGACAGCGGCGGCGACCGCTGCCGCGACCAGCACCCCCGCGGCGGCCGGCAGCGCCGACGGCGCCGCGCCGACCGCCCAGCCGAGCAGCACCGTCCCCGGCACCCAGACCGCCACCGCCAGGCCGTCGAAGAGCACGAACCGGCGGTACGGCAGCCCGGCCGCCCCGGCGACCCGGGGCACCAGGGTACGGACGAACGCCGTCCACCGGCCGAGCAGCACCGCCGGGCCGCCCCGCGCGGCGACCAGGGTCTCGGCGCGCTGCCAGCGGCGCTCCCCCACCCAGCGGCCCAGCCGGCCGCGCCGCAGCCGGGGCCCCAGCAGCCGCCCCTCCAGGTAGCCGAGCTGGTCCCCGGCGAACGCGGCGAGCGTCGTGACGGCGAGCGCGAGGCCCAGGTCGAGGCGACCGGCCCGGGCCAGCAGGCCGACCGTCAGCATGGTGGTGGCGGCCGGCAGCACCAGGCCGACCAGCAGGCCCACCTCGGCGGCGAGCACCGCCGCGGCGGCCAGCAGGACGTAACTCGGCGGCAGGGTGTCGAGCCGGTCCAGCAGGGAATCCAGGAGGGTCACGTCAACCAGCGTGCCGCGCCGGGGCGGCCCCGCCGTCCTCCCACCGGCCGGCCCGGATCCTCCAGGTGGCCGGCGACCCCCTTACGGGCTGTTTCCCGAGGCACCCGGGAGGGGGTTGAAGTCGTCGTCGACCAGGCCGAGCCGATGCGCCAGCACCGCCGCCTGCACCCGGTTACGCAGCTCCAGCTTCTCCATGGCAGCCGACACGTGCGTCTTCACGGTGGTCACCCCCAGATGCAGCCGCACGCCGATCTCCGCGTTCGACAGCCCGGCACCGACCAGCGCCAGCACCTCCCGCTCCCGCGGGCTGAGCAGCCGCAGGCCTGCCACGCGCGGGTCCGGGTGCGGCCGCCGGTCCCGGTCATGGGCGGCGAGCGCCCGACGCAGTACGCGGGCCAGCACCGGCGGCGCCAGCAGGGTCTCCCCCCGCGCCGCCCGGCGTACCGAGTCGATCAGTTCCTCCGGGGCGCCGTCCTTCACCAGATAGCCGATCGCGCCCGCGCCGAGCGCCCCGTACACGTTGACGTCGTCGGCGAAGGTGGTCAGCACCAGTACCCGGGCGGACGGCTGCCGGTCCAGGATCCGTCGGGTCGCCTCGATGCCGTCCATCCGGGGCATCCGCAGATCCATGAGGATCACGTCCGGCCGCAGCCGCTCGGCGAAGCGTACCGCGTCGTGGCCGTTCCCCGCCTCGCCCACCACCTCGAAACCACCGGCCGTCCGCAGCAGCAGGCCGACCCCGGCCCGGACGAGCGTCTGGTCGTCGACCACGAGCACCCTGATCATGCGTTCTCCCTGATCGGCAGCCGGGCCTGCACCCGCCAGCCACCACCCTCCGTGCCCGTCGCGGTGAGCGTGCCACCGAGCAGACCGACCCGCTCCCGCATCCCGCTCAACCCGTACCCGGACACGGGCAGCGCCGGCCCCGGCCGGCCGCGGCCCGGCTCGACGAGCTGGTGCCGTACCGGCCCGCTGTCCAGCACCTCGAGCAGCAGCGCACCGTCGACGCCCCGGACGTCCACCGAGGCGATCGCCCCGGGCCCGGCGTGCTTGAGGGTGTTGGTCAGTGCCTCCTGCACCACCCGCGCGGCCGTCGTCCCCACCACCAGCGGCACCCCGGCCAGCGCGGACGACACGCTCACCTGGACCGCCACTCCCGCCTCGCGGACCCGCCGGGCCGCGTCCCGGATCAGCTGCTCCGGCTCCACCTGCGGGTCGGTCGGCTCGACCGCCTCCGGGTCCCGGAGCACCTCCAGCAGCTCCCGCAGCTCGTCCAGCACCTGCCCGGCCGTGTCGCGCAGCTCGCCAAAGGCGGACACCGCCTCGTCGGTGCGGCCGGTGTGCTGCGCGGCGTACCGGGCCGCGCCGGCGCGCAGGGCGATCGCCGCGATGTGGTGGGCCACGATGTCGTGCAGGTCCCGGGCGATACCCGCCCGCTCGGCGAGGCGGGCCGCCCGGGTCTCCGCCGCGCGGCGCTCCTCCACCTCCCGGGCCCGCTCCTCGGCCGCCGCCGCAGCCTGCCGCACCCCGCGCAGGTACCGGCCGAACGCCACCGGCGCGGCGACGACCGCGGCCAGGACGACCAGGCGGATCACCCCCGTGCCGCCGGAGAGGACGCCCGCGTTCCCCCGGTACAGGACGTCGACCAGCGTCGCCCCGAGGTAGAGGGCGTACGCCGCCACCGTCGCCGACCGGCCGCACCAGCACGCGACGTAGCCCAGCGCGACCGCCCCGGCGAGCTGCGGGACGCCGCCACCGGCCAGCGTCACCGCGCCGCCGACGACCATCAGCGCCGACTCCGCGAGCAGCACCGGCCAGGGCCACCGCCGTACGGCCACCAGGGCGAGCCCGGCGAGGACCGCGAAGACCGCCGCCCACTCCTCGCGGACCACCCCGGCCCGGGCCATCCAGCTGCTGGCCAGGCCCAGTCCGACTGCGACCAACCCGAGCAGCAGCTCCCGCCACCAGCCGCGCCACCCACCCGTCACCTGGCCAACCATACGGAGGAGCGGTCCCGCCGACGCCCCTCCCACCGGCCGCCGTGCCTCCTCCAGGTGGCCGGTAAGCCGGCCGCCGGCACGAGGGTTGCCGCGCCGTCCCGCGCCTAGCGTCGACCAGCGTGATCAGCGACGCGCCGACCTTCCTCACCCAGTTCGCCCGGCACCCGCTCGCCACCGGCGCGGTGCTGCCCAGCGGGCCGACACTGGCCCGGGACATCACGGCCGCGGTGCCGCGGGCGGGACATCCCCTGGTGGTCGAGCTCGGCCCCGGGACCGGAGTGTTCACCCGGGCGATCCAGCGACGGCTGGCCGGCCGCGGCCACCACCTGGCGGTCGAACTCAACCCGACGTTCGCCACCGGCCTGGCCCGCCGGCACCCCGCCGTCGAGGTGGTCCGCGCCGACGCCGCCGCGCTCGGAAAACTGCTGGCGGAACGCCGGCTCGCGTCGGCCGACGTGGTGGTCAGCGGGCTGCCCTGGGCCGCCTTTCCGGCCGGACGGCAACGGGCGATCCTCGACGCGGTGGTCGGGGCGCTCAACGTCGGCGGGGTCTTCACCACCTTCGCGTACCGCCACGCCCTGCCGACCCGCCCGGCCCGGCGCTTCCATCGGCTGCTGACCGGTGTCTTCGACGAGGTGACCGTGGGCCGGACCGTCTGGGCCAACCTGCCGCCGGCCCTGGTCTACCACTGCCGCCGCCCGCTCCGCCGTGAGCTCTGACCGGCCGGGCGCTACGCGTCTCACGGTTGCTCCTTGGCGGCTGGGAGCGAGGGTGACCGGCTTCGGGGCTCGATCCGTGCTTCCGGTTGTGGGCTGGGGGCGACCATGCCCGGCTCCGGGCGGTCAGGCTTGATCCCTGCGCCGGGCACGGTCGCCCCCAGCCCCGTCGTGCGCCTTCGCCGCCCGTGCGTCGCGGTCTTCCTTTCTGGTACGACCCGCTGCCGGGTTGGCCGTCGGGCGCTGCTGCGCCAGTGCGCGCTTCGGGAGC
>NZ_LWLS01000005.1 GCF_001905095.1 Micromonospora sp. CB01531
ACCGGCAACTGGTGAAGTTCCCGGACGCTCACTCAGAGACTCCCGCCCCCGCTGCTGCGGAGGTTGCTGCCGTCCGTCGGGTTCCGGTGGTCGTCCAGACGGCGGCGGGCCTCCGCCGACGCCGCCAGGTTACGGACCTGGTGGTCCCCGTCAGTCGCCGTTCGTCGGCTGCGGCGCCACAATGCCAGGGCCACGAGGACCAGCAGTACAACGATGAGGATGACGAGCCAGCGCATGTCCACCTCCTGGAGGTGAGATCCCTGCCGTCCAGGATGAACGGCCAGGTCAAGGGCCAGGACTGGCGATGGGGACGGCAGGTAAGTGCGGCTGAGGGGGCCGGCCGCGTCGGTCAGCGTCACCGAGCTAGTCGCCGGACTCGGGCGTGCTGAGCGTTGGCAGGATCCCGGTCATGGCCAGCACCCGCCGGACATGGCCGGTGGGATTGACCAGGGCGAGGCTGACGCCCCGGTCGGTGGCACGGCCGTGGGCGTTGACGAACGCGCTCAGCACGGTGGAGTCGATGAAACTGACCCGCGCCAGGTCGACCTGCACGCGGGGCGCGCGGGCGATCGCGGCCTGCAGGACGTCCCCCAGCGGGCTGGCTGCGGCGATGTCGAGTTCACCGAACAGCGTCACGACGACGTTCCCGTCGCGCACCGTCGTCTCCGACTGCCACGTCTGTTCCACGCCGCACCTCACCGGTTCCTGCTCGACTGTACGCCGGACAGGCGGGCGGTGACGGTGGCTGTCGTCCCGTCCGGACCGCTGTCGATAACCAGGCTGTCGGTGAGCTGCTGGGCCAGCCACAGCCCCCGGTGGCCCGGGGTTCCGGGGCGCGGCAGCGCGATCGGAACATCCTCTGTTCCGGGGCCGTCGTCGATGACCTGGCAGGCCAGGGACACGGCGTCGCGCAGCAGGCGGAGCCGTCCGCTGCCCCCACCGTGGCGCACGACATTGGTGACCAGCTCGTGCACGGCCAAGACGAAGTCCTCCAACCCGTCACCAGCGAGACCGGCCGCGCCGGCGGCCGCGGCGACGGCGTGCCGCAGCCGCGTCACCGCCACCTCACTGATCGATTCCGACAACAGAGTCATGCCCCGGACACCGTCCGGATCGCCCCCACCAGCCCCGACGTGGCCACGCCAGCTCACATGCGCACCGTACAGGTGGTGGATGTCCACCGCATGCGATGGGCCGCTTCACTGGCCTGGCCACCTTGCGTCAAACGCGCGCCCGCGCTGCAGGTGCCGCAGATACTGCCTAGTATGTTCCTCGGATGCGCCGGTGACCGGTTTGAGAGGTCGGAGTGCGCGACCACCATCCGGAGCGGGTATGCCCCTCGACCCCCGGGGTTTCCCGCGTAGGGCACAGGGAGGCCCCGTTCACCCAGAACGGGGCCTCCCACTCGATGAGCAGCCGTCGGCATTCGCCCACCCGGGCGGCTCGGGTCGAGTAGACAGTTGGCTATTGGCGTTGCTGATGGCGTCGGATCTGCTCCTCGAGCACTGCAAGGCGCGCATAAATATCGGCCAGGTGCGCTGCCGCATGCTTAGCGCGAACGTGCAGGTCTGCCAGATCCCGGCTGAGTTGGTCTTCGGCGTGATCCGCGACAGGCGCGGGAACCTCCGCGGTGGTCATCCCTGATCTCCCCACGCTTGAGCAACCCGCAGAGGGGCAGCGAGTTGCGCAGACCGTACCCGGCTCGCTGAGCAGGGAAACCATCGGCACCGCGTCGATAGACCAGGTCGATCCCGGACGCCAATGCCTTCGCGACCGGAGGCCGGACGGGGCCTCTCGAGCCGACCGGGTCACCACCCGCCAGTGCGGAGACCATCGCTGGTACCGCACCACGCCTTCTGACCGCGCCGCACCTGCTCGAACATATGTTCGGCTAGCCTGCGAGCGTGGAGTGGCGAACGCGCTGGCACATCACGATCCGCTGGGACCGGGCCGAGAACTCGCCCAGCGGGGTGAGCGTGGTCGAGCGCGTCGTCGACTCCACCGCCGAGCTGCGCCGTCTGGTCGATCGGGCCCGCGCCGGCCCGCAGGTGGTCGCCATCCCGCACCGGCGGGTCCGAGAGCCGGATTCGACCCGCCCGGGACCAGCTCGATCCGGGTGTCGGGGCGGGCCCGGGCGAACTCCTGCTCCCCAGAGCCCGCCCTCGCTGGTCCGCTTAGCGGACTAGCCGCGCCCCGGAAACTATCTAATCCGATGCCCCGTTATGCACTTTGTGCAGTTCCCTTGGGTACTTTCGCGCGCCGCGCTGGTCCGCTCAGCGGACTAGCCCGGCAGCCGCGGTCGGCCGTCGCCGCCGCCGAGGTGCCCGATGACGCCGCCGCCGCGCTGCCGCTGCACCTGGATGGCGCACACCATGCACAGCACCGCCGCGCCGTCGCCGAGCACCACCCGCGCCTGCCGCTGACGCGGCCCGATCCACACGTCCGTCCCGCACTTCTCGCACGTCGCCAGCGCGTGCTCGACGGTCGGCGCGTACGCCCGGCCGCAGTCGTGACCCGCGGTGTCGGGCTGCGCCCGGCACCACATGCGCTTGCGGCCGGTGGCCAAGCACTCGGCCACATCGCAGCCGTCGGCGTGCTCTTCGCCGATCGCCACATCGCATGCCGGGCAGGTGCCGCGCAGCAGCTCCGGCTCCTCAATGGTGTCGGTCGGGCCTGCGCCGGCGGCGCGCACCAGCTCGGTACGCGCCGCCGGCTGACCCGTTGAGGTCAGGCTCACTCGTCGCCCTTCGCGTCGGGCTCGCCCGCGTCTAGGTCGGCGCCCGGGCACGGATCCGTCTCGGCCTGCGCCTGCGACTCGGCGTCGCCGGCTGCGCGGACTTGGGCACCTTCGTCAGCAGGTTCCGCAGGTAATGGGTCCGGCACCGTTTGGCGGCGTTGCGCCAGGTGTCTGCGAGGAAGACGAACTCGTTCATGATGCCTACGACGCTGCGGTTGGCCGTCGGCGCGATCCGCCACTGGCGCATCTGGTCGACCTCGGCCAGGATGACGAGGTCGGGCACGTTGTGGGCGGCGAGCACGTCGCCGACCTGGTCGGCGACCCGGGCCGGCATGGTGGCGGCCGGCGCGAGAGGCATGAGCGCCGGCAGCAGCGTGCGCTCGTTGACTAGCAGCGCGACCTGCGGTCGCCACGGAAGCAGGGTTGGCTTCGGCGCTCACTTATGAGGTGCGGTTCCGGCAGGCGACCGCGGCTCACCCCGGCATCCCACCCCTATCACATCGATCATGGGGCCAGCGGGTCGTGAAGACTTCCCTGCGCTGCCCCATGGCCGACAGGGGTCAGTGCACGATGACAGGTGGACCGGCCACGACGGTCACCAGTGGCACGCTGCCGCTCACAGTGCCGAGAAAACTGGTCCCGTCGACGTTGGTACCCGCGTGCCAGAGGTAGAGCCAGATTTCGTAGTTGGCGCCCGGGCTCATGGTGAATTCGAGGGGGAAGATGCGAGCGGGAGGGAAGGGTCCGGCACTCATTCCGGCGACGTCGGCCATCGCCAACTCTACGTTTTCGCTGGCAAAGGGAAGGATGCCAATCCGGTTCCAGAGCGTCGCCGTAATGTCCTTAATCTTGTTCCGGTTTTCATAGACGATGACGCCGACACCGCCTTTCGTACGCAATTGCGGCAGGGGCTGAAAGCTAGTGAACGAGTGTTTGTAGGTACCACCTGGGATGATCGTCGCGCTGACCGACTGACTGGAGCTCAGAAAGAAGCTGAATCCGGAGCCGGAAAATCCCGAGCTGCCGATGATCCCCATCTTTCCATCGAGCTTCGAGAATGGAAAACCGGTGCCCGTCTGCCAGCTGTTGTCGTACGGTGCTGGGACGATCTGCGTTCCAGGGCTCACGGTCAGCGAAATTGGCGTGAGTTCCGTGCTGAACTGGTCGACGAGGCTGTCGAACATGGCGTTCCGGTGGGCTTCCACCGTTGCCACGTCGCCGGCCGTCTGTGTTCCGGCCCCACCGTCGAAGCGGTACTGGCCATCCGTCCGCATCTCGGCCAGTTCGGCCTCGCCGAACTCGGCGAGAGAACGTTGCAAGTCGTTGAGGGACGACTGCTGGATGACGTCCGGGGAGGTTACCCGGCTGATCAAGCGAACCCGCCTGGCGGTGGTTACTTCGGTCACGACGATCACCAGTTCCTGTTCGGCAACGACTGGGATGAAAGAGGACATGAGAAACGATTCCGGGGACCACCGCGGTGCCCATCGATTCCGCACCGGCATCACGTGCCACATGTCAAGCCGATCCTATGAACTTCCCACGGAATCCCCGGACTGACTCTTCACCCCTCTACGGATGCTGAAAATCCGCCCCTTCGGTCCGACGCCATGCGTTAGCGCCGTTCCCGTTCTCCGACTGCTCGAGCCTCGTCGAGACCGGCGGCCGCTAGTGGCGATTCGTTGTCACGGATCTTGCCCCTCCTCGGTGGGTCCATCCCCCACCATGACCTGAAGATGGGGAGCGTTCACAGCCGACAAGCCCGTGACGCCAACCGCCGGCTGCTGGACACTATCCGTGCCGGCCAGAGCTGCGTCCTTGCGAGCCCAGTCATCGAACGGGTCGCACAACCCACCCTCACCGAGGATGGCAGGAGGGCCCGCGGGTCCCGGTCGCCGATCAGTGGCCCAGTGCGGACCTGGCGCTCGAGGTGCCCGGCCGCCGCTGACACGGGTTCGGGCCCGTAGGTTGGCTGGCAGCCGGCTGGCGATCTCGCTCGGCGAGGATCTTCTCCGCCTGATGCAGACCCGAGCGGACGATCTTCTCCACCCGGAGGTCGTACCGGAGCCCGGTGCGTGGCCACCACGCTGGTGGCCACCGGGTTGCTTGGCGCCGCGCGTCCAGAGTTGACCCAGCCGGTTGCGTAGGCAGCTCCCGCATGCCTTCCTGACGAACCGGCGTCCAGACCCAGGTCATCAGACGGGCGTCGGCAGCGATCAAGACAGCCGCGGTGGTGTGGTCCACCATCCCGACGAGGGATAAGTGGCGATTTTGGGCCGGTGAGCTGATCGTGTTCGGACTCCGACATCGGAATCCCCGCCGTAAGGAGTTGGTCGGCCACCAGTTTCCCCGCGTTCGCGCCGCCCATGTGGGTGAGGAAGGAGCCTGCGCGCTCTTCAAGATCGCGGATCTCCCACCACACTTGGAGCTGAACAACGATCACCGATACTCAAGGATTCGCAATTGTGCACGAGGCCGTTTGGCACCCCGCCCTCCGCTGCAATCCATCGGCGAGCGCCAGTTCGATGCCATGCTCATGGCCGCCCCGGCTCAGCGGAGCGGGCCTTGTGCCCCTGAAGTACGGAAATCATGGACCTGCCCGGGTAGGCTAACCTCGACCCGACCAATTCCGAGGTGTTCCATGACTACAGCGCGCCGTTGCCTGAACTGCGTTACTCCTCCCTATATCCTGAAAAAGCTCCTCGAGAGCGGGGAAGAAGATATCCGCCAGGCCGCCCTGAATACACTTGTAAGCACGGCCCAACTGCGCGGAGGGCGAGCCGTCCGCGCAAGTTTCGCTGGCGCCGCCGCGGCCCCCGTCAACGGCCGCCGAACGATTTTTGACTGCCACAACAGCACTTCACTTCAGCTCGCCGCGTTGGTCAGGTCGGAGTCTGATCCGCCCGTCGCCGATGCGTCTGCCAACCGAGCTTTTGACGGGCTCGGCGCGACCCGCGACTTTTATAAAAAGGTGTTCGACCGCAATTCGATTGATAATCGCGGAATGCGCCTGCAAGGATACGTCCACTTCGGAACGCGCTACAACAACGCATTCTGGGACGGACAAGAGATGGTGTTCGGCGATGGAGATGGACGCATCTTCACAGATTTCACCGGATCCCTCGATGTGATGGCCCATGAGTTGGCGCACGGAGTCACCGAACACACGGCCGGGCTGGAGTATCACAATCAATCCGGGGCACTGAACGAGTCGCTATCGGACGTTTTTGGGGCGATGGTTAAGCAGTGGACGTTGCACCAAACGGCAGCCGAGGCGGATTGGCTGATCGGGGCGGAGGTATTCACGCCAGGCATCAAGGCGGACGCGTTACGGTCGATGAAGGCGCCGGGAACGGCGTTCGACAACGAGCTGTTCGGCAAGGATCCGCAGCCCGCCCACATGAGCCACTACGTCAGGCTGCCGGACACAGAACAGGGTGACTTCGGCGGGGTGCATATCAACTCTGGCATCCCGAACAGGGCTTTTTACCTGACAGCAGTGGGTATCGGCGGGTATGCGTGGGATGCACCCGGGCACATCTGGTACGAGTCCCTTAAAGCGTCCAGCGCTCAGACCCAGTTCCAGGAATTCGCCGACACCACCTATTTGAAGGCGGGACAGCTGCACGGAGCTGGCAGCGCCGAGCAGCAGGCGGTGCTGGCAGCGTGGAGCGAGGTCGGCATACGAGTCAGCGGCGCGCCGGGCGGCGCGGAAGCCCTGTGGGAACGCGTCCCGGCCGGTAGGGGAGACGGCCTGGTTCACGATGGGACAACAATCCCGGCCCTCAAACGGCAGATCGAGGCCCTTTCCGCTCAGGTGAATGCGCTGGCCGAGGGCGTCAGTGTGTTGACGCCGAAGCCGTGACCACCTGCGCGCCAATCCTGGGATTTTGAGACGATCCGGACTGCTCGGAGCGTGGGATGAAAGTGACGCTGGCGACCCATGGCGGGCAGGCGGCCGCGATCAACCTGCGCCTCCCGCCCCGAGTCGTGGACGCCGAGGCTCTGCCAGAGCAGGCAGCGCGAGAGCTAGCCGAGCTGGTGGAAGCGGCGAAGACCGCTCCGGCTGCCAAGGAACGGAGACCCGGACAGGCCCGGGACGCGATGAGCTACACGATTACGGTGGAGGACGTCGGCTGGTCGGCTGTCCTTAACCAGTCGGACACGACCATGTCGCCGGCGTTCGCCGCCCTGCTCACATGGCTCCAACGACGCCTAGCGATGGAATGACGTGAGACGGTGGGTGATCTCGGGACTGCCCCGGGTTTGGTTGACTCGCGGGGTTGGGTGGTTCAAGCCGCGTGTGCGGGCCTGTTGATTGTCTCAAAGGTCGTCGACGCCAACACTCCCGCCGAGTTGGATCTGCACCTGGTGCTGGACAACTACGCCACCCACAAGACCCCGGCGGTGTAACGCTGGCTGGCCGCGCATTCCCCAGACCACGACCTCGACGCCGCGATCACGGTGGGCGCTCGCCCAAGGCTTCACCGTCGAGCACACCCGCACCACCCACCTCACCCCATGACCCGGGCCGGCCCGGCCGGGCCACGCCGGCCGGGCCCGCCCCATCGCCGTCGGTGTCTATTAGCGAGTCGGCACCCAGAACCGCAAGTTGTCAGGAGCCCTTCAGAGGCTTTACAAAAATCCAGCAATGAACGTTGGCAGAAGGCCTGGGTGATTGAAGGATGCCGCCGGGACGGCTCGCCCGAGTGCCGTTGCATTGCGCGGTGGCACGTTCTCCCTGGGCGATGGTGGTTTCGATCTTGTTCGAGCAACTGCCTGTGCCTTCGCAGCTCCTGTCTTCGTGTCTGAGCGGCTTCTCCTCGAAGAATTTGAAGACCCGCAGACGGGAGTTGTTCGTCACCGTGCGGTCGCTGGGATGATGGGCGGTCAATGAAAGGGCAGTGACACTGCAACGCGGGTCGTAACATTCGGCGAGCGCCGGACCAGAGCCCGGGGTGCAGCCAGCTATGTAGGCCCGAGGCGCAAACTGAATCCGTGGGTCTTCTAGCGGCTTGCCGATCCTGTTCTCGACCCTGCAGTAAATCGTCGTGCTCCATTGGTCGGGCCAATCGATGAAGAATTTGGCCTGAGGATCGTCGCCGGGATCAGCGGATGCGGGCTGGCCGCCTAGTGCCCCGTCATGCAGCCTTGAACGGGTAATCCGGGTGGCGGATCTTGGAGTTGATCGCGAATCCGGATTTCGGGCGTGCTCGCTGGTTGCGCCAGCGGATGTAGTCACCGATGGCAGCATCCTGCTCGGCGTGGCTGCGGTGGTCGGTGCCGTTGAGAGCGAAGTAGCGGACCGCGGCGAACTCGGCCTCGATCCAGTTCAGCCACGACGCGTAGGTTGGCAGGAACACCAGCTCCACCTGATTGGCGGCGCACCAGGCGCGAACCTCGGGATGCTTGTGCGGGGAGAAGTTGTCCACGATCAGGTAGAGGCGCTGGTCGGGCCAGCGGCGGCGCAGGGTCTTGAGAAAGCCGAGGAACTCGCGCCAGCGCTTGCGGTCACGGATGCGGTAGTGCAGCGTCCCGGTGGCCAAGTCGAGGGCGGCGATCATGTGCCGTACCCCCTGGTCACGGGTGTAGGTGGCCCGTAGCCGCACCGGCTGGCCCTGCGGGCGCCAGGCCCGGCCGGGGCGGGGTTGCAGGTTCAGCGGCCCGAACTCGTCCACGCACAGCACCCGCCCGTCCGCCGGCGGCTGGTCGTAGAGGTCCAGGATCCGGCGCATCTTGGCCGCGAAGTCGGGGTCGTTGCTGGCCTTCCACGTCTTGGTGGCCTGCCAGGAGACCCCACGCTCGCGCAGGACCCGCCGGATCGTCTCCACGCTGATGGTGCTCACGTAGCCGGCCTCGATCAGGTAGTCGCGCAGCTTGACCAGGGACCAGCAGGAGAACGGTTTGCCGAGGAAACGGGGGTCGCACCGGGCGATGACGCAGATCCAGTCGCGGGCCTGCTCATCGATCCGTCTCGGTGCGCCCCCGCTCCATTTTGGGTCCAGCGCGTCGAACCCCCGCTCGTTGAACGCGTGGATCACGTCGCGGACGTAGTCCTCGGCGAGGACAGCCTGCCGGTCGGCCTGCGGACTGTCGACGGTCATGCCCTTACCCTCGCGAACTTGGCGGTCCTTCAGTTCGGCCACGATCGCGGAGCGCTGCTCGTACATCATCTCGTAGCGGACGAGGTGCGGCGCCAAATCGGCGTACTGAAGCCTGGTCAGGAAGTTGCCCACCGGATCCGTCGACTCAGCGCTCGTGCCGCCAGGGTAAGCGCGTCCAGCGAGACAGAGCGCCCGGAAATCCCCGCTCGCTGCTCGCTCTGCACCATGTGATCGTGTCCCGGGGCGCTGGATCTCTAGTCCGTTGAGCGGACCGGCGTGCAGGGCTGGTCAGTTGCCGGCAGCCCAGAAGCGGACCCGGAATCGTTCGGCATCCATGATGGGGATGGGGTGGCCCGGTTGGGCTTCGATCCGGCGCAGTTCGGCGCGGCCGGTGACACTCACCTGGGCGTGGTAGCGGCCCGGCGGCCCAAGGGTCAGGATCGGGCTGGCTTGGAACTCCAACATGCCGGAGACGTGTACCGTGCCGTCGCTCAGTGCCAGGGTCACCTGCTGCTGAGCGTCCACGTCCTGGCCATCGTCGGGTGGGGCGGCGGCCCACGACTCGAGCACGACGCGGGCCCGGTGATAGGAATCCGACGCGCTCATCAGGTACAGGATGTCATCGCCGGCGGAGCAGAGCGGCACCTCGCCGGAGTAGGGGTCGTCCAGAAAATCGGCGGCCGCACCGGCCACGATGATGAAGCCGTGCTCTGGCGGTAGCAGGGCCTCGACGCTGCCCAGTGGTTCAGTCATCGCCCCTCGTAGTGGTTGCGGGGCCGGACGAACGCCCGGCCCCGCAATCATAGGTGTCTCGTCAGTTGTGGATCTGGACCGAGCCGGACGTCATGGTCGTCAGGCTGGACTCGTCAAGGTCGTAGTTGCTCGGATAGTTGTCGTAGATGATCTGGTCGTTGGGGATGGTGTTGCCGCCGAGCCGCCAGACGACGAGGCGAAGGCCGTCGGGGTCGTCTTCACCGTAGAAGAGGAACCCGAAACCGGCCTGACCGCCGACAGTGCCGACGCCCTTGGCCGCCAACTTTCCGGAGGGCGCGACGACGAGCCATTCGAGCCCGGTGGACTGCAGCCTCATTTCACCGCCTTCGAGGTCGGCGGCGATGCGGCCATTGCCGGGCACGGGGCCGTTTTCGCCCGGCAAATACTTGACGGTGGCCTGCACGTGTAGTTTGCCGATGTGCTCGGGGTTCGCCGGGAACGCCCCGGCGGGTGAGGTGATGACGCCGCCCTCGGTGATGAACCCGCCCTTCGGGTCGTACACGATGACCATGACCTCCGCCGTGCCGGTGCCACCGTCGTCGTCGGTCACCGCCACCTCGATGGTGTACATGCCGGCGCTGGTAAACGTGTGCGTCTGGTTGCAGACGCGGTCAGTGGGGACGGACTGGGTGGTGGTGGAGTCGTCCCAGGACACCTCGCAGGTGTGGGTGTCGTTGGCGGCGTCGGTAAACGGCGCGGTGACCTGTACCGGGGTGCCCACGCGGAACACCTGCCAGGGTGTGGGGCTGGTGATGCTCACCTGCGGCGGGACGTTGTGGACGGTGACCTGGGTGGAACGCGATACCGGCGCATGTGTCCCGTCGTCGACGGTCAGGGTGGCCTGGTAGACCCCGTCGTCGTTGCACGTGATCTTCGGCTGGAGGATGTGCGGGTTGTCGAAGGAGCAGGTGGCGCCCGGGTCGTTGGCGTCCGTTCCCTCGACGGTCCAGGCGATGCTGGGCGTCCCGGCGGTGTTCTTCATCGTGGCGTACAGCTGGATGGGTTGCCCCTCAGCACCCTCGACCTTGGAGGCGACGCTGATGTCCGGCCCGTCGGCCGTGCCGGCGTCGCGGGGCACGATCTGCACCCAGAAATAGTCGTTTTCGCCATAGAGGATCCGGTCATCCCGGTAGAAGTTTGGGAGTTGGGAACCGGCGGAACGGTTTTGGGTCGCGGACACGGCGCGCACCGAGAAGTCCACCGGCATAAGGCGGAAACGGCGGGCGGCGGTGCCTTGGAGGGTGCTGGCGAAGGGATACTCGTCGCAGTCCTGACCGTCGGTTGGCCGTTCCTCGGGCGGGATCCCGGTATCCGTGTAGGGCCACTCTCCCTGGCACGCCCGGTCCTTCTCCGCCCTGTTCTCCTGCCACTCCGGGCCTTGGTACCGTACTCGTTGCAGATAGTTGGTCTGAGTGGCGGCGTCGTAGTTGCCAGGTATGTTCTTGTATCCGTCGAGTCGGTATGGCCTGGTCTCGTTCGGGTTTTTGAAGGCGTCCTGGATGTGCTGGGCGACCTCCTTGACCGGGCTGTCGGAGCCGTCAGCGTTGAGCACGGGATAAATCAGGTGCGGCAGGACGTCGTGGAAGATGCACGCCGCCGTCCTGTTGTCGAAGTAGTCGGCCGAGTCGCACCGGACGTAGTAGTCCAGCGGCTCCCCCACCCCGTTATCTTCACGGACGTAGTTCGGTAGGAGGTTTTTGAACTGGTACTGGATGGCGAACGGGTGGAAGCGAATCTTGTCGGACTCATCCGGATCGGCGTCCGAGGAGAGCACGAACTGCGTCCAGGTGCCGGTCGCCGCGTGGCCCAGCCACTCGCCCAGGGTTCGCCGATGGTCATCGCTCGCGCTGCAGCCAGGAGTGTCGTGGTAGCAGTCGATGCCGAAGGACAGGCTGTCGGCGGCCGTCAAGGAGCCGAAAAACACCACGCTCATGGGCCTGAGGAAGAAGTGGAGGTCCCGCACCCCGTCGTCGCGGCCGTAGCCGATGACGACGAAATTCATCGCCATGAACCCCGGGCGCTTCGGGTCGATGTTCACCGCGTCGATCCTGTAGGTGCCGCACCATTGCATGCGGTTCTTGATGTAGCCCATACGGTCGGCCGCCGCGGCGGGGCTGGTCTGGCACTCCTCCGCGAACTCGTTGTCCGGTGCCGCGGGAGGATGCATCACTTCCCGTAGGATCCCGACGTCACCTTCGCCTTCGCCCTCGGGCGCCGCATCGAGAGCGTTGCTCTGCTCATCACGCACCGCTTGCGCCACGTTGAAACCGATGCCCTGCTTGGACGCAAGGGCACGTTCGAGGGCGAAGTCCCGCAGTTGCGCCTCTGAGGCGTTAGCCTCGGCCCTTCGTTAAGGGCTGTCCAAG
>NZ_LWLS01000006.1 GCF_001905095.1 Micromonospora sp. CB01531
GCCGCCATTTGCCCACGGTGGACAGGTGCACACTCAAAGCCGTTGCCACGTCTGTGTTCGACGCGCCTTCCGCGCACGCCAGAATGATCTTCGCGCGCATCGCGAGGACCTGCGCGGACTTCGCCCGCCGTGACCAGCGCACCAGCGTCGCGCGTTCCTCGTCGGACAACACCAGCGGCGGGGTGGGACGCCCGGTCCTCGGCATCCCACCACCCTACACCCACTTATGAGGCGAATTTCCGGCGCAGAACACTAGTGCGAGAGTGCGACATTGCCCGGCCGGGGATCTCGGGCCCACGTCATCACGGTCGGTGACTGCCAGCAAGGCCCGACTGTCGTGTCCCTCCACGAGGAAATTCCCGTGTCCGCTGTCAACCCGAGACGGCCTCGCGCCGAGATCAGCAGGGGAGCGGCGGACGGCACCAGTACAGAACCAGGCCCGGATCGACGTGCGACCCTGCGGCAGGTCGGCCCTCCCGCAACGATCGGCTATTGACGTCGGCCGGATGTGGTGGTCAGCGCGATGGGCAAACCCTGCCTGGCGGCGCCCGCGGCTGACCGCTCGGCTTCCGGATCTACCGAACTGAGTAGGTTGCCGGCACTCGGTCGAGGCCGCTGGGCCTTGCCGTTGCGTGGGGGTTGTTTGGCGGTCAGCGGACGGCGTCGGTGAGTCGGGTCGTGAGGTCTCGGATGTGGGCGATGAGTTCGGGTGGTTGGTGGATCTGGAAGCGGAAGCCGAACGATGCGACGTAGATGGCGAGTTCGTCGAGGGAGTTGGATCCCGTGTGCAGGAGGCAGGTGTGCGGGTCGACTGCCTCGATGACACCGACGGTGGGCGCGATCCGTTCGACGGCGGTCTCGGCCGGAGCGTGGAGGGTGATTCGAGCCTGATAGCGGTAGGGGGCGGTGGAGACACCGTGGGTGAGGTAGCCGGCGAGGTTGACGTCGGGCGCCGGTCGGGGGGTGAAGCGAGGGCCGGTCGGGATACGGGGACGGATTCGGTCGACCCGGTAGGTGCGCCAGTCGCGCCGGTCGGTGTCCCAGCCGACCAGGTACCAGCGCCGGCCGGTGTGGACCAGCCGGTGAGGTTCGGTGTCGCGTACCGAGTCGGTGCCGTCGTGGCTGAGATAGTCGAAGCGAACCCGCTCGTGGTCGCGGCAGGCGGCGGCGAGGACGGTCAGCACGTCCGGGTCCACGGTGGGGCCGGCGGCGGGGACCGTGACGGTGACCGAGTGCAGCAGGTTGACCCGGTGCCGTATGCGCGAGGGCAGTACCTGTTCGAGCTTGGCCAGTGCGCGTAGCGAGGTTTCCTCGATGCCGGTGACCGTGCCGCTGGCGGCGGTACGTAGCCCGATGGCGACGGCGACGGCCTCCTCGTCGTCGAGCAGCAGCGGCGGGAGCTTCGTTCCGGCGCCGAGCCGGTAGCCGGCCGCGCCGGGGGTGGCGTGCACCGGGTAGCCGAGGTCGCGCAGTTTCTGGATGTCACGCCGCACGGTCCGCACGTCGACCTCAAGGCGCTGCCCAAGCTCTGCGCCGGTCCAATCACGCGGGGTTTGCAGCAGTCCGAGAAGCCGCAGCAGTCGGGCGGAGGTTTCCAACATGCCCAGAAGTTTGCCATCCGCCTAGGGCGAAACCTGTCCTAGCTGCCTCATAGTGTGACTGCCATGAGCGAAGAGATCACCCCGTTCCAGATCAACATCCCGCAGGACCACCTGGACGACCTGCGTCAGCGGCTCGCCCACACCCGTTGGCCGGGCGAGGTGCCCGGCGCCGGCTGGGAGGCCGGGGTGCCGTCGGGCTACCTGAAAGACCTGGCCGACTACTGGCAGACCAAGTACGACTGGCGTGCCCACGAGGCACGGCTGAACGAATTTCCCCAGTTCACCACCGTCATCGACGAGCAGACCGTGCATTTCCTGCACGTGCGTTCGCCCGAGCCGGACGCGCTGCCGCTCATCCTCACCCACGGCTGGCCCGGCTCGGTCGTGGAGTTCATGAAGATCATCGGCCCGCTGACCGATCCCGCCCGGTACGGCGGCGACCCCGCCGACGCCTTCCACGTCGTGGCCCCGTCCCTGCCCGGCTTCGGCTTCTCCAGCCCACTCGCCGCCCCGGGCTGGAACACCAACCGGGTAGCCCACGCCTGGGCCGAACTGATGAACCGCCTCGGCTACGACCGCTACGGGGCGCAGGGTGGCGACACCGGAGCGATCGTCTCCCCCGAGCTGGGCCGCATCGACCCCGATCACGTGCTCGGCGTGCACGTCAACAACCTGGGCACCTTCCCCTCCGGTGATCCGGCCGAGCTGGTCGGCCTCACCGAAGCCGACCAGGCCCGCCTCGCGCTGATGACGACCTGGGGCCGGGACATGAGTGGGTACGCCATCGTCCAGTCGACCCGGCCGCAGACAATCTCCTACGCCCTCACCGATTCACCCGTCGGCCAGCTCGCGTGGATCGTCGAGAAGTTCAAGGAATGGACCGATCCGAGCGCCGCCCTACCCGAGGACGCCGTTGACCGGGACCTGATCCTCACCGACGTCTCGGTGTACTGGCTGACCGGCACCGCCGGATCCGCCTCCCGCATCTACTACGAAGACGCCCGCACCTGGGGCCAGGCCCAGCCACGCTCCTCAGTACCGACCGGGGTGGCGGTGTTCCCCAACGACATCACCATCCGGCCCCTCGCCGAACGCGACCACAACCTGGTGCATTGGACCGAGTTCAGCCGCGGCGGGCACTTCGCCGCCCTGGAAGCACCCGACCTCCTCGTCGGCGACGTGCGCGAGTTCTTCCGTAAGCTCCGCTGACCGCACCCAGCCAGGCCGGCCGTTTCGTCGCCCGGACCGCTCGATCCGGGCGACGAGACGGCACGTTCCGCGCTCAGCCGAAGCCTGGGAACGCCCACCCGAACCACGACGCCGGGAGACGTGCTCGATGACCAACCTTTCGACGATGGTGCCGCGGCTGTCCTGGCCCGATGTATGGGGTCGGCGGCTCGACCGGCACGGACTATCTGCTCCGGTACACGGCCGGCCAGCCGATGCCGTTGCCGCCATGTGCGGCGCGCACGCTCAAGTGCTCTCCGCCGCTGAGGTGTCCATCGGGTTGCGCGTAGCCGGTGCCACCCGCAACGACGTTCGGGACGCGCTGTGGAAGGAACGTAGTCTGGTCAAGACGTTCGGGTCGCGCGGCACCGTGCACCTGCTGCCGACGCGTGAGCTGCCGCTGTGGACCGGCGCGCTCGGCGCCCTGCCGGCGTCCTCGAACAGCATGCCCGCCGACGCGCGGCTGACCCCAGAGCAGACCGACGAGGTCGTCTCGGCGATCGCGGAAGCACTGGCCGACGCGGAACTGACCATCGACGAGCTCACCGCAGCGGTGGTCGCCCGCACCGGCTCTTGGGCCGCCGACCCGGTGGTGCCCGGGTTCGGCGGCATGTGGCCGCGCTGGCGACAGGCGATACACCTTGCCGCACACCGCGGGGCACTCTGTTTCGGCCCGAACCGTGGACGGAAGGTCACCTACACCAGCCCGCAACGGTGGCTGCCAGGATTCCGGCCTGCCCCGGCACCCGACGCCCTCGCCGGCCTGGTCCGCCGCTACCTGCACGCGTACGGCCCGGCCACACCGCAGCAGTTCGCGCAATGGCTGTCCGCGCCTCGCCGCTGGGCGACCCAGTTGTTCGACTCCCTCGCCGGCGAACTGCAACAGGTCGACGTCGCCGGCACGGTCGCCTGGGTCCCGGCCGGCGACACCGCGCCGGCACCCGTGCCACCGCACGGGGTACGGCTACTGCCGTACTTCGACGCCTACACCGTCGGCTGCCACCCGCGCGAGCAACTCTTCCCCGGACCTGCCGCGCAACGCGCACTCTCCGGCGGCCAGGCCGGCAACTTCCCGGTACTGCTCATCGACGGCACCATTGCCGGGATCTGGCACCTCCGCCGCTCCGGACGCAAACTGCACATCACGGTCGAACCGTTGACCACGCTCACCGTCACCGAGCGCCGGGACCTCGACGACCAGGTAGACCGAATCGGGGAGATCCTGGAAGGCAGACCACAGTTGACCATCGGCCCGGTGGCCGTAGGCGGCCACGCGTAACCACGCCAGCGCCAACCGATGCCGGACACACAGTGATCGGTCTGCGAGCGTCGACAACGCCCGCGCATGCCGCGATCCGCCCGCGTGGCAGTCCCTCCTGGCGTCACGCACTAGGCGACGATGAACGAACCTGGTCCAGACACGACCGTTCGTGCGCTGAAGGTGGCCATATGGCCATATGACCACCGCTGGCACGGGCCGGGCCACTAAAGGAGGCGTTCGCTTTGCCTGTCGGCAGGCTTCACCATTTGATCGTCGACTGCTCAGATCCGATGGCCGAGGCGCGCTTCTGGAGCGCGGTCCTCGGCGACCCGATCACCTACGCGGACGAGGACTTCGTCGTCGTGTCGGCCAGCACGGCGGCGTCCGGGCTGGCGTTTCAGCGCGCCGCCGACCTGACGCCGCCGACGTGGCCAAAGCCGGCAGTGCCGCAGCAGATGCACCTTGACGTGATGGTCGACGACCAGGACGGGGCGGGTGAGACAGTGCTCGCACTGGGCGCGCGGCGGTTGCCTGGCGATCACGTGTATGCCGATCCCGCTGGCCACCCGTTCTGCCTGATCAGGCGTCCTACCTGGGCGCCGCCGGTGAACTGAGCTCAGCCCTGGCTCGTGCTCCGGACCGGCGCGGCTCCCTTCGGCGGCCACCTGATCGTCCGGCCGCCCGGCAACTGCCGGGCCGGCCAGTCTCGGAGACCCACGGCTTGATGCGGTGCGCACAGGTAGCCGCGGTCCGCGTGCTATGCGGCGTCACGAGATGCTGACTCGGCCGGTATACCCACATAGCCGATGAGCGGATGCGGGCGTGGATCAACCAGCATAATGTGCTGGCTCGGCTAATTCTCCCACCTGAACAGCTCAGGATGCTTAGCCGCCTCGGCTTGGAGGCGGGGTAGGTCTGCCGCGTGGAGGGTTACGAGGCCACAACTGACGCAGGCCAAAGCGCGGACTGACGTCACGTCTCGAGTGCCCCATCCTCGCCGCGATGGCCGCCACAACCGGATGCTCTGCTGGTCTATGTCGGTACGTACGCCCGTAGCCACACGGCTGCCTCCACACGTAGGGCAGGGCGAAGTCGGCGTTGGCAGATTCTCGGCCACGGCGGTATGTCTACCAGCCAGAGTCAACGGCTGTCCCATCCGCATATAGCCGCGATCCGAGCGTTACGGATCGTGACCACTTGCGGCCGGAGGAACGTCCGGACGTGTCGAGTTGAGTGCGTTCCGGGCTGCCGCTGCCTCATGTTCGCCAGTTCCGTCGCCAGCCCGTAGACGACCTGGGATCGTGGACGCATCGGGAATAGTCCGCTCACCTGGTGACCGGGTCGGACGGTCAGCGCCCACTGGACTTCATGATCGCGCGTCGAACTGGGCGCGGGCCTGAAAGACGCGGTCCATGTGTGTCTCTGCCCAGGTCTTGATCGCGACCATGACTGGGAACAGGTCGTGGCCGAGCGGGGTGAGCTGGTAGTCGACGCGGGCAGGCACCGACGCGGTCACGGTACGGGTGAGCAGACCGTCGCGTTCCAGTGTGCGCAGAGTCTGGGTGAGCATCTTCTGGCTGACGCCGGCGATGCGGCGGGCGAGGTCGCTGTGCCGCTGCGGACCGCTGGCGAGCGCCGCGATCACCAGTGCCGCCCATTTGTCGGTGAGTGTGCTCAGCAGTTCCCGGGTCGGGCAGGCCGCCAGAAACGCGTCGTAGTCGCGTTTGGCCTGCTCTCGTCGTTGTCCCGCGGTCGTCGTCGCCATGTGCCATTCCTTGTCGGTGCCCTAGGCACTTCCAGGTGCCTACTTTCTCACGGTGCCCAGGATACCTACCGTAATGGCGATCATGACGTTCAGCGGAGGGTACGGCGATGCGCGCAGTCAGCTATGCACAGTTCGGAGGGCCGGAGGTTTTGCGGGTGGTGGCGGACTTGCCGGTGCCGCAGCCGGAGCCGGGCCAGGTGCGAGTACGGGTCGCCGCGTCCGTCGTACACCCGGTTGATCTCATGGTTCGCGCCGGTCGATTCCCGGCACCACTGCCGGCCGGGCTGCCGTACGTACCCGGTTGGGACGTGGTTGGCACGGTCGACGCGGTGGGACAGTCCGTCGGAGATCTCACTGTGAATGACGACGTCATCGGCTTCTCACCCTGGTTGCGCACCACGGTCGGCGCCCACGCGGAGTATGTGGTCCTCGATGCCGCATGGCTGACCGCCGCGCCTGTCGGCATTCCCGCCAGCGAGGCTGCGACCCTGCCGACCAACGGCCTCGCCGCCGCCCAAGCCCTCGACCTGCTCGCGCTCCCGGCAGGCTCGTCCGTGCTCGTCACAGGCGCCGCGGGGCAGGTCGGCGGGTTCACCCTGGCGCTGGCCAGAGTCGCCGGCCTGCACGCCACAGGAATAGCGGCGGCTGGCGACCGCGAGTTCGTCGAGTCGCAGGGCGCGGCGTTCGTGCCGCGCTCGGACGATCCGATCCCGGGGGCGGCAGCCAGCTTCGACGCGGTTGTCGACCTCGCAGTGATCGGCTCGTCACTGATGCAACTGGTCAGGGACGGCGGCGGTTACGTGGCCGCCTCACCCCCGCTGCGCCCGGAGCCGGTCAGGGGAATCCGGACGTTCGCACTGAACGTGCTGCCCGACAGCAACCGGCTAGGCGAACTGGTGAAACTGGTAGAAAGCGGCGACATCCCGCTGCGGGTCGCCGGTGTTTACTCCTTCACCGACACGGCAGCAGCCCACCACCGGCTGGCCCAAGGCGGCGTGCGCGGAGGCGTAGTGATCGTTCCCTAGCCTGCCGCACTGGGTCACCGCCCCACCACGCACTCTCGTGCCGCAGACAAGGGGCGGTGCCAGAAGCTACAAGCTTTCCGTCGCTACATTCGCTTCGCTCCAGAGGGACAACCATGCTCATCAACATCGCCAACGTGCTCGCCGGACTGATCGGCATAGCCGTCGTCCTCATGGGCGCGAAAGCCTTCCGGGCGCCGCAGGCCGCAGCCGGCTTCGGTATCCCCGACACGCCAACCGGGGACCGCACCTTCCATGCCTGGCTGACCGTCAAGGCCGTGCGCGACATCGCCACGGGACTTTTCACTCTCATCCTGCTGGCGGGAGCGACACCCCACCTACTCGGCTGGTTCATGCTGGCCGCCGCCGGCATACCCGTCGGCGACGCACTGATCGTGTTGCGCAGCAACGGGCCCAAGGTGGCCGCTTACGGCATTCACGGGGCCACCGCGGTGGTGATGCTGGTGATCAGCGTGCTCCTGTTCGCCGGGTAATCGATTGCCACACAGCAGTACCGCCGATCCCCCGGATGCGGCCTCCCCGGCTCGTCACCGCGTGGTCGAGGACGGTGCTGATGGCCCGACACTCGAAAAAGACCTGGAAGGAATCATGCTCAGCTTCGAAATCACCCCGATAGGTACCGTCCGGAACGCGAGGACGGACGTTCAAGACACGGACAACTGGGGCGCGGTCCGCAGCACGATCACCGTCGACGAGCGCTTCGGCGATGCGTGCCTCCAGGGCCTGGAGGGCTTCTCCCACGTGGAGGTCCTCTTCATTTTCGACCAGTTCCCGGACCACGGCGACTACCGCGAGCCCCGTCCCAACCGCGGCCGTCCCGACCTCCCGCCCGTTGGCGTGTTCGCCGGCCGCGGCCCTCGCAGACCGAACCGCATCGGGGTGACGTCCTGCGCCATCGACGGCGTCCACGGCCGTGAACTGACGGTGGTGGGCCTCGACGCGGTCTCCGGCACCCCGGTTATCGACCTGAAGCCAGTGATGACGGAGTTCCTACCGGAGAACGTCAAGCAGCCGGAATGGGTCAGCCGCCTGATGTCGGAGTACTTCCAGCCCTAACTAGGTCACGTGGAATGCGGCGCCAACCACGGGCAGACCGAGGCGGGTCCGACGGCACGACCGGATCTGGCCGATGTGAGTGCGCCTGTCAATCGATTGTCACCACACGCCGGAGGTCGTCCCGGTTGCCGGAGAGGAAGATCGTTACCTGATTGCCCTCCACGGCCAGCTCGATGCATTCCGTGGTTCGGTCCAGCAGCCAGCCAACGGGGCGACACCCCCGGCCCCACCCTCGCGCCTTGACATGCCATTTCACCTCCGCATAGACGTCTTCGCTGGATTGACCGGGGCGGCCTCTGACCGTCATCGTCCGCATGCATGATCCTGAGCCGCAATCGGCGTCGTCGTACGGATGGACCGTGGCGTGCAGGCCATCCGGCATCGGCAGCACCCGGTCGGCCGCCGGGAAGAACGGCCCTGGTCGCCCGAGAACCGCGCCGCAGCAGAGCACCACCAACAGCCAGCCGGCGAACAGGAGCGTGGGCACGGCCACCCCGGCCTGGCTTCCCGGGCCGCGTCGGCGTCGTTCAGCCAGGCGGGCGGCAGCCACCACCAGCAGGGCGACGGCCAAACACGCAAGGGAGATCTCCCACAAGCCGCGCGGCAGGAAGTGGATGAGCGTGGCGGCGAGCGCGGTCAGCCCGGCGAGGGCCAGTGCAACCAGCCACCGGGTTCGGGACACCCGCGACATGGGAAGCCACAACAGCAGAGTCGGCCCCATCGCGAACATCACCAACCGCACCGACTGATCATGCCAGAGCGACACGAAGGCCAGGACTATTGCGACTACCGCCGCCCAGACCCACCACGGCCAAGCGGCGATACGAGTGAAGGTAGTCGTTCGACGCATGCCAAAGACCGTATGCGACCCGAGTGATCGACGCGTGAAGGGAGCGTGTGGGTGCGCCCGAGATGCCGGCGGGTGGGGCGAGCACCGGCCGACTGTCCACGGATGGCGACGCGCGGTGCCGAGGACAGTGCTTGCCCTCCGGCACCAGGACGAATGTTGGCCCTGGCTGGGTCGGGAGTCTGCTGCCTACAGTTGGCTGCTGTGGTGGAGTTGCCTGAGTTCGGCGTGCTGTTAGGGCGGCTGCTGGCGCATAGGCGGGCCGATCCGGCAACGGTGGCGCGGGCTGCGGGCGTGTCCGTACCGGAACTTGACGCCGTGCTGGCCGGCGGTCACGCGAGTGCCCTTTTGCTGCGTCGTTTGGCACCTGCGTTGGGTTTGCACACTGCGGACCTGTTCGTGATCGCCGGTCATGACATGCCGACCGACCTGGCCCCCGCAAGGGGCACCCGTCCCTGGCATGTCGGGCACGTGATGAGGTCGGCCATGCGCGTGTTCGGCAAGCGTTTCGACCGGTTGCACGAGTTCATCTGCTCGCTTCCGGTGCGCCTGCCTGCCGAGCCGCTCCCGCCGCCGACGCGATCCGCGGCAGGGCCCGGTGCGTTGGTGATGGGCTTGCTGGCCAATCGGAACATCCGCCCGCACATCGCGCAGCTGCTGTACTTCGTGGGCGATGGACCGTATGTCTCAGACTCGACGATCTACCGCGTGGTACACGGCGACTCGGCGTTGACTGCGCGGTACGTCACCGCATTCGCGGCTGTGCTGGGTGTTCCGGCCGGTGACCTTGCGGCCCTGACCGGCGTCGGTCCGCCTGTCGACACCGCGCGGCTGTACCCGCGCCGGGCAGAATTGGCCGCAGTGGCCTGGGATGCCAGGCGGCTGAACAGCGAGCAACTGTCGCAGGTTCAGCAACTCGCGTTCGACCTGGCACAAGTCGCGCGCAGGTAGGACAGCCACTGCCTGCCAGGCGACGGGACCGAGTCCAAGTGAGATCCGATGCTTCGACGTATACCCGACGGCGCATTGTCATGCCGCCGTCCGTGCGTGCTGACCGATCAAGGGCGATCACGATCGGCAGGTGGCCTTTGAATCGGCGGGCATCCTGAACTGTCGAATTGAGTGCGCCGACGGCGCTACGTCGCCTTGTTGGGTAGGACGTCTGCTCGCGATCACGCCGTAGTCATCCTCCAGATGTGCCCGGCTGTGCCCCGGTTCGTTTGCTGATCAGGGACGTTACAGCCAGCTTTCGCGCTGTCGCTGCAGTCCGTCGAGTACCAGGTCGAGTCCGATATCGAACTCCTCGGTGTACGCGTAACCAGGTTTCAGGGCGCGGTCGAGGATCATCTCGGTGAGGTGCGGGAATTCGTCGCGGGGCATCTGGTTCAGGATCGAGCCCGCCACGTCCTCGAGGTCGACGGATGATTTGAAGGGCAGGCTGAGCTCCTGGAGCGTGTACCCGTAGATGTAGCTGTCCAGCACGGAGAACGCGTGTGCCGCACCAGCGATCGAGAAGCCTCCTGACCGTAGACAGCCGATGACCGCGTTGTGGTGGCGCAGCGTCGCGTGGCCCGGGTTTGTCCGCGAGTCCATCAGGCTTATCGCCCACGGGTGGCGGATCAGTGTGCCACGCATCGAGACTGCCCGCCGTCGCATCGCGGTTCGCCAGTCGACGTCCGACGGGAGCTCGATCTCGCCGAAGACGAGGTCGATCATGCCGTCGAGGATCATGTCCTTGTTGCGGAAGTGGTGGTAGAGCGACATGGCCTCGACGCCGAGCCGCTCGGCGAGCCTGCGCATGCTCGGCGCACCGGTGCCGGCCTCGTCCGCCAGCGCGACCGCTTCGCGAAGCACGATCTCCTTGCTGAGTGAGGTGCGGCGAGGCGTGTCGGCTGGCTCCGTGGCCACGAGGTTCTCCTGTCTAAGCGGATTGGACGGCTTGACAACCTTACACCGCAAGGTTGTACCTTACGGCGTAAGGATAGCGGCGGTGGTGAACTGAGGAGAGGGTCGTGGAATCGATCGGTTTGGACGGGGCCAGGAAGCCGGGCACCGGCAAGAGGGTGTGCATTGTCGGCGCGTCCGGGAAGCTCGGGCGCTACATGTTGCAGCACGCGTTGGACCGCGGATACGAGATCGTGGGCGTGTGCCGGGAGCAGAGCGTAAACAAGCTCGCTGAGTTCGAGGGACGGATCAGGGTGATCCCCGGAGCGACCGACGACCATGCGGTCATCGCACGGGCGGTGAACGGATGTGACGCCGTACTCACGGTGCTGGTGCCGTGGGGGGTGAACCAGTATGCCTCCGGTACGGCCCAGGCCGTGCTCGACCACGCACGTCCAGGCGCCCGTTTGATCTTCTCCTGCGGCTGGCACATCACCCGCGACGGGAAGGACGTATACACCCGGAAGTTCAAGATGTACGCGGCCGTGTTCGGGCGGCTGGCGAAGCTTGCCCGTGTCGTGGACGTGGACGACCAGGTGGAGGCGTGCCGCAGAATCTTCGCCAGTGACACCAGCTGGACGGTCGTGCGTGGCAGCGACCTGGAGGAGGGCGAGAGTCAGGGCCTGCCGCTGTGGAGTCGGCACGTGGGTGACCCTGTCCTCGCGAGCAACCTGACCCGTCGCGTGGACTACGCCCGTTTCATGGTCGAGGCGGTGGAGAACGACGCCCTCGTCCACGAGGCCCCGGCCATCGTCGGCCGGCTGACCCCATCGGCCCTCGCCCACGCTCGTGGCCCGGCGTGAGCGTCCGGCTCGCGTTGCCGATTGTTGAGAAACTCGAGTCCGCTGAGCCCGGCGGTCGACCACTACCAGCGGCTCATGATGTACGTTCTCGGGTCATGCGCGGGCTCCTGCGAGCTGCGGGTAGAGCGCTTCGATGGGCGCGGCAAGTCCGGCCTTCACCTGGATGCTGAGCTCGTCGGCGAGGATCTCGTAGCTGCCGGCTTCGATCCCGTCGTATGCCGAGCGGAC
>NZ_LWLS01000007.1 GCF_001905095.1 Micromonospora sp. CB01531
CTCAAAGAACAACCACACACCATCCAGCAACCCTGCATTCCGCAGGGCCACCATCCGGGGCATTTCGTTCACCGCGACCGCCGCTCTCGCGCCGGGCACTTTTACTACGTTACCTCACCGTCTCCGCCGTGTCAAACCGTGTGTCCCGGTCTGTCGTGCTTCGTACGGGTTGGCGCCGGTGAACTCGCCCAGCAGCGGACCGCTGTGCTCGATCATCGGATTTGGCAGGCCGGCCGTCGCGGTGACCGCGAACTCGCCCGGTGCCCTGCCGGTCGACAACCTTACCCGGTCGGTTCCGCTCCACCAAATCCGCCCTGCGGCGTTTCCGGCGAGCCCCGCCCGGTCCAGGTCCGATGGTGTCATCCATCCGAGCCTGGTCGTCGTTCCTGCGCTCCGGCCTTCAGGACTTTCGCCCTGTTTCGTCCGTTCCGCGCTGGCAGAGAGAAAGTTACGCGTCTTCGGCTTTGATCGTCAAATCCGCGGGCGGCGTCCCGCGTCACATCATCATCGTCGGACTATCTTCCCTGCCCAACCCGGGTTTCTGGCGTGACGTCCCGCGCCGCACTGGCGGTTCGGGCAGTGGAACGACCCCGGCGAGCCGCGAGCCAGCCCCTGATACCGAGCACCCCGACGGTGGTGCCGATCGCCAGCGAGGCCGCGATCAGCAGGGCGTGCACCCAGAGGAAGCTCGTCGGGGTGCCCTCGCCGATCGTGCCGGTCGACCATGAGCGCGGGTCGTTCCAGATGGCGACTGCGAACCTCGGCCAGATCAGCCAGGTCCACACCCCGACCCCGACCAGGAACAGCGACCAGCCACGCGACAGCACCATGGCAGGCCAGTATGCCAGCGTCGCCATGGCCGGCGGCCCGTTCCCGCGGGGAACGCTGCGCCGCCCGTGCCCGGTGGAGGCGGGGCACCGGCCCGCCCCACCCGCCGGGAGTCAGAAGCAGGTGACGGCGCCGCCGATGGCCGGGTTCGCCCGGTCGTGGCGGTACAGGGTGCCCGAGGTGTCGGCCATGGCGCCGCCCCAGATCGCGCAACCAGTGCCGACGTACCCATAGACCGGGCCGGCGGCGTAGAGCCGGTTGCCGTCGTCGACCGAGAAGGAGGGGATCAGCTCCGGATCCAGGTAGACCTGGGTCCTGGTGAGGCTTCCGAGGAACGCCGACTTGAGGGTCACCGTGCACCCGTACCCGGTGAAGGGGTTGCGCAGCAGGTGGACGGTGCCGAGCCGCTCGCCGGTGGTCGCGTTCCGGATGGGGTCCTGGTCGACGCTGACGAAGCCGGGCCCGCACAGCCCCTGGGCGGTGTACGGGTTGCCCGCAGCGCCCCGCGCCCCGGTCCCGGCCAGCCCGACCAGTACGGCCACCGCAGCCGCCCCGATTCTGATTCGTCGAATTGCTCGCTGCATCTGCGCTTCCTTTCCTCGACACCTGGGACGCGGGACCAGAATCGTCGGAACGTCGGCTGGACCGAATGTGTCCGACGAACACTCCGAGTCCTTTCCGGGTGTGCTGACGGGCAGGTTCACCCGACCCCACCTGCGGAGGAGCCCACTGCCCGGAGAATGGGCACCGATTATGAGGTATCTCGCAGAAACGGGAAATGATGAACCGTAAATTGCGTTGATGTTTCGGCGATTCGACGTGCGGGCAGTGTTTCCGTCGACGACGACAGCGGAGGTGGACCATGCAGCCGTTCAATCCGTGGAGTTGGCGGGACCCGGCCGCGCTCGCCGGCGGCTACGACGAGACCGGCCCGGACGACGTGCCGCGGCAGCGGTCGGCAAGCGCCGACGGCCCCGACGCACCCGGCCCGGGCACCCCGATCGACCTCACGGGCTACCGAGTGGAAGCGACCGACGGCCGGATCGGGTCGGTCGACCAGGCGAGCGGGGAAGCCGGGGCCCGCTATCTGGTGGTGGACACCGGGCCGTGGATCTTCGGCCGGAAGGTGCTGCTGCCGGTGGGCACGGTGGCCCGGGTCGATCACCTGGCGCGCACGGTGCACGTGGACCGTACCCGGGAGCAGGTGAAGCACTCGCCGGCCTTCGAGCCGGACGACTTCGGCCGCCCCGAGTACCAGGAGCAGGTCGGCAGCTACTACGCGGAGAGCTACCGAGGGAACTGAGCGGCACCCGGGCGATCCGGTGACCGCGATCAGCCGGGCGGCGAGGACCACCGCCGACCGGCTAACCTGTCGGCATGGTCCGGCCGAGCTCCCTCGCCCCGGAGACCGAGAACGGTCTCCCGGCGGCTACTGCTCCGGTTCTTCCGGCCCGTGTCGATGACGGTCGGGAGCAGATCCTCGACGTACTCCGTGCCGGTGGGTTGCGGTTCCGCGCCGGCGGGCGATGGCGGTTCGCGCTCTGACGAGCCGCCTCCACTGATCCGGGTCGGCCCCGGGTCTCTTCCCGCGCGCCCGCGCGTCCTTCCACCGTTTCTCTCCCGGCACGAAAGGCGTACCACCATGTCCGCAGCACGGATGCTCACCGGCGACCGCCCGACCGGGCGACTGCACCTGGGCCACTACGTCGGCAGCATCGCCAACCGGGTGCAGTTGCACCAGCGGTACGAGAGCTTCTTCATCATCGCCGACCTGCACATGCTTACCACGAAGAACACCCGTGAGGACATCGAGCAGGTGGCCGGCAACGCCCGAGAGATGGTCACCGACATCCTCGCCGCCGGCGTCGACCCGGACCGCGCCACCTTCTACCTCCAGTCGGCAATCCCCGAGGTCGGCGACCTGAACACCCTCCTCCAGAACCTGATCACCGTGCCCCGGTTGGAGCGCGTCCCGTCACTCAAGGAGATGGCCCGGGACGCCGGCAAGGAGGAGATGCCGTACGGGCTGCTCGGCTATCCCGTCCTCCAGGCCGCCGACATCCTCTGCGTGAAGGGACAGGTCGTGCCGGTGGGCCGGGACAACGCCGCGCACGTCGAGGTGACCCGGGAGATCGCCCGGCGCTTCAACCACCTCTACGGCGAGGTCTTCCCGGTGCCGGAATTGATCATGTCGGAGACGCCCGCCCTGGTCGGCACCGACGGCCAGGGGAAGATGAGCAAGAGCAAGGGGAACGCGATCGGCCTCGCCGACGACCCGGTGACCGTCCGCCGCAAGGTGATGGGCATGTACACGGACCCGAACCGGGTGCGCGCCGACGTGCCCGGGACGGTGGGGGGCAACCCGGTGTTCGCGTACCACGACGTGTTCAACCCGGACCGGGCGAAGGTCGAGGAGCTGAAGGCGCGGTACCGCGCGGGCCGGGTCGGTGACGTCGAGGTCAAGGAGGAACTGGCCACCGCGTTGAACCGGTTCCTCGACCCGATCCGCGAGCGGCGGGCCCGCTTCGAGGCCGACCGAGGCCGGGTCGACGAGCTGATCGTCGAGGGCACTGAGCGCACTCGGGCCGAGGTGCACCGCACCCTGGTCGAGGTCCGCCGGGCGATGGGGTTGACCAGCGCGTACACCCAGGTGCGGCGGCGGGCCGAGCGGTACCGCAAGGCCGTCGCCACGCCGGCCTGAGCTTTCGCGTACGACCTGCCGGCCGGCCCGGAAGAGCGCTTGCGCCGCCCCCGGGCCGGCCGGTTAGGCTGCTGACATGACCAGCGTGCCCGCCCACCAGCCGACGTCCCCCGACGTCCAGCTCGGCGCGCTGCGACGCCGGCGGTCCCGCGACCGCCTGCGCTGAGCACCATCTCTTGCGACCGGCGGATCGAGCCGCCGGTCATCGCCGATCGTCCTCGGTCCGCCCGCATTCCCGTCCGGAGATCCGCGTGAGGCGGATCCGAGCGAGATCGGCGTACCCATGGATCTGGAGAAACTGCTGACCGACCGGCTGGCGCCGGCGTTCGAGAAGGTGGCCGGCCTACCGGTGGACCCGGTGGTGCGGCGCTCGCAGCGCGCGGACTTCCAGTCCGACGCGGCGTTGGCGCTGGCCCGGCGGCTCGGCCGGCCGCCGCGGTCGATCGCGGCGGAGGTGCTGGACCGCGCGGAGCTCGGCGACCTGTGCGCCGTGGCGGAGGTGTCCGGGCCGGGCTTCCTCAACCTGACCGTCGCGGACCGTGCCCTGGGCGGCCTGGTCGCCGCACTGGCCACCGACCCCCGGCTCGGCGTGCCGGTGGCGGCCGAGCCGGAGACCGTGGTGGTCGACTACTCCGGGCCGAACGTGGCGAAGGAGATGCACGTCGGGCACCTGCGGTCGACGGTGATCGGCGACGCGGCGGCCCGGCTGCTGGAGTGGCTGGGCCACCGCGTCGTCCGGGCCAACCACCTGGGCGACTGGGGTACGCCGTTCGGCATGCTGATCGAGCACCTGGCCGACCTGGGCGAGGCCGAGGCGGCACAGGAGCTGTCCATGGGCGACCTGGACGCGTTCTACAAGGCGGCCCGGGCCAAGTTCGACGCGGACGAGGCGTTCCGGGAGCGGTCCAGGCAGCGGGTGGTGGCGCTGCAGGGCGGCGACGAGGCGACGCTGCGGCTGTGGCGGCTGCTGGTCGAGCAGTCCGAACGCTACTTCCTCGCCGTGTACGAGCTGCTCGACGTGACCCTGACCGCGCGGGACTTCCAGGGCGAGAGCAGCTACAACGACCTGCTCGCCCCGGTGGTGGCGGACCTGGACCGGGCCGGCCTGCTGCGGGAGAGCGACGGCGCCGCCTGCGTCTTCCCGCCGGGCTTCGCCGGCCGGGACGGTGAGCCGCTGCCGCTGATCGTGCGCAAGTCCGACGGTGGGTACGGCTACCCGGCGACCGACCTGGCTGCGATCCGGCACCGGACCGGGTCGGTGGGGGCGACCCGGCTGCTCTACGTGGTGGGCCTGCCGCAGCGCCGGCACTTCGAGCTGGTGTACGCGGCCGCGGCGCAGGCCGGCTGGCTGGTCCCGCCGGCCCGCGCCGAGCATGTGGGGTTCGGGTCGATCCTCGGCTCGGACGGGCGGATGCTGCGCAGCCGGTCCGGTGAATCGGTGAAGCTGGTCGCCCTGCTGGAGGAGGCGGTGGCCCGGGCCACCTGGCTGGCCCGGGAGCGCAACCCGGACCTGGGCGAGGCCGAGGCGGCCGAGGTGGGCAGGGCCGTCGGCATCGGCGCGATCAAGTACGCCGACCTGTCGAGCGACCGGCACAAGGACTACGTGCTGGACTGGGAACGGATGCTCGCGCTGGACGGGAACACCGCACCCTACCTGCAGTACGCGTACTCCCGGATCCGGTCGATCTTCCGGCGGGCTGGGACGGCGGCCCGGCCGGACGCGGCAATCTCGTTGGTCGAGCCGGCCGAGCGGGCCCTCGCCATCGAGCTGCTCGGCTTCTCCGGGGTGGTCGCCGAGGTGGCGCGGAGTCTGGACTTCCACCAACTGGCCGCGTACCTGTACCGGCTGGCGGCGGCGTTCAGCGCCTTCTACGAGCGCTGCCCGGTGCTGCGGGCCGGGGGTGAGCTGCGGGAGAGCCGGCTGCTGCTCTGCGACCTGACCGCGCGGGTGCTCCGGCAGGGGCTGTATCTGCTGGGCATCCGGACCCCGGAGCGGCTGTGACCGGAGCACGCACCGGACCGCATGCCGGGGCCGCCTACCGCCAGGTTGGCGTAGGCGGCCCCGGATCCGGCGTTGCCGTGGGGTTACCGACAGGCGGCGGTCACCTGAGCGACGGCGGCCGCATGCGCAGCCTCTGCCGTCGTCAGCGCGGCCTCGGTCTCCTCGAGTTGGGCGTTGGCCTTCGTGACCTGCGCCGCGGCCTGCTTGATGGCCTGGGCCGGTCGCCCGCTCGCCACGCTCTTCTCGAGCTTGGCTTCGGCGTCCCGGACCTTCGTCTGGGCCTTCTGGACGGCCTTCTCAGCCTTGTCCACAGCCTTTGCTGCCGCGTCAGCCTGCTTCCGGGCAGCGAGACAGGCCGGCGACGGGTCGCCGGGGCCGGCAGGTGCTTCGACGACGAAGGACCTGATGATGCCGTGGCGGCCTGCATGGGTCAGCGCCGCCCAGACGGTGCCTCCATCCGGGAGGTTGATCGGCTCGGTGTAGGCGACGGCGCCCTGGAGGTCGCCCGGTGCTGCGGCGCCGGGCTCGGTCACGACGTAGCTGATCGTGTACGCCGGGTCGGTCACCGCGAGCCCGGTGCCGGCCTTGGTGAGCGTGACGACCTTGTCCGCGACGTTCCCGGCGACCTCGCTGCCGCGGAAGTCGTGGATCGCCGCACCGCCACCGGTGCTGCCGGTGATCACCGTGGTGCCGTTCAACACGTAGTCACTGCGGTAGAGCGCGGTGTTGGTGTTGGTGATCGTGCTGTCGGTGATCGTGAACAGCGGCCCGGCGTTGTAGGCGTAGATGGTGCGTGCGCCCTTGCCGCTGACGGTGGACCGGTCGATCGTGACGGTCGGGCCGGAGCCCTCGGTGATGATGACGCCCTGCGAGCCCGACATCGTGACGTCCGACCGAATCGTCGCGTCTTGGAGCGCGAGGTGACCCTTGTTGCGCACCATGAAGAACGCCGTCAGCGCGGTGCTGTCGGTGCTCTGCACGATCGTCAGGTTCGGACCGACCGTCAGCTCCGCGCCATCCACGTTGAAGTAGACGTTGCCCACCGCGGTGAGCGTGGTCGGCTCGTCCGCCGAAAGGCGGATCTTGCCGGCGTCGACCTTGATCGCCCCGCCCTGGTCGTCGGCAACGATGTCGTCGGTGATCCAGATCGTGTCCTCGTCGCTGCCGAGCTCGGCGATCCGGAAGCGGAGTTCCTCGATGCTCGCGGCCCGGAACTGCTTCTCCGCTACCAGCGGGTTGAGGAACTTGATGGCCGTGGTGAGGTCGGCGACGGCGGCGTCGACCTTGGTCTGCGACACGTACGGGTCTTTCATCACGGCGCCGGCGGTGCCGATGGTCGCCGCGAGGAACTGGAAGCTGTACGGCGTGTAGCCGGCCGGGTTCGGGGCGTTCGCGCCCGTCACAGCGGCCAGCAGACCCGCCAGTGCCGCCTTGTTGGTGAACGGCAGCGTGTTGACCTGACCGGAGAGGCCGGCGAGATGCGGGTAGGCGACCGCAGAGCTGGTGGCCGGTTGCCATGCCCAAACCGCCTCGAAGTCCCAGCCGAGACCCTGGTAGGTGGCCTGGGCGGTGAGTTCGGCCTGGGTGAGCTCGCTGATGCCGCGCTGCTCGGCCTTCGTACCAGTCAGCGGCATGTCGGCCCACACGGCGTTGCCGGCCACCCTCGCCTCGGCGACCCCGGCGGCGAACAGCTTGCCGGCCGTCGATCCGGTGACGGCACGGTTCGCCGCGACGATGCCGCCGATCACGGCGTCGGCGGACTTTACGTCGCCGACGGCACCGCCGGCGTCCCCGGTGGTGATCACCGCGCCAGCCGCGAGACTGCGCTCGACGGTTGACGCACCGGTGATCTCACCGATCAGGCCAGCCGTGGTGGCTTCGCCGTCCAGGTTCACCGTCGCGTACGAGTCGGTCACGGAGCCACCGTTGAGCACGCCGACCAGGCCGCCCGCAGTGTCCTGGGCGCCGCCAACGCTGCCGGCGACGAACACCCTGTCCAGGCTGCCGCCGTTGACCACGCCGGCGACGCCGCCGACCGGCCCCTCGGTGTCGCGGTAGTCGACATCCACGAGCCCCAGGTTGCGGACCACGCCGCCCGCGCCGAGTCGGCCCACGAATCCGGTGGGCGAAGGCTTGCCATCAAGCTCCCAGCCCTGGTCGTACCCGAGGTTGAGACCGGTGATCGAGTGGCCCGCGCCGTCGAAGGTTCCGGTGAAGCCCGGACCGGCATCCTTGGCGTTCACGGCCGGCAGACCCAGCGGGCGGAACCCGCGCCGGTGTTGCAGGTCGATGTCCTTGGTCAGCACGTAGTGACCGTCCGCCGGCAGCTGCCCGAACCCGTCGCCGAAGTTGTTGCTCACGTACCTCAACTGCTCGGGCGTGCTGATCTGGTAGGTGCCCTCGACCAGGGGCGGGAAGTCCTTGTCGAGCACGGGCTCGGGAGAGGTCGACGGCACCCAATCCGCCAGCGAGGAGGGCAGCGGCTGGGTGATCTGGAACGTGTCGTTGACGCTGTAGGCGCCGGTTCGGGGATCGCGGCTGGTGGAGGTGATCGCGATCCGCTCCGGGGAGACCGAGACGGTCTGGTAGCTGGCCTCCTGGTTGTCCTTGTAGACCGCGGTGTAGTCACCCGCGATCTCCGGGTTCCAGGTGTAGCCCTGCCCATCGCCCGCCGCGGCACCGGTGAGGTAAGTCGTACCCTTGCCATCCCCGACGACCAAGTCGTCCTTGAGCGGGTGAGTGCGCAGGTACATGCCATCGTGCCCGGAGATCGACAGATCGATGCCGGCCTGGTCGAACGCCTTGGTGATCTTTAGGTAGTTCGACGGGTGGTTACGCCGGCCCAGGTAGGGGCCATGGTGGTAGGCCGCGATCTTCCACTTCGCGTCCGACGCCTGCACGACGGTCTTCAACCAGTCCAACTGCGGCCGCAGCTCGGACAGCTTCAGCTGGTCGAAGTGGTTGAGCACCACGAACAGGGCGTCCCCGTACTCGAAGTAGTAGACGGTGTTGCGCAGCGTCTTGGCCTCCTCGCCGACTGCGATCGGCAGGCCACCGGCGGCACCGAAGTACGCCGGGCCGTTCGGGGGGATGTTGGTGCGAGCCGCGAAGTTGGTGAAGTACGGGTCGGGCGACTCCCAGTCGAGGTAGCCATCGCTGGGATTGCCCTCGAACTCGTGATTGCCGACCGTGAAGTACGTCGGGATGCTCGCCGCGCGCGGCTCAAGCGCCTTGAAGAAGCCGTCCCACTCCTGGGACTTGTAGCTGTGGTTGACCAGGTCACCGGTGAACAGCATGAACGCCGGGTCGGGCACCTCGCCGAAGGCCCGGTCCATTGCCGGGACCATCGTCTTGACGTAGCCCTCGTAGTCGTCCATCTGGGGGTCCGTGTACCAGTGGAAGGAGAACTCCGCTACCTTCGCCGCACGCGTTTTGAACGAGGCGACCGCACTGACCAGCGAGCCGCCATCGCCGACCCGGTAGACGTACTCCGTGCCCGGGGCCAGCCCGTCGACCTCGACCTTGTGGCCATTGATCGCCTGGCTGGTGGCCACATTGATATCGGCACGCTCCCAGCGGCCCTCGACGCGCTGATCGAACTTTCCGGTTGCGTCGTACGACGCCTTGGTCGCGTACTCCAACACCGACTTGGTAATGTCCGGGTCGGTCACCCACGCGAATCGCATCGACACCGGCCCCGATCCCTCCGGGCCGTACAGCATCGATATCTGCGACGGGATGTCCGTCGCGGGGAAGGGGCTCTCGGCCGCAGCAGCAGGAGGCTGGGCAACGAGCGCCGCCGCGGACAGGGCAACCGCCATCGAGATGGCTGCCCCCCATCCTCTGAATTGGCGCGTTGATCGAGGGGCAGGCACGGTTCAACTCTCCCTTGCGCAGTAGACGAGCGCCCCACTGCACTCGTCAGTACGTGCTGCCACCGGCAAGCCAGGTCCGGCGGGCACGCCGCCCCACACCATTGCGGCCCTACCCCACAGCGGGCGGCACCGGGAGGTAAACAGTCGTTGTCCAATCCGGCAACGAGAAGCCGGGTTCGCGGCCAATCGGCCAGCAAAAACCGCAGCGGGTGCGGAGACCCCTCGAACTTGCCCGAGCACTGCCAGACATGGCGATACCCGAGCGAAGCGCAGCGTCAGAGACGCACCGAGGACCCGGACGTCCACAGAAGACAGAACGGTTCGGTGGGGTGTCTGGCCCTTGACCTGCTGCGCGCCCGAAGGGACTCGAACCCCTAACCTTCTGATCCGTAGATTCCCAAGACCACGTCTGGGCCGTCCGAAGCCGTCCGCCTGGTCCTGGTCCCCAAGCGCTCAGGCCGTAGTCTCAGCCGCTTCCCTTGCCCGCCCGCATGATCCAGAGGGCTCCATTCATGATCCTCGGACGGGCGGGCCTCGTGGCGCCGCAGCCGGAGCATCCGAGCGGCGAAGAGAAGGTAGGACGCGCCATGACCGGTCAGCTGTCCAAGAATCACCGAAGGTACAGCCCTCTGGCGATCACGGCCTGCTGCATGGGCCTGGTTCCGCTGCTGTATGTCAGCGCGGGCTATGCCTTGCTGTTAGACCTGAACATCAGACTTCTAATCCCTGCGCTGGGGCTCGGCGTCTGCGCGGTTGCCGTAGGCGTCGCGGGACTGAAGGAGATCAAGACGACTGGGCAACGTGGTCGCGGTCTGGCGATTGCCGGGTGCGTGGCTGGCGCAGCCGTATTCGCGGTCCTGGCCTTCTCCTTCGTGTATCTGATGGTGGTGGGCCCTTCGCCTGCCGGCTGCGCCCCGCCCGACCCTTGCTGGTGAGTCGTGCACCTCGGGGCCTTGACTTCAGCGAACGTCGATATCTCTGATCGGCAAAGCTAGCGGATCTCCTCGTCGGGCAGTCGTAGATCGCCCAGCCTCCCCGGACGGGGACAAGGTGGAGCACCTACCGGACGAGTCTCAATGGCGGCTGTGAGGCGGCCAGTGGCTCCCACAGCCGACCGAAACCGATCCAGACGGATACGAGAAAGCCCCCGACCTCGCCATTTCGGCTGGTCGGGGGCTTCTCCCTGTGCTGCGCGCCCGAAGGGACTCGAACCCCTAACCTTCTGATCCGTAGTTAGAAGCTGCCCGCTGGACCTTATCACGCTCGACTCTATCCTACCACCCGTCCGGCCGAAGCCGCCTCAGTCCGTCCACGTCCGGCTGGGTTCTGGCTGGTCCAGGCGGTACGTGCGGCCAACATCTGCGGTCATCGATCGCCGGAATGGCATCCCGATAGCCCTGAAATCCTGCTGAGTCCCGGTCCGTTCGCGCCAGTTCCCCGACGTCCGAGCAGCCACCGAGCAGCACGCATCGGCGCATCGTGGAGACGACGCGTCGCCGCCATTGCCGGGTTGGCGTGCCGGCATGGCGGGCAGCACTCCGATGCCTGGGTGCTTAGTACGGCAGCCGCCGTTTGAGATCTTGCTGG
>NZ_LWLS01000008.1 GCF_001905095.1 Micromonospora sp. CB01531
TGCCTGAACCGAGAATGACCAACAGGGTCTCCAGCGGATGCCAACGGGGTCAACCGGTGCCAGCGCGAGCCACTGCGGCCGGCCGCCGGTCGCAAACCGGGGTTCGTGTGCTCCATGTGCGGTCCTGGGCTGGGAGAACGACGGTCGGGGGAACGTAGGTGAACGTGGGCCACTCCCTGCCACCCCAGGTGAACGCCCAGGTCGCTAGTCGTAGCTCTGGGGATAGAGCAACGGTTTCCTAACACGCTGCTCCAACCGTGTCCGCAGGCTGATGACCTGCGGCCTCTGCATTTCTGCGTCGCGCGTGGCGGTCGCAACGGGCAACTGCTGTGCTCGGTGGCCGCAGATCAGCAGCCGCCCACAGGACGCGCTCAGCCGGCCTTTTGCATGGCCTGCGATTGAGTGGAGGGGATCGAAGCACCACCCTGGTCATCGTCCTTAAAGCACCCACGGCGTCGACCGGCATCCGCTAACGTTCAGGCACCCTGCCCCGGCGGGCACGGGGATCTGGTAGGTCGGCCAACGCAGCGGGCAGTGCGGTAGCGGTTTCGGACCTGGTGACGGCCGCTGTGCCGGACATGGGCGAGATCAACGATGATGGCAGTGCGGGCACGACCCACTTCGGACGGTCAACATGACGTAGAGAGACCTCGATCGCCATCTAAGCCGGTCATGCCCGCCCTGCTATGCCAGACACCGCCCGTCTACACCAACCCGGTCAACCCGGACAGCCCACGGCTTGGCAGAGGCCCTGATCATCAGTGAGAACGCTTGTGCTGGCGACGTGGTCAGGGTCCGACGCAGCCTCAACGGGGCGGTGCCGAGTTTCCAGCATGAGGCCACCGCCGGGATGGCCTGGCTCAAGAGGAAAGCTCCTGGACAACGATGCGCCCTTTCCAAGGAACGCGACGGGTTGTCAAGCATGTCGCGGAGACAAAGCAGCGGAGCTCCGAGGCCGTTGGCGATCCCTTCACCAACCACCCGAGCGAGTGGTTCCGGTGATCGATCCGCACCACTACGCGGCATGCCACTGAATCCTGGATTCGCCGCCATCGCGAAAGCGTTGCATTCATGCATGGGCATTGATAATAGACGCTGGACGGCAACCGCGACGGCAACCCAAGCGAATATGGACGGCCATCGACAGCCTGCGACCACGATGCGTGATCGCCGAGGAGCCGGCTAGAAGAGCCGGGCAGGGTTTACTGGCAACGCCCGCCCGACTCCTCTTGCGCGGCACTCACAGAGACTTCGGGTTCCCTATCGCAACAACAATCAGTCAGTGGCAAACCATAGATCTTCGGCCGAGAATGCTTCGACACTTCGGCCCGGAAGTGCGTCCGGAAGGATGTAGCCGGGAAAAGCCTTACGCAAGCCTGCTAAATCAGCAGAGAAAGCTCTCTCGGTCCACGAATCCACCACCAGTACAACTACTCGAGCCTCAATTACCCGATACAGGGTCTCCGAAAATTTACCCAAGAGCATGATAAAGGGTCTTCTCACATGGATATAGCAGATCGTCGCTGCACCATCCATGACCTGGATCCAGTCCTCGTCACCCTCATCCCAGGAAGTAACCGCACCAGGCAACAGCGAGACAACCATCGCTGCCTGCTGGATTGCATCTGTTTTGCTCCAGGCAAGGGTCGAGATCAGCGCAAGCTCTTGGTCAATGGGAGTTGCCTTCATCACGGAGCTCCAGAAGGCCAGGCATGGATTGTGCGGCCGGAACGAGTCACTGTCATCCAGCTCGTGAGCTCGCCAGTCCTGCCAAGAACCCCGATCGGTCCATTACTCACGAAGACCTTGGCTTTATTGCCAATCCAAAGCTTGTTGGCATCCGCATATCGAGCAGCTTTAAGAGCCTCCGCGGAGGCATCCACCCTGAACAAGAATTGACTCTTCCCCGCCGGCATAGCGGTTCCGTCGGGAAGCATCTTCCCAGCAAAGGAACCCGTTGTATGCGGTGCCATCGCAGCCTCACTTACAGTGTGCTTTCCATCGGTCAGATTTCCATGACGGTCAGAGAATGGCTTACCACCACCGTTATGTACGAGCACCGGCGCGTTGCCGGCTATCACATAGTACGTGTGGAGGTCGGCGACGGTGAGGTCACGCATCGTTTGGTCGTCGATGAAGTTGCGGACCTTGGCGACGGTGACTGCCTCGCCGGTTGAAGTGTGCAGCCGCTCGGTGGGTTGCAGTTCCGCTGCGTCGACCCAATCTCGGCGGCTCTCGCTCCAGAAGGGGTGGTGCTGCGTGGTGTGGAGGGTGGTGAATTCGCCGTCCTCGGTCCGAACGGTCAGGTCAGTCAGTTCACGGTCTTGGTTCTTGTGCAGGTCGGTGACCGGCTTTTCCGTGGTCTCGCCTGTTTCGGGGTCGGTGGCGAGGACGAGGTCACCGACGCCTACATCACTGATCGCACGTCGGGTTCCATCTGCGAGGAGCACCGCCGTTGTGGGCGCGAAGCTGTGGCGGCACCCACCCTTGAAGCCTGTCCGTGCGCCTGCGGCTATCCCTACCGCCCCAATGCTTGATTCTGTCCAACTAGCGGCCGCTGCTTCGTAGTCGCCCTCAGCGATATGGCCAATAGTTTTCGCGTACCCCTCGTAAACTCCCACAACGCCCATCGGCACCGACACGATCGCAGACACATAGTTGGTGACAAATGTTTTTCCAGCGTCAGCGAGCGCGTCCGTGAACGACATCTTGCCGTCTGCTACGGCGTTGGCGTTGTTGTAGACGGAGGTCCATCCATCCGCGATCTGTCCACCTGCCGCACGGAGCGGGTCCACCACTGCGCGCTTGGCACCGGAGTACATCCCGCTGCCGATCTTTCCCCAGAAGCTCTTCTTCGTGGGCTTGGTGGGCTTCGTGGGCGGCGCGGGCTTTGACGGCGCCACCGAGGGGCTTGGCGGTACGTATTTGCCGCCGCCGTCGTTGATCCAGAGCAATCCGGATGGGTCGCTGAATGTGACGGGCGAGTTGTTGGCGTAGGTGTAGGGGTTCCATTGCTGGGGGTCGGTCAGGTCCATCACAGGGTCGACGGAGATGAATCGGCCGATGGTGGGGTCGTATTCTCGGGCGCCGAGGTGTGTGAGGCCGGTGGGGTCTTGGGTGCCTCCGACGAAGCCTTTGTCCATGCCTGCGGCCCACGTGCCGGCGGTGGAGCCTCTCTGTTCCCCGTACGGGAGCATGCGGCGTTTGGCGACGGCGAGCGTGGTGGCGTTGATGGTCAACTCCGCCGTGCCGTGATGGTCGCTGGCGATCCAGCTAAGGCCAGTGCCCGTGCGGATGGCGATCGTTTGGCCGGCGTGAGTGTAGTAGCGGGTGGCAGTCTTGATGGTGGTGGTGTTGGTGTAGCGGACTTCGGTGCCGCCGGGGAGGTAGAGGGTTTTGCCGGTGGGGTCGGTGCGGATGAGCCGGTTGCCGTCGGCGTCGTAGATGTAGCTGGTGGTGGCGGAGTCGGTGGAGCTGAGGATTTTGCCTTCGCGGTCAAAGGTGAGGGTTTGGGTGGCGCCGGTGCTGGTGGGTCGGGTTTTGGTGTTGCCGGCGTTGTCGTAGGTGTAGTTGCGGGACCAGGTGGTGCCGCCGCTGGCGGTCACGTTGGTCACGGCGTGTGGCCTGGCTGCGCCGGCTGCGGGGTAGGTGTAGGTGTAGGTGGTGTTGGTTGCCCCGCGGCGGGTTTCGGTCTTGCGGTTGCCGTCCGGGTTGATGGTCCAGCTGTGCCAGTAGGGGTAGGCGGAGCCGTCGATCTGGGTCCAGGCGGTGGGCTTGGTGGTGCAGCTGCCGGTCTCCGGGGTCCAGGCTTCGGTCATGCGTTGCAGGTAGTCGAGGGTGAAGCACTGGTGGTCGGCGACGCCACCGTTGGGGGTGTCGTGGATTTCGGTGATGTTGCCGGCGCGGTCGTAGGTGTAGTTGTAGTTGGCGGCTTCGGGCCGACCTCAACAATTCGCCGGCATGGCGGTACGGGGCGTACCGGTGGTTCCTGAGCTCGTTCGAGTACGGCAAGGTCCACGACATCGCGTGGGGACGGAAGAGCCCCACGAAGCGCAAGATCGCGGCGCAGACCGGTACCGACAGCCCCGACCAGTTCGTCTTGCCCGGCACCTACGACGAGCCCGTCGGCCACGGGCTAGACACGATCACGCTGCGTGAGCTGCTGGAAGCGAACGTGCGCGATGTCAACATCGTCCTCGCGCACAGCATTGATCCTCACAGCGGAGCCACCGAACTGTTCGTCGGCAAACCGAGGCTCAACGTCGGGGGCGGCAGGCCTTGGGTGTGGCTTCGATCCTTGCTTCCTAACGACGGTGGCTCGGGCTCCGGAGCGAAACCCGAAGCGCCGGCGCCAACCGGTCCCGCGCGTGGCGCCGACGTGCCCGACGCTCCGGTGCGGCTGCGGCCCCGCGTTGCCGGGAAGGACACCGCCGTGGAGTCATCAGGGCGATGAGGAGCCCAGCCCCCGCGACTGCAGCCGCGCGGCTAGCCGACGCCGCGCGGCTGTTCAGCGGACGACGGTTGACCCTAGCCCGACAGGTTGCTGGGTTACGCAAGAACGGCCTCGCAGAGCGCATCGGCAAGACGCCCACCGCAGTGGCTGGCTACGAGAACGGGACCAAGCGGCCAGCGCCTGCGACAGTGGCGCAGCTCGCCTTGACCCTCAAGGTCGAGCCGTCGTTCTTCATGGCTGCCGATGCGCCCGATACCCCGATTCCTACACCGCACTTCCGGTCCTTGAGGTCCACGACCCAGCTCGTCCGCGATCAGGCACACGCCTACGGGTGTCTGGTCGCTGACGTCGCCGCCTCGCTAGAGAAGTACGTCGAGCTACCACAGCGCGATGTACCGCGACGGCCGGTGCCGCCAGATGAGGTGGCCACGGGAGAAGCGGAGGCCGCCGCCGCGGATGTTCGCGCCGGGTGGGGTATGGGTACCGGTCCCGCTGGCCACCTCGTCCGGCTGTTGGAAAACAAGGGTGTCCTCGTGGTCTTCTCGCTTCCGCAGACAGCCGCCGTGGACGCATTCTCAATCGAGGCGGGCGACCGGCCGATCATCCTGCTCAATCCCGTAAAGGAGGACTACTACCGGCAACGATTCGACCTCGCTCACGAACTCGGCCACCTCGTTATGCACACCGACGCGGAACCAGGCAGCAAACTCGTCGAGGACCAAGCGCACCGCTTCGCCTCGGAGTTCCTGATGCCGGCGGCGGGCATCATCGACGAGTTGCCCGCGCGGGTTGACTGGCAGCGGCTGTTCGCCCTCAAGGAACGCTGGGGCGTAAGCCTGCAAGCACTACTCATGCGGTGCCGCCAACTGAAGGTCATGAGCGAATCGACCTACCAAAAAGCGATGGTGACACTGTCGTCCCGCGGTTGGCGTCGACAGGAGCCCGGCGAAGGAACCGCCCCTGAGCTGCCATCGCTGCTGCCCAGAAGCGTCGACCTCCTCGAAGCGGCAGGCTACCCCGCCCGTACGTTGGCCGAGCAAGCACGCGTGCCTGTCTTCCTGTTCGAGATGGCAACCTCACGCCGCCCCACCACCGCGTTCGGGCTGCCCGAAGGAGATGCATCGGACAAGCGGGAACATGAAGACGTTGCGGGTGGCGTGGCAACTCTGCCGATCCCTAACTTGTATGGAATAGACGGCAGGATCTGAGGCCAGTGGGTGGGGGGCCGTTAGGGGATCGGTCTACACCGGAGGTGCCGTAACAGGCGACTGGGCGTGAGGTGAGAAGAGGAAGGGGGTCGCCGCGTCCAGATACCGAAGCCGCTTCCGGTTCAGAAGATCATTTCTAGTGGTTGAGTGAGGTGCCCGACGCAATTAGACGTAGGAGGCGGTCAACCAGAAGTGCCACGAACTCCGTGCTGCTGGAGAGCTTGCAGACATCATCGACCGTTACTACGAGAACCCTTAGACCATCGCCTTGAGCCATCGCTATCTTATGATGAGCGGCGGCCAGGGAATGCGGGTCGCCCGTTATCCCGTTCGCCGCAACTAGAATGCCAAGCTCAATTCGACGATTACGCATCTTGTCGATGAAGGCGGCGACCGTCGGGGCGTCGACTGGCTTTGCCCAGTTTTTGCATTCAACAAGGAAGAGGTGGGGAAAGCAAGCTAAGCCGTTGTTCGTGCGGGTGTTTGCCACAGCTATATCGATCTCCTCGCTGTGGAAGGGATCGATAGAATTCGGCCGTGAGATCACCCCAGGAACTTTGTTGAGTAGGTATTCGAAGAGTTGCTGTAGGGCCATCCCGCGCGCGGTGGTGGAAAGGGCTGCATCCCTGCTCCGGGTAATGAACCCGGATACCTTGACACTTGAGTAACCGGCCACGTCGGGCTCACTCGGGGACTTCTGTGAGCTGGTCGGTAATCACACGCCTGAGATCGTGGCGGCGCAGCCGATGAAGCAGGTCCTCGATTTCGATTGCGATAACCGAGGGAAAGTTGAAGTCCGGGAACCGTCGTCCAAACTCGTCGTGGTAGACGAGAAGACCAAGGCCGACATTCCTCTCGCGCATCGATTTCTGGAGGCGACGACCGAACCAGGTCAGCTTCTGGTGATCGAGGTCGCCGCTCTTTGCCTCAACCAGCACAATCTCTGGTAATCCCCCCAAGCTGAACGCCGCATCATAACCAACGTCTCCCTTCATAAAATCCGGAGTTTGGACCACCTCGGCACCTTGCTCGCGCAGAAGACGCAAGACAAGATCCTCAAACCGCATCCCGCTGACTACAGCGTTTGAAGCAAGCCACCTCGAGATCTCGTCAAAGCTTTCGAGCGCCACGCCCCGCGGCGTGCCGCTGCCAGTGCTCCGAGTCGGTCGGGGCTGCGGTCTATGCAAAGTAGCGATGAAAGCCCAAAGGTGAAGGCTGAGTGCGGGAACGTCATCGACCGGACATGGTGCAACGACAAGTGAAGCGACAGCGGTCGGAGCCGCTAGGGGTGGAGGGGCAACGACGAGAACGGGGGTCCCTCGCTCGACAAAACGCCCCAGCCGAAGCATCACATCCTCGTTCGTGAATTCCGGAGACTTGGAGGAGCCTGGACGAACTTCCGGACGGGGCCGATCGCCTCCTTTGCTTGGGGGGCGAAGGATGCCTACGACCGCGTCCGGCTTGCGTTCGGCGTCATCGCTTAGATGACTCCGCAATGCTGTTTGCTTTGTCACCCCAACGCTTCTTAGGGTCGATTGCACGGCGCGGGTATCTACCCCCGCTGCGGCGATCACTAAGGCGGATAGGCGGGTCCCCCTCTCGCGCCGAGCACCCCTCTGGCGTAAATGGACGCCGCTTTCCGTCAGTACTCGGTGAATAAAGCCGTACGATCTTCCGGTGGAGGCAGCCAATGCGCGGATGCTTTCGCCCGATGTATAGCGTTTGACTAGGTCCGCCCCAAGACTTCCCTTATTTGACTCGTCGGGGGCCGGAACCGTTCGGGGCAGCTGCGACTTGTTGGAGTGGGCGTGGCGTGACTCCGGCATCGCGTTCCTCTCGTCCGGTGCGGCCGCGCTACCAATTCTGCATGTGAATCGGGACATGCGCGTGGTCGGCGCCCCGCGCAACCTGCTGCGGCCAGCGTCGCCGCTATCCGCCGAACAAGTCGTCGAGAGGGCCGCGCAGCTTCTGCCACCCGGCTTCGAGGGCATTGCGGCATTCGGCAGTGAGGCTGCCGATGTCGTCGTCGACACCGGTTGGCGCTACCTGGCGCCACCACAGCCAACCAGTCTCGATCTGGGACCCCGACCAACCAAGGTGACTAGCGTAGGTCTCAAGTTGCTCGGTCATGGTCTTCACGAACGCGTTTCGCTCTGGGTGCTTGGGCATCTTGACCCGCACGCCCACATACGGCCATGGGTCCGCGTCGGTGAGCAGCTCGGCCGGTTTCCACTGCAGGGCGATCGCTGCGTGCACTTCGCCGCGCTGCCAGGACGGCCGGCGTAGCTCGAACGTCGGATGGGAGGCGAGAGCCATGTCCCAGACGTGCTCAGCCTCCGCGAGAAGGGTCGCGTCGAGTGTTGCCGCCGCGTTGTGAACTGCGGCGGTGATCTCTCGCATCGCACCGTCACGTAAGGCTGCCCACTCCGACAGCAGTCGCCAGTGGCGCATGTAGAACTTCGTCTTTTCATCCAGCATTGAAGGTCCTTCGCTCCCGTACAGCAGCTGCAGGGTTTCCAGGAAGTCCCGGGCGCCGGCCGACGCGTCGTTCGGCAGCGGAGCCATGAAGCCGGCGATGTGCCGCCAGGTGAGCGGTTTCCACCCTGCAGGGCCTGGTGGGCCGTCGGGCCCGGCCATCTCACGCGTCAGGTACACCAGGGTGGCCGCCTCGTTGGCCCACAGTCGCGTAAGCCGGGCGCACTGGTCTCCGTGCTGTTTGGCGTTGACCTTCGCCTCGAGCAGTACGCAGACCCCTCCGGCGCGGACGACGAGGTCTGCCGGCGTTCGTTTGCCGTCGGAGGTGAACCGTGGTTCCTCCCGGGTTACTCGCACCTGAGCGGTCGGGTCGAACGGTAGACCGCACCGCTCGAATAGGGCCTTCACGACGCGGTCGCCCAGCCCGTGGTGGCCTTCGGGTCGCAGCACCCAGGCCAGGCAGGTGACGAGCTTGCGCTCAAGCTCGTGCATGCCCAGAACCGCCAGCAGGGTACGAGGGCCGGTTCGCCACTGGCCAGCGGCTTTGATGGCGGCGGCTTCCGCCGCCAGAACACTCAGATGCGTCTCCCATTGCCCGACCTGTGCCCGATTCGCCGCTTGCCATTCGGTGGCTGACCTCTCCAGCCATTGCTCGTCGGTCACTACACGATGGTTGCAGGCCCCTCCGACAACTCTGCGTCAGACGCCCGCTTCTGCCGAGCCGGGTGAACGTGCCGGTTCGGGGCATCGATGCAGCCGCGCCGCACGACGCGCGGCCAGCAGCCATTGATCAGCAGCCGACCTAGAGGCCGTAGCCTCTCGAGAGTCGGAGCCCCGCGCGTCGTTGCGATGCGGGGTTGCCCAGCTAGCGGTTGGCCCGCCGGCCCTGTCGATTCGTTGGCGCATGTCCGCTCCGCCAAGCGAGCATCGCGGCCAGTTCGCGGAGGATCTCCGGTCGGTCGGCTGGCGTAGTGCCACGCAGAGAGACCAGAGCGATCACCAAGAAGGCTCCGACGGGCGCGATTGCTGCGGTAATCAGGAGTAATGCGGGAAGGAGCGCAGGCACGACTATCCCCAATTCGGGTTAGTCCGTGGTGCTCATCTCACGGGGGCGGCGAAGCACGCTCGAGCCTATGAGCGCGAGCCTAGCAGACGCTGGGCTTCCCGCTCTGGGAGGTCGGGTGGTAGAGGGGCGACGTGGGCGGGTTGCTCCCCGGTCTTCGTACGCCCGATGGACTCCTTGACGAGCGCGTGAATGTCCAGGTAGTACTGGCGTCGGCAACCGCATGACACCTCAGTGACGGTGAAGCTGGGCCCGGTAACCATCGGCATGGCGAACGGCCCCGTCATCGCGTACGACCACCGTCCAGCCTCCTTCATCTCGACCTTCATGACCGAAGGGCTGGGTTTCAACCTCGTGGCGGAGGACAAAGCTTCGATGGCGCCGTCGTAGCAGGCCCGGACTTCCTCGGCGGTCGAGCAGTCGTCGATCGCGTCGAGGTGAACTGCTGCGGCGTTGTGCCGTATTGCCCGTGGTGGTTGCCGATGCCCTGCGGACCAGACCCAGATGCCGTCCGACAGTCGGTAGGTGGCGCCCAGGAGGCGACCGTCCTTGACGCACCGGCTATCCGCCAACCTGGTCAGGCGTCGGCCGTACTCAGCGATCGAAATGAGGACTTCGGCTTCCCGGTCATCGTTCATCGAGGGTCACCTGCACACCCCTGCCGGTGAACTGGTACGCCAAGGCAGCCACGCCAGCGGACTTGCCTGCCGGTGTTACTGGCAGAGTTTGCACGTGGCTCCCGCGCCGAATCGTGCCGGCGTCTGCCCTGACACCGGCATGGACCAGGGCAAGCATCTGCACGTGGTACGCCCGGCGGCACTTACATGAGGTGTACTCGAACAAGGGCAGGCCGTTGGCGAAGAATTGCAACGCGTGCCGGGTGCCGCGCCACGATGTGACACGTACCGTGCGGTCGCCTCCACAGCTGAGGATCCGCACCACTGTTGCCGGAGATTCGTAGCGAGGTGCGGCGCTCAGAAGCTCGTCAGCTAGCTGAGCGGCCTCACGATAGATTTCTGGGGAGAACTCTTCGCTGTCGAACCTGTCCAAGTGCCAGGATTCGATCTCTGTCCGGCTTCCCGATGGCGACAGGCGGCTGCCCGCGTGCCAGGCCCACAAGCCGTCGGTCAGCCGAAAGACAGCAGCCAGCAACCGCTCGTCATGAGGGCACCGAGATGCCGCCAAGAGCGGCAGTTCGCGCCTCTTCGTCATGAACAGATGCAGGACCTGTAGCTCCCGCTCGCTGGGCGATCCCTCAAGGTCGCTGTTCGCGCCGTCCATGCATCCCAGCCTGCCACGGTCCGGCCACTTGCTGTGAGGCTCGCGCTGCGGCGCAGCAGGTGCCGCGATCCAGCGACCGCGCACATCGCCGCCGCCAACCGGCACCACGCCCGCAACAGCGCCCGCCCACTGGCCCTCCTCGGCATCAACGACGACTTGCAACTAACGATCTCGTGCGCAATAGGACGGTCGGTGGCG
>NZ_LWLS01000009.1 GCF_001905095.1 Micromonospora sp. CB01531
GCTCCCAAACGCTTCGAGGTCTTTCTACTGCCCCCAATGTTTGACCCCGCTACAGCACCGTAAAGCCCCCGACCGGCCCACCACACCAGGCTGGAAGTGGGCCATCTGCCCCAACCAGTCCTGTCGTTGGCAGGGAGACCGCGACCACGGCGCCTGGCGCCGGATCGCCGCCCGCGGCCTCACCCACCAAGCCAAAACCGTCACCGACAAGACCACCGGTGCCATGGTGATCCGCTCGGTCGTCGACACCCTCGAAGCCGCAGCCGTCATCACCCCCACCACTACAGGCAGCCGGAGGGACCGGTCGAAGACCAGCCCCACCCGGCCCCGCACCCCACGCCCCGCGCCCAGGCGACGCAGGGCACCCTCCCCCACCCGGCCCCACGGTCAGGCGGGCAAGCGTCCGGAGGGACACGCACCAACGGACCGGAAGCTGCCCCGCGCAGCCCACCGACACCAGGACGTGAACACGATCAGCACACCCACCACCGCCGGCCACCGGCCACGAGGAGCCGCACTGGGCGCAGGATTCCACTTCCACGCCCACGCGACCCCACCACGGTGGGAAACGATCCCGGAAACCCCATCCAACTCAGGATCACTAAGCTAATCAGAGACGCTGACCACGCACGACCTCGTGGCGCTGCTGCCGGACATCCCGCAGGCCACGCTGTACCGGCACCTGGCCACGCTGGTCAAGGCCGGCCTGATTGAGGTGGTGGAGGAGCGCAAGATCCGCGGCGCGGTCGAGCGGGTCTACGCGCTGCCCGCCCACGGCGCGACATTGGACGCCGCGGCTCTGGCCTCAGCGACACCCCAGGATCACGCCCGCTACTTCACGGCGTTCGTGTCGAGCCTGCTGTCGGAATTCTCCCGCTACCTCGCCCGCGGGCGTATCGACTTCGCCGCCGACGGGGTCGGGTACCAGCAGCTCGTGCTCCACCTGACCGACGCGGAGCTGGTCAAGTTCGCCGCCGACCTCAACCAGGTCATCGGGCCGCTGCTCGGCAACGAGCCCGGCAAGGGCAGGGTGCCCCGCTTGCTGGCCACCATCCTGCTGCCGGCCGACCAGCCGACCGCCAGCGACACCACACAAGAGACCCCGGAGCGGGAAGAAGACCCCAGTACGAGGGAGGGGAGTGGCTGATGGCATCGATCACGATTACCGGCGACCTGATCGACATCCGGTTCACCGAGTGGGAGCGGCTCTGGACCGGGCGGGAGCGGTTGGCCATCCCGGTCGCGGCGGTCCGGCACGCCGCCGCGGTCGACGAGCCGCTGCGCCTGGCCCGCGGCGGCCGGCGCGGAATCGTCGTGTCCGGCGTCGTCAAGATCGGTGTCTGGGGCCTGCTCGGTGGCCCCCGCCAGCTTGTGGCGGCGCGCCGGGGTGAGCCTGGGCTGCACCTCGTCCTGGACCGCGCGGCCGCTGGTGGGGAGTTCGACGAGGTCGTACTCTCCAACCCGGCCGCGTCCGGTATCGCGGACGCGATCGGACGCGCGATGGCGGCCCGCGCATGAACGGCGACCGCCTGAAGATCGAGGTGTCGAACCTGACCAAGCGGTACGGTGCCCTCACCGCCGTACGTGATCTCACCTTCACCGTCGAGCCGGGCGTGGTCACCGGGTTCCTGGGCCCGAACGGCGCCGGCAAGACCACCACGATGCGCATGCTGACCGGCCTCGTGTCGCCCACGTCCGGTACCGCGACGATCGCCGGCCGGCCGTACGGGCGGTTGCCGCGGCCATCGCGCACCGTCGGCGCGGTGTTGGACGCGAACGCATGCCACCCCGGTCACACCGCCCGCGACCACCTGCGCGTCTACGCCGCGATGGGCGGCTACCCGGACAGCCGGGTCACCGACCTGCTCGACCTGCTCGGCCTCACCGAGGCCGCCGACCGCCGCACCCGCGGGTTCTCCACGGGCATGCGGCAGCGGCTCAACCTCGCCACCGCGCTGCTCGGCGACCCCCGGGTGCTGCTGCTGGACGAGCCGAGCAACGGCCTCGACCCGGAAGGCATGCGGTGGCTGCGGAGCTTCCTGCGCCGGCTGGCCGACGAGGGACGCACTGTCCTGATCTCCAGCCACGTGCTCAGCGAGATCCAGCAGCTCGTCGACGACGTGGTGGTGATCCGGCGCGGCGAGCTCGTGGCAGCCGGGCCGTGGTCGCGGCTCGCTGGGCCACCGGCGGTGCTGGTGAGCTCGCCGGATGCCGACCGGCTGGCCGCCGCCCTGCGGGTCAGCCGGCCAGCACCGCGGGTCGAAGCCGTCGAGGGCGGCCGGCTACGGGTACGCGGGCTGGACGCGCCGGACGTCGCCGACCTCGCCGCCGCGCACCGGCTGCGGGTGCACGAGCTGGTCACCGAGAACACCAGCCTCGAAGAACTCTTCCTCCACCTGACGACCGGCAAGGCGGCCGCCCCATGAATCACCTGATCAAAGCGGAGTTCCGCCGGCTGTTCGCCACCCGGATGTGGAGCGGGCTGTTGCTCGCCGCAGCCCTGCTCGGGGGCGGCATGATGGGCGCGATGGCGCTCGTCGGGCCGGAGAACTTCACCCCGCCCATGCCCGGAATGGACACCGAAACCGGCCTACGCTCGATCCTCGGCATCCTCGGCTACACCGCATTCGTGCCGGCCGCCGCCGGCACACTCGCCGTCACCTCCGAGTACCGGCACCGCACCGCCGCCGTCACGTTCCTGTTCGCGCCCCGCCGCTGGCAGGTGGTCGCCGCCAAACTCGCCACCTACGCGGTCGCCGGGCTCGCGTACGGGCTGATCCTCGCCGGCACCGCCGCTGCGGCCCTGTTCGCGGTTGCTGCCGCCAGCGGCACCTCGCTCGGCCTGCCACCCGGCACCGTACTCGCGCTGCTCGCCCGCATCGGCCTCGCCATGGTCGTGTACCTGCTGATCGGCGTCGGAGTGGGCGCCCTGCTCCGAAACCAGGTCGTAGCCCTGTGCGTCGTGATCGGCTACCTGTACATGGGCGAGACGCTGCTCATGATGATCCCCGGCGTCAACGCGCTCTACCCGGTCCTGCCCGGCGGCGCCACCGCCTCCCTCACCGACTTCACCTACCTCGCCGACGCCATGTCACAAGAACTCGGCAGCACAGCCGTCCAACTGCTGCCACCGGCCGCCGGGGCGCTACTGCTCACTGCGTACGCACTCGCCGCCTCGCTGATCGCCGTCATCATCCCCATGCGGCGCGACATCACCTGACCCGATCCCGCCATCCCGGCACTGAGGGCACATGCACAGTCGACAAACGGCTCTCACCGGCCACTCACGGTCGCCGCCGCTTGTGTGCCAGAGCCATTCGTCCTGCGGTGCCGCTGGCGGCAGGTGGGTCGGACACCCGCATGCGGCCGGCCTCGGCGGAGACGACCCACAGCAGTATCAGGTTCACGGCGAGCGCGGACACGGCAGCGAACTGGTTGACCGTGAACTTGAAGACCTGCGCCAGGAGCAGATCCACCAACAGCGCGAGGTGGCACGCCCGCAGCGCACGCCGGCGGTCGTTGCGCAACAGCAGCGCACCGCGGACGCCAAGCAGGGCGGTGGCGAGGGACGCACCGATCACCACGAGGTCCGCACCACGTTCCGGCGCCCGGGCCAGTTCGCCCATGGCATGCTCCAGCGCCGCCCCGGTGAGGGTGGCAACCGGCTGCACCACGAGATACACCGCGACCAGCACCACCGGCCACCGGCGGGCCAGCAGCCGGTCGGCTGCCGCACGGACGCGGCGCGCCGCGCGCTCCCGGTATGCGTCCCAGCGGGTTTCCCGAACAGGCACGGTCGCAAGCAGCCGGATCACCGCGACGTCAACCGGATCGATCGAGTCCTCCAGCGAGCGGGTGGCCGCTGCGCGCTCCGCTTCGCTCATCCCGGAGGTGACCCCGACCAGGGCCAGCTGCAGCGCTGCGGCCGTGCGTTCCCGAGGGGAGGGTTCGCCTCGGCCGTGCACCCACCACACGACCAGGACCAGCCCCGCGAAGATCAGATAGATCAGGCCGGCGGCGGGATGGTAGAAGTAGTCCGTCCGCGCGGTGACGAACTTGCCGATCTCGTCGATGAACAACCCGAATCCGACGCCGCCGAGCACCGCCGCCCAGGCCCGGGCGGGCCGGCCGAGGAACGTGACCGCGACGCCCAGGCCCGCCGCCATGAACAGGCCGCCCCACAACACGTGCGCGATGTGCAGGCTGCCGCCGCCCAGCTTCGGGTAACCGGCTGTCTCCAGATATGCCCGGGTGGCCAGGACCGTAGCGATTCCGGACAGGACGAAGGCCCACAGGTGACCTTCGGCATCGCCGGACCAGACGAGCCGGCTGGAGCGACGCAGTAGGGATCGGATGCGCGTGGCAACCATCCGACGATCGTGACACAGACCCGGCGCCGCAGAGGCCATCTCACAGCTCGGCGCTGGGGGGTGGCCGGCTGGGCAACAGCCGGCATGGCCGCAGCGGCCGCTGCCGTGCTCGTCCTGGCCCCCGACAAGTTCGGCGGCGAGGTCCCGGCCGCCAACGCCCAGGCAGCACAGGTCCTGAACAACGCGGCGGCCGCGGCGCTCAAGCTCCCGGATGTCGAGCCGCGCCCCGACCAGTTTGTCTACACGAAGAGCCAACAGGGCGGATCGCCGCGAGAGATCTGGCAGTCGGTGGACGGAACCCGCGACGGGCTGGTCCAGCAGGCGCACGCCGGTGATGTGGAGAAAATCCCCCTGCCCGGTTGCCGGGAGGAGCGGGCCGCTGTCGTGAAGGGTGACCGGGTTGACCCGCGGCGGACGGAGCCGTGCACGCCTCAGCCCGCGTACCTGCCCGATCTGCCGACCGACGTGGACTCGATGCCCGAATACCTGAACAAGAACCACAGCCGTGAGGCAGGCGATGCGAACGCCATGGGGAAGGACGTGCTCGCGCTCATCGGAGAAAACCACCTGCGGCCCCAGTCGCAGGCCGCGCTGTTCCAGGTGGCAGCGCGCATTCCCGGAATCAGGGCCGTGCCAGACGTGAAAGACGGGGCGGGGCGGCCTGGCATCGGGATCGCCTGGTCGTCACAGGGCAAGTCCGGCATGCTCGTCTTCGACGTCGACACCTATGCCTTCCTCGGCGTGGCCGACGCCTCTGCCACGTTGGCGGTCGCCCTTGTAGACAAGGCTGGCCAGCGGCCCTGACGTCCCAGAAAGTGGCGCTGCCCGGCCGGTGAGGACCGGCCGGGCAGCATCCTCGCTCTGTTCAGTTGCCGGTGGGCAGGCCCTTCAGCATCTCGGCGAGGTCGCCGGTCTCCGCCGCGGGCGGCGTCTCGATGTTCATCGGCTTTCCGTAGTCGGTGTAGTTGACCGTCAGGTCGTACATCGCGCCCATGATCATGTGCACCCGGCGCGGCTGGTACTGCTCGTCGACCCAGAGCTCGATCGTGATCTCCTTGACGCCCTGCTTGGCCATTTCCTCCTCGACACCCGCCCGCGTCTCGGCGTCGAGCTGCCCGAGGTAGGTCGCCACCGGAGCGGTGAGGGTGTAGTGGACCGTCCTCGCCCCGTTTACCGTCTCCTCACCGACGACGGTGACTCCCTCGGTGGCGAGCAGCGTCTTGACCTGCTTGGTCGGGTCCATGTCCTCGAACTGCCTGGAGAAGTCCATCCCCGCCTGAGCGCCCATGGCGGACAGGTCCAGCTTCATCCAGCGCTTCCCACCTAGGGCCGAGCGTTGCGCCTCCGGCACCTCGACGTAGCACACCGCGCCGATCATTCGGACGATCACCGGGGTGCCGTCGGGTCCCGTTGTCGACATCTCGAGCTTGACCGGGTCGCCGAGGTCCATGACACCCTGCATCGAGACCTTCTGGCCCGCCGCCGTGCCCTCCGCCGTCAGGGCCACGGAATCGGCCTTGTCGGTGGTGTCGATCGTCTTCTGCAACGAACCCTGGAGATCACTGGCGAGCAGTTCCAGCACGCTCGGCTGCTTCGGCGCGTCCGGCGAGCCCGGCTTCGCGCAAGCAGTCACCGCGAGTGCCGTCAGGGCGGAGACCGCCAGAACAGTCGTCTTCTTCCACAGTGACACGTGACAGCTTCCTTCCCCCGAAGAATTCTGGGGGTCGCCCCCAGAGACGGACGACACGCTATCCCAAACGGTCAACTCGGGACGGCCCCGGCGGCGGGAGGGCCGGCGGGCCGTAAGTAGATATACGCGGATATGGTCCCCCTGCGCCGGATGCGCGGCCGCGCTTGCGTGGTCGGTTCTGACGAGGTTGGGGACATGGAAAAAGTAACGCAAGGTCAGCAGCGGGTACCGCGACGGCGGGGGCGACGGCCCACGCATCCCGACCCGGATTCGGGTCCGGTGGGCGCCTTCGCCGACCGCCTGTTGCGGTTGAAGCAGGAGGCAGGCAATCCCTCGTACGAGGAGATGTCGGTGCGCCTGGGCGCGGCTGCCTCGAAGTCGTCGCTGGCCGCCGCGGCCCGGGGCCGGAGTCTTCCCAGCTGGGAGACGACCTGGGAGTTCGTGCGAGTGCTCGCCGTCGACCGGCTGGGCCACGACCCGGTGGACACCGAGCAGGAGTGGCGGGAGCGCTGGATGCAGGCCAAGGCTGCCGGGCATCCAGCGGACACCGCGTCGACGGCCGGCGCGGTGCCGCAGCGGCCCGGGGCGTCGGAGGCGCCCCCGGCGGTCCAGGAGACGCCGCAACCCGAGACCAGCGAGGTCGAGGAGACAGGGCCGACCGGGGAGACCGACCGAACCGGCGACAACGCCGAGCGCGGCCGTGGGCGGGTGTCTTCGGCCGCCGTCGAGCCTTCGCCACCCAGGTTGCGCGCCCGCCGGCACATCGGCATCGCCGGCGTGGCTGCGACCATGGCTGCCATCACCGGTGCCGGTGTCACCTTTGTCGTTCTCGATCGGCGGAGGGGTGAGAGCGACGGCGGCGTGACCCGCGCGGTCGTCGCTCCACCCGACCATGACGACTCTCGATTCGAAGGCGACATCACCTATCCCGACGGGACTCTGGTGCCGCCGAACACCTCGTTCACGAAGATCTGGCGGATCCGCAACACGGGGACGGTGGTCTGGGCCAACCGCTCTTTGGCGCGGGTCAACGAGACACCGTGCCAAGCGCCGGTGGCGGTCGCCATCCCGCAGACAATGCCGGGAGAGACCGTGGACATCGCGGTATCCGTCCGGACCCCCGGCGAGCCCGGAAGCTGCAAGATCTACTGGAAGATGGCCGACGAGGACGGGCGAATGTATTTCCCGCTCAAGCGTCCGATCTTCCTGGACGTACGGGTCGGCGGCTCGTAAGTTCCGCGCCGACCTGCACGGCGTCCTTCTCACCCATCGGTCCAGCCGGTCACGAACCGCACGGTGAGGCGGCGGAGCCCTGCCGGTGCCGCATCGCACCGGCAGGGCTCCGCCCCCGTCCGCACGGGTCAGCCGCAGTTGGTACCGCGCTTGCCGCCCTCGGTGCCGCTGATGCGGCCCATCCAGTCCACGCACTTGCCCGCCGCCGACAGGTAGACCGGGCCGGCGTAGGACGTGAAGTAGTTGCCCTCGTAGGCCGGCCAGTGGCTGCCGACCGGGTTGATGCCCAGGCCCACCTCGATGAGCACGGCCGAGCCGGCGGTGTTCCGCTTGGCGATCGCGCAGTTCTTGCCCGTGGACGAGCTGTAGGTGAGGAACACGGTCCCCTTGGTGCCGATCGGGGCGGAGTTCACGACGCTGTAGCCGGACCCGCACTCGCCTGCGTAGGTGGCTGCGTAGGCCGGGGTGGCCGCGGCCAGCGCTCCGGCCATGGCGGTGGCGGTCAGGGCGACGGTTGCGGCGGTGGTCTTGACGAGCTTCATTGCGCTTTCCTCCGGTGTTTGCTGTTGGTCGGGTCAGCCGCAGTTGGTGCCGGTGCGGGTCTTGGAGGCCGTCCCGATGGTGCCGCCCCAGTCGACGCACGAGCCGGCCGCCGACACGTAGACCGGCCCCGCGTAGGTCGTGTAGTTGCCGCTGTCCTTCTGCCAGGTGGAGGTGCCGGAACGGCGGAGGTACGCCTCCATGAGCGTGGCGGTCCCCGGCTTCTCCCGGATGGTGACGACGCAGTTCTTCCCAGTGGAGGAGCTGTAGGTCAGGTACACCGTGCCGCGGAGGTCGGGAAGGTCGATCAGGTTGACGACGCCGTAGCCGGAGCCGCACTGTCCGCCGTAGAGCGCGGCGTATGCGGGGGAGGCGTTGACCAGGGCTCCCGCCGTCGCGGCGGCCGCCGTGAGTCCCAGCGCGGCGATCTTCTTCGAAATGCGCACGAAGTTCCCTTTCTACTGTGGATTGCCGCGAAGGACGCTGCCAGGCAGCGCGGGCCGGCACCAAGCGATCTTCGTCCAGTGATCTTCCAGTGGACTATTCGGAGAAATAATCGCCAGGTCAGCGGCTTGGCCCAGGCGGAGCGGCGCACGGCGCGGGAGCGGTTGCCGCTCGGCAGCCACGGACGCAGCGGATCAGGCGCCCGAACCCGGATACCTCTCGAAGACCACCCAAAAGACCCGATCCTGCACGTCGCGCCATCCGAAGAGGCGCGCGCGACCCCTCGGTTGGGTCACGTGGCCGTGGCCGTCGACCAGCTAGTCTCCGCCACCTCCGGCCGGAGGCTACGTGATGCATCGGCTGGCGGCATCTCCGTGGCATCTGTTGCGTCACGCCTCGTTGTGTAAGCCAAGGTCGGATGCGGGATGTATCTGGCTTATATCACTGCGTATATCGATCATCTTTAGCCTTCACTCGTCGTGTCTCTGAGGGACCGGAGGGTGATGGTGAAGAGACGATCACGGGGCTTCCTGATCGGGGGGCTGGTGGTGGCCCTGGTGGCCACGTTGGGTGGGATGGAGGCCTTGCCGGGCCGTGATTCCGACCGTGCTGACCAGGCTGCGGGCAGCGGCAAGGACGACGGGGGCGGGCTGCTGGCCCGGTTGGGTGACGCCGCGCGTGGGCTGGTCGACGGTGGCTCGGGTCGGGCGCGGCCGGAGGTGGTCAGCGCCGGGCTGTTCCGGGCGGAGAAGCCCCTGCAGGGTAGGGAGTGGCTGCCGCAGAAGCGGGTGCGGGAGTTGCCGGGTGAGCGGACGGCGAACACGAAGACGTTCCAGTTGTCGGATGGTCGGACGCAGGCGGAGATTTCGGCGGTGCCGGTGCATTACCGGGATGCGCAGGGCCGGTGGCAGGCCATTGACACCACGGTGCGGCCCACCTCGGAGAAGGGGTATGTGCAGGGCAATCGCACGAACACCTTCAGCAGCCTGTTCGGTGACAGTTCGAAGGATCTGGTCCGGTTCGAGGCCGAGGGCCGCAGCATCGGGTTGGGTTTGGCGGGCGCGGCGAAGAGCGTGACGCCGAAGGTGTCCGGTTCGACGGTGACCTATCCAGGTATCGCCGGTGGCGCGGACGTGGTGTACGACGTGACCAGCACCGCGCTGAAGGAAGAGATCGTCCTGCGGAAGGCGCCGGCTGGGCCGGTGTCGTACACGTTCACCCTGGACGCCGCCGGTCTGACCGCGCGGCAGCGCGCGGACGGGTCGATCGCGTTTGTCCGTGCGAGTGGCGGTGAGCCGGTGTTCGTGATGCCGGCGCCGTTCATGTATGACTCGAAGGACGACAAGGCCTCGCCGTTGGGCAAGGTGTGGTCGGACAGGGTCACCCAGCGGGTGCAGCAGGTGTATGGGCAGACCACGGTGACTGTGTCGGCGGACGCGGCGTGGTTGAGGGATCCGGCGCGGGTGTATCCGGTGGTCATCGACCCGACCATCAAGATCCAGCCGGTGCCTGATGGCACGTTGGGCGGGCAGGACACCCAGATCTATTCGGCCAACCCGAACCATGCCTATGGGCAGGATCAGGTCAGGTGGCCGTTGCATGTGGGCACCACGTCCAGTGGCGCGTGGCGGTCGTTGCTGAAGTTCAACCTGGATTCGATTCCGCAGAACACGCCGATCGATGATGCGCAGTTGCAGTTGTACTACTCGCAGACGCACACCGCCTGGGAGTACGACGTGCCGATGGAGGTGCGTCGGGTCCTGGAGGCGTGGGACGAGGACACGGCGACGTGGGGCACCGTCAGCGGGAAGATCGCCGGTGCGCCGGCGGGCAACGTGGTGACCAAGGACGACGGGGATTCCGGGACGTCGGTGGTCGGGTCCTGGCCGTATTCGGGGAACGCGACGTTGACGCCGAAGGCGATCAACGCGGACTACCGCTACCACGGCAGTGCCAGCGCTTCGGACACCCACACCTGGGTGCCGACGATCACCGAGGCGGGTGACTACCAGGTCGAGGTGCACTACGTGGGCGAGTCGGACCGGCCCACCAACGCCCCGTACACCGTCTACTACAACGGCGGGTCGAAAACCTACCCCGTCAACCAGAGCACCCCGACGGCCGCGGGTGCGTGGGTGACGTTGGGAACGCACCCGTTCGCGGCGGGCACCACCGGCAAGGTCGTGCTCAACGGTGTGCCGGGCACGACGGCCATCGCCGACGCGGTCCGGTTCACCAAGGCCGGCGCGGTGAAGAAGTACGCCAAGTCGAGCGTGTGG
>NZ_LWLS01000010.1 GCF_001905095.1 Micromonospora sp. CB01531
GGCCCAACGCCGCCCGGCCCAACGCCGCCCGGCCCAACGCCGCCCGGCCCAACGCCGCCCGGCCCAACGCCGCCCGGCCCAACGCCGCCCGGCCCAACGCCGCCCGGCCCAACGCCGCCCGGCCCAACGCCGCCCGGCCCAACGCCGCCCGGCCCAACGCCGCCGGGGTTCGGACCGCCGCCCCCGCCACCGGGTCCATTTGGGCCAACGCCACCCGGGGTGTTCTGCGGCGGCGTGCCGAACATGTTGATATGCCGTTGGGTATCCCGGAAAAGGCCCACCATGTGGGTGAGCGCTTCCCGCATCTTGCTGTCCAGGTTGCCCACCTGCAGCAGCCACGCGTTCTTGACCCGCTCGTTGACCTGCTGCCAGCCAGCGGAAGTGGTCAGGTCAAAGGTCCCACCGCCACCGTCACCAAACGAGAGCGAGACGCTGTTGAGGTTCCCGGAGTATCCGCCATTCAGAATGCCTCGCACAGCCTCGACCAAATGACCGGGATTGTAAAAGTTCGAGTTGTACGCCACCTGGCTCTGATACTGGTTCCAGGCGTCGATCAGGGCGACTGAGAAATTCTTCATGTCGCCCGCCTTGCCCCGGATCCGGTCCGCCCAGTTGGTCTCACCGGGACCCGCGATGTCCGTATGAAGCTGCTCCACGCCGTTCTGCAGATTATCCAGAACGGCGGCGAAAGCACCCGCCGCCGACCCGCTGAATCCAGAATTATCGTGGTTGATGCTCCTGACCAGAGCGTTCAGCTGAGTGTTCGACGAGTCAAGCCAGCGGATCACCCCCTCAACCACAGACGCGGCATCCACAAAGCTTTGAGGTTGCCAGGGGCCATCCGCTGGGGGATTGCTCAAAAAGGTACGAGCTTCGTCACCGACGTACTGGAAACGCATGAACTGGTCGTGCGGGCTAGGCCCATCACCGGCCTTGTCATAAAGCGAAATCTTGCCCCGAACGACGAGAATGTTGCTCGAGTCGTAGTTATTCCACAAGATGATTTCGTTTGGTGGTGGATGGTCGAAGCTGACCGGGAATCCCGACTCGTAAATCTCACTCTTGACGAATTGAAGCCAGCTCGCGCCCGGGCCGGCGACCAGAGCGCGGTTGATCGCCGGCGTCTGCCCAGATTCGCGACCGATTCGCAGTATGGACTGCAGGCCCTGCTCCCACGTCCACTGCGTCCAGTCTTCATCGGGGCCCGGCACCGGAACCCCCACCTGGGGGCGGGGTCGGGGACCCGCCGCCGCCGCCGACGTTGAGGTAGTTGAGGAACTCCTGGGCGGAGAGCGAGTTGAGATCCTCGACCTTTTTGCTATTGGCGAGGAAGTTGGTAAGCCCGACGTAGATCTGCCTGAGCATCTTGTCGAACCCCCGCAGCCGCTCCTCGATGCCACGACCGGAGTTCCAGATGGCGTCGCGCAGCTCCTTGCCGGGCGGGAATTCATCAGTACCGGCCCACGTACTGAGACTGAGCAGGTTCTGGTACGCCGCGCTGCCGGTGCCGTCATACAGCCGGATGATCTGCTCCTGGAGCTCGTCCAGCTTGGCCATCACCTGCCTGATAAACGCCTCATCGACCCTGATGTTAGCGGGCATGATCAGTCTCCTTCGCGGTCGGAAAAGCGGCGGGCGGCATGACACCGCCCGTCACCGAGACATGGTTCTTACACGTTGCCCTGGAAGAGCGCCGCGCCATGGGCGTCGCCGAGCCTGTACCGCTCATGGATCTCATTGAGCTGGACAACGCCGTTGGCAAGGGAATCCTTCATCTTCTGGATCCCCGCCTCCCACTTCTGCTGGGCCGCGACGAATCCGTCCTTCGCTTTGCCCTCGTTCCTGGCGATAAAGACGTTGACGACGGCGTTGAGATTGTCGGTCGTCTGCTCGATGCTCCTGGTGACGCCCGTCAGCTCGTCGCCGGTATCCAGCAGACCGTTGGGGTTGAGCCCGTAACTCGTCATTTGCTCGCTCCTTCCTTGATGGGTGTGGTCACTTCGTCCAGGTAGCGGCCATGCTGTTGTCGTTCTCGATTTGCGCGGTCTGCTGGTAGTACGTGCCCATCGCGGCATTCAGCTCCTGGAGGCCCTGCTTCACCATGTTCAGGCCCTCCTGCCAATCGTGGATGGACGCGGTGAATTGGTTGCTCGCGTCGCCGTGCCACTGGGTGCGCAGGTAGCTCGCGGTGTCATTTACCGCCCGCTGCGCGGCGTCGCAGTCCGCGTCAACGTCATTCATCGCCTGAATGGTCTTGGAGATGGTCTCGCCATCAACCTCGTGGCCGAGCGGCATCGTGCCTCCTCTGGGTGGGATTCCGGGTACGCCGAGACCATCGGGGTCGCGGCGCGCTGCTTTCCCGTTCTCGTGATCGCCCCGAGCCTGGCTGGAATCGGAGACCCATCCGGTCGGGAGCTGGTCGTGCAGGCCCGGCGCGATCACGGCGCACCCAGGTAGGTAGCCGCGCGTATTCACGACCTCGCCGCCAGCCAGCGGGTACGGCACCCTCGAACCGCCACACTGGTCCCAGACCGACCAGATGGCGGATATCGAAAAGAGATGCCATGCTCACGTCCACACGACGGACCCCACGGCCGGTCGGTTCAACGAACCGTCCACCTTCTTTAACATCGTTCTGCTACCGCCATGGCCTTGACCAACCCGTGCCCATCGCGCCGCCGCCCCTCGGACGCACCGCCGCGGTCCACCAGCCATCGCACTGAGTTCCTCAAGGTACGCCGGCCCCACCGCAGCGGCCGGCGTACCGCGGCCACGGGCCGGCCGATACAGCGGGTCGCACGCGCGCACGCTCCGGCGCAGCGTTTTCCGACCCAGCCTGACGCACGGCATTTCCAGCCTCGGTTGATCGGAACCCGTCGACGGCCCGTCGTAAGGGCTGCGGCTCCTCAATCGGTGGGGCGGGACCAGGTCGACAGGAGGCGAGCCATGGCCACGGTGCTGTTCCGCCGACCCGCGCGACGCAGCGGGCCGGAGATGCCCACCGGCGAACTCAATCTGCAGGAGCCGCCCGAGTTGCCAGAGGCACAGCAGAACGGCATGCGCCAGGCCATGCTGTACCTGCCCATGGCACTGATGTCCGGCGTGATGATGCTGATGTTCATGGGCGGGCGCGGTCCCCTCACCTGGGTGATGGCCGGCTTGATGATCGTGGGGATGGGCGGCATGATGCTCGGGCAGGCCGCTTTCAGCGGCGGCGACCGCAAGCGCAAACTCGGCGGCGACCGCCGCGACTACCTGCGCTACCTGGCACAGAACCGGCGCCGGATCCGGCGGTATGTCGAACAGCAGCGCGACGCGAGCCTCTGGCGGCACCCCGATCCGGCCTCGCTGTGGTCGATGGCGATGACCACCCGCCGTTGGGAACGCCGCCCCACGCATCCCGACTTCCTCGAAGTACGGGTCGGAATCGGCGAGCAGCGGCTCGCGGTAAGGATCGCGCCAATCCAGACCAAACCGGTAGAGGATCTTGAACCGCTGGCCGCAAAGTCGTTGCGCCGGTTCATCAAGGCGTACAGCACGCTCGCCGATCAGCCGGTGGCGCTGTTCCTGCCCGGCTTCGGGGAAATCCGGATCAACGGTGACCGGGAGCGTGCCCGCGACCTGGTCCGGGCACTCGTCGCCCAACTGGCCACCATGCATGCGCCGGAGGAGGTCTGGCTCGCGCTCTGCGTCGACAGCGAGGGGACGCAGGCCTGGGACTGGGTGAAGTGGTTGCCGCACGCCCAACACGCCAGCGCGCAGGACGCGGCCGGCGCGTCCCGGTTGGCCGCGGACAGCATCGAAGGCATCGAGCGGCTACTCGGCGAGGTGTTCAACGCCCGCCCACGGTACGAGGCGGGGGCCACGGCAAGCCGCGACGAACCGTACGTGGTGGTGATCCGCGACGGTGGACGGCTGCCAGCCGGCGCCCGAATCACCGCGAACGGCTACCGCAACGCGGTGCTGATCGACCTCGACAACCCCCAGTCGACCCCGAACAAGAGCGTGCTCTGCCTGGACCTCACCGACGAGGGGCTGATGATGGTCCGGGTCGACCATATCGGCCAGGAATCCCGAACGTGGCTGGCGCAACCGGACGCACTGAGCCCGGTCAAGACCCGAGCGTTGGCCCGCCTGCTGTCCCCGTACCGGCTGGGGCTGACCACCGAGCTGACGCACGAACCGATGAAGTCGGACTTCGACCTCGGCGCGCTGCTCGGCCTGCCGGATCTGCAGCGGCTGGACCTCGCCTCGATCTGGGCGCCCCGGTCGACGGACGACCGGCTGCGGGTACCGATCGGAATCGACGCCAACGGGGCGCCGGTCGAACTGGACATCAAGGAGTCGGCGCTGGGCGGGATGGGGCCGCACGGCATGTTGATCGGCGCCACTGGTTCCGGCAAGAGCGAACTGCTTCGCACCCTGGTACTCGCGCTGGCCACCACGCACTCATCGGAGACGCTCAACTTCGTCCTGGTCGACTTCAAGGGCGGGGCGACGTTCCTGGGCCTGGACCGGCTCCCACACACCTCCGCCGTGATCACCAACCTCGCCGACGAGGCGGCGCTGGTCGACCGGATGCGCGACGCGCTGCAGGGCGAGATGGTCCGCCGGCAGGAACTGCTGCGCGAGGCCGGCGGATACAGCTCGGTACTGGAGTACGAGCGCGCCCGCGCGCAGGGAGTACCCCTGGACCCGCTGCCCACGCTCTTCGTCGTGGTCGACGAGTTCAGCGAACTACTCGCCGCGCATCGCGACTTCATCGACCTCTTCGTGATGATCGGCCGGTTGGGCCGCTCGCTCGCCGTGCACCTGCTGTTGGCCAGCCAGCGGGTGGACGACGGGCGGATCGGCGCGCTCGAGTCGCACCTGTCGTACCGGATCGGTCTGCGCACCTTCTCCGCGATGGAGTCCCGCTCGGTGATCGGCGTACCGAACGCCTACGAGCTGCCGCCCGAACCCGGCAACGGGTACCTGCGCATGGACGTCGCCACGCTGATCCGCTTCAAAGCGGCGTACGTCTCCGGCCCGTACCGAACCAAAGCGGTCCGGGTGGGACATGAGGTGGTCCAACGCCAGGTCGTGCCGTACGTATTGGAGCACGTCCCACACCAGAATCCCGACCAGGACGCGGAACCTGCGGACACCGCGCCAGTACCCGAGGTACCAGACCCAGCCGAGAACCCAGCCTCCGCCGGTACGGCGCCGTCCGTCATGTCGGTGGTAATCGACCAACTCACCGGCCAAGGGCCGCCCGCACACCAGGTCTGGCTGCCGCCGCTGAACGAGTCGCCGACCCTGGACCAGCTCCTACCGGCCCTTGCCCCGCACCCCGAGTTGGGGCTGACCGCGGTGGACTGGCCGGGCAGCGGCCAACTGATCGTCCCCGTCGGCTTCATCGACAAACCGTACGAGCAGGCCCGCGACCTACTCACGGTCGACATGACCGGAGTCGGCGGCCACGTCGGGATCGCCGGCGGCCCACGCAGCGGAAAGAGCACACTTCTGCGTACGTTGATCTGCGCTCTCGCCCTCACCCACAGCCCGTACGAAGTGCAGTTCTACTGCCTGGACTTCGGCGGCGGCGCGCTCGCCACCATCGCCGGCCTGCCCCACGTCGGCAGCCTCGCCAGCCGGCTGGACACGGACCGGGTGACCCGCACCGTGGCCGAGGTAACCGACCTGATCACCACGCGGGAACGACGCTTCTCGGCGGACGGCATCGACAGCATGGCGACCTACCGCCAGATGCGCGCCAACGGCCAGGTGACCGACGAGCCGTACGGCGACGTTTTCCTGGTAGTGGACGGATGGTTCACCCTTCGGCAGGATTTCGAGGCGGTCGAGCCGGCGCTGCGGCAGATCGCCGCTCGCGGGCTGAACTTCGGCGTCCACCTACTCGTCACCGCGGCCCGCTGGTCGGAGATCCACTACAGCATGCGCGACCAGCTCGGTACCAAGCTCGAACTGCACCTGGGCGAGGCCGTGGACTCCGCCATCGACCTGCGGCTGGCGGCCACCGTACCGCAGCTGCCCGGCCATGGGTTGACGCCGGAGAAGCTGAACTTCCTGGGCGCACTCCCGCGGATTGATGGAGTCGCCGCCCCGGAAACCGTGAACGATGGGGCACGGGCGTTGGTGTCCATGGTGGAAGACTTCTGGACCGGCCCGCCGGCACCACCGGTACGCACCCTCCCCACGGTGCTGCCGGCCGACGACCTGCCGGCACCGACGGGCGACATACGGATCGCCATCGGTATGGAAGAAGCGCAGATGCAGCCGCTGTGGCATGACTTCTCGGAACTGCCGCACCTGACCGTCCTCGGCGACGCGGAAAGCGGCAAGACAAACCTGCTGCGGCACGTGGCCCGCTCGGTGATCGCCCGTTACTCCCCGGACGAAGCGCGGATCATGTTCGTGGATTTCCGACGTCAGCTGTTCGACTCGGTGCCGGCCGAGTACCGGCTCGGCTACTCGGTCTCCAACGACTCCACGAAGCATACGGTCGCCGACGCCGTGGCCGGCCTCCGTGGCCGGGTGCCCGGCGCGGACATCACCCCAGAGCAGCTACGCAGCCGGGACTGGTGGTCGGGTCCGCGGCTGTTCGTCCTGGTCGACGACTACGACCTGCTCGGTGGGATTGACGGCCCACTGCTGCCGCTCGTCCCTTACCTGCCACAAGGCGCGGACATCGGCTTCCATATGGTGCTGACCCGGGGCGCGGTGAACGTGATGCGGATGTCGATGGACCCGCTGATCCGCCGGCTCCAGGAGACCAACAGCCCCGACCTGGCGCTGTCCTGCCCCCCCAACGAGGGACCACTGCTCGGCGGAATCAAGCCCCGGCAACTGCCGCCGGGACGGGCGCTGCTGTGCACCCGACGGGGCAGCCGGCTGGTGCAGACCGCGTGGAACCCTTCCGACACCGACACCGACCCGAGCTGACCGACCGGCCGAGCAAGGGCGAGGCGAGCGGAATCAGCTCCGCGCAGGTCTTCGCGACGCTCGCGAAGAGCATTTTCCCGTGTGCGGACGGTACGTCGAACACCGATGTGGCAACGGCTTTGGGTGCGCATCTGTCCACCACGGGCAAATGGCGGCGGCGGTTCCTGCGTGAACACCTCGATGGGCTGATCGACGAGCAGCGGCCGGGCCGCCCCCTGCTATCCAATGGCCCTGCTGCTCAGCTGGAGGCGAAGCTCTGGAGGAGCGGGCCAGTCGGCAGCATGTCCAGTAGCTGGCGGGGTACCGGCCGAGCCTTTTCCACCGCGTAACCCAACTGCTGTGCCACCGCACCGCTCGCGATCGGATACTTGATACCGGAATCGGTCAACAGGAAAAGAACCGATCCGGGTGCCTGATTCTCCCGGCCGGGAAACACCAGGCCACCTGCGCCGGGAGTAACCGCCACCGCGTCCGCTGTGTCTGAGGTACGGGTTACTCCCGCACTGCCCTGAACCAGTTCCGCTGCGGCAGCCGGCGGGCCGGCGGTCAGCTCCACCCCAACCTCCGCCCCGCCGTCCGCCGTGGTTCGCCGCGCACACCAGGCACTGTCTGCCGGGGCCTCCACCGCCCGCAACGGGCTCTGCGGGAGGGCCTTCTCGTCCAGGAATGCGGGCTGCCGCGAGAAGGGCCGGGTGAGCGCCGCCGGGCTCAGCTCGACCGGCTCTACCCGCCCACCGCCGTACAGTTCAACGGTTTCCGGGTCGGCAGCGACCATCGCGTAGGCAACAGGGCTGAGCTCGCTCAGCCCGTCGCGCTGCAGCAGGAAGCGGCGTTCGGGTGCGGCGGCGGGACCAACGAAGAAAAGTTCCCCGATCTTCGCCGGGCGACCGTCGACAATCGGCCCATCCTCGCCCCGGCCCGGCACCGCCACCGGCTTCAGGTCCGGCCCGACCGGAAGCGCCTCCAACCAGCCCTTTTCCACGAGGATGGCACTCTTGAAGCCGAGCACCTGCGCCAGCCAGGGCCGGGTCAATTTGAACCGCCGTCCGGACCACACCAGGTAGTTGTCCCCGCCGGGGACGAGGGCCACAATTGCCTCGTCCGGCGCGAATCGCCGGCCCGCAGCTCCCTTTTGCTGCCCGATCGTCAACGTGGTGGCGGTCAACACGGCGCCTGCCGAGTCGCGGGCGACCAGCGCGCAAACCGACCACACCTGACCGTCCAACGCGCCTGGCGCTGGTAACACGTCCGGCGCGCCGACGATCCCGACCGACGGCCCGTGCGCGACCCCGCGCAGCGACTTCTGCGAGACGTTGACGGTTTTAGGTATCTTGCCGTCGAAGAGCAACAGGGCCGAGGTGTAGTTGAGCACGGGAAACAGCCGCTCGTTCTGGCTGTCGAAGACGTACCGGTTGCCGGTCTCCTTCTCGGTGATGAGCACACCGGGTTTCCGCCAGCTGTCTGAACCGCCGGGCACGAGAAACCCATAAACGGCGAACCCGACCACCACCAGCGCGCCAACCAGCACCCCCGCGATCGCGCCGATCACCGTACGCCGCTGCGGGCTCTCCAGCCCGTCCGACTCCGCGGCCACCAACGCGCCAACCAGCCGACCCACCACGTACGTCTGTGCCTGGACCTGATCCCGACGGGCCTGCACGACTCAGCCCCCCAGCGCCCGGGCAGCCGCGTACACGCCAAGCACGGCAAGCAGGATCGGCAGCATGGCAACGGTAGCCACCACCTGCACAATGTCGCCGGCCCGGCCCCAGTAGGGCATGAGCCGCCGGTCGGGCAGGTGCCGCGCGATCAGGAACAGCACCGTGGCGCCCAACGGCAGCGCCGCGATAGGCAGGATAAGCCGAACCAAGGGGTCCGCCTCGGCCAGGAAGAACACAGCTACGGCAGCCAGCCCCGCGAGCGCCGGTACACCGAGCGCGAGCCGGTGCCAGCCGCTGGTCATCGGCCGTAGCGCTAGCAGCCGGGCCATGGCGACCAACCCGACGAGCGTCAGCTCCGCCCACCCACCCGCCATTGCGAGTTGCACCAGCGCTACGCCGGTGACCACACCGAGGCCCGCATGCAGGCCGGTCATGTAACTATCAGCGCTGGCGGTTTGGGCCAGCAGCGCAGCACTAGGCTCGGGGTCGATCTCCTCCTGCAAATGCTCCGGTTTGGTAGGCAGCGGAGCCAGATGAATCCGGGCCAGCCGGAAGGAGGTCATCGGCACCCCGACCGTCGCCACCGTCGCCACCACGGCGACCAACGCCGCAGACGCAACAGGGCTGAATACGAAGAACATCGCCATCCCTGATCCGAGGACGACGAGCAGCGCGCCCGTGACGATCGCGGCGAAGAACGGGCCGCCCCGGCCGACCAGCAGCGTGGCCAACAGCGCCGTCACGAGGGCGGCCACCGCGCCAGCGAAGACCTGCGGACCCCCGACGAGCAGCGCGGACGCGCCACCGGTTGGCACGATCATCGCCGCCACCGCCGCGTACATGATCCCCGCGCCGGCGACGACCATGCCGAACCCAGGGTCCGCGGCTGCGCGGGCCAGGGCGAAGGCAGCAGCCAAACAACACACCGCGATCGCCGCCGCACACAGCGCCCGGCCCAGGAACGGGCCGGGCATCGCCAACGCGGCGAGACCAAGTCCCAGCAGGACCGCGAGCGAAGCGAGTGCTGCCCAGCGGATCATCGGCGGCCGCCACAGCCCGGCCCGACTCAGCATCCCGGTCGCGATGCCATCGGCCAAGTCGTCGAAATCCGCTGGTGCGATCTGATCAGATCGCGGACGCAGATAGAGCGACTCGCCATCGTGCAACCCGAGGCCCGCCACGGTGCTGTCCTCATCCAGCGGTGGGCCGCCCAAACGTTGCAACACCCACCCACCATGGGCCAGCCCGGCGTCGGCCAGCCCTTCACCGAGGTGCTGCAGTAACACCGGAAGAAGGTCAGCCACCAGAACCTGCGCGGGTACGGCAACCTCGACCCGTCGCTCCGATCCCTGAACGACCAGACGGCACATGTCGGCAAGAGCGGCAGTACTCACGTCTCGTCGACGGACGCCACCGTCGCCTGGTTCAACGTGGCCTAGCCTCCGTCTTTCGCTAAGCCCGTCAGTCATCGCTGTTGATCGATGTGGCTGGTGTTCGGCGGGTGGGCGGGGTTTCGGGCATGGTGAGGGCCCGGCGCGGAGCCGGGTTCCTCCGGGGTGTTCGTCGGAATACGGGGTGCGGGGTCAGCCGGCGGGTCGGGGCAGGGCGGCGAGCCGGCTGAATGCGGTGACCAGGGAGTTCTTCCAGGGCCAGTGGTCGGCGATGGCCAGGCGGGTTTGTCGGGCGGTGCGGG
>NZ_LWLS01000011.1 GCF_001905095.1 Micromonospora sp. CB01531
CTTCAACCATGATCCCGAACGGCGGCTGCCGTATTAGCTGTTCGTTCCAACATCTTGCGGCAGGACGACGGGGAGCAGCGACAGCCTGATGACACGTTTTTGGTCGCCGTCCGCGTGGAGCAGGTAGTCCCGGCGGCGGGTTGGCTCGTCTGGCGTGATGACCTGCAGCAGCCGCGGGTGCGCGGCTAGGCAGGCGCCGGCACTGTCGATCACGGCGGTAGTGTCCACTCGGTCGCGTATGAACAGGATCAGCGCGATTCGGGTGTCACGCCAGATGGTGTACCCGAGCAACTGGTCGACGGCCTCGGTGAACTTGGCAGGGCCGTGCCAGAACTTGCACTCCCCGATGAAGGCGTCTCTGTCGCGCCAGCGCAGCAGGATGTCCGTCTTGCCGCGTCCCAGGAACGTTTCCCCGGTCGCTGCTCCTTGGTAGTTCGCGTTCAGGATGAACAGAAGGAAGTCCCGGATGGTTTCCTCATCCTCGCCTACCAGCTTGCTGGCGGAGCGAACAAGACGTTCGAGCGCACCGGTGAAGGACATGATCGTGGCAGTGATGTCCTCGGCGATCTGCTCGGCGAGATGCCACTCCTCCCTTCCAGCAGCAACAGCAGCGTCGAGTTGGGCGACAGTAACTCTCCGTGGTTGCAGCGGGATGCGCTGCTCCCCTGGCCGCGGCGCCACCGGAATGCCCAGCGCGTCCGTCGCCGCGAGGACGGCCCGTACCCTACGAGCCCGGGCGCCCACGATAGCCATCACCTGCTCACGCATGTCTGCTCGATGTTGCTGAATCTCTTCGTTAGCGGCAGCCGCCGCCTCCCGAAGCCGTCCCTGGAATTCTTCGATAAACTCCCCGAGCCGCTCGGTGTCGGCCATCGCCTCAGCGATTTCCTCGTTGGTGGCCTGAGCCGCCGTCAGAAACCACTTACCGGGCTTATCGCCCTCGATGTGGGCACCTGAAAGAACCCCACGGGAACCGAGCGCGCTGGATGCGCCGTCGACCGTCACGCAGAGGTTCAGCTGGACCAGCGGCTCCTCGCGCCCGTGCGACAGTTCAGGTGTCTCGACCCAGAGCCCTGCATGATCGACTGTGACAGGGGCGGCGGCGCACTCGTCAACGATGGCATCGACCAAGGCGTCCACGGGCGTGCGGGCGAGCATCTCTTCAGGTACCTCGCGCGCACGGGTGAGGGCAACCTCCAGGCGTGGCCCATATTCGGTGGCACTACGCCGGATTGGGTCCCTTAGCGGGTGGTGCTTGGGCGCCATCTAGCCTCCATCATCCGATCCTGCCTCGCCTGTGTCGACTGCCAGCCCATTGATCAGCCGGTATTCCCGTCCTGCCCAGGCATGCACGCGGGTCTGCAACGCCGTAGCTGTCCGCCACTGGGAACCCATCCAGGCCACTCATCGCGCTTCCCGGAGGCTAGCTGTCTCTACCGGCCAAGCCGAGCCGGCCGCGAGGACACCATTCGGGCTACCATCGCTGCAATGGTCTTCTGATGCTCCGCCGGGACGCCCACCCCGCCGAGAGCGCTGACGATCAGGTCGGAATCTTCCAGCAGCCCTTCGGCGTGGAGGCCCGCTAGGACCCGCTGGGCGCCGTCTCGGCCATGTCCGCGGGAGTATCCGTTGTTTCCGTAAAAGACCAGCTCGTTTAGGGGCTCTGTTGCGTTGACCGTGGGCAAGATCGAGGCAGGCTTGAGCGATGAAGCTCGCTGCCCGCCACCGTCCGATGATGCCGCCGAGGTCGGCGTTCGCCGGGTTCCGATTTCCGCCTGAGGTGATCCTGGTTGCGGTTCGCTGGTACCTGCGTTACGGCCTGTCCTACCGCGACGTTGAGGAGCTGCTCGTCGAGCGCGGTGTCGAGGTCGACCACGTCACCGTGTTCCGGTGGGTGCAGCGCTTTACACCGCTGCTGGCCGACGCCGCCGGGTTCGGCCGGCATTCCCCGGGCGACCGGTGGTTCGTTGACGAGACCTACGTCAAGGTCAACGGAGTCTGGCGGTACGTATACCGCGCGGTCGACCAATATGGGCAGGTCATCGACGCGTTAGTCTCGGCACGTCGGGACGCCGACGCGGCGCGGAGGTTCTTCCGCCGGATGCTGTCCACGCTGAAGGTCAGGCCCACCGAGGTGGTCACCGACGCCGCCGTGATCTACCCCGCCGTCCTGGACGAGCTGATCCCGTCGGCGTGGCACCATGTCGAGCAGTACGCCAACAATCCGATCGAGGCTGATCACAGCCGGCTGAAGCACCGGCTCAGACCGATGCGCGGGCTACGAACGGAACACACAGCACAGGTCATCATCGCCGGACACGCTTTCATCCAGAACCTCCGACGCGGTCACTACGAACTCGCCGTCAACGCCCCGCCCGCTCTGCGGGTCGCCGCTGCGTTCACCGAACTCGCCCAGGCGATCTGACCTCGGACCCCGACACAGGTTCAACGCGTCCGCCGATTCCACAACGCAACGGTGCCCACTCGATCGCCGACGTACAGCTCGCGCTCACCGTATTTTCCGCAGTGGCTACGCTTGCGGAGCACGCGACAACGCGCAGCTACGCCGGCGGCAACGCCACCTTCCACGCGCGGCTCGTCACCGCATCGCCTGAGCGCCCCATCGCGATCTGCCGGCGGACAGACTGGGGCACCGAGTCCCTAAGCCGAATGCCTGCCGTCGCATCCTCAGTGCCGGCCGAGGCAGTCTTGGACCTTGGCGCGCTCGATCGGCTCGGGCCGGGCACCGTGCAAGCGTCCTCGATGCTGCTCAACGAGATCGGCAACACCTACGCGGTGGAACAGCTAGGCCAGTTCAGCGACACCGGTGCGGTCCGCCGCCGGTACTGGCCGGCGAGCATGTGGCAGCAGATCGGCGGGTGGTTCGCCGCCAATGGAATCCCCGTCAGTGAAGACAGGATCTCTGATTGAACGCGACCAGGAGGATTCGGACCGGACTGCCAAGGCGCGGCATCCAGCGGCCGCATGGTGATGTGTTCGGTGCGAGCAGAGGCTTTCGAGCCGACGATGCCGGCAGCACGTGTAGGTGATGCCGTCCGCTCGAACGGTGGCGGGGGGCGCGGCGACGGGTGGGTCCGCGGCGATCGTGGCTGCTCGGTGGCTGCTCGTCCGACGAGCGTCCCCTACGTCCCGGCCTGCCCGGGAGGTTCCGGGGATGTCCGGTCGAGTCCAGCGGTCGCTGGGCTGGACGATCACCGAATCAATCATCGAGCGCCGATGGCGTCCGGTCGCTCCGCTGCCGCTGCACACCCGGTCGCGCCCGGTGGCCCCGTCAACGGGCACGACGTCGACGAGCACCTGGATGTCGCGTGGGCCTTCCCCGAGATGTGGAACATCACCCTGAGACTGGAGGTTGGTTCCAGAGGAAGGGGTGTCCCGTTCGGGCAATCGAAGTACACGGAAGAGTTTCGGCGTGATGCAGTCGACCTGGTCCGCTCGTCGCAGCGGTCGATCACCCAGGTCGCGCGTGATTCTCAGGGGCACCCCACCTGCCGAAACGCAGGGGGGATCTTCTCGTGTGCTCTCATGTCACATCGGTCGGCGTTGGCCGTGGTTGACCGCACTTGGCCCGCGATCGCCGCCGCCTATCGCACGTAGATCGCACGTGCCGCTCTGGCGGGTTGGACCTGGAGGATGGTCCTTGGGCTGGCCCGGGCGCTAACGTACCGTATGCCAGTTATTGATCTGGATGCGCCGCCGCGCAGCTCGCCGCCTCTGCGACGCCCGCACCCTCGGTTTGTCATTGCCGCCGGCGTGATGCTGGGCCTTGGCTTTCTCACCGGCGAGCCAGTGGAACGACCCTTGCAGGTTGATACGTTCTCGGTTTGCGGGCCTCCTACGGTTCAAGCAGACGACACGGGGACTCCAACAACCTTGTGGCCGAGCGTCGAGCTCACCATCGATTCTGGCCGTATCGTTTCGGTGCGGTGCGGCACTCCTTAGCTCGCTCCGACACCGAGCCTCCTTGCGCACGGGGAAGCCTTGGAGGAGATCGCCACGGCAGACCGCGGTCGACGGACCGTGAAACGTGGCAGGGCCCGGACGACCCGGGCCCTGCCACGCTCCGCTCGTCAGAGGGAGTTCAGGATCGAGCGATGTAGGTGATCGTTTCCGGGGTCGGGAGGTTCACGGTCGTACGGGCAGGGTGCGTCCAGTCGAGACCGTTGAAGCGAAACGTGCCAGTCCTGTCGCCCGTGGCGTACTTGTACACGCTCGACCAGGTGCCGTACAGGTAACCAGTGCCAATGTAGCCGTTCGGGACGCTGTTCAGCATGCAGAGACTGTCCGTAGAGCACCCCGGGCCGAGGCGGGTGAGCGCGGACGGGGTGAACGTGCTCTCGGTGTCGATTGCAGCCAGGATCTTGCCGGCCTTGGGGTCAAGGAGCAGCTGGACCTGGTGTCCGGAATTGGCAATCCTGTCGATCTCCTTCTCGCTCTGCGACCCGACGAGGGACCACAGCATCTCCGTGTAGTCGGGCACGAGGGTCGACTTGTTGGACGGGGAAAGCCCGTCGTCGGCGCTCGCGCTGGTAGCGCCGAGCCCGAGGACGAGAGCGATCGCCGCCAGGGTTGTCATCAGCATTCGACCGGGCAAGAGGAAGGTGAGCTTCAATGCCGCCTCCTGTTCGGGGGCAGGCAGATCCTCGCTACACCCATGGCCCCCGTAGTCATGAGTTAGCGCCCCGATACTCTCAGCGATCTCAACCTCTGTCTATTCCTATAATGGAAGGTAACGCCTACCGTGCAGCGTTCGGTACTGGCTGGGGTTCCTGGATTTACTTCTAGTTCCATGCGCTCGTAAACCGGGCAAGTGAGCCGACAGTTTCTTTGGCGGCATGGGTTCGGATCGAGGGCGTGGATCGCTGCCTGTGGTCAGTGATCCACGCCCGCCGCCGGCTTTCGCAAACTTGTGCGTAAAGCACAGCATCGGATCTTCTGCTCGCTCGGATAGTCGGCCCGCGGTCGACCCCGGTTGACCTAGGGTCAATTGGTCGAAGCGCCGAAGTGTGTGCAACCGTGAATTTTTCGCGTAATTACGTACGTCATGGCCGGGTGGGTGCCGCCGTAGGCCAGTGGGTCAATACCATCCCGCAAGGTGGTGATCGGTTCCCATAGCTACATTGCGGCCAGCGTCGGTTACTGGTGTCCGTTACGCCCAACGGTCCACCTCGGACCGCCTAGTCCCCTGTTGTAGGCGGCTGCGTCAGCAAGATCGGCCGCCTTCAAATCGGTCCAGGTTTGTGATAGCCTCCGGCTAGGGCAAGGCTCTCTGGCGGGCTTGTCTCTAGCCAAGTTGCTTATTTGGGAGCTTCGCTGTGAGGAATGCGCGACGACGGTCCATTATGGGCGCTCATGCGTTCATGATTGCACTCATCGCATCGGCATGTGCGGAATCAGAGGCTCCAAAAGACCCGTACGAGCCAGAGCTAAAGGCGGCACAGAAACAGGCGGCCTCTGATTTCGAGAGAGAAGTCCTTGCTGACCTCAAGATAACCAAGGCGGAGTTCGACGAAGCGGTTAATCGATATGTCGCCTGTGCGGGAGACCGTGGGGTAACGATCAAGGCAAGGCCTACGGCCGGTGGTTATTACAACTATGACCTCGTCAAGTCCGGTGACGCTGAGACGGTAGCGGACGAGTGCCGTAAGGGAACCTTGGCGCTGATCGAACCTATCTATGTGGATCGTCTGATGAACCCGGAGAAGAAGGACCTCGACCAACTTCAAGCAGACTGCCTCGTTCGAGCGGGAGTTGCCCCGAAGGGCTATTCAGGCGATCAGCTGGCGGCCGATCGAGCGAAGAGCTTCTCCGACACTTCTTTTGGTCCGGACAACCCAGCCGTCCCCGCATGCCTTTCCAACCCGAACAGCGGCCTATGAGTAATCACCACACTACGACGGGAGTACTGATGCCCTGGCTATTGCCGGTACTCGACCGCTTAGCAGGCATCAGGGCCTACGCAGCATGAAGCGGCGCTTGGCCAGGATCGGTGAAGGGCGTCCGTCGTGGAGCACCGCGTTAGTAATCGCGCTCTCCCTGGCTGCTACGGCCGCAGCAGCAGCCTCGGCCGCAACATCCCAGGCCACAAGACCCGCCGGGATTTCGAAAAGCCAAACAGGATCCACGGTCCTGGCCACGCCAGGGCAGCTCGACGACAAGCGCCAAGTAGAACTCGTGCCCGAAGTTCGGGAAGGCGCCAAGGCAGTTATCGCCGCGAATGGCATCCTAACAAGATTCGACTGCCATACGGGGATGGTGCTGAGGTCGGGGTCTTTCCCTGCCGCAATTGACGGTAAAAAGCTTCTAGCTATTGCCACGTCGGTACCGATGTGGCGTGATCTAACGCCCGGCGTTGAAGGCAAAGACGTCCGCGCTCTACAGCGAGCTCTGGGAGCCTTGCGGCCGCCGCTGAGAGTGACAGGACGTTTCGATTCTGCGACGCGGAACCACATACGGTCCCTCTTCAAGGCAGCCGGTACGAAGTGGCGCGGGCCAATGCTCGAGCGGGAGCTGCTTATCTGGATGCCGCCAGGTAGCAGTGTCGTAGCATCCTGCGATGCCGCGCTAGGTCAGCCTGTGCAGAATGGAAGTTCGGTTCTCACGTTCGAGTCGACGGCGGTCGCTTTTGCTCCGAAAACGTTGCCCCCGAACCTCGTTTCGGGTGAACGAGTGATAGAGGTCGACGGGGTAAGGGTTGAAGCAAGCAACCTTGGTTTGGTGAGCGAACGAGTAGCAGTTTCGCGGCTAAGTAAGACCGACGCGTTTCGGACCTGGCTAGAGTCAGATGGGAAAGTACCGATGGCTGCGTCGTACGCGCTCGCTAAGCCAATCCCGGTGGTGAGCGTCCCGGCAGGTGCCGTGCATTTCGACGGCGCGAACAACGCCTGCATCTATGTATCCGATGGTAAGCCCATCCGAGTTTCAGTGGCCGGATCCAGCCTGGGCCGCAGCCTCGTCACGTGGGACGGTGCCCCTGATCATCCCGTCGATGTCGTAGCGCGGCTTTCAGTGGATTCCGAATGCTGATATCCGCTGAGCAAGTCGGGCACCAGTTCGCTGGGCATCCACCGCTCTTTCGGAACCTCAACTTCCGCCTCTCATCGGGGGAGGTTGCTGCACTAACAGGCCCATCGGGATCTGGCAAGAGTACGACTCTCGGCATACTCGCCGGCTGGATCCAGCCAACCGAGGGCCGAATCGAGAAGGTTGGGCAGGGCCGAACGTCCTGGGTCTTCCGAAATCCTCATGGGGTGCCTCGAAGAAGTGCGTTATCTCACGTAGTGCTGCCATTGCTGGCGACAGGACTTCCTCGACGGGAGGCCGAGGATCGTGCCCAGCATATCCTCAGTACATTCCACCTCGCGCATCTCGCCGAAAGGCCCTTTCAAGATCTGTCGGGCGGAGAAGCGCAGCGACTCATGTTAGCGCGGGCAGTAGCGGCAGCGCCCGGACTCCTTCTTGTCGACGAGCCAACGGCACAACTCGATTCCGGGAGCGCCTCGACAGTGATTCGCGTACTCGGCGATCTCGGAATGAGCGGAGCGGTTGTCGTAATCGCAACACATGATGTACGCGTCCGTGACGTTTGTACCCGAACGATTGACCTCGGTGACCTTTGAAGCTACTATCAATACTTTCGGAGGCCGCAAGAAACGTTGCTTCAGGTACGTCGAGGGCAGCGGCGTTCGCGAGTGCCTTGTTCGTATTCTGCATCACCCTTGGCGCTTTAGACTGTGCGACCATCGCGGGCATAATTAACGCCGCTGATAGGTTTCGGGCGGCTGGCGGAGCAACCTACGTACTGTCAGCACAGAATGGCGTGGACGGGATCGCTTGCGAAAGGCTGTCTGAAACCAAGAGCGTAGTGGCGGCCGGAGCGTTTCGGAAACCTGAAATGGACTATGGAATCCTTGCGCTCCCCTCGTCAGGGGTCATCTTCAAGGAGACCACTCCCAAGTTCGTGGAATTGCTTTCCATGTCGACCGGCTCATCGAACGCAGACGGCCTGTTCTTGGCGGACGGCGTCTCCGAATCCCTGGGCCATGCGACTGCAGGGGATTCCCTGCGCACGTCCAACGGCCCTGCACCCATAGGAGGAACGTTTTCCTACCCGAACGATGGACGGGCTCCAAGCCTGGAAAACACGGTACTAGTCCCGGTGCCGTCCATCGGAAATTTTGACGAGTGCTGGATAACGGTATGGCCACCCGATCCAGAGGCGTCGCGGTTGCTTAATGCGGCGGTCGCAGTCTCCACCCCGGCAGATACGCGAGTCACAGTGCAGCAGCTCAACCCTCGGCTCGGTGAGGGCTTCAATGGGGCAAGGGTCTTCGATTCGCGCCCCAGTGCGTTCGCGCCCTTGGTGAGCCTTATTTTCGGCACTCTCATCGGCTTCCTCAGTGTCCGGTCACGCCGCGTAGAGCTGGCATCTGCGAGGCACTGCGGGGTTTCGGTTCCTGACCAGTTGGCCCATCTCCTCATCGAGACCATAGTTTGGTGCCTGCTGGCGTTGTCACTTACAGTGTCGGCTCTGTGGATCGCTTCCTCCATTGTGGTTCCCAACTATCAGGGCTTTGTGTTGGCGGAACTGCTCCGCATTCCGCTGCTTGCAGCGGCTGGCGGTGTTGCCGGGTGTGTGGCGTCCGTCCTGACTACGCGGGAGCACCATCTCTTCCGATACTTCAAGCAGCGCACCTAGTGTCCTGAGTCGTTAATTCGTTGGCAGT
>NZ_LWLS01000012.1 GCF_001905095.1 Micromonospora sp. CB01531
CGCGTCGGCGAACAGCTCTTCCAACTCGTTACGGACCGCGACCGGCAACGGCGCCCGCCGCCCCCGATACATCTCCGCGACCGCCCGGGTGATCTCTCCCGCGGGCTCGGGCCACGGCAACGGCTGCATCGACATCAGACACCCGATCCTACGGCCGGGAAGGGGGAAGACGACCGCGCCCGACCATCGCAAAGCCGCAGCCCGACCAACGCGCGACGCGCGCCCTACCAGGCCATCAAATGGCCAACAGGGTCTCGGGATGCGGTGGCGGCAGCCGCGGCGGCGCCCGTCGCAGGGGGGCGAGCTGAATGACGACGCTCATCGAGCCCGGGATCATGACGTGGGCTGGTTGAGCTGCGCGAGGTGCTTGCGTACCTCTGCACCGAACTCAACTAGGTCGAGCTCGGTGCAGATGGCCAGGGCCACCTGCCAGGCCTGGCGGGCGCTGGCGGGATCGCCGGCGAGCAGGAAACTTTTCCCCAGGTCGATGTTCGCTTCGACCTGGTCGAACTTGGCGTCGCAGGCCTGGTAGATGCGCACCGCCCGCTGAAAGCTCTCAATCGACTCCCCGTACCTTCCGAGCCGTTGGAATGCTACGCCGATCCAGTCCCAGGTGGTGCCCCTGGCGAAGTCGTTGTGGGCGTCGTCGAAGATAGCTGCGGCTTGGCGGAGCAGGCGGATGGCCTCCTCGTGGTTGCCGAACCCGGTCTGGCAGAAGCCCTGGCCCTGCAATGCGTAGGCCTGGCCTTGGCGGTGGTCGGCGCGTATAAAGAGGTCGAATGCCTCCTCGTAGAGTTTCAGTGCTTGCTCGTGGTGGCCCTGGCTGTATCGGATCCAGCCCATGTTGCATTGCGTATAGCCATGTTCCATGGGGTAGTCCAGCTGCTCGAACAGCCGCTGCGCGCGTTCAAGGTGGTCGATCGCACGTTCGTTGTGCCCGCTGTAGTGATCGGCGCCGGCGAGTATGCGGTGCATGTGTGCCTGGCCGGGAAGATCGTGGGCGTGGTAGGCCGCGTCGAGGGCGATCTGCGCCGTGTTGGCCCAGGCGAGAGCCATGCCGGTGCGTTGGTAGAACATGAGCAGGGTGAGCGCGAACGGCCAAGCTGGGGCGAGGCCGTGGCGAGCGGCCCAGCCAACGGCGATCTGGAGGTTGTGACGCTCAGCCATGAACCAGGCCATCGCCTGCGAAGCGTCATCGATGACTTCCGGTGTGACGCTCGGCAGCGGAGCCGGCGGTGTGGGAGATTCGATTGTGGGCCGAAAATGTAGGTGTGCGGCATGTGCGGTCTGCCGGTAGTGGTCGAAAATTCGCAGCATCGTGGTCCGTTGTTCGACCGCAGGCTCCTGCTCTTCGGCAAGCTCCATCGCATAGGTACGGATCAGGTCGTGAAAGCTATACCGAAGGCACTTGTCTTCGGTGAGCAGCCGGGTCCGGGTGAGCTCGCCGACGAGCGCCGCCGCCTCCCGCCGTGGAATACCGGCGAGGCTGGCCGCCGCGGGTAAGCCGATGTCCGGCCCCGGAAACAATGACAGGAGCCGGAACAGCCTCGCCGCCGCGGGGCTGAGCATCTGGTAGGACCAGGAGAACACACTCCGTACATCACTCTTCGGGTCGTCGCCGCTGAAGGCATCTAGGCTGCCGCGGCTCGCGCGGATGTCGGCTGCAATCCTGCCCAGCGATAAGCCGGGATGCGCCACTGCGCGCGCGGCGACGATGGCAAGCGCCAACGGCAGTCGGCCGCACCGTTCGATGATCTCGTCGAGCGCCTCCGGCTCCCAGGCAGCCCGGGCCTGGCCGACCCGGCGGCGTAGAGCGTCTCTCGCCTCGTCCATGGAGGGCACGCCGAGGGTGAGCGGGTGGGCGCCGGCGTGGGCAACGAGGCCGGTGAGCCGGTTCCGGCTCGTCACGATCACCAGGCAGCCCGGTGAGCCTGGTATCAGCGGCTGGATGTGCTCAGCATCTCTCGCGTTGTCCAGGACCACGAGCATCCGTCGGCCGGCCACCGTGCTGCGATACAACGCGGCCAGCGCCTCGACATCGGTCGGCATGTCCTTGGTCGGCACACCCATCGCAGAGAGGAAGCCGCTGAGGGCTCCCGCGACGGTGACCACCGCGCCCCGGTAGTCGAAGCCCCGGAGGTTCACGAAGAGCTGACCGTCGGGGAACCGATGGGCCACGGTGTGTGCCCAGTGCACCGCAAGCGTCGACTTGCCGATCCCGGGAATCCCGTCGAGTGCCACGGTCACGACGGTGGCGGGCGGCCCACCGTCGGCGGGCAAAAGCGCGTCCAGCGCGGCAAGCTCTGCCCGACGTCCGCTAAACAGCGGCATCGCCAGCGGCAGTTGCGCCGGACGGACCACCCGGGACACGCCGTTCCCACCGGTCCCCGCCGGCTCGGTCGCGTCCGTCGGTGAGGGGCCAGAGTGGGACGCCTGCGCCGGATCGGAAGCGTCCGCCGACCCAACCGCGGCCTGCAGCACCGACATCCGCTGAGTGAGGATCGCCTCCTCAATCTCGACCAGGGCGGGGCCGGGGTTTAGGCCAAGCTCGGTGGCCAGGACGGAACGGACCCGCCGCAAGGCGGCCAACGCGTCGGCTTGGCGCCCTTCAGCCCACAGGGCCAACGCGTACAGGCGCCACCCCTCCTCCCGCAGCGGCTGCTCACCAATGAGGCGCTCGGCCTCCAGCGCAGCCCCGAGAACGTGGCCGGACCGCAGGGCCGCCGCGACCCGTAACTCACGGGCAGACAGCCGCAACTCCTCCAGACGGCCGGCCTCCGCCGCCGCCCAGGGCTCGTCGGCCACCTCCGCGAACGCCCCGCCCCGCCACAATGACAGCGCCTCATCCAGAAGACGCCGGGCAGACGCGGGATCCCCGGACATGACCTCGCGGGCCTCGAACGACAGCCGTTCGAACCGCCACGCGTCGACCGAATCCTCATCAAGGCGCAACGCATAGCCGGGCGAGGCGCTGACCAGGAAACGAGCCGGGGTGCCCGGTTCACGGCCCGGCTCAAGCAACTTGCGCAAATTCGACACGTACGACTGCAAGGTCTTCAACGCCTGGGCCGGCGGCTCCCCACCCCACAGATCCTCAATCAGCCGGTCGATCGAGACGACCTGACCACGCGCCGCCACCAACAGGGCCAGGATGGCACGTTGCCTCGGCCCACCAAGATTGGTCGACGCACATCCCGTCTCGGCCTCCAACGAGCCCAGCACCCGGATAAACACCATCGCGCTCCATGTCGTGGCCGATGTAACCGCCGGCTGTCCTGACACGCCTTTCTCGTGTCCATCCCCGCTCCAGCCGCGTCTGGACTTCCTTCCAGCCGAATTCCAGGACCGGCGGCCGAAGCTGAGACCCTACACTGGGACACGACTCGGACTGTGACGAGTGAGGGAACACCGCCATGGCCACCGCCGCGATCGAGAATATCCCGTGCGTCGGAGGCGTGCGACGGCGGCACATCGACGAGCTGGGCAGCGAGCGCCGACCTAAAGTGACCGACCGGTAGCCAGATCAAATTGTCCACGTTCTACATGCATGGCTAGGGGCGTTGACCAGCGTCGAATGGGTTGACGGGTACGAGCCAGGATGGAACGGACCGACCACCTATGGACAGGGGTACGGGTCGGGAATGCCGGTGCCGTCAGGTGACGGGCCACATGAAGGGAATGATGTCGGTGAGCGGTCGGGCCGGCCGGTGCCGTCACTGGCGGAGCGTGGCGTTGGGTTATGCGATCGGAATCGTGCTCTCTCTGCTACCAGTGGAGTCCGCCGCGGCCGCGAACGTCGGCCGACCAGCGGCGCTGGCCGAGCTGGCCTGGCCGGCGTCGTCGGCGGGTGCGGGCATCCACCTGCAACAGCCGGACGTGTCGATCAAGTACTACCTGGTTCAGCCTCCGGTGGACGGACAGCGCGAGTACCTCTACGGCATCGCTGCGGCAACCCTCGGCAACGGCAACCGTTACATGGAGATCTACCAGCTCAACAAGGACCGGACCCAGCCGGACGGCGCCCGGCTGGTCGACCCGCTAGACCTCCGGCCCGGATGGGTGCTCGTGCTGCCGGCGGACGCGAAAGGCCCGGACGTACGCACCGGGGCATTGCCTGGCTCAACGCCAGCAACGGCGACAACTCCAACAGCCTCCGCGCCGCCTCCGACGCTCGCCGCGCCCGTCGGCGACCCGTCCGGGACCAACTCCTCCGGCTATTTGCAGTGGATCGGCGCGTTCGGGTTGGTGGTGATTCTGCTCGCCGTAGTGTTGCGCGTCATCCGCCGGAGCCGGTCCAACGACGTCCCCGAGCTTCTCCCGTCTCCGATCCCGCCCATGCTGCCCGCCCCCTCGTCGCACGCTGTGGACCGGGTCGCGCCGCCCGTAGCGGCTCAGGGAGCAACAGTGGCGGCTTCGGTCATCAACGAGGCGTCAGTGGTCTCGGTGGCAGCGGAGCGGGTTGGGTCGGCGTCCGAGGCCTCGTCGGTGGCTGCCGAGCGGGTTGGGTCGGCGTCCGAGGCCTCGTCGGTGGCTGCGGAGCAGGTCGGTCCGGCGCCCGAGGTGGGCGTCGTTGACGGGCTACGGGCCACCGTCCACAGCGGCGGCGATCGGCTCGACGTCCGGCTCACCGGCGCCGAGGAGCACCTCGCATACGGCTGGGTCGAACCCCCCGGCAAGCCATCGGCCGATGGCCTGCGTGTCGTGGTGGGCGACGCAGCACACGGCACCCTCTGGGTTGACGTGTCTCACGCCTCGGACGTGTTGACGATCACCGGCGCGTTGGAGGCCTCCCAACGGCAGGCGCTCGCGCTCGCGCGGCAGGTGCACGCCACGGGATCCAACGTCATTTTCGTGGGCGGCGCGCTCGAACCGGACGCCGTGCCTCTGGGCTGCCGGTGGGTGGCCACGTTTCCGGAGCCGCAGGCGGCGGTCGGCCCAGGGCGGGGCAGCGGCCGGGCTGTCGTGATCAGTCTCGGGCTGCGCGGTGCGGAGCTGCGCGCGGCCCGGCAGCTGATGGCGCGTACAGATCGACTCGCCGTGCCGATCATGATCGGAAGCGTGCTGCGAGCGCGGTGGTCGATCGCCGTCGTGCCTGACGACGAATAGCCCAAGCCACGGAACCGCGCTCGGCAGTGGCGCTGGTCGAGCCGCGTGCCGACCAGATCTATCGCCCGAGATCTTGACTTACTCCCCACGCTTGAATGGCGGGGGATTCCCGTGGCTGAGGCGTGTTCACGCCGCGAGCCGTTCGGGTGGTTGGCGTTTCCCGGACAGCCCTGTGGCCAGGTCACCGCGCCCTGTTACCGCCAGCCCGGCGGCGAGGATGTTTCTTGGCCGCGTTCACGTCGGCGTGGTCCTGGTGTCCGCAGGCGACGCACCGGAAGACCGTTTGGGTAGAAATTTCACGCGATCAATCTATGATCACTAACGATCCATAATTCAAGTCGGGTATCGCATCCATCAGCATTTCACGCCACCAACCGAGGTCACCTGCCGAGTACCTCGAACTCCCACAGCGACACGCCGTACGCGTCAATGCCGCGCGTGATGCTGTACATCTTCACGTACCGTGCGTTGACCGAAAACGTGAACTGGTCGACGCCGCCGTTGCCGTTCGGAGCCTGGCGCACGGTGGTCCAGTTGTTGGCGTCGTTGGAGACGCGGATCTCGTAGTTCTTGGAGTAAGCCGTCTCCCACACCAGCCGGACTCCGACCAGGTTGTGTACGGCGCCGAGGTCGACGTAGATCCAGGATGGGTTCTCAGCCAGGCTGCTCCAGCGGGTGCCCCCGTTACCGTCGACGGCGAGGCCCGCAGGGAAGTTCTGGTACGGCGCGAATCTCGTGTCCTGGAAGCTGGAGGCGACCACCTTGCGGTGTAGCGCGAGGTTGACCACCGGCTTAGCGGGCGGGGCGGGGTGCGACAGCGGGGCGGACCGCGGCTGCCTGGGCTTGCCCGTCGGGGCGGCGGTGGCTGGCGCCTGTGACGGCAACGTCGACGGCGACGGCGATGGCGATGGCGATGGCGACGCGCTGCCTAGCCGAGCGTCGCGCGCATAGTAGTCGGCGTAGCCAAGAACAGCGGTGGCGAACTCCCGCATGCTGGCCGGCTCGGTTTTCCCGGCGGCCCGCCGGACCTCGCCCGGCCCCCACCGGAAGGCGGTGAGCGCCAGGGTGTACGGATCCTCGCCCAGCCCGTTCAGCTGCGCTACCTGATCGCACATCGCCCTGCCGAGCATCAGGATGGCGACGGTCGGGTCCCACGGCGACAGCTGCGATGAGGAGTACTGCCGCCAGAGCTCCGGAAGGAACTGCGCTACGCCCTGCGCGCCGTTTGCCCCGAGCAGGTTGGGGTTGAAGCCAGAGGACGCCATCAGCTGGGCGGCGACGCGGGGTGGCGTGATGGCTGGGCAGACCTTGCCGGCGGCGAGCACGGACGCCAGGTAGCCGTTTGGTACGGGTCTGGCGGGCGTCCCCGCGCTCGGCACGCCCGCCCCCAGCGGCACGCCGGCCTGCGGGGATGCGGGGGTGAAGCCAGGCTGCAGGGCGTACCAGTCTGCGTAGCGGACGACCGCGTCGACAAATCGGGCCGGGGCGCCACCAGGCACACCCCGGGCGGAGACGACCGCCGGTACGCCCGCAGCGGTTGCGGCCAAGGCGTTGCGCCACGCATCGCCGGCTACCTGCGACACGCGCAACTGGCCCAGCAGGTCACACATATAGTGCGCGAGCGCGAGGATGTTCGCGCCCGGGTCTGGCCGCTGCGCGTCCGGCCACGGCGACCACTGCTCCCATTGCGGCGCGGTCAGCCCGGCGATGCCCACGCCGCCGGCGCTGGTCTTGGCATTGACGTTAAACTCGGAGATGGCCATGATCTGCCCGGCCAGGCGCGCCGGGGTCAGCGCTGGGCACGACAGGGCGGCCGCATGGATCTGCGCAAGCTGCTCGGCTGGCACCGCGCGACCGACGAGTGGGGTGTTCTGCCCGTTGATTACGCCCATCCCTTGGCTCACCGCAACGGCGCCGACCGCCACCACCAAGATCGCGGTGCCGGCCGCGACGACCCGGCGGAGCGTTGCGTTGAGCCGCAGATAGCTCCGGGTCACCGGTCGGAATATGCGGGCGAGCGCATCGAGCAGGCGGGTCAGGATGCCAGGCGCGGTCATCGGTCGCACGGTTCGGCCTTCCCAAAGAAATTGGATCAGCCAACACGACGCTGCGCAGTGCTGGTTAGTTCATCGGATTTGCGGCGTGGAAACCCGGCCGTTCAGGGCCGGGAGGAAACGCCGCTTCCTCCCCTGGGTGATCGTCTTACATGGACGGTTGGTAGGATGTGAGGCATGGGTGAGGTGGTGAAGCGGGCTTACAAGTACCGCTTCTACCCGTCGCCTGAACAGGCTGGGCAGTTGAACCGGACGTTCGGGTGCGTGCGTCTGGTGTACCACCGGGCGTTGGAAGCCCGCACTCGGGCGTGGGCGGTGGACCGCCGGCGCACTACGTACGTTCAGTCGTCGGGTGGCTGATCGGGTGGAAGCGCACCGATGAGTTGGCGTTTCTGAACGAGGTGTCGTCGGTGCCGTTGCAGCAGACGTTGCGGCATCTGCAGGCTGGGTTTGTGGCGTTCTGGGATAAGCGGTCCCGGTATCCGCGGTTCAAGTTCAAGCGCAAGTCGCGGGCGTCGGCCGAATACACCCGCTCCGCCTTCCGGTGGCGTTACGGCCGGCTCACCCTGGCGAAGATGAACAGCCCGCTGAACATCGTGTGGTCTCGGCCTCTGCCGGAGGGGGCGGAACCTTCCACGGTCACGGTGTCCCGGGACGTCGCCGGCCGCTGGTTCGTGTCCATCCTGGTGGAGGACCCGGCCGTGAAGCCGCTGCCGCCCGTCGCGGTCGAGGGGGGTTGGACGCGGGCATCACCAGTCTGCTCACCCTGTCGCGTCCGATGCCTGGGGTGAGTGACGAGCAGGGCAACGTGGCCAACCCGCGGTACGGGCAGGCCGACCGGCGGAAGCTGGCCAGGGCGCAGCGGAACCTGGCCCGCAAACAGGACGGCTCCGCGAACCGTGCGAAGGCCCGAGTGAAGGTGGCCCGCGTCCATGCCCGTGTCGCCGACCGGCGGCGGGACCATCTGCACAAGCTGACCACTCTCGTCCGTGAGACTCAAACGGTCGCGATCGAAGACCTCAGCGTGCGGAACATGCTCCGCAACCGTCGCCTTGCCCGTGTCATCTCCGACGCGGCGTGGGGTCAGTTCCGCAGCATGCTGGATCCTGCTGGCTAATTGGGTGTGTTGCGGTGGTTGCTGCCTCGCCGTGAATGCATGATCGATTTTGCGGTTTCCTTCCCCTCTACAGCCGCGGAAACGGGTCGTGTGATGTCGATGCAACCGCGGCCGTGGCCCGAGCCTGATGAGCAGGTGGTTGCGGCGATTCGTGCGATGTATGCAGGGCGTGAGGCACCGTTGCCGGTGGTGGTGCGAGATCAGTTGGGTGAGCTGTTCGCTGATGAGCAGTTCGGTGCGGCGTTCGGGGTCCGTGGCCGTCCTGGTTGGTCTCCGGGGCGGCTGGCGTTGATCACGGTGTTTCAGCTGGTGGAGAACCTGACCGATCGGCAGGCGGCCGAGGCGGTGCGGGACAAGTTGTCGTGGAAGTACGCGCTGGGGCTGGATCTGGCCGACACCGGCTTCGACGCTTCGGTGTTGAGCGAGTTCCGGGCC
>NZ_LWLS01000013.1:0-65259 GCF_001905095.1 Micromonospora sp. CB01531
CCGCCTCGGCGTGCCGCGCCCCCGCCACGGCCCGGGCGGCCTCCGCCTCGGCCCGCTCGGCCCGCTGCCGGGCCGTGTCCCGTTCGGCGGCCGCCGCCTGGGCGTCCTGGCGGGCGCGGGCGGCGGCCGCGGCAGCGTCCTCGCCGTCGCGGCGGGCGTCGTCGCGTTCGGTGTGCGCGGCCGCGACCTGGGCGGCCGTCTCGGCACGGACCAGGGCGACCTGCCGCTCCACCCCGGCCGGGGACAGCTCGGCGTGCAGCGCCTCGGTGAGGCTCTCGACGATCTGGTCGAGCCGGTCGACCGCCTCCCAGGTGCGGGCCACCTGCCCGGGCAGGCCGGGAGCGTTGCGGTGGCGCATCCGGGAGTTACGGGAAGCCCGCTGGCAGGCGCCGTCGTTGTCCCGGCAGTAGCGGAACGGGCGGCCGGCGCCGGCACGCTGCGGCACCTCCCGTCCACAGTGCGCGCAGGGGCGGGTGTCGGGGGTGGGGTGGGCGTCCATCGGGGCGAAGTGTAGTGACCGGGCCGGGCGGCACGGCGGGCCGCGCCGGCGGCGGGTAGGTTGCCGGACATGCCTGTCTCGCCGTACGTCGCGCGGCTGCGCCAGCACATCGGACACGACCTGCTCATGCTCTACGGGGTCAGCGCGGTGGTGACCGACGACGCCGGGCGGCTGCTGCTGGCCCGCCGCGGCGACAACGGCCGCTGGTCGCTGCCCGCCGGGATGGTCGACCCGGGTGAGCAGCCGGCCGAGGCGCTGCTGCGCGAGGTATACGAGGAGACCGGGGTGCGGGTGGCGATCGAGCGGGTCGGCGGGGTGGCCACCCATCCGGTGCGCTACCCGAACGGCGACACCTGCGAGTACCTCAACGTGTGGTTCCGCTGCCGGGCGGTCGGCGGCGTCGCCACCGCCGACGGCGACGAGTCCGTCGCGGTCGGCTGGTTCGACCGGACCGACCTGCCGGAGCTGGACGACTGGAGCCGGCTGCGGATCGACACGGCGCTGCGCGAACCGGCGCGGGCCTGGTACGCCGCGCCGGGTGAGCGGCACCCGGGGCTCACCGGGCCCGACAACCTCTGACCGTGCGCCGTCCGGCGGCGCCGGCCGCGTGTACCGGTCAGGGGGTGGCGACGGCGGCGCGGGACCGGTCCGCGGCGATGCGGACCGCGAGCCCGGCCAGCACGCTGCCCATCACGTACCGCTGCGCCCGCTCCCACGCCGGCCGGCGGGTCAGGAACGACGACACCGTGCCGGCGGTGAGCACGATCAGCCCGTTGACCGTCAGCGCGATGCTGATCTGGGTCAGCCCCAGCAGCAGGCTCTGCACCGCCACGTGACCGCGCGCCGGGTCGATGAACTGCGGCAGCAGCGACACGTACAGAATGGCGATCTTCGGGTTCAGCAGGTTGGTGACCAGGCCCATGGTGAACAGCCGGCGGGGGCGGTCCGGCGGCAGCGCCGTGGGCGTGAACGCCGACCGGCCGCCCGGGCGCAGCGTCCGCCAGGCCAGCCACAGCAGGTACGCCGCCCCGGCCAGCTTCACCGCCACGTACAGCGGCGGCACCAGCACGAACACCGTGGCGATCCCGGCGACCGCCGCGACCAGGTAGACCAGGAAGCCGGCGGCCACCCCGAGCAGCGAGATCAGCCCGGCCCGCCGGCCCTGGGCGACCGACCGGGACACCAGGTAGACCATGTTCGGGCCGGGGGTGAGCACCAGGCCCAACGCCACCAGGCCGATACCCACCAACGCTCCGGTTGTGACCATGACGCCCCCGTTCCGGTGAATCTGCCGATGACCCTACGCCGGGCGGTCGCGGCCGGAGCCGGTGGACAGTGACCGTCCCACCCGTCGGGCCGGGCTGCTGTGACATCCGGCGGTGCAGGCGTCCAGGACGCCGAAGAAGATGATCGACCCGATTCCGGCGGGCGGGACCGAGGCGCGAGAATGCGGGCATGTCCATGGTCCTGCGCGCCGCCGCCACGGCCACCGCCCCCGCACTCGTGCTCCGGCCGTGGCGCGCCGGCGACGCCGAGGCCCTGCTGGCGGCGTACCGGGACCCGGTGCTGCGCAGCTGGACCCGGTTTCCGGTCACCACCACCGCGGACGCCCGGACGTTCCTGCGCCGGGCCCGGCAGGGCTGGGCGGCCGGCCGCCGGTTCAGCTTCGCCGTGCTGGAGCCGGAGCCGGACGGGGAGCGGCTGGTGGCGAACGTGGTGCTCAAGGAGATCACCCCCGGCCGCCCGTACGCCGAGGTCGGCTACTGGACCGCGGCGCCCGCCCGCGGTCGCGGGGTCGCGCCCCGCGCGGTCACCGCGGTCAGCGACTGGGCCTTCGCCCGCTTCGCCGCCGGCGGGCTGACCCACCTCGAGCTGCTGCACCAGGTGGACAACCTGGCCTCCTGCCGGGTGGCGGAGAAGAGCGGGTACGCCTTCCAGGAGGTGCTGCCCGCCCGGCCCCCGTTCCCCCGTGACGGGCACCGGCACGTGCGCTGGCACCGCTGACCCTGCTGGAGGCCGGGCGGGAATGGTCCGCCACCGGTCGGCGCTGACCTCGCCGGGGAGCGGCGGATACGGTGGGAGCGGGAGGTGACGGCGGTGACAACCAGCTGGGATGCGGCGGTCGAGGCGCAGATCCGCTCGGCCCAGGAGCGCGGCGAGTTCGACAACCTGCCCGGCGCCGGCAAGCCGATCCCCGGGCGGGGTCTGCCCTACGACGAGTCGTGGTGGATCAAGAGCTTCCTGGAGCGCGAGCGGATCCCGGGCGACCTGCTGCTGCCCACCCCCTTGCAGCTGCGACGCCGGGTGGAGCGGCTGCCCGGCGAGGTGCGGGACCTGCCGACCGAGGACTTGGTGCGGGCGGCGGTCACCGCGCTGAACCGGGAGATCGTGGACTTCCTGCGCGCGCCGAGCGGACCCCGGGTGGTGGTCCGCCCCGTCAACGTCGAGGAGACCGTCCGGGTCTGGCGGGAGGAACGCGCACGGGCCGCCGCCGAGCGGATCGCGGCCGCCGCGACGGCGGACAGCGCGGGCGTCCCGGTCCGCGGGCAGCGCCGACGTCGGCGGCTGCCCTGGCGCCGCCGCTGACCCTGCCTCAGCCGAGTGCGGCCCGCCAGGTCCACGCGGTGCGCCGCGGCCGGTCGCCGAGCCGTGCCCGGCCGGTCATCCAGAGCAGCACCGCGACGGGGTCGCCGTCCGGCGCGTCCGGGAACAGCCGGCCCAGCACCCCGGCGCACAGCTGTGGTGGTGGCGACCAGTCCAGCCCGAGGCCGCCGGTGATGTCCCGGCCGTGCAGCAGGGTCTCGGCGACGCCCATCGCCGCGAAGCCGCCCGGGTCGCACGGTCCCCAGTGCCAGGCGCGGCTGCCGGGGGCGGCGGTGTCGACGGCGGCAGCGAGCAACCCGGCGGCCGCGCCGATCACGGTCAGCAGGTGGGCCGGGGTCGCGTCGGCGCGTACCCGCAGGTCGAGGGGGAGGTAGCCGTCGGCCGGCAGGCCGGTCAGCTGCGCCGCGTAGGCGAGCAGGTCGTGGGCGACGTGCGCCGCAGTCGTCCAGCAGGTCCACTCCAGGTCTGCCGCCGGCACGGTCCAGTCGCGGTCCACGGCGGGCCGCAGCACCCGCGTCATCTCGGCGGCGGCGCTGCGGACGTCCGCCGCGGTCATCCCCGGCATGTGTCCTGTGGGCACCGGGCTGATCCTAGTTCCGCGGGGCGTCCTTCACGAACACGATCCCGTCGTTGCTGGCCAGCTGGGCCGGGTCCAGCGGGGCGTAGCCGAACCAGGGGGACACCCGGCGAGCGGGCGTCACGTCGCCGAGAGAATCGGCCAGTCGGCGGGCGTCGACGACGTACCGGTCCTGCGGGAGCGCGTACAGGAGCCCTTCGATGGTGTCCGGGGGTGGGGTCTGCACACCGTGGTGGCGGATCGTGCCGAGCGCCGTGGCCAGGAAGGCGTACGCCTCTTTCAGTTGGAGGCTGACGATCGCCCCGGCGCTCCACCACTGCACCGGTCCCTGCCACATCTGCATCGTGCTCTTGTCCCGCTGCAGATGTGCGTTGTGGGCGTAGACAAGCGCCGGGCTGCGTTCGGCGAGGGCCAAGAGGTTGGCGGCCATCATCGAATCCCGCACGCCGAGCAGCCATGCCATGCGCCTCGGTGCCGTGTCGGCCATCCAGAAGTGGTAGCGCAGCAGGCCGGTGGCGGTGCGCCCGTACATGCGGGCCCGGTCCCAGTCGTCGGGTGAGGACGCCGCGATCAGGTGGGGCGTCTGCGCGTCGAGCAGGGCTACCAGGTCGTCGGCGAGCAGTCGCAGCTGGGTGGCCTCGGGCGTCTGCCCCACGGACTGGGACGGGTCCATCATGGCGGCGGGATTGGTCCACCGGTCGTCCGCGCCGAGCAGACGGTCGAGCGTTTCCGCGGTGCAGCGCAGCAGGTCGGCGTCCACCCGGGCGGTGAGGTAGGAGTGGAGTGCGGTGAGGGCCTGCCGGGGGCTCGCGGCGCCGGTGATCTCCAGCGGGCCGTCGAAACCGGCGAAGCGCACCTGCTCGGACGCGGGCCGGCCGTCGTTGTACGCCCGCATCCAGCGCACCAGTTCACGGTTGGCCGCGAAGGCGCCCCAGTCGTGGCTGAAGCCACGCTCCATGACCTCGTCGAGGGTGCCCGTGCCGGACGTGACGTAGTCGTCCACGACCAAGCCCATCACGCAGTCGCTCTCGATCGAGATGGTCCGGTAGCCCTCCTGCTCGACGAGTTGCCGGAAGAGATCGTTGCGCACCTCGAGCAGAACGTCCTCGCCGTGGGTGGGCTCACCCAGGGCAAGCAGCCGCGGCCGGGCCGGGAGCAATCCCATGACGGTCGCGGCGTCAACGGCATGGGCGGTGTCTGTGATGCCAGCAGTCATGCCATCAACGGTATCGTTGAACCAACTGTTGAAACTTCTCGGCGATATTGGCAGGACAGTGAGACGAAACCTTCAAGACAGCGGTCGGCTGAGGCCGGTTGACCTGGCGCGCGGGCACGGCCTGTCCACGCAGGCGATCAGGAACTACGAGGCGGCGGGCATCCTTCCGGGCGCGGAACGCACCCCGCACGGCTACCGCACCTACACGCCGCTGCACGCGACCGCCCTGCAGGCGTTCCTCGCCCTCGTACCGGGACACGGCCACCAGACGGCCACGTCGATCATGCAGGCGGTCAACCGGGACGCGACCGAGGAAGCGCTTCGGCTCATCGACGAGAGCCACGCCCAACTGCTCGACGACCGCCGCACCCTCCAGGCCGTCGAAGCCGCGCTGCACGACCTCAGTCCCGTACCGCCGGAACGCGGCGACACGTTCGTCGGCCCCCTGTCGAGAAGGCTCGGCATCCGCCCGGCCACCCTGCGCAAATGGGAACGCGCCGGCCTGGTCCAGCCGCGCCGCGATCCGCGGACCGGCTACCGGGTCTACAGCGCGGCCGACGTACGCGACGCCCTGCTGGCCCACCAGCTCAGGCGAGGCGGCTACCTGCTGGAGCAGATCGCCCCGCTGATCGCCCAGGTCCGCTCCGCCGGAGGCGTCGCACCCCTGGAATTGATGCTGCGTGACTGGCGCGCCCGGCTCTCGGCCCGCAGCCGCGCCATGCTCACGGGCGCCGCCGCCCTGGACGCCTACCTTGGCTGCCGACCGGCTCCACCCGGAGGCCGGCCGAATGCCGCACCAGCAGCGCCGGGCCCCCTGCGGCCGGCCGGCTGATCCGTCGTGTCTCCGGTCCCCGCCCGCTGCTGTTAGAGTGGTGGCGACGTTGATCGTTTGTTGAGGAGACCAGACATGGTGGTGGACGACGACATCTCCGGGTGATACCCGGAGCCGACAGGCCACCGGCCCGGCGCGTGGAAGCGCCGCCGACGTGGCCTTGCTGTCGTCCCCTCTTTCCCTGTCTGCCGCCGGGGCAGAAGTGTCTTCCCTGCCCCCTCATCACGAGGTCACCTCCATGTCCGACGTCTCCATCGTCTGCTCGAACCTGTCCTTCAGCTGGCCCGACGACACTCCCGTCTTCCAGGACCTGTCCTTCACCGTCGGCGCCGGCCGCACCGGCCTCGTCGCGCCCAACGGCACCGGCAAGAGCACGCTGCTCAAGCTCATCGCCGGTGAACTGCGGCCCGACACCGGGTCGGTCTCCGTGACCGGCACCCTCGGCTATCTCCCGCAGAGCCTCCCCCTGACGGGCGACCTCACGGTCGCCGAGGTGCTGGGCGTCGCCGCGATCATCCAGGCCATCGACGCCGTGGAGTCCGGGGACGTCGACGAGAAGCACTTCACCACCATCGGCGACGACTGGGACATCGAGGAACGCACCCGCGCCCAGCTCGACCGCCTCGGCCTGGCCGACCTCACCCTGGACCGCAGCCTGAGCACCCTCAGCGGCGGCCAGGTCATCTCCCTCGGTCTCGCCGCCCAGTTGCTGAAGCGGCCCGACGTGCTGCTGCTCGACGAGCCCACCAACAACCTCGACCTCGACGCCCGGCACAAGCTCTACGACGTGCTGGAGGACTTCACCGGCTTGCTGCTCCTGGTCAGCCACGACCGCGCCCTGCTCGACCGCATGGAACGCATCGCCGAACTCGACCGTGGCGAACTGCGCTTCTACGGCGGCAACTTCACCGAGTACGAGGAGACCGTGCGGGCCGAGCAGGAAGCCGCCGAGAAGAACGTCCGCAACGCCGAGCAGGAGCTGAAGCGGGAGAAGCGGGAGATGCAGCAGGCCCGCGAGCGCGCCGAACGCCGGCAGAGCAACGCCGCCCGCAACCTGAAGAGCGCCGGCCTGCCCCGCATCTTCGCCGGCACCATGAAGCGGGGCGCGCAGGAGTCCGCGGGCCGGGCGGGCCAGATGCACGCCAACCGGGTCAGCGAGGCGAAGGCCCGGCTGGACGAGGCCGGGCGTGCGCTGCGCGAGGAACAGAGCATCACGCTGGCCCTGCCGGAGACCAACGTGCCCGCCGGACGCACCCTGTTCCTCGGCGAGCAGCTCCGCGTCCGCCTCGGCGACCGGGACGTGTTCGCCGGCCAGGGCGTCGACCTGACCGTCCGGGGCCCGGAGCGCATCGCGTTGACCGGTCCCAACGGTGCCGGCAAGAGCACCCTGCTGCGTCTGATCAACGGCGACCTGACACCGCAGAGCGGCGAGATCAAGCGGGCCGACGGCCGCATCGCCTACCTCTCGCAGCGCCTCGACCTGCTGGACGTGGACCGTACGGTCGCCGAGAACTTCGCCGACTACGCCCCGCAGCGTCCGGAGGCCGAGCGAATGAACCTGCTCGCCCGCTTCCTCTTCCGGGGGCCCCGCGCCCATCTGCCCGTCGGGGTGCTCTCCGGAGGCGAGCGGCTGCGCGCCACCCTGGCCTGTGTGCTGTGCGCGGAACCAGCTCCGCACCTGCTGCTCCTAGACGAGCCGACGAACAACCTCGACCTGGTCAGCGCGGGCCAGTTGGAGAGCGCCCTGAACTCGTACCAGGGGGCCTTCGTGGTGGTCAGCCACGACGAACGGTTCCTGCGCGACATCGGCGTGAACCGGTGGCTGCGGCTGGCCGACGGCGTGCTGAAGGAGACGGGGGCCCCTGAGGTGTGAGCCGCCGGCGTGTCGACCTGGCCCGTGTCCGAGGCATACCGCCCCGCGGGCCGCGCACCGATCACGTTGGACGGATCCCATGCCTCAGCCCGCTCTGCTCGCCCACGACCTCGTCCACACCCTCGGCGACCGACGGGTGCTCGACGGTGTCTCCCTGACCGCCTCGCCCGGGCACCGCATCGGGTTGATCGGGGAGAACGGCGTCGGCAAGTCGACCCTGCTGCGCCTGCTGGCCGGGACGGACCAGCCCCACGCCGGCAGCGTCACGCGCCCACCCGACCTGGGCTTTCTCCAGCAGGAGATGCCCTACGACACCGGCGCGACGATCGCCGACGTACTCGACGACGCCCTGCGCGAGGCCAGGGAGGACCTCGCCGAGCTGGACCGGCTCACCGATCAGCTCGCGCGGACCGCGCAGGACGCGGCCGAGTACCCCGGTCTGCTCGACGCGTACGGCGTCCGGCTCGAACAGGCCCAGGAACGGGAGGCCTGGGACGCCGACCGGCGTGCCGCGCTCGTGCTCGACGGCCTCGCCCTCGGCAGCTTCGGCCACGACCGGACGCTCGGGTCGCTGTCCGGCGGGCAGCGCGGCCGGCTCGCGCTGGCCGCGCTGCTGGTCCGGCGACCCTCCGCGCTGCTGCTGGACGAACCGACCAACCATCTCGACGACCGTGCCGCCGCCTTCGTCGAGGAGCAACTGCGTACCCTGCCCGGGGTCGTCGTGGTGGCCAGCCACGATCGGGCCTTTCTGGACGCCGTGTGCACGGACCTGATCGACCTCGACCCGGCGATGCATGGCCCGGTCCGCTACGGCGGCAACTACAGCGCCTACCTGGCCGAGAAACGTGCCGAGCGGGACCGCTGGGAGCGCCGCTGGGCCGAGGAACAGGAAGAACTGGTGGCGCTGCGGGTCTCCGCCGAGGTCACCGCGCACCGCGTCGCACCGGACCGGAGGCCGCGCGACAACGAGAAGATGGGCTACGGCCACCGCGCCGGCCGGGTGCAGAGCCAGATCTCCCGCCGGGTGCGCAACGCCACCCGACGCCTGGAGGAGCTGGAGCGCGCCCAGGTCGGCGAGCCGCCGAAGCCCCTGCGGTTCGAGAGCACGGCACTCGCCGCACCCGCGGCGGAAGGCGACGGTCCGCTGGTGTCCCTGGCTGACGTACGGGTGCCGGGCCGGCTCGCACCGGTGAGTGCCGAGGTGTCGGCGACCGACCGTCTGCTGGTCACCGGGGGGAACGGGGCGGGGAAGTCAACCCTGCTGGCCGTGCTCGCCGGGCGGCTCACACCCGAGGGTGAGGTGCGGCGGCGGCGCGGGCTGACCGTGGGACTGCTCGCCCAGAACACCGTGTTCGACCGGTCGGACCGGTCCGTTCGGGCCACCTATGAGCTGGTGCTGGGCGCCGAGCGGGCCGAGGCGGTGCCGCTGGGCTCGCTGGGCCTGATGCACGACGCGGACCTGGACAAGCCGGTCGGCCGGCTCTCGGTGGGGCAGCGCCGACGTCTCGCGCTGGCGCTGCTGGTGGCGCGACCGCCGCAGTTGCTGCTGCTCGACGAACCCACCAACCACCTGTCCCCGCGCCTGTGCGACGAGTTGGAGGCGGCGCTGGGCGGCGGCCCCGGCGCGATCGTGCTGGCCAGCCACGACCGCTGGCTGCGCAAGCGCTGGCAGGGGCGGGAGTTCCGGCTCGGCTCCGACCACGAGCGCTCGGACAGTGCGGGTCACAAGCTGCTCGCCCGCGTAACGCCGCCACACCCGCAGGGAGTCGGCCGGAACGGATAGCAGCGTCTGCCGGGGACGTTGTCGGGTGTCCTGGATCGTTGTCGTGTCGGGTGTCGAGAATGTGGCGCTGGCTCCGTCCCAGGGACACGAGCGGCCACGACGGGCCGCGTGTGGAAGAAGGAGGACCACCATGAAGTACCTGCTGCTGAAGCACTACCGCGGCGCCCCGGCTCCGGTCAACGACGTGCCGATGGACCAGTGGACGCCGGAGGAGGTCGACGCGCACGTGCAGTTCATGCGCGACTTCGCAGCCCGCTTGGAGGGAACGGGTGAGTTCGTCGACGGACAGGCACTGTCGCCCGAGGGCGCGTTCGTGCGATATGACGGCGAGGGGCGCCCACCGGTGACCGATGGTCCGTTCGCCGAGACCAAGGACCTCATCGCCGGCTGGATGATCATCGACGTGGAGTCCTGGGACCGCGCCGTCCAGCTGGCGGGGGAGCTGTCCGCCGCTCCCGGGGCCGGCGGCGAGCCGATCCACGAGTGGCTCGAGGTGCGACCGTTTCTCACCGAGGCCCCCACGGTGACCGAGTGAACGAGTCGCTGCTGCGGGAACTCGTGCCCGCGGTGATCGGTGTCCTCGTCCGGCGCGGAGCGGACTTCGCGTCGGCCGAGGATGCCGTGCAGGAGGCCCTGATCCGGGCGCTGGACACCTGGCCGGATGATCCACCGCGCGATCCGAAGGCATGGCTCGTCGCCGTCGGGTGGCGCAGGTTCCTCGACGCCGCCCGCGCCGAGGCGTCGCGGCGAGGACGGGAACTCGCCGTGGAGGTCGAGCCTCCCGCCGGTCCGGCGCCCGCCACGGACGACACGCTGCGGCTCTACTTCCTGTGTGCGCACCCCACCCTGCCGCGGGCCTCGGCCGTCGCCTTGACGCTGCGCGCGGTCGGTGGCCTGACCACTCGGCAGATCGCGGCGGCATACCTCGTCCCCGAGGCGACCATGGCGCAGCGGATCAGCCGGGCCAAGCGGCGGATCGCGGGGCTGCCGCTCGACCAGCCCGGCGATCTCGGGACGGTACTACGGGTGCTCTACCTCGTCTTCAACGAGGGGTACGGCGGAAACGTCGACCTGGCGGCCGAGGCGATCCGCCTCACCCGCCAGCTGATCGCCTTGACCGACGAGCCCGAGGTGGCGGGGCTGCTCGCGCTCATGCTGCTGCACCATGCGCGCCGCGCGTCCCGCACCGGCCCCGGAGGTCGCCTGGTGCCGCTCGGTGAGCAGGACCGATCGCGTTGGGACACCGGCCTGATCACCGAGGGGGTGACGATATTGCAGGCCGCGCTGGCCCGCGACCGGCTCGGCGAATACCAGGCACAGGCCGCGATCGCCGCCCTGCACGCGGACGCCCGGAGCACCTTCGAGACGGACTGGGTGCAGATCGTGGAGTGGTACGACGAACTGCTGCTCCTCACCGGCAGCCCGGTGGTGCGGCTCAACCGGGCAGTGGCCGTCGGGGAGGCCGACGGACCGCAGGCCGGCCTGGCGGCGCTGGCTGACGTGGATCCCGACCTGCCCCGTTACGCCGCGGTGACGGCATACCTGCACGAACGCGCCGGCGACCTCGAGCACGCCGCCGAACTTTATGCCGAGGCCTCCCGCGCCGCCACCAGCGTGCCGGAGCGCGACCACCTCACTCGAGAGGCCGCACGGGTGCGGCAACTGCTGCGGCCGTGAGTGCGGCATGGGGGTTACATCGGAACGGAACCCAGCGGTAAGCCCTTTCGGGGACCATGTGCCGGGTTACCTGGTGCCAGAGCCGTCAGCGGTCGCGGTTTCGGGGCGTGGAGCCGGGCGGGCCGGGTGGCCCGCCGCGGCTATACCCCCGCTAGTCCCCGGCCATCACGGCAAAGGTGAACCCGGCGTTCGTCGGACGCCGCAGCGGAATGTCGCACTTGATCCGGCGCAGTACCTCGTTTCTGCTGAGGCCGAGCCCTTGCGCGATGAGCCGTTCCGGGCGCACCGGCACCGGATCCGCGAAGAGGACCTCCACCTGGACCGGCCACGCCTCGTCGAGCCACGCCGAAGGGGTGTCAAGCCGCCAAGCCCCCGTCCAGTCCAGGGTGAAGCGGTTGCGCCGGGCGAGCAGCGGATCCAACAGCCGGGACGCCACCAGTTCCGGATCGTTGACGTAGTAGCCGTGGAGCTCGGCCGGATCGAAGGATCTGACCGGGGCTCGCTCATGCACGGTGAGCTTGCTCGTTCGATCGCAGGATACGCAGCGGACCAGCAGCCACACGTCCAGCAGCTTGCCGTTGGCATTGACGCGGAACCTGCCCTCGCCGGTGGTGGCCGACTCCGACCGGCAGTCCACGCACCGCAACGACAGCAGAGGCAGCCTGGTCCGACGAACGACCCAGGGCAGCACGGTATGAGGTTGTGAAGACATGATCTCTCTAGACCTGATCTCGCTAGAGCTGACACGAGGCCGATAACGCGCGACCTCAAACGCTGTATGACCGGGCGCCCAAGGGCAGACCGGCAGAGCCGACGGGAGCGTCGGCTACAGGTGAGCGGAAGAACGTGTCAGGTCTAAAGAGCAGGCGGGGTCACGCGGTTTTGTCCTCTGTCCTCACTGCGACGGGCCGCAGGCAACCTACGGGAACGCGGAAGGAAGGCTCAAACGGTTTTCGGACCGAAAACTCCTCAGTGCTACCGGGACCCCTCAGTGGCGAAGGTGATGGTGCCGTCGAACCCGGCGAGGCACGTCCACGACACATCGCCCTGGCCGACGTCGGCGCCGGTGGCACCGAGAGCCCCCAGCCGGGCCACCTCCGCCGCTTGATCATCACCGGGATACGGCATCAGGTCGAGATGGACGGGGTTCCACACGGTCTTCACGCCGGGCCTGCGAAGGAACTCCAGATCCGGCCCGACACCCTTGGCCGAACGCAGCACCGCATGATCATCGATTACCTTGTGCAGGGTCCAGCCACGCTGGACGTCCGGTGACCCGGTGCGGAACGAGCAGTTGGTTCCAGGCCCGGACCTGAGCGTGGTGGTCCGACCACGCGTCCCACACCGAGCGAGCCCACTCGGCGGCCAAGGCCGCGTACTGGCTGTGTGGCGCCGCGAGGAGGTGCCGCTGCGTCAGGACTCCATCCAGATCCGGTGCCGGCAGGGGCGTGAAGATGTCCGGACGAGTCCGGATCATCTCCTGGTGCAGGATCGACCCCTCCGAGACCGGCTGCCCGCACTCGAGGTAGAGGTCCATGGTCATCAGGCACAGCGCCGTGGCCTGCACCCCGATCCGAGTGCTCGGGTCCGCGTGCAGGCACGCGTAGGCATCGACGACATACTGCCTGTACCCCAGCAGGTCCGGCGCGTAGAACGCCGCCTGCACCGCGCCGGCCTCGGCCACGCACTCCCCGGTCGCAGCCCGGTTGGGCACGACCGGCAGACCTCGGTCGGTGTGGGTCAGGCCGCATCCGGGGCAGGTGATCAGGCTCATGTCGCCTCCAAGGGCAACGCGTCGAGGGTCTGAACGTACGGTGGCGCGTCGGGGGTCACGGCTGCCCCGCCTGCCGCCGACGTTGACGTGGTGGTCGAAGTGCGTGAGCACGCCGGAGGTGCATCGGACGCACAGCGCTCGGTACTGCGTGGGGCGTCCGGTACCTCATAGGGCCTCCAACAGGGCGTCGGTCCACACCCGGACTGTGGCGTGTTGATGCTGCCAGGCGGACCAGACGCAGCCCGGCCAGTCCGCGAGGCTCGGGCCGAACTCGTCGTCGGGTAGGTTCCAGAGCACCGCGACAGTCAGTTCCCCGTAGTCATCAGGCGGCGTGAGCAGGGGCCAGTCGTCCATGCCAAGTGTGGGCAGGACGGTGGCGCTGACGCGCGGGCGCAATCGCTGCAGCTGTACGGCGGTGATGCCGCGCTCGATGCGCGCACACAGCGCGACCAGGTGCACGGCTATCGAGGAACGCTGACGCCGGTCGTTGTCGGCGCCTCCCGTGTGCTGGGTTGCGAAGCAGTCGACGTGAGACGGTTGCGCCGCGGCCGGGCTCAGCGCCAGCAGGCGGATGGTCAGCTCGCCGTACAGCCGCCAGCACGCGGGCGCAGACTCCATGTACGGATGCCTCGGCCCACCCTCGACCGGTACCAGGCCCCCACAACCACAACGTTCCATGGCAACCAACGTAGAGCCGCACGTCGCGTCAGGGTCAACCCCATCATCCCAACGGAGTCGGCGCGGTTCGTGACACGTTCGTTGGCGAAGCTCCCCAGCTTCCGGCACGGATTATCGGATTGGAGTTACCGATAATCCGCTAATACAAACGGACGGATCGGGACAAGCTGCTAGTACATCATAATGACAGTTCTTTGGCGTAATGAATGGGGATGGTGTAAATCGACCTCGCATCGGGGGTGCCGGCCTGGGCATGCGTGGCCGTTGTAGGGCCGCCGATCAAGTGAGATTTCTCGGCAGGATGTCAGTGCCGGCTTCTCATCTTCTGTCAGCAGCGCCGACACTGTCACTTTTCGCCTGATTACTGCCGATCGCGTTGTCCCCGAGCGACGGACGCGCCGAACGTACGGGGCCGCACCCAGAGAGGCGGGCGCAGCGCCGTTCGCTTGGGAGGCCTACCCGTCGTCCAGCGCTTCTCGCCCGTGTCAGTGATTTCCCACGAACGTCAGTGGGTGAAAAAGCGCGCTGCCAGCGGGGCCCCTCGTCAAGCAACTGAAGACGTGGCCGAGCCTGAGGCAGCGGCTCGCGCGCCTCGAACGCGGGTCGACCGAGCCGAAACTCGCTCCAGATCTGGGAGCTAGGGACGATGAACTCGTCAGGCTCTCCGGCCTGGTGGCCAGGGCTGACGCCATACAGGCGTATGAGCGCTTGGCCGATCTGCCCGGCCCTCCGGCCGATCTGCCACTGACATCGACGGCCGAACTCATCACCAGGATGGCGGCCGCAGAATCGGCAGAGGCCTTGGCTGGTCAGGCCCCCACCGGGCCAAGGAGCTGAAGAAGACCTCTGTGCGGGCCGTGGTGGAAAGCCTCGAACTGCGGCAGCATTTGCGGAACATGGTCGGCGCCCACCAAACCAATGGGCCGCAAGTCTTCCGTTGTCCGACGCTGTGGCATTCGCCGAGGATGTTGCGGACCTCCTCGACGCCATGTACTGCACGACTTGCGAGGGGTGGGTCACCCGCAATAACCAAGTGACGGCATGCCGCTGCGGGATGGTCGCGCTACGGCTTGCATAGTTCAAGATCAGTCTATGCTCGGGTTAGTTCCTCCTGCAACACTGCGGATCATTGCTTACACGCTGGCGCGCCGGCCTGCAGAAAAGACCGCTCGCCGCTCGCCGCTCGCCGCTCGGCCAGCGAAGGGGCAACCGTTGGCCGCAGCCAACGGAAGGCCGGTCGCAGCAGCAACGTCCTCCCATCGGCTAGAGGCGGATGCGCCACACGGTCGGCGCTGGTCCTCTGGTAACGGAACGTCACGATGGCCGTTGCGCGCGGTGTGGCGCTGTGGCGACGGGGCGATCCGCGGCCTGCGAGCCGGGTCGCAGTAACCGCGGACATCCTGGCGCAGCTAATCAACAGCCGAGTGGGTGCACCGGCCAGACCGGCGGTTGCGGCGGTAACGCGTGGCCAGCCGAAGCAGTTTTGCCTGACCCAGGGTCGTGTAGGTCGGGGCGAAGACCTTCCTGGGCGAGGAGCGGTTGATGGAAGCTCCACCCCACGCCCGGAGGTCTTCGCCTGTCAAGCACCCCGCAGATCGGGTCGACTAGCACCCGATCTTGGTCGGCGAGTAGGCCCAGACATACTTGCCTTGGTACTCCACATATCCCTGCGCGCCGACGCAGTTGTTGGGTGCGTACACCTTCACCGGGCCCGCGTAATAGGCGTAAGTGCCTAGGGACCGGTCCTCCGTCTCGGCCCAGCACAGGTCTGGCCCTGTCCCGTTGGCGCACCGCTTGAGATACACATATGTCTGGCTGGCAACCCCGTAGGTCGGGCCGAGGTGGTTGAACCGCGCGCAGTTGTAACCCGTGCTGGAGTTGTAGTAGGTGACCAGCTCTCCGACCGTCACGCCCGACGAGGTGCGCGCGACAGACCGGTTGATCAGGTACCCACTGCAGTCCGCAGCCTGGGCGCTCTGGGCGCCGATGCCGATGGTGGCGGTGCAGAGGAGCAACGCCAACGCAAGTACTTGTGAGAGTCGACGCACGTGTCTAGTGCCCTTTCGCTCTGTCCGGCGTTAGCGCCGGTGTGCAGTGTGGTGGACGGATCGGAACACCCTTGGCGCGAGGCGGTCAATGGTGTTTGCAGGGTCGTGCAACTGACCTTGACGGCACGAGCCCGAGTCCGCTAATCGGCGCGCCTGCGTCCACCGGCTCTTGGCCAACCCCTTCTCAAACTGCACGATGAGGGGCGACATTGGCCCGACAGGCCGGTCGGGGCGAGTACGAGGCAACCCGGAGGGTTCGTGCTGGATAGCGGCAGGCAATTGGACGCAGACCGCGAGTCGATGATCGCGGAACTGTGGGCGACCATCGCGGTCAAGGTGCTCGAGATGTCCGTGGCGGCACGCCGCGGACGCGCTCCCGACGGGTTCAGGCTGCTGGGAGAGGGCGACAACCGGATCCAGGAAGCCTTCGGTGCCCTGGAACCTCGCTGCCGCGCCTCCGCCCTGGCGCTCCAGCGACGCCCACCGTTCGATCCCGAGGACCGCGGTGGCCGCCTCGACCGGGAATCGATGCGGCGCGGTGTGCGAATCGAGGCGATCGCGTCGGAGCACGCGGGGCTGGCCAACCCCTTCCTGCGCGCGACCCAGCCCCACGCACGGTGCGGACCGGTGATGGGGTCGGCACTGCTTCTCGACCGCGCCTGCGCCGTGCTGCCCGGCATGCCGACAGGCGCCGGGGCCAGCACCGCATGGATAGTGACCCGCCCCGACCTCGTCCGCATGGTGTGCCAGCTGTGGGACATTACGTACGCCGCATCCGTACCCGCACTGCGCAGCCCGTGGCCGGCCCTGACGTCGCGGCAGCTCGCCGTGGCGCAGCGCGCTGCCCGAGGGTGGACGCGGGCTGCGATCGCTCGGGACCTCGGGGTGTCGGTCCGAACCGTCGCTGGGGAACTGCACGAGCTCAAACCACTGCTGCCGCTCCTGTGATAGTCGCCCGCGCACCGAACCGAGGTGCCTCAAGGTGGCGTGAATGTTGAGGCAGCGATGCAAGGGCTACCTGCTCGTCGCGGCTTTGAGCGACTCACCACTGACGAGCGTCGCCATCGACTCCGAGGCGATGGCCCGGTACGCCGCGACGGTGCTACTGCGCCGCCTCGACGACCGTCCGGCGCCCGGCCGCGCAGGGCCGGCCGCCGCGCGGCTCGTCCATGGAGACTTTGTGAGGCGCGACCGAGCACGAGGAGACCGGGTGCTGGCCTGCCTGTACATCATCGACTCCGGCGCTCTCACCGCCGCTGGCCTGGTCTAGCGGTTTCGCGTCAGCCCGGCGTCGGTCTAGCACGCCGTCGCCTTCCTCGAACAGCAGGGAATGCTCAGGCGGGAACGGGCTCCCGGCGCGCGCAACGGCTTCGCGTCGAAGCGCGCCCGATAGGCCGGACCCGGGAGACTGACGCCCGGTGAGAAACAACTGACATGGCCCTGATAATCATGCACTGACAGATTAGCGAGAAATCTCATCAAGCCCAGGCCGACACGTGGTCAGGGTCTGGTGAGGATGACGAGTTGCTGGGTCGCTCGGGTCATCGCGACATAGCGGTCGACCGCGCCTTCGATGCCGTTGCCGAATCCCTCGGGGTCGACGAGGACGACCAGGTCGAACTCCAGCCCCTTCGACAGCTCCGGGGTCAGCGACCGGACGCGGGACGTCGCCCGGAACGCGGGATCGCCGATGACGCAGGCGATCCCGTCGGCGTGTGCGGCGAGCCAGGTGTCGAGGATCGAACCCAGATCCGAAGCAGATCCGTGTACGACGGGGACGTCGCCGCTGCGGATGGAGGTCGGCACGTTGGCGTCCGGGAGCACGGCCCGGATGACCGGCTCGGCTTCCGCCATGACCTCCTTCGGCGTCCGGTAGTTGATGCTCAGGGGGGCCAGGTTGATCCGGTCGAACCCGATCCGCTCGAGCCGATCCTGCCACGACTCTGTGAACCCGTGCCTGGCCTGGGCGCGGTCCCCGACGATGGTGAAGCTGCGGGACGGGCAGCGGAGCAGCAGCATCTGCCATTCCGCGTCGGTCAGTTCCTGAGCCTCGTCGACGACGATGTGCGCGAACGGGCCGGCGAGCACATCCGGGTCGTGGGCGGGCGGCGGGGCGACGCCGTCGGCCAGCGCCTCCCGCAGGTCCCCTTGTTGCAGCATGGTCATCAGGCCCTCGCCGTCGTCGTACGCGGCGGAGGCGATCAGGTCGTCGACGACCTGGGCCATCTGCTCGCGCCCGACGGAGGCGGCGGCGTCATGCCGGCGCCGGCGCTCAGCGGCCTCCGCATCGCCGAGCCGCTGCCGCGCGGCGTCCAGCAACGGCAGGTCACATACCGTCCACGCCTGGGTGTCCGCGCGCTGGAGCTTGCGGATGTCGTCGGTGCTGAGCCAGGGGGCGCATCTGCGCAGGTAGGCGGGGACCGACCAGAGGTCTCCGACGAGGTCGGCCGCGTCGAGCAGCGGCCACGCGCGGTGGAAGACCGCGCGCAGTTCCCGATTCCCCTCCATCGAGGCGCGGAACTGGGCCTCCGGCTCGTCGCCGTCGTGCTTCTCGAGCAGGATCGTGAGCAGCGCGTCCCAGATCTGCTCGCGCGCCTCGTTGTGCGGCGTGCCTGGATCCGGCGCCTCGAACGCCTCCGCCCAGTCGTCGACGCTCAGCCGGATCTCGGACCACTCGGTCGCGACCGTCATCCCCTTCGCGGGCGGCTCCTCGTAGAACCGTACGGCCGCCTCGATCGCCTTGACCATGTCGGCGGACGACTTCAGCGCGGCCACCTCCGGGTCGACCTCGCTCTTGGCGGCGGCGCCCTCGTGGACGAGGTCCCGCAGCGTGCAGGTCTGCACGTCCTCCTCGCCGAGGCTGGGCAGGACGTCGGAGACGTACGCCAGGTAGGGCTGGTGCGGGCCGACGAACAGCACGCCGCCGCGGCGGTGACCGAGGCGAGGGTCGGAGTAGAGGAGGTATGCGGTGCGGTGCAGGGCGACGACGGTCTTCCCCGTACCGGGGCCGCCGTCGACGACGAGAGCGCCAGCGGATCCCGCGCGGATGATGGCGTCCTGGTCGGCCTGGATGGTGCCGAGCACGTCCCGCATCCGGGCCGACCGGTTGCCGCCCAGGCTGGCGATGAAGGCGGACTGGTCGTCGAGCGCGGCGTGCCCTTCGAACCCGTCCGGGGTGAACACCTCGTCCCAGTAGTCGGTGATCCGGCCGTGGGTCCAGCGATACCTGCGGCGGCTCGCCAGAGCCATGGGGTTGGCGTGGGTCGCTGCGAAGAACGGCTCGGCCGCGGGGGAGCGCCAGTCGACCAGCAGCCGGCGACCCGTGCCGTCCGTGAGGCCGAGTCGTCCGACGTACCCGGGCTCGGGGTCGTCCGCGCTGACCATGCGGCCCAGGCACAGGTCCCGGCTGAAGCGGCGCAGGGCGCGCAGGCGAGCGGTCAGCCGGTGGATCGCCTGGTCCCGGTCCAGCGCCTGCCGGCCTTTGCCGCCGGGCGCCTTGAGTTCGGCATCGAGACGGCCGGACAGGTCGGTGATCGTCTGCTCAAGGCTCTCCGCGATGGCCGCGAAATGCTGCTCGTCGCCGGCGATGAGCGCCGGGTCGGCCTTGGGGGAGAGGTGGTCGGGAAGATCAAACGCGCTGGTGGTCAGCGGGGTCACGTCATCAGCTCCGATCTGAGGCCGCGGCCGTCGTCGTGGTGCCCGCGCAATACGTCGACAACAACAACGCACCTATTTCGCGGTTCCCATTTCGTCAAGTTCTGGCCTCGGCCGGCGATTCTGCGGCACGACCGGGGTCTTGCCGCAAGCCCCCCGGTGCGCTATATGTTGATAGTGGCAGGGAGTAAGTGCGCTCCCTGTCCTTTCTATTTATCGCCCACCGTGGATGGGTCATCTCCTCGCGAAGCGGCAGCATTCTGCGCGACAGGATCGCCAAGAGGGTCAGCGAGCGTCCTCCACCCAGCTGGGTGGAGGTCCGCCTGTCAATCCGTTGGGCGGCCGTAGCTGGCGCGGGCCTCGGCCACCTGGCTGGCTTGCCGATCGCGCCACCGCTTCTGCGCATCGCTGTTGCAGCGCCGGCAGACCTTGCGATAGCGGCCGGTCCGGGGATCGATTTCGCGGTCGTGTCCGTTGCGGCACTGAGGTTGCTGTTTCCGGTTGCGGCGGTTCTCGCCATGACCGACCTGACGCAGGTGGGTGGGCTCGATACAGTCCGGCACGCCGCAGACGTGGTGCACATCCAGCGCAGGGTTGTAGTCGCCGACGAAGACGACGAACGCGGCGATGTGGGCCCAGGCCCGGCCCGCGACCTTCTGGTACACGCCGCGCTGGTTGCCGTAGCCACGCACGACGAGGCAGCCGTCTTCCGTGCGGACTGACCGGTTCCGCAGGTACGTCCGGAGGGTTTCCTCGGTGAAATGGCGAGACAAGCCCTTGATCTGCGACAGCACGTCGTGAGGGTAGTGGGCTCCGCTGACTTCGGTCGCTCGCGCGTGAGTCGACGTGCTCAGGCTCTTCTCGACCGGGCGCGCAGGATCTCGGCGCCTTCGCCGGACAACTCCGGCAGGACGACCAGTCGCCCGGTGAGGGCCAGCATCAACGCCTCCGCCGTGCCCCGGACCTCCGGCCCGTCACCCCGGGACCAGTCCAGGTCGGTGGCCGCGAACCGCAGCTCGGCCCGGAGCCGGCGCGGCCCGAACGCCACCGACCGGCGGCTGACCAGGAAGTCGAGCGAGGTCCGGGCGTGATCCGGGTCGAGCTCGGGCGGCAGGCCGAGTGGGCGGCGTACGTCCTGGCCATGCACCTGCAGGTCGGTGAGCTGGCCGAAGAGGCCGACCACGGGCGGCTTGAACGGGTTGCGTTCGTTGCGCCGCAGCTCGGCCACCAGTTCGGCGGTCGGCCGCCGGGCGATCCTGCGGGCCAACTCGGCGTTGGCCCGGTGCAGGTTGAAGCGGCTGCGCAGGATCAGCGGCAGGAACCAGCGGGGAGGCGTGGCGAACGGGGCGATCAGGTGGCCGGCCACCTCCTTGGCCGTCCACTCTCCGCAGAGGCTGGGCGTGTCCAATTGTTCCGGCGTCAGCGAGTCGATCAGGTCGGCGAACCGGCGTCGTTCCGCCGCGACCATGTCCAGGAGAGCCACTCCGGCGACGCTACCGGCGCACCGCATTGCACGCCGCCCCGGCGTCCGGCCGCCCGACCCTCAGGCCACGTCGGGAGTGGACGTACGCCGGGGCGGCCTCGCATCGCGAGGCCGCCCCGGGACTGCACCCTCACCGCTCGGTGCGGTCTTCGATCTCGGTGCCGGACTCCTCGGGCAGGGCGCCGATCGCCTGCTCGGCGGCCCGGCCGCCGGTGCTCTCGTCACCCAGGTTGAGGTCGCTGCGGGGCATGCCCTCCACCCCGGCGGCGATGCCGGTGCCGTCCGGTGGACCGGCGGTGCGGGAATCACCGGTACGGCCCCGGGTCACACCGCGTTCGTCCAGGCGCTGGTGCGCGGTTTCGCCCCCCAGGTGATCGGCTCGGGACTTCGCCACGCGCTTGATGTCGTCGCTCATGTCGCCTCCCGTGTGCTGGCTGTCGAGCTGGCCGGCGGTGCCGGTCAGCGGCCGATGGCCGGCCGACCTGGCCCGGGCGGGCCCGGTCGTGGCGCCGCCGTCTGGGCAGCCGGACCACCCGAGGACTCGCGGCGACCCACACCCTGGCCGTGGTATATGCCCTCGTCCGTGCCCGGATCGCCGGGATCGGCCAGGCTGGTGTCGATCGGCCCGCCGGTCGGTTCGGACAGGCCGGCCCGGCGCAGCGCGGTGACGAGCTCGTCGTGTGACATCCGCTCGCAACCCGGGATCCCGGCGGCGTACGCGATGGCGCGCAGCGTCGCCAGGTCCTTATCCACGAAAGATTCGGCCATGCCGGTGCCTTCCCGGGGCTCGGGCCGGGAAACCCGCCGTCGCCGGTTTGTCGCCGTTTCGCGTATCCGGTCAGCCGGCCGGCGCGGGGCCGGTCGAGTCGCGGACGACCAGGGTGTGACCGGTGGGTCGGCGGCGGGGGCGGGTCGACCTGGGCTTGAGGGCGAGGGTGAGGGCCATCCGTCCCATTTCGGTCATCGGCAGGCGTACGGTGGTGAGGCTCGGGGCGAGGTCGGCGGCGACCGACACGTCGTCGAAGCCGACCACCGACATCCGTTCGGGCACCGGGATGCGCCGGGCCCGCAGGATGGACAGCACGCCGATCGCCATCGCGTCGTTGAGCGCGATGATCGCGGTGCTGTCCGGATGCTGGTGCAGGATCCGCTCGGCGGCCACCCGGCCACCGTCGCGGGTGAAGTCGGAGTGCACGACGGGCAGTTCGTCGAGCGAGAGCCCGTGCGCGGACAGCGCGGCGGCGACCCCGGCGAGCCGGTCGGCCACTGTGGTCAGTCCCGGCGTGCCGGCGGCCACGGCGATCCGCCGGTGGCCGAGCCCCAGCAGGTGTGCGCCGATCGCGCGGCCGCCGGCCTCGTTGTCGGGCACGACGGCGTCGACGCCGAGGGCGTGCCGGCCGATGACGGCGACCCGGCCGCCGGCGCGCTGGAACGCGGCGAGTTCGCTGCGCGCCTCGCCCTCCACGCGCGGGTCGTCGTAACCGGACCCGGCGATCAGGATGATGCCCACCTGCTGGGCGATGAGGTGCCGCAGCTGACGCAGCTCGTTATCCGGGTCGCGGCCGGAGTGGGCGATCTGGACCAGCAGCCCCTCCTCGGCGGCGACCTCGACGACCCCGCTGGCGATCTCCGAGAAGTAGGGGTCGTCGATCTGGTGGACGATCAGGCCGACCGTGGAGCTGGCACCGCCGGCGAGGGTGCGGGCGTACGGGTTGGCGACGTAGCCGAGCTCGCGGGAGACCTGCCGGACCCGGTCGGCGACCTCCTCGCTGACGCCCTCGCGGCCAGCCAGGGCGCGGGAGGCGGTCGCCAGCGAGACGCCGGCGCGTTCCGCCACGTCGACGAGGCGCAGCCGGGCACCGGGTTTGGGCATCCACGAACTCCTGACATCACATTGATCCGCACCGGGCTCTTGCCTGTGGCGTAAGGCACAGCATAAAGTACGTAAGCGCTTTCGTAAGCGCTTACGTACGTGCGGCACCGCCGCTGCCCGACCGTCGTCCGGCGAGCGTGACCTCGCCCGGCCAGCGGCCCGGGCGGCCCTCAGTCCTGTCCAGACGTACCTCCAACTTCAGCGACCGGAGCACGGTCCCGCGCCTCACGTAAGCGCTTTCGTCAGCGACCACCACGCACCGACGAACGGAGCACCGCCCAATGAGAAGACACAGAAGGGCCGCCGTCGCGGCCACCGCCCTGCTGGGACTGGCCCTGACCGCCAGCGCGAGCCCCGCCCAGGCCGACCGGCCCGGCCCGCACGACGTCCACCCCGCCCTGTGGTCGCATCTGGTCGCGTTCTACGACTTCGACCACCCGATGCCCGGCGACGCCGCGCTCGAACGGGACCTCGGCCGCTCGAGCACCGAGATCGAACTGGTCAACGGCGGCGCGGACATGCGCGTGCCCGACCAGGCGTACAAGAACAGCGGCAACGCGCTGCAGACCCGGCAGGTCAACCCGGAGGTCGCCGGAAACGACGACTGGAAGGCCGGCACCTGGTCATCCAGCGGTGTGCGGACGCTGCGCACGTTCAGCGGCGCCGAGGGTACGACGGTGATGGGCTGGTTCAAGCGGGAGATGGACGGCCCGGCACTGAACTCCACCACCGCCAACCCGACCGACCGGTACAACGCGATCGGCCTGGCCGGCGTGCTGACCGGTGACTCCGACGGGCACGGGGTGCGAGCCCTGCTCGAGCTGATCGACGTCAACGGCGAGCTGCGCCTGGTCGCGCTCGGCCGGCGCCTCGACGGCGGGTCCTCGCAGACGTTCGCGGCGAGTGAGGACTGGCGCACCCTGCTGCCGAAGGGGGAGTGGGTGCACCTCGCGGCCACCTACGACTTCACCACCGGCACCATGGCGCTCTACCGCAACGGCGAGCCGGTCGACGGCTTCTACACCGTCGCCGGTGACCCGTGGAAGGTGTCCGGGCCGGGCCCGCACGTCACCAGCTCCACCGACCCGCGCGGCATCAAGATCGGCGGGAGCTTCCCGCAGAACAACCTCGAGCGCAACCCGTGCGACTGCCGCATGGACGGGCTCATGTTCCTCGACAGCGTGATCCCGGCGAGCGACATCGCCAAGCAGTACCGCTACATGGCCCGCTGACCGTTCCTCGGTCCGTCCCACCGAGAAGGAGAACCCGCGTGTTCATTCGCGCTGGCAGCACCGGCAGGCTCCGCAGAGCCGCCCTTACCGCCGGGGTCACTGCCGCCACCCTCGTCCTGTCCACCCTGGTCGCCGGACCCGCCCGGGCCGCCGGCGCCGTCTACGACCCGATCCCCGAGTCGCCGATCCAGTCCCAGCTGGGGCTGGTGCTGGAGGAGTACGCCAGCTTCCCGCAGTCGAACCCGAACCCGGCCCCCGTCGACCAGCGGCTGGTCCGCAAGGCCCGGATCAACACCATCAACGAACTGCCCGACGGCTCCGGCCGCCGCGCCGTGCCGGACCTCAACGGCAACCTCTACTTCGTCGAGAACGGCGTGCCGCACGTCTACCTCGACGTGGCCGCGACCTTCGCGCCGCAGTTCTTCTCCGGCCGCGGCCTCGGCCAGGGCTTCGGGTACGTCGCGTTCCACCCGGACTTCGCGCGCAACGGCCGCTTCTACACCATCCACACCGAGCAGGCCTCGCTCGCCACCCGGACCCCGGACTACGCCCAGCCGGGCACCATCTACCAGGGCGTCATCACCGAGTGGACGGCCACCGACCCGGCCGCGGACACCTTCTCCGGCACCCACCGGGAGCTGCTGCGCATCGGCTTCGGCGGCCAGATCCACGGCATCCAGGAGATCAACTTCAACCCGACCGCGAAGCTGGACGACGCGGACTACGGCATGCTCTACCTCGCGGTCGGTGACGGCGGGCAGGGCTACCGCAACGGCGACCCGCAGAACATGGGCATGCCGCACGGCAAGCTGCTGCGGATCGACCCGCAGGGCACCAACGCGCCCAACGGCCGGTACGGGATCCCGGCCGACAACCCGTTCGTCGGCCGGGACGGCGCGCTCGGCGAGATCTACGCGGTGGGCTTCCGCGACCCGCACCGGTTCAGCTGGGACCGGGCCACCGGCCGGATGTTCCTCGGCCACATCGGCGAGCACGCCATCGAGTCGATCTACGAGGTTCGGGCCGGGGACAACTTCGGCTGGAGCGAGCGCGAGGGCTCGTGGGTCTTCGACAAGACCGCGACCAAGCCCTGCGACAAGCTCTACCCGCTGCCGGCCGACGACGCGAAGTACGGCTACACGTACCCGGTCGCCGCGTATGACCACAACCCGGCCCCGGGCTGGAACTGCACCTCCGACGTGGGCGTCGCGGTGGCGGGCGGCTTCGTCTACCGCGGCCACACCCTGCCGGCCCTGATCGGCAAGTACGTCTTCGGTGACCTCGTCGACGGCCAGATCCTCTACACGGTGGCGGACGAGATGCGCCGCGGCGAGGGTCTCGCCCCGATCCACCGGCTCGCCCTCTACACCACCGCCGGCGACCTGGTACGCATGCAGGGCCTCTCCAGCCCGGGCGCGCCCGGCGACCCGAACCGGGTCGACCTGCGCTTCGGCACCGACGCGGCCGGCGAGCTTTACATCGTCGCCAAGGCCAACGGGAAGATCTGGAAGGTGGTCGGCACCAAGAAGGTGGCGAAGGGCGACGTGGGCAAGACCAAGGTCGTCCACACCGGCGGCGCCGAGAACTGGACCCCGGTGACCCCGTCCAAGTGGCAGTTCGACGGCGACCAGGTGATCCTCGCCGAGGCCGGCGTGAGCCGCCCCGGCCCGCGCCGCCCGTTCGAGTACGCCCTCCTCAACAAGGGCCCGTCGGCCTGGTCGTCGGTGCAGATCGACGCCCGGGTACGCCTCGACACGCCGTTGGAGGTCAGCAACCGGGACATCATCATCGTCTTCGGCTGGCAGTCGGACACGCAGTACTACTACGCGCACCTGTCGACCGACAACACGATCTACCCGCACAACGGCATCTTCAAGGTCAACAACGCCGACCGGGAACGCATCGACCACCAGTGGAACGGCCGCTCCCGCGGCGCCAACCCGGCGATCACCGACGCCGACTGGCACAAGGTGCGGGTCGTGCACCTGCCCGCCACCGGTGAGATCGCCGTCTACGTCGACAACGCCAAGGACCCGCTGCTGACCGCGAAGGACACCACCTTCGGCTCCGGTCGGGTGGGCTTCGGCTCGTTCGACAACATCGGCCGTACCCGTCTGTTCACGGTCACCGGCACGCCGGCGGCCTGACCAACGCCCAGCGGGGGCGGCGGCGCGGATGTGCCGCCGCCCCGCTGTGTCTGAGGGGCCCAGTCGGGCGGTGCGTACCTCCGTAATTCCGCCACCAGGCGGCCGCTGGCACGACCTGCGACGACCGGTCAGTCGCAGCCCAGCCCCTGCGCGTACCCGGCCGGCGGGTGTCCGGCGGCGACCTTGTCGGCTGTCTCCCAGAACACCTCCTCCGCGACCACGTCGGCGGCGTCCTCGGGGTGCTCGACACGCCGCAGGGTGTACGCCAGCAGCCGCTCGAAGTTGGCCGCGTAGACGAGTCGGAAGTGGTCCTCGTGCTCGGTCCCGGAGCTCACCTTCACCCCATGTCCGGTCGGTCGCCGATCGTGACAGGCACCGAGTCATCCTGGACCGAACCTCGTCCAGCGGCGCCACAACCGAAACGGGTCCGGGGCCACTCTTAGTGTGGTGGGAGGCCGGGTTGCGGAGTGAACGAGAGTACGTCGAGTACGTCCAGGCACGCATGTGGTGGCTGCGCCGGCTGGCATACCGGCTGTGCGGGCAGTGGTCGGCCGCCGACGACCTGGTGCAGGAGTGCCTCGTCGCGCTGTACCGGCACTGGCGGAAGGCGACGGCGGCGGACTCGCTCGACGCGTACGTCCGGGCGATGCTCGTCCACGCGTACCTGGCCGAGCGGGAACGGTCCTGGGCCCGCCGGGTCCGGCCGGTGGCCGACGTGATCGCGCCCGCGACGGCGCCGCTGGCCGGTGCCGACCACCGCGTCGACCTGCTGGCCGCGCTCACCAAGCTGTCCCGCGGGCAGCGCGCGGTGCTGGTCCTGCGGTACTGGGAGGACCTGGACGTCGCGCAGACCGCCGCCGTGCTGGGCTGCTCGGCCGGGACCGTCAAGAGCCAGACCTCGTACGCCATCGCGGCGCTGCGCCGCCTGCTGCCGAACTACGTGCCGGGAGGATCGGACGCGCCATGAGAGACCTGTTCGCCACCCTGCCGGATGATCCGCCGCCGCTGCCGCCCGGCTACCTGGACACCGTGCTCGCCCGGGGCCGCCGCTCGGTCCGGCGCCAGCGGATCGGCGTCGCCGCTGCCTGGGCGGTCGTGGTGCTCCTCCTGGCCGTCCTGGTGGTGCCCGGCGTCCCGCTCCCCGTTCAACCGGCAGCCCCGTCGACGAAGCCGAGCCTGCCCGACCGCTTCGCCGGGTACTCGATCCTCACCAGCACCGTCACGTCGGCTCCGCCCGGCCGCGCGATCGCCCTCTACGGCTACGGCAACGGCGAGGCGTTCAACATGTTCCAGTCGTTGGTCGTCGGAGCCGACGGGGACACCTACCGGCGGGTCGACGCCATGGAGGAGCGGGACCAGCCGTCGGCGCTGCTCGCCCCGGACGGCACCCGCGTGCTGCTCGGCGACGAACGCGGCGCGACCGCCGACCTGATCCTCGTCGACCTGACCACCGGCAAGCGCCGGTCGATCCCGCTCGGCGACCCGGTCGGCGTGCGGCTGCTGGCCTGGTCGCCCGACGGCCGTCACGTCGCGTACAGCGCCGCGCCCGTCATCCGCACGGATGAGTTCGGCACGGTCAACGTCGTCGAGGCCCAGGTGGCCCGCACCGGCACGCTGCGGCTGCTCGACCTGTCGACCGGGCGCAGCACGGAGCTGCCGGCGATCAAGCCGGCGTGGACGGCGGCGTTCGCGCCGGACAGCCGCCGGCTCGCCGTGCAGGTCGCCCAGACGGCCCACCTCGTCGACGTCGACGGCCGCGAGTACGGCAGCGTGCCCATCCCGCGTGGACGCGAGCTGGCCGCCGACGTCGGCTGGTCGCCGGACGGCACGTTCCTCGCCACCGTGCCGTGGCTCATGGACGGGCCGTTCAACGGCACCTCCGGCGGCGACACCAGCCACGGCACCTTCCTGTGGAAGGCCGGCGACGTCGAGTTCGTGCCCGTCTCCGGTGGCGGCACGGCACCCGCGCCGGTCCCGGACGTGGTGCAGCTACTCGGTTGGCGCTCGGCGGACAGCGTGGTCGTCGCGACCATCAACGCCGCGGGCCATGTGGCGCTGGTCGAGGTGCACCTCGGCGCCGGCACCCGCCGGACCCTGTCCCGCTTCGACACCGGCAGCACCTGCGAACTCGGCACCCAGAGCTGTCAGGTCTTCGACCTGCACCTGGCCACCGGGCTGCTGACCGACCTGACGGTGCGACACGCCGGTCGCCCGCACCGCGGCCCCTGGCCGATGGTCCTGAACGCCGTCGTAGGTGTCGTCGTCCTCGGCGCCGCGTTCCTGCTGTGGCGCCGGAGACGAACCCGACGGGCCCGGTTGGAATAGCCGCAGCCACCGCCCGGCGCATCTCCCGGGTCTCGGCGTCAGAGTGCGCCGAGCCGGTCGGCCAGCACACCACCGGCCTGGACCAGCCAGCGCGTCGGGTCGCCCAGCGCCGCGTCGACTGAGCCCGCGAGCTCCACCAGGGACACCGCCGCCGACACCGACCCGGGCACGGGGCCGCCGACCTGCCCCGCGGCCACCCCCACGGGTACGGCAGCGGACGCGGCCGCGGCCAGCAGCGAACCGACCACCTTGCCGGTCAGCGAGGTCTCGTCGAACCGTCCCTCACCGGTGAGCACCACGTCCGCGCCGGCGAGCGCGTCCGTCAGTCCGACCAGTTCCGCGATCATCGTCGCGCCCGGCACGATTTTGGCCCCCCACAGCGCTGCGAGGCCGTACGCGGTGCCGCCGGCCGCCCCGGCTCCCGGCTCGTCGGGGTGGCCGCCGGCCTGCTCGGCGAGCCGGCGCAGTGCCGCGTCCAGCAGCGTCACGTCGGCCGGTTCCGCGCCTTTCTGCGGCCCGTACACGGCGGCGGCGCCGGCCGGGCCGGTCAGCGGCGCGGTCACGTCCACCAGCAATTGCACCCCGCCGGGCGGCGCGGGCAGCAGTTCGGTGGTGTCGACGTGGTCCAGGTCGGCCAGGGCGGCGCCGCCGAGCGGCAGGTCCCGGCCCCGGGCGTCGCGCAGCCGCAGTCCCAGGGCGCGCAGCGCGCCGGTGCCGCCTTCGGTGGACGCCGACCCGCCGAGTCCGATGACGAGGCGGGTGGCCCCGGCGTCGAGGGCGGCCCGGGCGACCGCGCCGAGCCCGTACGTGTGCGCGTGAAGCGGGTCCGGGGCGGCCATCAGCGGCAGGCCGCTGGACTGGGCGAGTTCGAGCACGGCCGCCCCGTCGGGCAGCAGCAGCCAGGCGGCGGTCACCGCGCGGCCGTCCGGCCCGGACACCGTCACCGTGCGGCGTTCGGCGTCGGGCAGGGCGGCGGCGAAGGCGTCCACGGTGCCTTCGCCGCCGTCGGCCAGGGGCAGCAGCCGTGTCTCGTCACCGGGCCGGCGGGCGAGCCAGCCGCTGGCGAGGGCCCGGGCGGCGGCGTCGGCGCCCAGGCTGCCCTTGAACGAGTCGGGTGCGACGACGAGGCGCATCAGTCGGCCAGCACGAGCCGCAGGTAGCGGTCCTTCATGGTCGCGAGGACCTCGTCCGGGTCGGTCGCCCACACCTCGGCGTTGAAGATCTCCACCTCGGTGTCGCCGGTGTAGCCGGCCTGCTCGACCGCCCGCCGGAACGGCGGGAAGTCGATGTGGCCGTCACCCATCATGCCCCGGCCGAGCAGCACGTCGGCCGGCAGTGGGGTGAGGAAGTCGCAGACCTGGAAGCTGGCGATGCGCGCGCCGGCGCGGTCGATCTGCCGCCACACGTCCGGGTCCCACCAGATGTGGAAGGTGTCGACCACGACGCCGACCTGCTCGACCGGGAACGGTTCGGCGAGGTCGAGCGCCTGCCCGAGGGTGGACAGGACGGCCCGGTCGGCGCAGTACATCGGGTGCAGCGGCTCCAGCGCCAGCCGTACGCCGCGCTCGCCCGCGTACGGGGCCAGCTCGGCGAGTGCGTCGGCCACCCGCTGCCGGGCGCCGCGCAGGTCGCGGGAGCCGGGCGGCAGGCCGCCGACCACCATGACCAGGCAGTCGGTGCCCAGGCCGGTGGCCTCGTCGATGGCGCGCCGGTTGTCGGCCAGCGCGGCGCGGCCGGCGTCGCCGTCGGCGGTGAGGAAGCCACCGCGGCACAGCGACGACACCCGCAGCCCGGCGTCGGCGACGAGTTTCGCGGCGGCGGCCACGCCGATCTCGGCCACCGGCTCGCGCCACAGGCCGATAGCCGGGATGCCGGCCCGGACGCAGCCCTCGACGGCCTCGCGGACCGACCACCGTTCGGTGGTGCGCTGGTTGAGCGACAGCCGCGCCAGGCGCGGGTCGACGGCGCTCACGCGCTCACCCCGGCGACCGAAAGGTACCGGCGCATCCGCTCGACCGCCAGGTCCGGGTCGAGCAGCAGGCCGGCGGCATCGGCGAGACGGAACGCCTGCACCAGGTGCGGCACGCTGCGCCCGCTGTGGAGCCCGCCGACCATGGTGAAGCCGGGCTGGAAGCCGTTGAGCCAGGACAGGAACGCGATGCCGGTCTTGTAGTACTGGGTGGGCGGGGCGAAGACGTGCCGGGACAGCGGCACGGTCGGGTCGAGGATCTCCCGGAAGCCCGCGGTGTCGCCGGTGTCGAGGCGCTGCAGCGCCGCCGACGCGGCGGGGGCGATGGCCGCGAACGCGCCGAGCAGGGCGTGGCTGAACTGCTGGCCGTCGCCGGCGATCAGCTCGGGGTAGTGGTAGTCGTCGCCGGTGTAGACCCGGACGGTCGGCGGCAGCAGTTCCCGTAGCCGGACCTCCCGTTCGGCGTCGAGCAGCGACACCTTCACCCCGTCGATGACGTCGGCGTGGGCCTGCACCAGCGACACGAACGTCTTGGTCGCCTCGTCGAGGTCGGTCGAGCCCCAGTAGCCGGCGAGGGCCGGGTCGAACATGTCGCCGAGCCAGTGCAGCACGACCGGCGCCGTCGTGCCGGACAGCACCTGGTCGTAGACGCGCAGGTAGTCGTCCGGGCCGGTGGCCAGCGCGGCGAGCTGCCGGCTGGCCATCACCACCGCGGTCGCGCCGCACTCCTGGACGAAGGCGACCTGCTCGGCGTACGCGGTGACGACGTCGTCGAGGGTGTCGGGCAAGTTGGTCAGCTGGTCGGTGGCCGCGCCGGCGACGATGCGCCCGCCGCAGGCGGCGGCCTCGGCGGCGCTGCGCCGGATCAGCTCGTGGGTGGCGGCCCAGTCGAGGCCCATCCCGCGCTGGGCGGTGTCCATCGCCTCGGCGACACCGAGCCCCCAGGACCACAGGTTGCGCCGCACGCTCAGGGTGGCGTCCCAGTCCAGCCGGGCGGGCTGGCCGGGGGCGTTGTCGGCGTACGGGTCGGCGACCACGTGCGCCGCGGCGTACGCGATCCGGCTGGCCGGCGGGCCGGCCGGCCGCTGCCAGCCGGCCGGCTCGCGCAAGGTGAGGGCCTCGGTGCCGCCGCCGGGGATGGGCAGGGTGATCCGGGCGGTCACAGGGTGATCTCCTCGATCTCCACCCGGCGGCCCTCGCGCGCCGACAGCAGGCCGGCCTCGGCGAGCTGCACGCCGCGGGCGCCGGCCAGGAAGTCCCACGGGAACGGCTCGTCGTCGACGATGTGGCGCAGGAACGCCTCCCACTGGACCTTGAACCCGTTGTCGAAGTCGTCGTTGTCGGGGACGGTCTGCCACTGGCCGCGGAAGTTCTCGGTGACCGGCAGGTCCGGGTTCCACACCGGCATGGGGGTGGCGCCCCGGTGCTGGATGCGGCACTCGCGCAGCCCGGCCACGGCGCTGCCGTGGGTGCCGTCGACCTGGAACTCGACCAGCTCGTCGCGGTAGACCCGCACGGCCCAGGAGGAGTTGATCTGGGCGGTGATGCCGCCGGCCAGCTCGAAGATGCCGTACGCGGCGTCGTCGGCGGTGGCCCGGTAGGTCTGGCCGGTCTCGTCGACCCGCTCGGGGATGTGGGTGGCGATGTGCGCGGTCACCGCGGTCACCGGGGCGAAGATCTGCTCCAGCACGTAGTGCCAGTGCGGGAACATGTCGACGACGATGCCGCCGCCGTCCTCGGCCCGGTAGTTCCAGCTCGGCCGCTGGGCGTCCTGCCAGTCGCCCTCGAACACCCAGTAGCCGAACTCGCCGCGTACCGACAGGATCCGGCCGAAGAACCCGCCGTCGACGAGCCGCTTGAGCTTGCGCAGGCCGGGCAGGAACAGCTTGTCCTGCACGACGCCGTTCTTGATGCCCTTGGCGGCGGCGAGCCGGGCCAGTTCCATGGAGCCGGTCAGCCCCTCGGCGAGCGGCTTTTCGGTGTAGACGTGCTTGCCCGCGTCGATCGCCGCCCGGATGGCCTTCTCCCGCTGGGCGGTGACCTGCGCGTCGAAGTAGATCTGGTGGGAGTCGTCGGCGAGCGCGGCGTCCAGGTCCGTCGTGTACGACGTCAGCCCGTGCCGGGCGGCGATCTCGGCGAGCTTGGCCTCGTTGCGGCCCACCAGGGTCAGCTCCGGCCAGATGCGGCTGCCGTCTCGGGCCGGCAGTCCGCCCTGCTCGCGGATGGCGAGCAGGGACCGGACGAGATGTTGGCGGTAGCCCATCCGTCCGGTCACGCCGTTGAGGATGATCCCGATAGACGTGCGCTCCACTGTGTTTCCTTCCCAGGTCCGGTGGTTATTCGGCGGTCGTCGTCGCACCCAGGAGGTCCCGGATGCGTCCCGTGGCGCGCGCGAACTCCGGCTCCGACATCGTCTGGCCGTAGTCGCGCTCCACGGGGAGGTCGACGTCGATGACCTCGGCGACGGTGCCGGGTCGAGGGGTCATGACGATCACCCGGTTGGCCAGGTAGACCGCCTCGGCGATGGAGTGGGTGACGAGCAGGACGGTGGTGCCGGTCTCCCGCCAGATGCGCCGCAGCTCGACGTTCATCTGCTCGCGGGTGAGGGCGTCCAGCGCCCCGAAGGGCTCGTCCATGAGCAGGACCGGGGGGCGGTGCAGCAGCGCGCGGCACAGGGCCACCCGCTGCTGCATCCCGCCGGACAGTTCGTTCGGGTACGCGTCCTCGAAGCCGGTCAGGCCGGTCATCGCGATCAGCTCGTCGACGCGCTGGCGTACCTGCGCCTTGGGCAGGCGCCGCATCTCGGCCTGGAGCAGGATGTTCTTCCGGGCCGTACGCCACTCCAGCAGGGCGGCGCGCTGGAAGACGTACCCGATGTCGCGCCGCGGCCCCCGCACGTCCTCGCCGTGCAGGCGGACCTGGCCGGACGAGGGCCGCAGCAGGCCGGACACCAGCTTCAGCAGCGTCGACTTGCCGCAGCCGGAGGCGCCGACGATCGAGACGAACTCGCCGGGCTCGATCCGCAGCGAGACGTCGCGCAGCGCGGTGACGTCCTTCTTCTTGGTACGGAAGCGGACCGCGACCTGGTCGATCTCGACCGCGGCGCCGGTCGCCGTGGCGTCAGCGGGCCGCTGTGTGGTGGTGTTGCCGACCGTCATCTCGGGTTCATCCCTTCGGCGCGAAGCTCGCGTCCCAGTAGGTCGCCGGGGACTCGGCCTTGTTGATCACGCCGGCCTCGGCGAACACGTTGATCGTCTTCGTCCAGTCGGCCTCGTCGTTGATGCCGGGCGCCTGACCCTTGGTGGCGTCGGTGTGCAGCAGCTGCAGAGTGGCGTTGAACTGTTCGGTGAGCACCTTCTCCGACGGCAGTTGCTGGGAGGCGCCGGCCATCGCCGCGACGGCGCCGGCCGCGTCCTTCTCGGCGGCGGCCCAGGCCTCGCTGCTGGCCGCGACCATCCGCTTGACCAGGTCCTGCTTGTTCTTGATGGTGTCGGTGGAGGCGATCAGGCCGTTGCTGTAGAAGGTCAGGCCGTTCTCGGCGAACTTGAGGTAGGAGACCGGCTTGCCGGCCTTCTCCTGCATGGTCGGGCCCTGGTCGGTGGCGAAGCCGAGCAGCGCGTCGGTCTTGCCCGACATGACGGCGGCCATCTTGCCGGCCGGGTCGGTGTTCTGCAGGGTCACGTCGGAGGCGGCCAGGCCGTTGGCCTTGAGGAAGGCCGGGAAGGTCTTGCTCAGCGCGTCGCCGGCGGTGGAGGCGATCGTCTTGCCCTTGAGGTCGGCGGGGGAGCTGATGTTCTTGTCGCTGAAGAACTGCACCGACGACGGGGTGGTCTGCAGGAAGACGCCGACGCTCTTGACGTCCATCCCCTGGCCCACCGCGGAGAGCAGGGCGGGGGTGTCGGCCCAGCCGAAGTCGGTCTGCCCGGCGGCGGTGGCCTGGACGGTCTTCTGCGAGCCCTGGCCGGCCTGGATGGTCAGGTCGATGCCGTGCTTGGCGAAGATGCCCTGCTTCTGACCGTAGTAGAACGGGGCGTGCTCGCCGTACGGGTACCAGTTGAGGGTCAGGGTGACCTTGTCGTGGCCCTGGGCGGTCTTGGCCTGCTCGTCGGAGGACGAGCCGCAGCCGGCGGTGGCGGCCAGTATGAGGGCCGGCACGAGCGCGGCGGCGAAGGTGCGCAACTTCATGGGACGGGTCTCCTATTCAGAGCGACGTCGTAGCGGCGTCGGTACGGCGGCTGGCGTGCCATGGAAGGACGAAGTACTCGAGCAGTTCCACGACCACGAACAGGACCACGCCGAGCAGCGACATGATGAGCAGCCCGGCGAACAGCGTCGGGGTGTCGAGGTTGCCGTTGGCCTGCAGGATCACGTAGCCGAGGCCCTCGTTGGCGCCGACGAACTCGCCCACCACGGCGCCGGTGACGGCCATCGTGGCGGCGACCTTGAGGCCGGAGAACAGGTGCGGCAGGGCGGCCGGGAAGCGGATCTTCCGGAAGGTCTGGCCGGGGCCTGCGCCCATGGTCGCCGACAGTTGCAGCATCTCCGGGTCGATCGACTTGAGGCCGGTGACCGTGGAGATGACGATCGGGAAGAAGGCCATCAGGACCGCGACGACGACCTTCGGGGTGAGCCCGAAGCCGAGCCACACGATGAACAGCGGCGCGATCGCGATCTTCGGGATGACCTGGGCGAACAGCAGCAGCGGGTAGAGGCTCTTCTCGACCGTCGGGGAGTACACCATCACGACGGCGGAGAGCACGCCGACGACGATGGCGATGGCGAAGCCGAGGATCGTCTCGTAGGTGGTGATCCAGGTGTGGTGGGCGAAGTAGCCGGTCTGGGCGAGGACGACGTCCAGCGTGGTGCCCGGCGCGGGGACCAGGTACGGCTTGACCAGGTCCGCCGCGGTGACCGCCCACCAGGCGACGAAGATGGCCGCGAGGACCGCGGCGGGGCGCCAGGTGCTCTGGACGAACCGGAGCAGGCCGCCGCCGGCCGAACCCCGGCGGCGGGCGGCCGGCGCGGGGGTGCGGGCGGGAGCGGTCGGCTCCCGTTGCTCGATGGTGCTCTGCGCGGCCATGACCCTCCGTTCTCCCTGGCTGGCCGGCGGTTCCGGGTACTCAGCCGCTGGGTAGGCGCGTGCCGTCGGTAGGGCCGAGGACGTCCGGAAACTCCAGGTCTCGGCCCTGAATGCGCTTTCAGTAAGCGCTTTCAGGGTGCTACGGTAACCACGCCGAAATAATCCGGTCAAGAACTTCCGCAGGGGGAAAGTCCATGCAGCCACGGACGCACGTGACCCTGGAAGACGTGGCCAGAGCCGCCGACGTCTCGCTGGCCACGGCCTCCCGGGCACTCAACGGCATGCGGGTGACCCCGCAACTGCGGGACCGGGTGCTGGCGGCGGCCGAGCAGCTGGCATACACGCCGAACGCGCACGCCCGCGCCCTTGCCGGCGCCTCCCACCGCACGGTCGGCGTGATCTGCCACGACGTCAGCGACCCCTACTTCGCCGCCGTCGCCGGCGGCGTCATGCGCATCGCCGGCAACAACGACCTGCTGGTGATGCTGGCCAGCACGTTCCGGGACCCGGAGCGGGAGATCGCGTACGTGTCGATGCTGCGCGCCGAGCGGGCACCGGCCATCCTGCTCATCGGTTCCGGGTTCGAGGACTCGCGCTGGGAGCGGGCCCTGGACGCCGAGCTCAAGCCCTACCTGGAGGGTGGCGGCCGGGTCGCCGTGGTCAGCCGGCACCGCAGCCTGAAGGTCGACAGTGTCCTGCCGGAGAACCGGGCCGGTGCGGCCGCCATGGCCCGCGCCCTGCTCGACCTGGGGCACCGCCGGTTCGCGGTGCTCGCCGGGCCGCCGGCGCTGACCACGGTCGCCGACCGGCTGGGCGGCTTCCGCGACGAACTGAAGAAGGCCGGCGTGTCGCTGGACCCGGCCGACATCGTGGAGGGCCCGTTCACCCGCGACGGCGGATACGGCGCCATGACCGAACTGCTGACCCGCAGGTCGACCGCCACCTGCGTGTTCGCGCTGACCGACGTGATGGCCATCGGCGCCTGCGCGGCCCTGCGCGACCACGGCCTGTCCGTGCCGGACGACATCTCCGTCGCCGGCTTCGACGACATCCCGATCGTCCGCGACCTCACCCCGCCGCTGACCACCGTCGCGCTGCCGTTGCAGCAGCTCGGAGAGAAGGCGATGGAACTGGCGCTGACCGAGAACACCGGGCGGCGCCGCCGGATCCTGCGGATGGGCGGCGAGGTGGTCGTCCGGGCCAGCACCGCCAAGCTGACCTGATCCCACGCGTACGAAAGGCCCACCCGTGACCCCTCTTGCCACTGCCCTGGCCGGGCTGACCATCGACTCGGTCGAGACGTACGCCGTCGCGCTGCCCACCGTGCGCTCGTTCGGGGTGTCCGGCGGATCGGTCGCCGTCGCCGGCACGCCCAGCATCCGCGTCCTGGCCAAGGTCAGCGCCGACGGTGTCGCCGGCTGGGGCGAGGCCACCCCGATCCCCGCCTGGACGTACGAGACCGCCGAATCCATCGTCACCACCATCGACCGGTACCTCGCCCCGGCGGTGCTCGGCCGCCCGGCCTGGGACCTCGACGGGGTGACCGCCGCGTTCGACCGGGCCGTCAACCGGGGCTTCACCATCGGCGCGCCGCTGGCCAAGTGCGCCGTCGACGTCGCGCTGCACGACCTGCTCGGCCGGGCACTCGGCGTGTCGGTCGGGGTGCTGTGGGGGCAGCGCCGCCAGGAGACCATCGAGCTGGGCTGGATCGTCTCCGGGCAGACCGCCGGCGAGGTGGCCGACGCGGTGGCGGAGGGACACGCCCTCGGCTACCGGGCGTTCAAGGTGAAGGTCGGCCTGCACCGCGAGGCCGAGGACGCCGCCGTGGTGCGGGCGGTCCGGGAGGCGGCGCCCGAGGCCGCCCTGTGGGTGGACGCCAACCAGGCGTACACCGTGGACGCGGCGCTGCGGATGGCCCGCCGGCTGGCCGACCTCGACGTCACCGCGTTCGAGCAGCCGCTGCCGGCCAACGACGTCGCCGGGCTGCGCCGGCTGCGGGAGGCCTCGCCGGTGCCGGTCGCGCTCGACGAGAGCCTGCGCCACCCCAGCGACCTGGCCACCTTCGTCAAACTCGACGCGGTGGACGTGGCCATCGCCAAGGTGCAGCGCAGCGGCGGGTTGACGCTGTCGCGGCGGCTGTGCGCCCTGGCCGAGGACTCCGGCGTGCGGCTGATGGGCTCCGGGCTCACCGACTCCGACCTGGGCCTGGCCGCCTCGGTGCACCTGTTCGCGGCATACGGCATCGACACGCCGGTGGACCTCAACGGGCGGCAGTTCCTGGAGTCGTCGTACGCCACCGGGGCGACCGTGCAGGTGCGCGACGGCGTCGCCCAGGTGCCGACCGGGCCGGGGCTCGGCGTGGACGTCGACGAGTCGGTGGTGAAGGAACTCGCCGTCGACGTCCTGGGCAGGTAACCGCCGGCTCAGCCCCGGGCGGCGCCGAGGCCCAGCAGGACGGCCAGCCCGAGGGCGCTGCGCGGGGCGTACGGCACCCGCCAGAGCCCGCCGTGCGCCGCCCCGTACGCCTCGTCCCGCCACGGGTGGTCCTGGGCCGGGCCGCCGCCGGTGCGCAGGTCGTGCACGAGCAGCGCGGCCATCAGAGTGTTGCTGGTGGCCGGGTCGAACACCTCGATGCCGAACCGGTGCGCGCCCGCGTACGCGGCGGCGAGCGCCCGGTTGCGCAGCACCGAGCGGGTACGCGTCGGCGGCGCCACCGTGAACGACACCGTCGCCCCGGCGTCGCGGGCCACCACCGCCCGCCACCGTTGCAGCCGCTTCGCGAGGGCGTAGTTCGGGCCCTGCTGCGGCACGAGGCTGTCGTTGATGCCCGGGTCGGCGCCGGGAGGGTAGTTGCGGTGCAGCAGTCGCCCGCCGGAGAGCCCCCGCAGTGACCGGCGGGCCAGGCCGCGGGCCGCGTACCCCCGCTCGGCGTGCGCGACCGCCGCGGCGGGGACGGCGTACACGTCGGTGGGGGTGGCGAGGAAGGCCAGCGCCAGGTTGTCGCGGCGTTGTTGCAGGTGCCGGGTGAGCGCGTCGACGGCCACGGCGACCCGTACGTTGGTGGCGCCGTCGGCGTAGACGTAGTTGCCGAGCACGAGCCGGCCGTCCACGGCGAGCAGCCACTGCGCGGCCTGCGGCAGCCGGTGCAGCAGGTCCGCGCCGGCGCCTGCGGCGAGGGCTTCGTCGTCGTCGCCGGTGCCGGGGCGCACCGGCAGGTGCAGCCGGCCGCCGTACCGGTGGGCGGTGCGCAGCAGCCGCCGCCAGATGTCCGGCCGGGGCAGGTCGACCGCGACGACGTCGCCGCCCCAGCGCAGCACCGACGGCAGGGGGCCCATCTCGGCGCCGGCGCCGAGCACCACGATCCGCTGGTCGCGCAGGTCGAGCCAGTCCGGGTTGGCGATGACCGCGCGGACCGCCTCGGCGCAGGACGGTTCGATCACGCCGGCGGCCAGCCAGGCGTCGAGCCGGCGGTGCAGCTGATCGCCGCGCAGCCGCTGCCCGCGGTACGGCAGCGACAGTTCCCGCTCGGGCTCGCCGGTGCCGGTGACGGTGGCGGTGTGCAGCGGCGGCTGCCCGGCGCCGGTGGCGAACACCTCGTCCAGCGGGAGTTCCGTGCCGCCCTCCGCGACGACCCGCATCCGGGCGTGCAGGGCGGTCAGGCCGTCGCGGGCGATGGTGACCGCGGCGCCGCGGGAGAGCAGGCCGGCCTCGACGAGCCGGCGGAAGTGGACCAGATAGCCGTGCCGCCAGTTGGTCTCGTGTTCGGCCGAACGCGCGCCGACCGGGTCGACCGCGCGCAGCGCGTCGGCGACGACAGCGCGGCCGAGCGCCGTCGTGCTGCGGGTGCCGTCGGTCTGGGGGAACACCACCCCGGTCGGGCTCTCCACCGGCCACCGCCTCTCTGGCTCCGGCCGTACGCCGGCCGCCGGTGTCACTGTGCCGCATGGGCCGCCGGCCCGCAGCGGGCGGTCGTCGTGGTGGCGGCCGCCGCGCCCGAGCGGTGCTCAGCGTGACAGGACGGCGACGATCTGGTCGTACCCGCGGTCGCGGGCGTGCCGCAGCGCGTCGACGCCGTCCTTGTCGGGCAGGTGGACGTCCGCGCCGGCGGCCACGAGGATCTCCGCGATCTGCTGGTAGGGCTTCGTCCCGTCGCCGAGGAGGACGCATTCCAGCAGGGCGGTCCACCCGAGGTTGTTGACGTGGTTGACGTTGATGCCGGTACCGACGACGCGGCGGACGTAGTCGACGTGGCCGCGCTCGCTCGCCGGGATGATCGAGATGCCGCCGTACCGGTTCACGATCGTGAGGTCCGGCCCCGCGGGCAGCAGGACCTCGAGCATCGGCACGCTGCCGGTCACGCCCGTCACCAGCCACGGGGTGTCGTGCTGGTCGTCGAGCGCGTTCGGGTCCGCGCCCGCGTCGACGAGCACGCGGGCGGCTTCGACGTGGTCGTTCGCGGCGGCCAGCAGCAGCGCCGTACGCTGCCGCGCGTCGCGGGCCTCGCGGTCCGCGCCGGCCGCCAGCGCGTCGCGTACGCCGGCCGCGTCGCCGGCGCTCGCCGCGGCGAGCAGAGCCTTGTCGGCGGGGGTGGTCATGGGGTCCTCCCAGGGTCGGATCGGGTCGGGCCGCGTGCAACCGCCGGCGGCCACGGTGAGGGTGAGGGTGAGCAGGGCCCGCCGTTTCACAGCCGGATCAGCTTCCGCTCGACGGCGGCGTGCACCGCCGCGGTGCGGGAGTCGACGCCGAGCTTGGCGTAGATGTGCACCAGGTGGGTCTTGACGGTGGCTTCGCTGATGAACAGCCGCCGGCTGATCTCCTTGTTGGCGTGGCCGCGGGCGAGCAGCGTGAGGATCTCCACCTCGCGGGCGCTGAGGGTGGTGCGGGGCCCGCGCATCCGGTCCATCAGTCGGGCGGCGACCGGCGGGGAGAGGACGGTCTGTCCGGCGGCGGCGGCGTGCACGGCGCGGAAGAGTTCCTCGGGCGGGCAGTCCTTGAGCAGGTATCCGGTCGCGCCGGCCTCGATCGCGCGCAGGATGTCGTCCTCCGTGTCGTAGGTGGTCAACACCAGGACACGCGGCGGGTCCGGCAGGGCGAGGAGGTGCTCGGTGGCCGCGACCCCGTCGGCTCCGGCGCCGAGTTGGAGGTCCATCAGCACCACGTCGGGGCGCAGGGCGGCGGCCTGTCGGACGGCGTCGTCGGCGGTGGCCGCCTCGGCGACCACGGCCATGTCCGGCCGGCCGCCGAGCAGCGCGCGGAGGCCGGCGCGGACCACCGGATGGTCGTCGACCAGGATCAGCCGCAGCGGGGTGGTCACCGCGCCTCCCGCAGCGGCAGGCTGACGGCGAGCGCGGTGCCCTCACCAGGCGCGCTCTCGACGGTGACCGTGCCGCCGAGGTGCGCTATCCGTTCCCGGACGCCGGTGAGACCGAATCCGCTGGTGACCGAGGGGTCGAACCCGGTTCCGTCGTCGTACACGTCGAGCATCACCTCATCGTCGCCGTAGGTCAGCGTGACGGCGGTGCGGTGGGCGTGCGCGTGGCGGCGGACGTTGGCCAGGGCGCTCTGCGCGACCCGCAGCAGCGCGATCTCGTTGTCGACGCCGAGCGGCACGACCGTGCCCGCCACGGTGAATCGGACCGGGGTGTCGGTGTCCCGCTCGGTCGCCGCGCACAACCGCCGCAGGGCGTCGGTCAACGAGGCGTTGTCGAGTGCCGGCGAGGCCAGCCCGCGGACGAAGCGGCGCGCCTCGGCGAGGTTCTCCCGGGCGGTCGCCGCGGCCTGGCGTACGTGCCCGCGCGCCTGCCCGGGCTCGGTGTCCCATTCCTGGTCGGCCGCCTGCAGCAGCAGGTTCATGCTCGACAGGCCCTGGGCGAGGGTGTCGTGAATCTCCCGGGACAGCCGGGCCCGCTCCGCCAGCGCGCCGGCCTCGTGCTGGCTGCGATTCAGCTCGTCCCGGGTAGCCAGGAGGTCGTCGAGCGCGTGTTGCCGGGCCCGGTTCTGCCGATCCAGTTCGAGGAAGACGGTGGTGGTGATGGCGGCGATGCCCACCGGCCCGAGCAGCAGACTGGGATCGAACCGGTCGGCCAGCCGGATCTGCGCGATCACGACCGCGGCGGTCAGCACTCCGACCAGCGGCCAGACCGCGCGTTGCGGCAGTTGACGCAGGCCCAGGAAGAACAGCGGGATCGCGCACCAGGCGAAGCTCGGCGCGACGAGCACCAGGGTGAGGAACGCGACGACCACCGCCGCGAACCGGACGCCCGGTGTGAACCACCCCAGCTCGTTCACCGCGTACGCGGCCAGCAGTACCGCGGCCAGCGTCAGCACGCCGACGGTTGCGCCACCCCCGCCGTGGTACGCCACGTAGCGGGAGGCGGAGGCGGCCAGCAGGAGCAGGAATCCCCACCGCATCGCCAGGCGCAGCCGGTCCTCCCGCATCACCGCACCTCCCGCACGCACCCGCCTGATCTTGACAAAGGCCCAGCGTACGGCAGGTCTCCGACGGGCGAATCAACCATCTGATGTATCCCGCTTGGATCCGGTGGGCCATGCCCGCACCGCCGGTCACGACCAGGCTGGGGGACGTCACCTCGACCCTGACCTGGAACCAGAGGAGTACTGCGATGATCAACGTCCGCCGTCGGGCCACGCTCGGCCTGATCGCCGGCGCCGTGGGTGTGGCCACCGCCACCGGCGTCACCCTCAACGCCAACGCCGCCGAGTCCGCGGCCCCCCGCGCCGCCGCAGCCGCCGGCAAGAACCAGGTGGTCGCCAACCCGTCGCTCGACATCGACGCGGCGCTGCGCGCGGCGGAGGTGACCCTCAAGGCGGCGGAGAAGGGCGGGCACCGCGTCACCGTCGTGGTCCTGGACCGGTCGGGCGACGTGCAGGTGCAGCTCAAGGGTGACGGTGCGGGCCCGCAGACGGCCGAGTCCGCCACCCGTAAGGCGTTCACCGCCGCCTCCTTCGGGCAGCCGACGTCCGCGCTCGCCGGCCGGGTCACCGGTCCGGGTGCCACGCTGCGCGACATCCCCGGAACGTTGTTCCTCGCCGGTGGCGTACCGGTGACCGTCGACGGCCAGGTCGTCGCGGCCATCGGCGTCGGCGGCGCGCCCTCCGGCGACCTCGACGAGCAGTACGCCAACGCCGGGGCGAGCACCCTGCGCTGACCCCCGTCACCACGGCGCAGGGCTGGGGTTTCCGGACCTCGGTCCTGCGCCGTCCCGCCCGTCGGCATCGGGCGCGGTTGGCCGGGGCAGGTCACGTCTTGCATACGGGACGGTCACGACGTTCACGCTTGTGTATCGGCTCGGCCACGACGGGATCCGTCGGACCGTCCAGCTGCGTCAATGACCGGGACGGATCCGACGCGGCTGCGCCGGATCGCCCGCCCCAGCCTGCCCGGGAGGAACCGATGGTCCACATGCGACGATCGCTGCTGCTGGCCGCGCTCGCCCTCACGATGACGGTCACCGCCTGCTCCGCCGGTGGCGCACAGCGCGGCGACACGGCGCACGGGCCGGTCCGCCAGCACGACGGCACACCCCGGTCGGGTGAGGCCGAAACGGCGACGGAGGACGACTCGCGCTCCACCTTCGGCGTTGACGTCGACACCGCCTCGTACGGCTACGCCCGCCGGCTCATCATGGACGGGCAGCTGCCCGAGCGGACCGCGGTGCGGCCCGAGGAGTTCGTGAACTCGTTCCGGCAGGACTACCCCGAGCCGGCCGGCGACGGCTTCGCCGTACACGTCGACGGCGCGCGGCTGCCGGAGTCCCACGAGGCGGCCGGGGAGGTCCGGTTGATGCGGGTCGGCCTGCAGACCCGCGCGGAGGACGCGGAGAGCCGTCCCGACGCCGCCCTCACCTTCGTCGTCGACGTCTCCGGATCGATGCGCGAGCCCGGGCGGCTCGATCTGGTGAAGGACGCGCTGCACACCCTTGTGGACCAGTTGCGCCGTACCGACTCGATCGCCGTCGTGGCGTTCAGCGACGAGGCCCGGGTGGTGCGGGAGATGACCCGGCTGTCCGACGCCGACGAGCTGAACGACGCCATCGATTCGCTCCGCACCCAGGACAGCACGAACCTCGAAGCCGGCCTGGTGCTCGGCTACCGGGTGGCCCGCGACGGATTCCGACCGGGCGCGACGAACCGGGTGATCGTGCTCTCTGACGGGCTCGCCAACGTCGGCCGGACCGAGGCGGAGCCGATCCTGCGCCGGGTACGCGACGAGGCCGAGAAGGAGATCGCCCTGCTCGGCGTGGGGGTCGGCAGCGAGTACGGCGACGAGTTGATGGAGCAACTCGCCGACAAGGGCGACGGCTTCGTGGTGTACGCCAGCGAGCGGGACCAGGCTCGGAAGGTGTTCGTCCGGCAGTTGCCGGCGACGTTGAGCGTCCGGGCGCTCGACGCCAAGGTGCAGGTCAGCTTCGAACCGGCCGTCGTGCGGTCCTACCGGCTCATCGGGTACGACAACCGGGCGATCAGCGACGAGGACTTCCGCGACGACCGCGTCGACGGCGGCGAGGTCGGTCCCGGGCACAGCGTCACGGCGCTCTACGCCGTCCGGCTGGCCGACGGGCCGCCCCCGTCGGCCCGGGTCGCCCGCGTGCAGGTGCGCTGGACCGACCCGACGAACCAGGCGCCCGCCGAGGCGTACGAGTCGGTGACCGTCAGCGACCTGAACCGGGCGTTCGGCAAAGCGTCGCCACAGCTGTGGACCTGCTACGCGGCGGCCTATTTCGCGCAGTCGCTGCAGGGCGGCCCGTACGGCCGGGAGGTGCGCCTGGGCGACCTGGCGACGATCGCGGAGCGGGCGGCCGCCGCCAGCGAGGACCCGGAGGTGGAGGAGTTGGCGCGGGTGATCCGGCTCGCCGAGAAGATCCGCTGATCCCCACATCGCATCCCCGTGCCCGCCAAGGTCAGGCGTCGTCCACGGGGATGCGATGGATCAGTTCGGGAGCGATCACCGCCGGAACCAGGTGCGGCTCGCAGGTCAGGAAGTACGCGTCGTGCCGCAGTGCCGCCCACACGGCGTGGGCACGGGCCAGGTCGCCCTTGGTCAGGCGCACCGTGGTGGCGGCCTGGGCCGCATCGGGGGCGGACAGCGGCAGCACCGCCACGCCGGGCAGAGTGGCCAGCACGCCGAGCCGGGCGGCCGCCGGTCGGTCACTGGTCTGCGCGTACGCCTCGAGCAGCGCGACGGTGGGCAGGCCCAGGTAGGCACCCTCGTCGGCGATGTCGACCAGCAGCTCACCGACGTGCACGTGGCCGCGGGAATAGGAAAGTATGGCGGAGGCGTCCAGGATCGCCCGGATCTCGATGTCGTCAGCGGGCATCAGGCAGCAGCCGCGGAGTCAGTCTCGGGCCAGGTGCCGTCCCGGAGCATGTCGCGGCGTCGCGCGTTCTCCGCCCGCTGCTCGGCGGTGAGGGGAGGCAGTTTTCCGCGTACCCGGGCCACCCCGTCGTCCGTCACGTCGATGCCGACGGCACGCAGCATCGCGGCCGTCGCGGCGGCCCGGTCCATGCGGGCCCGCAGCGCGTCGGCGACCGCCGCCGAGGCGTTGTCCTCCCGCTCCAGGTAGGCCGCTACGTCGTCCGGCAGGCTGACCGTCACCCGCTTCGTCATACTCGGATCATACTGCCGCGCGGGCGTGCCACGCGCGTCCTGCCGCGGCCGGGGTCAACGTGCCGTCTTCGCGTACTCCCGCGGCCGGGTGCGCTCGGCGTCGACCCCGACCAGCTCGGCGAAGCGCGGGTCGACGGCGAGCAGCGGGCGCGGCCCGAACACCGCCATCGCGGTCAGCAGTTCCTCGGCGCCCCGCTCGCTCCACGCGGGCCGCCGCTCCGGCGCCAGCTCCGCGTACGTGCGGCGCTGCCGGCGCAGCAGCCGCCGCGCGGCCGCACCGGTCTCCGGCACCTCGCACAGCCACCAGCCGCCGAGCACGGTGGCCAGGCAGCACAGCAGCAGCCCCACCACGGACGCCGGCCCGCCGGCCGTGCGCCCCTCGACCGCGCTGTCCACCAGCCGGGTCACCCCGACCGCGGCGACCGCGAACAGCGGCAGGGTGCCCAGCGCCAGGCGCCGCCGCTGACCCGGGGTGAGCAGCCAGCCGTCGCGGACCAGCCGGCCCACCAGCCGGCGCAGCGCACGACCCACGCCGGGATCGGCGAGCACGGCGGCCCAGGTCTGCGGCCGGCGCAGCGCGGCGTGCAGGGCGCGCACCAGCGGGGCGGACCCGGGCGGCGGCGGCCCGTCCACCGACAGGGTGGCCAGCTCACCGAGCTGCACCACGCCGGCCCGGCGCAGCGCGGCCACACCCACCTGGCAGGCCAGTCCGGCCCGATCGGTGAGGTACGCCAGCTCGACGGTCGACACCGGCTCGCCCCGGGTCCGCCATCCGACCAGCGCTCGCACGGACAGGGCTATCGCGAGGGCCCCGGCCACCCCCACGACGTAGTCGAGGAGGAAGACCGGACCGCTGACACCCCAGAGCATGCCGACAAGTATTCACGGTGCCCGAGCAGGCTCAGCCGGCGTGGCGTACCTCGATGTCCCAGAGCTGCGACCACGGCCGCCGCAGCCCCCGGCAGACGTAGACGGGCAGGCCGTTCTCGTCGTTGTCGACGTCGACCCGCTGGTCGATCCGGCCGGCCTCGGTGACCTCGGTGAACCAGCCCCGCAGCTGGTCGGGGCGGGCCCAGCCGACCGCGATCACCACGTCGGCGTCCTCTGGCGGGCGGCCGAATCCGGCCATGCTGTTGTGCCCTGAGTACGCCCGCGGCAGGCCCCGTTGCGGCCCGTACCGGGCCACCGCGCCCGCCTCGCCGTAGTTGCCGGTGAGGATCACCGCGCGGGTCCGCTGCTCCGGCGGCAGGCCGCGGTGCACGGCGGCGAGCGAGTCGGCGAAGGCCGGCCAGCCGATGGTCTCGCCGGCGTCGTAGTTGACGTCGACCACGAAGCCGGGCAGCCGGTCGGCCGGCAGGGTGGGCAGCAGCAGGACGGCGCTGCCGGACACCGCCACGGCCGCGCCGGCGGCGAGCAGCGCCCGCCGGGCGAGCACCGCGCCCCGGCCGGCCCACTCGGCGGTGACGACCGCGCCGGCGGCGGTGACCGCCAACAGCAGCGGGGCGTCGTAGTAGCCCTTGCCGCCGGCGAGCAGCACGATCGCGAACACCACCAGCCAGGCCCAGCCGATCGCCCGGTACGCCCGCCAGGCCGGCCGGCGCAGCAGCGCCACCAACCCGGCGACCCAGATCGGCACCGCATACGGGCTGATGATGACCAGTTGCAGCTGCAGCGCGTCCAGCCGGCCGCTGTAGGAGCTGTCGCCACCGGCGATCGCGGACGCCACGGACAGCTGAGGGAAGCCGTGCGCGGCCTGCCAGAGCAGGTAGGGCGCGGCGAGCACGACGACGATGCCGGCGGCGGCGTACACCCACCGGTCGCGCAGCAGCCGGCGTGGCCCGCCGATCGCCACCCCGGCCAGCAGGCCCACGGCGAGCAGGGCGGGCAGCAGCTTGTTCAGCATGCCGACGCCGAGCGCCAAACCGACGCCGAGGGCCCAGCGGGTGTCGCCGGTGCGCAGCATCCGCACCGCGCACCAGGCGGCGCCGAGCCAGACCAGCAGGTCGACGGTGGTGGTGCTGAGCAGATGCCCGGGGGCGAGCACGATGCCCGCCACCGCGGCGAGGAACGCGGCGAATAGTTGCGCGCCCCGGCCGCCGCCGAACTCCCGGGCGATCGCCGCGACCACCACGACCGCCGCGCCGGCGATCAGCGCCGACGGCGTACGCAGCACCACCAGGTTGCCGGGCGCGAGGGTGTCCAGCAGCCGGGCCAGGGCCGGCACCAGCGGACCCTGGTCGACGTACCCCCAGTCGAGGTGCCGGCCGCAGAGCAGGAAGTACAGCTCGTCGCGGTGGTAGCCGTACCGGCCGGCGAGCAGCAGCAGCACGGCGCTGACCGCGCCGCCGACCAGCCACGGCCCGACGGTGCGGGGACCGGCCGGCGACGGTGCGGCCACCTCGGGCGGCGCCTCGCTACGGTCCAGGTCGGTGGCGGGTTCGACCATGTGCCCATGATGGTGCAGGCTGCCGACGCGTGCGGCCCCGTCCAGCGGCCGGCGGATCACAGTTCGGGCACGGGCGCCAGAAAACCGGGTCGCCGCGCGGCGGGCGGGCTCACTAGCGTGCCCGGCATGCTGATCCGGGAGTTCACCGAGGCCGACTGGGCGCAGGTCTGGCCGATCGTCGAGGACGTCATCACCGCCGGGGAGACCTTCCCGTACGACCCGGCCTGGCCCGCGGAGGTCGCGTACGACGTGTGGGTGGAGCGGCCGCCCGGCCACACGGTGGTCGCCGAGGCGGACGGCACGGTGCTGGGCACCGCGAAGATGGGCACCAACCGGCCCGGCCCCGGCGCGCACGTGGCCACCGCCAGTTTCATGGTGGCCGCGCACGCCCGCGGCCGCGGCGTCGGCCGGGCCCTGACCGAGTACGCCCTGGCCTGGGCCCGCCGCCGGGGCTACGCCGCGATGCAGTTCAACGCCGTGGTGGAGAGCAACATGGCGGCCGTGGCGCTGTACCGGCGGCTCGGCTTCGCGGTGATCGGCACGGTGCCGGAGGCGTTCGCGCATCCGACTCTGGGCCGGGTCGGGTTGCACGTGATGCACCGTCCTTTGTGATCGTGGGCGACCACGGGTGGATGGAAGCTGAGCCGATCGAGCTGGCAGCCGCCTAGGGGCACCGGCGCTGACCGGTCCGGTCAGCGCCCCACCGGCACCTGCGCCACTGGCGCGGGCGGGGCGTCGACCGGCCAGCGCAGCCGGCGTACGCCGGGGACGGCGGCGGTGCCGGCGCAGGCGAGCAGCACCAGCACGCCGGCCACGGCGAGGGGCGTCGACGGCCCCCAGGCGCGGGCGGCGAGCGGGGCGAGGGCGTACCCGACCGGCATGGCGCCCAGCGACATCAGCCAGTCGTACGAGGTGACCCGGGCCAGCACGTCGGGCCGGAACTGGCCCTGCACCACGGTCTCCCAGACCGGGTTGAGGAAGCCGAGCGCGACCAGCGCGAGGCAGTACGCGGCGATGCTCACCGGGGCGGGCGCGGCGGCGGCGAGCAGGAGCAGCGGCGCCGCGTACGTGGCCAGGGCCAGGTTGCCGAGCAGCACCGGCCGGGCGGGGCGTACCCGGGCGGCGAGCAGCGACCCGAGCAGCAGGCCGACCGCGCCGCCCTGCTGCAGCAGCACCCAGACGCCCTCCCCGCCGAGGCGGTCCACGGCGACCACCGGACCGACGGTGAGCAGCACCGCCGCGGCGCCGTTCCACACGCCGTGCGCGAGCAGGCTGCTCCAGTACCAGTCGCGGGCGCGGACCTCCCGCCAGCCGAGCGCCAAGTCGGCGCGGAGCGACCGGTGTGGGACGGCGACGTGCCGGACCCGGATGACCGACAGCAGGGCGGCGCTGACCGCGAACGAGGCCGCGTCCAGCACGAACGCCCAGCCCGGGCCGGCGGTCCAGACCAGCAGGCCCGCCAGGGCGGGGCCGGCGAGCCGGCTGGCGTTGGCGGTGACGCCCATCAGCGCGTTGGCCCGCTGCCGCCCGTCGGCGTCGACGGTGCCGGCGACGAGCGGGGACGCGGTGGGCATGGCGAAGGCCGAGGCCGCGCCGCCGACGGCGGAGGCGACCGCGAGGTGGAGCAGCGCGGGGGCGTCGCCGAGCAGTTCGACACCGACGACCAGTTGGGCGGCACAGCGCACCAGGTCGGTCACGAGGGCCACCCGGCGGGCGTCGAACCGGTCGGCGACCACGCCGCCGAGGGGGAGCAGCAGCAGCCGCGGCACCATGGCGCAGCCCAGCACCACCGCGAGGGCGCTGGTCGAGCCGGTGGCGCGGAGCACGGCCAGGGCGAGGGCGGTGGGGACGACGGCGTCGCCGAGGGTGGAGACGGTACGGCCGAGGAAGAGCAGGCGGAAGGCGCGGAGCCGGAGGGGGTGTGTCACCCCGGCAGGATACTTAGACGTCGAATATTTCGACAACGAATATTTCGACGACGCCGTACCGTGGGGCGGGTGATCGACCGCGACCGTACCGACCAGCACGTGGCGCGCTGGCTGCCCGTCCTGCCCGACCTCGACCCCGACGTGGAGAGCGCGGTCACCCGGATGTCGGCCCTCACCCGGCACCTGCGCGAGGTGAAGGACCGGGCCCTCGCCGACCTGGACCTGCAGGAGAAGGAGTACGGCACCCTGCACGCCCTGGCCGGACGCGGTGGCCGGGCCGCCCCCTCGGAGATCGCCGGTGACCTGCGCATGGCGCCCGCCTCGATCACCGCCCGGGTGGACGCGCTGGTCCGCCGGGGGTTCGTCCGGCGGATCCCCTCGCCGGTGGACCGGCGGCGGATCGACGTCGAACTGACCGAGGCCGGCCGGACGGCCTGGCGGCGCGCGCTCGGGGTGGTCGGCGACGAGGAGCACCGGGTGCTCGGCGCGCTCACCCCGCAGGAGCGGCGGTTGCTGGCGGACCTGCTGCGCCGGGTCACCCTCGCCGCCGAGCGCCCGCCGGTTCGCCCCTGACCGGCGCCTCGGGCGGGCGAAAGCCGTTTGACGGTGCGGTGAGGATCGAGCGGTGACGACCTGGACGACCAGTCCCGCCCCACCCCACGCCCCCGATGCGGCGATCCTGCTGCGCGAATACATGGCGGAGATGGTCCGCCGCTGGCACGGCCGGCCGGAACGGCCGGCGGAGGTGACCGAGGCGCTGGCCGAGATGCCCAGCGACGACCTCGCGCCGCCCACCGGGCTGCTCGTGCTGGCCCGCCACGACGGACAGCTCGCCGGCTGTGCCGGCCTGCGCTGGCGTTCCCGCTGGGCGGAACTCACCCGGGTCTACGTCCGCCCCGCGCACCGCGGCACCGGCGGCGGGGCCGCCCTGCTGGCCGCCGTCGAGGCGTACGCCCGGTCGGGCGGGGCGGACCGGCTCCGGCTGGACACCCGCGCCGACCTGGTCGAGGCCCGTGCCCTGTACGCCCGCCACGGCTACCGCGAGATCCCCGCGTTCAACGGCGGCCCGTACGCCCAGCACTGGTTCGAGAAGCTGCTGCCGGCCCGGGTCGACGACGCGGTCGCCCCACGCTGAACGGGGTCAGTCCGACTCACCGGTTGAGGCGTCCGGGGCGGCGGCGCCCACCGGTGTCTGCACCGGGTAGAGCCGGGCCAGGGCGTGGGCGGTGGCGGCCAACCGCTCCCGCAGCTCGGCCGGCGCCAGCACCTCCACCTCCGCGCCCAGCTTGAGCAGTTCGGTGTGGGCGTGCTTCACCGACTCGATCGGCACGCTGGTCTCCAGCCAGCCGTGCTCGTCCGGCTCGCCGGCCGCGGCCCGGGCCGCCCGGCTCATCTCGGGCGGGAAGACGTACTGCGCGAACTCCAGCGCGGCCACCGTCATCCGCACCCGGGCCTGCCCGCGGTAGACGTCCCGTTCGTACCGCGCGGTCCACTCCTGCCAGTACCCGGCCAGGTCGAAGTCCGCCGGTCGCGCGTACGACTCGTCGCGCACCACCAGGTCGAGCACCGCGCCGACCCGGTAGGTGCGCAGCTGCTCGCCGCACCGGGCCACCAGATACCAGCGGCCCGCCTTGAGCACCACGCCCAGCGGGGCCACCACCCGGGTCACCTCGCGCGGGGCCCGCCAGCGCCGGTAACGGATCTCCACCAGCCGGTCCTCCCACACCGCCCGGGCCAGCGTGGCCAAATGCGGGGTGGGCTCGGGCTGGCGGAACCAGCCCGGCGCGTCCAGATGGAACCGCTGCCGCACCTGACCGCTCCGGTCGGCCAGCTCGTCGGGGAGCGCGGCGAGCACTTTCAGCTCGGCCGCGGCCACCACTTGACCGAGGCCCAGCTCGGCGGCCGGGCCGGGCATCCCGGCCAGGAACAGCGCCTCCGCCTCCGGCGCGGTCAGCCCAGTCAGCCGGGTCCGGTAGCCCTCCAGCAGTCGGTACCCGCCGGCCGGGCCGCGGTCGGCGTACACCGGGACGCCGGCGGCGCCGAGTGACTCGACGTCGCGGTAGACCGTCCGGACGGAGACCTCCAGGGCGTCGGCGAGCTCCTGGGCGGTCATCCGCCCGCGGGTCTGCAGGAGCAGCAGCAGGGACACCAGGCGGCTGGCACGCACCCGGTGACGGTATCCCGTACCGGAAAACCGCTGGTGGCCCGCCCAGGTGGCGGAATGGTGTGATCTTCGTCGGATTCCCGTCGGGCGCGCCTCGTCGCGATTCCGCCCGCCGGCTGAGAGCCTTTCTCACGTGCTGCGTCCCGAGGTGCTGCCCCGCGGGTCGGTGCGGCCCGCCCTGACCGGCGGGCCGGCCGACTTCACCGAGGCGTGGCTGCGGAACCGGCGGCTGTCGGAGCACACCCGGGACGCGTACCGGCGCGACGTGGCCGGCTGGCTGACCTGGTGCGCCGGCCGGGGCCTCGACCCGCTGCGGGCCACGTTCCTCGACGTCAACGCCTACGGCCGGGAGCTGGAGGCCACGCTGGGCGTGCGCAGCGGCCGGCCGCTCACCCCGGCCACCGTCGCCCGCCGCCTGTCCGCGCTGTCCAGCTGGTACGACTTCCTGGCCAAGCTGCGCGCGGTCGACGCCAACCCGGTCGCCGCCGCCGACCGTCCGCGGGTCGACCGGGACCACTCCGCCACGGTCGGCCTGACCCCGGAGGAGGTCGACGCGCTGCTCGCGGCCGCCGAGGCGGACACCGGCCCGACCGCCGCCCGCAACCGGGCCGCCATCGCCCTGCTGGCCGACCTGGGCCTGCGGGTCGGTGAGCTGATCTCGCTGGACCTGACCGACCTGGGCGCGGAGCGCGGGCACCGCAGCGTCCGGTTCGTCGGCAAGGGCGGCAAGGTCCGCCGCCGCGCGCTCACCCCCGGCACCGCGTACGCGGTGGACGCCTACCTGGCCGCCCGGGCCGCCGCGCAGGGGGTGACCGTGCCCGAGCTGACCGGGCCGCTGCTGGTCACCGGCAGCGGCGCCCGGCTGGACCGGCATTCGGTGTTCCGGCTGGTGCGCCGGCTCGCCCGGGTCGCCGGAATCCCCGCCTGGGCGAAGCTGTCCCCGCACTCGCTGCGGCACGCGTTCGCCACCACCGCCCGGGCCGAGGGCGTGCCGCTGGAGGACGTGCAGGACGCCATGGGGCACGCCGACCCGCGCACCACCCGCCGCTACGACCGGGACCGGCACAACCTGGACCGGGATCCCGCGTACGTCATCTGGGCCGCCCGGTCCCGACGGCGGGGATGAGCCGTTGACGGAGTGCCTCAGCGAGGTGGCCGCGATCCCGCTCGATCAGCCTCTCGGCGACCGGCTCACCGCCGCCGGCACGGCCCTGCGCGCGCACCTCGACCGGATCGGCGCGGTGCTCCGGCGGTCCGCGGTGAGTGACGCCACCGCCTGAGGAGCCAGGTCACCCGCCGGCAGCTGGCCTCCCGTGCTCGGCGCCGCGGTGTCCGGTCCCGGGCGCGGCGGCCTTGCGGTCGGTGTGCCCGCCCGGGTATCGGCTGACGAGCTCGGCGCCGATGCGGGCGAGCTCGTCCTGGACGGAGCGGGGTTCGACGACTTCGATCAGCGCGCCCCAGCCGGCGAGGTGCCGGGCGATGTCCAGTGGGGTCGGGGCGGCGAGGCGGACGTGGACCCGCCCCCGGTCGGGTTCGCCGTCGGTGTGGCAGTGCCGGCCGAACTGGTCACGCAGGATCGGCACGAACCGTTCCTGGATGAGCACGGTCGCCCAGGTACTCGAACGCCGCTGTTCGATCTCGTCGACGACCTCCTGCCAGGCGGCGGTGAGGACGAAGTCGTCCGGGCGTTCGGCAGGCTGATCGGTCGGTGCGGCCTGGATGATCCGGTCGATGCGGAAGGTCCGTCGTCCTCGGTCGGTTCCCGCCAGCAGGTACCAGGTGTCGTCCTTGTCGACCAGGCCCCACGGATCGACCAGCCGCTCCGCCGGTTCCCGATCGCGGCCGGCGTAGGTCAGGCGGATCTTGCGGCGCCGGACCACGGTGGTCTGCAGCAGGTCGACCATCGCGGGTCTGGGACGGTCCCGCTCGCCCCACCCCGCGGGGTCGATCATCGTCGCGGCGGTGGCGGCCTCGGCGTCGGCCCGGAAGGTCCGCGGCAGCGCGCCCAGAAGTTTGCGCAGCGCCGCTCTGGCCTCGGGCGAGACGGCGGCGGGGCCGACGAGCAGGAACAGCGCCTGCGCCTCGGCCGCGGTCAGGCCGCTGAGGTCGGTGCGGGCGCCGCCGACCAGTGACCAACCGCCACCGCGGCCGGGCTGCGGATAGACCGGGACGCCCGCCGCCGCGAGCGCCTCCAGGTCCCGGCGGGCGGTGGCGACCGACACCTCGAGGTCGGCGGCCAGGTCGGCCGCGGTCACGCGGCCACGGATCTGCATCAGCAGCAGGACGGCCACGAGACGATCGGCGCGCATGATCCAGGATCCTCCCACAAACTGCTCAGAAGATGAGCACTTTGAGGCGGAGGATGGCTGGTGTCACCGATCAAGAAGGGAATCCTCCGATGCTGCGAGGCCTCACCACCGTCAGCTTCTTCGCCGACGACGTCACCGCTGCCGCCCGCTGGTACGCCGAACTGCTCGGGATCGAGCCGTACTTCACCCGTCCGGTCCAGGGGACGCCCGCCTACGTCGAGTTCCGCATCGGCGACCAGCAGCACGAACTCGGCATCATCGACCGCCGTTTCGCCCCCCGCCCGAGCCTGCAGGAGGCCGGCGGCGCGGTGATCTACTGGCACGTGGACGACGTCGAGGCCGCATTCGAGCGGCTGTTGTCCCTGGGCGCCACGGCCTACGAGAAGCCGGTCCAGCGCGGTCCCGGCTTCGTCACCGCCTCTGTGGTCGACCCGTTCGGCAACATCCTCGGCGTCATGTACAACGAGCACTACCTGCAGATGGTGGGCCGATGACGCACCTCGCGGCGGCCGCCGGACGGGAGTCGTCGACGGACACGTCCAGAGCGCGCCCTGCGCACCCGAGAACGGGCGGGCCGATCAGCGCCGGCCGGTGCCTCGCTGCCGGGCGTCGTAGTCGCGGCGGGCCTGGTCGACCTGGTCGAGGTTGACGGCCGACCACTCGGCGAGGGTGGCGAACAGCGGCGCGAGGCTGCGCCCCAGCTCACTGATCTCGTATTCGACGCGCGGCGGGACCTCGGGGTGGTAAGTGCGTACGACCAGGCCGTCGCGCTCCAACTGCCGCAACCGTTGGGTGAGCACCTTCGGGGTGATGGTGGTCAGGCGGCGTTCCAGTTCCACGAACCGTTGCCGCCCGTACTCGTGCAGCGCCCAGAGGATCGGGGTGGTCCAGCGGCTGAACACGATGTCGACCACCGGCGCGATCGGGCAGGCCTGCTCGGGGTCGAGCGCCACCGGGGACCCCGGTGCGGTGGTGCTGCTCACAATCGCCTCCCGGCCCATTACTTTCCTATAGGTACCTACTATATCCAGGCAACTAGCGTCCTGAGGTGTCGAGAGAGCACACCGAAAGGAAGCAATCATGATCGTGGTGACGGGAGCGACGGGGAACGTCGGGCGGCCGCTGGTGCAGGCGTTGGCCGCGGCCGGGGAGCCAGTGACGGCGGTGTCGCGGCAGGTCGCGACGGCCGACCTGCCGGCCGGCGTCCGGGCCGTGCCCGCTGACCTGGCCGCGCCGGCCGACCTGAAGCCGGCGCTGCACGGCGCGGAGGCGCTGTTCCTGCTGCTCACCGGAGAACTGCTGGCGGCCGACCCGAACGAAATCCTCGCCGCCGCCCGCGACGCCGAGGTGCGCCGGGTGGTCCTGCTCTCCTCCCAGGGGGTGGTCAGCCACCGCTACCCGCCGCAGATCGAGGAAGCGGTGACGGCGTCCGGCCTGGAGTGGACGGTGCTGCGGCCCAGCGGCTACCACACCAACGCCTTTGCCTGGGCGGAGACGGTGCGCGGCACGCGGGCCGTCTCCGCGCCCTTCGGTGACGTCGGTCTGCCGTTCGTGGACCCGGCCGACGTCGCCGAGGTCGCCGCGGTGACCCTGCGGCACGACGGCCACGGCGGCGCCACGTACGAACTGACCGGCCCGGAGCTGATCACGCCCCGCCGGCAGGCGGCGGCGATCGGCGACGCGCTCGGTGAGCCGGTGCGGTTCGCCGAGCTGAGCCCGGCCGAGGCCCGCGCGCAGATGCTGCAGTTCATGCCCGAGCCGGCCGTGACCGCCACGCTCGGCATCCTGGGCGCCCCCACGCCGGCCGAGCAGCGGGTCAGCCCCGACGTCGAGCGGCTGCTCGGCCGGGCGCCGCGTACCTTCGCCGACTGGGCGGCGCGACACGTGGCCGCCTTCCGGTGACCGGCCCACCGGCTCGCCGGGCGGTGGTGGCCCGACGAGCCGGTCGGCCGCGGCTCAGCCCTGTGGGCGCGGGCAGATGCAGAACGGCTGGCCGATCGGGTCGATCAGCACGGTCCACCGCTCGCCGCCCGGCTGGAACTCCGGCTTGGTCGCGCCGGCCGCCACGAACTCCTTCTCGGCGACGGTCAGGTCGGCGACGTACACGTCCAGGTGGTAGCGCTTGCCGGCGGTTTCGTCCGGCCAGACCGGCGGCGTGTATCCGTCGACCAGGCCGAAGCCGATCGACGTCCCGTCCTTGCTGATCATGGCGTATTCGGCCTGGCTGTGGGTGACCTCCCAGCCCAGGACGCGGGAGTAGAACCCGGCGTGGGCGGCCGGGTCGGAGCTGTCGAGGTTGACCATCGCGAGGTCGGCGTGCACTGTCATGCCGACCATCCTGTCGCCAGATCCTGACATCCTCTGGCAGGTACCGGTCGGCTCTTTCAGCAGAGCAGCTCCAGGTGCCGGTGGGCGTCGGCGGCGATGTCCTCGTGCCGCAGCCGGCGTCGGGCCCAGAGCCAGGCCGCCGTCTCGGCCTGCTCGTCGCCCCACGCGGCGTGTTCAACCAGCAGCGCGGTGATGAGCGCGTACGCGGCGCGCAGCGCCAGCCCACGCGCCCCGGCGACCACCTCGACGGCGGCCGGGTCGGCGGTCACCTCGGCGAGCCGGGTGCGCAGCTCCTCGGTCACCGCCGCCAGGGTGTCGGCCAGGGCGGGGGAGAGCGGGCGGGCCAGGTCGACGGCGGCGGCCAGCCGGCGCAGCAGCGGCGCGCCGGCGTCCTCCCGGGCGACCGCGCGCAGCACGTCCAGGGCGAGCACGTTGGTGGTGCCCTCCCAGATCGGCAGCACCTGCGCGTCGCGCAGCAGCCGCGGCACCCCGGTGTCCTCGACGTAGCCGGCGCCGCCGAACGCCTCGACATACTCGCTGGCGGAGGCCACGGCGAGCCGCCCGGTGGCGAGCTTGGCCAGCGGCGCGACCACCCGCAGCTCGGCGGCCGCGTCCGGGTCGCCGCCGACCTCGACCCGCCCGAGCAGCGCGAACGCGTGCCCGGCGAGGACGAACGCGCCGGCCGCGTCCACGGCGAGGGCGCCGAGGGTGGCCCGGTGCAGCGGCGACTCGATGAGCCGGCCGCCGGCCACCTGCCGGCCCTCGGCGTACGCGTGGGCGAACGCCAGGCCGCGGCGCATGCCGGAGGCGGCGGCGGAGGCGTTGTGCACCCGGGTCACCACGACCAGGGTCATCGCCCGGACCAGCCCGGGCACGGCCGGGTCACCGAGCGGCAGCGCGTACGCGTCGCGCAGCCCGATCTCGGCGGTGGGCAGCGCCCAGGTGCCGAGTTTGTCCTTGAGCCGGTGCACGGTCACCCCGGGCGCCGGCGTGTCGGGGGCGGCGGAGGCGCCGGCCAGCGGCGAGTCGGCGGCGTAGCGGGGCACCAGGAACGGCGCGAGGACCCGGCTGCCCCGCCCGGCGCCGTCGGGCCGGGCCAGGGCCACCGCCATCGGCGAGTCGGCGGCGGAGCAGAACCATTTCTCCCCGGTCAGCCGCCACGACCCGTCGGCGGCGGGCCGGCCGATGGTGCTGGACCGGGACAGGTCGGAGCCGCCCTGCGACTCAGTCATCCACTGCCCGCTGACGATCGCGGTGTCCGGGTCGGTGGAGATGAGCCGGGGCAGCCAGGCCTCGCGTACGGCCCCGTCGACCTCGGGGAGGCTGAGCAGCGCGGCGGCGCCGTCGGCCATGGCGACCGGGCAGGAGAAGGTGGCGGACTCCGGGGCGTACAGGTGCAGCAGGGCGTGCTGGACGACGCGGGCGGCGGCCCCCCAGGTGCCGCGCGCGGACTCCAGATAGGGCAGCGCGACCACGGCGTGCCGGGCGGCGGCGGCCCGCTGGGCCTGCCAGCCGGCCGAGGTGTCGATCCGGTCGACGCGGGCGCCCCACGGGTCGTACCGGACCAGGGTGGGCGGGTGCGTCTCGGCGTCGGCGTGCGCGGCCCGCAGCGGCCCGGCGACGTCGGCGGCCAGGTCGGCCAGCCGGCCCTTCGCCGCGGCGTGTCCGGCCGGGCCGAGGTGCCGCTCCAGCCAGGACCGCAGCAGCGGGTCCCCGCTGTACGGGTCGTCGGGGGTCGGTGCCGGCTGCACGTAGCGGGTCATGCTCACTCCTTCGAGGGGTGTGGGCCGACGGTAGACGATGCCGCCACCGACGCGACAGGGTCAATGTGGCTGCGCGGTGACGTAACGGGCACATACGGTCGATCCCGATGGGCAAGGAGCAGGCGTGGAGCCGGCCGGCCCGGCCCCGCCGGCCGGTCCGCAGCGGTCTGGTGCTGGCCGGCCTCGGACTGGGCCTGTGCCTGATCGGCGTGGCCGGTCTGGGCGTCTGGAACGTGCAGATGATGCTGCAGGCCAACGGCCCGGTCCGCGACACCGCCGACGCGTTCCTGCGGGAGGTGGCGTCGGGGGACACCGACAAGGCGTACCAGAAGCTGTGCCGGGACGCGCGCAGCCGGTGGAGCGCGGTCGGCTTCGGCAGCTGGGTGCGCACCCCGCCGCAGGTCAGCGGCTACGAGATCACCGACGTGTCGGTGGCCACCGAGCGTGGCATCCCGCGCGCCACGGTGAAGGCGCGGCTAACCCGCGACGGCGGCGCCAGCGAGGAGCGCACCCTGCGGGTGGTGCAGGAGGACGGCAAGTGGCGGGTGTGCGGGGACCCGTTCTGACCTCAGCGCGGGCCGAGGTCACCGGAGCGGTAGTGCCGGCGGCAGAGCACCTGGTAACGCACGTCGGCGTCGTCCACGGTATCGCCGATGACGACCTGCTCGCCCTCGCGGACCACCCGCCCGTGCACGACCCGGGCGTTGAGCAGCCCTTCCCGGCCGCACCAGCAGAGCACCTCGATCTGGATACGGGCCACCTCGTCGGCGAGTTCGAACAGCCGCTGCGCTGCCGGGAAGAGGCAGGAGCGGAAGTCGGTGGCCAGGCCGAACGCGTACACGTCGACGTCGTACTCGTCGACCAGTTCGGCCATCTGCTCGACGTGCTCCAGGTTGTAGAAGGAGGCCTCGTCGCAGATCAGGTAGTCGACGCGTATCCCGTCGGCGAGCGCGTCGCGGACCAGGTCGCGCAGGTCGAGCTCGTCGGTGACCTCGATGGCGGCGTGCGCCAGGCCGATGCGGGTGGTGACCTGCGGGCCGAGCGACCGGTCGATGCGGGTGGTGACCAGGCCACGGCGGCCCTGCCGGGCGTGGTTGTAGTTCATCTGCAGGGCCATCGTGGACTTGCCGCAGTCCATCGGCCCCCAGAAGAACTTCAGCGCGGCGGCGTGCAGCGGCCGCCCGTCGCCGCCACGGGCGGCGGCGCAGCCGCCGGCACGGTCGGTGCCGGGGCCGGAGAGGGGCCGGGCCAGGCAGATCGGGGCGGCGGCGTTGTCGGTCACGTCGGGGCAGCCTAGTCCATCGACGCGAGAGGATCTTGCCGATGCGCGGGCCGGGACGTCGTGCCCGGCCCGCGCATCCGGCCGGGCTACAGCACCCGGGGTGGGGTGTTGCCGGCGGCGACGATGGCCCGGCGGATCGGCACCGCGGCGAGCAGCGCGAACCCGAGCACGAAGAAGATCAGCAGGGAGACCAGGCCCACCCGGTACGAGGCGGTGAGCTGGAACACCAGCCCGAAGGCGAGCGGCCCGAGCCAGCTGGTGCCCTTGTCGCTGATCTCGTAGAAGCCGTAGTACTCGCCTTCCTTGCCGGCGGGGATGAGCTGGCTGAACAGCGACCGGCTCAACGCCTGGCTGCCGCCGAGCACCAACCCGATGCAGCCGCCGAGCACCATGAACGGCAGCGGCGCCTCGGCGGGCAGCCGGAACGCGGCGATGATCACGGCGGTCCACAGCACCAGGGACAGCAGCACGGTCTTCCATGCGCCGATGCGCCGGGCGAGGGCGCCGAGGGCGAGCGCGCCGCCGAAGGCGAGGAACTGCACCAGCAGGATCGTCACGATCAGCGTGCCCTGCTCCAGCTTCAGCTCCTGGGTGCCGTACTGGCTGGCCAGGGTGATGACGGTCTGGATGCCGTCGTTGTAGACCAGGAAGGCGAGCAGGAAGAACAGCGTCAGCGGGTACGCCTTGATCTCCCGCAGCGTGCGGCCGAGCTGCTTGAACCCGTCGGTCAGCACGTTGCCGCCGGCGTGCAGCGCCGCGGCGGTGGGGTGTTCGCGCAGCCAGCGCAGCGGCAGCAGGGTGAACGCGGCCCACCACACGCCGGCCGAGACGATCGACCAGCGGGCCAGGTCCAGGGTGCGCTGCGGGTTGCCCTCCTCGCTGAGCATGCTGACCGCGACCAGGTTCAGCGCGAGCAGCAGCCCGCCGCCGAGGTAGCCGATGGCCCAGCCGCGGCTGGAGATGGCGTCACGGTCGTCGGGGCCGCCGAGCTGCGGCAGGAACGAGTTGTAGACGACGACGGCCGCGCCGAAGGAGATGTTGGCGATCAGGAACAACGCCCCGCCGAGCAGGTACCGCTCGCCGGTGACGAAGGCGAACGCGATGGTCGCCGCGGCGCCGGTGAACGCCGCGGCGGCCAGCAGCCGCTTCTTGTGCGCCGACCGGTCGGCGATCGCCCCGATCACCGGCAGCACGAACACGGTGAGGAACACCGACAGCGAGATCAGGTACGGGTAGTAGGAGCCGGCGGCGACCCGGATGCCCAGCGGGTGCACGTACCCGTGGCAGCTGTCGGCGCCCAGCTCGCAGCCGGCGGCCAGCTCGGTGACGGTGGTGAGGAACGGCCCGAGGAACACCGTGATCACGGTGGTCTGGAAGGCGGAGTTCGCCCAGTCGTAGAAGTACCAGCCGGTGCGTTCGCGGCGGGTGCTGCCCGGCTGGGCGGGCTCGGCGACGGCAGGGGTGACCGTTTCGGCCATCGGGGTCCTTCGTCTCAGGCGGCCCAGTGGCCGCGGCTGCGGTAGACGTCGCGCAGCAGGCCGACGTGATCGGTCATGATGCCATCCACACCAAGATCAAGTAAGTCGTGCATGTCGGCAGGTTCGTCGATCGTCCAGACGTGCACCTGCAACCCGATCCGGTGGCAGTACGCGAGGAACCGCCGGTCGACCACGGGGATGCGCCCGTACCGGACGGGCACCTGGGCGGCGACCACGGACGGGGGCAGCCGCAGCGACCGCCCGTGCAGGGAGGCCATCCGCAGCCGGGCCACCCCGCGCATGCCGAGGCTGGTGGCGATCTTCGTCCCGGCGAGGGCGCGCAGCCGGGTCAGCCGGGCGTCGCTGAACGAGGCGAGCAGCACCCGGTCGCCGGCGCCGGCCCGGGTGACCGTGTCGACGGTCGGTGCGACGCCGCCGTCGGCCTTGACGTCGATGTTGAACCGGACCTCCGGCCAGGCGGCGAGCACCTCGTCGAGGCGGGGCACGAGGGCGGCGCCGCCGACGCGTACCGAGGCGAGGTCGGCCCAGCGCAGGTCGGCGATGCGGCCCCGTTCGCCGGCGACCCGGCGCAGGGTGGCGTCGTGGAAGATCACCGCCACGCCGTCGGCGGTGGCGTGCACGTCGGTCTCCACGTACCGGTAGCCGAGGGCGACGGCCCGGGCGAACGCGGCGGCGGTGTTCTCGTCGCCGTCGGCCGCGCCGCCGCGGTGGGCGAAGGCCAGCGGTGCGGGGGCGTCCAGGTAGCCGTAGCGGGGCTGCACGCCGGAAGTATGCCGGGCCTCGGTGGCGTCCCGGTGACCGGCCGACGTCGCCACAACGAACTTCCCTATCCTTCCCCATCATGCCTAGGATGGGGCACGATGAGTAATGACATGTACTCGGTCGAGCAGGTGGCCGAGCTGCTCGGGCTGCACGTACGCACCGTGCGCGGCTACATCCGCGCCGGCCGGCTGCGCGCGGCGCGGATCGGCAAGCAGTACCGGATCTCCCGCGCCGACCTCGACGCGCTGACCGGACGGCCCGCGGCGGCGCCGCCCACCGGTGCGCCAGTGCTGGAGGTGTCGAGCATCGTGCAGGTCGACGGCGTCGACCGGGCCGCCGCCGACCGGCTCGCCACGCTCGTGCTCGCCGGCGTCAACACCGGCCACGACCCGACGCGCCCGCTGCGCGTCCAGACCGTCCATGACGAGGAGCGCCACCGTATGAAGATCATTGTGCTGGGCGACGCCGCCACCACCGCCGACCTGCTGCGCCTGCTCGACGCGGTCCTGCAGGGCGGCAACGGCCTGCTCGCCGGGCAGGTCCGGGATGCCTGACGTGCTGCAGGAGCGGGCCGGGGTGGCGGTGCTGGTGTGCGACCCGGCGGGCCCGCCGGTGACCACCACCCAGGAGGCCCTCGACCTGATCGGCGGTGCGGCCTTCGGCGGAGCCGAGGTGGTGGCCGTGCCGGCGGACCGGCTCGACCCGCGCTTCTTCTCCCTCGGCACCCGCTTCGCCGGGGAGATCATGCAGAAGTTCGTGAACTACCGGCTGCGGCTGGTCGTCGTCGGGGACATCACCCGGCACCTCGCGGACAGCGTGGCACTGCGGGCGCTGGTAGCCGAGTCCAACCGCCACGGCCACGTCTGGTTCCTGCCCGACCTGGCCGCGCTCGACGCCCGGCTGGCCGCCGCCACCTGACCCCGGCGGCCCCGGGCTCTCGAGCGCCCGGTCAGCGGCCCGGCCGGCGGCGACGGTGGGCGCGAGCCGTGTCGGCCGGCCGGCCCGGGTCCACGTGGCGCGGCCAGTACGGCTCGTCGGGGCGCAGCCGCGCCAGGTTGTCGGTGATCGCGTCGATGATCCGGTCGGTGGCCCGCCGGGCGGCTCCGGGCGTGCCGGGATTCAGGTGGCTCAGGACCACCGGGGTGCCGAAGTGCACCCGGATCACCGGTCGCCGCACGACCGCCCGGGCGACGGCGCGCAGCAGGCCCTTGGGCGCCCGGTACGGCAGCACCTCGTGGGAGCCCCACTGGGCGACCGGGACGACGGGGGCGCCGCTGGCGAAGGCGAGCCGGGCGGCGCCGGTCTTGCCGCGTTCGGGCCACATCCCGGGGTCCAGCCCGATGCGCCCCTCCGGGTAGAGCAGCACCACCGAACCGCCGGCCACGGCCGCCGCGGCGGCTTCCAGGGACTGGTGCACGGCGCTGGTGCCCCGGTCGACCCGGATGTGCCCGGCACGGCGCATCAGCGGGCCGAGCACCGGGGCACGGAACAGCCCACCGGTGGCCATGATCCGCGGGGCGACGCCCCGGGCCCGGCAGGCGGCGGCGAGGACCACGGGGTCGAAGGGGTTGATGTGGTTGGCGGCCAGGATCAGCGGCCCGTGCCGCAGGTCGGCCGGCACCTCGCCGGTGACCTCGAGGCGGCCGAGCAGGCCGACGACGCCGCGGGCGAGCAGCTGCGCGGCGCGCCACAGCAGCGGCGCCCGCCAAGGGGTGGTCGGGGTGTCCTTGACTTCCTTCCCACGCGTGGGGGCGGGGGATTCCCGAGGCCGCTGAGTGTTCATGCCGCAAGCCTTCGGGTTGGTTGGCGCTTCACAGACTGCCCTTCGGCGAGGTCTCCGTGCCCTGTTACCGCCAGCCCGGCGGCGAGTATGTTCTTGGCCGCGTTCACGTCGGCGTGGTCCTGGTGCCCGCAGGCGACACACCGGAAGACCGCTTGGCTCTCGCGGGACTCCGCGGCGACATGCTTGCAGGCGTTGCAGGTCTGCGACGTGTACGCGGGGTTGACCTTCTCGATCTTTGCTCCGTGATAGCGGGCGGCATGCTCCAACTTCAGCAGGAACCCGCCCCAACCCTTGGCGAGGATGGCCCGGTTCAGGCCAGCCTTGGCCTTCACGTTACGGCCGGGCTGCTCAACGGTGCCTTTGGCGCTGACCGTCATGTTCTTGATCCGCAGGCCCTCGACAGCGACCATGCCGTGCTCGCGGACCAGGCGCACGGCGGTCTGCGCGGCGAAGTCAGCCCTGCGGGCCCGGATACGGGCGTTAAGCCGGCCGAGTTGCGCGCGGGTAGCATCCCGGCGCTTCGACCCACGGTTGCGGCCGTGAACCCGCAGCGACCGCGACAGGCGCTGCTGCAACCGCTTGAGCCTTGCTGCCTCCCCGGGCGTGACGAAGGCCCGGTCATCCAGATCCCCATCAGACGTGGCCACGGCAACGGCTACACCCCGGTCGACGCCGACCGGCGGTTTGCCGTTCGGAGCCGCCTCGGCAACGCCGTCCTCGACGCAGAACGAGATGTACCAGCGCCTGCCGTCACGCGAGACGGTGGCGTTACGGATCGTGCCACCCGGCGGGCGGGTCCACCGAAACCTGACCGAACCGAACTTCGGCAGCCGCACCTCACCCCACCGACGATTCAACCGCCGCACGCCAATCTGCTTCGGGCCGGGGAACCGGAACGACGGGGCGGTGCGGGTCTTGGACCGCCAGCGCACCTTCCACGTGCCATGCGTCTTACACGCCCGCTCCAGGTCCCGCAGGGTCTGCTGCAACGTGTGCGACGGCACGTCGGCCAACCACGCACAGTCCGGGTCCTTCTTCGCCTCAGCCATCTGCCGGGCCTGCTCGTCGTAGCCGATGAACCCGCCACGGCGGCGGTAAGCACGACGCTGCTCCAACGCCGTGTTCCACACCGCCCGACACACCGCACCCACCTGCTCGGCGTAGACGGCCTGCTCCCCGGTCAACGCGAGCAGATACCGACGCCCGGTCTGCACTCAACGGCCCTTCTGCTGCGCGACATACTCCTCAACCTCCGCCAGTGGGGCACCGCCGGTAGTCGCTACGAAGTACGAGTTCGTCCACAAGGTGGGCAGCCGGGAACGCAGCGATGGAAACTCTTCCCGCAGCACCCGCGACGTACGCCCCTTGACAGCCTTGACCAGCCGGTGAACGCCGAGCTGCGGATCCACCTCGACCAGCAGGTGCACCTGGTCGGGCAGGACCTCCAAGGCCGTCAGCCACGCCCCTTTCTCCTCGATCACCTCGCGGATGAGCTGCTTGAGCCGTTCCGCGACCCGCCCGCCAAGCACGCGCCGCCGGTACTTCGGGCACCACACCACGTGAAAGGCGCACTGAAAGACGATGTTGCTGTTCGAGCGCACCGTGACGGACACGCACGCACTATACAGCTCAGCGCTGTCTACTGCCTGCCCCCAGCTGATGCCCTCAACCCAAGACTGAAGCCGGTGGTTTGTGCGCTACACGTTTCGATCGGTGGTAGATCGTCGCGCTCGTGCGGCTAGCAGAGACCCAACCCGACCCCGGGCCCTAGGGCAGAGGTGATCAGGGTCATTGGTCCTGACCCGGGTCAGGACCGCCGGCCCTGCCCATCCTTCTACGACGCCGAGTAGTATTTACTACGTCTCGTAGTACGCACAGCTGGGGGTTTCAGTGGACGCGTTGGACGTCGCCCGCTGGCAGTTCGGTGTCACCACCGTCTACCACTTTCTCTTCGTGCCGTTGACCATCGGCCTGTCCGTGCTGGTGGCGATCCTCCAGACCATGTGGCACCGCACCGGCAAGGAGCGGTACCTCAAGCTCACC
>NZ_LWLS01000013.1:65338-201367 GCF_001905095.1 Micromonospora sp. CB01531
AACTTCGCGATGGGTGTGGTCACCGGCATCGTGCAGGAATTCCAGTTCGGCATGAACTGGTCCGACTACTCCCGCTTCGTCGGCGACATCTTCGGCGCGCCGCTGGCCATCGAGGCCCTCGTCGCATTCTTCCTCGAGTCGACCTTCATCGGACTGTGGATCTTCGGCTGGGACCGGCTGCCCAAGCGGCTGCACCTGGCCGCCATCTGGGCCGCCGCGATCGGCACCAACCTGTCCGCGTACTTCATCCTCGCCGCGAACTCCTTCATGCAGAACCCCGTCGGATACCGGGTCAACCCGACCACCGGCCGCGCCGAGCTGACCGACTTCTTCGCCGTGCTCACCAACAAGGTCGCCCTGATCACCTTCCCGCACACCCTGTCCGGGGCGTTCCTGGTCGCGGGGTCGCTGATCGTCTCCGTCGGCCTGTGGCACCTCATCCGCAACCGCGGCAGCGCCGACACCGACGCCTACCGCTTCGCCACCAAATTCGGCTCCTGGGTGGTACTCGTCTCCGCCGCGGCGGTGCTGTTCACCGGCGACATCCAAGGCAAGATCATGACCGAGGTGCAGCCGATGAAGATGGCCGCCGCCGAAGGCCTCTACACCACCGAGAGCCCCGCCTCGTTCTCCGTACTCACCGTCGGCAGCCTCGACGGCAGCCGCGAGGTCTTCGCCCTCAAGATCCCGTACCTGCTGTCGTTCCTCGGCACCGGCGACCCCAACGGCACCGTGCAGGGCATCAACGACCTGCAGGCCCAGTACGCCGCCCAGTACGGCGCCGGCAGCTACACCCCGATCATCCCGGTCACCTACTGGAGCTTCCGCTTCATGATCGCCCTCGGCCTGGCCGCCGCCGCGATCGCCCTGATCGTGCTCTGGACCCAGCGCAAGGGCCGCACCCCGTCGAGCCGGTGGCTGCTGCGCGCCGGCCTCGTCATGCCGCTGCTGCCGCTGCTGGCCAACTCCTTCGGCTGGATCTTCACCGAGATGGGCCGCCAGCCGTGGATCGTCTTCGGCGAGATGCTCACCCGCAACGGCGTGTCCCGCAGCGTCTCGCTGACCGAGGTGCTCACCTCGTTCACCGCGTTCACCCTCATCTACGCCACCCTCGCCGTGGTCGAGTTCAAGCTGCTGGTCCGCTACGCCAAGGCCGGCGTACCCGACCTCACCCCGCAACCCGCCGACGACGACACCGACGACGCCGAGCGCCCGCTGGCGTTCGCCTACTGACCCCGGAGCCCATCGTGGAACTGACCACCGTCTGGTTTCTCCTCGTCGCCGTGCTCTTCACCGGCTACTTCATCCTCGAAGGCTTCGACTTCGGCGTCGGCATGCTGCTGCCCGTCCTCGGCCGCGATGACCGGGAACGCCGCGTCCTGATCAACACCATCGGCCCGGTCTGGGACGGCAACGAGGTCTGGCTGATCACCGCCGGCGGCGCCATGTTCGCCGCCTTCCCCGAGTGGTACGCCACCCTCTTCTCCGGCTTCTACCTGCCGCTGCTGCTGATCCTGCTCGCCCTGATCGCCCGCGGGGTCGCCTTCGAGTACCGGCACAAGCGCCCCGAGGCGTCCTGGAAGCGCCGCTGGGACCAGGCCATCTTCTTCGGCTCGCTGCTGCCGGCGATCCTCTGGGGCGTCGCCTTCGCCAACATCCTGCGCGGCGTGCCGCTGGACGCCGACCACGAGTACGTCGGCGGCCTGCTCGACCTGCTGCACCCGTACGCCCTGCTCGGCGGGGTGACCACCCTGGGCCTGTTCCTCACCCACGGCGCGGTGTTCCTCGCCCTGAAGACCACCGGCGACATCCGCGCCCGCGCCGGTGCCCTGGCCGTCAAGCTCGGCGCCGGCACCGCCGTGGTGGCGGTGGCCTTCCTGACCTGGACGCTGTCCATCCGCTCCAGCGCGGCCGCCGTCGTGCTCGCCGTCAGCGCCGCCCTCGCCCTGCTCGGCGGTGTCGCCGCCGCCCGGGTACGCCGGGAGGGCTGGGCGTTCACCGGCACCGCCGTGGCGATCGGCCTGGCCGTGGCGACCCTGTTCGCCGCGCTGTTCCCGAACGTGCTGCCGTCCACCCTGGACGCCGCCGGCACCCTGACCGCCAGCAACGCCGCCTCCACCCCCTACACCCTGAAGATCATGACCTGGGTGGCGGTGGTGTTCACCCCGATCGTGCTGGCCTACCAGGGCTGGACGTACTGGGTGTTCCGCAAGCGCATCGGCGTGGCCAACATCCCACAACACTGAGCCCGGACGCGGGGCCGGAGCGACCCGTCGCCCCGGCCCCGCGCACTACAGTTGCCCGGTGACCGACGCACCGTGGACCCGACTGTTCGGCAGCGCGACCCCGGTCGTCGGCGCCCCGCTGGGCGGCGGCGCCACCACCCCGGCCCTGGTGCGCGCCGTCACCGCGGCCGGCGGTTTCGGCTTCCTCCCGGCCGGCTACAAGACCCCCGAGGCGCTCGCCGCCGACCTGGCCGACCTGTCCGCCACCGGCACCCCGTGCGGGGTGAACCTGTTCGTGCCCGGCCCCGCCGAGATCGACGAGACCACCTTCCGCCGGTACGCCCGGCAGATCGCCGGCGAGGGCGAACCGTACGGCCTCGACCTGGCCGACGCGCCGCTGGTCCACGACGACGACCACTGGGCCGACAAGATCGACCTGCTGGTGCGGCACCCGGTGCCGCTGGTCAGCTTCACCTTCGGGCTGCCCGACCCGGCGGCGCTGGCCGCGCTGCGCCGCGCCGGCTCCCGGGTGCTGGTCACCGTCACCTCGGTCGCCGAGGCGCTCGCCGCCCGCGACCTCGGCGTCGACGGGCTGGTCGCCCAGGGCACCGAGGCGGGCGGGCACAGCGGCACCCACACCCCACGCCGGCCCGCACCGCCCACCTCCACCCGGCCGCTCGTCCGCGACGTGGTCGCCGCCACCGGGCTGCCCGTGGTGGCCGCCGGCGGCGTCGCCGGCCCCACCGACGTACGCGACCTGCTCGCCGCCGGCGCGGCCGCCGTGGCCGTCGGCACGCTGCTGCTGCGCACCGACGAGAGCGGAGCTAGCCGCACCCACCGCGACGCCCTGGCCGACCCGGCCCGCACCAGCACCGTGCTCACCCGCGCCTTCACCGGCCGACCCGCCCGGGGCCTGCGCAACACCTTCATCGACCGGTACGAACCGGCCGCCCCGCTCGGCTACCCCGAACTGCACCACCTGACCCGGGGCATGCGCGCGGCGGCCGCCGCCGCAGGCCACCCCGACCGGGTGCACCTGTGGGCCGGCACCGGCTACCGGCACGCCACCACCGGCCCGGCCGCCACCGTGGTCGAACGGCTGACCGCCGCGCTCTGACCGCCCGGCGGCCTAGTGCGCCTCGCGCAGCTCCGCCAGCCGAGCCTCGATCTCCGCCAGCTCCGCACGCAGCTTCTCCGCCTGCTGCTCCGCCTCCGCCCGCTCCGCCGCCAGGATCTGCTCCACCGCCTCCTGCACCCCCGGCACGTCCACCAGCGCCACCATCCGCAACGCCTCCGCCGGCTTCACCACGTACGGCTTGGCGAGGGCCTTCGCGCCCTGCTGCGCCGCCACCGTCCACTCACCCTCGGCGTACGCCAGGGTGACCGTCAGCCCGGCCGGGCTCTTCGGCTTCGCCGCTTTCACCGCCCGACGCGCCGGCTTGGCCTCCACCTGCTGCTCCACCTTCGGCTCCTCCCGACGCGGCGCCGGCACCCGCGGCGTGTCCAGCACGAACTCCGGCTCCGCCGGCGCCGGCGGCTCCTCGACCTCTGGCTTCGGCTCCGCCGGCTTGCGGCCCGCGCCGCGCGGCGCGATCGCCACGTCGGCGGGGGAGAAGGGCAACTCGTCGCGGCCGAACCGCACCACCACGAACTCCTCGGACACCTCCGGATCGGTCAGCTCCACCACCTGGCCGACCTGACCCGCCATCTGACCCGCCGCGGCCGTGAACACCACCTTCGGTTTACGGCCCGCGGCCAACGCCTCCCGAATCCCCTGCACCTCGTCAGTGGACAAACCCTGACCCGCCATCACACGCCCTCTTCCGTACACACGTTTGATTGCAGCCTTGATACCAGCCGGCTGCGACACGACGAAGATCAGCCCCCCGTGTGATCTTCCCCTCCCCGCCGGCCAGGGCCGGCCACGGTAACGTCGGCCCGGCAGTCACAGCAGGGGAGGGGCACAGTGGATCCGGTCACCGTCGTCACCGGCGGCAGCCGCGGCATCGGCGCCGCCACCGCCCGCCGCCTCGCCGCCGCCGGGCACCACGTCGCCATCGGCTACCGCCGCGACCATGACGCCGCCGCGGCCGTCCTCGCCGACATCCACGCCGCCGGCCGCCAAGGCGTCGCCGTGCCCGCCGACACCACCGACCCCGACCAGGTCGCCGCCCTCTTCGACGCCGCCGCCGACCTCGGCCCCCTCACCGGCCTGGTCAACAACGCCGGCGTCACCAGTCCGATCGGCCCGTTCACCGAGCTGCGCCTCGACGACCTGCGCCGGGTCGTCGACGTCAACCTCATCGGATACGTGCTGTGCGCGCAGCAGGCCGCCCGCCGGATGACCCGCGGCGGCGCCATCGTCAACGTCTCCTCCGCCGCCGCCACCCTCGGCAGCCCCGGCGAATACATCCACTACGCCGCGGTCAAGGCGGCCACCGACACCCTCACCGTCGGCCTGGCCAAGGAACTGGCCCCGCAGGGCATCCGGGTCAACGCCGTCGCCCCCGGCATCATCCGCACCGACATCCACGCCCTGTCCGGCGTACCCGACCGGCCCGACAGCGCCGCCGGCCGCATCCCGCTCGGCCGCGCCGGCGAACCCGACGAGATCGCCGGCGCCATCGCCTTCCTCCTCAGCCCCGACGCCTCCTACACCACCGGTGCCGTCCTGCGCATCGCCGGCGGCCTCTGACCCCACGCGGGCGCGGCCCCGGGCAGCACGCCCCGGGCCGCCCGTCCCGATGCCTCAGCTGGTGAACAGCTTCGCCGCGGTGATCACCGTCTGCACCACCCCGTAGCCCAGCAGCACCGACACCACCAGCCAGGAGACCACCAACCGGGCCTGCTGCCCCCGCGGGTTGCCCTCGCTCATCGCGTACCGCTCCTCTCCGCCACCACATCCTCGACCACGTCCCGGGCCGCCGCCGGCTCGTGGAACCGCTCCGGCACCGGCCGGATCAACAGGTTCGCCACGAACCCCACCGCCAGCACCCCGACCATCGTGAACAACGCCGGCCGGTACGCCGCCGCCGTCAACGTCCCCGGCTTGCCCTGGGCGTCCAGGAACCCGTTCACGATCAGCGGCCCGGCGACCCCCGCCGCCGACCACGCCGTCAACAGCCGGCCGTGGATCGCCCCCACCTGGAACGTGCCGAACAGATCCCGCAGATACGCCGGCACCGTCGCGAACCCGCCCCCGTAGAACGACAGGATCACGCACGCCAGCAGCACGAACAACGCCGTCGCCGCGTGCCCGACCACGGCCAGCAGCACGTACAGCACCATCCCGACACCCAGATACACCAGATAGATCGGCTTACGGCCGATCACATCCGACGTCGACGACCACACGAACCGGCCGCCCATGTTGAACAACGACAGCAACCCCACGAACCCGCCGGCCGCCGCCACCGACACCGACGACGTCCCACCGTCGCGGAAGAAGTCCTGGATCATCGGGCTGGCCTGCTCCAGGATCCCGATACCAGCGGTCACGTTGCAGAACAACACCACCCACAGCAACCAGAACGACCGGGTCTTCACCGCATTCGCCGCCGACACGCTCGCCGTGGTCACCAGCGGCTTCGCCGCCACCCGCGCCGGATCGAACCCCGCCGGCCGCCAGCCCGCCGCCGGCACCCGCACGTTGAACACCCCGAACATCATGATCACGAAATAGCCGACGCCCAAGGTCACGAACAACCACACCAGCGCCGCTCCCGACGCCGTCGAGGCCGCGTTCGCCGGGTCATACCCCGCGTCGTAGAACGACAGCAACTGCCGGGACAGGGGAGAGGCCACCATCGCCCCACCACCGAACCCCATGATCGCCAACCCCGTTGCCAGACCCGGCCGGTCCGGGAACCACTTGATCAACGTGGAGACGGGGGAGATGTACCCGATCCCCAGACCGATCCCACCCAGCACCCCGTACCCGAGATACAGCAGCCACAACTGCCGCGTCGCGATGCCCAGCGCACCGACCAGGAACCCGGCCGCCCAGAAACACGCCGAGACGAACATCGCCTTCCGCGGCCCGTTCGCCTCCACCCACGTGCCCGCCACCGCCGCCGACAACCCCAGCATCACGATCGCGATGCTGAAGATGACCCCGACCGCCGTCTGGCTCGCCTCGAAATGAGCGATCAGCGAGTTCTTGTACACGCTCGTCGCGTAGACCTGCCCGATGCAGAGATGGATCGCCAACGCCGCCGGCGGAATCAGCCAACGGCTGTACCCCGGCGGCGCGACGGTGTGCCGACGATCGAGTGCGGAAAGCATGCTGCTTCCTCCCCGGAAGAGGCCGAGAAACGTCGCCCCTACATGCCCCCACCGCACTCCGCACCCAAACCCACCACGCGCCGGACGGTCGAAACCGTGAGCCGAACGGTCGGGCGTTTCCCTCCGCTCAGGGCGACAGCGTGGCGGATCGCCCGCGCCCCTGACCCACCACCGCGATCCACGAAGCCGCGGCAGCGGCCAGCGGGGCGATCAGAAATCCGAACACCGGCCGCCCCACCGCATCCACCAGCGCCCCGCCCGCCGCCGCGCCACCCGCGCTGCCGACCGAGAACGCGGTCGCCGCCCAGGCGAACGCCTCGGCCACCGTGCCCGCCGGTGCCGCCTCGTCGATGACCACGAAGGCGATGGTCAACAGCGGCGGCAACGCGACACCGCTGACCGCCATCAGCACCAGCATCACCGCTGGCGCCGGAGTCAGCAGCAACGGCAGATAACCGACCGCGAACACGCCGATGGCGCGGGGGAGCGTGGCGTGCCGGCGCAGCCCGGCGAAACGCACGTACAGCAGGCCCCCGACCAACGCCCCGGTCGCCTGCGCGGCCAGCAGCCAGCCCGCCCAGGACCTGGCTCCGGCCGACTCGGCGTACCCGGCCACGGCGACGGTCACGCTCCCTACCGCCGCGCCGACCAGCAACAACGCACCGAGAGTCAACCGCAGCCGGCCGGCCCGCAGCGGCCCCGCCCAGTGCCGCGGCGCAGGCTCGCCCCGCCAGCGCCGCACCACGTCGGTCGTGGCGAACCAGACGGTGCCGACACCCTGCACGAGCGCAGCCGCGGCCAGACCACCGGCCGGACCGACCAACCCTACGGCGCCGAGCGTGACCACCGGACCAAGAATGAAGATCACTTCCTGCACGGCGATGTCCAGGGTGTACGCGGTCTGCACCTGGTGCGCGGGAAGCAGGTCGCGCCAGAGCACCCGCAGGCACGACTCGAACGGCGGCGCGCCCGCTCCGGCCAACCCGGCCGCGAACACCGTCACCGCAAGATTGACGTGCGCGGCGGTGAGCGCGAAACCGACCGTCGAGGCGGTCATGGCCAGCCACAGCACCGGCGGCTGGCGCCAACGGTCCGCCATGCGGGCGAGCATCGGCTGCCCGACCGCGGTACCGGCGGTGAACGCGGCGACCAGCAGACCCGCGACGGTCAGCGTCATCGTCTCCCGGGCGAACACCAGCAGGGCGAGCGGCGCCGCGCCGAGCGGAATCCGGCCGAGCATGCTGGCCGCCAGGACCCGGGCGGTCCGAGGCGCGCGGAGCACCGCCGCGGCCGAGGTGTCGGCCGGGCGTGGGGGGATTGCGGAGGAACCGCCCGCGGGCGGGATCAGGTGGGTGTTGTCGGACACAGGCATGACGAGACGCTCCCGGGAGGTGGGGAATTGACCGGACGGTGGGCGCAGGAGCGGGCCCGGTCAGGGAGCGAAGTCGGAGCGATCGTGGTCGCTGCCGTACAGCGGCAGGTCCGGCGTGGTCCAGCGACCGTACGCGGCGGCGACGGCTTCCAGGGGGACCACGCGAGCAGTCTACGTCCCGACGCGTGCGTGAGGAACCGGTAATCGAAGCCGACGAACTCGCCGGAACAGTCGGCGCAGCCCGACATCTGTCGTAACGGATAAGAGGCCCTCCGCTACGGATGGTCATTGACCCGCTCGATCAATATCGATCACGCTGTATCCACCATGTGTCTCTGGAGCTGACGGAGGTAGGGGCATGGGAGTTGTGCGGCGATTGCTAGCCGTCGGAACAGTTGTCGGGGTGGTGATCATGGGTGCGCCCGCTACGGCGAGCGCGACAGCGGACACCCCCGGCATCGTGATCGAAAACGGTGTGACCAAACCGGTCTTCTCCTACGCCGAGGCGATCCAGGAGGTCGTCTACGTCGAGGCGCCGATGGACAGTGACGGCGACGGCCGCCGGGACCTGATCGAGGTCGACGTGGTCCGGCCGGCCGAGACCAAGGCGGGCCTGCGGGTGCCCACCATCATGGAGGCCAGCCCGTACTACGGCCGGGACCCCGGCGACCCGCTGCCGGACAAGACCCGCGGATTCCCCGGCTGGTGGGACGAGTACTTCGTCCCCCGGGGCTACGCCGTCGTCCAAGTGGAGATGCAGGGCACCTCGCGGTCCTTCGGCTGCCCGACCACCGGCGGACCCGAGGACACCATCAGCATCAAGGCGGTTGTCGACTGGCTCAACGGCCGCGCGTCGGCCTTCCACCACGACGGCAGCGCGGCGGTCGCCGACTGGAGCACCGGGAACGTGGGGATGCAGGGCGTGTCCTACGTCGGCACCCTGCCCAACGCGGTCGCCACCCAGGGCGTACCCGGCCTGCGGACCGTGGTGCCCATCTCCGCGATCTCCAGCTGGTACCGGTACGTAAACGACCAGGGGATCGCCTGGTCGACCTGGAGCGAGAACGTCAACTTCCGGTACACCGAGTACCTCGCCGACTACGTCTCCGTCGGCCGGACGCTACCGGGTTCCGCGTCGGCGCCGGCCTGCGAGTCGGTCATCACCGGGCTCGGCGACGCCGAGCAGGCCAGCGCCTCCGACTTCACCCCGTTCTGGCAGCAGCGGAACTACCTGCCCGACGCCAACAAGATCAAGACAGCGGAGACGTCCGTGTTCATGGTGCACGGTCTCACCGACTTCAACGTCAAGACCATGCACTTCGCCGATCTGTGGCGTGAGGTCGAGAAGCGCCAGATGCCGCGCAAGATCTGGCTCCACCGCGGCGCGCACGTGAACCCGACCAGCTTCCGGCTCACCGACTGGCAGGCGGTCATGCACAGGTGGATGGACCACTGGCTGTACGACATCCCCAACGGGATCATGGACGAGCCGATGGCGGACATTCAGCGTCCCGACGGCACCTGGGAGACCCACTCGAGCTGGCCGGACGCCGCCGCCGAGAAGGTGGACCTGCGCTTCGGTCCGACGACGGCCGACGCGGCGGGCACCCTGACGCTCAACGCGCCGAAGGGCAACCCCTCGCAGAGCTTCGTCGACCAGATCGAGTCGCAGGCAGTCAAGATCGGTAACGCGGAGCAGACCAACCCCGGCCGGCTCGCGTACGTGACCCCACCGCTCACTGCGGACGTACGCCTCTCCGGAACGCCGGAGCTGGCGGTCAGGATGTCGACGACGGCCGAGACGGCGCTGCTGTCGGCCCTCCTCGTCGACTACGGCGCGGGACCGACCGTCACCGTGGCGGGCAAGGACCCGCTGGAGGTGGTGCAGGAGTCCTGCGAGCCCGCGGACCTGGCCGATCGGACCGGGTGCGCCGAGCCGATGGAGGCGAGCGTCGCGATCACGCCGGAGCGCGTCCTGGCCTGGGGCCACATCGACGTGAAGAACTCGCCCGACATTCGGCGGAGCCACGCCCTGACGCCGGGCGAGGAGTACAACGTGCGATGGAAGACCCTCCCGTCCGAGCACGTCATCCCGGCCGGACACCGGATCGGCGTCGTCATCACCGGCAACTACAACGCGAACCCGACGTCCAACCGCCCGGCGCGCGACGCGGCCGCGGTGGGCAGCCAGGTCACCGTGTACCTGAATGGCAGTGCGCTGACGCTTCCTGTCGTGGGGGGCACGGGCCGCCTGGGCTTCTGACCAGGAAGTCCCGTTGTTGACTGCCTGAACGAGCGGGCGGTCCCTCACCAGGGCTTGCAACCGAGGTGAGGGACCGCCCGCCAGGTGGCGCGTCCGTCAGGCGGCCTCAGGCAGGCGTTACGCCCCACCTGATCCCGCTTCCGCTGACATTCGATAATGCACATTATGTCAAGTAGAAGCGGTGAGCCCTCTCCCAGCCGGGTTCGGGAACCCCGGCGCCCCGACGATCCCGTGGGAGGCGCTCGTGCCGGAGTCGCCGGGCCGCGGCCAGGACTGGTCGCAGTTCAAGCTGGCGTACGGCCCGGAGTTGGCCACGGCAACCGCATGGATGCTGGCGCGCGACGAGGTTGTCTCCGAGGGCACGCACCCGGACTTCGCGGCCAAGGCGATCGCCACGTAGCCGGCCGAGCCGGGCCGCCCGTATGTGAGCGAGCACCCCCGCCGAACCCATGCCCCTGCAGGAAGGTATGCGCGCCCACGCGGGATCTTGGCGATGGGCGCCCCGCTGCTGGGCCTCTTCCCCACCACCTGCCCGCAGACGTGAAAATCATGCATAATATGCCTTATGCATGACAAACCGGACGAAGCGGTAGGGCAACTGATCGAGGAGTTCCTGACCGCCCGGGCCACCCGCAAGCCCTCCCCCCACACCCTGGCGGCGTACCGGCGGGACCTCGCCACCGTCGCGGCCCTGGTCGGCGAGGACGAGACCACTCCCCTCCCCCTCGATCAACTGCCGATCACCGCCCTCTCCCCCCGGGTCATGCGAACGGCGTTCGCCCGGTTCGCCGCCCCGCGCGCCGCCGCCTCCGTACACCGCGCCTGGTCCACCTGGAACAGCTTCTTCACCTTCCTGGTGGCGGAGGGGGTCGTACCGGGGAATCCGATGCCGGCGGTGGGGCGGCCCCGCACCCCGCTCCCCCAGCCCAAGCCGCTGCGCGGCGAGGACACCCCGGAGGAACTCCTCGCCGCGGTGACCCGGGACGACGGCCGGCAGCGCGACCCATGGCCCGAGCGTGACCTGGCGGTGCTGTCCCTGGCGCTGTGCGCGGGCCTGCGCCTGTCGGAGCTGTTGGCGTTGCGGGTGGCGTCGCTGGCCGGACGGCCCGGCGAGCGGCGGGTGGACGTGGCCGGCAAGGGCGGTCGCCCTCGGACCGTGCCGATCGAGTCGGGTGTGGATCGGGTGCTGGCGGACTACCTGGACAGTCGCCGGCGCCGGTTCGGTGCGCGCAGCGTACGGCCGGACTCGCCGTTGCTGGTGGACCGGCGGGGTGGGCCGCTGCGCCGGGGCGGCCTGCAGTATCTGGTGGAGTCCTGCTATCGGCGGGCGGGGATCGGTGACCGGGTGCCGCGGGGGGCGCGGCTGCACGCGTTGCGGCACACGTTCGCGACCCGGTTGGCGGAGGACGGGGCGAGCGCGGCGGAGATCATGCGGTTGCTGGGGCACGCGTCGTTGGCGTCGTCGCAGACGTACATCGAGGTGACGGCGGGTCAGCAGCGGGCGGCGGTGCGGTCGAACCGCACGAATCGCGCGTTGGCGGCGCTGGTGGGTGGGCGGGGCGGCGATCCCTGATCGGGCGGGTGAGCTTCGCCCGGGCGGGCAGTGGGAAAAGGACCAGGCCGCGGGCGAGCAGCGCGGCCTGGTCGCGGGTCAGGGTGAGCACGTGCAGTCGTACCCGGTCTGGCCGTTGCGGCGGTCGTGCGAGCCGTCGCACTCCGGGGCGCCCTCATCGACACCCCGATCGTGCCGTCGCCGCAGTCGGCGATGCTCGGTACGGGGCTCGAGCCGGGTGCTCTTCGTTGTATCGGAATCCGGCGCGGACGCGCCCGGCCGCTGACAGACTCGTCCGGTGAGCGGCTTCGGGTGGCGGGGGCGCCTCGGGCCTGCGGTGCCGGTGGCCCCTGCGGCTCGGGTGGACCGGTTCGAGGTCTTCTTCGATCTGGTTTTCGTCTTCTCGTTCTTCATCATCACCCGGTCCACCGCGCGGGATGTCAGCGGCGGGGCACTGTGGCACGCCCTGCTGGTCCTCGCGGTGCTCTGGTGGTCGTGGGTGTTGCACAGCGTGGTCGCCACCCGGGTCCGGCTCGGCGAGGGCTTCGTGCCGGTGCTGATGACGGTCGGCATGGCGTCGCTGTTCACCTTCGCCCTGTCGCTGCCGCAGGCGTTTCGGGATGTGCGGGGTGCCGCCGGGCCGATCGTGGCAGCAGTTAGCTACATCGTGTTCCGCGGAGTGCACCTGCTGCTCTACCTGTATGTGGTGCGGGACAGCCCGAACGATCGCCGGCAGTTGATCCGGTTCGCGCCGGAGTTGGTCGGCAGCACCTTGCTGCTGCTCGCCGCCGCGCTGATTCCCCCGGCCATACACGGCTCCGCCGCGGCGCCATACATCCGGGACGGGCTGTGGGCGCTGGTCGTGCTGCTCCAATTCGGCAGCGGCCAACTCGGCACCTGGGGCTGGGACATCGCCTCGGCCGAGCACTGGACGGAACGGTACGACCTGATTCTGATCATCGCCTTGGGTGAATCGGTCATTTCCGTTGGCGTCGGGAGCAACCTGATCGGGCAGCCACCCACCCTGCCAGCGGTGGGTGCGGCGGTGCTCAGCATCTTCTTCACCGCCGCGCTCTGGTGGGCGCACTACGACATGATCGGGCCGGCCGCCCGGATCGCCCTGCATGCGGCGCAGGGCAAACCCCGGGTCACCATGGCCCGGGACGCGTACGCGTACTGCTATCTGCCGATGATCGCCGGGATCATCTTGTTCGCGCTGGGCTCCGAGGAGATCGTGCACCAGATCACCAGCCCGAACATCTCCAACTTGGAGCCGGCCCGTGGCGCGGCCGAGCCGCTGCTCTTCGGCGGGGTGTTCCTGTACCTCTGCGGCAGCATCCTCTTCCAACTGCGGACCCTGCACACCCTCAGCTGGACCCGGGTGATCACGCTAGGGCTGCTTGCCATCTGCCCCCCGTTGGTCGACCAGCTGCCGGCACTGGGAACCATGGCACTGCTGACCGCGATCTGCGTGGGCATGGTGGCCGTTGAGGTGGTCGTCTTCAGTGAAGGCCGGGCGGTGCTGCGCAGGTTGGTCCTCGAGGAACGGGCCAGCCACGAGGCGCACGAGGCCGCCTACCGGGCGCGCTGGCATGAGCCGAACGAGCCGGACGAGGGCGAGTGACCGGGCCGTCGTCGGCGCCGTCGAACGAGGCCACCCTCCTTGGTGACCGTGGGGACCGGTACGGCGTCGTCGAGCGGCAGGTATCGGCCGTAGTCACCGCACTGGTTGAGCGGGGCGGGTCAGCAGCGGGTTGCGGTGCGGTCGAACCGCACGAATCGCGCGTTGGCGGTGCCGGTGGGTGGGGGTGGCGACGATTCCCGATCGGGCGGGTGAGCTTCGCCGGTTCGGGGTGTGGTCGGGGGCGGGGGCGTGATGCTGCACGTATGCGAGAGGTAGCTGATGTCCCGATCGTGGGTGGGCCGGCCGACGGGCGTACCGCGACGGTTGAGCTGGACGATCGCGGGGACCCGCCGGCCGAGTTGCATCCGGGAGAGGTCGACGTGGTGGGCGATGGCCTGTACGTGCGGGAGCCGGTGGTCGGCGCGGGGCCGCCGTGGACGTACCACTGGCAGGCGGCCTCGTGACCCCGGTCAGTGGCGGCGGTCGAGGGTGCGGCGGTGTCGTTGCCGTGCCCGCTGGTGGGCGTGGGCGAGCAGCCGATCGGTTTCGGTCAGGCTGGCGGCGCCGGGGTTGAGTACGCACGCCCATCCGTGGGTGCCGTAGACGGGGTGGGGCAGGATCTCGTCGAGGACGGTGGCGTCGAGTGATGGCCGGTGGTCGGTGAACCGGGCGGGTGGGTAGCCGAAGCGGCGTTCGAACTCGGTGCGGCCGAGGTCGAGGTTGAGCCGGTAGACGCCGGGCCGGTCGAGCTGGGAGTCGTCGTCGAAGCCGGGCATGTCGTGTTCGCCGAGGGTGGCGAAGGGTCGGCGGTGGTCGTCGCCGACGTGGAAGAAGCGCCATCCCCAGCTCGCTGGCGGGGCGCCGGAGGCTTCGTCGGCGACGACGACGGTGACCTCGGGTAGGGCGAGGATGCGGTCGGCGATCTGGTCGGCGGTCGGGGCGGGTACGGCGGTGGACGTCATGGCTTTAACCGTATCGTTGAACTGCCCTGTGAAGCTTTTCCGCTGTTAGGCCGGTGAATTTCGGCTAAACCTTCAAACGGCGGGAAATGGGCAGGCGGCGCGGGCGGGTGGGGTGCGGCAGCGCCGGTACGGGCCGGACGCCGTCCGGGGCCCCGGGCAGCGCGGGCGGGCGATGCTGGTGGCGTCCGGCCGTCTCGCCGACTAGCTGGTGGCGGGGCGGGGCCGGCTTCCGCGCGTGCCGATGGTGGTGGCGGTGGTGACGGCGAACGCGCCGAGCAGCGCCAGCGCGGTGGCGGGGGCGAGTGCGGCCCAGGGGGCACGTTCGACGTACGGCATGGCTTCGGCGAGCAGGAGTCCCCATTCCGGGGTGGGTGGCTGGGCGCCGAGTCCGACGAAGCTGAGGGAGGCGATCGCCAGCGCGGTCCCGGGTAGTCGCAGGACGGTGTGTCGGGTGACCGCGGGCAGCACTCCGGGCAGCACGTGGGTGCGAAGGATGCGGGTGGGGCTGGCCCCGAGCATCCGGCTGGCCTGTACGTGGCCGGTGGCGCGTTCCTCTTGGACGAGGGCTGCGGTGTGGGCGGCCAGTGGTGCCCAGGCGGTGGCGGCGACCGCGATGGCGGCGCCGGTGGTGCTCGGCCCGAGGGCCGCCGCGACCAGCAGCCCGGCGATCACGGGCGGCAGGGTGTTGGCGACCTCGACGGCGCCGGTGGACAGGCGTGGGAGCAGGCCGGCGGCCAGGCCGGTGAGGAGGGCGAGGGCGTTGACGGCGGTGGCGGTGCCGATGGTGTGCAGTGCGCCGTGGCCGAGGCGGGCGAGGATGTCTCGGCCGAGCGCGTCGTGGCCGAACGGCGCGTCGAGGGTGGGTCCGGCGAGGCGGAGGTTCAGGTCGACGGCGGTCGGGTCGCCGGTGAGTCCGGCCAGGGTGGTTGCCCCGAGCAGGCCGGCGAGCACGGCCGGTAGCAGCCAGCGGCGGTGGTGGTGGGTGGGCGGGTCCGGTGGCGGTGGTGCGGCGATCGCCGCGGCGGTGCGGGCCGGTCCGAGGGCCAGCCGGTGGGCCGTGGCGGCGAGCGCACCCGCCGTGGTGGCGACGGCGAGCAGTGCCAGCACGGCGCCTTGCAGCAGGGGTAGGTCCTGGGCGGTGGCGGCGCCGAGCGCGACGCGGCCCAGTCCGGGTATCGCGAAGAGGATCTCGACGGCGACGGCGCCGCCGACCAGGCCGACGACGACGAGGGCGAGTTGCGGGAACAGTGGGGGCAGGCAGCGGCGTAGGGCGCCGTGGGCGAGGGTCCGCCATGGCAGGCCGGCGGCGCGCCAGGTCCGTGTCCAGGGTTCCCGGTACGCCCCGGGCAGGGCGTCGTCGGCGAGCCGGCCGAGCAGCCCGCCGGCGGGGATGCCGAGGGCGAGGGCGGGCAGTACGAGGTGTGCGGGGGTCGACCAGCCGAACGGTGGCAGCCACCGCAGCCAGACCGCCCCGGTGAGCAGCAGGAGCGTGCCGAGCAGGAATTCGGGTACGGCGGCGAGGGCGGCGCCGGTGCCGCCGGGGCGGGGTCGGGTGGGTCCGTGCCTGAGGCGGCGGCCGGTGAGCAGGGCGGTGACGGTGAGCGCGACGGCGAGGGCGGCGCCCATGAGGGTCAGCGACACCGCGAGGGACTGCCACACGGTGGGGGCGACGGGGTGGCCGGATACCCACGAGGTGCCCAGGTCGCCGTGGGTGAGTCCGGTGAGCCAGCGGCGGGACAGGGTCAGCGGGCCGTCGTCGAGGTGCAGCCGGTCGCGGATCGCGGTGAGCGCGGCGGGGTCGGGTTCGCGTTCGCCGTACTGGGCGCGGAGGATGCTGCGGGCCGGGTCCCGGCCGGACAGCCAGGGCAGCACGCTGAGCAGCGCCAGGAGTGCGGCGGCGGCGGCGAGTCGGGAGGCGGCGGTGAGCGCCGGGTGGGTGGTCATCGGGTGACGCGGGTGGTGTGGCCGACGAGGAGTCGTTCGCGGGGGTCGAACATGGCGTCGACGGTGCCGGGCCGGTTGCCCTGGATGACGCGTTCGTGTAGCAGCGGCACGGCGGCGTCGGTTTCCAGGATGGTCTTCTCGGCGGCGAGGATCCGGGCGCGGCGGGTGGTGAGGTTGGCTTCCGCGCCGGCGCGGGAGATGGCCTGGTCGACGGCGGGGTCGCACAGTTGGGCGATGTTGAAGCCGCCGTGGCAGGTGAAGTCGCTGGTGAGGTAGGCGACGGGGTCGCCGGAGTCGAGCGTGGTGGCGCGGGAGAGCAGGAACGCGTCGAAGTGGCCGGCGAGGGCGTCGGCCTCGATGTGGGCGTATTCGCGTACCACCTGCTGGACGGTGAAGCCGGCGGCCTGGAGGTGCTGGGCGAGGGTGGTGGCGACTTCGGGTAGTTCGGGGCGGTCGCTGAAGGTGGCCAGGACGATCTTGCGGCCGGCTGCGGGGGCGGCGGGGTGCTGGGTGCGGGCGGGCCGGTCGGCCGTCCAGGGCAGCGCCGGTCCGAGCAGCCCGGCGGCGGGGTCGGCGCGGTTCTCGTACACGCCGCGGACGAGGTCGTCGCGGCGGATCGCGGCGCGGGCGGCGGCGCGGACGGCGGGGTCGGTGAACGGTCCGTGTCGGGTGTTGAGGTAGAGGGTGTTGGTGCGGGGCATCGCCACCTCGCGGTAGGTGTCGGCGGGGAGCAGCGTGGCCTGGGCGGCGGGCACCGCCTCGACGATGTCGGCGGCGCCGGTGCGCAGCGCGGCGGTGCGGGCGGTGCCGTCCGGGACGAAGGACACGTCGATGCCGGGCGCGGTGGCCGGCCCGGCCCAGTGCCCGGTGAAGCGGTGCAGGGTCGCGCCTTGTGTGCCGTGGAGGTGGGTGAGTACGAACGGGCCGGTGCCGGCTTGCCGCGGGTCGACGGTGTCGCCGGTGTACGCCTTGGCGGCCAGGATGGACAGTTGTGGGCTGGACAGGCGCTGCGGCAGCAGCGGATCCGGTGTGTCGGTGCGTACCACGAGCGTGGCCGGTCCGTCGGGTGTGACGGTGAGGTCGATGCCGTCGAGGATGCGCGGTTTCGGTCGGGCGGTCGCCGCCCGGGTGATGGAGTGGGCGGCGCGTTCGGCGTCCAGGGTGGTGTCGTCGTGGAACCGGACGCCGTCGCGGAGGGTGAATCGCCAGGTCCGGTTGTCGGTGCGGGACCAGGACAGGGCCAGGGCGGGCTGGGGTGTGCCGTCGGTGTCGAGGGTGGTGAGTGCTTCGGCGATGCCGAGGCGGGAGAGTTTGAAGGCGTCGTCGCTGAGCGGGGACAGGGCGGCGCGCGGCGGCAGCAGCATCACGACGCGCAGCCGCTGCCCCGTGGTGTCGTTCGGGGTGGGGCCGGCGAGGCAGCCGGCGGCGGCGAGGGTGACGAGCGCGGAGGAGATGGTGGCGGTGCGTCGGAACGGTGCGGGCATGGGCCTTCCTCAACTTCGGGGACGACCCGGAGCATAGTTGGTACCGGTTGTCGTTTTCATATCGTCGGTGCGGCATAGGTCTCCTGCGGGTGCTGTGGCGGCGCCCCCTCCCCTCCAGGTGGCCTGGACGGTGGCCGCCGGCTGGGCGCCGGCGATGGATCCACCGGGCGGCGGCGAGCCGCGGGCGGCCCGCATACTCGTGCCGTGACGTTGCTCTGCGAGCCGTACCTGCTCGACCCGCAGCCGGACGGAATCCACGTGCTCTGGCACACCGAGCGCGCTGGCCGCTGCCAGGTCGTCCTGGTCGGTGGGGACGTGCCGGAGATGACCGAGCAGGAGGCGTCCGCCGCCGCGACCGGCCCCGCCGAGTCCGGTGGCGGGTGGCGGCGGTTCCGCGCCGAGACCCGGCCACTGTCGCGGATGCGGGAGGACGCCGAATCGTCGGTGCCGGGCCGGACGTACGCCGGGGTGACCCGGCGCCCGGTGTACCGGCAGCTGGCCAGAGTCGGCGGACTGCCGGCCGGACGCACGCCGTACCGGGTCGTGTCGATCGACGACGACGGCCGGGTCAACGTCACGGCCACCTACCGCCTGGCGCCGGCGGTGCCGCCGGGGCGACCGGTCCGGCTGCTGCTGACCAGCGACCACCAGCTCATGCCGATGGTCCCGGCGAACCTGGCCAAGGTCGGCGAGACGGCCGGCACCGCCCTGGACGGCGTGCTGATGGCCGGTGACATGGTCAACGTCGCGGACCGGGCCAGCGACTGGTTCGACAGCGCCCGCCGGCCGGCGTTCTTCGCCAGCTTCGCCGGCCGGGCCGCCGGCCGCTGGCCGGGTGCGCCGATCCTGCCGAACACCCCGCTGTACCCGGCCATCGGTAACCACGAGGTCATGGGGCGCTGGTCGGAGACCGGCTCGCTGGAGGAGCAGTTCAACGACGCCCGGCCCGACGACTGGGACGTCACCACCTACGGGGAGCTGTTTCCGGTGCCGCGCAGCGACGCGGGCGGGCCGCGCTGGTGGTCACGGACGATCGGCGACGTGCATCTGATCAGCCTGTTCGCCACGGCGGTGTGGCGTTCGCCGAAGCCGATCGGGCGGGGCAAGTTCCAGGAGGCCGCCCAGGACGTCGACCGCCCGCAGCGGTGGGGCCACGGCCAGTTCATCTTCACGCCGATCGCACGCGGCTCGGCGCAGCACCGCTGGCTGGCGAGCGACCTGGCGTCGCCGGCGGCCCGGGCGGCCCGGTACCGGGTGGTGATGTTCCACCACCCGAGCCACGGGCTCGGTCACCACTCCGCACCGCCGTTCACCGACCCGGTGCCGGCGGTGCGGCCGGGTGGGATCACCTACCACTACCCGCTCGGTGACGACCACATCCTGCGCGACGTCGAGCCGCTGCTCAGCGCGGCGCAGGTTCACCTGGTCCTCAACGGACACTCACACGTGTGGAACCGGTTCCGCAACGCGGCCGGGGTGCACTGGCTGGAAACCTCCAACGTCGGCAACAGCTACGGCGCCTACGACGTCACGTCCGGCCGGTCGCGTGAGCTGCCGCACGGGTACGTCCAGCAGGGCGACCCGGGTGGGTTGGCCCCGGTCGTCCCCACCGTCGCGCCGCTGACCGGGCCGGACGGCACCGCCCTGCCCTACGTGGCGAGCAACGAGATCACCGTGTTCACGCTGCTGGACACCGCCGACGGACTGGTCCGCTCGTATCGCTTCGACACCGCCGATCCGGCCGCCCGGGTGGTGCTTTTCGACGAGTTCCCACTCGACGGGGCGTAGCCACCGGCCGCCCCCGTGACAGCATTGCCGGATGCGGGTGGGCGCGGCGAAGGCGGTGGCGGTCGACTGGGCACGCGAGCGGATGCGCCACGACCCGGCCGTGCGGGGCGCGTTCTTCAGCGGCTCCACGGTGGCGCTGCCGGACCAGGCGGTGCTGGCCGCGTCGTCCGACGTGGACGTCCTGCTGGTGCGCGACGAGCCGGGCGGGAAGCTGGGCAAGTTCCGCCACCGCGGGGTGCTGCTGGAGGTCACCGAGCTGACCTGGGCGGACCTCGGGTCGGCCGACGACGTGCTCGGGTCGTGGGTGTACGCGCCGATGTTCCGCACCGACACCGTGATCGCGGACCCCACGGGACGGCTGGCGGCGATCCGGGATCGGGTGGCGGCCGGGTTCACCGACCCGGGATGGGTGCGGCGGCGGTGCGCCGGGGTACGCCGGCGCGTCGAGGACGGGCTACGGCGGCTGGACGACACGGCGCCACTGCACACCCAGGTGACCGCGTGGTTGTTCCCCACGTCGCTGACCGCGCTGCTGCCGGTGGTGGCGGCACGGCGGGACCCGACGGTCCGCCGCCGGTACGTGTTGGCCCGGCAGGTGCTGGCCGGGCACGGGCTGTCCGACCGATACCGGGAACTGCTCGGCTGGCTGGACGGCGGTGGGGTGTCCCCCGCCCGGGTGCGGGAGCATCTGGCGGGGCTGGGGCGCACGTTCGACGAGGCGGCGCGCGTGGCGCGTACCCCGTTCGCCTTTGGTGCGGACATCACGCCGGCGGCCCGGCCGGTGGTGGTGGACGGCGGCGCGGAGCTGGTCGCGGCGGGCGCGCACCGGGAGGCGATGTTCTGGATCGTGGCGACGTACGCCCGCTGCCACACGATCCTGGCCGCGGACGCGCCGGCGCGGGAGGTGGCGTTGCGGCCGGAGTTCGAGGCGGCGGTGGCGGACCTGGGGGTGGCCTCGGCGGCCGACCGGCGGCGGCGGGCCGACGAGGTGCTGGCGGCCCTGCCCGGCTGGTGGGAGGTGTCCCGTGCGCTCGGCGGGTGGGATGTGGCAGGCTGAGCGTGGACGCGACTGGCGGCACGGGGATGGCAGCAACCATCGGGGAGCTCGTCGCGGGGGTCGACCGCCTGGGCCTCCGCGGGCGAGGTGAGCCATGTCTTCTGTGGAAACGACCGCTCGGATCCTGTCCGGCAAACCGGTGGCGGACCAGGTGCTGGCGGAGGTCACCGAGGCCGTGCAGGCGCTGCGCGCCGCCGGCGTGACCCCGGCCCTGGCGACCGTCCTGGTGGGCGACGACGACGCCAGCGCCGGCTACATCCGGATCAAGCAGCGGCAGGCGGCGGAGCTGGGGTTCGTCTCCCCGCACGTGCACCTGCCCGCCTCGGCGTCGCAGGCGGACCTGCACGCGGTGCTGGCGGACTTCAACGCCGACAAGGACGTGCACGGGGTGCTGGTGCAGCATCCGATCCCGGGGCACCTGGACTACGACCGGGCGTTGCAGGTCCTCGACCCGGACAAGGACGTCGACGGGATGCATCCGGTGAACATGGGCCGGCTGGCGTTGGGCCTGCCGGGTCCGTTGCCGTGCACGCCGGCGGGCATCGAGGCGCTGCTGGCGTATCACGGGGTGCCGGTGTCGGGCCGTGAGGTGGTGATCCTGGGCCGGGGCGCCACGTTGGGCCGGCCGCTGGCGATGCTGCTGGCGCAGAAGCGCCCGACGGCCAACGCGGCGGTGACGGTGGTGCACACCGGGGTGGCGGACTGGCCCCGCTACACACGGCGGGCGGAGATCCTGGTGGCGGCGGCGGGGGTGCCGGGCATCATCCAGCCGGAGCACGTGCGCCCGGGCGCGGTGGTGGTCGGCGGTGGCGTGCGGTACGAGGGGCGGCGCCTGCTGCCGGACGTCGACGAGTCGTGTGCCGCGGTGGCGGGGGCGATCACGCCGCGGGTCGGCGGGGTGGGCCCGACGACGGTGGCGATGCTGTTCCGCAACGCGGTCCGGGCGGCGCAGCGGGCGGCCGGGATGGCCTGAGGCCGCCCACGTCAGGTGGCGGGGACGGGGCGGCCCAGCCAGCCGGAGAGCCAGTCGAACGCGGGATCCTCGGTGGCTTCCCAGACGGACATGCTGTGGCCGCCGCCGTCGACGTAGGCGGTGGTGACGGCCAGCGGCGCCCGGGCCAGGCAGCGCAGCGTTTCGGCGTCGTGGTGGGCCTTGTGGTCGGCGCGGCCGCTGGACAGGTAGAGGGCGACGGCCGGTGGGGGCAGGTGTCGCAGCCGCCACCGGTCGTCGTTGAGGGTGTGTTCGCTGCCGTCGCCGATGGTGATGCCGGGGTCGGCGTAGCCGGAGAGGCTGGCGGCGGCGGCGTACCGGTCGGGGTGGCGCAGGGCCAGGTTGGTGGCGCAGTAGCCGCCGGCGGAGTAGCCGATCAGCCCCCAGCCGGCCCGGTCGGTGCGCACCCGCAGCTGGGCCGCGGCGGCCGCCGGCACGTCGACGGTGAGGAACGTCTCCGCCTGCGGCCCGTGAACCAGGTTGGTGCATTCGGTGTCCAGCAGCGGGCTGGGGGTCTGCGGGGGGAACAGCACGACGGTGGGCGCCATCCGACCCGCGTTGATCTCCTGGTCGAGGTGCCGGGGGGCGGCGAGGCGGTTGAGCCAGGCGGCGGGTGAGCCGGGGTAGCCGTGCAGCGCCTCGACCACGGGGAACCGGTCGGTGGGCTGCCGGTCGTAGGCGGCGGGCAGGTAGGCGGCGACGTGGAGGGTGAGGCCGCTGGCCGCGCCGGCGACGGTGAGGGTGACGACCCGTCCCCCGCCGGGGCCGGCGGCGGGTGCGGCGGCGTCGGCGGCGGCGGGGTCGCGGCCGAGCAGCGCCGACCAGCTGGTCCAGGTGTCGACCTGCCGGTTGACCCAGATCCCGGCGGCGGCGACGGCGGTGAGCAGGCACAGCAGCGCCGTGGCGGCGCGCCCGGCGACGCGGCGGGCCCCGGCGCCGCGGTCCCAGAGCGCGGACAGCAGCACGGCGGCGGCGACCGCGACGCTGGTGGCGGTGAGCGCGGCGGCGAGGCTGTCGGGGGCCACGGTCACCGTCCGCCGGTCGAGGAGCCGGCCTGCGGGGGCGGCGGGATCAGCGGCGCGGGCCCGCCCAGGGGTGCGGGCGTCTGCCGGCAGGCCCAGCGCAGCGCGGTGGGCAGCCGGTCGGCGGGGCGGCCGGGCTGGTGGGTGCCCGCGCCGATGACGGCGACGGTCGCCGTGGCGGGCAGGTCGGCCGGCACGGCGACGCCGCCGGGTTCCGGCGCGTCGTCGAGGAGGGCGAGGGCGGGATAGCGGGTGGGTGCGGCGCGGACCACGGCCCCGGCGAGCCCGGCCAGGTCGGCCGGAGCGATCAGCGCCCAGCTGTGGCTGGTGACCCGCAGGTCGCGGGCGAGGCCGGCGGGCAGGGCCTCGGTGAGGACGGTCGGGGCAGCGGTGGGCCGCAGGTGGGTGAAGACGACGATCACCGGTCCGGTGTCCGCCTGGACCGCGCGGGCGGCGGTGGCCTCCCCGGCGCCGGTGGCGTGGTCGGCCAGGACGGCGATCACCGGGTACCGCCGGGTGGGGTGCTGCGGGTAGTCGGCGGGCACGACCACGGTGGGCGTGGCGGTGACCGGCCAGCGACCACCGCGCGGCGGGTGCCACGGGAAGGCGACCGGGGTGGTGGGGGCCGCGCCGGCCCGGCTGGTGATCCAGCGGTCGAGGCGCCCGGGCCGGGTGGGGTCGGTGTCGTGGCGGGCGACGCCGGCGGGCAGCAGGTCGCCCCAGGTGGGATAGAACCCTTCGGCACGGTTGACGGCGAGGCCGACGGCCAGCAGGGCGAGGACCTCGGTGAGCAGGACGGCGACGGGCCGGGTGAGGGCCTGCCAGCGGCCGTGGCGGCGCCAGGTGCGGGCGGTGCCGACGGCGGCGCCGGCGGCGATGACCCCGATCGTGATGAGCAGCGGCAGGCCGGTCAGCGACATGGCTGGCCCCTCCCCTCGACGTCCCATCGCTATCACGGGCGCCCGGCGACCGGACGGGTTTGGGTGTTCCGTCGCGCCGCGCGCCTCCCCGACGGTAGGGGTTCCCGGCACGCCTCAGCCGAGGTCGACCAGCAGCGGCCGGTGGTCGGAGATGGTAGACAGCGGGGTGTCGACGGCGGTGACGGGCGGCAACCGGTCCCGCCCGTGCCGGTCGGCGAGGATGTGGTCGAGCTGGACGCGGGGCTGCCCGGCCGGGTAGGTGGGACGCCGCCCGAGGGGACGCCACCGGGACAGCAGGGCGGCGGGGCCGGCGGGCAGGTTCAGGTCGCCGAGCAGGATCCGCGGGGCGGGCAGGGTGCGCAGCGCCCGCACGACGCGGCGCAGTTGCAGCACGTTCCAGCCGGGGACGAACGACAGGTGGGTGGCCGCGACGGTGAGCGGCCCGTACGGGGTGGCCAGGACGGCGGCGAGGACCACCCGGGGTTCGTCGCGCAGCAGCACCAGCCCGCCGCCGGGCCCGGGAACGTAGACCGGGGAGCGTACGGGGGCCGGGCGCAGCCGGGTGACCTGCCAGGAGCGGACCGGATGGCGGCTGACCAGCCCCACCCCGTAGCAGGGTTCGCCGTGGCCGTCGTCGTCGTGGGTCAGCGGGCGGAACCCTTCGCCGGGGGTGCCGACGACGGCGGCGGCGAATCGGTGCTCGGGGGCGTCGAGGGCGCGGCCGGCGATGGCGGTGAGGTCGAGCTTGCCGCTGCGGGACTGGTCGCGGTCGACCTCCTGCAGGGCGAGGACGTCGGCGTCGAGTGCGGTGACGGCGGCGGCGAGCCGGTCGGGGTCGACGAGTCCGTCGGTGAGGGACCGGCCGTGCAGCAGATTGAACGTGGCCAGGCGCACCTGCACACCCTACGTCGCCGTGGCAGGCTTGCCCGGTGCTGAAGGCGTTGGTCTGTTCGATCCTGGTGTTCGTGGCGGTGGCGGTGGCGGGCCTGTGGTTGCGGCGGCGCCGGGGCCGCTGAGCCGGCGGTGAGCCTGGCCACAGCGGCTCTCGTCGGGGTGGCGGCGGTGGGAAGAATGGCCGCCCGTGGACCCTCTGTCGTTGACCACCCTGCTGACCGCGGCCGCCCTAGCGGGCTGGGTGGACGCGGTGGTCGGCGGTGGCGGGCTGTTGCTGCTGCCGGCGCTGCTGGTGGCCGCGCCGGGCGTGCCGGTGGCCACGGCGTTGGGCACCAACAAGCTGGCCGCGATCTTCGGCACCTCCACCGCGGCGCTGACGTACGCGCGGCGCACCAAGTTGGACTGGGCGGTGGCCGGGCCGGCGGCCGGGCTGGCCGTGCTGACCGCCGGGCTGGGCGCGGCGCTGGCCGGGGCGGTCCCGGCGGGCGCGTACCGGCCGGTGGTGCTGGTGGTGCTGCTCGCGGTGGCGGTGTTCGTGCTGACCCGGCCGCGGCTGGGCGTGGTGTCGTACCCGCATCGTCGTACGCCGGCGCGGGTGACGGCGGCGGTGGCGGTGGCCGGGGTGGGCATTGCCCTCTACGACGGCCTGATCGGCCCGGGCACGGGCACGTTCCTGGTGTTGGCGTTCACCGCGCTGATCGGCGCGGACTTCGTGCAGGGTTCGGCGATGGCGAAGGTGGTCAACGCGGGCACCAACCTGGGCGCGCTGGTGGTGTTCGCGGCCACCGGGCACGTGTGGTGGCTGCTCGGGGCGGCGATGGCGGTGTGCAACGTCGCCGGTGCCGCGCTGGGGGCGCGGATGGCGCTGCGGCGCGGCGCTGGTTTCGTCCGGGTGGTGCTGCTGGTGGTGGTGCTGGCCCTGGTGGCGAAGCTGGGCTATGACCAGTGGCGGGCCGGCTGAGCCGGCCCGCCACCACGTCGGCTCAGGCGTGCCGGACGACCTCGTCGTAGTCGAGGCGGGGCAGCCGGGGGAACCAGGCGTCCGGGCCGGGCTTGCCGATGTTGACCACGAGCAGGGACTGCCAACTGCTGTCGGCGAAGAACTCCTTGTCGACGCCGGCGGCGTCGAAGCCGCCCATCGGTCCGGCGGCCAGGCCGGCGGCGCGGACGGCGAGCAGCCAGTAGCCGATCTGCAGGGTGGCGTTGAACCGGGCCATCTGCTCGCGGCCGGCGGGGTCCTCGGCGAGGGCGTCGCGCATCTGCGGGCGGATCGGGAAGACCCGCGGGACGAACTCGTGGAAGTCGGTGTCGGCGGCGAGGACGGCGACGACCGGCGCGGTGGCGGTCTTGGCGCGGTTGCCCTCGTTCATGTGGGTGAGCAGCCGTTCGCGGGGCTCGCCGTCGCGGACGTAGAGCACCCGCAGCGGCTGGGTGTTGGCGGCGGTGGGCGGGTACTTGGCGAGCTCGTGGATGGTGCGCAGCTGCGCGTCGCTGACCGGTTCGTCGGTGAACGTGTTGGCGGTGCGGGCGTCGGTGAACAGCAGGGCCTGCGCCTCGGGGTGCAGGGTGATCAGGTCGTTCATGGGTCCTCGTCTCAGCGTTGCTGCTCCATGTGCGGAAGCAGCTAGCTTTTTAGTAGTGCCTTGCCGGGCGAGCGTTGCGCGTATCCTGAGGGCATGACGACGAGGCCCCAGGTGGCTCACACTCCCCGCTCCTGCGACGGGGGGTTGGCCCGGGCCTTCGCGTTCCTCGGCAAGCGGTGGAACGGGGTGCTGCTGGGCACCCTCGCCAACGGGCCCGCCGGCTTCGCGGAGCTGGCCCGGGCACTGCCCGGAATCAGCGAGTCGGTGCTGTCCGACCGGCTCGGTGAGCTGTGCCGGGTGGGTCTGGTCTCCCGCACCGTGCGGGAGGGGCCGCCGGTGGGGGTCAGCTACCAGCTCACCGACCGGGGAGCCGCCCTGCTGCCGGCCCTGGACGCCCTGGCCCGCTGGGCCCACGACCACCTGCCCGCTGAGACGGGACGCCCCGGCGGCTGCTGACCGCCGCCGTGTGATCATCGGCGGATGCCCGTACGCGCCGAACACGACCGGACCGTCCTGGCCGACCTGCTGGGCCGGGACCCGGTGCTGCACGCCTACCAGCTGGGCGACCTGGACGACTTCTTCTGGCCCTACACGTCGTGGTACCGCCGGGGCGACCAGGTGGCGTTGCTCTACCACGGCGTCGACCTGCCGACGCTGCTGGCGTTCACCACCCCGGAGCGGACCGGGGAGCTGGCGGCGCTGCTGGGCGAGCTCGCGCCGGTGCTGCCGGCCCGGCTGTGGGCGCACCTCTCCCCCGGCCTGGACGACACCGTCGCCCGCTGGTACGAGGTGTCCGACGCCGCCGTGCACCACCGGATGGCGTTGACCGACCCGGACCGGCTGGCCCGGGCCACCGCCACCGGGGAGGTGCTCGACCGGTCCGACCTGCCGGCGCTGCTCGACCTGTACGCGGTCGCCTATCCGGGCAACTGGTTCGACCCGCGGATGCTGGACACCGGCCAGTACGTGGGGATCCGGGAGGCCGGCGAGCTGGTCACCGTGGCCGGGGTGCACGTCTGGTCCCCCACCTGGCGGGTGGCCGCCCTGGGCAACGTCACCACCCACCCACGGGCGCGTGGCCGCGGCCTGGCCGGCGCCGCCGTGGCCGCGCTCTGCGCCCGGCTGCGGGCCCGCGTCGAGCATGTGACGCTCAACGTCCGGGCCGACAACACCGCCGCCGTGCGCCTCTACGAGCGGCTCGGCTTCACCCGGGTCGCCGACTTCACCGAGTGCGCGCTGCGCCGCCGCCCGTGACGGCGCGGCCGGCCAGTCTGCCCTGTCCAGCCGCCACGCCGGGTCAACAACCCGACGCTGACCTGGGCATGTGTCGGACCGGCCGGGGTCGGCCGGGCCCCTAGCGTCTGCTTCGAGGCCGCGTCCGGGGCGGGCGCGGCGGAGTCGAAGGAGACACGATGGGTGTGACAGCAGTGGTCCGCGGGCGCGCCAGGGGGGTGACCGTCGCCGCCGTGGCCGCGATGGTGACCGCGGTGGCGGCCCCCGCCTGGGCGGCCCCGGGGGTCGACCCGGGCACGGTGGACCGGTCCGCCGATCCGGGCGCGACGATCCCGATCAGCAAGGTGGTCTCGACGCCGCCGATTCCGCCGAAGCCGGACGTGGTGCTGCTGGTCGACACGACCGGCAGCATGGGCCCGGCGATCGCCAACGTCCGGACCAACCTCCAGCAGGTGATCACCAACGTCCGTACCGCACAGCCCAGCGCCGAGTTCGCGGTCGCCTCCTACCGGGACGAGGGTGACGGGCCGGAACTGTTCCGGGTCCGGCAGGACCTCACCGCCGACGCCACCGCCCTGCAGACCGCCGTGGACGGGCTGGCAGCCGCCGGCGGTGGCGACACCCCGGAGGCGTGGGTGAACGCCCTGTTCCAGGTCTCCGACGGCGCGATCGCCTACCGGTCGGGCAGCAGCCGGATCGTGGTGCTGGTCGGTGACGCTCCCAGCCACGACCCCAGCGCCGGACACACCCTCGCGCAGGCCACCGCCGCGCTGCAGGCCGACGCCGCCCGGCTGCTCGCCGTCAACGTCAGCGGCGGGGGCGGCGGGCTGGACGCCGCCGGCCAGGCCAGCAGCGTGGCCGCCGCCACCGGCGGCCAGGTCGTCGGCAGCGCCCCGGACACGGTGACCGCGGCCATCCTGAACGGGCTGCGGAACCTGGACGTCACCGTCACCCCGACCGTGACCTCCTGCGACCCGGGCCTGTCGGTGAGCTTCGACGCCGCGTCGCGGACCCAGCAGAGCGGCACCGACGTGCCGTTCGCCGAGACCATCACGGTGGCCGGGAACGCCGCCCAGGGCGCCACCCTGCACTGCACGGTGGACTTCCGGCTCAACGGACTCTCCGGCGGGCCGGGGTTCGTCGAGCACATCAGCGTGAAGGTCAACGATGTCACCCCGCCGACGGTGGTCGTCGACGACCGGACGGTCGAGGCGACCAGCCCCGCCGGCGCGGTGATCAACTACCCGGCCAGCGCGACCGACAACGTCGACGGGCCGCTGACCCCGACGTGCGCGCCGCCGCCCGGCAGCACCTTCCCGCTGGGCGCCAGCACGGTCACCTGCACCGCCACCGACGCGGCCGGCAACACCGGCAGCGACACCGCGGTGATGCGGGTGGTGGACACCACCGCCCCGACCACGCGGTGCGTGCCGACGAACAACCCGAGCGGCGGCAACGTTCCGGGCTCCTACAACCCGGACGGGTTCTACCAGTTGACCGCCACCGACCTGGTGGACACGAAGGTGGACGTGTACATCGGGGACGCCGCCGACCCGACGGTGAAGTTCGGGCCGTTCCCCGCCGGCACGAAGATCAAGCTGGTGCAGGCGCCAGGGGCGCAGTCCCGGGTCAAGGACGGCGCCGGCGACATCGACTACAAGGTCACCCTGCGCGGCGACGCGGTGATCACCGGCGTCGACGACGCCGGGAACACCTCGACCGCGACCTGCCTGGTGGCCCCGCCGCCGAAGTGAGCCGGTGAGCCGACGCGGGGGTGGCCGGACGGCCACCCCCGCGTCGTCACAACCCCCGACTGGGCGAGTCGAACCGCCCGGCCCGGATCTCCCGCAACGCCCGGCGGCGGGTGTCGCCGCGCAGCGTGTCCACGTACAGGCGGCCGTGCAGGTGGTCGGTCTCGTGCTGCAGGGCCCGGGCCAGGAACCCGCTGCCGGAGATGGTCAGCGGCTGGCCGTGCTGGTCGAAGCCGTGCGCGGTGGCGTGCATCGCCCGCGCGGTCGGGAAGTACAGCCCGGGGATGGACAGGCAGCCCTCGTCGTCGTCCTGCAGCTCAGTGGACAGCTCCAGCCGGGGGTTGATCAGGTGGCCGCGGTGGCCGTCGGCGTCGTAGACGAACACCTGCGCGCTCACCCCGATCTGCGGGGCGGCCACCCCGGCGCGGCCGGGCGCGCCGAGCAGCGTGTCCATCAGATCCTGCACGAGCTCGCGCAGCTCGGCGTCGAAGCTGGTCACCGGCTCGCACGGGGTACGCAGCACGGGGTCGCCGATGATCCGGATCGGGCGCATAGTCATGCCCGGAAGGCTAACCGCCCGTTACCTCCCCGGTCGCGCCCACCCGCCCGGCCGGCCGGTGCCGGATCAGCACCTCGATGCCGTCGAGGATGCGGGCCAGCCCGAAAGGCGCGGGCCGGGTCGCCGGCGTCCTGGCCGCTGCTGCTCATCGCGGTGTTCCTGCCGCTGTCCGCGCGTCGCCGGCAACGCCTCGACCGGTGACCGCTCCGGGCGGCCCCGCCGGGGCCGCCCCGACCTGCGGGGTCGGCTCAGGCCGGCCGGTGGGGGCCAGGCCGGTGCCGGCGATGCGGTCGCGCAGCGGGCGGCGGCGCAGCGCCGCGAGGACCGCGTACAGCTCGTCGGCCAGGGGTACGGGCAGTTCGGCGTCGAGCTGCCGCATGGCGGTGGTGGTGGCCGCCCATTCGGCCTCGATGACGGGCAGCAGGGCGCGGGCCCGGTCGGTGAGGGTGACGATGCGCTGCCGGGCGTCGGCGCCGGGGGTGAGGGTGACCAGGCCGGCGCGGCTCATCTGGGCGACGGTCTGGCTGGCGGCGGAGTGGGTTACCCCGACCCGGGCGGCGAGGTCGCGGATGGGCAGCGGTCCGTCGGCGACCAGCACCCGCACCAGCGGCGAGTACCGGGGCCGGTAGTCGGCCAGGTCCAGGTCGTCGTAGACGGCGGCGACGTCGCCGTCGAGCAGCTCGAGGACGTGGCGCAGCAGGGTGCCGAGCGCCTCGCGGTCGGGGGTGGCGGTCACGTCCGCTAATGTAACAGCGCTGTTGTATCTGGGCCTCGGGAGGGGAACCGCATGTATCCGGAGATCGAGCCGTACGCGCACGGCCTGCTCGACGTCGGCGACGGCCAGCACGTCCACTGGGAGACCTGCGGCAACCCCGACGGCCGCCCCGCCCTGGTCGTGCACGGCGGCCCCGGCTCCGGCGCCACCGCGTCCTGGCGGCGGCTGTTCGACCCGGCCGCCTACCGGATCATCCTGTTCGACCAGCGCGGCTGCGGGCGCAGCACCCCGCACGCCAGCGACCCGGCCGTGGACCTGTCGGTCAACACCACCGCCCACCTGCTCGCCGACATGCAACGGCTGCGCGAGCACCTCGGCGTCGACCGGTGGCTGCTGTGCGGCGCCTCCTGGGGCTCGTCGCTGTCCCTGGCGTACGCCCAGCGCCACCCGGAGCGGGTCACCGCGCTGGTGCTGTTCAGCGTGGTCGCCAACACCCGCCGCGAGATCGACTGGGTGACCCGGGACATGGGCCGGATCTTCCCGCAGGAGTGGGCCCGGTTCCGTGACGGCGTGCCCGAGGCGGACCGGGACGGCGACCTGTCCGCCGCGTACGCCCGGCTGGTCAACGACCCGGACCCCGCCGTGCGGGAGCAGGCCGAGCGTGACTGGTGCGCCTGGGAGGACGTGCACGTCTCCCTCGCCGGCGGCTTCACGCCCAGCCCCCGCTACGCCGACCCGGTGTTCCGGGCGTGCTTCGTCCGGATCGTGACCCACTACTGGCGCAACCTCGGCTTCCTGCCCGACGGACAGTTGCTGCGCGACGCCGGGAAGCTCGCCGGCATCCCGGGTGTACTGGTGCAGGGCCGCCTCGACGTCAGCGGCCCGCCGGACATCGCCTGGCAGCTCACCCGCGACTGGCCGGACGCCCGGCTGGAGATCGTGGAGTCCGGCGGCCACGGCAGCGGCCACGGCGTGGGCGAGCGGGTGGTGGCGGCCCTGGACGCCTTCGCCCGCGCCTGACCGGCCCCGCCCGAGGGCCGCGCACCCGCGGCAGGGCCTCAGCCGGCGGCGAGCAGCGCGCGCACCGGGGCGGCCTTCGCGGCCGCCTCGGCGACCTCGGCCGCCGGGTCGCTGCCCCAGGTGATGCCGCCGCCGGCCCACAGGTGCAGCCGTTCGGCGTCGGCCGCGGCGGTGCGGATGGTCAGCCCCAGGTCGAGCCGGTCGGGTCCGACCCAGCCGAGCGCGCCCATGCCGGCGCCCCGCCCGACGGGTTCCAGGGCCGCTATCCGGTCCAGCGCGGCGAGTTTCGGGGCGCCGGTCACCGACCCGCCGGGGCAGACCGCACGCAGCAGCTCGGCCAGGCCCAGCCCGTCGGCGGGCGCCGCGGACACCGTCGACTCCGCCTGCCACAGGTCGCACCACCGGCGTACGGCGAACAACTCGTCGACCCGCACCGAGCCGGTGCGGGCCACCCGGGCCAGGTCGTTGCGTTCCAGGTCGACGATCATCACGTGCTCGGCACGTTCCTTGGCGGAGGCGAGCAGCTCCCGGCGTCCGGCGGGGGTGGCCGGCCGGGTGCCCTTGATCGGCCGGGTGACCAACCGGCCGTGCTCGAGGGCGACCAGCGTCTCCGGGGAGGCGCAGCCGACCGCCCAGCCGAGCCCGGACAGGGTGCCGCCGTAGCGGGCGCCGGGCAGGGCGGCCAGCCGGGCCAGGGCGGGCAGCGGGTCCCCGGCGTACGGGGCGGCGGCGTGGCCGACGAGGTTGACCTGGTACACGTCGCCGCGGCCGATGGCGGCACGCACCGCGACCACGGCGTCGGCGTGCTCGCGGGGTGTCCAGCTGTCCCGCCAGTCCCCCAGCCACCAGCCGCCGCCGCCCGGGCGGTCCGGCCGGGCGGGCGGCCGCGGCGCGTGGCCGTAGACGACCACCACCAGGTCAGGCAGCGCCGGTACGGGGCTGGGCGCTCCCGGCGCGCCGCCGGCGATCAGGGCCCCGGCGGCGGCGGACAGGTAGAGGGCGGCGCCGCACACCCCGGTCGGGTCGTGCGTGCCGGGGCGGGCCAGGTCTTGCCGGGCGATCCCGTGGGCGGCGAGGAACTCCTGCGCCAGCAGGGCGGGATCGCCGCCGTCGGCGGGGTGCCACTGCAGCCGGGCCCGTTCCACGAGCCGGTCCCGGCATCCGGCGGGCGCGCCGGGCACGTCGACACCGCGTGGGAGCGCTTCCACGCCGAATGGCTTGTTGCCACTCATCCGTTCAGCCGATTTCGGGTGAACAAGACGGAAGCCTGCTCGATAGCGCGCGCTTCCGCTTGGTACTGTGCGTCACTGGTCATGTGAACCATGACACAGCGCCCCCACAGCCCGGAGAACCCGATGTGCCAGCACCAACCCACCTGCCCCTCCGCCGAGGCGACCGACCGCGAAGCCGCCCGCGTCCTCGCCTGCTTCCGTGAGCAGGGCTGGAGCCTGCTCTGCAACGGAGTCATCGTCTTCGAGGACACCGGCGAACTGCTCCCCGACGGCAGCACCATCGCCCCACACCGCGGCCCCGCCCGACACGCCCTCGTCGCCTGATCGATCACGCTCCGTCAGGAGCGTACGCGTCGACCCGTCGACGCACCGGCCGGGGCGGCGAACCGCACCGCCCCGGCGCCACCCGTCAGCTCTCGAACGCCTCCGGTGACGGGCACGAGCAGACCAGATTCCGGTCGCCGTACGCCCCGTCGATCCGCCGCACCGGCGGCCAGTACTTCCCCGCCCGGTCCACGCCGGCCGGGTACGCCCCCACCGACCGCGGATACGGGTGCGGCCACTCGTCCGCCGACACCATCGCCGCCGTGTGCGGGGCGTTGCCCAACGGATTGTCCCCGGCCGGCCACTCACCCGAGGCCACCTTGTCGATCTCCGCCCGGATCGCGATCATCGCGTCGCAGAACCGGTCCAGCTCGGCCAGGTCCTCACTCTCGGTCGGCTCCACCATCAGCGTCCCCGCCACCGGGAACGACATCGTCGGCGCGTGGAACCCGTAGTCGATCAGCCGCTTCGCCACGTCGTCGACGCTCACCCCGGTCGCCTTGGTCAACGGCCGCAGGTCCAGGATGCACTCGTGCGCCACCAGGCCCTTGTTGCCGGCGTACAGCACCGGGAAATGGTTCCGCAGCCGCGCCGCCACGTAGTTCGCCGCCAACACCGCCACCCCGGTCGCCCGGGCCAGACCCTCGGCCCCCATCATCCGCAGGTACGCCCACGGGATCGGCAGGATCCCCGCCGACCCGTACCGGGCCGCCGAGATCGCCGGCCGGCCCTCCTGCGCCACCCCGGCCGGGTCGCCGGGCAGGAACGGCGCCAGGTGCGCCCGCACCGCCACCGGCCCCACACCCGGCCCACCACCGCCGTGCGGGATGCAGAACGTCTTGTGCAGGTTCAGGTGCGACACGTCCGCCCCGAACCGGCCCGGCTTGGCGAAACCTACGAGGGCGTTGAGGTTCGCCCCGTCGACGTACACCTGACCGCCGGCGTCGTGCACCTTCGCGCACAGCTGCCCGATGCCCGTCTCGTACACCCCGTGCGTCGACGGGTACGTCACCATGATCGCGGCCAGCACGTCCCGATGCTTGTCGATCTTCGCGTCGAGGTCGACCAGGTCGACGTTGCCGTCCACGTCGCAGGCCACCACGACCACCCGCATCCCGGCCATCACCGCCGACGCCGCGTTGGTGCCGTGCGCCGACGACGGGATCAGACACACGTCCCGGTGCCCCTGCCCCCGCTGCCGGTGGTACGCCCGGATCGCCAGCAGCCCCGCCAGCTCACCCTGCGAGCCGGCGTTGGGCTGCACGCTGACCGCGTCGTACCCGGTCACCTCCGCCAGCCAGTCCTCCAACTGGCCGATCAGCTCCCGGTACCCGGCGGTCTGCTCCGCCGGCGCGAACGGGTGCAGGTGCGCGAACTCCGGCCAGGTGACCGCCTCCATCTCGGTGGTGGCGTTCAGCTTCATCGTGCACGACCCCAGCGGGATCATGCCCCGGTCCAGCGCGTAGTCGAAGTCCGACAACCGCCGCAGGTACCGCAGCATCGCCGTCTCCGAGTGGTGGCTGCGAAACACCGGGTGGGTCAGGAAGTCCGACGTGCGCGCCAGCCCCCGCGGCAGCGCCGCACCGCCGGCGCCGCCGAAGGCGGGCACCCCGAAGGCCGCCCACACCGCCGCCAGGTGTGCGGGGGTCGTCGTCTCGTCGCAGGCGATCCCCACCCGATCGGCGTCGACCAGCCGCAGGTTCACGTTCCGCCGCGCCGCGGCGGCGACCACCTCGGCGGCCCGCCCCGGCACCGTCGCGGTGACCGTGTCGAAGAACGCCACGTCCGCGACCTGCACGCCGCCGGCCCGCAGCCCGGCCGCCAGCCGCGCCGCCATCTCATGGGTACGCCGGGCGATCGCCCGCAGCCCGTCCGGGCCGTGGTAGACCGCGTACATCCCGGCCATCACCGCCAGCAGCACCTGCGCGGTGCAGATGTTGCTGGTCGCCTTCTCCCGCCGGATGTGCTGCTCGCGGGTCTGCAACGCCAGCCGGTACGCCGGGTTCCCGTCGACGTCCTTCGACACCCCGACGAGCCGGCCGGGCAGCATCCGCTCCAGGCCCGCCCGGACCGCCAGGTAGCCGGCGTGCGGCCCACCGAAGCCCATCGGCACCCCGAACCGCTGCGTGGTGCCGGCGGCGATATCGGCGCCGATCTCCCCCGGCGGACGCAGCAGCGTCAACGCCAGCAGGTCCGCCGCCACACACACCAGCGCCCCGACCTGATGCGCCGCCGCCACCAGGCCGGTGTGGTCCCGGACCGCCCCGGACGCGCCCGGGTACTGCAGGTGCAGGCCGAAGAACTCACCGGGCAGCTCGTCCCGCTCGACGTCGAGCACCCGCACGTCGATGCCGAGCGGCTCCGCCCGGCCGGCGATCACCGCGATGGTCTGCGGCAGGGTGTCGGCATCCACCACGTACACCGGGCTCTTGCTCCTGGACGCCCGGCGGGCGAGGGTCATCGCCTCGGCCGCCGCGGTGCCCTCGTCGAGCATCGACGCGTTCGCGGTGGCCAACCCGGTCAAATCGGTGACCATGGTCTGGAAGTTCAGCAGCGCCTCCAGCCGGCCCTGACTGATCTCCGGCTGGTACGGGGTGTACGCCGTGTACCAGGCCGGACTCTCCAGCACGTTGCGGCGGATCACCGCCGGAGTGTGGGTGCCGTGGTAGCCCAGACCGATCATCGACACCGCGACGGTGTTGCGGGCGGCCAGGGCGCGCAGCTCGGCGATCGCCTCCCGTTCACTGGCCGCGGCCGGCAGGTCCAGGGTGCCGTGCCAGCGGATCACCTCGGGGATCGCGGCGTCCATCAGCTCGTCGATGGAGCTGTAGCCGACGGTCTCCAGCATCCGGCGCTCGTCGCCGGGGTCGGGGCCGATGTGCCGGTCGGCGAACTGCTCTGTCATGCGCGGCGCTCCTTGTCGGGGCGAGGTCGACGGGTCGGCCTCCCCCTGAGTCGCGCTGACGCGCTCCACAGTGCCTGCCCACGTGGTCCTTTTGCCTGAGAGGTTCCGGGGAGGAATCTGCCCCTTCGGCGCCGTCCGGGTGGTTTCCGGGCGGTCTCTCCCGCGTGGGTGGTACCGGCATGGTCAACGCTACCAGCGACCGGGTTTCCGGCTCATCTCCGACCCTGCCGGCCGCCCTACACCGCGGCCGGCTCCCCGGCGACGCCGCTCACGGCGGGCGCCCCGATCCGGTCGGCCAGCGCGGGCAGCACCTCACCCAGCGGCCGGTCCACCCGCACCGCGGCGTGCCCGTCGCCGCGGGTCGGCCCCTGGTTGACGATGGCCACCGGGATGCCCAGCTTCGCCGCCCGAAGCACGAACCGCCGCCCGGACATCACCGTCAACGACGAGCCGAGCACCAGCAGCGCCCGAGCCCGCTCGACCAGGGCGAAACAGTCGGCGACCCGGGATGCCGGCACGGTCTCGCCGAAGAACACCACGTCCGGTTTCAGCATGCCGGTGCCGCAGACACCGCAGTCGAGGATGCGGAACCCGGCCACCGCCCCGTCGGGCACGTCGACGTCACCGTCGGGGTTGACGTGGGCGACCTGCGCGGCGAAGCCCGGGTTCGCCTCCCGCAGCCGCCGGTCCAGTTCCTCCCGAGAGGTCAGGTTGCCGCAGTCCAGGCAGACCACCTCGTCGAGACGGCCGTGCAGCTCGACCACCCCGCTGCTGCCGGCGGCGGTGTGCAGCCCGTCCACGTTCTGGGTGATGATCCCGCCGACCAGGCCCGCGTCCTGCAACCGGGCCACCGCCCGATGCCCGGCGTTCGGGGCGGCCCGCGCGATCAGCCGCCACCCCAGGTGGCTGCGCGCCCAGTACCGCCGCCGCGCGTCCGGGTCCCCGGTGAACGCCTGGTACGTCATCGGGGTGTGCCGGCGGGCGGCGCCGCTGGGCCCCCGGTAGTCCGGGATGCCCGACTCGGTGGACAACCCGGCGCCGCTGAGCACCACGACGTCCCCGGCGCCCACCAGCCCGGCCAACACGTCGATCTCCGTCACCCGTCCATGCTGCCTCAGCCGCCGCCCCGGCTCCCACCGGGTGACCGCCCTCACCCGCCCAGGCGACAACCCCCACCGGCGGGACCCGCCACACCCGAGGGCCGGCAGGCGGTGCGGCTCACCCGGCAGCCGACCAGGTGGCATCGTCGCGACGGTCCCGGGTCGGCCCACCGGCGTGGCGGGCCGACCTCGGAGATCAGCGCTGCTGGTGGCGGGGCGGCAACGCCACCCGCACCCGGCCCCCGCCCACCGGCGCGGTACCCACCTGAGCGCCACCGCCCACCGGCGCAGCGCCGGCGGCCGCCGGAGCCCCGGCGACCTCCGCGGCGATCCGCTCCATGGTCCGCGCCAGCTGCTCACTGCCGTCGTCGAGGTGCCGGGCCGCCGCCTGCATGTGCGAGATCATCATCTCGCCGAAGATCCGCAGCGCCTCCCGCGTCGCCACGGAGTCGTCGAAGCTCGCGCCGGCGTTGCTGCGGTAGTCCGCCACCGCCCGCTCGGCCTCCTGCTTCGCCTCCTCCGCCGCCGCCCGCATGTAGCTCTCGTACTGCATCCGCGCGTACTCGGCCACCCGCTGCGCGTAGTCGTGCGCCTGCGCGATGATCTGCTCGGCCTCCCGCTGCGCCGCCGACAGCAGGTTGACCTCCTTCGCCGCGGGCAGCTTCGCCGCGGGCAGCTTCGCCGCCGCCCCCGTGCTCGGGATCACCCCGTGCCGGTGCAGCTCCAGGTGGTCGTTGAGCCGCTCGTTCTCCGCGCGCAGGTTCGCCACCTGCGTCGCCAGCACATCCAGCTCATCGGCCACCTGCATCCGAAACCGGTCCACGTCCGTGGGCTCGTACCCACGGCGGGTGAACGACGCCGCGCCGAACTCCCACCGCCGCACCCGGTCCGAGGTCAACCGGACCTGCACGCTGGAGACCTGGCCCCCGTCATACCTGCTGATCGGGGTTGCGCTCACCGGGCGCCCCTTTCGTTCGCGACTGCGGGCCTCGCAAGCTCACTCCTCGCGCTCACCGGACACCTCCGGAATCGTCAGAGGCGGTCGCGGTCCGCCACGTCGGCCCGTACCAGTGCTTGCCGAAACCCTCATGGTGCAGCTGACCCTGGTGGTAGCCCGTCCTGGTCAACGTCGTCACCGAATGATTGACCATCTCGTCCGAGCCGCAGATGTACACGTGCCGGGACCGCCAGTCCCCGTCGGCCAACGCCCGGTCCACCACGTGCCCGAACTCCCCCGGCCGCTGAAGGTCCATACCCACCACGTAGGTGACCGCCAACCACGGATACGACGCCGCCAGCTTCTCGATCGCCTCGTTGTCGTAGAACTCGCCAGGCGACCGGGCACCCACATACAGATCGACCCGGCGGCGGGACCCCTCCGCCGCGACCTGCTCCACCAGGGACTTCAGCGGGGCCCAGCCGGTGCCGCTGCCCAGCAGCAGCAGATCGGAGGTGCCGGCCGGCCACAGCGTCAACCGGTCCCCCACCGGGGCGGCCAGGTGGACCTGGTCACCCACCGCGCACCCGTACACCAACCGCGACGACACCGCGCCGCCCGGCGCCGCGCGCACGTGCAGCTCCAGCGTGCCGTCCGCCCGGGGCGCGTTCGCCGGCGAGTAGTACCGCCACGCCCGCACCGCCGGATGGGACACCCCGATCGACTGGCCCGGCGCGAACGGCAGCAGGTACTGCGGACGCAGCGTCAGCACCGCCAGATCGAACGCCCGCCGCTCATGCCCGAGAACCTCGGCCACCCACCACGGCGGGTTCACCGCCTCGGCCGCCTGCGCCGCGTCGATCATCACCTGCGACACCAGCCCGTACGCGGCCGTCCAGTCCTGCGCCAGCTCGTCGGTCCACGCCTCGCCGAGGAAATGCTGCAACGTCGCCACCAGCGCCTCACCGACCGCCGGATAGTGCTCCGGGCGCACCGCGAACTTGCGGTGGTCGGCGCCGAGATCCTGCAGGAACCCGACCAGGCTGTCGACCTGGTCCACGTGGGACACGATGTGCCCCAACGCGGTCACCAGCCGATCCCGCTGCCCGGCCATGTTCGTGGGGAACATCTGCCGGGTCTCCGGGTGGGACAGGAACAACATGGAATAGAAATAGAGCGGCACCTGGTCGCCGTGCGCGGCGACCAGAGACCAACTCTGCTTCAGTCGTGCCGCATCCACACTCAGACGCCCGTCCCGCGTCCCTGGGCCACCACCTGGTCCTGCACCTTCTCCAGGACGACCTGCACGTAGCCGATGATGTCGCCCGGCACGCCCAGCTCCGTCAGCGTCGCCGTCAGGTGCTCACCGACCTTGACGTAGTGCGCCACCGGAATGTTCAACGGCTGGTGCACCTCGGCCAGCTCACGGCCCTCGTACTCGTTCGGTCCGCCGAGCACCACGGTGAGCATCAACGCGAGGTGCCGCCGCTGCTCGGCCATGTTGAGCTCGGTGAAGTAGCCGGCCAGCTCCGGGTCGGCGAGCACCTTGTCGTAGAACAGGGCCACCGCCGCCTTGACCGAACTGGCGCCGCCAATCCGCTCGTAGTGGGACGGCGCGGTCTCTTCAATAACCGTCACGGTCGTTCCTTCCAGGGTGAAAGGCCGCGCGACTCGGCGCGGAGGGGCAACCGGTCGGCTGGCGGGAGGTGCCGTAACGTTCAGTGCCAGCGCGACCGTGTGGGACCTTAGCGCGCCATCCGGATAAAGGCACGGCCGGCCTATCAGATTTTTGACAACCGCCGACCGGCCAGCGTCGTCATCATCCGGAAGGCCGGTTCATCGTCGAGCCCACCGGGCAGTGACAGCGCGTCACCGGCGGTCGACCTGTCCACGTGACACCCTCCACCCTGGACGGGCCGCGACCACCGTAGATGCCATCCGCTCAAGGCGCCCAGTCGCGTCGCGCCACCGGTCCCACCCATCGGAGCAGCCCGGCCAACCACCAGCCACCCCGACACGCAGCGCAACAAAGGATCGCGTCGGGCTCCAGCCACGACGCGATCCCACACACCGGCCCCGACGGGAACCCCCGCCGACGGACCGCCAGCTCAGCCCGCCCGACGACGCGCCCGACGTGCCGCCAACTCGTCACCCACCGACTTCGCCGACGGCGACTCCGCCGACTCCTCGCCAGCACGACCCGACGAATCCGCCGGCTCCGCCGGCAGCGACGACAACGACCCCTGGATCTCCTTGAACGCGCCACCGATCGCGATGCCGAACACCCCCTGGCCACCCTGCAACAGGTCGACCACCTCCTCCGGCGACCGGCACTCGTACACCGACGTCCCATCGGAGATCAACGTGATGCCCGCCAGGTCCTCCACCCCACGCGACCGCAACGCCTCGATCGCCCTACGGATGTTCTGCAACGACACCCCGGCGTCCAACAGCCGCTTCACGACCTTCAACACCACCAGGTCGCGGAAGGAGTACAACCGGGACGTCCCCGAACCCGACGCATCCCGCACGCTCGGCACCACCAAGCCCGTACGAGCCCAGTAGTCCAACTGCCGGTAACTGATGCCCACCGCATGACACGCCGTCACGCCCCGGTAGCCCACCTCGCCGTCACCGCCCGGCGCAGGCGCCACACCCGCCTGCTGCTCCGTACTCGGACCAGGATCTCGCGGCTCGTGCATCCGGACAACCTCCCCGCCCGTGCGGTGACACGCCGCCTCTCCGCGCACGTGCACCCCTCGACACCGCAACCCTATCGCCGCACCAAGGAGTTACCACGCACGAACCACCGCGACACGCCGCGCAACCACCAGGAAGATCACCCACAGCAGGCGACGCTCACCCACCGTGACACCGGTGCGCCGGGCCACCGACCCCACCCGGGCCGGCCACCGGTCAGCCCGCGAAATCCTCCGGCCGCACCTGCTCCAGGAACTCCCGGAACTTCTCCACCTCGTCCTCCTGCTCGTCCGGGATCACGATCCCCGCCTCACTGAGGACCTGCTCCGCACAACGAATCGGAGCCCCCACCCGCAACGCCAACGCGATGGAGTCACTCGGCCGCGCCGACACGCGCACCCCGTCACCGATCAACAGATCGGCGTAGAAGACGTTCTCCTTCAACTCGGTGATCTCCACCGCCCGCAACGGCGCCTGCAACGCCGCCAACACGTCCCGCAAAAGATCGTGCGTCAACGGCCGCGCCGGCTTGACCCCCTGCTGCTCGTAGGCGATCGCCGTCGCCTCGACCGCGCCGATCCAGATCGGCAGATAGCGGTCCCCCTCGACCTCCCGCAGCAGGACGATCGGCTGGTTGCTGGGCAGCTCCACCCGAACTCCGACCACGCTCAGCTCGCGCACCGCCGCCTCCGTGTCGTTGTCACCTACGCCCGCACCGCGCCCTTCCCTGCACGGTACACGGACCGCGACACGAGAGTCCCATGCGCTACGTGCACCACGCCTCGCCAAAACGGGTTACCCCGGCAAGCCTACGACACGCTTCCCGAGCCAGATCTTTCCGCGCCCACCGACAGCAGAGGCCGGGCGCCCCAACGACACCCGGCCCCACACCTCACCGACCCAACGTCGACCGCAGCCCCACCCGCACCAACGCCGCGTGCAACTGCTGCGACAACGCCACCAACTCCCGCGCCGTCTCCGCCGCCCGCGCCCGCGCCGCCGGATCACTCTGCCGCGCCAACGGCGCCACCAACTGCGCGAACAGACCGACCTCCCGATCCGCCGCCGTCCGGTACCCCCGCAGATGCCGCGGCTCCAACCCGTACGCCGCCAACCCCGCCACCGCCCGCGCGATGATCAACGCATCCGCGTCGTACCAACCCGGCGGATCGGGCACCAGCACACCGAGCCGCTCCAACTCGGCCAACGTCGACTCGTCGACACCACTACGGGAGATCAGATCCGCCCGCCCCAGCCGCACCTCCGACGACTCGGCGGACTCCACCCCCTCCCGACCCGGCACCTCACCACCGGGACCGACCGCCACCAACGCCGGCCGCTGCCGCCCCGGCGCCGCACCCGACGCGTCCCACTCCGCCAACTGATCACGGATCACCCGCAACGGCAGATACTGGTCCCGCTGCGCGGTCAACACGAACCGCAACCGCGCCACATCGTCCCAGCTGTACTTCCGATACCCCGCCGGCGTCCGCTGCGGCTCCACCAGGCCCTCGGCCTCCAGAAACCGCAACTTCGAGATGGTGACGTCCGGGAACTCCGCCCGCAACTGCGCCAACACCTCACCGATACTCATCAGCGGTATGGCACGCGCCGCCCCGGACGGCGTCGAAGCCGCAGGCCCGTTCACCCCCGGCCGGCCTCCTCCTCCGGACGCGGACCAGCGATGAACACCACCCGGAACTTACCGATCTGCACCTCGTCACCATTGCTCAACGTGGCCGCCTCGACCCGCTCCCGATTCACGTACGTGCCGTTCAGACTGCCCACGTCCCGCACCGTGAACGTGCCACCGTCCCGGTGGAACTCGGCGTGCCGCCGCGACACCGTCACGTCATCGAGGAAAATGTCACTGTCCGGGTGCCGCCCACTCGTCGTCACATCGTGATCCAACAAGAACCGGGCACCCGCATTCGGACCGCGACGAACCACCAGCAGCGCCATACCCGGCGGCAACGAGCCGGACATCCGGCTCGGCACCACATCGGTGTCCGGGCCCTCCAGCACTTCGTCGAGCGAACCGAGATTGAGCGTCGAAGTGACGTCGAGCGGGGGGAACTCGTCGTCTGGGCGCGTCATGGGGACCACCTCACGGATCTGTTCGGTCGGCGTCAGGGTAATGGCGGGTCTGGCCGCCGGGCAGTCACACACCCGGCGGCTGGCTCCCCGTGCCCGGGAAGGCGCATTCCACAACGCTCAACTATCGGCTTTTCGGTCGACTGGGCGAGCCTAGCCAGCGCCGAAATACAGGGCAACCGGACGCGCGGAGAACCAACCCCGCCGCCCGCAACGACAAATCAGCTCTCAGTGAGCTCGCGGTACCCAGCAGCGGTCAACAAACCCTCGACCACCGCCGGATCATCCACGGTGATCTCCACCAACCACCCCGCACCGTACGGGTCCGTGTTGATCACCTCAGGCGTGTCGGTCAACGCCTCGTTGCGCGCCGACACCGTGCCACTCACCGGCGCGTAGATCTCCGACACACTCTTGGTCGACTCGATCTCACCCAGCGACTCACCCGCCGCCACCACCGCACCCTCGTCCGGCAACTGGACGAACACGATGTCACCCAGAGCGTCCTGAGCGAAGTGCGTGATACCGACCCGGACGGCACCGCCGTCACCACCCACCACCCACTCATGCTCGGCGGTGTACCGCAGATCCTCAGGAATCACCAGCAGCGTCCTTCATCATCGGTGCACCGGGGGAAAACCGGCGCGGCCCCGACCGGTCAGGAAACCGGCCGGGCGTGTTCCAGCTTGATCGGCGCGTGCAACTGCGAAACCTCCACAGCCTCACGATCCTCAACGATCACGTTACCGCCGGCATCCGTCACCGATGCGACCACCCCGCCGGGAATGTTCAACGCGGTACGCATCGTCGCCGGATCACCGATCACCAGGACCGTGTACGGACCGCTCAACCGCCGCCCGTCCACCACCAGGCCACCACTCTGCCCGTCCACGAAATAGGTCGACGCGATGATCCGCACCGCCGTCCCGTCCGCCCCGGCGATCTGCATGGCCTCGGCGCCCGCACCCCGCAACTCCTGCACCGCGTCCAGGATCCGCGTCGGCGCCAACGCCTTCTCGCCACCCTCGAACCGCACCGACAGACCCGGCCCCACCGCCGGCAACGTACCCGCCAGGATGCCCAGTTCGTCCGCCCGCCGCGTCGCCTCCTCCAACGCCGCCGCCCGGCCCTGCTCACCCGAGCGCAACTGCCGCTGGCTCTCCTCCAACGCCGCGATGTCCTGCCGCAACCGCCGCTCCCGCGAATCCAGATCCGACGAGATCCGGACCAGGTCCTCCTCCCGCGTCGCCGCCAGCGTCGGATCCGTCGACGTCGTCTTCAACTGCACCACCAGGGTGAACCCCAGCAACGCCAGCAGCACCGCGATCATCGCCCCCGCCGACGTCAACCGCCGCGACACCGACTTCGCCGTCGCCGACCCGTCCGGCGCGTCGCCCGCCGGCTCACCCGCCGGCAGGTCCTCCGCCTCCCGCTCCGCCGGCGACAACGGGCTCAACTCGTCCGGATCCGGCGCGTCCGGACGCGGATCCGGCTCACTCGCCGGACCCGACGGCCGCGCCGGCTTCTCCGGCTCCGGCCAACCCGTGCCCGTCTCCCGGTGCTCCTCGCTCATCACCACAACCTACGCCCGGAACAGGTGCCGACGGATCGCCGCCACGTTCCCGAAGATGCGCACCCCGAGCACGACCACCACACCGGTGGACAACTGACCGCCCACACCCAACTGGTCACCCAGGTACACGATCACACCCGCCACCAGCACGTTCGAGATGAACGACACCACGAACTGCTTGTCGTCGAAGATCCGGTCCAGCTTCGCCCGCACGCCACCGAACACCGCGTCCAGCGCGGCCACCACGGCGATCGGCAGATACGGCTGCAACGCCGCCGGCACGGTGGGGTCCAGATACACCCCGAGCAGCACACCGGCGAACAACGCCAGCACCGCGATCATCGGCCACCTCCGGAGGGGCTGGGAGACGTCCGCGAACCGGACGGCCCCGGACTGGTCGAACCGGCGACACCCGAACCCGACGGAGACGGACTCGGACTCACCGAGGGCTCGGCGTAGATTAGCCGCGGCTGCGGCGCGGCCGGCAGCGTGAGGTCGTCGACGTCCTTCACACCGAACGACAACCCGGTGGTCCGCGCCACGTCGCGCATCAAGTCCGCCGCCCGGCTGCCGTCGAACTTGTCCCGCATCGACCCCGGACCGATCGCCGTCACCTCGTACGGGCTCGTCACCGGGCGGTAGTCCACCAGGATCGCCTCACCCGCCGAACGGATCGTCGACGTCGCCGTCAGCCGCTGACCGTTGACCGCGACCGCCTCCGCGCCCGCCGCCCACAACGCGTTCGCCACCTTCTGCAGGTCCGAGTACAACACCCGGGACGGGCCGGCGTCCGCACCGGTCACCGCGTCCTTGTCCGCCGCCGCGTCGGCCAACCGCACCACCACACCGTCACCGCGCACCCGGCCCAGGCCCGTACCCGCCTCCAGGTTGCGCAACCGGGACGCCTGCGAACCACTCAACGCCGCGTCCCGCTGCCGGCCGACCTCCTCGCGCAGCTGGTCCGCCCGCTCGGTCAACCGGTCCGTCTCGGCCTCCCGCTGCTTGATCTCGGCGATCAGCCCGGCCCGCGCCTTCGCCCGGCTCGGCTGCTCCGCGATCGTCTCCCGGTACGCCACCGCGAACAGAAACCCGATCACCACGAGCACCACCAGGCTGACCGGACGGGCCAGCAGCCGCCGCAACCGCGACGTGGGCCCCTCCTGGCGCCGCGCCGCCGCGTCGGCGTACCCGGGATCGAGCGGGTTGCGGAACAGCTCGGTGAGGAAGTCCGGGGCGTACGCCCGCGCCGACGGGTCCCCGGCCCGCTCCCGCGGAGCCAGGCTCATGCCGCCGCTCCCGCGCGCCGCGCCCGCATTTCGCGGACCAGGCGGCTGGCCTGCACCACGTACATGCCGCCGGCCACCCAGTAGAGCACCAGACCCCACCAGGCCAGCCCCCAGCCGATCGCCCCGGCGGCCGTGGCGATGCTCGGCGCGGCGGCCGCCAGCAGCAGGGTCGGGAACGCGGCCAGCAGCAGGAACGTCGCCGTCTTGCCGACGTAGTGCACCGGCGGTGGGCCGTAACCGTAGCGGCGCAGCACCCCGAGCGACCCGAGCAGGAGCAGCTCGCGCGCCAGCAGCGCCGCGGTGAACTGCCACGGCACCACCTCGCGCGCGGTGAACGCCAGCAGCGTGGCCAGGATGTAGAGCCGGTCGGCGAGCGGGTCGAGCAGCTCCCCCAGCCGGCTGACCTGGTGCAGCCGGCGGGCGATCCAGCCGTCCACCCAGTCGCTGGTGCCGCCGATCGCCAGCACCACGATCGCCGCGACGTCGGCCCGGACCACGAGGAAGAGGTAGAGGAACAGCGGCACGCCGACGAGCCGGACGAAGCTGATCACGTTCGGCAGGGTGAGGACACGGTCGACCACCACCGCCGTCGCACCGCCGGGAGCCGGATGCTCCGATGGAGCCGGCCGACGCGACACCGAACCCTCCCTTCGCAGCACGACCCGGGACCGACCACGATCGGCCGATCCTTCGGACGTGCGCGTTGCCGGCCGGTCAGTGCCGGCGCCCTCTGTGATCCCGGGCTGGGACCTCCCCGATGCGGCCCGCGGTCGTGTCGATCGCGGGCCGGCCAGTTGCGCTGCCACTATATCGGGCCGCTCCGGCGTACCCGGGGTCCGCTTTCGGTCCGGGTGGCCGTGTCTGTGTTCTGTGCGGTGGCGCACTACCCGTAAGGCATCCTAGGACACTAGTTGAAAGGTGGAACGCAGCCGGAATCGTGTGCTGCGCGGGCGAGCGCCGGGGTCAGGCGGTGCGGGCGGTGGAGTCGGCGGCTGCCTGCTGGGCGCCGAGCGCCGCCGCCTGGCTGAACGCGATCAGGGCCAGCAGCAGTTCGTGCTGGACCCGGTGGGGCATCCGGTCCAGCACCGCCTGGACCGCGCTGTGGCGCCGCTCCTTCAGGTTCCGCAACAGGGTGTCGGCCGCGGCGGTGGGGATCAGCCGCACCTCGCGCCGGTCGCGGGGATCGGCCACCCGGCGCAGCAGGCCGACCGCCTCCAGCCGGTCACAGAGCCGGCTGGCCGAGGACGGTACGACATCCAGCAGCTCGGCCAGCCGGTTCACGTTGGTGTCCGGATGGGCCATGATCAGCGACAGCACCCGGAGCTGGGTCGGCGAGACGCTCACGGTGTGCCGGGGGGCGGCGGAGTCGAGCACACCGATAAGCGCCTCGGCAGCCGCATCGATGGCCGCGGCAAGATTCGGAGATCGCTCCACCCGATGTCCCCTGCGATGTTCGCCCCGCCGGTCTGGTCACTGCCCGTCGGCGTCGTCAGGAGGGCTGGAACCGCGCCAGTCCAGGCAGACGATCACCGCGTCGTCACGGAGATCCGCGTCGGCGTGGTACGCGTGCAGTTCGCGCATCACCGTACCAACTGCTTCGGCCGCTGGCTGCAACCGAGTGGACCGCATCGATCGCGCCATGGCCCGTTCCCCGTACGGCTCCTGCCCGTCCGGCTGCGCCGCGTACACGCCGTCGCTGACCACGAAGAGCCGGTCCCCCGGCTCCACCGTGAACTCCTGCACCTCGTACCGCGCCTCGGCGAACATGCCGAGCGGCAGCTGCTGCTCCAGCGGAACCGGCGAGACGGCACCGCCGCGCAGCCGCAGCACGTGCGGCGAACCCGCGTCGACCGCCCGGACCACGCCCCGCCGGATGTCCAGCTCCAGCAGCAGCGTGGCCACGTGCCGGCTCCCCCGCTGCTGGTAGAAAATGGTGTCCGAGGCCAGCTCGGCCTGCTCCACCAGGCTGCCGCCCGAGCGCCGGGCGTTGCGCATCGCGTTGACGGTCACCGCGGTCAGCAGCGACGCGGCCAGGCCGCTGCCGGCACCGTTGAGCACCGAGACGGTGAGCCGGTCGCTGTCGACCGACCAGTCGAAGTGGTCACCGCCCACCGTGTACGCCGGTTCGAGCTGCCCGGCCAGCACGAAGTCGCCGTGCGTGACGCTGCGCCCGGGCAGCAGGTCCCACTGCATCTCCGCCGCCATGCTGAGCCGTTCCCGCCGGCGGGCCCGCCGATACCGGTCGGTCCCCCGGTCCGCGGCCCGCAGCGCCACCGCCAGGTCGCCAGCGACGTCCCGGGCCACCTCCACCGCCGCCGCGTCCGGGTTCACCGGCAGCTCCAGCATCAGCACCCCGAGGCGCTCACCCCACACCGACAGCGGCAGGTAGACCCGGCAGCGACCGCCCTCGCCGCTGTCCAACACCGGCTGCTGACTGCTGAAACAGCGCTGCGCCACGCCCTGGCAGGCGAGAAAGCCGCCGTCCGGCAAGTCCGGGTCGAGCACCGGCCAGAGGCCGCTGAACCGGTAGTCGGCGATGAACACCTCGGTCCGCGACGCGTCCAGCGCCAGGCGGATCGCCCGGTCGGCCTCCTCCGCCAACTGGTCGGGCGGCGCCGCGCGCAGGGCACGCGACACCTGTCCGGGCGCATCCGGCATGCTCATCCTCCGAAGGCGACTATTGCTGCGGAGCAAGCATCATACGGAGGGCGCTGCACGGCCGGCCGCCCCGGTTCCCCGCCGACTCGCCGGCGGGCCGACGGTGGCAGGTCCGGGACAGACCGGAGGGCCGGAGACGCCCGCGGTCAGCCGCCGGGCTTGGTGGCCACCACGCCGTAGAAGGCGTCCGGCACCGGTGCGGGCGCACCCGCCGGACGCCACTCGGCGACCGGCACGATGCCGTCCACCGTGGGCTGCCACCGGCCGAGCAGCGGCGCGAACCCGGCCGGCGGTCGCATCCGGAACGTCGGACCCATCATGGCCAGCGCCTCCGGATGCCCGGCCAACTCCTCGCTGTCGAAGTCGATCGCCAGGAAGCTGCCTGGCGCGACCGCCTCGTACAGCTCGTCGAGGGTGCGGGCCAGGGTGGCGTCGTCCAGGAACGCGGCCAGCCCGAGGAAGACCACGCCGACCGGCCGGCGTCCCCATCCGGGCACGAAGCGGTGCAGCTGGGCCGGGTCGATGGTGCCGATGTCGGTGGCGTCGCCGAAGCCGTACCCGGCGCGGTCGCTGTCGGCGAGCAGGCGCTGGCCGAGGCGGATGGTCACCGGGTCGACGTCGGTGTAGAGCACGGTGGCGTCCGGGGCGACCTCGTGCACGTTGCCGCGGGTCGGCACGCCGGCGCCGAAGACCAGGAACCCGTCCACCCCGGCGTCGGCGATCGACCGGACCGCCCGGCCGAGGAAGTCCCGCAACGAGCGGAAGATCTCCGCGCAGGGCCCGTACGCCCCCTCGAAGGCGCGGGCCGCGGCCACGTCCACCGGAAAGTGGTGCTCGCCGCCGAGCCAGAAGTCGATCATGCGGGCGGTGCTCGGCTGGTCGGGCTCGGCCATCGACGAGGCTCCCTTCCTCGGGCGGTGGTCGACAGCGTACCCAGGGGCCGGCTCCTTCGGTATCGCCCCGGCGACGCGCAACCGGCCGCGATACTGGCCGCGGGCGTCCGGCGGCCAGGAGGTGCAGCGGTGAACTCGGCGAACGGCGCGGCGGTGGTGGTCGGCGTCGACGGCTCGGAGCCGGCGCTGCGGGCCGTCCGGCTAGCCGCGGCCGAGGCCGCCCGACGGCACCGGCCGCTGCGGGTCGTGCACGCGTTCGTCTGGCCGCTGCTGCGCGTACCGGTGACCCCGCCCGCCGGGGCGCCACCCGGCGGCGGGCTGCGGCACCAGGCGGAGCAGTTGGTCGCCGCGGCCGTCGGCGAGGCGGAGGCGGCAGCGCCCGGGGTACGGGTCTCCGGCGAGATCATCGACGGCGAGGCGTCCGCGGTGCTGCTCGGTGAGACCCCCAGCGCCACGATGCTCGTGCTCGGCGACCGCGGCCTCGGCGGGTTCGCCGCCCTGGTGGTCGGCTCCGTGGCCGTCCAGGTCGCCGCACACGCCGACTGCCCGGTACTGGTGGCCCGCGGCGCGCAGCGGCCAGCCGGGGCGGTGGTGGTCGGGGTCGACGGCTCCCCGCCGTCCCGGGCCGCCGTCGGGTTCGCCGCCGAGGAGGCGGCGCTGCGCGGGGCCCCGCTGCACGCCGTGCTCGCCTACACCCATCCGGTCTCCACCGGTCCCGGCGACATGCAGCCGCTGGTCTACCAGGAGAACCGGCTGCACGACGAAGAGGACCGGGTCCTGGCCCAGTCGCTCACCGGGTTGGCCGAGCGCCACCCGGGGGTGCCGGTGACCCGGGAAGCGGTGCACGGCCGGCCAGTCGCCGTGCTCACCGAGGCCGCCCGCGACGCCCAGCTGATGGTCGTCGGCGGGCAGGGCCGGGGCGAGCTGAGCGGGCTGCTGCTGGGGTCGGTGAGCCAGGGCGTGCTGCATCACGCCGACTGCCCGGTCGCGGTGGTCCGCTCCCCCGGCTGAACGGTTGGCGCCGCTGTCGGCGGGTAGACGGTGCGGGTACCCACACCGGAGGAGGCAGCGATGCCAGGACCACGGCCGGGCAGCAACGCGTACGACAAGGAGCGGGCGCGGCTGCGCGATCTGATCGAGAATTCCGGGCGGGCCGCCGACCAGGAGGCGAACCAGGTGGCGAACCGGATCCTCCAGGACGACCGCGGCCAGCGGGGCATCGTCCGGGGAGAACGGACGTTCGGCCCCAAGGGTGAGCGCGAACCGGGCGACCCGAAGTGAGGGCGGCACCCGTGGTCGACGGCGCCATCGCGGGCGCCGTCGGCACCGCCACGTTGAACGTCGTCACGTTCCTGGACATGGTGGTCCGGGCCCGCCCGTCGAGCAGCACCCCGGACGAGACCGCCGGGCGGATGGCCCACGCCGCGCACATCGACCTCGGACCCGAGGAGAAGGCGGCCAACCGCCGGTCCGGGCTGGGAGCCGTCCTCGGCTACGGCACCGGCATCGCCGCCGGGGCCGTGTTCGGGGCGCTCGCCGCCCGTAGCCGCATCCCGCTGCCGCTCGCGGCGGGACTGCTCGGCGGCGGGGTGATGGCCACCACCGACGGGTCGATCGCCGCCCTCGGCGTGAGCGACCCCCGGACCTGGCGGCCGAAGGACTGGCTGTCCGACATCGTGCCGCATCTGGCGTACGGAATGGCGGCCGCAGCCACCTGGCGGAGGCTGCGGCCGCCCTCACGGCGGCGCCGTTAGCGCCGCCGGCCGCTCTCGTCGTCGGCCACCGGCTGACCGGCCGGACCGTATGGCGACACCTGTCCCTTCGGAACCGGCCGCCCCACGTCCGCGTTGGACGTGCCCTTGTTGCGCGGATGCCCGCTCACCTGGAGGCCCTCGCGGCTGTCCTGGCTGGTCGCACCCTTGTCGTTGCGGCGGAGTTCCTCCTGCTGCGGCTTGACCACAGGTCTCTCCTTCCCAGTGGGAGCACACGGCGTGGGCCGCGTACCTGATCGGCGTACCCGCCGCCGCCCAGGCGCATTCCGCACCTCCGTAGCGCATCTGGTCCGCACGCAGAGATGCCAAGCGCACTGGCCTGTCTGCCGCCGGGGCGGGTACCCGGACGGGATGCCAGATGATCGGAAGGTGGCGCGGGTGCTGCTGGACCGGCAGGCCCGCACGTACGCGGAGGAGGCGGGGATCGCACTCGCCGACCGGCCCACGCCGCTCTACCAGCTGCTGGTACTCACCACGTTGCTGAGCACCCGCATCCGGGCCTGCGTGGCGATTGCTGCGGCCCGCGAACTCTTCGCCGCGGGTTACCGCACGCCGCAGGTGATGGAGGCGGCGAGCTGGCAGGACCGGGTGGACGCGCTCGGCCGGGGGCACTACCGCCGCTACGACGAGCGCACCGCCACCATGCTCGGCCGGGCCGCCCGGCTGTGCCTGGACCGGTGGCACGGGGACCTGCGCCGCATGCACCGGGAAGCTGACGGCGACCGCGACGCGCTGCGGCGGCTGCTGACCGAGTTCCCCGGCATCGGGCCGACCGGGGCGGACATCTTCCTGCGCGAGGCGCAGACGGTGTGGCCGGACCTGCGCCCGTACGCGGACCGGCGGACCCTCGCCGGCGCGAAGCGGCTCGGCCTGCCGGCGAACCCGGGCCGACTGGCCGGGCTGGTCGGCGACGCCGACTTCGGGCGGCTCGCGTCGGCCCTGGTCCGGGTGGCGCTCGGCCAGGAGTCGGCCGGCGAGGTCAGCCGCACGGCCGCCGGTCGCTGAGCGTCACTTGGCCGGGCCCGGCTTCGTGAGGTACCAGACCAGCAGCGACGCGGCCACGGCGAGCAGGACCAGACCGCCGGAGATGCCGCCCTCGCCGCCGCCGCTGCGGTGGCCGCTGACCCCGAAGTAGATCACCGCCACCCCGGCGAGCACCGCGAGGAAGGTGCGCAGGTTTCGGTCCCTCACGCTCCGCACGGTACAGGCGCGTTGGCCCCGTTTTGTCCGTTTCGTCGAAGGTCCCCCGTCCGGGTCAGGTCAGTCGGGCCGGGAGCCGGTGGCCGGGCCCCGCAGCCGTACCCGGCGCACCGCCCGGTCGGCCACCTCGACCACCTCCACGGTCAGCCCGGGCAGCCGCACCGTCTCGCCTGGGCCGGTCGGCACCCGGCCCAGGCCGGCCAGCACCAGCCCGGCGACCGTGGTGTACTCGTGGGTCAGCGGGAAAGTGAGCCGCACCCCCACGTCGGGCAGGTCGTGCAGGGGAAAGTCACCCGGGATCACCAGTCCGCCGTCGGGCTCGCGGAGCACGCCACGCACGTCCAGGTCGGTCTCGTCGTACAGCTCGCCGACCACCTCCTCGAGCAGGTCCTCCATGGTGACCAGGCCATCGATGCCGCCGTACTCGTCGACGACCAGGGCGAGCTGCTCGTGGCGCTGGCGCAGCTGGCGGATCGCGTCGGCCACCGGCAGCGTGCCCGGCAGCAGCACCGGCGGGCGGGCCCGGGCGCCGACGGTAGCGCCGTCGCCGTCGACCAGGTCGCGGATGTGCACCACGCCGCACACGTCGTCCAGGCCGCCCGGCCCGACAACCGGGGCGCGGGAGCGGCCGGTCGCGGCGAGCCGCCGCATCCCCTCGGCCGTCGTCATCGCGGCCGGCAGGGAGGTCACGTCGCGTCGGGTCACCAGGATCTCCCGCAGCCGCCGACCGGCAATGTCGAACGCCCCGGCGAGGATCTCCCGCTGCTGGGCGGACAGGCCGCGCTGGCTGACCAGCATCTCCCGCAGCTCCTCCTCGGTCACCTCGGTGCGACGCGCCCGGGGGTCGCCGCCGGCGAGCCGGACCAGCAGGTCCGTGGAGCGGCTGAGCAGCCACACCGCCGGGCGGGACACCCGGCTCAGCAGGTCCAGCGGTCGCGCGCTGAGCAGTGCCCACCGTTCCGTCCACTGCATGGCCAGCCGCTTCGGGGCGAGTTCACCGACCACCAGGGTGATAAAGGCCAGTACGAGGGTCACCAGCAGCACGGCCACCGGATGGGCCGCCCGGCCGAGGAAGCTCAACGGCCGTACCAGGGGCTGGGTCAACGACACCGCGGCGGCCGCCGAGGCCAGGAAGCCGGCCAGGGTGATGCCGAGCTGGACGGTGGCCAGGTAACGGTTCGGCTCGCGGGCCAGACGGACCAGCCGGGCCCCGCTCTGCCCCGCCCGAGCCAACCGCCGCAGCTGCGCCTCCCGGAGCGTGACCAGTGCCATCTCGCTACCGGACAGGGCCGCGTTGATCAGCACCAGGACCACGATCAGGACGAGTTGTCCGGCCATCACGCCCCCTCCCGCCGCCCGGTGTGCCGCGCCGGCCGGTCAGTCCTTCTCCAGGTCGTCCAGCGAGATCTTGTGCGTCATCAGCCAGCGGGCCAGCGCGTTCATCCCGAACAGCCACAGCGGCGCCGACTCGGTGGTGCCGTTCGTGGCGAAGATGGCGAACCGCAGATCCGGTGCCCGGTAGGCCTCGATCCGCCACCGGTGCTGCTTGTCCCGCCAGATCGCCGCAGGATCCATGGCGTCACCGTAGGCGACCTGCGGCGCCCGGCGGAGCGGCTTGGGATCACCCGCCAGGTATGACAATCCCACCGAACAGGGCGCGCAGTCCCAGTACCGCCAGCGACAGCACCAATCCCCCGAGCAGCGCCCAGCCGAACCCGGCCCATCCGGACTGCCGGTCCCGGCCCGCCGGCACCTCGGCGTGCCACTGCTCGCGAAGCAGCCAGCCGAGTAGTCCTGCACCGAACGGCAGCAGCCCGATCCAGAACCAGAAGCAGCGGCTGCCGGCCCGCGGTGCCGGGCCGGCGATGAGCATCCCGAGCCACGTCACCGCCAGCGCCCCGGACAGCAGCGCCGCCGCGTCGGCGAGCCGGTCGGCGGGCGCTCCGTCGGTGCGCCAACTGGAGGCGACCTGGGCAAGGCGCGCGTCCTCGTGGTCGGCCGACCGCTCCTCATCGATCGACAGGACACCGACGTCGGCGTAGCGAACCCGGCCGTCGGGCAGGCTCCAGATCATCATCCAGCCCTCGCTGTCGTACTGCGGTTCGGGCCGTCGCCCCCAGAAGCCGCCCTCCTCGTCCCAGCCGTCGGCACGGACGAAGGTGACGATCCTGCCAGCCGCGAGGTCCCGGTCCAGCTGCTCGAGACCGACCTGCCGAGGCGCCGTCCACCAGGCGAGGGCGGCCCAGGCCACCCAGCACAGCGCCATCACCACTACCAAGGCACGCCGGAGCAGTCGACGGCGGCTGCGGGAATCGGCGAAGCCCGCACCGAGCCACGGAATGATCATGGCCACACGCTCGCACACGGGGCAACGGTCAGCCAGGCGGTGCCACCACCTCGCGGCCGTCGTCGGGCAGCCGGCGGGTGGCACCGCGCCGGTCCAGCAGCTCCAACAGCGGCACCGCCACCCGGCGGGTGGTGTCGAGGGCCTGCCGCGCCGCGCTGAGCGTGAACGGCTGCGGCAGCCGCGCCAGGATTCGGACCGCGTCGTCGAGCGCGCCCGGCAGCAGCACCACGTTGTCGGCCAGCCGCAGCAGCGCTCCCGCCCGGACCGCCGCGCCGATCTCCCGCGGGCCGAGGCCGAGGTCGGCCAGGCGGTGCGCCTCGGGGGCCTGGAACGGGCGGTCGCCGCACTCGACGCGGACCCGGTCGACGGCGCGCGCGACCGGATCGGGCAGCGTGTCGGCCGCCGCGGCCGTCACCCGGCCGGACCGCAGCCGCAGCGGCGGCCGCAGCAGCGCCGCGACCAGCGCCCGGTCGGGCAGGTCGAGGCGCTGGCGCAGCACCTCGACCGGCACGCCGGGCTCCAGGGGATGCGCCACGCCGTACCGGGTGACCTCCTCGGCGAGGCGGACGCCCAGGGCCCGCCAGTGCTCGGGGTCGGCCAGCCAGTCCCCGGCCACCGGCGCGGCGGTGACCGCCACCCCCATCCGGGTCAGCTCGCCGGCCCGGCTCAGCCGCCGGCGGCGCATCTCCCCAGCCAGGTCGGGCCGGCCGTCCAGCCCGGCCAGCACCGCCGCCCGGGCCGTGGCGGCGCCCCGCCGGCGCAGCGGCGGCGGCGCCACGTCCAGCACCGTCACCCCGCCGGCGACGTGGTGCCGGCCGGGGTCGCGCAGCAGCGCCCGGTCCCCGATCAGCAGCGGCAGCGGCCGGGCCAGCCGCAGCCGCACGGTGTCCGGGCCGAGCGGGCGTACCCGGGCCGGCACGGCGGCGGAACCGACGTGCAGGGTGAGGGCGGCCGGCAGGTCGGCGGCCGGATCGCCGGCGAGCCGGACGTCCAGCAGGTCGGTGCGGTGGAACCGGCCGGGGCTGAGCAGCGCGTCGCCGCGGGCGATCCGCTCCCGGGGCACGCCGCGCAGGTTCACCGCCACCCGGGCGACCGCGTCGATCCGGTCCCGCGCGACGCCGAGGGAGTGCAGGCCGCGGACCCGCACCGGCTCGCCGGTGGCGGCGAGTTCGAGCTGGTCGCCGACGTGCAGCCGGCCGCCGCCGAGGGTGCCGGTGACCACGGTGCCGCTGCCCCGAATGGTGAAGCAGCGGTCCACCCAGAGCCGCACCGGGGCGTCCAGCTCCGGGGCGGGCAGCCGGGTGGCGAGCCGGTCGAGGGCGGCCCGCAGCTCGGGCAGGCCCGCGCCGGTGGTGCCGCTGACCGCCACCGCCTCCACCTCGCCGAGGGAGGTGGAGGCGATCTCCGCCCGGGCGCGGGCCAGCGCCGGGCCCGGGTCGGCCAGGTCCGCGCGGGTCACCGCCAGCAGCCCGTACGACACCCCGAGCGCGTGCAGTGCGGCCAGGTGCTCAGCCGACTGTGGCATCCAGCCCTCGTCCGCGCCGACAACGATCAGCGCGGCCGGGACCGGGCCGACGCCGGCCAGCATGTTCGGCACGAACCGCTCGTGCCCGGGCACGTCGACGAAGGCGACGGTCCCGCCGGAGGGCAGGGCGGCCCAGGCGAAGCCGAGGTCGATGGTCATGCCCCGGCGGCGTTCCTCCGCCCACCGGTCGGGTTCCATCCCGGTCAGTGCCCGGACCAGGGTGGACTTGCCGTGGTCGACGTGCCCGGCGGTGGCGACGACCCACATGTCAGCCGCCCACCCGCAGGATCGCCGCCCGGACGGCCTGGTCGGCGTCGGCCGGTACGCACCGCAGGTCGAGCAGGAGCCGCCCGTGCAGGACCCGGCCGAGGACCGGCGGCTCGCCGGTGCGCAGCGGCTCGGCGTACCGCTCGGGCAGGCTCAACGCCCACGAGTCGAGCTCCACGCCGGGCGCGCCCCCGCCGCCGACCACCGCGATGCTGGGCACCACCTCGGCCTTGCACCCGTCCTCACCGAGCCGGTCGCGCAGCCGTTCCACCCGCTGCCGAAGCGCGGCCGGGTCGGCGTGCAGCGCTGCCCGGGTCGGGGTGGTCGGGGCGTGCAGGGTGGCGGCGAGCGCGGCCAGGGTGAGCTTGTCCACCCGCAGCGCCCGAGCGAGCGGGTGCCGGCGCAGCCGGTCGACCAGGTCGGCGGCACCGAGCAGCAGACCCGCCTGCGGGCCGCCGAGCAGCTTGTCGCCGCTGGCGGTGACCAGGTGAGCGCCGGCGCGCAGGGTGGTGGCGGCGTCGGGCTCGTCGGGCAGCAACGGGTCCGGGGCGAGCAGCCCGGAGCCGATGTCGGCGACCACGGGCACACCCAGGGTGGCCAGGTCCCGCACCGGCACCGTCGAGGTGAAGCCGCGGACCACGAAGTTCGACGGGTGCACCTTCAGCACAAACCCGGTATCCGGGCCGAGCGCGGCGGCGTAGTCGGCGAGGGTGGTGCGGTTGGTGGTGCCCACCTCGCGCAGCCGGGCGCCGGTGCTCTCCAGCAGGTCCGGCAGGCGGAAGCCGTCGCCGATCTCAACCAGTTCGCCCCGGCTGACCACGATCTCCGCGCCGGCGGCGAGGGCGGTCGCGGCAAGGACCAGCGCGGCGGCACCGTTGTTGACCACGTGCACGGCGGACGCGTCGGGCACGGCGGCGGCGAGCGCGTCGAGGGCGTCCCGGCCGCGCCGGGCCCGCCGCCCCGTACGCAGGTCCAGTTCCACGTCGGTGTGCCCGGCAGCGGCGACGAGGGCCGCCACGGCAGGGCCGGAGAGCGGCGCCCGGCCGAGGTTGGTGTGCAGCACAACGCCGCTGGCGTTCAGCACCGCCCGAGGGGCGGGCGCGGGCAGGTCGGCCAGCGCGGCGTCGCGTACCTCGTCGGGGGTGATCTCGCCGCGGCGGGCACGCTGCTGGGCCCGGACGATGGCGGCCTTGACCCGGTCGCGGCCGAGGGTGTCGACGGCGGCGGCCAGCCCGGGGTCGGCCAGCAACGTGTCGGTACGTGGCACCCGCCGCCGCGGGTCGGCGTCACGCATCGGTCATCTCCCCCTGGCCTGCCTCGCGCCGGCGGAGCCGCACGGTTGCTTGGCGGAGACGGACGGGAATCGAACCCGCCTGGCCCGGGTCCCGGACCACACCGGTTTTGAAGACCGGGAGGGGCACCAGCCTCCTGAACGCCTCCACCGAGCACTTAACCACATGCGATCTCCGTCCGCCCGCGAGAGGGGCGAACCGCCGCGCGGTCAGGGTCAGGGCGTCCCGAAGCGTGGCCGGCGCCGGCCGGAGGTGGTCGGCAGGCAGGTGATCGGCGGCAGCGCAGCTACCCCCCGGTCGGGTCGGCGCCCGGACCGTTGACGTCTGGTGCCTGAAGTTCCCGCTGCCGGGCGCGCTCCCGCTGCGGCAGCACCGTGTACTTCGGATCCCGGGCGGAGGCGACCCCGCCGTGGAAGATGCCGAACCGGGTGCAGACCGCGGCGGCGAGCAGCGCCCCGCCGGACAGGCCGGAGAGGAGCCGGCTGCGCCGCCCCACCAGCGCGCCAGCCACCCCGGCGGCGGTCAGCGCCCGGCCGGCGCGCAGCAGCCTGCCGGGGGTGCCGGTCGCGTAGGGCTCGCTGAGCAGGCCGAGCCGGTTCTCCACCCGGTGCGAACCCCACAGCTCCAGGGCGGCGCCGGCGACCGCGAGCCGCCGCGCCGGGCCGGCCTGCGCGGTGGGCGCGGCCAGCAACCCCACGCCGGCGCCGCTGGCCAGCGCGCTGCCCGCGAAGATGATCGGGAGTTCCGGGTACGCGTCGTGCCAGGACGGCACCGCGGTGTCGGCGAGCAGCACCCCGGTGTACGTGGCCAGCCCCGGTGCGGTGGCGGCGGCGAGCAGCCCGGCCGCGTGCCCGGCGGGAGGCAGCAGCCGCCGGCCGACGCCGAGCAGGCCTCGCTCGGGCAGCCAGGGCACCGCCTCGGCGACCGCCGCCAGCCCGGCGGCGGGGCCGAAGGTGCTCAGGATCCAGGTGCCCACCGACATCGGCGAGGTCGGCTTCGCCACCCGCAGCATGTGGTGGAACCGGCTCGGTTTGCCCAGATCGTGGATGAGGAAGTACGCGCTGGCGCTGACCGCCGCGAGGGAGGTGACCCGGCCGGCCCGGCGCAGCGCCGGCCGGCCGGTGAGCTGGCCGCCGGCGGCCAGTAGCGACGAGCCGGCAGCGAGGCCGCCGGTGAACAAGTAGGCCGCGATGTCCCACTTCCACACCGGCGGCTTGAGGATGGGCCGGCCGTAGTAGGAGGTGAACTCGGCCGGCGGCACGTTGATCTGCTCCCCGCCGCCGCCCCTGCGGCCCTTGCGTCGGGACCGCTCGATCGGGTCGACGCCGCGCGACGGCTGCGGTGCCTGCCCCGGCCCGACGAGGCGCTCCGGCCCGTCGGCGGCGAGCCGCTCGCGGAACCGGCGGAACAGGTCGCCCACCGGGGCGCGGTCCGGACTCACGAGGCACCTCCGACGAACGCGGCGACGGCGGCCGCCGCCATGGCCAGGGCGGCCAGCCCGGCCCGCTTCCACATCTTCGGCAGGTCCCGGGTGGTGACCACCGGGTCCGGTGGCAGGCCGTACACCTCGGGCTCGTCGAGGAGCAGGAAGAACGCGCCGTCGCCGCCGACGCCGTCGGTGGGGTCGTGGCCGTAGAGCCGCGCCTCCGGCACCCCGCGGTCGTGCAACTGGGCAACCCGCGCGGCGGCGCGTTCCCGCAGCTCGTCCAGCGGCCCGAACTGGATCGACTCGGTCGGGCAGGCCTGCGCGCAGGCGGGGGTCATGCCGGCGCCGAGGCGGTCGTAGCAGAGCGTGCACTTCCACGCCCGGCCGTCGCCCTTGCGCTGGTCGATGACCCCGTACGGGCAGGCGGAGATGCAGTAGCCGCAGCCGTTGCAGATGTCCTCCTGCACCACGACGGTGCCGAACTCGGTGCGGAACAGTGACCCGGTCGGGCAGACGTCCAGGCAGGCGGCGTGGGTGCAGTGCTTGCAGACGTCCGACATCATCAGCCAGCGGAAGTCGGTGCGCGACTCGGCGCCGGTGGCCCGGCCGGGCGGCTCGGAGCCGGGCATGCCGAGGAACTCCGGCCCGGCGGCCATCCGGGTGGCGGCATCCGGCCGACCCGGGGGCAGGCCGGGGTTGGTGCCGGTGTCGGTGCCGGTCCCGGCGGCCGTGGCGGCGCTGGCCGGGCTGGCCGCCGGACCGGTCGGGTTCCCCTCGAACGGCGGGGTACGGTGCCCGGCCGGGCGCGGCTGCTCGATGAAGGCGACGTGCCGCCACGAGTTGGCGGTCAGCGCGCCGGTGTTGTCGTACGACATGCCGAGCAGGTCGAAGCCCGAGTCAGGTACCCCGTTCCACTCCTTGCAGGCGACCTCGCACGCCTTGCAGCCGATGCAGACGCTGGTGTCGGTGAAGAAGCCCATCCGGGGCGGGGCGTCGGTCCACCCGGCGTCCGGCGCGGGATCGAGCGGCCCGTAGAGGCTGTTGGCCTCGATCATCCGACCTCCCGTTCGGACGCGTCGGTGGTGACGATCGGCGGGCGGCCCCCGACCAGCCCGGCCCGGCGCCGGTAGTCGTCCACCAGTTCGAGCAGCGCGGGTCCCGTCGGCCGGCGGCCGGGCCGGATGTCACATGTGCCGACCTTGCTCTCCTGGATCAGCACGTTCGGGTCCAGGGTGATGCCGAACAGGTCGTTGACCGAGTCGCCGGTGACGATGCCCTCGCGACCGAAGTGGTACGGCAGCCACACCTGGTGGATCACCCGGCCGTCCAGCCGCAGCGGGGTGAGCCGGTCGGTGACCAGGACCTTGGCCTCGATCGCCGCCCGCCCGCTGATCAGGTGCGCCCAGCCGAGGTGGTCCAGGCCGACCTCACCCGCCAACTCCGGGGAGACCTCCACGAACATCTCCGGCTGGAGCTCGGCCAGCCGTGGCACCATCCGGCTCATCCCGCCAGCCGTGTGGTGCTCGGTGAGCCGGCTGACGGTGAACACGTACGGGAAGACGTCGGTGTGCGGCTGCGGCGGGCTCGGGTTCACCGAGTTCACCGGGTTGTCGTAGACCTTGCGGGTCGGGTTGGCCTGCTGCCCGTACAGCGGATTGCGCATCGGGGACTCGGCCGGTTCGTAGTGCGTCGGCATCGGTCCGTCCTGCAGCCCGGTCGGCACGTACAGCCAGCCCTTCCCGTCGCCCTGCATGATGAACGCGTCGTCGCCGGCGAGCCCCTCGACACCGGTGGCTCCCTCCGGTGGCCGGTACGTGGGCGCTTTCTTCTTCTCGAAGTCCGGCACGTCGTAGCCGGTCCACTCGCCCCGGTCGGCGTCCCACCACACGTACTTCTTGCGTTCGCTCCACGGCTGGCCCTCCGGGTCGGCGGAGGCGCGGTTGTAGAGGATGCGGCGGTTGGCCGGCCAGGCCCAGCCCCATTCGGCGGCCACCCAGTCCTGGTCGCGTCCGGGCTTGCGCCGGGCGGCCTGGTTGACCCCGTCGGCGTACACCCCGGTGTAGATCCAGCAGCCGATTGCGGTGGAGCCGTCGTCCCTGGCTTCGGTGAACGCCGACAGCGGGCGGCCGGTCGCCACCTCGTACCCGTTGATCTCCCGCAGCACCGCCTCGGCGCTCGGCTCCACTAGGTCGCCGTGCGTGGGGTAGTCCCAGGTGAGGTCGCGCACCGCACGGTCGCGGGCCTTGTCCGAGGCGGCCAGTTTCTGCCGGATGATCCGGCCGAGGTGGTAGAAGAACCACAGCTCGGAGCGGGCGTCGGCCGGCGGGTCCAGCGCCTTCTCCCGCCACTGGAGCAGCCGCTGGGTCTGGGTGAAGGTGCCTTCCTTCTCCACGTGCGAGGCGGCCGGCAGGAAGAACACCTCGGTGCGGCACTCCTCCGGCACGATCTCGCCGGTCTCCACCTCCGGGCTGTTCTTCCAGAACGTCGCGCTCTCGATCATGAAGAGGTCGCGGACCACCAGCCAGTCCAGGTTCGCCATGCCCAGCCGCTGGGCCTTGCCGTGCGCCGAGCCGACCGCCGGGTTCTGGCCGAGCAGGAAGTATCCCCTGACCTTGCCGTCGATCATGTTCAGCACCGTCTGGTACGTCCCGTGGTCGCCGGTCATCCGGGGCAGGTAGCCGTAGCAGAAGTCGTTCTCCGGCGTCGCCGCGTCGCCCCAGTACGCCTTGAGCAGGCTCGCGCCGAACGCTCGGGCGCCGTCCCAGAAGCCCTTCTGGCCCGGGTGCCGGATGCTGTCCACCCAGTCGGTGAAGCTCGTGTGGTCGATGTAGTGCGGCATCGGCAGATAGCCCGGCAGCAGGTTGAACAACGTCGGGATGTCGGTCGAACCCTGGATGCTGGCGTGGCCGCGCAAAGCGAGGACGCCGCCGCCAGGACGCCCCATGTTGCCCAGCAGCAGCTGGATGATCGCGCCGGTCCGGATGTACTGCACGCCCACGCTGTGCTGGGTCCAGCCCACCGAGTAGATCAGCACCCCGGTGCGCTCCCGGCCGGAGTTCTCCGTCCACGCCCTGGCCAGCTCCAGGAACTTGTCCTGTGGGATGCCGCAGGTCCGCTCCACCATTTCCGGGGTGTAGCGGGAGAAGTGCCGCTTGAGGAGCTGGTAGACGCAGCGCGGATGCTGCAACGTCTCGTCCCGTTGGACCTGGCCGCCGACCGGCATGCCGTGCGACTCGTGTCGCAGGCCGGCGGCCGTCTCCCGCTCCTTGTGCGTGTCGCGGTCGCCGGAGTTCTTCTCGTGGCCCGCGTACTGCCAGCTACGCTGCCCGTACGTCTGGGTCTTCGGGTCGTAGCCGGAGAAGAGGCCGTCCAGGTCCTCGGTGTCGACGAACTCCTCGCTGACGACGGTCGCCGCGTTCGTGTACGCCAGCACGTACTCCCGGAAGTCCAGCTCGTTCTCCAGGATGTGGCGCACGATGCCGCCCAGCAACGCGATGTCGGTACCCGCCCGGATCGGCAGGTAGGTGTCGGCCAGCGCGCTGGTACGGGTGAACCGGGGATCGACGTGGAAGACCTTCGCGCCGCGCCGTTTGGCCTCCATCACCCACTGGAAACCCACCGGGTGGGCCTCGGCCATGTTCGAGCCCTGGATGACGATGACGTCAGCGTTGGCGACGTCCTGCTGGAAGACCGTCGCGCCACCGCGACCGAAGCTGGTCCCCAGACCGGGGACAGTGGCGGAGTGTCAAATCCGCGCCTGATTCTCGATCTGTAGTGCGCCGAGCGCGGTGAAGAGCTTCTTGATGATGTAGTTCTCTTCGTTGTCCAGCGTGGCGCCGCCGAGGCTGGCGATGCCCAGGGTGCGGTTCAACGCCCGTCCCTGCTCGTCGGTGTCCTCCCAGGTGGCGTCCCGCGCCGCGAGCACCCGGTCGGCGATCATGTCCATCGCCGTGTCGAGGTCGAGGTCCTCCCACTCGGTCGCGTACGGCCGGCGGTAGCGGACGGTGGTCTGCCGCAGCGGACTGGTGACCAGGTTCTTGCTGGCGGAGCCCTTCGGGCAGAGCCGGCCGCGGGAGATCGGGCTGTCCGGGTCACCCTCGATCTGGGCGACCTGGCCGTCCTTGACGAACACCCGCTGCCCGCAGCCCACCGCACAGTAGGGGCAGACCGAGCGCGCCATGCTGTCGGCGGTCTCGGTGCGCGCGGTCAGCGCCGCCGAACGGGCCGACTGGGCCGCCGCGCCCCGCGCGAGCGGGTCCGTGCCGGTGAGCTGCCGGTAGACCGGCCAACCCTCGATGAAGGTCTTCAGACCCATCCCGCGACACCCCCTCCCCCGCTGGCGGATGCTGACCTCCTGAACATTAGGCCAGCCGCCGGGGCCCCGCGAGTCGAGTCGCGGATCATTTTCGGCAATCTTCAGCGTGGGGAAAACAGCGGCGCCCCGACCGGATGGCCGGGGCGCCGCTGGGCGTCGGTGTGCAGGTCGCCTCTCGGCGAGTGGCACGACGCGGCTCCAGCCGGACGGTATTCCGCGAAGGCAATTTGGGTGAGGCCCGGGGACACTGGACACACCGACGCTCTGCACAACGGTACGAGGGGTGCCGTTCTTCCGCTGCGCTTCGTGACCGCAGTCACCTGAGTTTTGGTGGTGGGGCTGGGTGCTCTTGCGGGCTGGTTGCTGCGGTGAGGTGGTTGCTGTTGTGGGCTGGGGGCGACCGTGCGTCGCGGTCTTCCTTTCTGGTACGACCTGCTGCCGTGGCCGTGGGCGCTGCTGCGCCAGTGCGCGCTTCGGGATCTTTGACGGTTCCGGTCAGCGCTGACGGGCGGCTGTCCAAGGTTCCGGAAACGGCTGCTGGCCGGCACCCGCGTTCGGGTGCCGGCCAGCGGCTTGTGCGTGTTCTTCAGTTGGTCAGCTGATCAGGTGGGTCAGCTGTTCCAGTGCTGGGCGACCAGGTCAGCGGCCTGCTGCTCCCACTGGGCGTAGGCGTCCGGGTAGGCCGACACCTGCACCGTCTGCGCGGCCTTGGTCAGCGGCATGTCCTGCCACCCGTCGACCTGCTTCAGACCCTTCTCAAACGCCAGGGTCGCGTACTCCGGGTCCGTGATCTGCTCCGGCGTACCCCAACCCGAGCTCGGGCGCTGCTGGAACAGGCCCAGCGAGTCATGGTCATTCTTGTCGCCGAGGTGGCCCAGGTTCTCCAGCTTCGACTCCTGCAGACTCGTGGCGATCGAGATCACCGCGGCCCGCTCCGGCAGCCCGGCCTTCTTCGTCGCGGCGATGATCGCCTTCGCATTCGCGGTCTGCTCGTCGTTCAGGGTGATCTTCGACTGGGCGCCCTGCACACCATGCGGCACCAGCTTGCCCATGTCCGGCTTGTCGGCCTGCACCGCCGCCACCGGGTTGGCGTGCACCGGCTCAGCAGCGTGAGCGGCGATCGGACCGGCGAACACACCACCGGTGAAAGCCAGACCAGCAACACCAAGAACACTCTTACGCAGCATCGAATTCATGACGAAAGCTCCATTCGGGGGTTGGCGCACACACCGATGGGGGTCGGCTACATGTGCGCAAGCACCGTCAGGCGCTCAAACAAAAGAGGGGAAAGTCTTCGACCGGCTGGCTCGCGGGGCAACGGGGGATCGCCTCTTCGCGGCGCCGGGACCATATCCAACGACCGGCGGCCCGCCAACATTCCGGCCTGGCCATCCCACCACACCGGGCGGCTTCCTCGGTCGCGAGTCATCTGCAACGACCGGCGGCCCACCAACATTCCGGGCCTGGCCACCCCGGCCTGCGGGGCGCCTTACTCGGCCGTGCACCCGTGTTCAACGACCCCCGGCCGCCAGAGATTCCAGGCAGAGGATGCCGACCGTCACCGCAAACCGGACACCACCCACCACAACCCCCGGCCAAGTGGCCGACCCCCTCCGTTGATCCACTCCAGATCCCGCAAACGGGGCATCGCCGACCACAACGCTCGGGCGGGCGGCCGGCAACCCCCGTAGATCCACTCCACGTACCGCATGAGCGGTATCCGGCACCCGCGACACCACCACATACCGCACACCGAGTCGATCACCGCCCCGGCACAACAAACGAGGCGACACTTTCAGGGAAAGTGGCCCCAGAACGCCGCGAGGGCCCACCTTCGGCGAAAGCGCGCCCTGAGCACCCACCCCGGCAGACCGAAGACAGGCCAGCCACGACCGGCCAACCAGGGCGAGCCCCAGCCCGCACCCCGAGGCACGAGTCACGCAGCCCGCCCCGCCCACCCACGATTGGGTATCAGCTACGCCTCGCATCCGGTCGGGACGGCGAATGCGCACGACGTACACCGGACGCGAACCACGCAGACCGCACACCCGAACGGCGCCGGACCACGACCCGGGTGTGGCCCGCCGTGACCGGCGAAGGGATCAAGCCTGACCGCCGGGAGCCGGGCACGGCGGGCCACACCCCAACCGCAACCAAGGACAGCAGCGGCCCGTGGCGGGGCGCAGGCCGCACCCCAACGGCGACAGCGACCCGTGACGGGCACGGCGGGCCACATCCGCACCACATCGACGAACAGGACATCGGGAAAACCGGAGACAGGGGTTACCCTGACAGCATGTCGGTCGTCACCAGCGCGTACCTCGCCCGCCCCGGGCGTCCCGCCGTGGTGACCCGCACCCTCGCCGAGCTCACCGGCCCCACCCGCGGCATCGTCGAGCTGCCGGTACGGCTGATGTGGAGCAGCGAGCGTGCCTTCGATCTCGGCGAGCCGGACGACCTGCTCTGGATGTACGAGAACGTGCTGCGGGAGACCACCCGCGTCGACGACCTGCGCGAGCTGATCGACGGGCGGACGTTGCGCCGGGTGTGGCGGCGGTTGAACCTGCCCCGGGGCGTCCGCCTGGCCTGGGAGAGCCGGCACCGGGACCTGCGTACCGCGTGAGCCATCTGCACGACTTCTACCGGGACGTGGCCCGGGTGGCCCTCGCTGCCGCCGGGCCGCACCGGTTCGTGCTCGGCGGCGGCGTGGCGTGGGCGGCGCACGGCCTGGTCACCCGCCCCACCGAGGACGTGGACCTGTTCGCGGACGTGGAGGGCGCCGCCGCCGCGGCGGCGGCCGGGGTGCGGGCCGCGCTGGAGCGGGCCGGCTATCAGGTGGTGGACGCGGATCCGGGCAGCGAGCTGGCGGAGCTCTTCGACGGCTTCGACCGGGACATGCGGGACTTCGTGGTGAGCCGGGACGGCCGGCAGATCCGGCTCAGCCTGGCCCGGCTGGACCGGTACCGCAGCCCGGTGGTGATGGACCTGGGTCCGGTGATGGACGTCCGCGACCTGATCGCCAACAAGACCGCCGCGCTGGTCAACCGCCGGGAGGTACGCGACTTCATCGACGTCTCCGCCGCCCTGGACCGGTACGACGTGACGGAGCTGCTGGCGCTGGCCCGGCAGGTGGATCCGGCGCTGGACCTCGAGGACGTCCGGGCGGCGGGCCGCTACCTGGACGAGGTGCCGGACCGGCGGTTCAGCCGCTACGGGCTGGACGCCGACCAGGTGGCCGAGGTGCGCCGCCGGATGGCCGCCTGGCCCCGCTGACCGGGCAGTTCCGGCTGCGCCTCACCGGGTGAGCTTGCCGCCAGTAACCCCGAGGATCTCCCCCGTCACGTAGCTGGACTCCTGTGAGGCGAAGAAGACGTACGCGGGGGCGAGCTCGGCCGGCTGGCCGGGGCGGCCCGACCTGGGTGGTGGCGACCCTGTAGTACTTGCCCGTCCCGGGTTGTGCCTGGATCGCCGCGGTGATCTTCTCGGTGTCGTCGGCGCTCAACGCTCGCGGCGCGGTGTTGAGGGCAGGGCCGGTTCCGCGCGGTGGGGCGAAGGTGTCGATGACGACGTCGGCGGCGGCGTGGTCCTTGGCGATCTGCACCTGGTTCAGTGAAGCGGCCACGCCGACGGCGAAGGTGACCGTGGCCGCGCCGAACATGATCGCGGCGAGCACCGCGGCGGCACGGGCGGGCCGGGCGAACGGGTGGGCCAGTCCGAGGCTGACCGGTCGCGGCAGCGGGAGCCGGGCGGTCAGCCGGGCCGCCCATTGCCCGCGGCCGGGGCGGGGCGTACGTCCGACGGCGATCGCATCGACGGTGCGGAGCCGGCCGGCCCGTAGCGCCGCGGCCCACGCGGTCAGCGTCACCATGCCCAGCGCGCCGACGACCACGACGGCGTCGACCCACCAGGTGACGCCGGCGGTGGTCGTGCCGTAGAGCTGATCGGTGTCGGCCAGTACTGGGATGGTCAGGAGATTCCCGGCCACGACCCCGGTCGCGATGCCGACCGCGGCCGGAAGCAGCGCCTGGGTCACGTAGGCCCGCACGACCTGCGCGGGAGTGAACCCGATGGCCTTGAGGACGCCGATGCGTCGCGTTGCGGTGCCGACCGCGCCGGCGATCACGGTGCCGACGACGAGCACGGACATGACCAGGCCCAGTATCCCGAACGCGACCAGGAACGGCAGGAACAGCGCGACTTCGCGCTCGTTGGCGTCCTTGACGGTGAGCCACGATTGCGCCCCGGCCAGCGCCGGCGATCCGACGAGGGCGACCACCGCCGCCTGACCCCGGTCGACGTGCGCGGCGGTGCTCGCCTCAGCGAAGCGGTAGAGCATCTGGTACCCGCCGGTCGCGCCGGATGCGGCCAACGTGGCGATGTCGGACGGTGACACCCAGGCGTCGGCGGTACGGGTGACCGACCGGGCGACGCCGACCACCGTCAGCGTCGGCTGCCCCGGCAGGTCGGGAAAGCGCAGGACGGTATCCAGCGGGGACGGCCCGACGGGGTAGTCGGCGGAGAGCACGATCTGGCCGGGGCGGTTCACCCACCGTCCCTGGCTCAGCGGCACGCGGTCCACTTCTCCGCCGGGCGTCGTGCGGCCGACGATCGTCATCGGCGGCAGGTCGATGTCGGCGGTGGCATCGCGTGGCGCGGCGGTCGCGGTGGGGAACGGGCCGGCGGCCGCGATGACACCGGTGGTCCGCGCGGAGGCCGCCAGCCGCGCGGGCGTCGTCTTGGCCGCGTCGAACTGCGCCGTGAGGTGCGCGCCGTGCTGCTGGGTGAACGCGCGGTCGAACGGCCCGCTGGAGGCGGCCACCAGGGATCCGCCGAGCACCGAAGCGGTCACCGTCATCATCGTGGCCAGCCCGATCACCACGGTCTGTATCCGGCGGCGTGCCACGCCGGAGCGCACCACGCGGCCCATCGCGCTCATCGGGCCCGCCCCACGGTGACAGCTCGGGTTTTGTCGGCGACGACCCGGCCGTCCACGAGTCGGATCGTGCGGGTTGCGCACGACTGCGCCAGGGCCAGGTCGTGCGTGACCAGGACGATCGTCTGGCCGTCGGCGTGCAGGTCGTTGAGCAGCCGCTTGACCTCGTCACCGGAGGCGGTGTCCAGCGCGCCGGTCGGTTCGTCGGCCAGCAACAGCGTTGGCCGGTTCATCAACGCCCTGGCTACGGCGACGCGTTGCCGTTCGCCGCCGGAGAGTCGGCCGGGATAGGCGGCGGCGTGCCGGGCAACGCCGAGCGCGTCCAGCAGTTCCTCGGCGCGGAGGCGGGCCGCACCGCGCGTCATGCCGGACAGCTGCGCGGGCAGGACGACGTTGTCGATGACGGTCAGGTCGTCGAGCAGGTTGAAGAACTGGAACACCATGCCGATCTTGTCGCGCCGGTAGCGGGCCGAGCCCGCCTCGTTGAGCTTGTCGACGCGTACGCCGTCCACGGTCACGGTGCCGCCGCTCGGCCGGTCCAGACCCGCGATCAGGTTGAGCAGCGTGGACTTGCCGCTGCCGGAGGGCCCGAGGACGGCGACCGCCTCGCCGGGCGCGATGCTCAGCATCGTGTGATGCAGTGCGGGCGGCCCGTCGTCGTATCGGCGCGTTACGTCGTGCAGCTCGATGGCTGGCACGGTCATCGTCGTCTCCCTCGGCTTGCTGATGCGCTGGTGGACGACGCTAGGCGCGGTCGGTATCCGGACTCGTCGGCCCGGCGAGCGATCTTCGGCAGCCCTGCGGGATGACGGCGATGCAGGTCATCCTTACGGCCTACGCTCTCGGCGTGAGCCCAGTGGATCTTCAGACCGATGCCGTCGGCCGTGGCGCAGGGCCAGAATGGGCCGGGTGACAAGGTGGCATCGATGACGCACCAGCTGCGGGCATGGTTGGGTCAGCTGCTGCGCCCATCGGGTCCGTTGCCACGGCTCTCCCGGCGCACCCACGTCTTCGACGCGGTCCTCGCGCTCGGCCTCGGTCTCGTCGCGATCCGGGCGAGCTACGGCGTGTCCTCTATCGCCGTCACCGGGGACATCGCCGTGCCGGGACGGCCGGATCCCCCGGAACCACCGATCCCGCTGGAACCGGCGGGCACCCTCGCGGCGAACGTTCCGGCGCTGGCCCAGCATCACCTCATCTGGGCGATCGTGATGCTGCTCATCGCGGCGCCACTGGCGGTGCGCCGCCGCTATCCGTTGGCGGCGCTCTGGATCGTCATGGGCACGGCCGTGGCGGTGGCCACGGTGACGGACGACCGCGCCACGCTGAGATTCTCGTTCTACGCCTGCGTCATTGCCGCGTACAGCGCGGCGGTCTACAGCCCGTACCGGCTTCCCGCGTTGGCGAGCCAGTCCGCAGCGGCCCTGCTGTACACCAGCTTCAGGCATCGTCGGCTTTGCCCACCGTCTCCGCCGATGCCGTCCCTTTCCTGGTGCTGATCCCCATCGCCATCGCGACCGACGGGCTGCGCAGGTGGCGGCGCCGGGCCGAAGAGGAACGCGCGCGGACGGCCGCGCTGCAACGCGAACGGCAGGAGGCCCTCCGCCACGCTGCCGAACAGGAACGCGCCCGCATCGCCCGGGAACTGCACGACGTCGTGACGCACAACGTGAGCATGATGGTCATCCAGGCCGGCGCCGCTCGCAGGGTGATGGCAGCGGACCAGGAGCAGGCCCGCGAGGCGTTGCTTGCGGTCGAGGCGGGCGGCCGGGCGGCGATGTCCGAGCTGCGTCACGTGATGGGGCTGCTGACGATGAACGCCGACGGCGCGGATCCGGCCGGCTCTGCCGACCTCGCACCCCAGCCCGGCCTCGACCGGCTCGACGCGCTCGTCGCGGGCGTACGGGTCAGCGGCGTTCCGGTCCAGCTACGCGTGGCCGGGCAGCCGCGTCCCGTGCCGGAGGGGATCCAGCTGGCGGCCTACCGGGTAGTGCAGGAGGCGCTGACCAACACCGTCAAGTATGCGGCCGGCGCGTCCGCGACTGTCGTCGTCGACTACCACGCCGACCACCTGCGCGTAGAGGTGGTCAACGGCAGCGGTGCACCGCGCGGGCCGGCAGCGACCGGCAGCGGGCGCGGGTTGATCGGGCTTCGGGAACGGCTTGCCGTCTACGGTGGAACCCTGCTCGCCGGTCCACGCCCCACCGGCGGCTACCGCGTCCGCGCGCAGATCCCCTTGGAGGCCCCGTGACCCTGCCGCTACGTGTCGTGATCGCCGACGACCAGGCACTGGTCCGGGCCGGCTTCCGGATGATTCTGACCAGCGACGGCGTCGACGTGGTCGCCGAGGCCACCAACGGCAGCGAAGCGGTCGATGCCGTCCGGCGCACCCGCCCTGACGTGGTCCTCATGGACATTCGAATGCCCGAACTGGACGGCTTGGAGGCCACCCGGCGCATCCTCAGCGGCGCCGTCGCCGACCAGCCAAGCGTGATCATGCTGACGACCTTCGACCTCGACGAGTACGTGTACGCGGCGCTGACCGCTGGAGCCAACGGATTTCTCCTCAAAGACGTCAGCCCTGAACACCTGCTTGCCGCTGTCCGGTTGGTCCGCACCGGCGACGCGCTCCTCGCGCCCGCGATCACCCGCCGCCTTGTCGAACGATTCGCCCGCCGCCACCACAGCGAGACGCCCATGATTCCCCGCGACCTGGCCGCCCTGACCGCACGCGAGCTCGATGTCCTGCGCCTGCTGGCCGAGGGCCTCAACAACGCCGAAATCGCTGACCGCCTCACCGTCTCCGAATCGACCGTCAAGACCCACGTTGCCCACATTCTCGCCAAGCTCGGACTTCGCGACCGCGTCCAAGCCGTCGTCCTCGCCTACCAAACGGGGCTTATCAACCCGGCAACATCGCCATAGCCCGCCTTGACATGGGCCGCCGGATGGCTCACGCTACGCTCGCTGTTCTGAACGACTCGTCGATGGTCGGGTGCGCCGCGAAGCACCACTCCCCCATGAACGTTGATCCTCGGAGCGTGAGCGCTCCCGTCCGGTGAGCCCGTCGATCCGGGTACGGCCCCGCCGAGAGATCCGGGCCGCCCGCCGACCCCGCGCCCACCGATGTTGGGACCATCTGATCGCCGCCCCGTTGTGGCCGATGCACGGTGCGAATCTCGGCACTCTGCTGCGTACCTGCGACGCCGTCGGGGCATGCCTGGCCGTACCTCGCTTCGGCTGGGTCGATGAGGCCATCGTCCGCGGCAACACGCTACGCCGGCCCAGCTGCATACACCGAGCTGGCGACCCAGCGGGCTGGCTGCGGGCACAGAAGGACGGTGGGGCGCACATTGTCGGTGTGGAGCTGGCCGACGAAGCGATCCGGCTCGCCGAACTGCCGACCGCCTCCCGGCGAACCGTCATGGTCCTCGGCCATGAAGCCACCGGCATCCCACCGGAAGCACTCGACCTGCTCGACACCGCCGTGGAGATCCCCATGCTCGGCACCGGAGAGAGCCTCAACGTCGCGGTGGCTGGATCCCTCGTGCTGTACAAGCTCGCTGGACTCATCTAGACGGTGTATGACAACTACGCCAGGTGGGAGGCGGACGGGACGGCGCAGCGGATCCACGACCAGTCGCCGGCGCCTGGCGCGCACCTGCGGGATCCCGTCGCCGGACCGCCGGGCGTACGCGGTGATGGTGCTCGTGTGGGCTCCACGGTTACAGTTGCAGGGCGGCGTTGAGCGCGGCCAGGTACGCCCCGGCCTGCGCCCCGTTGACCAGCCGGTGGTCGTAGGCCAGCCCGAGGTCGGCCATCATCCGCTCGCGCACCTCACCTCCGACGTCCAGCACGACCTCGCGGTGCACGTCGGGCACCGACAGGGCACAGGTGACGCCGGGCGGGATGATCGGCTGGGCGTAGATCACGCCGGGGGTGTTGTTGAGCGCGACCAGGAAGTTCATCCCGGCCATGTCGTCCTCGCGTAGCCGGTTGCGCAGCGCCTTCATTCGCAGCTCGACCACGGTGTCGGCGAGGTCGCCCAAGGCCTGGTTCGCCGCGTCGCGGATGACCGGCAGGAACAGCCCGGTGCCGACGTCCACGGTGAGCCCGACCGACGGCTGTGCCGCCTCGATGACCCGGCCGTCCCCGGTGAGCTCGGCGTAGAGGGCAGGGAACTGCTCGTGCAACTTGGCCACGGCAGCGATGACAACCTCGGTCAGGCTGACATCGGCGCCGGTCTCGTCGGCGGCCCTGCGCGCGTACGCGAGGGCGGCGGTCACGTCGACCCGCACGGCGGTGAAGGCGACCGGGATTTCCCGGTGTGAGGTGGCCACCACGTCGGCGATGCGGCGTTGCGACGGTGGCAGCGGCCGCCCCGGCAGCGCCGGTTGCGTCACCGCGGACGGTTCAGCGGCCGGGGGTGCCGCAGCAGGGACGGCACCGGCGGACAGGATGTAGCCGATGGTCGAGCCCGGGACGCAGTTGGCTCCGGCGGCGAGGTCCTGGCGCAGGACACCCGCGTGCGTCGCTGCCAGCTCCTCGATCGCCTTGGAGGTCTCGACCGCCGCGATCACCTGTCCGATTTCGACGGTGGCGCCGGCTGGGACCAGCCACTCCAGCAGCACATAGCTGTCGTCGTTGTTGTTGAGCTTGGGTACGCTCACCGCGACGCCCTGCTCCGCCGCCCGCGCCTGGCGCAACCTGGTCAGCGGCGAACTGGCCCTGGGAGCCGGAGCCGTACCAGCGTGTGACTGCTCGGTGGGCGCCTGGCCAGCGAGTGCTACAACCGCCGCCACCTGCGCCACAAGCGTGCAGGGCGTTTCCCATGACGGCGCAGCCCGATCGCGACTCGCCGCTCCCGACGGGGCAGGCTCGCCAGTGGAGCGGTGCATGATCCGTTCCAGGATCGTGTCTGTGCTGAGCAGGACCGCCCGTTCCAGGTGCGGTGCCGACGGAATGATGCTGGCGGCCGAGCTGACAAGCTCGATCGGCCGACGCAGCAGCGGCCACGCGGCGGCGTAGAGCCGGGTGGCGACCTCGCTTCCCCAGGTGCCGCCAGCCGTGCTCTCCTCGGCGATGATCACGCCGTCCGCACTGTCGAGCAGGCCGAGCACACCGTCGACATCGAAGGGGTAGAGCCGGGCTGGGACCAGCACCTCGACATTGCGCCCCTGCTCCCAGGCTTTTTGGGCGGCGGCGATCGCCCGGTTGGCGACCCCGCCGGGCGCGATGACCAGCGTCGGCGCGGCGGTGGCAGCCGGGTCGTAGACGCGGGCCCAGTTGCGGTCCGCGCCCAGCAGCGCGAAGGCGAGGCGGTCGTCGACGCGGTTGTCCACGTATCTCCGCTGGGTGTAAAGGATCTTGTCCTCGAACAGCATGGACGGTTCGCCGCGGTGCAGCGCGGCGGCGAGCACGTCGGCCGCGTCGTGCAGTGGCGACAGCTCGAAGAGCGCGAGGTGCGGGATGCCGATGAAGTGCTTCTGCACGCTCTGGCTGTGCGTCGGGCCGTAGCCCCGCCCACCGCCGACGGGGAAGCGGATCACGACCCGCATCGGGGTGTGCTCGCCATACATGGTCACGGATTTGGTGAGGAAGTTGATGATCTGGTCGAAGGCGAGGCCGACGAAGTCGCCGAACATGATCTCGACGATGACCGTGTCACCGCAGAGCGCCAGGCCACCCGCGACGCCGGTGATGCCGTTCTCGCTCAACGGCGTGGACAGCACCCGGTCCGGGTAGGCCGTCGACAGGCCCTGGGTGACCTTGAAGGCGCCGCCGTAAGGGTCGACGACATCCTCGCCCAGCAGCCAGGCCCGCTCGTCAGCGGCGAACAGCTCGTGCAGGGCGCGGTTGAGGTTCTGGCTCATTCGTTCGGGGCGCGTCACGCCACGCCGCCGCTCGCCAGGGGCCGGGCCAGCGCCGCGGCCGAGATCTCCGCGACCTGCTGCCGGGCCTGCGTGTCAGCGGCCGAAAACTGTGCCGGGTACGCGGCCGCGTACCGCTGCAGCCAGTCGAGGTGGCGCAGCCGGCGAATCTCGTCGGCCGGGCGGGAGTCGTCGCCCTTGCTGTGCGGGCCGAGCCGGACCGTGTGCTGCACCAGCACATGCGGCTGTCGGTTGGCGCGGACCCGCTCGATGTGCGGCGCGGCGGCGGCGCGCACCTCGTTGAGGTCCAGCGAATCCGACTCGCTGAAGGTGATCCCGAAACCGGCGACCCGGCCGCCGATGGTCCCGGCCAGCTGCTCTGTGGTCGGGGTGGACTGGGCGATCCGGTTGTGCTCGACCACGACCAGCAGCGGCACCCGCCACAGCTGCGCCATGTTGAGCGCCTCGTAGAGGGCGCCTTCGCCCCAGGTGCCGTCACCGATGTAGGTCACCACGATCGCGTCCTGCCCGGTGCGGTTGAGGTGCAGCCCCACGCCGACTGCGGCGGGCAGGCTCTCGCCCTGCACGCCGGTGGACAGGAACCGTTCCCGGCGCAAGTGCTGGCTGCCACCGCGCCCATGGCACACCCCGCCCTCCCGGCCGAGCAGTTCCGCCAGCAGGCCGTCCGGGTCAGTGCAGTGGGCCAGGTAGTGCCCGTGCCCTCGGTGGTTGCTGAACACGAAGTCCCCGGTCAGCAGCGGGGCCAGTGCGACCGGGATGTATTCCTGGCCGAGGCAGGTGTGCGTGGTGCCGGTGATGTGGCCGTCCGCGTACAGGCGGAGCAGTTCCTCCTCGAATCGGCGGATGAGCAGCCCGGTGCCGAGGTCGGCGTCGCTAAGCGGAGACGGCGCGGCGGATGTCATTCCTCGACGCCCCGCTGCGCGAGCAGCTCGCGCAGGTCCGCCACCGACCGAACGGCCCGGATCTCCCGTGGCGTGATGGCGATCCCGTACGTGTCCTCGACTGCGGCGACGATTTGGAGGTGTCGCAAGCTCACCCAGGCCGCTGTGGTCGCGGGACCGGTCTGCGCGTCGACCTGATCGACCGGCAACGCCAGGACGTCGGCGACGAGCCGCACCAGGCGACTGGACATCAAGTGTCCCTTCCCAGAACGGATTTCAGGCGGCAGCGGCGGCGCGCTGTCAAACCGATCGAGCGGTCGATGCTTACACCTCGAGGATGGTACAGGCCCAGTGCATTCCCCGGCCTAGCGCGATCAGCGCGACCCGGTCGCCTTCGCTGAGTTCACCGGTGGCGAGCAGGCGGCTCAGCCCGAAAAGCTGGTCCGCCGCACCGAGATGACCGTGCTCGGCCGCCAGTTCCCGGTTGGTTCGCGCCAGTGGCACCCCGTGCGCCTGCGCCAGGGACGCCATGGACCGCTCGTTGTCGCTGACCAGGATCAGGCGCGCGAGGTCGGCGACCTTGATGTCCGCGCGCTCGCAGGCCCGCTCGGTGACCCGCACGGCCCGCTCGTCGAGGTCCCGGGCGAACTGCGCGAACTGCTCGGCGTCGTAGTCGAAGAACTCCATCACGTTCCACACGTCGCGTGCGGCAGGCGGCTCGGCGCCAGGGCCGAAGGGGGCCGCCGCGCCGCCCACGTCGAGCCGGTAGAACGGGGCGTAGCGGCCGTCGGTGGCGGCCTCCGTGGTGAGCCAGCGCAGCCGGGACTGCCCGCGTCGGGCCACGGTGGCGACCGCGCCGTCGGAGAAGACCATCGGCTGCGTGTCCATCCGGTTCCAGTACGCCTCACTGGTCCGGTTCGCGGCCACCACGAGGGCGGTGGCGTACCGCGGGTGGGTGGCGAACTTGCCCGCGACTGTGTCGAAGCTGAGCACGCCCGTCGTGCATGCCTGAGTGAGCAGCACCGCTTCGGCGTTGACCGCGCCGAGCCGGTGCGCCAGGTCGGCGGCGGCGTCCCAGTAGAGGTACTCGGTGAGGTCGGTGATGGCCAGCACCAGCAGGTCCACCTCCGCGGCGGCGAGCGTGGCGGCGTCGAGGGCTTGGCGGGCGGCCCGCTCGGCGAGGTCGGTCAGGCCAACCTCCGGCGCGCTGCGGTGCACCTGGCGGTAGCCGTATCCGAGGACCCGGTTCACGTCGTCGGTGTACTGCCCCACCACGTCCGCCACTGGTACCGCATCGCCGAGAGCCTCGCCAAAGGACACCAGCCCGAAGCTCATTATTGCCCGTCCCACCGCAGATCCTTGGATGCATACCATTGCCGGGTGCCCTCAGAGCATCTCACGCCCCTCGCCGGAACCCCGTGGCACGTGTGGCGTTCAGCGCTGCTGCGGTCGGCCGGATTCCCAGTGGCCGGGATGCAGCGGTTCGCCGCGCCCGCGCTCGCGGCGGCCGCCGACAGCTATCTCACCGGTGTCTCCGGCGCGGCCGCCTTCGAGGCCGCGTTCGACGCCGCCGCAGCGGATCTCGGCCGGGCCGTCTACGACATCGCCTGCGACGATACGTTCCGCACTGCGCTGGCCTGGCAGAATCCGGCTGTCCTGCTCGCGGTCGACGCGATCCGGCGTGACGGCCCGCACGCCCGGCGCAATCTGCGTCGACGGCACCGCGAGGAGGTCATCGCGAAATACTGGCAGCGTTACTGCCTCAAGAACGACACCGTCGGTTTCTTCGGTCCTATCTGCTGGGCAGAACTGGGCGGTCCCGGTCCCGTCGCCACGGTGCGTCCGGGTGCGGCTTTGACGCGTACCCGACGGGTTTTTCTGGAGCGGTGGGCGCTGGACGCGCTCGGCGAGGCCTTCGCCCGCGGGGAGGGTGTGCGGGACTGGCTGCCGGTGCGGCTGGCGCCGCAGCTGACGCTGCGGGACGGGGTGCTGCTGCATCCGCACCGCGCGCCGCAGGCGCTGCCGGCGGCGGCGGCCGCGCTGCTCGCTGGGGCGCAGCGGCGATCGCGCGTCGCGGACCTCGCCTCCGCGCTGGTCGCGGACCCGGCGAGCGGGTTCCGCCGCGCCGCCGACGTGTACGCGCAGCTCGACGAACTCGCCGAGCGGGGCGTGCTGCGGATCGGGTTCGACCTGCCGATCGACCTCACCGCCGAGGATGTGCTGCGCGATCAGCTCGCCGCGATCGGCGACGATCTGGTTCGCGAACGGGTGCTCGGTGAGCTGGCCACCATCGGCGCACTGCGCGACGCGGTGGCCGCCGCCGACGGCCCGGACGCCCTGGCCGCAGCGATGTCCGCACTGGAGCGGAAGTTCGTCGAGCTGACCGGTCAGGCCGCGCGGCAACACCCCGGCGAGGTGTACGCCGGGCGCACTCTGTGCCACCTGGAAACCGTGCGCGACCTGGACGTCAGCTTCGGTGACACGCTGCTGGAACGGCTTGCTCCGCTGGAGCCGCTGCTGGTGTCGGTCCGGTGGTTGACGGCGGCGATCGGCGACGCGTACGCCGAAGCGTTGGCCGCCGTCTACCGCGATTTGTCGGCCGATTCGGCCAGTGCGGATGTTCCCCTGCCCGACCTGTGGTTCCTGGCTCAGGCGGTCGTGTTCGGGGCGATCCCGCCCGGCGCCGCCGTCACCGCCGACTTCCTGGCCCGGTGGGCGAAGGTGCTTGGCCTGGCCGACGCCGATGCCGACGCCCGGGAGCTGCGGTTCGGCGCCGCCGAGCTGACCGAGCGGGTCGCCGCGGCGTTCCCGGCCACCGCGCCCGGCTGGGCCGCCGCCCGGATTCACAGCCCCGACCTGCATCTGTGCGCCCCGGACGCGGCGGCCCTGCTGCGGGGGGACTTCACCGTCGTGCTCGGCGAGCTGCACGTGGCGCTGGCCGCGTTCGACACGCACTTTTTCGCGTACGGGCACCCGGATCCGCAGCGGTTGCGGGACGGTATGCGGGCTGACCTGCCCGAGGGCCGGGTGCGGCTGCTGGCCCCGGTGGACTGGCCCCGGCACACGGCCCGCATCGCGGAATGGCTGCACGGACCGGCGGATGCGCAGCTCGGCTTCGTCAGCGCCCCCGGCGCTGACCCGGACCGGCTCGTGCCGATCACCGGCCTCACCGTGCGACCGGAAGCCGACGGCAGCCTGCGGGTGCACGCGGGCGACGGACGGCAGTGGCCGCTGCTGGAGGTGTTCGCGCCGCTCTTCGACTACCAGGTGTTGGACACGTGGAAGCTGGCCGGGAACGCGGGGCATACCCCACGTATCGTCGTCGACGGCCTCGTGCTGGTCCGGGAGACCTGGCGCACCACGGTCGGCGACACCGGGCTGCACAGGGTGAAGGGTGAGCGGGAACGCTACCTCGCGGTGCGGCGCTGGAGGCTCGCCCTCGGCCTGCCCGAGCAGATCTTCGTCCGGGTCGACACCGAGCTCAAACCCAGCTTCGTCGACCTGACCAGCGGTGTCTACACGCGGCTGCTGTGCACTTTGCTGCGCGGCGCGCACGAGAAGGGCGGCGACGGGGTCGGGCTGACCATCACCGAGTTGCTGCCCGGCCCGGGCGACGCCTGGCTGACCGACGCGGCCGGCCAGGCGTACGCCTCGGAACTGCGGCTACAGATCGTCGACCCGGCGGCGGCGCAGGTGCGGTAGCCACTCGGTCGCATCCGCCGGGGCGTCGGGGGTCTCGGTGTCGAACAGGCGCAACCGGCGCTGGCCGTAGGCGCCCAGCGACACCACGGCCAGGGCCAGCCCGGACATGACGAACGCGAACCCGAGCCCTCGGCCGGCGCCGGTCCCGATCAGGGCACCGACGCTGTCGGCCAGGGCGCCGCCCGGAGCGAACATCGGCTCCAGCACCGACCCGCTCAGCGGCACCAGTACGGCGAAGCCCAGCGGCAACGTCGCCCAGGTCAGCGTCTGGATGATCGCCAGCACCCGGCCGTGGAACCGCTGCGGCACCTTCACCTGGATGATCGACAAGTAGATGCCGTTGTGCAGGCCCAGGCCCAGTCCCACGCCGAAGCTGCCGAGCGCGACCAGCACAAGGTTCGGGCGTACGCCGCTGAGCACCAGGCTGATCGCGACCCCGAACGCGATCGCGATCAGGGCGGGCATCCGGCGCCTGGTCGGGCCGCCCCGTGCCGCGATCACGAGTCCGCCCAGGACAGCGCCCAGCGCCTCGGCGAACGCGACCGTGCCGACCTGGCCCATCGTGCCGAAGGCGAGCACCATCGGTGGCACCAGCAGGAGGCTGGCCAGGCAGAGGTTGTAGAGCGAGAAGAAGCCCAGCATGGCCCGGAACCCTGGCTCCGCCCACGTCATCCGCGCTCCGCCGATCAGCTCGGCCAGGAACGGCTCCTTGCGGCGGCGGCCGAGCAGTTTGGGAAACTTCACCGCCGCGAGCACGGTCATCGCGACGGCGTAGCTCACGATGTCGATCAGGAGTATGCCGGTCAGGTCGATCGCCGCGAGCAGGCCTGCCGCCAGCAGCGGTACCGCCAGCGAGCTGAGCCCGACGGCGAGTTGGGCGATGCCGTTGGCGTGCCCCAGGTAGCGCTTCGGCATGACCTGCGGGATGGCGGCCAGGTAGGTGATGCGTTGGAACACCGACGCCGCGCCGAGCACACAGACCAGGGTGTAGACGGCGGCCAGCCCCAGCTGATCGGTCCACAGCAGCGTGGCCAGCAGCGCCTCCGCGGTCACCGCGGCCGCGCACGCGGCGAGCAGCACCTTGCGCCGGTCGAACCGGTCCGCGACGGCACCCGCGACCGGCAGCGTCAGCAGTGCCGGGAGGTAGGCGATCACCCCGGACAGGCCGAACGACAGCATCGACCCGGTGGTCAGGTAGACCCAGACGGGTACGGCCCACTGGGTCAGCGCCGAGCCGGTGGCCGAGATCAGCTGGCTGGCGGTGAGCGCCAGGAAGCGGCGTACGCCGGGTTGCGCGCCGGCGTCGGCTGTGACGGGGTCGGCGCTGGTGGCGGCTAGTTCCCAGGCGTCACCGGCGAGCCGGTCCTGCGCGGCGCGGGGTTCGGCCAGGCGGAGATGGGTCTGGGTGACCACCTCGGCGAGCGCCTTGGCCCGCTGCTTGATGAAGTAGTGCCCGGCCTGGTCGAGGGCCACCAGCGCGGTGGATTCGCCGAGGAAGCTCCACTCGCGGTAGCGCTCCTCGTAGTACTCGGTGAGCATGTCGTGGGTACCCACGACGGAGATCACCGGCGCGGTCACCTGGAGCGGCGCAGCTTCCAGCCACTCGGTGAACTTCTCCTGCGCCTCGGCGGCCTCGCGCCGCACGTGGTGGACGAACCGGTCGACCTGGGCCTGGTCCAGGTCGGCCAGTTCGGCGCCGATCGAGCGTAGGAACGTCTCGTAACGCCGGTCCGCGCCGCGGGAGTCGACCCAGTCGACCAGGCGGCCGAGCATGTTGTCCGGCCGGGCCGTCGGGAAGACGCCGCCGGCGTAGATCGCTTCGATCGGGCGGCCCTGCTCGTGCAGCCGCCGGGCGATACCGGTCAGCAGGGCGCCGCCGACGCAGTGGCCGTACAGGACCAGCGGGCCGTGCACCCGGTCCTGGATCTCGGCCACGCATCGGTCGACCAGTTCGCCGAACGGCAGCTCTGTGTCGCTGACCCCGACGTCGTGTCCCGGGACCGCCACTGAGTACAGGGTGTGCCCGGGCGGCAGTTCGTCCGCGAGCGGCTGGTAGATGCTGGCCAGCCCGCCACCGTAGGGTACGCACACGTAGGACCGCACCCGCTGCCCCGCCGGGACCGGCTTGGTCAGTTCGTAGAGCAGCGGTCGCCGGCGCTCTTCTGTCGGGTTGTCGATCAGCGTGGCCAGGCCCTGCACGGTGGAGTGCTGGAACACGTCCATCACGCCGACGTCGATGTGCCCGTACGCGTCGCGCAGCTTGGCCAGCATTCGGATGGCCAGCAGCGAGTGCCCGCCCAGTTCGAAGAAGTCGTCGTCGAGCCCGACGTCGGTGACCCCCAGTACGTTCTGCCAGGCGGCGGCGATGGCCTGCTCGACCGGGGTGACCGGTGGCCGGCGTTCGGCGGCGGGTCTGCCGTCGTGCACGGGCGTGGGCAGCGCGGCGGTGTCCAGCTTTCCGTTGGCAGACAGGGGCAGCGCGTTCAGCGGCACGAACGCCGACGGCACCATGTATTCCGGCAGCTGCCGCTTCAGCGCCTGCCGCAGCGCGGCCTGGTCCAGGGGTTCGGTCCCGGCTGCCAGCGTCACGTACGCCACCAGGCGCTGTTCGGCGGGCGTGGCGCCGCGTACGGCGACGGCGGCGGAGCCGATGCCCGGCTGCTCGCGCAGCACGGCGATGATCTCCCCCAGCTCGATCCGCAGGCCACGCAGTTTCACCTGGTCATCGATGCGGCCGAGGAACTCCAGCGTGCCGTCGGTGCGCCAGCGGGCCAGGTCACCCGTGGCGTAGAGCCGCCCGCCGGTGTCGTCGAACGGGTCGGGGACGAACGTGCGGGCGGTGAGTTCGGGGCGGTGCAGGTAGCCCCGGGCCACCTGCACGCCGCCGAGGTGGAGCTGCCCGGCGATGCCGACCGGTACCGGCTGCGAATCCTGGTCGAGCACGTAGGTACGGACGTTACGGATGGGCCCGCCGATCGGCACCCGGGTGACCCCGGCCAGTGCGGTGGGCGTAGCCGCCCAGGCGGTGACGTCGATCGCGGCCTCGGTGGGCCCGTAGAGGTTGTGCAGCGTGGCGGCCGGGAGGGCGGCCACGGTCTGGCGGGCGAGGTCGAGCGGCAGCTCTTCGCCGCTGCACACGATCCGCCGCAGTGACCCGCACCGGGCGAGGTCGGCGGGATCGGCCGTGGCCAGGAAGGCGTCCAGCATCGATGGGACGAAGTGGACGGTGGTGACCTGCTCTTGCTCGATCAGATTCCGCAGGTACGCCGGGTCGCGGTGTCCACCGGGCTGGGCCAGTACCAGCCGGGCACCCACGATGAGTGGCCAGAACACCTCCCACACCGACACGTCGAACCCGATCGGTGTCTTGTGCAGCACGGCGTCGTCCGGTCCGAGCCCGAAGGTGTCCTGCATCCAGTCGAGCCGGTTGACGATGCCGGCGTGTTCGTTGATTACGCCCTTCGGCCGCCCGGTGGACCCTGACGTGTAGATCAGGTATGCCGCGTTGCCCGGCCCAGCGGCTGTGCTCGCAGCGGTCTCGGGCTGGTCCGGACCGGTCAGCGGCAGCACGACGCCTGGTGCCGCCAGCCCCTGCGGCACCTCGTCGGCCAGCAGCACCTCGGCGCCGGCGTCCGCGAGCATGTAGGCCAGCCGCTGCGCCGGGTAGTCCGGATCCAACGGCAGGTACGCCGCACCGGCCCGGTGAATGCCGAGCAGTCCGGCGACCAGGCGGCTGGAGCGGGGCTCGTGGATGGCGACGATCGACTCAGGTCCCACGCCGTGCGCGATCAGCCGCCGTGCCACCTGCTCGGCGGCGGCGGCCAACTCGGCGTAGGTCAGCCGGGTGTCGCCGTCGACCAGCGCGACCGCGTCCGGCGTACGCCGGGCCTGGCCGTCGAACAGCACCGCCAGGGTGGTCTGGCGCACCGGGGCGTCGGTGGCGTTCCAGCCGGTCACGACTTGGGCGCGTTCGGCGTCCGACATGATCGGCAGCGCGCCCACCCTGGTCCGCGGTGCCGCGGCTGCGGCCGTGAGCAGCAGCAGGTAGCGTTCCGCGAACGCCTCCATGGTGGCGGCGGCGAACAGTGCGGTGTTGTACTCGAGCCGCAGTTCGTTCCCGGCGATCTCCAGCGACAGGTCGTCCATGGCGCCGCCGAACGCCTCACCGCGGCCGGTCGGCAGATGGTGGAACGTGAGCTGATACAGCGGCGGTACGCCGGGGTCGCGCCGCACCGCCAGGTCCTCGACGAGCTTCTGGAACGGCATGTCCTGGTGGTCCCACGCGTCGAGCACGACGTGGCGCACCCGGCGGACCAGGGTCAGGAACGGCGGATCACCGGAGACGTCGACCCGCAGCGTCAGCATGTTCATGAACATGCCCAGCAGCGGCTCCAACTCGGTACGGTCGCGGCCCACCACCGGCATGCCGACCACGATGTCGTCGCTGCCTGAGAGCCGTTGCAGCAGCGCGACATAGGCGGCCAGCTGCACCATGAACGGGGTCGCGGCGGCCTGCTGGGACAGCTCGGGTAGCGCCTGTGCCAGGCCTTCGGGCAGGGTGCGGCGGACGTCGCTGCCGTTGAACGTGCGGGTCGGCGGGCGCGGATGGTCGGTGGTCAGCGCGTGCACGGCGGGCAGGCCGGTCAGCGTCTCCCGCCAGTAGTCGCGCAGCTGACCCCACCGAGGGCCGTCGAGGCGGTCGCGTTCCCAGGCGGCGTAGTCGGCGTACTGGATGGGCAGGTCGGGCAGGTCCGGCGCCCGGCCCGCGACGGCGGCGGCGCACAGCTCAGTCAGCTCGGTGCGCAGGTTGAGCAGGGAGGTGCCGTCAAGGATGACGTGGTGCCCGGCGAACAGCAGCCACCAGGTGTCCGCGCCGAGGCGCAGCAGCCGCGCCCGCCACAGCGGTGCGCTGTCCATCGGCAGGTCGAGGCGGGCGTACTCGGCGACGATCTCGGCGCGGGCGCGTTCCCGGTCCGGCTCGGTCAGCCCGGACAGGTCGGTCACCGGCAGCTCGATCGGCACGGTGGGGTGGATGTCCTGGTAGAGCTCGCCGTCGGTGAGGCGCAGGGTGGTGCGCATGGCCTCGTGCCGTTCGGTGACCGCCCGCAGCGCGGCGAGCGCCTGCTCCGGCCCCGCGCCCGGGGGCAGGGTGACCGCATCGGTCATCGTGAACAGCGGTTGCGCGGGGCTGAGCTGGGCGGTGAACCAGACCCGCTCCTGAGCGTAGGAGGCGGGGACGGTGTAGACGTCGCCCACCGCCGTGAGGTCGTGCCGCACCTCGGTCATGCGGTGTTCTCCTCGGCGTGTTCTCCTGGCCCTTGCTGCGCTTCGGTGCAGTCGGTCATGCCGGTTGGCCTGGTCTGCGTAGGCGCGGGATGGGTGCCTCCGCGTCGGCGGCCGGCGGGGCGCCGCGCAGCGACTCGATCCGGGCGGCCATCGCGGCGACCGTCGGCGCGTCGAACAGCACCCGCATGGACAGCCGGGCGCCGACGGCCTGGCGGATGCGCAGCACCAGCTGCGCCGCCACCAGCGATGTGCCGCCCAGTCGGAAGAAGTTGTCGTGCGGGCTGACCTCGGTGACACCGAGGACGTCACCCCAGATCCGGGCGATGGTGGCGGTCAGGTCGCCGTCAGCGGCGGCCACGGTGGAGGTCACCGTGGCGGCGGCCGAGCCCAGTCGCCGCTCGTGACCCGCGACCGCGGCCACCGTGTAGGCGCCGATCGCCACCGAGCCGGTGCGGCCCTCGGCGAGGACCCGCTGCCCCGCGGCGACCGCCGCCGCGGGGGGCAGCCCGTCGTGTTCGGGCACGCCCTCTTCCTGCCACGCGCCCCAGGCCAGCGACACGAGGCGGGCCGGCCAGCCGTGCGGGCTGCGCGCGTACGCGTCGAGGAATGCGTTGGCGGCCGTGTCGTCGGCCCGGCCCAGGCCACCCGCGAGGGCGGTCACCGACGAGGTCAGCGCCACGAAGTCCAGCGGCAGGTCACCGAAGACCTCGCGCAGCACCAGCGTGCCGGTGACCTTGGGCCGCAGTTCCGCCGCCGCCTCGGCCAGCCGCGACCCGGCGGACAGGCCGGTGTCGGGCAGCTTCGCGGCATGGATGATGCCGTCGAGGCCGCCGAGGTCGCGCAGGACTTCGGCGCGGACCGCCCGCATGGCGGCTACGTTGGCCACGTCGGCGGTGAGGTGACGCACCCGGGCGCCCGCCTGCTCCAGGGCCTCGATCGTGGCCAGCGGCGGCTGCGCGGTGCGGCTCACCAGCACCAGCTGCGCGCCACGCCGGGCCAGCTCGGCGGCGAACGCGCCGCCGACCCGGCCCAGCCCGCCTGTGATCAGGTAACGCCCGCCGTCGCGGATACCCAACCCGGAGGTGGTACGGCCACCCGGCCGGACCGGCGCGAACTCGCGGGTCCAGCGGCGCCCGCCCAGCCGCAGCGCGACCGCCTCGGCCCGCTCGGTGCCGAGCAGTTCGTCCACCACCGCGTCCACACCGGGGTCGCCCGGGTCGGCGTCGACCCAGTGGCAGCACACCTGCGGGCGTTCCAGCGGCACCGAGCGCACCACCCCAGCCACCGTGGCGTGCTCCGGGCGCACCAGGTCGGCCCCGGTCACGTCGGCCACTCCGGCGGTGACCACATCGAGCTGCACGCCGGCGGCGGCCGGCAGCGCGTCCAGCAGCGTCAGCAGCGCGTAATACCCGTGCTCCTGGGCCGCCGACACGGCATCCACATCGGAGTCGGCCGGGTCGCCGTCCAGCGCCCATGCGTGCACGATCCGGGCGGCACGACCGTCGTCGGCGCACTCGTCGAGCAGCCGCTGATAGTCGGCGGCGTTGGTCGCACGCAGCTGGTAGCCGCCGGGGCGGACGGCGAAGGCAGCCCCAGGGCGGATCACGGTGACGTCGGTGCCGTGCTCACGTAGCCGGGCCGCGAGGGCCGTTCCGCGCTCACCGGAGGCGAAGAGCAGCAGCTGAGCGGGCGCCTCGGCGGGTGCCGTGGCGGGCAGTTGGTGCCAGACCGGTACCTCGACGATCCCGTCGTCGTAGCGGCGGTCGGCGGCCGGTTCGGCAGGTGCGGCCATCGGCGCCGGGTCGATCCAGTGCCGGGTCCGCTGGTACGGGTACCCGGGCAGGGGCACCCGGCGTGGCTTGTCGGGCGTGGGCACGCGTACGGGGACCCCGGCCGTCCACAACCGGCCCGCCGCCTCGTAGGCGGTCTGCCGGTCGGTCAGCTTCTCCCCCGGCGTGGGCAGCGTCCGCAGCGGCGCCCTGGCCCCCTGCGGCAGGCTGAGCCGGGCGAGCCCGGCGAGCTGGCGGCCGGGACCACACTCCAGCAGCAGCCACTCGTCGGCGGCACCCGTCGCGGCGAGCCCTGCCACCGTGGCCCTGAACCGCACCGGCCGGCACAGCTGCTCCCCCCAGTACGCCGGATCGGTGATCTGCCCGTCGGTGAAGGGTGCGGCGGTCGCGGTCGACCACACCGGCAGGTTCGGCGCCCGGCGCGGCACCGCCGCCACCAGCGCCGCGAATTCGTCGCGCACCGGGTCCAGCAGCGGCACGTGCATCGCGTACGGCGTCCGCAGCAGTGTGCAGCTGACGCCGTGTTCGCGCAGCGTGTCGGCGAAGGCGGTCACCGGCTCTGGTGCGCCGGCCAGCACGCAGGTGTGGGGCCCGTTGCTGATCGCCACGGCGACGCCGGCGGGCAGCAGGGGCGAGATCTCGTCGGCGCCGCGCTGTACGGCGAGCATGCGGCCCTGCGGCGCGGCCTGGACCAGCCGGCCCCGGGCAGCGGCGAGCCGCAGCGCGTCGGGCAGGTCGAAGACCCCGGCCACGGTCGCCGCCGCCAGCTCACCGATGGAGTGGCCGATCATCGCGGCGGGCGTGACACCCCAGTGTCGCCACAGCATCGCGGTGGCGTATTCGACGGTGAACAGGGCGGGTTGCAGCACCGGGGGTTCGGCCAGTCGCTCGTCGGCGCCGGGTGTCGTGCTGAAGATCAGTTCGTGCGGGTCCCAGCCGAGGATCCGGGCGCATTCGTCCACGGCGGCCGCGAATATCGGCTCGGTAGCGGCGAGGCGCGCGCCCATGCCGGGGTGCTGCGAGCCTTGGCCGGAGAAGAGCAGGCCCACCCGGGGCACCGTGGCGGCGTCCCCGCTGGCCCGACGCTTCGGGTCGGCCAGCGCTGCGGCCGCCTGGGCCCGGTCCACCGCGACGACGGCGGCCCGGTGCGGATAGACCGGCCGTCCCTCCCGCAACGTGTATGCCACATCGCGCAGCTGAAGCTCCGGTCGGTCGGTGAGCCGGGTGGCCACTTGGGCGCACGCCGCCGCCAACGCGGCCGGGGTCGCGGCGGACACCTGGATCAGCTCGCCACCATCGTGATCCGGCGGCGCGGCGGGTGCGGGGGGCGGTGGCTCCTGGAGCACCAGGTGGGCGTTGGTGCCGCCGAGGCCGAGTGAGCTCACCCCAGCCCGCAGCGGCCGCTGCTCCTCGGGCTCCCACTTGGTCAGTGTCGACACCACGTAGAACGGGCTCGCGTCGAAGTCGATCTCCGGGTGCGGCCGGTCGTAGTTGATGTTGGGCGGGATGAGCCGGTGCTGCATCGACAGCACGGTCTTGATCAGACCGATCACGCCGCCGGCCGCGCTGAGGTGGCCGATGTTGGCCTTGGTCGAGCCGACGCCACACCAGCCCCGCTCGGTGGTGCGCCGCCCGTAGGCCGCCGTCAGCGCCGCGATCTCGATCGAGTCGCCGAGGACCGTGCCGGTGCCGTGCGCCTCCACGTAGCTGACCGAGCGCGGGGCGATCCCGGCGACCGCGAGGGCCTGCACGACGACCTCCAACTGCCCGGTGACGCTGGGTGCGGTGAAGCTCGCCTTGGTCATGCCGTCGTTGTTGACGGCGTTGCCGATGATCAGCGCCCGGATGTCGTCTCCGTCGGCGAGCGCGTCGGACAGCCGCTTGAGCACGACGACCCCGACGCCGCTGCCGTAGACGGTGCCGTTGGCGTGCGCGTCGAACGGGCGGCAGTGCCCGTCGGCGGAGGTGTACCCGTCGTCGGCGACGTACCCGACGGCGTGCGGCAGCTCCACGCACACCCCGCCCGCAAGCGCCGTGTCGCACTCGCCGTTGCGCAGCGCCTCGCTGGCCAGGTGTATCGCCACCAGCGACGACGAGCAGGCGGTCTGCACGGTCATCGCCGGGCCGCGCAGGTTGAGCCGGAACGACACGGTGCTGGCCAGGTAGTCGGGCTTGTTGCCCAGCGACACCCGCAGCTCACCCGCGCCGGCCAGCGCCTGCGGGTTCCGGCGGACGTTGAGCCACTGGTAGAGGTCGGCGTTGCTGCCCGCGTAGACGCCGATCTCGCCGTCGTAGCGGGCCGGGTCGCAGCCCGCGTCGAGCAGAGCGGCGTGCGCGTGCTCCAGGAACAGCCGCTGCTGCGGGTCGGCCAGCTCCGCGTCGCGCGGGCTCATGCCGAACAGGCCCGCGTCGAAACAGTCGAACTGGTCGAGCACGGCCGCCACCGGCACGTACGCCGGATCGTCGAGTTCGTCCTCGCTGACCCCGCGCGCCAGCAGCTCAGCCCGGCTGAACCGGGTGAACGACTCGGTGCCGTCGACCAGGTTGCGCCAGAACTCCTCCGCCGACGACGCCCCAGGTACGCGCAGGCTGAGCCCGACGATCGCGATCGGCTCCACTGTCTCGTTCGTCACGACATCCCCTCTGGCTCGGCCGAATCGCGGATGTGCAGGCGCAACTCGCTGACATAGTGGCGGCCCTGACCGTCGGGCAGCCACGCCTGCGGCAGCCCGGGCAGCAGCTCCGACACCGTCACCGGCACGTTGTCGCCGCCCGCCTGGTGTGCCGCGCGCAGCAGCAGGCACAGCCGGTTGGCGTAGAGCGGGCTGGTCAGGTCGACGTACGTGGGTTTGAGCTCGGTGGCCACGCGGATGAAGACCCGCTCCGGCAGGCCCAGCGCGGCCCGCCACCGGCGCACCGCGAGGTAACGCTGTGCCTGGTCGATGGCGCTGGTCAGGCCGGTCTGCCCGACCGTGGTGCGCCACGCCTCCCGGGCCAGCACCAGTTTGTCCACGGTGACCCGGGGGCTGTGCGGGCGCTCGGTCATCAGCTTGAACGCGTCGGCGGCGTGCACCGCGATCAGGTCGGAGAACACCTCGACCAGCGGCCAGCGGGCGCCGTCGGGTCCGGTCGCCACCACGGCACCGTCCGCGTCGGACACCAGGACGGCGCTGGCCGGCATGAGGCGGTCCCGCCAAGCACCCGGCGCGTCGGCGAACGCGAACTGGTAGTCGCCCGGCGCGAACAGCGACGCCGACAACCGGCCGCCGACCCGGGGGAAATCGACCGGGTAGATCGGGCGCAGCCGTCCCGAGCCCAGGTCCGCCGCGTACGCGCGCCGCAGCCGGTCCAGGTCGGGATGGCAGTGCGTGAACAGTTCGGCGTTGAACGTCGCGAACGCCGCGTGCAGCTCACCGAGCACCGCGGCGAACTCGCCGTCGGCCAGCGCCTGCGGCGACTCCGCGAAGATCTGCAGGTCCGGGCTGTGCACCCGGCCCGCGCTCCAGCCGGGACGGGTCGCCGGGAACTGCTCGGCCACCCGGGGCGCCAGTTCGGCCGAGCTGACCTGCAGTCGCGTGGCGTCGGCGGGCAGGTCGGCGAGCCCGAGCACCCGTTCCCAGCGGGCGGCGAATTCGTGCGCGACCCGGTCGACGGGGCGGTCGCCGGGCCCGAACAGCGGCCCCTGGGCGAAGAACCACAGGTCGCCGAGCCGGACCGGTCCGTCGCCGCTCAACTCGGCGTACAGGTCGCGCAGCGCGTCGCCGTACGCCGTGGCCAGTTCGGCGGTAAGCCAGCGCGCCGCCTGCAACGGCAGGGCCAGTGCCGGGGCCAGGGAGTCGAGCAGGCCGGTGCCGACCGTGAACTCCACGTCGCGGGCGGTTTCCTCGTGGCACAGCGCCCGCCCGGCGTAGTTCTGCCCGGCCCGCCGGCGTGGCGGCAACCCGGTCAGGTCGGTGAACTCGGCGTCCAATGCGGACAGCGCGTCGGTCAACGCGGTGGGGTCACCGGCGGCGTCGGCGACCCTGCTCCGGGCTCCGGTCAGCCGGTTCAGCCCGGCCAGGGCGTTTTCCCGGAGCGTCGGGTCGCCGATGGCGTCGATCCGCTCGCGCAGGCGCGCCTCTGCGGCGAGGCCCTGCGGCAGGTCGAAGTCCCAGCGCAGCAGGCCGCGTTCGGCCAGGTGCGCCAGCAGCAGGAACCCTTCCTCGGCCCGGCGTACGCCGGCCTGCTCGTCGCGGACCAGGTCGTCGACGATCTCCCGCGCGGGGCGGCTGCCGTCGCAGCATGTCAGCGCGATCGACTCGGTCAGCGACACCGGTGTCGGGCGCTGGGCGGGCCGGTGCACGACCCGCCCATCCAGCCAGGCGTGCGGCGCCAGGGCCGGGGGCAGCCACGCCCGCACCCGCGGGTCTGCCGTCAGTTTGTCCGCGTACGCGGCCAGGGCCCAGTATTCGAGGTAGACGGCGCGCTGGCGGAGCAGGCCGGGGCCGGGCTTGGTGGTGATGGTGGCCGGGCCGGGTTCGACGGTGCCCCAGCACACCGGCCCGAAGAAGCCGATGGTTTCGCACTTGGCGACATAGCGCTGCCAGTACCCGGCGACGACGTTCTCCCGGCCTCGGCGGCGGACGTTGCGTGGCCCGTCCGGGCCGTCGTTGACCAGCCCGTCGAGCGCCACCAGGACATCCGGGTTCTGCCAGGTCACGGCCTCACGGAACAGCGGGTCGGCGGCGATCTCGCACACCGCCGCCGAGGACGCCCGGGTGGCCTCGGCGTACGCGGCCGTGAACGCCGACGCGTCGAGGTCACCGGCGAGGTGACGGTCGGCGGCGTCGGCGCAGTCCGGTGCGGCGAAGCGGTCCAGGCCGTCGGCGGGGAACCCGGCGCTGCGCAGCAGCGCGTCACGCCAGACCGACCAGCCGGTGTCGCCGAGTGGGACCAGGTGCGTCACGCCGGATCCTCCTCCAAGGCGGGCTCACCGGTCGGGCGACGCCGGGCGCGTTGCAGGCGGACGGCACCGCGGCGCGCGGCCCGTTCCACCGCCGCGTCCTCGGCGCTGTCACCAGACGATTCCGTGGACGCGCGGGCGTCGTCCAGGTGCGTGGCAAGCGTGCGGACGGTCGGATGGCGGAACAGGTCCACCACCCGCAGGTTCGTGCCGAGCAGCCGGTTGAGCTGCCGCTGCACGACGGCGACGGCCAACGAGCCACCGCCGACGTCGAAGAAGCTGTCCGTCGCCGCCACCTCTGGTACGCCGAGCACGTTGCACCAGACCGACGCGATCTGGCGTTCGGTGGCGGTGGCCGGGCGTTCGGGGATCGCGCCCGACCGGCCCACGGCCCGCTTGACCCGGGCGGCCCGGGTAACGTCGCCCGGCCTCCCGGCCGGGATGGCCGTCCAGCCGGGCAGCTGTGACACGGGTTGCTGCGGATCGGCGGCTCCGGCCCGCAGCATCTGCTCGACCTCGCCGAGCACGGCCGCCATCAGGCTAGTGCCGTAGACATCCGGGTTGAAGACGATCTCCACTCGCAGCTGCCCGTCCCGGGTCACGCCGTAGAGGGTGAGGTCGAACGGCGACCCGGGCGCGGCCACCGGCACCGGCTCGCTGCCGAGCCCGGCCAGGTCCAGCTTCGGCTCGTCGAACGTGTACATGTTGAACAGCACCTGCACCAGCGGGCTGCGGTCCAGCAGGCCGCCGAGGCCGAACCCGCCGACGATGCGTTCCACCGGCGCTTCCGGGTGCGCGAGCGCGGCGAGGAGTTCCTCCCACGCGGCGCGCACATGCTCGGCGAAGCCCGCCTCGGGAGCTTGACGCAGCCGCAGCGGTGCGATCTCGATGAAAAACCCGACCATGTGCTCGAAGTCGGCGGCTCGCCGGTCCACCGTGGGCGTGCCGATGACCAGGTCCGGGTGGCCGGTGCGGCGGGCCAGCACCAGCGCGAACGCGGCCAGCACGGCAGCGGCCGGGGTCGCGCCGAGCCCGGCGGCGAGGTCGGTGAGGGCGGCCGTCGCGGCCCGGTCCAGCCGGGTGGTCACGGTCGCGCTGCTGAAGGTCTGTTCGGCGGGCCGGTCTCGTCCCCCGGGCAGCTCCACCACGACGGGTGCGCCGGTCAGGTGCTCCAGCCACCAGTTAAGGTCCTGCTCGGCGCGTCGCCGGGACCGGTCGGCGCGCCACGCGACATAGTCGCCGTAGGTGGCGGGCAGTGGCGGCAGCGGCGCCCCGTCGCCGAGCACGGCGCGGTAGGCGGCGGCGAGGTCGGCGTAGAACAGCGACTGGGACCAGCCGTCGAACACGGCGTGGTGGGCGTAGACGGCCAGCACGTGCTCGTCGGCGCCGGTCCGGATCAGTTCGGCCCGCCACAGCGTGTCGGTGGCCAGCGTGAACGGTGTCGCCGCACCCGCCGCGAGGTGTGTGGCGAGGTCCGTGCCCGGGGCCAGCTCGCGCACGGGCAACGGCACCAGCGTGGGCGGGTCGACCACGGCGTACGGGACGCCGTCGGTGTCCGGGATGCGCCAGCGCAGGATCTGCTGGCGGTCCGCGACGGCGGTGAGCGCCGCGGCCAGCGCCGCGATATCGAGGGGGCCGGTGAGCCGTTCGGCGAAGGCGACGTTGTAGGCCGACGCGGCGGCGTGGAAGTAGCGGTCGAGGAACCACAGCCGCTGCTGCGCCGGGGACAGGGCCGGCGGACGGCCCCGGGTGACGGTGGCCGGGCTGGCCTCGGCGGCGGCGTCGGCGCGGGCGGCGATGCCGCGCAGCGTACGCCCGATCAGCACGTCCTCGATCGCGATGTCCCGGCCCAGCCGCTCCCGCAGGTCGGCGACCAGCCGCATCGCGGTGATCGAGTGTCCGCCGTGGTCGAAGAAGTCGGCGTCGCGGCCGACGGCCGGCTCGTCCAGCAGCACCGCCCAGGCCTGCGCGATCAGGCGCTCGGTGTCGGTGGCCGGCGCCTCGCCCTGCAATGTCGGGGCGGGTTCGGCGGCGGTGGGTGCGGCCAGCCGCTCAGTGTCGATCTTGCCGTTGATGGTGATCGGCAGCGCGGCCATGGTGAACATCCGCGCCGGGACGGCCGCGGCCGGCAGCAGCCGCGCGCAGTAGGCGCGCAGGTCCGCCACGTCCAGGCCGGTCGCCACGTACGCGACGAGTTCCTGGCCGGCGGGGCCGCCGCGCGCCTGGACGCTGGCGTTGCCCACCTCAGGGTGGCGGCGCAGCACCGCCTCCACCTCGCCGAGCTCGATCCGCTGTCCCCGGATCTTGACCTGCCGGTCGGCCCGGCCGAGGAATTCCAGGCTCCCGTCCGGCAACCATCGGGCCAGATCGCCGGTGCGGTAGAGCCGCTGCCCGGGCTGCTCGGTGAACGGATCCGGGATGAACCGCTGCGCGGTGAGCGCGGGGTCGAACAGGTACCCGCGGCCGAGCCCCGGCCCGCCGGCCAGCACCTCGCCGATCTCACCGGGACCGACCTCGCGCAGGCTGTCGTCGACGAGGTGAATGCGGTGGTTGGCGGCGGGCTTGCCGATCGGGATGGGCCGGGTCCAGCTGCCGCTGCCCTCGAACCAGGTCACCAGCACCGTCGCCTCGGTCGGGCCGTAGACGCTGATGAACCGGCGGCCCCCCTCGGTCCACCGGCCGACCTGCTCCGGGCCGGTCGCTTCCCCACCGGTCATCACCAGCCGTACGCCGGGCAGCCGGTCCGGGTCCAGCAGCGGCAGGATCGGCGGTGGCAGCACCACGACGTCGACGTCCTGCTCGGCGCACACCCGGTAGAGCCCGGTCGGGTCGGCCCGTTCGGCGTCGCCGGCCAGTACGACCGTACTGCCGGCGGCGAGCGGTGCGAGCAGGTCGGCCACCGAGGCGTCGAACCCGATCGAGGCGAAGGCCAGGCACCGGGTCGCCCCGCTGTAGTTGGCGAAGTCGGCGATGTTGGTGACCTTTTCGGTCAGCGCCCGGTGCTCGATCACCGCACCCTTGGGCTGCCCGGTCGACCCGGACGTGAACATCGCGTACGCCGTGGTGGACAGCGTGGCGGGCGTCGGCTGCCAGGGCGCCGTTTCGGCTGGTACGCCCAGCACGGTCAGGTCGCCGAAGGCTTCGGTCGCGGCGGTGGGCGTACCCACGATGACGTGCAGGCGGGCCTCGGCGGACAGTTCACGCAACCGCTGCGGCGGCAGCGCCGGGTCGAGCGGGACATACCCCGCGCCCGCCGCTTGCACGCCGAGCAGGGCGACCACCAGGTCCGGACGGCGATCCACGCAGACACCGACGAGGTCGTCCGGGGCGATGCCGTGAGCGCACAGCGACGCGGCGAGGGCGCTGGCCCGGCCGACGAGGTCACCGTAGCTCAGGGTCAGGTCACCCTGCACGACCGCGGGCGCGTCGGGACGCCGCTGAGCGTGCCCGGCGACCAGGTCGGGCAGGCACAGCTCGGGATAGGGCAGGTGGGGGCCGTTCACCGGGTTGCCTCGATCCAATGTCTGGTCCGCTGGAACGGATAGCCGGGCAGCGGAACCCGCCGCCCCCGCACCACGGGCAGGTCGCCACCGTCCAGCCAGGAGCGCGCACCGGCGTCGTCGGCCACCGGTCCACCCTGCGCGAACGCGGTCAGCTGCCCCACCGCCTCCTCGGCGTCGGTACACCCGACTGCAGCCCGGTATGCCAGCCGCCGCCGTCCCACCGCCAGCGTGTGCGCTACATCCGCCACGGCGAGGTCACCCACGGCCAGCCGTTCGGCCAGCCGCCGGGCCAGCTCCCGCAGCGCCGCCGGGCTCCCCGCCGACAGCCCCAGCACCACCCGATCATGGCGTTCTTGTCCGAGCGCGCCGTCAGGGCTGTCCGGCTCGGCATGGTCGTTCGCACCGGGCGCCTGCTCCACCAGCACGTGCGCGTTGGTGCCGCCGAGGCCGAACGAGCTGACCCCGGCCCGCCGCTGCCCGGCCCACGGCCGGGTCTGCGCGCTGACCTGCGCACCGGCCGCGGCCAGGTCGACGTCGCCCTGCGCGCCGGTGAAGTGCGCCGTGCCCGGCACTTGTCCGGTGTGCACGGCGTACACGGCCTTGATCAGGGAAATCACGCCGGCGGCGGCGTCCAGGTTGCCGAGGTTGCCCTTCACCGAGCCGAGCAGCAGCGGGCTGCGGCTGCCCCGGCGTGCCCGAGTCAGGGCGTCGACCTCGATCGCGTCCCCCACCGGGGTGCCGGTGCCGTGGCCCTCCAGGTAGCCCACATCGGCCGGGTCCCAGCCCACCGACGCCAGCGCCTCCGCCAGCACCGCCGCCTGCCCCGCCACGCCCGGTATGGTGAAGCCGGGCCGGTCGGCGCCGTCGTTGTTCACGGCCCAGCCCGGGAGGACGGCGTAGACGTTGTCGCCGTCGGCACGCGCCTCAGCGAGGCGCTTGAGCACCACCGCACCGGCACCGTTGCCGAACACCTGCCCGGTGGCGGCCGCGTCGTACGGACGGCACACCCCGTCCGTGGCCAGCAGGCCGCCCGGCCGCAGGCGGTAACCGGCCTGCCGGGTCGAGACCACCGCCGAGCCACCCGCGATCGCCACGTCGCAGCGGTAGTCCAGCAGGCTCTGCGCCGCCTGGCATACCGCGACCAGCGATGTCGAGCAGGCGGTCTGGATCGCCACGGCCGGTCCCGCCAGCCCCAGCGCGTACGCGGTGCGCGTCGGCAGGTAGTCGCAGCCCGAGCCGGTCAGCGCGTCGTCCCAGTCCTCGGCCAGGCCACCGAAGCCCGGCTTCAGAGCGGGATTGCCCAGCAGGTGATGGTGCAGGTAGCGGTTGGGGCCGCACCCGGCGAACACGCCGACCTGGGCCGGGTCACGGTCGGGATTGATTCCGGCGTCCTCCAGAGCGCGCCAGGCGACCTCGAGGAACAGCCGGTGCTGCGGATCGAGCAGCGCCGCCAGCTCGGCGGGATAGCCGAACAGGTCCGCGTCGAAGCCGTCCAGGTCGTCGAGCCGCCCGAACACCGGCACCCAATCGGGGTCGGTGAGGGCACCCTCGGCGGCGGTCAACCGGCGCACCGAGTCGATTCCGGACAGCAGGTTTCGCCACATGGCGGCTGCGTCCTCCGCGCCGGGCACCTGGCAGGACAGGCCCACCACCGCAATCTGGTCGTCCTCGCTCACGTCTGCCCCTCCCCGCCACCACCGGCCCGCGCGGCTCTGCGCCGCGCCATCCGGTTCCCGACTGCCGCCAAACGACCATCCGCCGGTACGCCATCCACGCCCACCGCCACCGCCAGGTGTGCCGCCAGCGCCGCCACCGTCGGGAACTCCACCAGCCGGGCCAGCGGCACCCGCCGGTCGAGGCGTTGCTCCAGGTGCCGCTGCAGCAGGGCAAGCTGGAGCGAATGCCCGCCCAACTCGAAAAAGCTCACCTGGCGGTCTACAGCGGGCAGCCCCAGCACCGCGCACCAGACCGCCGCGATCGTCTCCTCAAGCGGCCCCGACGGCAGCCCGGCCGTCCCCGCGACGGTTCGCACGGCCTCGGCATCCGGGTCGGGCAGGGCGGCCTGGTCAAGCTTGCCGGTCGGGCCCATCGGCAGCTCCGCCACCGCCACCACGGCCCGGGGCACCATGAAGTCCGGCAGCACCGCCGCCAACCGCTCCCGCAACCGTCCCGGCGCGATGCTCGCCCCCACAGCCGGGACCGCGTACGCGATGATCTCGTGCTCGTCGGTGCCGGACGCGGCCGCGCTGCGCCGGGCCACCACGGCGGCCTGGCCCACCCCGGGCAACCCGGCCAGGTGGGCTTCGATCTCGCCCAGCTCCACCCGATAGCCGCGGATCTTCACCATCCGGTCGCTGCGGCTCAGGTAGACCAGCGACCCGTCGGGCAGCCGCCGCGCGATGTCCCCGGTCCGGTACGCCCGCACCCCGCCGTGCTCGATGAACCGCGCCGCCGTGAGCTCCGGCAGGCCCAGATACCCCAGCGCGACGTGCGGGGTACGCACAATCACCTCGCCGGTCAGGCAGGTGGGGCGTCCGGCCGGGTCGGCCAGCACCACCTCGATGCCCGGCAGCGGGTGCCCGATCGGCACAACGGCCTGTTCCAGCTCCGCACCGGGCGGCAGGTGGTGCTGCGCGGCGAAGCTGATCTCGGTGGTGCCGTACCCGTTGACGAACACCACACTAGGCGCGAACGACCGGCGGGCCAGCGTTACGTCGTGCCTGGTCACCTCCTCGCCGCCGAGCACGACGGCTCGGATCGACGGCAGCCGCCCACCCTCGCCCAGGCTCGCCACCAGGTATCGGTAGACGGTCGGGGTGGAGTGGTAGATCGTGACGCTGCGTTCGGCGAGGGCGTTGCTCAGGTGGCCGAGGCCGTGTGCGCGTACGTCGACGGGGACGGCGGCGGCACCGGACAGCAGGGCGCTGAACGTGTCGGTGACCGCCATGTCGTAGCCGAACGAGGTGAGCACGCTGGTGCGGTCATCCGGCCGGATGGCGAGGTTGCGCACGTGATTGCGTACGCCGAACAGCACGTTGCGGTGGCTCTGCACCACACCCTTCGGCGTCCCGGTCGACCCCGAGGTGTACAGCACGTACGCCGGGTCGTCCGGCCGGGCGAGCCCCCTCAGCACCGACAGGTCCGGCTGGGATGTGCCTGGCTGGAGGTGCACGATCGGCAGCTGCGGCAGCCCGGCTTCGGCGGCCAGCGTGGCGGCGAGCCGCGTGTGCTCGGGGTCCGTGACGATGGCCCGCACGCCGGCGTCGCGCAGCATCCCGGCCAGCCGGACCGCCGGGAACACGGTGTCCAGCGGCACGTAGGCGGACCCCGAGGCCAGCACCGCCAGGATGCCGGTGATCGTGGCGACGCCGTGGCGGCACAGGACCCCGACCGGCGCAGGCGGCGGCCCGTTGTCCGGGTCAGCCAGGGCCACGGTGGTGGCGGCTACGGCGGCTGCGAGTTCGTGATAGGTCACGGTCGCGTCGTCGGCCAGCACCGCCACGCGCTGCGGGTAGGCGGCGACGACGGATGCGAACGCGGTCGGGATCGTGTCACCGCGTACGCCGTCGGCTTCGGTGCCGTCGCCGCCGTGCAGCCGGGCCAGTGGTGGTGTAGGGCGCTGTTCGTAGCGGGCCGACGGCATTGCGTCGGCCGACGACGCGGCCGGGTCCAGGGCGGACAGGAACTCGGCCAGGTCGGCGCACAGGTCGTCGGCGTAGTCACCGGGCAGCCCCGACAGGGTGCCTTCGCCCAGGTCAGGGCGCATCTGGACGCTGGCGTTGGCGGTGGAACCCGGCGGTGCCGGGCGCACCGACCGCCACAGCTCGCGGATCGGGGCGTCGGCGGTCAGGTCCAACGTCACCAGGTCGTCGCCGTGCCGCAGCGTCACGACCTGGGCGCCGGTGTACCGGCGTACTAGCAGGGCGGTCGCGGTGAGGACCACCGCAGCCGGGGTGACCCCGGCGGCGTGGGCCTGCGCGGCAAGCCAGGCAGTCCGCTCGGGTGACAGGCCGAGCGGGCGGTCGGAGTACGCCGGGCTCACCATCGGTTCAGGACGGCGGCCACGACGTCGGCGACCGTGGACACCTCGGCGTCCGCGTCGGCGACGGCGAAGTCGTTGGAGTAGCTCCCGGTGCCGTGCACCACGATGTCGTGCCCGACCGGCACCAGGCCGCGGTCGATGGCGTTGCAGACACCGGTCAGCGCCATCACGACCGACCACTCCCGCAGCTGCTCGGGGTCGGCGGGCAGCTTGAGCCCGGCGTTGGCGAGCCAGTCCCGGGCCGCCGGGTAGCGCTGGGCGCATTCGCGTCGCGACACGACGATGCCGTCGCCGCCGTGCCGCTCGATCAACGCGTTCATCGCCGGGGAGGTCACCGGGCGGTGGGTGTAGAAGGTGGGGTCGAGCACCTCGGTCGGGTCATCGGTGACGGCCGGGAAGTGCGGGTCCTTGTCCTGCGTCCAGGTGCCCGCGCTCTCATCGAGGGTGTAGGTCGGGCAGTTGTTCCGCTCGAACGAGCCGTGGCGCAGGCTGAGCACCATGTCGGGCGTACCGAGGTGCTGCACGAGCAGGAAGCCGGGACGGTCGGCTGGGCTGGCCTTGCCGGCCGCTTCGAGCACGTCGCGGCCCAGGTTGTAGCCGAGCAGGCCGAAAGCGCTGGAGACGGCGTGCGCGTGCCAGCGCGGGCGGGCAGCGCTGGCCGGGGCCACGTCAGCCTCGAAGGCGGCCCGGGCGGCGTCCGCGACCAGGTAGTTCTTCAGGTCCAGGGTGTACCACAGCGTGACGCCGTGCTTGTCGTGCATCGTGGCGGCGTACTCGTCGACGAACGCGCGGCCGAGCGACTTCACTCCTTCCGGGTCGCTACCGGTGTACCGCAGCAGCGGGTTGACCTGGCGCGACTGCGGGTCGGCGGCGAGCGCGTCGTGGCGGAACTTGTGCCGGGTCGACTGTGGCGCCAGCACCACGATGGACAGCTGCTGCGGCGTCACCAGCCTGGCTGCGTAGGCACGGGCCACCGAGTCGCGCAGTGCGACACCTTTGTTGCCGGAGGTCGGCGTGAAGATGCACAGCCGCGTTCCGGTGCGCCGGATGTATTCCACGGCGCGGGCGACGATCACCATCGACGCGAACGTCTTGGTGGTCTGGGTGCCCGGGTTCGCGGTCAGGTCGAGCAGCTGGAGGTGGTGCCCGCCGTATTCGCCCAGCGGGGACCAGCTCGCGGTGGCGGCGGAGTAGTACTCGCGCACAGCCGGGGTCAGCTCGGGCAGGTCGAAGCCAGGCGCGAAGCCGGGCGTACCGGCGGGGCCGCCGGGGACGGCGCCGCACTGATCCACGGCTGACGTGATGACGTCGTAATAGTCGGTGATCAGGTTGCGTGTGGTCGGGGCGGTCACGGACATCGGGATTCCTCCAGCACACGAGAGGCCTGCGCCGGCGTCGGGGGCGCCGTTCGCAGATGGTCGCGCAGGGCGATGAACCGGGCGAAGACCTCAGGCAGTTCAGTGACGGGCCAGCCTTCGGCCAGTTCCGGCTGGTACGCCGACAGCGCCGCCCGGGCACGCTCCGGATAGCGCACGTGACCGTCGCTGACCTCGACGCCGTCACGGTGCCCGGCGGCGGTGTTCCAGGCGACGGCCTGCGCCGTGCTGACCTCGGACGGCAGCCGCAGCTCGGCCCGGCCGCCGCTGAGCCGGACCGGATAGCCGCCCGGCAGCCCCAGCGGCCCGGGCAGGTTCGCCATGACCTCATCCGCGTCGGCGGCGAGCCCCGCCACCAGGGCGGCAGCGGCGTGTCCGGCCAGCGCGTTCAGCTCCGGCCGGGGCAGGGCACGGTAGCCGGCCAGCAGCCTGGTGACGTCCGGGACGGGCAGGCCGTCCAGCCAGGCGCGTACCTCGGCGGCGTCGTCCCCAAGGCTGTTCGGGCCGGGCGCGGCGAGGTGGGCGTGGTGGCCGAGCACCGCCAGCCGGCGCGGCCCGGGACGGCCCAGCGCGGCGTCCAGACACGCGGCCAGGGTCGCCACGTTGCCGATGCCGCACAGCACGGGCAGATTCAGCGCTGTCAGCAGCGGGTTGACCGCGTCCGGGAAGCAGCCGTTGACCAGTAACGCGTCCGGTGCGCCGCCGGCCAGCGCGGCGGCTAGCCGGGACACCAGCTCGGCCTGCAACGCCAGCGTCACCCCGAAGCCGGCCGTGGCGACCAGCTCCGTCCAGGCCGACGGCGCGTGCACCCGCTCGTACGGCGACTGTGCCGACGCGGCGCAGACCAGCACGTCGGGGCGGAGTCGGGCCATCGACACGGCGTCGGCGGCGTACCCGTCGCCGGGGTCGGTGGACGATTCGGCGGTGAACGGCTCGGCGGTGAAGCTGACCCCGGTCCCGGCGACCGTGGCACGTACCTGCGCGCCCCGGGCCGCGCCGAGGGCGGCGGTCAGGTCACGGGCCAGCACGGTCACGCGTACCCGCTGGGGGGTGTGAATCGAGGCCAGGGAATCGCACAGCGAGCGGGCGAGCTGGCCGCTGCCCACCACGACGACGTGCCGCGGCGCGTTACCGAGGGGGGCTGACATCGCGTCTCGCGTCCGTGACCCGGGCCAACCAGTCGGCGAAGGACCCGGCGCGCAGGCAGCTCGCCGGGGACACCTCCAGGTCGGTCATTTCGCGCACCCGGTGCGCCACCCGCAGCGCGGTCAGCGAGTGCCCGCCGAGGGCGAGGAAGTTGTCGTCGTCATGGACGGCATCGACGCCGAGTGTGACCCGCCACGCCTCGCGCAGCCGGTCGGCGAGGGCGCTGCCCTGCTCCGGGGCCGCTTCCGCGTGCCGCCGGGGTGGCGGCGGCAGCTCCAGCCGGGCCACCTTGCCGTTGGGCAGGCGGGGCAGGCTGTCGACGAAGACGAGCTGGTCCGGGTGCATCGCGGGCGGCAGCACCGACGCCAGGTATCCCTGGAGCAGCCCGGTTGTCAGCAGCTGGTCGGCGGGCTCATCCCAGGGCGAGGCCACCGGCGGCGGATCCTGCGGCCGCATCGCGTAGATGTAGCTGACATCGGCGTCCGCGCCGACGTTCCAGTCGCCGATCTCGTGCACCTCGAACCCGGCCGTCGACAGCAGCTCGCGCACCTGCGGCGCGGTCACGCTGCTGCGCTCGACCTCCAGGCACACCTGGCGGATGCGGGGCCAGTGCTCCGGGCGCAGGCCGCGCAGCACACTCAGCTCGGCGCCCTCGGTGTTGACCTTCAGCAGGTCAACCCGGTCCAGCCCGAACCGGTCCAGCAGCTCGGACAGGGTCATCGTCGGCACCACGTGCGCCACGGAGGTCAGGCGCCGGTGCGCGTCGGCCAGCAGCGCGGCCTGCTCGGTCTCGTCGGCGCCGCCGCCACCCTGCCGGTAGTGCGATCGGACCAGGTCCGACGCGGCTTCGACCCGGTCGGCGCCCAGGCCGGACAGGTAGCTCAGCTCGGGAAACGAGATCAGCTTGGCCGTGCCCGCCACATCGGTCACCGCAGCCTCCACGATGCATGCGGACTCGGCGTAGAGGCTGAGGTTGGCCCGAAGGTAAGGCAGGGTGTCCGGGTTCGGCTCGACCGCGATCAGGTGCACGTCGCGCGCCTGGCGGGTCGCCCACAGCGAGAACAGGCCGATGTTGGCGCCCACATCGACAACGACCGCACCGTCACCGAGATGTACGCCGAACCGCGAGTACTCCGCGTGGTCGAAGATCTGCCGGTAGAGGAAGACCGCCTCGTCCGGCGACGCCGCCGTCACCGCCATGCCGTTGGGCAGCCGGTACCGGGTCAGCCCGCCGATCGCCGGGGCCCGCCGTGGCTGCGGCACCACGTACCCGACCAGGCGCGGCTCGGAATCCTTGTCCGGCACGGCCACGACCACCGCGTCGTGCACGGCGGGATGCTTGCGCAGCACCGCGGCGACCTCGCCCGGCTCCACCCGGATGCCTCGGATCTTGATCTGGTCGTCAACCCGGCCCCGGAACTCCAGGAAACCCTCCGGCGCGACCCGCACCAGGTCACCGGTGCGGTAGAGCCGGGCACCCGGCTGTGCCGGATCGGGCCGGAAACGTTCCGCTGTCCGCTCGTCGTCGCGCAGGTAGCCCAGGCCGACCGCGACCCCGCCGATCCACAGCTCACCGGTCTCGCCGTCGGCGACCGGCCGGAACTGCTCGTCCAGCACCCGCGCCGACACGCCGGCGATGATCCGGCCGACCGGGGCGATGCTGCCCGCGTACGCCTCAGAGCAGTCCCAGTAGGACACGTTGATCGAGGTTTCGCTCGGGCCGTACCCGTTGAACAGCCCGCACGGCAGCGCCTCACGCCACCGCCGGACCAGCTGCATGTCCAGCGCCTCACCACCGCACAGCACCCGCCGCAACGTGACGCATCCGGCGAGTTCCGGCTCGTCGAGGACGTGCCGCAGCATGGTCGGCACGAAATGCGCGGTAGTGACGGCTTCCCGCTGGATCAGCCGGACCAGGCCGAGACTGTCGAATTGCAGGCCCGGGCCCGCGATGACCACGGTGCCCCCCGCGATGAGCGGGGAGAAGATCTCGTGCACCGACGCGTCGAACCCGATCGACGCCTTGTGCAGCACCCGGTCGTCGGCGGCGAAACCAAACCAGTCGTGGCCCCAGGCCAGCCGGTTGACCAGCCCGGCGTGGTGCAGCACGACACCCTTCGGCTGGCCGGTGGAACCGGAGGTGAACAACACCAGCGCGGCCTGCTCCCCCGGCGGCAGCCAGCCCGCGCGATCCGGCAGGTCGGTTCCCGGCACCGCCTTGGCGGTACCCACATCGCGCCAGCGCGTGCCCGCCGGCGCGGCGACGGTAGCGGGCCGGTCCGCGTACAGGACGAGCCGGGGTGCGGCTATGGCGAGCATCTGCTCGGCCCGGCCGGAGGGTAGCTCGGGATCGATCGGCACCGCGACCGCGCCCACCGTGAGCGTCGCCAGCAGCGACGTCACGTAGTCGGCGGATCGGTGCAGGTAGAGGCCGACCAGGTCACCCGGCCTGATCCCGGCCCGGCGCAGCAGTTCGGCCGTCGCGTCGATCCGCTCCCACAGCTGTGCGTAGCTCAGCTCACCGTCAGGGGCGACGATCGCGGGCCGGCCGGCGTCGGCGCCCGAGGGGCGGTGTACCAGATCGAGCAGGTAGCGCGGGCTGGACATGGCGGTCATGCCGTCCTTGTCGCGACCGCGACGATCGCCATCCGGGGCACCTCGGCGACGAACTGCCCGTCGGCCCGGTAGACCACCGGCCGCGCCGGGATGCCGTCACGGCCACCGAGCGCGGCCAGGTAGCCGGTGTGGTCGAAGTGGTGCGTCAGCAGCCGCCACACCTCGTCATCGCTCAGCGTCGCGAGAAACTCCCGTACCCCGTACATGTCGCCGACATAGTCGCGAATCCGCGCGTGCGCGGACTGTGCGGTGTCGGCGCGCACGATCAGCGGGTCATAGAGGTCGACGATGCGCACCGGCAGATCGGCCTCGGCGAACAGGCGGGCCAGTTCCGCCCGGCTGAAATGCTGGTAGTCGTGGCCACCGGAGGCGTGCGGATGCACCACCTCACCGAAGAATCCGGCCATCGGGCTCGACTCGTCGAAGTCGTGCAGCACGATCCGGCCACCGGGGCGGACCACCCGGGCCGCCTCCGCCACCGCCAGCGGCCGCTGGTGTCCCGGGATGTGATGCGTTCCGTAGGCGAGCAGCACCGCGTCCAGGCTGGCGTCGCGCAGAAACAAGAATTGCGCGGCCTGGCGTACGGCGGGCAGGCCGTGCGCGAGCGCCTTGTCGACCATGTGGCCGGACAGGTCGCCGGTGATGAACGCCAGCTTGGACTCGAAACAGGCAGACTGGCTGCTCGCCGCGCGCGCCACGGTGCCGTCGCCGCCGAGCACGTCCAGGATGACGGTGACCGCCTCGGATCCGGCCGGAGTGGCCAGCTCCAGCAGGTGCCGCATTCCGGTCCAGCGCACCAGGGTGTCGCGCTGGGCCCGGCGATAAGAGTCGCCCCGGCCGGTGGAGTCGGTGTCGAACTCGCTGACCGTGGCGGCCAGCTCCGCCAACGCCGCAGCCGCACCCGGCCGCTCGAAATCAAGCATCTCGCGCAGCTGAGGGTGGACGGTCGCCACCACATGCAAGTACTCACGCAAAATCAAGGACGGCAAGTACGACGGGCTCATGAGCACCTCGGCGCACGAAAGGTTTGCCGCCTCGTCAGCGACGTCCCTTTGATGAAACGGATGGCGAACTTTAGCACCGCATCTCGCCGGGCGGCTACGTCGAACACCCGACACAATGGAAGCCCTCGGGTGGGCAAGAGTCCTTATATACATCCATTGTCGATGATTACGCCGCAGCGGTGTGAGTGGCGACGATGCGTCGCATAAGGTCCAAGATTTCCGACTGGTAATCAGTCAGGAAGAAATGCCCACCGGCGAACACATGTCGCTGCGGCGGGGCCGCGCATTCCAGCGCCCACCCGGCCGCCCGGTCCAGGTCCACGTGCCCGTCCCGCTCGCCGAGCAGCACGTGCACCGGCAGTTCCAGCGGCGGCTCGGCACGGTAGGTGTACCGCTCGGACAGGGCGAAGTCGGCCCGGATGCCCGGCAGGATGATCTCCATCATCTCCCGGTCCGCCAGCAATCCGGCCGGGGTGGCCCCGAAGTCGCGCAACGCCTCGATCAGGCCGGTGTCGTCGAGTTCAGAATAACGCTGCGTGATCAGCCGGGTCTGCGGCGCCTCGGCCCCGCTGACCAGCAGCGCCAGCGGATCGGGCGCGTCCCGGCGGCGCAGCTCCCGGGTCACCTCGAACGCCAGCAGCGCACCCAGGCTGTGCCCGAACAGCAGGAACGGCCCCGACGCCCGCTCGATGACGGCCGTCGTCAGCTGATCCACTAGCTCCGTAACGTCGTCCACGGGCGGCTCGTGCATCCGGACTCCCCTGGCCGGCATCAGCGCGACCTGCAACGACAGCTCCGGCTCAGCCATCGCCTGCCACTCCATGAACGACGCGGCGATGCCACCGGCATACGGGAAGACGAAGACCTGCGCATCGCCGGTGGACTGCGCCAGCGACCCGAACCAGCGGCTCGCGCCGCCCGCACTCACCGGGGACATGACCGCGAGCATAGGTCAACCAAGGTGCAGAGCCGTCCAGGCCGTGACCCCGGGCGGCTCCGCAACGGATAACGGTCAGGCGGCCAGCAACGTTGCTTCAACCGCCGCAAGCAATGGCGTGACCTGGCCACCCGCTACGCCAAACGCGCATCCCTCTACCGGCCAGCCTGGTCCTCATCGCCGCCATCATCTGGCTCCAAGATCGACAGGAAACCTAGTTGCTGCGTTTGCTGGCGTCGAGGGCAGCCTGCTCCACTCGCTGGCGGTAGTCCAGCCACCATGACTCGTCGGCGGCGGGCAAGTTGTCGTTCCTGGGCAGCAGCCCGGCCGCGCCGTCGATGAGTTCGCGCACGATGTCAGCGTGGCCGGCGTGCCGTTGTGTTTCCGCGGTGACGTGGACCAGGACGTGGTGCAACGTGACCGCCGCATCGCCCCACCACGGCACGCGGCCGACCTCATCCATTGCAAGGGCTTCAATGGTGGTGTCGGCGTGGGCGATCGCGCGACGGTACAGTGCGACGATCTCCTCGCGGGTCTCATCCGCGGTCGCCCACATGTCGGCGTTGGTTTCCGCTCCGTCGCCGACGTACGGCAGCTCCTGCTCGAACGGTCGGCCGAACACGACGCCGAAGTAGAGGATCTCCATGGCCGCCGAGTGCTTCACCAGGCCGAGCAAGTTGGTTGCGGTCCGGGTCAACGGACGCCGAATGTCGTATTCGCTGAGCCCATCGAGCTTCCACAGCAGCGCGTCGCGGCCGCCCTTCAAGTACCTGTGCAGGTCTGCCTTCACGACGGCACTATGGCATCCGGTCGGGTGTCGGCGCTGCCCCGGACAATCCACAGCGCTCATGATCGGCCGGGCACGCCCTAGACCGCAAGGGTCGGTACGGCGGAGGCAAAGATGTTGTCCGGGTCGTAGCGGCATTTGGCGCTGACCAGCCGCTCGTAGTTGGGGCCGTAACTCGGTGGGATCCGCTCGGGCTCATCCGCGCCGAGCAGGTTCGGGTAACCGCCGGGCAACGCCAACGGCGCCAACCGTTGCGACGTTTGGTCGGCCCAGTCGCCGTGCCCCGCTTCGGCGTCCTCCGGCGCCCACGCCCCGACGATCTCGACAAGCAGGTGGTCCGTGCGCAGCCCGAAGGCGGTCTCGGCCTGGCCCACTCGGGCGGCGGCGCCGTGGAAGTGGTGCATGGAGATGGCCGAGTACGGCGAGGCGATCTGCGCGGCGGCGTCAGTAAGCTCCTCGGCGGCGGCCTCGGACAGGTGAGACAGCCAGCGGGTACGCAGCCGGTAGTGGTTGCCCTCACGCATCGCGCCGTCGAACATGCTCAGCGCGTCGTGATACGGCGTTGCGGCGATCTGGCTCATGATCGGGTTGCCCAGCCGCTCCAGCCCCGCGATGAGCCGCTCGCCCTCGGCGAGGTCAGCTCCGCTCCACATGGGGCAGAGGAACACCAGGGGTGGCCCGTCCGGGTTGGGCAGGAAGCCCGCCATGATCGTCGCCTCGTCGGCGGTGGTGGCCACGATCTCGCGGTACCCCGTCAGCACGGTGGCCGCCTGGGCGAACGGGAACAGCGTCATCCCGGCCAGCACGGTCGGCAGCTCGTGCAGCCGGTACATCAGGCTGGTGACCACACCGAAGTTGCCGCCGCCGCCGCGCAAGGCCCAGAACAGTTCGGCGTCGCCGTCCGGGCTGGCGGTCACGAGGCGGCCGTCGGCCAGTACGACATCGGCGCGCAGCAGGTTGTCCACCGCCAGCCCGTACCGCCCGCAGAGTGGACCGTAACCGCCGGCGAGGTCAGACCGGCCATCCCGACCGTCCGTACGGTCCCCGTGGGCGTGGCTAAGCCGTACTGCTGCCCAGCGCCGGAAACATCGCCGATGTGCGCGCCGCCCCCGACCGTGGCCGTACCCGCCTCGGTATCCACCGCCACCTGCCGCATGCCGGACAGGTCAAGCACCAACCCGCCGTCGCGCAGCGCCCGCCCTGCCCAGTCGTGGCCCCCGCCACGGACGGAGAGCGGCACGTCGTACTCGCGGGCGGTCAACACGGCGGCGCGTACGTCGTCGTTGTCAAGGCACCGGACGATCGCGACGGGCCGGTGCGTGACCGCACAGTTCCAGATCCGGGTAGCCGACGCGAACCCATTGTGTGTGGGCAGCAGTAGCCGGTCACCGAACACGGGGCGCAGCCGCTCGGTGGCCCGAGCCACGTCGGCGCTGGCGTTGATCGAGGTCATTGCGGCTCCCGACGAGGCAGCGGCCCCCGCCATACAGGAGGTGTGACGGTTGGCGGGAATCCGGGGGTGGCGGCGACGCTAACATCGCCACGCGGATGCCGCTGTCCGGAACCGGACCCTTAGTAGTGCTTTGTTAGGTTGGGACGAGTTGGCGGCAGAGGGGGCAGAACCCGAGCCAGGTCGCGAGTAGGTACTGCAGTTGCCGGAGGACGGCGTAGAGGCTCAGGTCTGCCCCGTTGCTTTTGGGCGTGTGAGCCGTAGTTGGGTGAGGAACAGCTGGGCGGCTGCGGCGAGGGTGACGTGGCGGTGCCAGCCGATCCAGGATCGGCCTTCGAAGTGGTCGAGTCCGAGGGCGGTCTTGAGTTCGCGGTAGTCGTGCTCGACGCGCCAGCGGCTCTTGGCCAGGCGGACCAGTTCGGCAAGTGGTGTGTCGGCGGGCAGGTCGGACAGCCAGTAGTCGGTGGGCTCGCCCTGGCCGGGAGGCCACTGCACGAGCAGCCAGCAGTCGGGCAGGACACCGTCATCGCCGCGGTGGGGTCCGCGTCGGATCACCCGGCCCGCGGGGCGCACCCGCAGGGCGAAGAAGTGCCCGGACAGCTCACCGACTGGCCGGTCCGGGGCGCGGTCGGGCGCGGGTAGCCGGGCACGCCAGCGCACCAAACGTGTTGCGTCGGCGCCGTGGGCGAGGGCGAGGTCCTTCAGGCTGCGAGCAGGATGGGGGTACTTCGGTGTGGGGTGCTTGCCGATTCCGGCGTAGGGGACCTCGACGGGTTGAGCGTCGCCGGGTTGAGCGGTGGTGCTCGACGTGGTCGCCACGATGTAGGGAATGCCGCGTTCGGTCAGGCCCTGGCGGAACTCCGCGACCTGGCCGTAGCCGGCGTCGGCGGTCAGCAGCGGCGGACGCAGCCCCCACGCGGCCAACTCGTCGAGCATTTCCAGGGCCATCAGCCACTTCGGCCGGTACCGCTCGGCGTCGGGGACCTTCGATGCGGTGCGCCGCCGGCGGATCTGGTCGATCTGTTCCTCGCGAGGCAGCTGCACGCGCGGGTGTGGTTTCTTCGCCCCGGCCTGGTCGAGGGTGACCGGCTGCTGGCGCAGCCTGCGGGCGTGCGGGTTCGCGGGCTTGCCGTCCGGGCCGGGGACGCAGGTGTCGTCCCAGGACTCCGGCACGAACAGTCGCCAGTTCAGCACCGCCGAGGCGGCGTCGGTCGCCGCGTGGACGCTGACGGCGATCTGGCAGTTGGCGACCTTGCCGAGCGTGCCGGAGTACTGCCGGGCCACGCAGGCCGAGGCCTTGCCGTCCTTGGGAAACCCGGTGTCGTCCACCACCCACACCTGAGGCGTCACCAGGTCGACCGCAGTCGTCGCCAGTCGCCGTCGCACACCGGCCACATCCCAAGTGGACGAGGTCAGGAACTGCTGCAACTGCTGGTGATCGACCCCGAGTCGCTCGGCCATCGGCTGCATCGACTTACGCCGGCCGTCCAGCATCAACCCCCGCAGATACCGCAAGCCGGTCGCACGCTGGTCCGACCGCCGCAACCCCGCGAACACCCCTGCCGCGAAATCCTCCAACTGCGCCCGCACCCGAACGAGTTCCCGCTCATCCACGCACCGGACCCAAGCACCAGCACGACGCTCATTCAAGCGACACGCCACAACGACCTAACAAAGCACTATTAGTAGTGCTTTTGTTAGGTCGGCAACCTGACGGCGGGTGGCGACTGGCCGGGCCCGTCCGACGCGTCGGCGCCTTTTCCGTCCCGCGCGCTCGTGGACTAGGTCCGCGCCTAGCAGTGGACGGCGGCGGGCCTGGTCCCACCCGGCCCGCCCCCGACGTGACTTGACAAGAAAGTTAACCAATCGGCAGTCTTCTATGAGAGAGCGCTCTCTCCCCCGTCTCACACCGGTCCCGCGCTCGTCGGGCCCGGCCGGAAGGAGATCGATGAACAAGCTCCTCGGGCTCCTCGCCACCGCGGTCCTCGCCGCCGGCCTGGCCGCCCCACCCGCCGCCGCGACGGCGCAATCTCCACGAACCTCCGGTGCCGCCGACGCGACCGGTCTCGCCTCCGGCATGGCCGAGGCCATGCGCCGGGATCTCGGGCTCACCGACCGTGAGGTGGCCGCCCGGCTGCGGGTCGAGGCCGGAGCGGCGGTGATCGACCGGCGGCTGCGGGCCCGGCTGGGCGCGCGGTACGCCGGCTCCTGGCTGACCGACGGCCGCCGGCTGACCGTGGCGGTCACCGACCAGGCGGCGGCCGCTACCGTCCGCGCCGAAGGCGCCGAGCCCCGGCTAGTCGCCCACAGCCTGGCCACCCTCGACGCCGCCCGGACCGCCCTCGACCGGTACGCGGCGCGTCACCGGCCGGCCGCCGCCGTGCGTGGCTGGTACGCCGATACCGTCGGCAACTCCGTCGTCGTGCTGGTCGAGCCGGGCCACACGGCGGCGGCCGCCTCCTTCGTGGCGGCCAGCGGAGCACCCCGCGCCCTGGTCCGCTACGTGACCGAGGCGGACGTGCCCCGGCCCGTGTACGACATCCGCGGCGGCGACCAGTTCGTGATCAACGGAAACGTGCTCTGCTCGGTGGGCTTCGCCGTCGCGGGCGGATTCGTGACCGCCGGGCACTGCGGCGGCACGGGCAGTTCCACCCTCGGCTACAACAACGTGGCTCAGGGCACCTTCGCCGGCTCGTCGTTCCCCGGCAACGACTACGCGTGGGTACGCACGAACAGCAACTGGACCCCGCGCCCGTGGGTCAACAACTACGCCGGCGGCAACGCGCCGGTGGCCGGCTCGCGGGACGCGGTGATCGGCAGCTCGGTGTGCCGGTCGGGCCGGACCACCGGCTGGCGGTGCGGCACGATCCTGGGCCGGGACGAGACCGTCAACTACGCCCAGGGCGCGGTCTACGGGCTGACCCGCAGCAACGCCTGCGCCGAACCGGGCGACTCCGGCGGGTCCTGGCTCTCCGGCGACCAGGCCCAGGGCGTCACCTCCGGCGGCACCGGCAACTGCACGACCGGCGGCACCATGTGGTTCCAGCCGGTCAACGAGATCCTCGGCGTCTACGGGCTGTCGCTGACCACGACCGGCGGCGGGACGCGGATCATCAGCAACTGGAACAACCGGTGCATCGACGTGCCGTTCTCCAACTTCTCCGACGGCGTGCCGTTGCAGACCTGGACCTGCAACGGCACCCTGGCGCAGAGCTGGACCTTCACCGGCGGCACGCTGCGTACCCAGAACAACCTGTGCATGGACGTCGCCTGGGGCTCGCGCGACAACGGCGCGGTCATCCAGATCGCCTGGTGCAACGGCACCGGAGCCCAGCAGTTCGTCCTCTCCGCCGCCGGGGACCTGGTCAACCCGCAGGCCAATAGATGCGTCGACATCAAGGACTGGAACAACTCCGACGGCGCCCGCCTGCAACTCTGGGACTGCGCGGGCACGGCCAACCAGAAGTGGCGCACCGGCTGAGGCCGGGCCGGCGGTGAGCGCCGCCGGCCCGGCCGCGATCATGCCCGCTGGCCTCCACCGGCGAGCGGAACCCAACCCAGCTGCCGCCATCGGCGGTATCCCACGCCCAGACATCCCGACCTGCCGCAACCCGAGTCGATCACGCCGATAACGCCCTCTCCCGTCATCGTCCCTCCGAGGTGGTATCCATGGGTCTCCGAAGAAAGCTGCTCGCCGTTGCGTCCGCCCTGCTCGCAGGCCTCGCCGGCACCGTCGTCGCCACCCCGGCCCGCGCGGTCGGTCCGGCGCTGCTGCCCGTCACCGTCACCAACACCACCGGCCGCGCCGACCCGGTCTACCTGTACGTCATCGGCACCCAGCTGGCCACCGGCCGGAACGGCTACGTCACCTCCGGCGGCACCTTCGTCCCCTGGACCGGCGGCCAGATCCCGCCGTCACCCGCGCCGGACGCCTCCATCCCAGGTCCCGGCACCGGCGGCAGCACCACCGTCCAGGTCCCGCGCGGCTTCTCCGGCCGGGTCTACTTCGCCCTCGGGCAGAAGCTGAAGTTCTTCCTCACGCCGGACGGGCTGGTGCAGCCCGCCCCATGGGCGGCCGGCGACGCCAACCGGGACATCCTCTTCGACTGGAGCGAGTTCACCTACAACGATGCCGGGCTGTGGCTGAACAGCTCTCAGGTGGACATGTTCGCGGTGCCGCACGCCGTGACCGTGACCGGCGCCAACGGCGTCACCAAGAGGACCGGCGACCCGGTGGCCAACGGACGCACCGCCGTCATCGACGGGATCCGCGCCCAGCCGGGCTGGGCCAACACCCTGTACACCCGGTCGGACGGGACCGTGCTGCGGGTCCTGGCCCCCGGCAAGGCCGCCGGCGCCGGCCTGCTCAGCCCCACCTACCTGGACTCCTACATCGCCGCGGCGTGGAACGCGTACACCACGAAGACACTGACCGTGCTGCCCTTCGCCGACCAGCCGAGCATCCGGTACTACGGGCGGACCTCGGGCAGCACCATGACCTTCACCAACGGCAGCGGCCAGGTGGTCGCCTCCTTCAACCGGCCCTCCTCGGCGAGCGTCTGGGGCTGCGACGGCGACCTGCCCGCGCCGAACGATCAGGTGGTCGGCCCGATCTCGCGTACGCTCTGCGCCGCGCTCAACCGGGGAACGCTCGGCACCATCGACACCCAGCCCAGCACCAACGCCGCCGACTTCTACCGCAACAACCCGACCAACCAGTACGCCCGCCTGATCCACGCCAACATGGCCGACGGCAAGGCGTACGCGTTCGCCTTCGACGACGTCGGCGGCTTCGAATCCCTGGTGTACGACGGCGACCCCCGCGCCGCCGGGCTGATCCTGAGCCCGTTCACCGGCGGTGGCAGCCCCAGCACCGGGGTGGCCGTGGTCAGCAACTGGAACAACAAGTGCATCGACGTGCCGAGTGCGAACTTCGTCGACCGCGCCCAGCTGCAGATGTGGCCCTGCAACGGCACCAACGCGCAGAAGTGGACGTTCACCGGCACGGCCCTGCAGAGCCAGAACAACAAGTGCATGGACGTCGACGCCGGGTCCACCGCCAACGGCGCGGTCGTCCAGCTCTACACCTGCAACGGCACCGGCGCCCAGCAGTTCACCCTCAACGCGGCCGGGGACCTGGTCAACCTCCAGGCCAACAAGTGCGTCGACATCAAGGACTGGAACGGCAGCGACGGCGCGAAACTCCAGATCTGGGACTGCGCGGGCACGGCCAACCAGAAGTGGCACAAGGGCTGACGACCCGACGGCTACCTCATCGCACTGCCGGCGGCCGGCCGGGTCCGATAGGAGACCCTGCCGGCGGCGCGGCGGTTCAGCAGAGGGGCACGTTGAGGACGAAGCCATCGTATCCGGCGTAGACGTAGATATCGGACACATAGCGGTTGGCGCCAATCCGGTTCCAGACGTTGCTCGTGCCGTACGTCCCGGTCACCGTGGTGCCGACCGCCTGGCAATAGATCGAGACGGTACCTTGACGTCGAGCCAGACTTGCCGGCCCGGGCGGCCTTGCGCTCCGCTGCCGTGCGATTGGGCTGAGTGGCTTCGGGTGCGAACACGGCCGCATAACCAAGGACCTCGGTGCACCGGTCGCGCAGGTCAGAGGCTCAGCAACGCCAGCTCAACGAAGCGGAATCGTTACCCGGGGGCAAGCGCGATGCTTCAACGTTGCTGCCGGGTACGGTCCGATCATGCATCAGGCACGAGTCAGACTCGACCACTGTGTGATCGCGGTGAGCGATTGGAAGCGATCAACGACCTTCTACCAGAGTGTGCTGGGGGCCGAAGTCGTTGATCTCCCTGACGGTCATGTCGCGTACAGGTTCGGCGATCAGCAGCTCAACGTGCATGGGCCGGGTCTGGATATCGGCAGGCTGGTGGCGCGCTCGCCGGTTGCACCCGGCGGCAGCGACCTATGTTTCGTCTGGTCCGGCACCGTAGAAGAGGTGCTGGCCCACCTTCGTCGCCATCATGTCGAGGTAGAGGAGGGGCCCGTCGATCGCACTGGTGGGTGTGGTCAAGGCGTGAGTGTCTACTTCCGGGACCCGGACGGCTCCCTGCTCGAACTGATCACATACCAATGACCAATCGATGAAATTCGGTAGGGCGTTCAGTCTCGCCTCGACCTTGCGCCAGTCGTACTCCTGCTCCCAATAGCGCGCGAGCGCCTGGCTCGTCTCGAGCGGCACGCCCCGCGACTGGTCGTCAACGGTCTGCTTCTCGGGCCAGCGCGTTGCCCTGATGCGCGCACGCAGCGCGTCGAGTTCGGCCTCGGGGATCTCTGTGGTGAACGGCCGGGCGCCTGCGGCGCGTGTTGGCGCTTCGGTCTTGACAGTCACCTGGTCTCTTCTCCTCGCAAGGGCGCCCGAATACCACCCGGCAGGGCGTCTACACCTACCCGCGCGCTAACTCGCGTTCTCCTTCGAGGGAAGCTTCCAGTTCGGCCGGACGTAGTGGCACGTGTAACCCCCGGGATTTCGCTCCAGGTAGTCCTGGTGTTCCGGCTCGGCCTCCCAGAACGGGCCAGCGGGGGTGACCTCGGTGACCACCTTGCCCGGCCACAGGCCGGAGGCGTCGACGTCGGCGATCGTCTCTTCGGCGACCTTTCGCTGCTGCTCGTCGCAATAGAAGATGGCCGACCGATAGCTGGCTCCCACGTCGTTGCCCTGGCGATTCTTCGTTGTCGGGTCGTGGGCCTGGAAGAAGAACTCAAGAAGCTCCCGGTAGGCCAGTTTCGCGGGGTCGAAAACGACCTCGACCGCCTCGGCGTGGGATCCATGGTTCCGATACGTCGCGTTCGGCACGTCTCCACCGGTGTATCCGACCCTGGTGTCGATTACGCCCGGGTGTTTCCGAATAAGGTCTTCCATGCCCCAGAAGCAGCCGCCGGCCAGGATCGCCTTCTCAGTCGTCTCGGTCATCGTCGCTCCCCGTCCGGGTGCTCGAAAATTCTGCGGTACTCGTCGTAGCCTTCACGCTCGAGGTCGTGGCGTGGGACGAACCGAAGCGCCGCCGAGTTCATGCAGTAACGCAGTCCGCCAGTTTCCGGGGGACCGTCGTCGAACACGTGGCCCACGTGGCTGTCCCCGTGCGCCGACCGGACCTCGGTGCCGAACATGGCGTCGCTCGACTCTCGGACCTCGACCACGTTCTCCGATTCGATCGGCCTGGTGAAGGTCGGCCAGCCGGTGCCGCTGTCGTACTTGTTGACCGAAGCGAACAGAGGTTCACCGGACACGACGTCGACGTAGATACCCGGCTCCTCGTTGTCCCAGTAGGCGTTGTCGAAGGCTGGCTCCGTCTCCGCTTCCTGAGTGACTCGGTATTGCTCCGGCGACAGCCGAGAAACTGCTTCGGGGCTCTTGCGGTACTCGTGTGACACCGTTGTTCCTCTCCGTAGGTCGGCAAGAACGGCCGGGTTCAACGGGCCTGCACACGCGTCTCCGGTGCGTACCCCGCCTAGAGTCGACTAACCACCGGGCTGGTGAGCGGACCATGGGCAGGCCTGCGAGGCCCCTATTAGGTCGCTGGATCTGTCGCACTTCAGGCGGCGGACGAGTGGCGCGGATCAGTTGTCGGATCACAATCACAGGAAGCGCTCTGTCCCGTCCCGGCTGATGGCTGACATGACGGGTTCAAGAGGTGTGCGCAAGGAGTTCGGCGAGCTTCTCGGATGGTGTATTAAGCCGAGGGTCTTGCGGGGGCGGGTGCTGGGGCGCTGGGCGAAGCGGGCAAGGTCCAAGTCACGCACCGTGATGCCACGAAGGAGTCGTCGCTAAGCCTGAGCGTGAGGCACCCGCATTACTTGGCATCCCCGCCCGAGTGCAGCCACGGCGCTTGCCGGACGGACCACAGCCGCTGTCTGCCCAGCCCTGTCACGTTCGCGCGTGGCTCGTCGCCCACTCGAGCGCGTAGTCGGCCACCTGCTCCCAGCCAGGCTCGACACCGGTGAAGTGTGAGCGGTCCGGAAACTCGTAGGTCTCAGTCGTCGCCTCGGAGTTGCGGTATTTCTTCGCGTTCGAGCGGATCACCGAGGGCGGCATCAGGTGGTCTTTGCCGCCAATGATGAACAACAGCGGAGCACGGTCGTCCAGGTCGTAGTCCACCCAGGTCTCCTGGTGGCCCGGCCTCCAGTTGGCTGCCAGGCCATAGGTCCAGACCCAGCTGCCGGGCGCCGGGATGTGGAGGCGGTCGTACGCGGCGTCGGATTCCTCCCGGCTGACCGTGTTGGCGAAGGCATAGTGGAACTGCTCCTTGGTGAAGCCCACCGCGCGGTGCCGATTGGCCGGGTTCTTGAGGATTGGGAACAGGGACTTGGTCTGGGCCGGCGGGTTCACCCGCACGCCCTCGGGTGGCGCCGAGTCGATCACCACCGCGGCGGCGCCCAACCCGCGGTTCACTAAGAGCTGGGTGAAGGTCCCCCCGAAGGAATGGCCCATGATGATCGGCGGACGGTCCAGGCTCTCGACCACCTCGCTGAGATGGTCGAGCGTTGCGGGAACGGAGGCCTCGGCGATGACCTCGGGTCTTTCCCGCAACGCCTCTACTTCGATCTCGAATCCCGGGTACGTCGGCACGAGGACCTCATGGCCCTCCGCCCGGTAGTGCTCCACCCAGCGGTCCCAGCTTCGGGCGGTCATCCAAAGCCCGTGGATCAGCACGATCGGCAGGGCCTTGGTCGTCGGCTCGCTCATGATGCTCCTTCCGATGGGCTGCAGCAATCGTCGGAACCCTCGGACAGCGGTAACCTCACGCCGCAGGGGGATGAAGTCGCGGCCCGCCGGCGCACGCTCTGCATCGCCTCCGGGTCGCCGGTCGCTTCCGTGAAATCCTAACCGTCCGCACAGCGGCCGGAAGCGGAAGCGACGTGTACGCCCGGACGCGTCGTCAGTTCGGCGAATCTGGTCACGGACGCTTACGCGCTGGCCGGGGCTGGTTTCGGCTCGATCGCAGTGCAGCCGCCGTGCGCTCAGCGTTCGATCATCTGCGTCTGGGCCTCGCTGTGGTGGCCGCCCTCGGCCGGGGGCAGAGCGTCAAGGGTGGCGACCTGTTCGGGCGTGAGCTCGATGGCGTCGGCGGCGGTGTCTTCCTCCACGCGGCTGACGCGCTTGGTGCCGGGGATGGGGCGATGTCGTTGCCCTTGATGAGTAGCCAGGCCAGGGCGATCTGGGCCGGGGTGGCGCCCACCTGGTCGGCGACCGCCTGTACCTGATCGGCGAGGCGGAGGTTGCGCTGGAAGTTCTCGCCGGTAAAGCGGGGGTTGTTCTTACGGACGTCGTTGTCGTCGAGCTTCTCGAGGTCGGCCGGGGTCCGCAGTGTGCCGGTGAGGAACCCGTGGCCGAGCGGGGAGAAAGCCACCAGGCCGATGCCCAGCTCGCGCAGCACGGGCAGGCCCTGTTCCTGGTCGCGGGTCCACAGCGAGTACTCCGACTGCAGCACGGTGACCGGGTGGACGGCGTGCGCGGGGCGGATGGTGTCGATCCAGGCCTCGGACAGCCCGACGTAGCGGATCTTGCCTTCCTTTGCCAGGGCGGCGAGCGCGCCCATGGTGTCCTCGATCGGGGTGTTCGGGTCGACCCGGTGCTGGTAATAGAGGTCGATGTGGTCGGTGCCAAGCGCTTGAGCGACCCCTCGACCGCGATGCGGGATGTTGTCGGGGCTGCTGTCGAGCGTCCATGGGCCGCGGCCGTCGTGCGCGACGATGCCGAACTTGGTGGCCAGCACGGCCTGGTCGCGGCGTCCGTTGAGCGCCCGGCCGACCAGTTCCTCGTTGATGTACGGGCCGTAGATCTCCGCGGTGTCGATCAGGGTGACCCCGATCCTCTTGCGTGCAAACGATTGGCCTCGGGGCCACTGGCGGCGGGCCAAGCAGCTGGGCTCAGAGTTCGGCGGCAGGCGGGGGTCCCGTCACGGGATGCGGTTGGTGAGGTTGGATTCAGGGTGTCGCCGTTGCGTCCTGGGAGCGCCCTCGTGAATCCGTATGATCAGCTTTCTGGCCTTGACCTGCCGACGTTGCAGGTGTTGGAGGCGGCTCTGGCGCTGGGTGGCGTCGTCGCCGAGGCTGAGGTGTCGGCATTGGTCGGCGCCGACGCAATGCCGTACCTGCAGCGTGCCGCCGATGCGGGGCTTGTCGCGCGGCTGCGGGGCCGGCTCGCAGTGAACGGCATCCTGCGAGAGGTCTTCGTCCGTCCGCTGGGTGTCGGCCCGTCGGCTGGGCAACTCGCCACGGTGTTGAACGTCGATGATCTGAAGGTTGTTACGAGCAACCTGGGGCTGCCTACGAAGGGCCGCAAGGCGGACCTGCTGGAGGCGATGGCGGAGTTCTTTCTCGACACGGAGAACGTGCACGATCTCGTCAAGCAGATGCCCACCGCGACGCGGGCGGTGTTGGAGGAGGCTGATCGCGGCGGTGGACTGATCCGTCATTACGGCGGCAGCGGCATCGCACACCGCAGCCGGTATCCGAGCAACTATCGCCAGGTCCATCCGCTGGACTGGGCTGAGGACCACGGGCTGGTCTACCGCGTGACCTGGGAGGACTATCAGCTGGCGGGTCAGGTCGCGATCGCTTTGCGAGGAGCCGACTACCGGGCTCCGTTCCAGCCGCAGGAACCGCCGGTTGCCTGGCACACACCGGATCCCGTGACGGTGCGCCGCGACGCCCAGGCGCAGGGCATCGCCGTAGTCGGGCTGTTGTCGGCGCTGCTGGACAGAGCTGGACGTGAGCCGCTGGCGGCGGTGAAGGTCGGCGGTGTCGGCGTGCGCGAGCTGACTCGGACAGCGAGGACGCTTGGCGTGACCGTTTCGACCGTGCGGCTGCTGCTCGCTGTCGCCGTGGAGGCCGGGTTGGCCGCACTCGACGAACGCGTGATCCCGACGGCCGCGTACGATCGCTGGCTCACGCTCGGTCTGGACCGGCGGCTGGCGGTGATCCTGAAGGCGTGGCGCGGGCTGGACTACCTGCCGTCGACGCAGACCGGGCCGTGGGTGCCGGACTACGACGAAGCCTGGTCTGCGCACGCCCGGATGGCCGTGCTGCGGGCGTTAGGTGAGCGGGCGGCGCCGGACCTCGAGCAGGCGGCGCATTGGATGTGGTGGGGGCAGCCGCTGGCCTTTCGCGACGCCACGGCAGCGCGCGGCTTGCTGGAGGAGGCCACGACCTTGGGGGTTCTCGGCGCGGGCGCGATCAGCCCCGCCGGGGAGGCGCTGCTGGCCGGCAAGGACATCGCCAAGGCCGTCGGCGACCTGGGTGACCTCGCCCGCACCGCCCGACTGCAGGCCGACCTGACCGCCGTCGTGACAGGAACACCAGGTCCGGAACTGGCGGAGCTGCTCGACGCGGCCGCCGTCGTAGAGTCCCGCGGCACGGCCACGATTTGGCGCTTCAGCCCGGCGGCGGTACGCGGCGCGTACGACGCGGGCTGGACCGAGCACGGCCTGACGAAAGCCTTAATGAAAATCGCCGACGGCGGACTGCCGCAACCGCTGGTCTACCTGCTGGCTGACGTCGCCCGTCAGCACGGGTCGGTACGGGTCGCGCCCGTGGCCAGCACTCTGGTCAGCGACGACACCACGCTGCTGGCTCAGATCTGCGCCGACAAACGGCTGAACAAGCTCAACCTGCGTCTGCTCGCCCCGACCGTGCTGGCCAGCCAAGCCAACACGGCTGACACGAAGGCCGCCCTGCGCAAGGCCGGCTACGCGCCACGCCAGCAAGACGCCGACGGCCGCGACGTCATCGAGCGAGCCCGCCGCCACCGCGCCTGACGGCTGGGGAGGAAGATGCTGATCGTACGTGCAACCAAGAAACTCCTCGACCACACCAACCCGCCTCGGGCTGTTGATGCAGACCAAGACGCCACGCTGCTCGGCCCGTGGTACGCCACCGCGCTGTGGTGGCGGCCCGGCTGGCACTGCTGGTGAACGGAATGCACCCTATTACCGGTTCTGCTGCCGCTGGCGCCGGCACGCTCTCTGTCCGCCCGCATCCCCGACGAGATCGCGAGGGTGCTCGACGCCCGCCAGGTGCCCAAGGTCGTCATGGCCGACGAGCTACTGAACATGCGCGACTGCCGCTTCGCCGTGACGGCCAACCGCAGCGTCGTCGGGATCATGAGCGAGTTCACCAAGCTCGCTGAGATCTACGCCGATTCAGCCCGCTCCAACCTCGTCCGCATTGTCGCTGCGGCTGGCCATGACGCCCTACAGCCCTCTGTACAGCAGAGACGTGAGCCCCGATCGCGAACTGGCAGCACTGGTAGGTTAGGTTCCACTGGCTCTTGATCAAGGCTGAGGCAGGTCACGGGCACAAGGTCCATCCCGGTTCGACGCTGTCGGCGTAGCGGCGAACAGGAGAAGACGGAAGCCGTAGGCGGGACGGCATGCACGAGCACGGCCGGGCCCGCCGCGCGGAGCCGTACTGCGCCGGATCGGTCCAGCCGCGGGGTCCGGGGCGTGGTCACTTTCGCGGCGCGCTGTGGGCAGACTGGAGATCAGCTATCGCCGCTGATCGGTTGCCTGCTGAGCCGGGCGGAGGTTGCTCCAGACGTATACCCACGGCGGGCCGCCGCCGGCGATCGACTCCAGCACGTACAGGCCGTTCATATTCGCGTCGAGAAGTTCGCCGCCGTACTCGATCCACAACCAGGTCTGATCGATCGTGGCAGGGGGCACGGCGTCCTCGTCGACCGGCACCAGGACGGAACGGCCGTCCACCGGCCCTCCGACGCACGGCACGTCGATCTTCGCCCACATGATTTGATCATCGGCCGAGACCTGACGGCACCAGGCGTGTTCCGCCAATTGGATCCGTACCCATACCCATTGCCGGCCATCGTCGCGCACGAGAACGCCCGTGACGCCAAATCGACCTGCGTGACACTCCCCCCATTTCCGGGGCAGGAAACCAGTAGCTGCCCGAGGCTGACCTCGCGCATCGTCCTGTCTGGTCCCCTCCGGAACATCCGTGGTGGGCCCATGGCCCGTAGTCGAAAAATCCTGCGGCCGATGTCGAACGAGCGCCGCCAGGTTCGACCCCTGGGCAGAGACGGGCCGGCCGGGTCATCGGCGGGTCGACGGAGACCAGGGAGCGGATCGATGACGAAGGTTACGACCGGGGCGACCATGTCGTTGGACGGCTACATCGCCGACGCGTCGCACGGTGGGTTCGAGTACCTCTTCCAGTGGTACAACAACGGCGACGTCGAGACGCCGACGGCCACACCCGGCATGACGATGCGCACCTCGGCGGCGAGCGCGAAGCACCTGCGCGACCTGACCGAGAGGACGGGTGCGCTGGTGGTCGGGCGGCGGCTGTTCGACATGACCCACGGCTGGGGCGGCCGGCACCCGATGGACGTACCCGTGGTCGTCGTCACGCACACCGTCCCCGACGGGTGGGAGCGGGAGAGCGACTCGTTCGTGTTCGTCACCGACGGCATCGAGCACGCGATCGACAAGGCCAAGGCCATCGCCGGCAGCAAGGAGGTCGGCGTCAACGGCGGCACCATCGCGGCGCAGGTCCTCGAAGCGGGCCTGCTCGACGAGGTCCATGTCGACCTCGTCCCGGTCCTGCTCGGCGACGGCATCCCCTTCTTCGCCGGCCTGAAGATCACCCCCGTCCAGCTGGATGGGCCCACGCGTGTCGTCGAGGGCAACGGCGTCACCCACCTCGCCTACGGCGTACGCAAGGCTGGCTGACCCCGCCGATCCGACGATCCCCCGGCGCAGCCCCTCGCACTCCTCGCCACCCGCGCGGCGGGCACCGCCGCCAGATCGTGCCGGCCCACCAGTTCACCAACTGCGGGTATGCCGTAGCCGTACCGGCTGGTCTGTCTGTCGATCACAGCTGGTGAGCTGGGCAGACCCGGGGTGTCGCGAGTCGTCGTTGGTCGTCACCGTCCAGCGTCTGACGGCCTGGCGACGGCCTGGAGCGCGACCCCGGCTCGTCCGATGGGACGGGAGTGAGCCCTACCCCGCCCGGTCACGAACGGCGGATGTGCGCGCCTGACAGCCGGTCGCGGCCAGGCGCGCACATCCCATCGGTCAGCAGCAGCTCGACGTGGCCCCGCTGGTGGCTGGCTCCTTCTCGGCGGCCGGGGTGCAGCACGCGCTCTCGGTGGCCTTCTGGAGCTGACCGGAGTCGGCCTTGACCGTGTAGACCTCCCACGGCTCGTTGCCGGGGCCGCGCACCCACACCTTGTCCTGGAGGGCGTAGCAGCACTCGGTGTTGTTCTCCTCCAGTGTGATGAGGCCGGAGTCGGTGAGTCGCTTGGTCGCGGCGTTGACCTCGTCGGTGCTGAACACCTCGACGCCCAGGTGGTCCATGACCGTGGGCCGGTCGGCCTCACCTTCCAGGAGCACGAGCTTCAGGGGCGGGTTCTCGATGGCGAAGTTGGCGTAGCCGGGACGACGCTTGGCCGGGTCGACGCCGAACAGCTTGGAGTAGAAGGCCACGGAGCCTTCGAGGTCGGACACGCGCAGGGCGAGCTGGACACGGGACATGACTACCTCCTGATGGTTCAGCGGATGTGGTGGCGGGTGAAAGCAGTGGTGCGGGTGCGCTCGTAGCGGGCGTCGGCGCGGCAAGCCGCGGTGCACACCTGCCCGCACGACTCGCAGAACGTCACCGCCTGGACGTCGGCGTGGCGACGCCGGAACAGCTTGATCATCGCCTCGGTCCTTGCCTAGATGATTTTCGAAGCAGGACCCACGTTGCACCCTGTTTTGAAGTCTGTCAAGCTAGAGGCATGTCGAAACAAGTCCTGCCGGTGGTGGACCTCAACGCGGTCGCCTGCTGCTCCCCGATCGCGGTCCGCCCCATGGACGCCGAGCAGGCGACGGTGGTCGCACCGATGTTCAAGGCCCTCGGTGACCCGGTCCGGCTGCGGCTGATGTCGATGATCGCTTCGGTACCGGAGATCTGCGTCTGCGACCTGACCCCCGACTTCGACCTGTCCGGGCCGACCATCTCCCACCACCTCAAGGTGCTGCGGGAAGCCGGCCTGGTCGACGCCGAGCGGCGCGGCACCTGGGTCTGGTACCGGGTGAAGCCGGAAGCGTTCCGCCAGCTTGGCGCACTGCTGGAAATCTCCACTGCCCCCGCCGCCGGCGGCACCGCGTGAGCCTCGCCCTGCCCCGGCGGGCATCGGCGGAGTTCGCCGGCACCGCCCTCCTGGTCGCCGCCGTCGTCGGCTCCGGGATCGCTGCCGCCCGGCTCTCCCCCACCGACGTCGGACTCCAACTCCTGGAAAACGCGATCGCCACCGCCCTCGCCCTGGGCGCACTCATCCTAACCTTCGGCCCGGTGTCCGGTGCGCACTTCAACCCAGTCGTCTCCGCCGTCGACTGGTGGCTCGGCCGCCGCGCCGGCACCGGCCTCACCGCCCGGGAGCTCGCCGCCTACACTGCCGCCCAGATCGGCGGCGCGATCGTCGGCGCAGTCCTGGCTGACCTGATGTTCGGGCTGTCCGCAGTGACCTGGTCGCGCACCGACCGGACCGGCGGGAACCTGTGGCTCGCTGAGGTGGTCGCCACCGCCGGCCTCGTCGTCCTGGTCTTCGCCCTCGCCCGCTCCGACCGCACCTCCGCCGCGCCGGCCGCGGTGGGCGCCTACATCGGGGCCGCCTACTGGTTCACCTCGTCGACCTCGTTCGCCAACCCGGCCGTCACCATCGGGCGGGCCTTCACCGACACCTTCGCCGGCATCGCCCCGACCTCCGTGCCCGGCTTCATCGCGGCCCAGCTCGTCGGCGGCCTGGTCGCCATCGCCGCCCTCGCTGCCTGGTACCCCCACGCCGCCGACACCGCCGACGCCGTCGTCGTACCCCACCTCATGCAGGAGACCGAAGCTCGATGAGCAGCAAGCCCAGCGTCCTTTCGTCTGCGTCCACAACGCCGGCCGCTCCCAGATGGCCGCCGGATGGCTCCGCCACCTCGCCGGCGACACCATCGAGGTCCGCTCCGCCGGCAGCGAACCCGCCGACCAAATCAACCCTGTCGCCGTCGAAGCCATGCGCGAAGTCGGCATCGACATCACCGACCAGACCCCGGCCAAGCTCACCTGGGACACGGCCGAGGCGAGCGACGTCATCATCACCATGGGCTGCGGCGACGCCTGCCCCGTCTTCCCCGGCAAACGCTACGAAGACTGGAAGCTCACCGACCCCGCCGGTCAATCCATCGAGGTTGTCCGCGAGGTCCGCGACGGCATCAAGAAAAGGGTCACGGCGCTGGTGGCCAGCCTGCGAGCCGAGGGCTGAGGGCTGAGCGCGGTCAGACATTGAAGCGGAACTAAGAGCCCCGATCATCTCACCAGCGGAAACACTGCGAGGCAACTGCCCACACAGCGTTTCGGACTGCCATCGTCACTCGCTGTTAACGACGTTTGACGGTGTCTTGTGCTACAGGTTGCGGGGGTGCGAGACAAGACCGATGCGTTGACGGTCGCGGTCAGCGTCCGGCTGGATCGCACCTACCGGTGTGTCGCGCCGTACCGGCTGCGTTCACTGACTGCCACGATAAAGCCGGAGAGCTGTTCAGTGGTGTTCAGCGGCGCCACGGCCACCAGCATGCTGAGCGTGAGTAACGGAACGTTCAATATCTTGTTCAGTACCGAATCTGGCCGAGTCGCAGACACCAACGAAAAGATCGGCAGCCGGCCGGTCCGGGTCGTGGAGCACCCTCGTGCTCGGCCACGACGGCGCGGACCTCGCCGCCGCCCTGCAGACGATACGGGAGATCGGTGACCATGCCGGGCTCTCGGCCGCCGTCGAGTCGGCGTTCCCCGGCAGCGAGGTGGACATCAACGTCGAGGCCGGGCGGTTCGAGCTTTGGCTGCGGCAGCCGGGCCTGCTGCGGGCGCTGGGTGTCGCCGAGTTGTCCGACGGCATGCTGCGGTACCTGCGGTGGGTCGCCGCTCTGCTCACCCCGCGGCCGCCCGCGCTGCTGGTGCTCAACGAGCCGGAGACGAGCCTGCATTCGGAGCTGTTACGGCCCCGTGCCTTCCGCGCTTCCGGTCGGGGTGGTAGCACTCGCCCTCACGTAAAGGTCTTGATGGTGATAGCACGGTTCACGTTCCGCCGGTGGGATCGCCGCGATCGCGTCCGCCCGGGTGGGCCGGCGTGCCAGGGTGGCTGCGTGACGGGTCAGCGAAGCAGCGGCGGCGATGATGGCGGCGGCAGGACGTGCCGAGAACCTGATTCGCAAACACGGGAGCCCGCAGCAGACAACGTTCCTGGAACTGTTCTTCGACCTGGCCTTCATCTTCGTCATCCAACGGATCACCCTGCGGATCACCGAACGATTGAGCTGGCCCGGCGTCGCCCACGGGTGGCATGCCGTCCCCGCCGCGGGCAAGACACTGCTGCTGCTCATGCCGCTGACCTGCGTATGGACCCTCGCGGCGTGGACAACCGCTAAGTACGACCCGCGCCGACTGCCCGTGCAGGCCGTGATCATCACGACTATGTTCGGTGTCTTGATCATGCCGGCGGGGCTACCCACCGCGTTCCGCGACGGCGGTCTGGCCTTCGCCGTGCCGTACGTCGTCATCCAGACCGGCCGGGCCGCCGTCCTCATGATCATCCTGCGCGGGCACGAACTCCAGCGCACCGCAGGCCGCGAACTCGTCTGGTTCACGCTGTCCGGCATCCTGTGGATCGCCGGGGCGCTTACCCATGGCGGAACCCGGGTGACGTTGTGGATCTGCGGCGCGGCTACCGACTATCTAGCGGCCAGACTCGGCTGGCCGGCGCCCCGGCACGGCTCGCTGCGCGTCACGGCGTGGGCGGTCGCCGGCGGGCATCTGGCCGACCGGTACCGGCAGTTCCTCCTGATCGCCCTCGGCGAGTCCGTCGTGGCCCTCGCACTGGAGTACACCATGGGCCTGTACGACGTCGAGTCGACCGCCGCGTTTGTGATCGGCTTCGCCACCACCGTGCTGCTGTGGCGGATCTACTTCTACCGGGCCGGGCAGATCCTCGCCGACGCCATCGCTGCATCCAAGAACCCGGAACACCTCGGCCGCGTGGCCGCCCTCGCCCATTGGATCATGATCCTGGGCATCATCATCACCGCCATCGGCCACGAACTGGTCATCCCCAACCCGGTCGGCCACACCATGCCCGCCTGGGTTGCGGTCATCCTCGGCGGCGCCGCCCTGTACGTCGCCGGACGCGCCCACCTCGAATACGTGGTCTTCGCCCGGGTGTCCCGACCTCGCGTGGTCGGGGTCGTCATCCTCATCCTCGCCGCCCCGCTGATGCTCTCCCTGCCGCCGGTGCTCGTCTCCCTCACCGCCGCGCTGGTTCTGGCCGGGATCGCCGCCGCCGACGTCGCACGCGCCCGCGGAAGACCACTGGAAGCCCCATCACCATCCAGGTGAGTGGTTCGACAGCAATCAATAGGTCCGCGCGGTGGAGACAGGGGTTGTGACGGTGGGTGAGGCACGGCTGCTGCTCAAAGACGGGGCCAGACGGCAGGCGACCTTCCTGGAGTTGTTCTTCGACGTGGTGTTCGTCTTCGCGTTCACCCGGATATCGATCCGGTCCGCCGATGTTCTCACCGGCCCTTACCGCCACTTCCCGAGCGTCGTCGCCATGGGCCTGGGCAAAGCCTTGCTGCTGCTCCTGGCGCTGTGGGCGGTCTGGCACCTCACGGCCTGGACCACCAGCCAGTACGACCCCTACCACCACCGGGTCCAACTCGTGGTCATCAGCTCACTGGTCGCCAGCCTGGTCATGGGAGTCGCGATATCCAGAGCCTTCGGCGAACGACGGCTGGCCCTCGCCTGCGCCTACGTCCTCGCCCACGTCAGCCGGTCCCTCATCCTGGCGATCTCACTGCGCGGCGAACCCGAACGACGACGTCATGAGCTTCGCATGCTGACCACGTTCAGCATGACCGGCGCCCTGTGGATCACCGGCGCCGTGCTGCCACTCGACTGGCGGCTACCGCTGTGGCTGCTCGCGCTGGCCACCGAGTGGATAACCGCACGAGCCGGCTTCCCCGTCCCCGGCCTCGGCCGCTCTCCAGCGGCGAAACTGCGCATGGAGGGCGAGCACCTCGCCGAACGCTACCAACAGTTCCTCCTCATCGCCCTCGGCGAGGCGATCCTGGTCACCGGCCGCGTATACGCCGAAGGCGCCATCGGCACCGGCGAAACCGCCGCGTTCGCGATAGCGGTGGCCACCACCGTGCTGATCTGGCGGATCTACTTCCACCGCGCCGGGCAGATCCTCCCCGAAGCGATCAACAGAAGCACATCCCCGGCACGAATGGGCTGGTCCACCACCGACTCACACCTGATCATGCTCGCCGGCATCGTCACCACCGCCGTCGGCTTCCACGTGACCATCGAACACCCACACGGCGATACCCAGGCCGCGTGGATCGCGGTCATCCTCGGCGGACCGGCCCTGTTCACCATCGGCCGGGCGCGCTTCGAGCACGAGGTCTTCTCCCGCGTGTCCCCGTCTCGAATCATCGTCCTTCTCACCCTGGCCGCCCTCTTCCCCGCGATGATCCACCTACCACCACTGGCCGCAGCCGCAGCCGCAGCCGCCGTACTGACCGCAGCGGCCGTCGCCGACGCGCGGCGCGCGTGGGGACGCCCGCCCGAACAACCCAAACCGTCACCATGACGGCCCCAACCGAGCAGGGCCCCGGAGAAGTCAACGCCGCCAGCCCGGGCTTTCCGGTCGACGTCTGCGCTCCTGCTTGGGCGAGCAACTCGGGATGGGCCCTTGTCGTGGTGCTCGCCGATGTCACCGAAACGAGCCCGGACCGCATCCGAACAGGGGCCCATAACAGCGTCCGGGCGGATCGCCGAATGTGATAACTACGACCGAAAACGCCATGCCAACTCCGCGCACGAGTTCAGGACCGGCACGCATCATCGGAACGACGAGTGACCCAACCGCGCTCGGACGCCTCCCAGCCGAGTTGCAGACGAGTCGTCGATCCCGTGAGGTCCATGAGCGCGCGGATCCGGCGCTGCACGGTCCGTCCACTCATCCCGAGCTGTTTGCCGACGGCATCGTCGGTGAGCCCGCCGAGCATCAGCGACAAGAGGGCTACGTCGAGCGAGTCCGGCCCCGCGGCGGGACCGTCGACGAGGGAGCTGTCGGGGCTTAGGACAAGGGGGACGCCTGCTTCCCAGACGGACTCGAAGAGCGTCACCAGCGAATGGACGAGGCTCGGGGCCCGGATGATGACGGCAGCCGCATCGTATCCGCGGACCGAGAGCGGCACCATCGCCGCGGCTCCATCGGTCACCAGCAGTTTGGTCGGGACCTTTGCCACGGCACGGACCTGGGCGTTGGAGCCGAGGGCCGTCCGCGCCTCGGCGACCGTCGTGTCATCCTCGAACGCCGCCCGCTCTATGACGACCCGGAACCTGACGCCGCGGTCGAGGGCCTGCTCCTCGGCGCGGTTGTCCTGCGGGTTCAGGGCGACGGGGCGGGCGTCGACGAAGGCGCAGACCTCGTCCCTCGCGCTCAGCTCGAGCTGGAGGAACCGTCCCCCGACCGCTTCTGCTCCGAGCACGACCTCGACGAGGTCGCCGACGTCGGCATGGTTGAGGTCGCGGCGAAACATCTCGGTCAGCCGGGCCACCGACGTCTCCGCCACGGACAGGGCGTGCCGACGCGAGTTGAGCAGCCCTTGCAGCGAGACCTCCGGGGCCGTGGGGAACCACCGGCACACGCCGGGCTCGAACGCCGCCACCTCGGCGAGCCCGAGGTCGCGCAGCGACACGAGAACCGCGTCGACTTCCTGGACGGGGCGACGCCATCGTGCCGCGAGCGCTTCCGAGGTCCCGCCACCATCGACGACGAGGGACTGGTAGTCGCGCTCCTGCGCCGCTGTCAGGCCGATGGCGCTGAGATCGACCTCCATGGCCATGGGCTTCCCTTCACGCCGCTCGGCCCGGCCGTCGCGCACGCCGGGCTGTCGAGAACACGACATGTCGATTCTCCGCCTGCCTGCACCGGTTCCGCGAGGCGGACCTCGTTGGCACTCTGCTCGACGGTACCGGCCCCACTTCCGGGGCCGGCAGCGGCGAGGACGCCCCCGGCTCCGCCTCGTCCCCACCCACCGGGTCTCGCGCCCGGCTCCATCCTCACGGAGGTCTCATGCGCCGCACCTGGCGACGTCATACCCTCGCGTCGGCCGGCATACTCGCCATCGCCGCGACCGCCCTCTCCCCATCAGCCGTCGGCGCTTCGGCCGCCGGCGAGTCACGGCCCATCGTCGGGTCCGCCAACCAGGCACAGGGCCAGCAGTCGGCGACTGTCACTCTCATCTCGGGCGACCGGGTCCGTGTCACGCGCACGGCGGACGGCCAGCCGCTCGCCCAGGTGCTGCCCGGAGTCGACGGCACTGTCCCTGACTACGAGACCCTCCGCGACGGCGACAACCTCTACGTCTTCCCCGCCACGGCTGGCCAGGCTCTCGCGGCAGACCTCGTCGACCGCGAGCTCTTCAACGTGACCGGCCTCGTCGCCGAGGGATTCGACGACTCCCACGCCGACGCGATCCGCCTCATCGCCCAGTACGACGAGGGCAACCGGACGGTGTCGGACACGACGCCCGCGCCGACGGGGGCCAGCGAGAGCAGCACTCTCGCCTCGGTCAACTCGCTGTCGTATGCCGTGGACAAGTCGGACGTCACGGCGGCGTGGTCGGAGCTGACCGACGCGAGCTCAGGCGCTGGAAGGGGCCTCGCCAAGCTCTGGCTCGACCGTGCCCTGCGCGCGTCGCTCGCCGACTCGACCGCCCAGGTCGGTGCCCCCGCGGCCTGGACGGCCGGCCTCGACGGCAAGGGCAGCAAGGTCGCCGTCCTCGACACCGGCGTCGACGCCGGGCACCCCGACCTTGCCGGCCGGATCGGTCAGACCAAGGACTTCACCGGGTCCAAGTACGGCACCGACGACAAGGTCGGCCACGGCACCCACGTCGCGTCGACGGTCGCCGGCACCGGAGCCGAGAGCGGCGGCAAGGAGCGTGGTGTCGCTCCTGGCGCCGAACTGCTCATCGGCAAGGTCCTCGACGACTCGGGCGCCGGCTACGAGTCGCAGATCATCGCGGGCATGCAGTGGGCCGTCGCGAACAACGCCGATGTCGTCTCCATGAGCCTTGGTAGCATGCGGCCGACGACAACGTGCGACGACCCGATCGCACAGGCCGTCAACGAGCTCTCGGGCTCCAGTCGCAGCCTGTTCGTCATCGCGGCCGGCAACATCGGCGCGGCCCAGAACACGGTGTCGAGCCCGGGGTGCGCCACGTCGGCGCTCACCGTCGGTGCGGTGGACTCCACCGATGCGACCGCGTACTTCTCCAGCCGCGGACCGGTCGGCGGCACCCACGCGCTCAAGCCGGAGATCGCCGCGCCGGGCGTGGGGATCCTCGCCGCGGCCGCGGGCGGCCGCGGCGTGTACGCCTACCGTTCGATGTCAGGCACCTCGATGGCGACCCCGCACGTCGCAGGGGCTGCCGCCATCGCCAAGGAGGCCAACCCCACCCTCACCGGTGAGCAGCTGAAGGAGCTCCTCACCTCCTCGGCGGACCCGACGGTCGCGGGCGCTGCCCAGGAAGTCGGCGCCGGTCGCCTCGACATCGCGCGGATGCTCTCCCAGACGGTCACCGGACAGTCGAGCGTCTACGGAGGCGAGTTCGCGTACCCGCAGACCAAGGGATACAACTCGAAGAGCCTCACCTACGCGAACGCCGGCGATACGCCCGTCGACCTTCGTCTGTCCGTCGAGAAGGTCACCGGCAACGACAGTCGCCCGGTCAACACACCGCTCGTCAGGCTCCCCCAGCACGTGATCGTGCCAGCGCACGGCACCGTGGAGGTCCCGGTGACGGTCCAGCTCGGCGCGAACATCCCCGACAGCGCGCTCGGGGACATCACCGCCCGCATCGTCGCAACCGGCGGCGGCCAGCGGGTCTCGACCGCGTTCAACCTCTACGCCACCGCCCCGTCGGTGACGCTCACGGTGACCGTCCTCGACCGCAACGGCAACCCCGCCACCGGTTCGTCGTCGGTCGACATCGTCAACACGGACACCTCCAAGGGCGAGCGTCGATTCCTCAACGGCAAGGTGCAGACCTACGCCGTCCGCCCGGGCCACTACTTCCTGACGTCGTTCGCGCTCACGCCGACCCCGGGCGCGGCCAACCCGTCGACCCCGCAGTCGCTGGCCTACCTCGCCCGTCCCGAGGTGACGATCGACAAGGACACCTCGATCGTGCTCGACGCCCGACAGGCGAACCCGCTCACGGTCTCGACCGGGCAGCCCAGCGAGCTCCGCTCGACGACGCTCACCTTCGAGCGGCAGTGGCCGACCTCGTGGCTGCACTCAGGATCCATGAGCACAGGTCCCGGCACCCGCGAGATCTACGCCCAGATCACGGGCAAGGTGGCCAAGGGTGACGGCTCGTTCGAGTTCGGGCACTGGAGCCGGCGGATCACCCCCCTCGTCTCGTCGATGACGACGTCCGGTGGGCTCGCCCTGCACCCGCTCTCGCCACGCGCCGGCGTCGGCAACCTCGACGGGCAGGGCACCGCCGAGGCCGTCTCGGTCGGGGCAGGCACCGCTGCCGACTTCAAGGCAGTCGACATCAAGGGCAAGGTTGCCGTGGCGCACATTCCGGACGGCAGCGACTTCTCGATCCAGACGAGGGCTGCGAGCGCCGGAGCCAAGGCGCTGCTCCTCTATCGCGACGACCCCGGGACCTGGCTCGCGCAGGTCGGGACCAACGCGGTGCCCCTGCCGGTCTACACCCTGTCCGCGGCCGAGGGATCCTCGCTCGGCTCCGAGCTCGCAGCCGGTCCGGTGACGCTCACCTGGTCGGCGCAGGCCAAGAGCCCATATGCCTACACGCTCGGCTTCTTCTCCGACGGCCAGCTCGTCACGGCCCAGAAGCACGACGTGGCCGACGCCTCCCTCGGTCGCATCCAGGCGACGTACTCCAGCATGGGCGCCACGACCGACTTCGGTGACATGACTGCGGCCCAGCGCCCGAGCACGGTCGCATTCGCCGTTGGCGGCATCGACGCTCTCGCGGTGCCGAACACCCGCACGGAGTACCTGACCGCCGACGGGACGCAGTGGTACAAGTCCATCATCTCGAGCTTCCCCTTCGGCGAGGTCATGAACGACCGCTTCCGGACCTTCGCCCCGGGGCAGGTGGTCACCGACTCGTGGTACGGCGGGTCGGTCACCCCCGGCGTCCGGAACGACAACGACGGCACGCCGCAGATGATCGCCGAGCGCCAAGGTGACCTCATCGGCGTCGCCCCGACGATCTGGGCCGACAGCGCCGGTCACTGGTCCGACGGCGGTTCCTTTGGCGACCTGGGCAACATGGTGCTCAAGCGCAACGGTGTCACCATCGCCACGAGCAGCTACCCGTACGACGTGTTCACGGTCCCGTCTGAGGACGCCACCTACGAGCTGACACTGAACACGGAGAAGGTCGGGGCTCCGGCCAAGTTCTGGAAGCGCTCGACGGCGACCCGGACCACGTGGACGTTCTCTTCGCACAAGGAACCCGACGTCTACAGCCGCCCGCTGCCGATGCTCATGCCGCGTCTGGACATCCCCGCTGACGGGTTCAAGGCGGTCGCGGCTGGGTCCGTCGCGATCCCGGCGCGCGTTCAGGCGAACCCGGGCTACACGGCCGGCGCCATCGTGGAGGCCCACGTGTGGACCTCGACCGACAACGGCACGACCTGGGTCGAGGGCACGACGAGCCTCACGCCCGGAGGCCCAGAGCTCGTCGTTAACCACTCCGGTGACTCCGGCAAGCAGGTCAGCCTGCGCGTCGAGTTCACGGACGCCGAGGGGGCCAAGGTCTCCCAGACCATCACCCGCGCCTACGACGTGCGCTGAGGATCGTCGAACGATCGGGACCCGCCGACCGCCAACCATGCGTCGGCGGGTCCCGATCGCACGACTCCCACCGCGAGGGTGACCGCCGACCCACGGCCACCGCAGCCCACGATGGTGCAGCCGCCGAAGTTCCTCGACGAGGACTCCGTTGAGTACTCGGCCGCGGTACCAGTAGGTGCCCCAGTCGCCGAGATCGATATGGGGCTGGACATCCGGCGGCAGGGCCCCGCTGACTCGCCTGCCCCACTCGGCCTGGCTGCGGCGAGCACGGCCCAGGGAATTCCGCCGGCGGCGATCTTCGATTGCCAGAGGGAAGCGACGATGTGCATCGTCCGGTTTGGAGGCAAGGGCGGGTGTCACGCCTTGAAGGTTGCTTGCCAGCGCTCGATTAGGCTGGCGAACTCGTCGACGGCTTCACGGGCTTGCTCCGTGGTGGTCCGGGTGTGCAGCGCCGCCCGGTAGGCGTCTGCGGTGCGGACGATGGCGTGGTCGGCGGCGATGTAGATGGGTGACCGCTCGCCGAGGAGGTCCAGCAGCCGAGGTCGGTCTAGTTCGGACTCCACCAGCCGACGCTCCGCGTCGCGCACACCTTCTGTCGGCCTCCTCTGGTCGGGGATGGTTGGCGGCGGGGACCATTTGAAAAGGAGCAGGTGCGACGGGCCAGGCAGCCGGTCGCGGTCCCTGTCCCACGCCTCGAGGAAGGCCAGGACCGCCCGGAGGTTGCCAAGGATCGCCGCTGGTACCTCGACCAGCGGCTGGGCAGTGCTCGGGCGCGTCGCGGTCAGCCGCGCCCACAGCACAATGGTACGGATCATCGGGAAGGCTACAAAGACGATGATGGATGTCAGTGCGATGACGATGACGAGCCCCGCCCACGGCCCGCCGAAGTCGGTCGCCAGCCGCCAGTCCAGGATCTGCGGGATGTTGGGACCGGGAAACGAGCCGACCAGGTGCCAGGTGACCGCGGCGAGCGACTCGGACGCGCTCGTCCAGCCGGCATCCGTCGCGCCGGCCCGGACATCAACGGCACCAACGGCACGCAGCAGGGTCAGCACCGCCGCCGCAGCGATGACGACGTGCACACCGATCAGCGCATAGCCGCGTAGGTCCTCCCGCAGCCCGCTCGAGGGTGACGCCCAGTCGCTGGTGCCCAAGACCGCGGGGCGCCGCAATACCCTCCACATCAGATAAAGAAGAAAGACCGCAGACAATCCCCAGCACGCGGTAATGATCGCCCGACCGACGGGGAAAGCCCAAGGCGCCCACGTCACGTGTTCAGTGATCCATCGCGTGGCCGGTGCATCGCTTCCTACGAACCCGAGCAGGAACGCCGCGGCCACCAAGTCGTTCGGCAGCTCCTCCTCGTCCCATAGAAAAACCAGCAACAGCACCGTCATCACGAGCCACACGAGCAGCGTGATGCCGATCTTGCTCCACGGTCCCCGCCCGCTGATCCCGGGAAGCACTGGGCTGTCGAACCACACCAAGGCGACGGCCGCTGCCAGCGTGAGCACGGCCGGCAGTTCACGTACCCGCTGAAAGGCCCAGATACCAACGGCGGCAGCGACCATGATGGCAATGACGGTCCCAGCGAGCGCGAGGCTGGTCCACGAGAACCACCTCATCGCCAGATCCGCTCCCGGCTCTATCACGCTCCACACTGCGCCGGCGCCCGTTGCCAGCAAGAGCAGCCAGACCGGGATCTCGACGAAGCGGAAGATGCGGCGTCCACCGATCTTGCTCGCCACCGCGGCCGAATATCGCCGTTCGTTGCGTCGGCTTTCGACGAGCGCGTACACAGCGACCGCGACGCGCACCAAGGGCGGAATCACGACCAGTTTGAAGCCGAGCACGAGCAGCCGCCCGTCGATGCCTGGGAGTACGGGCGGCTCGGTCCACTCCAGCCGGCGCGCAATGTCAAGCAGCGGAACAGAATCGACAAGGTGCCACATGTACAACCGCTCGATGGCCCACAGGTCGGCATCCCCGCCGGCCATCGCTGCCGTGATGGCGGCGAACGCCTCGACGCTCACCATGACGGCCGCTGCGGAGGTGAGGAACGCCAGCAGCAACGAGCGCCGGTGAGCCGGCTCGACCAGCGAGATGATGACGTTGCGGACGACGACTGTCAGCAGTACCGATGCCAGCAGCGCCGTCACGAATGCCGCAACCCAGCGCGCCACCGGACCCCCGCCGACCGCCGCCGTCAGCACCAGCCGCAGCAGCGCGACGACGCCGACGGTGGCCACCATCGCCAAGGCGAACAGGCGCAACCAGGTACGCAGCGACTCGTCGGCCGCGGCGTCGAGCCGGACCTCAGCGCGGTCGCGCCAAGCATCGAAGGTGCTGAAGGCCGAGTCCAGCATCGGCTGGATCCGCGGCAAGGCCGATTTCACGGCCGTATCCTCTCATCGAGGCGCCGAGGCGTGTGTCTGCGGTGACTCCCCTATGGACGACGGAGCGCTGCCGTAGCGCCCAATACAGACGATCAGTGGAGGTGATCATCGAGCAGGTGCGCAGGACATCGAGAGCGGTTGGCCTTGGTCTTTCACTAACCGTTGATCAAGGCGGCGGTGACGCTCGCTCGCGCAGTGCACCACCGCAGCTTCCGCGTACCGCTCGAACTCCCTCGTCGGGAACTCCCGAGGCAGGAAGGAGTCGAACGCGTGGTGCATGAAGTGGCCAGCACAGGCGAAACCGCTGACCCCTGCGGGGTCCCCCGGTCCCGCGCCCGCATGGTCCCGTCGGGTAGCTGCAGCGGCGCGACCAGCCACCTTTTGACATACAGCAGCACCCACGGCTTGTCGGTGTTGGCCGCCACCGCCTTGACCATGAGATCGTGATCCACCGAGTCGAAGAACTTCTGGACGTCAAGGTCCAACACCCAGTCCTTCTTCCAGCACCGCGCCCGGCATCTGCGGATCGCGTCCAACGCCGAGCTGCGCGGCCGGTACCCGTACGAGTCGTCCTGAAAGATCGACTCCGTACGTGGCTCCAACTCCAACGCCGCCGCCGTCTGCGCAACCCGGTCGGGCAGCGTCGGCACTCCCAAGATCCTCGTCCCACCGCCATGCGGTTTCGATATCTCCACCGCCTTCACCGCAGGAGGAAAGTACGTCCCCGAGGACATCCGATTCCAAATCTTGTACAAGTTGTTCTTCAGATCGGCTTCGAACTCCTCGATGGGCAGCCCATCCACTCCGGCAGCACCCTTATTGGCCTTGACTCACTTGTACGCCTCCCACACCAACTGCTTCGAAATCACAAACGGCTTGTCCTGAGGACCTGACTTCTCACTCGTCTCCTCCCGAGGGAACTCCCCCGGTTGCTCGCGCGAACAAACCACAGATGAGCCGACCCCTTCGCTCCACGCCCATTACGGGCGCTTCCCCGCTACTACGAGCCGGTCCGCCAGCGAGCGCCGCGACGGTACTCAACGCCTCGCAGTTTCCGCTGCTCGGCACGCTCCCTGCTGCCGCCGGCACCAACCCCGGCCCCGGTCGACGGTGGCGACGCTCGCCTTCCCACGTTCCGCGCAGAAGCCGCAGACCAGGCTCGCGCCGCCTCCATGCCGGACACCGCCTGGCCAATACGCGGGCACCCGCCAGGCTTATCCCGGAACTCGTAAACCGCTCCGGTTCTGATGCCATCTCACATGTTTCGGCACGCCTGCAACGGTTCGCTCACGCTCGCCTTCCTGCTCCCCACCTAATGGGAGCTGTCGGGTCAGCCGTTGGCAG
>NZ_LWLS01000014.1 GCF_001905095.1 Micromonospora sp. CB01531
GCTGCCGGATCCGCCACCGGCCCTCTCGACGGGACGCCGGGTAGCACCAGCCGGCCCAAGTAGTCCAGAATCGTGACCACGGCCACCGCCTTGATCTTCATGTTCTGCCAGGAACCGGAAGATCATCAGGCGGTGGCCGTCCCACGTCGAACGCGACACGCCGACATCCACACAGGAGCAAACCCAGCCACCGACGGCTGAGGTTAAACGGAAAGCTGAGGCCGTGTCCCATATCGCGTTCCACCCGACGCCCGCGGCTCTTGCGACGCTTCGGGTACTGCTGGAAGCGGGGGCGGCCCCAGGTCCGAGCGAGGAGGCACCTCTCATCACCGCGGTGATGCAACCTGTCGCACCGGCAGTGCTGCGCCTGCTCCTCGTCTATGGCGCGGACGCCAACCAACAGCGTTCCGACGCGAATCCGGCGATCGTCGTGGCCGCCCGACGCGGCGATCACGCCGCAGTAGACGTGCTCCTGCAGTGCGGCGCCGACGTGGACGCCCGCGACGCGTGGGGGCGAACGGCGTTGATGCACGCGGTCGAACGCAACGAACAGTCGGTCATCGCGGCCCTCCTACTGGCCGGCGCTGCCATCGACGCCGTCAGCGCCGACGGCATGACCGCGCTGCAACTGGCCCAGGGCTGGCAGCGCCAGAACGTCCAGTTCATGCTGGGGGAGCGCCACGTCGGCCTGGACGACGTGCCGATCACTCGTACGGTCGTCCGGGCCGTCCCGACGGCGGTCCGGCTCGCCGGCGACCCGCAGATGCTGCACCTGCTGGCGAGCGTCATCGACATCGCCCTCGACGACCTCGGCGACGACGATTGGAACACTCGGACGGGCACGCACGCCGACACGGCACGGACCATGGCCGTGCGGCTGCGCAACGAGATCATCCCAGCGGCCAACGCATCCTGGCATCAACTGGACGCCACCGCAGACGAACTCGCCGCCGCACGCTCGGCCCTGGTGGAACTCGCCTACGGCACCACCCACATCATGCCGACCGGCACCAGCAGGCTGAAACTCATCGACGTGCTTGAAGAGCTCAACCGACAGCTCGGCCGCTAAGAGAGCATCTCGGGCCTGTATGGATAACTGGGCCAGCTTCCCCTTACCACCGTGAAGTCGATGTCCTAGGATGCTCTAGGGGGTGTGTGTCAGCAGCTCGGCCTGCGGCAGGTGAGCATTCGAGGGGACAGCGGCCATGAGCTGACACATCGGCGGGTACCCGCTCGCTGTGGCTGCGGAGGTGAGCCGGGATCGTGCCGCGGCCGATATCTCGTGTCGGGTTTCCTCCCATGTGGCCGCGGCCACGGCCGGGAGGACCTGTGCCGTGGTGCCGCAGGTTGACGCCGGAGATCCGGTCGACTGGGGCATCCGGTAGCGCCAAAGCATGCCCCGATCCGGGGGACCTCGGCGGCCGGATACAGGACGCCGGAGGTGCCGATCGTCAGGAGCACGTCGCACGCGGCGGTGGCTTCGACCGTCGCGGTCAACGCCGTCCAGGGGAGCGTCTCACCGAACTAACAACACCCGGGCGGACCGCTGCCGCACTGCTCTGATGACGACGCGATCATTCCCGGATACTGGACGGGTAGGAACCGCCGTTCCTGCGATCGCCGCTGGTCGACGGGGATCAGCTTGTCGTAGCCGACGTGACCGGTGATCTCACCGGCCAGAGCCGGCTCCAAAACTCGCTTCGTGAGCTGCCGCACTAGACGTCTGAGGTGTTCGTAGGGCGACGGACAGAGATCGGGCATCGGTTCCCTGAGCCGGGTGATCAGCGGTAGCACCGCCAGGCGTATGGATCGCCAGAATCCGATGTTCGTGCGTAGGCGTCCGAACCGTACGTGTCGCGGCAGGCGACGTTCATGTCGACGGTGGACGCAGAGAGAAGCCTCGTGCATTGCCAACTGCCGTCGTTGCGGGGCTCCGCGGAGCCCCCGGCGGCGTGCCGATCGCAGTATCCCTGGGCCATGTTCGCCACCCCGCCGTTGCTCGATGGCCCGAGCAGGAGCGGACTCGCGCTTCGGGTTTGCGTCGGCGTGGCTACGGCGCGTGTCGAGGGCGGCGCGGCGGGGCGGGTGACCGACGGTGCGGTGCTAGGCGATCGGGTGACCTTCGGTGTGGCCTTGGGCGTGGCGGAGGAGCTGCGCGGGGTCGCGGAAGTCGGCGTCGCCGTCGGCATCTCCGGGACGGCAATCGGCTCCTCAGACGCGTCCGGTGGGATGGTGGCTGTCACCAGCGGCAGCGCGCCTTCCGGCGGCCGGTCCGACCCCCAGGTAAACGCCATGGCGCAGACCAGCGCGCCCACCGCGAGTCCGCCGACCGCGATAAGCCAGCGTCGCCGGCTGGCCGGCCGTGGGCGGGCATCAAGCTCCAGGTTGTGCAGCACTTGGGTCGGAGCGTCTTCGATCGCCTCGGGGTACTGCGGGGCGGACCCGCCGCCGTAGCGGTACTCGTTGAGGCCGGCGTAATCGTCGTGCGGGTAAGGCTCCTCGTGGGCGTAGCCCCCCTCCGGTACGACGTAGGTCTCCTGCAGCCCGGAATGCGTGTCCTCGCGCACCGGACTGGGATCGTTCGGTCCGTACGGCGCCTGGGCACGCCGTTCCTCCCAGGAGGTTTGCTCGTGCTCGTCGCCCCGGTAGGTCTGGTCGGGCTCGGAGCCCGCCGGTGCGGGGTCGGCCACCGGGTCGGACCCCCGGTACGCGTACTCGTGCTGCCCGTAGGCCCCGTCGTGCTGCTCGTATCCCTCGGACTGCTGGTCTGCCCGGTGTCTTGCGTGCGGCGCTTCGTGCTCCGGGTTCGTGTCCTCGGGCTGGTACGACTCCTCGTGCGGGTCCGGCACGTCCTGGCGCCACTGCGGCGCGGCGGCCTCCTGCCATTCGTCGTAGGTGTCGGAGTCGCTTGCTGCCGGCCGCGACAGGTGAGCGATCCAGCTGTCAATTTCATTTGGGTCGTCGTCTTGGGCAGCCCCATCGGCGGGGCGAGCGGTCGATCTCTCGGCCACGGTCGCCGGCCTCCTCTGAACGCACAGGTGCGGACAGCTAGCTGACCTTACTCACCATCAGCCAAAAGTCCACCCAGCTCATCCGGCGAACAGACAACAGACCCCGCTGTCGGGCCGCGCCTCACTGGATCAAGTTGCCAGGTCCGAGTGACCGTCGAGTCGGACCGCACGCTGCCATGAGCTGGCCGACATTCATGCGCGCCTTGCACTGCTCGAGGAGCAGATCCGACGCCATCAGCAGCGCGGATAGACAACTGTCTGCTCGACCCAAGCTTGCCCGGGTGCCCGGTGCCGACGGCTGCTCATCGTGCGGAAGGCCCCGTTCTTGGGGGCCTTCCTGTGCGCCATACGGGAACCCGGGGGTCGAGGGCACCCGCTCCGGATGGTGGCCGCGCACCCCGACCTCTCAACCGGTCACCGGCGCATCCGGGGAACATACTAGGCAGGACCCGCCGCACCTGCAGAGCAGGCACACGTTTGAGGCAAGCCGCGGCCAGGCCATGAAGCCACCCCACCCGACGTCCCAACGCATGCGGTGGTCATCCACCCCCCTGTACGGTGCCCACGTGAGCTGGCGTGGCCACGTCGAGGCCGGTGGGGGCGATCCGGACGAGGTCTGGGGCGCGGTGACTCTACTGTCGGAATCGATCAGTGAGGTCGCGGTGACGCGGCTGCGGCACGCCGTCGCCGCGGCCGCCAGCGCGGCCGGTCTCGCTGGTGACCCGTTGGAGGACTTCGTCTTGGCCGTGCACGAGCTGGTCACCAATGTCGTGCGCCACGGTGGCGGCGGCGGACGGCTCCGCCTGCTGCGCGACGCCGCATCCCTGTCGTGCGAGGTCACCGACCACGGTCCCGGAACAGAGGATGTTCCGATCGCGCTGCCGCGCCCCGGAACCCCGGGCCACCGGGGGCTGTGGCTGGCCCAGCAGCTCACCGACAGCCTGGTTATCGACAGCGGTCCGGACGGGACGACAGCCACCGTCACCGCCCGCCTGTCCGGCGTACAGTCGAGCAGGAACCGGTGAGGTGCGGCGTGGAGCAAATGTGGCAGTCGGAGACGACGGTGCGCGACGGGACCGCCGTCGTGACGCTGTTCGGCGAACTCGACATCGCCGCAGCCAGCCCGCTGGGGGACGTCCTGCAGGCGGCGATCGTCCGCGCGCCCTGCGTCCAGGTCGACCTGGCGCGGGTCAGTTTCATCGACTCCACCGTGCTGAACGCGTTCGTCAACGCCCACGGCCGTGCCGCCGACAGGGGCGTCAGCCTCGCCCTGGTCAATCCCACCGGCCATGTCCGGCGGGTGCTGGCGATGACCGGGATCCTGCCAACGCTCAGCACGCCCGACTCCGGCGACTAGCTGGTGGCGCTGACCGCCGGGGCCGGCGAATCGCCTCCGCGCAGCCCTGCAGCAACTCGCACCGTGTCCCCGCATGGAGCGCTTGTTGCGCAAGCTGGGCGGTGTCTTGGACCCGGACGGCGCAGCCGCCGCACCGGTGAGCTGGCCTTCTACCGCTGCTGGGCACCCGAGGTCGTCACGCTCGGCGCCCTCGTCGCGGTCGCCGGCCGGCGTTGGAAGATCCGCTGAACGTCAACGAGCTACGCCACCTGTTCCACGTTCTGATCACCGAACCCGCCCGCCGCCGCTGCGACCCACTGCTGTGGTCAATACGCCGACGCCGCCACCAAGCCAGAGCCAAAACCAGCCACTACGCCCGACAAGCCCTCATCTTGCCGTGATCACGATCCTCGGCTGGAGTACTATGCCGCGGAGGACATTCAGGCGGTGCTCGGTGGGTAAGTCGCTCGGTCCGACCACTACCGGCACGACCCGCCGCCCGCCGCCTGCGCGCGGCGTGCCCAGACCGCCTGCGGGCGCGTGCGCCGTTGTCCCTGGGGCAGCAGTCGGCGCGTGGCCGACGCCGCACGGCGACCTGCGCAGCGCGCCGCCGGAGGTGATCGCCGAAGTGGCGGTGCGGCGTGGCCGCGGCTGGTCCTTGGGCGTCGACTACATCCCAAAGGCGATTGCCATCGCCCGGCGGCGCGACTGGCTGAATTCCGTTGATTGGCGGATAGCTGGTGTCGCCAACCCCGATTTGCTCGACCCGGATGACGGCTCGCCCGGACGTATGACGCTCGTCGTCGACAACGGATGCCTGCATGGGATTGGGCCCAGCAGGGCAGCGGATGGGTCACGACCCGTGCAGATCCTGGCTGCGCCAGTCGCCACCGTGCTGATCCGGGCGGCACCGCGTCGGGCACACATTTTAGGGCCTCCGCAATGGCCAGTCAGGAGATCGACGCACTGCTCGGCGAACACTGGCGGCCCGAATCATGCGAAACCTCCGGGTGGTATTGCTATGTTCTCCGGTAGGCCGACCACTATTAGCTCACAGGCCGGGATTTTCCAGGATGACTCCGAAACCCCGAAACCAGCTCCATCCAAGTAGGTCAACCTCATGATCAAAACAACTTGATCATGAGGTTGATGTGCTTATGCATTGATTTCCAGGTCTCCCCGACCCACAGCCGTCGTAGGGGAGGAGTTCGGTTCACTGACCTGGGTGAACAACACCGAGGTGCCACCGCCGTGGACGACGTCGACCCGGGACGTAGTCGGCTGAGTACGCGCTGTTCCCGTGGGCGAGGCCACGCAGCATTGCCATATTCAGCCTTTCCCGGGCGACGGCCGCCGGCGTTGGCTGACGAGCCCGTACCGGTCTCGACGTGTCCGTCCGGTTGGTGGTCATGGCGTGCCAGCGGGGCAGTACTGCGCCTCCTTGCCGATCGCCCGGTACACGCAGTCCGCGTACTCTGAGAGGATCAGCATGGCCTCCCTGTTACGGGTGGTCTGCGGGACGATCTGCTCGTCGGGCGGATAGAAGTCACCACCGGTGCAGCACCAGATGGGGTAAAGCTCGAAGGTGTAGGAGAAGACGCCCTGGTCGTAGAACATCCAGTCGTTGAGCGTGCCGTCGGCGATGTAAAGGTCGCTGGCCTGTTCGGCGGTGTAGCCGTTGGTCGCGGCCATCTGGTTGCCGATGGTCTTGAACACATTGTTCTGGTCCACCGACATGTCGGTGCCGGTGTCCGCCTTCTTGTACCCGTACGGCCACAGGATCAGTTCTGAGTACGAGTGGAGATCGACATTGACCTTGATCTGCTGTACCCCGCCGACGCGGCGGCTCAGCACGAAGTCCCGCAGGCGCTGTACCGCGGTGGCGCGGCGTGCGGCTTCTACCGAATCGGCGGTGCGTCGGCCACCTTCACCTCCACCCCCGCCGGCGAGGTGCTGCCCGGGTTCGACGAGTGCGTCGAGGAACCGGGGGACGTCAGCTGGATGACGATCGACAAGACGTCGGCCACGCTGGCGCCGGGCGAGAAGGTCAAGGTCACCGTCGGGATGACGGCGAACGTCGACCAGCCCGGCACCTACACCGCCTCGGTCGCGCTCAAGGACAACACGCCGTACACGGTGCGGTCGGTGGCGGTGACGATGACCGCGACTCCTCCGAAGAGCTGGGGCAAGCTGCTGGGCACGGTCACCGGGACGAGCTGCCAGGGCACCAACTCACCGCAGGCCGGTGCGGTCGTCTAGGTCGAAGCGAAGAAGGCGTCGTGGACGTTCATCACCGATGCCCAAGGTAGGTACGCCTACTGGATGGACAGCAAGAACAGCCCGCTCACGCTGATCATCGCCAACCAAGGCTGGAAGCCCCAGACCAGCGAGGTGAAGCTCAAGGGCGAGAAGGACACGGTGGCGGACTTCGCGCTGTCTCCCCTCCGCTGCGACTAACCTGACCGCTAGATGACACGTCCGGCCCGCCTGGTCACCGACCAGGCGGGCCGGACCAGTCGAGGCTCCGGGGCGGGTGGCATGGTGTGCGACATGACGATCAGAATCGAGGCTCGTTCGATCCGGTGAGCGACGGCACCGAGCGCACGGCGCTCGACCTGCCGATGTTCTTGGCCACGCCATCGCCCTGCATGCCGCTCATCCTTGCAGCCCGCTTCCGAACGGCGGTCAGCCCTATCCGGACGCCGACTATGTCGCGAGCCTCCCCTCGACCGGCGCATCGTACGGCGACCGTAAGCGTCAGAGCACTATGCGACAGCGACCCGCGCCGGCAGGACCGGCTGGCCGGCGGGAGCCAGGAAGCCGCAGGGCAGCTCGGCTTCCAGTGGCCACCGAACCGAACGCAGAACTAAACATGGCTGACCCGCGACCCGAGGCAGCCATGCCATAATCCCGCGACATCGGCACCCAGGGTGCACGTCAACTCAACAGTCAACACAACTGCAGGTCAGCGGCCATTCCGATCATGTAGTTAAAGTTCAATTCGGGCCTCGGACACCAATCTTGGTGGAGTTCCACCGATCTCGAGTCGGGCTCGGCTCCGCACTGGTGCGCGGGCGGCATACCTGCCGTAATCGATGGTCGCGAGCGTCGGCGAGCCGTACCTGGTGCCCGGCGCACGGTGGCGTGTTGCCGGTTGGACCGGCCATGACACCAATTCGCCGCTGCGACCGTGAGCAGCTCATCGGCGCGCTCATTCCGGTCCCGCTTCCTGGCAGACCGCGACCCCGTCCGGCGCCGATGCCCGCACCACGCCAGCCAGGAGACGCCTCACTGGACGAGGTCCTGCTCGGTATGGCTCGCCCGGACCGTTCCGCCGGGTGACCGAACGCGGGCTGCTGGGCGCGCTTGGCTGCTCGCCGGGCCACCGCGTCGACATCCACCCCCACGACGGGATGCTGGTGATCGCGTCAGCGCTGGAGGGGCAGCATGTCGTAGGCAGCCGGGGGGAGCTGCCGCTGCCGGCCAGCGTGCGGCAGATGTGTGGGATCATGCCTGGGCAGCCGCTGCTGCTCGCCGCCCTGGTCGCCCATGACCTGCTGGTGATCCACCCGGCCCGTACCGTCGCGCGGCTGCTGGCTGACCGGCACGCGCAGGTGATCGGAGACCCCCGTGTCGGCTGATCCCGCCCGCATCGCTCCTGCCCGGCAACTGCTGGCCCACCTGGGCGTCACGATCGCTGATCTGCAGGCCGAGCCCGGTCCGAACCTGCCGACGCTCGCTGAGTACCTGCCCGGGTCGTGGCTGCGGCCGGGCCGGGTGGCCGCCGTACGTATGGCACCTACAGCGTGTCTCAATAGTCTGTTGGGTCATGAGACACCGCCCTTCTCGGGCGTCCCTGCCGTCGCGAATGTTCGTGGCGGCAGGGTTCCTCCGTAATCGAGGCTGGTTTCACCGGCGCGTGGGCGCCGGCCAGAGCCGTCCCCTCGAGAGGCGTTGATGACCGGGCCTCGTACTTCGGGG
>NZ_LWLS01000015.1 GCF_001905095.1 Micromonospora sp. CB01531
GTGATCGGCCAGTAACACAACACTCTCTGAGGCCCTCGCCGAACTTCGAGGCGCGGCGCAAGTCGCCCACGAGATCACCCAGCAGATCTACTTCGCCAGCGGAGCCTTCGAGGACAAACAGCAAAACGATCGACCCGCCCCGGCGGCAAGCCTTGCCGGGTTCGCCAACCTGGCATTGCCCGTCCTCGCGACATGCGCCGAGATCCAGGACCCACAGACCATCCATCATGCCGTAGAGACCATGCACTTCCTCGCCCCACTGGACGAGGCCCGCGCACTGCAGGCCATCGCAGCCGTGGTGCCGTCGAACGGCCCATACGCCAGCGACTCACTCGCCGGGGACTTCCTCATGCCTTACCTGCAGAGGCTGCTCGCCGAACAGCGGCACCTGGTTCTCGTTGACCTCGTCGGTGTCGCGGCGTTCCGTCACCTCTTAGATGTCTTCGCCGCGGCGGGCAATGGAACAGCGCTGGCGCTCGCCTACAGCTTCGCTGACGTATTCCGGTAAAGGATCGATCCCGGTCCTCTCTCCTGGCTCAGGCGGGCTTCGCCTGAGGTCGGTCGGATCATGTCTGAAGGGATCTTCCGCAACTCGGTGTAGGCCTACGATGCCGGGTCCCTCCATTGCGTCGGTAAGCAACAGGTATTCCTCGGCGTCCGCGACGGCTGACGAGGCGAGCGAAAATTGAGCACCGCCTCCGCGCCGACCTTTTGCCCGGCGCGGGACTTTACCTGTGCTGCGAGGAGGACTCGGCGGCCGTCAGCGGTCAAGTCGAAGTCGACCGCATTGGCGTCATCGCCGACATAAGAATTCGGATCCTCCTCGATGCGGCATGCCTTGTATCCCGGGTCGGCGAGGGCGCCGAGCATGTACTCGACGGTGCGTAGGTACTGGTACTGGAAGCCACGCGCCGCTAACTTGATCTTTAAGTGCGCCACGAGCGCGGAATGCGGGGTTGTTGTGTAGGGACCTTGCTGGATGCGGTGCTGTGCAGGAGATGAAGGTCTGGCCCTTCGGCGTCGCCCTGCGAGGGGAGGCGTCAAACCACCTCAAGCTGCGTTGGCTGAAGACCGTCGTGGTGAGCGTTGAGGAAAAGGCGCACGAGATGCGTCAGGTGGGGACCGGGAAGGCGAGCGCGAGCGAACCGTTGATGACGCGTCGAAACAAGTAGATGACATCGAAACCGGGGCGGTTAAAGGGCCCGGGATGAGCCTGGCGGGCGACCCGTTGTACTGGCCAGGCGGTGTCCGGCGTAGAGGCGGCGCGAGTCCGGTCTGCGGCTTCTGCATGGAACGTGGGAAGGCGGACGCCGATACCGCTGCCTTGGCCGTGCGCGGCCCGGGGGCGAGAGGGAGCGCGTCGAACGGCGGAAACCGTGAGGCGTTGAGTACCGTCGCGGCGTCCGCTGGCGGACCGGCCCGTAGTAGCGGTGAAGCCTCTGTAACGGGGGTGGAGCGAAGGGGCCGGCTCATCTGTCGATCTGTTCACACGAACAACCGGGCGTTGTCCCGGGAGGAAGCGGGTGGGCGTGTCGGAACCGCAGGACAAGCCGTTCAACATTCCGAAACGGCTGGTGTGGGAGGCATACGAGAGAGTCAAGGCCAACAAGGGCGCCGCCGGGGTGGACCGGCAGTCCATCGAGGGCTTCGAGACGGATCTGAGGAACAACCTCTACAAGATCTGGAACCGGAGTGTGTCACGGACGCGGACGGCGGGGTGAGTAGGTAACTCCGTCCTGACGCGGTGCTGTGCGGAAGATGGAGGACTGTTGGCCCTCTGGAGTCGCCCATTCGGGGGGAGGCTTCAAACCACCTCATGCTGCGTTGGCTGAAGACCGTCGTGGTGAGCGATGAGGAAAAGGCGCACTTGATGCGTCAGGTGGGGATCAGGAAGGCGAACGCAAGTGAATCGCTGACGACGTGCCGAAATCAATCTAGACGACATCGAAACCGGGGCAATTCGGTAGCCTCGGGATGAGCCTGGCGGGTGCCCGTTGGTTGGCCAGGTGGTGTCCGGCATGAAGGCGACGCGAGCCTGATCTGCGGCTTCTGCATGGAACGTGAGAAGGCGTGTCTCGACACGGCCGCCGGGCCTCCCGGCGGCGAGAGGGAGTGCGTCAAGCAGCAGAAACTGCGAGACGTTGAGTACCGTCGCGAGACGCGCTGGCGGACCAGCCTGTAGTAGTGATGAACCACCTGTAATGGGTGGAGAGCGAAGGGGCTGGGCCATTCGTGGTTCGTTTGTTCGGTCAACCGGAATTCTGGGAGGAGCCGGGTGGAGGAATCGAGGCCGGTAGGAAAGCCGTTTGCAATTTCCAAACGGGCGGTGTGGGAAGCATACGAGAGGGTGAAGGCCAATAAGGGTGCGCCGGGAGTGGACGGGTTGTCCGTTGAGGAGTTTGAGAAGGATCTGAAGAGTAACCTCTACAAGATCTGGAACAGGCTCTCCTCGGGGACATACTTTCCGCCTCCGGTGAAGGCAGTGGAGATACCGAAGTCTGGCGGTGGGGTCAGGACGCTGGGAGTACCCACAGTCCAAGATCGAATTGCGCAGACGGTGGTGGCTATGGAACTGGAGTCGAAGGTGGAACCAATCTTCCACCAGGACTCCTATGGCTACCGGCCCGGCAGGTCGGCTTTGGACGCGGTCGGGATGTGCCGGCGGCGGTGCTGGAAGATGGACTGGGTTGTTGATTTGGACATCTCCAAGTTCTTCGACAGCGTCGATCACGACCTCATGGTCAAGGCGGTAGAGGCTCACAGCGATGCCCCGTGGGTGGTGCTGTATGTCAAGCGGTGGCTGGTCGCGCCGTTGCAGCGCCCCGACGGCACCTTGGAGGCCCGCGATCGGGGTACCCCGCAGGGGTCTTCGGTTTCGCCGATCTTGGCGAACCTGTTTCTGCACTACGCGTTCGACAAGTGGATGGCTCGGACGTTCCCGGCCATTCCGTTCGAGCGGTATGTGGACGATGCGGTCGTGCACTGCAAGAGCGAACGTCAGGCTCAGATGGTGCGCGCCGCGATCGCCGAGCGGATGGGCAAGGTTGGGTTGCTGCTGCATCCCGACAAAACCAAAATTGTGTACTGCCAGGACAGCAACAGAAGTGGCTCGTCTGAGCACACGTCGTTCACGTTCCTTGGGTACACGTTTCGTCCGCGCAAAGCCAAGGCCAAGGACGGCAGGAAGTTCACGTCGTTCCTGCCTGCGGTCAGTAAGGACGCCGCGAAGAGAATCGGTCAGCAAATACGCGGGTGGCGGTTGCACACGCGGATCGCGCGGACCCTCGGCGAGTTGGCGGAATGGATCAACCCGATAGTACGTGGCTGGCTGCTGTACTACGGACGGTTCTACCGCACAGAAATGTATGTGTTCCTCAAACGCATCAACACCTATCTGGTGCGCTGGGCTCGCATGAAATACAGACGGCTACGCGGGTTCAAGAAAGTGAAGGCGTGGTGGGGCGAGGTCGGTAAACGCGTCCCACGGCTGTTCGCCCACTGGGAATGGACACGAGGTTTCCTGCCGACTGGATGGTAAGAGCCGTGTGACGGGCGACTGTCACGCACGGTTCTGTGGGAGCCCGGGGGTGCGATTCCCCCGGGCGACCCGACTGTCGTCGGGGACTTACTTCCCACCTGCGGTGATGGCGGTGGAGATACCCAAGCCGAACGGCGGCGGAACCCGGATTCTCGGGGTGCCGACCGTCGCGGACAGGGTCGCCCAGACGGTGGCGGCGATGACGCTGGAACCCCGGACGGAGTCGATTTTCCATGAGGACTCCTACGGATACCGGCCACGACGCTCCGCGCTGGACGCGGTGGCCAAGTGCCGTCAACGGTGCTGGCGCAAGGACTGGGTGATAGATCTTGATGTCGCCAAGTTCTTCGACAGCGTGCCGTGGGACCTCATGGTCAAAGCGGTCGAGGCCAACATCACCACCGACCAGCGTTGGGTACTGCTGTATGTGAAGCGGTGGCTCGCCGCCCCGATCCAGCAGCCTGACGGCACCCTGGCCGAGCGTGATCGAGGAACCCCACAGGGGTCAGCGATCTCGCCCGTCCTGGCCAACCTGTTCATGCACTACGCGTTTGACACGTGGCTGGAACGCGAATTCCCGACCGTGGAGTTCGAACGCTACGCCGACGACGCCGTGGTGCACTGCGTGACCGAGCGGCAGGCACAGAATGTGCTGGCCGCGCTCGCCGAGAGAATGGAACACGTCGGGCTGCGTCTGCACCCCGACAAGACCAAGATCGTGTACTGCCGGGACTCAAGGCGGCGAGGCTCCTACGAGCACATCTCGTTCACCTTCCTCGGCTACACCTTCCGCCCCCGCAAGGCCGTCTATCCGGACGGGAAGACGTTCACCTCCTTCCTGCCCGCGGTCAGCCCGGAGGCACTCAAGGCGATGGGCAAACGGCTCCGCTCCTGGCGGATCCACCGACGCAGCGGGGACGACCTCGCTGAGCTTGCCGCATGGATCAACCCCATCGTGGCGGGCTGGATGACGTACTACGGCCGGTTCTACCGGTCGCAGCTACTGCCCCTCCTCCGGCACGTCAACACCTACCTGGCGCGCTGGGCCCGGAAGAAATACAAACGGCTGCGCTCCCTCAAACGGTTCAAAGCCTGGTGGACCGGGATCCTCGATCGAGACCCCGGCCTGTTCCGGCACTGGGCCTGGGAGAGCCATTTCCTCTGGAAAGGATGAGAAGAGCCGTGTAACGGGCGACTGTTACGCACGGTGTGCGCCGTGAGGCGCTTCGTTGTATCCCCGACGCAGTTGGGAGGAACTTGGAGGGTTGTTCCTGGGTCGCTCGGCTTACCTGAACGCGAAAGCGGGAGGGGACCACAGCATGCCGAGGAAGCGGTGGCCGTCTGGGAGGCGTTCACGGGTGTCGTGCCGCAAGACCCGCGCGATATGGCCAAGGCTGGATTGCTTGAAGCCCAATCTCCAGCGTGAAAGTGACGCACCGTCGGAATGACGCCTGTAACCGACGCCCGCGTCATGTCCGGGCATGAACCGTGAGACCGGGCAACCTCCGTGACGCGGGGCGCCTCCCAGCGAGGGAGGTCAAGGAGATGAGTGGGCGGCCTACGTCGTGCTCGATACGTACAGCGAAGACGTACCACGGGATCGCCTACGGGGCGCGAGCCCTATGGCGACGGAGTGTCCATAGTAGTCGGTGCGCCATGAGGTGCACTGTTGTATCGCCCGTGTAGCGGGCAGAGACGAGAGGAGTTGTCTCTGGATCTGATGGCTGACCCGGCCTCGAAAGGGTGACCGGGGAAAACAGCATGCCAGGAAACCGGTGGCTCATGCCCAGGCGTATGGGGTGGCGTGCCGGGGGATCCGCGCGATATGGCGAAAGCCTGATTGCCTGAAGCCTAGTCTCCAGGAGGTGGAATATGGCGCCTGCCGGAAAGACGCCTGAAACCGGTACCGGCCCCTGCGGCGGGTTGGCGACTAGCCTGCTGCAATTCTCTGGGGCGCAGGAGCGATGCCCTGTCAGGGTATTCAAGGAGACGGACGGGACGCCTAAGTCGCGCTAGACACGTACAACAGTTGTGAACATGGGATCGCCTAAGGGACGCGAGTCCTATGGTGACGGAGTGCCCGCAGTAATCGCCGGGGTAACGTCCGGCCAATCTGGAGACCGCTAATGACGGTCCACAGGGTGAAGGGGCACAGGCGATGAGCGAGAAGGAACCATGAGGGATGCGTAATGCAGGAAGCCGAAGTGGTACTTAACGTTCTCCGCGAGCGCGGCAGGAAGGGCCTGCCGTTCACACAGCTCTACCGGCAGATGTTCAACAAGGATCTGTACCTGCTGGCCTACGGGAACATCTACGCCAACCAGGGCGCGATGACCCCCGGGGCCAACGAGGAAACCGCCGACGGCATGTCCGAGGGCAAGATCGACCATATCGTCGGGGCGATGCGGTGCGAGCGGTACCGGTTTGTTCCGGCCCGCCGTACCTACATCCCGAAGAAGAACGGGAAGCTACGCCCGCTCGGCCTGCCGTCATGGTCCGATAAACTGGTCGGCGAAGTGGTCCGTCTCCTGCTGGAGGCGATCTACGAACCACGGTTCTCCGGCCGGTCACACGGGTTCCGGAAAGGACGCGGATGCCATACCGCGCTGCGGGAGGTGCGCGAGACCTGGACGGGCACCGTGTGGTTCATCGAGGGTGACATCTCCGACTGCTTCGGGTCTTTTGACCACGAAATCCTACTCGGGATACTATCGGAGAAAATCCATGACCAGCGGTTCCTTCGGCTTATACGAAACATGCTCAAAGCCGGGTATTTGGAAGACTGGGAATACCGTGACACGCTCAGCGGAGTTCCGCAGGGCGGCGTGGTATCCCCGATCCTTAGTAACGTCTACCTCAACGAGCTCGACAAATTCGTCGAGCAGGAATTGATCCCGCAGTACACGCGGGGAGCGCAGCGGGCCGCCAATCCCGCCTACCGGCAGGTGGACGCCCTGCTGCGACGGGCACGGCGGCGCGGGGACCGGGCGCAGGCCCGGTCCTTGACACAGCAGATGCGTACGCTGCCCTCCACCGACCCGATGGATCCCGGCTTCCGCCGCCTGCGCTATGTGAGGTACGCGGACGACCATTTGCTGGGATTCATCGGGACACGGGCCGAAGCCGAACAGATCAAGGCCCGGCTGACCGTGTTCCTCCGGGAGACCCTCGGGCTGGAACTCAACACGGCCAAGACCCTGATCACCCACGCCCGCACCCAGCGGGCACGGTTCCTCGGCTACGAGATCACCGTCCAGCACTCCCGCACGAAAATCACCAGAAACCGCAGGTCGGTCAACGGGGTGATCGCGTTGCGAGTGCCACCGGACGTGGTCAAGGCCCAGTGCGCCCGCTACCGGCGGCACGGCACACCGTGGCACCGGCCGAAGCTGCAGAACCTGCACGACTACGACATCGTGCGGGTCTACGCAGCCGAGTACCGGGGCGTCGTGAACTACTACCTGCTCGCCCAGGACGTCTCGCAGCTACGCACGCTGCGCTGGCATGCCGAGACGTCCATGCTCAAGACGCTGGCCGTCAAGCACCAGTCCACCGTCGCCAAGATGGCCACCCGTCACCGGGCCAAGGTCGTCACCAGCGACGGCCTCCGGACCTGCTTCGAGGCCAGACGCAAACGCACGGGCAAGCCGGACCTGGTAGCACGATTCGGCGGGATCATCCTGCGGCAAGACCGGCGGGCGGTCATCACCGACCCTGCCCCGGTCCCGGTCCGCGTCCCCCGCAAGGAGCTGCTCGCGCGGCTCCGTCAGCGGGAATGCGAGCTATGCGAGGCCGGCATCACGGTGGCCGTCCACCAAGTCACCGGCCTCAATAAACTCGGAAGACCAGGACCGGGCCAACCCGCGTGGGCCACGCTCATGGCCAAGATGCGGCGCAAGACGCTCGTCGTCTGCGCGCCGTGCCACGACTGGATCCACGCACACCCCGTCACGCACGCGGCATAAATCGCTGGAGAGCCCGGTGCCTGGAAAGCGGGCACGCCGGGTTCGGAGGGAGGCTGCACGGAGAAGGCCCGAACCCATACGGGATAAGGGACCTCGCCGTGCAGCCCACCCTACCCGGAGTCACGACCGGCCGGGGAGGACGGGAAAGCCGATCCGCAGGGCGAAGGGACACAGGTGATCGGGACGTCCGGCGATGGGAGGTATGCGTAATGCAGAGCGCTGAAACGGTGCTGGAAACCGTAAATGGAAGCATGGTCAGTTGCGGGACCACCAGTCAATGGAGTTCGATCGCGGCAGGCGCAGGCGCAGGCGCAGGCGCAGGCGCAGGCGCGACGCCGAGTATGTCCAGCGCGGCAAGGCGGACGCACCGTGGAGAACGCGCACCCTCTTCGACACGAGCGGGCGGCACAGCACGCCAGGCGACCGTGACAGAACGTAGCGCCGGGTCAGCGGCTAGATGAGTGCGAATCCGCGAAATCCCCGGCTGGTGCGGACAGCATGGTTCGTCTGGGCGTGGTTCTGTCGCCGGTGACAAGGACGATGTGTTGATGTTGGATGGTGCTGTGCCAGAGCCGCTTGCCGAGCCGCCCCCGGATCAGGTCGAACGCGTAGCGGCGTTGATCGACGCGCTGCTCTCCGATGAGCGATCGCCCAGTGCGGTTACGAGGTTCTACGACCCTACGACTAAGAGAGTGTTGTGTAACCGGGTGATCACATGAC
>NZ_LWLS01000016.1 GCF_001905095.1 Micromonospora sp. CB01531
TACAACAACACAACATAACAAAGCACTACTAGGCGGGTGCTGTTACAGCCGAGTTCAGCGGTGAACTCAGCTCCTCGGAGTGGCCTGGCGGGCGCGCTCCTCGGCGGGCCGCAGGCCCATCGCCCGGGCCAGCCGCAGCGCGCCGCGCAGCTGCACCTCGGCCTTCTCCCGCTGCCCCGACGCCAGCAGTGCCAGCCCGAGCACGCGGCGAGCCTCCACCTGGCCGGGCCGGTTCCCGACCGCCCGTACGCGGTCCAGCGCCCGGTGGGCCAACTGCTCCGCCTCGGCCGCCTTGCCGAGGGCGAGCAGGGCCTCGGCCGCCACGGTCAGCGCACTGCCCGGCGCTTCGAAGGACCTGTCGTCCAGTGGGCCTTCGTCCGCCGCCGGCCGACCGAGCCCGGCCAGCGCCTCAGCTGGCCTTCCCTCTAGGAGCTCGACCTCCGCGAGCAGCACCCGCGCGGCACGCTCCGCCTGGTCGTCGCCCACTTGCCGGGCCGTTGCGGAACCCTCGGCCAACCACCGCCGGGCCTGCGACGCCTGCCCGGCGCGCAGCTCGACCTCGCCGAGGATGATCAGGCAATAGGACAGCCCCCAGGTGGGCCCGAACGGCCGTGCCGAGGCGACCGCCGACTGCGCTCCCTCGCGAGCCGTGTCGAGCCGACCCGCCATTAGATCGACGCGGGCCAGATTGGCCCGTTCGAAGGCGATGGCGATCGGGTCGCCGGTGCGCTCGGCCATGGCAAGGGTACGACGTGCGTAATCGGCTGCCTCACCGAGCCGTCCGCCAGCCTCGGAGAGCTCCCGGAGCGTCGACAGGGTACGTGACTGGAGCGAGAGGTCCCCGGCGCGTTCCGCGATGGGCAGGGCCTGCTCCGCTGCCTCACGGGCCGCCGGAAGCCGTCCGGTGAGCAGCAGGCAGGCCGCCCGGATGTGCAGTCCCTGCCCGAGCACCCGGAGCGGCGGGCTGGCAGCCGCCCGCCCGGCGGCCGCCGCCCGGTCGGCGCAGGCCAAGGCCCGGTCGTAGTGCCCGAGCTGAAACCAGATTCTGGCCAGGGCGAGATGGTGTGCTCCCACCGCCTCGGGCCTGGCCCCGACCGGAAGGCGGGTGGTCGGGCCGCCGGTGCCCGGTTCGTCGACGGGCGCCCAGGAACCGAGCAGCAGGGCGATGCCCTGGTGCGGGCGTCCGGCCCGGGCCATGGTCTCTGCGAGCAGCGCCTTCGCGCGGATCTGGCCGTCCGTGTCGCCGGCCCGCCCCAGGGCGTCGGCGGCGGTGCTCAGCACCTCCTCGGCCTCGGCGTGCCGTGCCTGCCGGATCAGGACCTCCGCCCAGTCCAGGCGCACCCGAGCTGCCTCGGCCGCCGCGTTCGGCCCGTCGGACGCGGCGTCCAGCCGGGCCACCAGATCCGCGTAGTAACGGGCCGCGCTGTCGTCGGCATAGAGGGAGGCCGCGCGCTCGGCGGCGCGCCGCAGCCACACCACGGCCTCCGGGTCGTCCGCCCGGTCGAGGTGGTGCGCGAGCGCGTCCACGGCCTCCGGACGGTGGCGGCGGACCGCCGACGCATAGGCGAGGTGCATCTGACGGCGCCGGGCAGCGCTCAGCCGCTCGTACACCGCCAGGCCCACCACCGGATGGCGGAAGGTCAGGCCCGCCCTGCGGCGTCCGAACTGGACGACCTCGCACTCGTCGACCAGCCGCGCCGCCGTCAGAGTGTCCAGCGCTGCGGCGAAAACTGGGCCGGGCAGCGGGGGGTGCAGCCCGCAGAGCGCGACCTCCGCCGCCTCGGAGAGCGAGGCCTCGCCTCCGGCCACGGCGAGCACCTCCAAGGCTTGGCGGACCTGCGGGGCGAAGTGCGCCACCCGGGTGAACACGACCTCGCGGACCGACTCGGGCACGCCGCCCCGGAAGCCGGGGAGCGAGGCGTGATCCGATTCTGGTGCCGCCGCGGACTCGGCGACTGCGCGCACCAGCTCGGTGACGAACAGCGGATTGCCGCGGGAGAGCCGGTAGACGGTGTCGAGCAACTCCGGGTCCAGCTCGATTGCGCGTCCCGCTGCGCCGGGTCGGGTACGGGCGACATCGCCGGCGAGCAGATAACAGTCCGTCCGGGCCAGCCGCATCAGCTCGATCCGGTGGACCAGGCCCTGTCGGCCCGCGGCCCGCAACACGGAGCGACGCTCGTCGCCCTCCTCCAGGCCCTCCTCACGCAGCGTGGCCAGGAACCGCACCGGCCGATCGCCGACGGTTCGGACGAGGTGGTGAAGGAGCCGCAGCGTGCCCAGATCGGCCGCATGAAGGTCGTCCACGACCAGCAGCACCGGTCTCTCGGCGGACAGCTCGACCAGCAGCGCGCAGACCGCCCGGAACAGCCGGACCCACTCCTCCTCGGCGGCGCCGCTGCGCGGCGGCTCGGTACCCAGCTCTGGGAGCAGGGCGCCTAGCCCGGGGTGTCCGGCCGCCACCACCTCCCGCTCGGCGGGCTCCAGCCCGGCCAGCCAGCCGGAGAGCGCGTCGCCGAACGCCCCGTACGGCAGCGGGCCCTCCGCCTCGTGCGCGGCGCCCCACAGCACCGTCATCCCGCGGTCGGCCGCGGCCCGCGCGGCCTCGGCGACGAGCCGGGTCTTACCGGCTCCGCTCTCCCCGCTCACGACGGTCAGCGGGGCGGCGGCCTCCCGCTTCGGAGAAATCCTGGCGAGGGCGGCGGCGAGCGTCCTGTCCCGGCCGCGCAGCGGAGTGGTCGCGGCACGGCGCACCGCGGCGGGCAACACAGGGCCGGACCGGCCGGCGGTGCCGGCACCCGGCTGCGATTGGGATGCGGGGAAGCCCATCGCCCTGCGGACGAGCGCCTGGGTCTCCGGCTCGGGAGCCGTGCCCAGTTCCTTCTCGAGCAGCCGCTGTAGCCGGCGGTAGTGGTCGATGGCTCGGGTGCGGTCGCCGGAAGCGAGATAGGCCGCGAGCAGCCGCCGATGCAGCGCCTCGTCCACCTCCTCTGCCGTGACGGTCTGCTCCAGGATCTCCACAGCCCTGCCCGGGCGTCCGGCGACCGTGTGGGCGTCGCCCAGGGCGGCGGCCACCCGGCGGCGCAGCGCGGACAGCTCCCGGCGGCGATTGGCGGCCCAGTCCGCGTACCGGTCCTCGGGCAGCAAATCCTGCGAGAGCAGCCGCCAGGATGCGTCGAGCGCCTCCGCATCGCTTGTGGTGAGAGCGGCGGCCGCGTCCTCCTCGGCCTGGACCACGTCGACCCAGATTGTGCCGGGCACCAGGGCGAGCAGCTCACCGTCAGTGGTGAGGTAGCTGGACCGGCCACGCGGGGGCAACTCGGGCTCCAGGGTGTGCCGGGCCGTGTGGAGACTTACCCGCAGGCTGCGGCGGGCGGTCAGCACGTCCGCGTCCGGCCAACACGCGTCGGTGACCTGGTCGCGGTGGAGCCGGTGGCCCGGAGCGAGGGCGAGCACCTTGACGACGGTCCGGGCCCCCGGGCGGCGCCACCGCTCAGGTAACGGGCCGAGGTCGGCGCGTTCGACGCGGAAGCCACCGAGCAGACGAAGGGTGAGCAGCGGCGCCACGCCCTTCCGGCGGCTCCGCGGCTCCTGGAGGTGCTCAGGATCCTTCATCATGCTGCGGGCACTTTACTTACCGGCCGACCGCGACGGCATACCCCGGCAGGACGAGGACTCCAACGGCGGGCCGAAGACCGGACACACGGGTCCGTACTCGCCGTCAGATCCTGCTCATCCGTCAGATCATCACGCCTTGCCGAAAATCACCAAGTCGACCAAGCTCGTGATCCAACTCTTGAAACAGCAGGTAGTGCGGCGAGTGGGGTCACCGCCCCGGGATCAGGAGATCAATCGTGGGGTTCTTCGGCACCTACCTCTTCGACGGACACCGGTGGACGGCGCACCAGCCTGCTGAACAGCCGACCATCCCGGAGCCGTGGCTGCTCATCGACATCCACGACAGCGACATCGCGACGCTTATCTACCACCCGGCGGGACCGGGTAGCGGTGTCGCGTATCTCGGCGACACCCCGCGCACGTATTTCGAGAATCCGGACGCCTCGGCCCCAACCGACGTGGCGCGTGAGGCTGCCGGCTTGGGCGCCTGGTGGGCGCAGCAGCGCGGTGGGGCGAGCGACATCGAGCGCAGCGCGAAGGAAGCCGAACTGACCGCCTACCTCGCCGAGGATCTCGACCCGACAGACATCGATCTGGACGACGACGATGACGACGACCGGGACGACGCTGAGATCTTCGTCGAGGTTAAGACAGCACGGTTCCTCGCGGCACTCGATCTACCCGTACCCGACGACCTACCCCGCTGACCATCCCCCTGGGGGAACTCCTGGCCGACAACGCGTGACCCACGCAGGCAATCGCGTACCGGCGGTTCTCCGCTACCCCCGATCGGTGCGCGAGTCGACGCCGCTGGCCCACACCACAACCCGTAGACCATCCTAGGAAGACACGCTGCTCGTCGACGGCGATCCGCCCGCCCAAGACCAGCGACTCCGTGCGCCGCATCCGGCTGCCCGCTTCCTGGTCAACCTGCTCGCCACCGGCCTGGCCGAACACCACCACCCGATTCTGTCCCCGGCGCATGCGGCAAACACCAACGCCGATCCAACTTCAACCGCGGGCAGTGACCGCCCCGCGGTCCGATGACCAATCCCAACACCCACCACAATTCTCCGCTGGGATGGCGATCACTGCCTATGGTGCCCCTCGCCTCCAAGGGCGAGCGCTACCCTTCCACCGCTCGCTTGAGCGCCACGACATGAGCCGCGGTCTACCGTCGTGACACCCATGATCCAAGCCGGAGAGGCCATCACAATGAGCAAGCCAATCGATTACGACGCACCGCGCCGACCCGCCGTTGAGGTTGAAGACGACAGCCTGGAGGAACTCAAGGCGCGCGGCGCGGCGCCGCAGTCAGCGAGAGTCGACCTCGACGAGGCCGAGGCTGCCGAGAACTTCGAGTTGCCCGGCGCGGACCTTTCCGCCGAGGAACTGACCGTGGCGGTCGTGCCGATGCAGCCGGACGAGTTTCGATGCGCGCGCTGCTTCCTGGTACACCACCGCAGTCAGCTCGCCGCGGAGCCCGACGGCCGAGAGGTCTGCCAGGAGTGCTCCTGACGTCCCACTGTCAGGGCGCCAGTTCCCGCCACTCCGGGCGACCACCCAGCCACGCGTCGGCGAGGATCTGTGCCGACGCCTGACTCGGACAGGGGTGTAGCTTCGACCGGCCTGCGGTGCCGCCGGTCTGTGCCTCTACTTCCCATCGCTGGCCGTCGGTGCGGATGTAGACGTCGCGACGCCCCCGCGGGCTCCGGTCCCCGTTCCACCAGTGACGCTCGATTCTCACCTGCTGACCGTATAGCACTGGGGAGAGACGAACCATAATGATCTTGGGAAGACGGTCAGTGTGATCGGGAAACCCACAAATTGTGGACGAGAGTTGGGAGACTTGACCGGGCCAGAACAGGACGCATCCGCGGAGCGCCGCCTTCCCGACGCCACGTATGCCTTTTGAGCAGATGTCCGGCGAGAACATCCACGGACCGATCGAAGCGATTCAACAGCGCGCCGACGGCGACCACGTTCGACCGCTTCCGGCGCACGTACCTCCCAGCCATCCAGTCAGACCCCAAGCAGGTCATGTCATGAGCTGTCCGACTCTCATCACCGGCACCGAGACGGGCGGCGCCTACACCGTGCGCTGTTGCACTGGGGCGACCCCCGACCGGGCCACGATGGGTCCGGCCGTCGCGGGTCGCGGCAGCACCCTCGACGGGGACACGTTGATCGGGATGGCCGACGCGACAACGTACGCGGGCAAGGCCGAGCGGCGGTCCACCGCCACCGCCCCATTTGGTGGTCCAGTCGTGGAGACGTGCTGATCCACCTGCACAGGACGTCGATACCTGCGACGCGTCGCACCGACACGCGTGGTAGCCCTTACCGACTGGGCTCCGTGGCGTCGCGATGCCTAACGAACGGCAATGGGCGCGGTCGTCGACTTCCGGTCGGCGTCACCCTCGACACGGAACGGGGTGCGCAGGCGGGTCATCGCAGCCGAACTCACGTCGACGGCAGGTGTGTGGTCGAAAGGCGCATTTGCTCCCGGTGCTTCACGGAACAAGTTCGAGTCATGCGCGGTTACATCAGTCAAGAGCTGCTCCAAGTTTGGCGCGCCAACGCGCGACCCTCCCGCTCGCACATGCAAGCCGGGTGCGGAAAATGGGCGGTGCGGATCCGGCCGCTCGCCGGGGGCGTTGGATCCGTTTCGCTCGGCCCGTCGAACCCTAACCCAGAAAAGCCATCGTGTACGGCCTGGGCCGGGGTGCGGGTAGATTGATCGACCAGTCCGCCGGTTCCGACCACGGCCTGCATCTGATGTCGACCACCACGCGCCGCGACCAATCGGTCAGCGCCGTGCAGGCGACCCCTTCCACGTTCGGAGACTCCCATGGCGGCACGCCGCCCCAGCAAGACACCCCTTATCCCAGCCGCATCCTTCGCCGACCTTGGCGTGCCCGGCCGCCTGGTCGCCGCGCTCGAGCAGGCGGGCATCAGCAGGCCATTCCCGATCCAGGCCGCCACGCTCCCGGATTCACTCGCCGGACGCGACGTGCTGGGTCGTGGCAGGACGGGATCGGGCAAGACATACGCCTTCGCTCTCCCGGTCCTCGCCCGGCTCTCGGCCGCCACGTCTCCGCGGCTGCCCGGCCGCCCGCGCTCGCTCATCCTGGCGCCTACTCGCGAGCTGGCGACCCAGATCGAAGCGGCGATCGCACCGCTGGCCACCGCGCTGTCGCTGCGGACCCTGACGATCTTCGGTGGGGTTAGCGCGCGGCCACAGGTCGGTGCACTGCGTGCCGGGGTCGATATCCTCATTGCCTGTCCCGGCCGGCTCGCCGACCACGTTTCGACCGGCGACGCGATCCTCGACGCCGTCGAGGTCACGGTGCTCGACGAGGCGGACCACATGGCCGATCTGGGCTTCCTGCCGGTCGTACGGCGACTCCTCGACAGGACACCGCCCCGCTCCCAGCGGCTGCTGTTCTCGGCGACGCTCGACGCGGGCGTCGACGTCCTCGTGCGGCGGTACCTCTCCAACCCAGTCACCCACAGCGTCGACTCGGCGATGTCTCCAGTCGCCGCGATGACCCACCACGTGCTCCTGGTGCGTCACGATGACCGGCTCCCCGTCCTGATCGACCTGACGGCCGCCCCGGGGCGCACGCTCGTATTCACCCGCACCAAGCGGGGCGCCAAGAAGCTGACCAGTCAACTGGTCGCCTCGGGAGTGCCCGCCGTGGAGCTGCACGGCAACCTGACACAAAACGCCCGTACCCGCAATTTGGCGGCGTTCTCCGCCGGCAACGCCCGCACGCTTGTCGCGACCGACATCGCGGCGCGCGGTATCCACGTCGACGATATAGCTCTGGTGATCCACGCCGACCCGCCCGCCGAGCACAAGGCATACCTGCACCGCTCGGGGCGGACCGCGCGTGCCGGAGCGAGCGGCACCGTCGTCACCCTGATGACCGACGACCAGGTCACCAACGTGCGCGACCTCACCCGCCAGGCCGGCATCAACCCGACGATCACCCGGCTTGGGCCCGGTGACTCGCTGCTCACCGAACTCGCCCCGGGCGAGCGCCGCTTCGTGACGCCTCCCGTAGCGACGACGGCGCCACATCACGGACGAGGCCACAGCGCAACGCGGCACCCGGATCCGCGCACAGCGACGGGCGGATCGACCGCCAGCGCAACGCGCGGGAGAGGCTCGAAAAGTCGTCGGGCGAACGCCGCGGAAACCACGTCCGCGACACGGGGCGCGGCGGCGTTCTCTTCCGGCACGCGGATTGGTAGCCGGCGCGGTCAGCGCTGACAGCGAAGACACCGCGCGAGGCGCCCGTGCTAGCCTCACCGGGTTGCAACCTTCGGTTTGTCGCATACTTTGACCCTGTTGGTCATTCTCGGTTCAGGCAGC
>NZ_LWLS01000017.1 GCF_001905095.1 Micromonospora sp. CB01531
CCCCCGCACCGTCGCATAGTCCCAGGTCGAAGACGTCACGAACTGCTGCAACTGCTGATGATCGACGCCGAGACGTTCCGCCATCGGCTGCATCGACTTACGCGCCCCGTCGGTGAGCAGCCCCCGCACATACAACTCACCCTTGACCCGCTGGTCCGACCGCCGAACCGCACCGTCCAACATCCGCGCAGCGAACTCAACCAGCCGCGGACGTACCTGCTCGATCTGCTCCGGAGTCACACCACCAGCCAACCACCATCCACATGGAAGCCACCAACGACACACCCGACACCTAACAAAGTGCTACTAGCTGCGGCCTGCCGCATCGGCGACATGTCACCAGGTGGACAACGGCCGGCCGGGGCCGGACCGCCGGATGGCCGGCGGGTTGTCGATCGGGGACGGTACGGCTGATGGCCGGGGTGCCGGACGAGCGCTTCGCCGCTCGGCTCGTGAGCCGTCGCTTCCTCCGGCGACGGCTCGCCGATCCACCGACCTGATCGGGGTCGACACCCGATCGGGTCCGGCTCAACCGGTCCGCCCGCCGCGGCCGGCCCGCGACTCCTCCGGCACCCCGACCGCCGCGGTCCCGACCACCCCCTGGCCAGGCCCACGGCCGCCGGGCCGCGCGTCCGGGCGGACACGGGCCTACCGCCCCGCCCGGACTCCACCTCAACGCAGCCCGCACGCCCCGAGGACCGTCCACTCGACGGTCGCTGCCGGCCCCGGCGGCGGCACACCGCCGTCGGGGGAGGCTCCTACGGTAACCCGTTGGCGACCCGGCCCGGGTACGCCGACCGGACGATGCCGGTGCGCCCCGACCGCTGAGCCCGCACTCAGCGGCGGCTACCCCGCCAGCCCTGCACCGGCAGGTCGAACTTGGCGACCAGCCGGTCGGTGAACGGCCGCGCCTTGAGCCGGACGATGCGCACCGGCAGCGCACCCCGGCGCACGGTGACCCGGGCTCCCGGGGGCAGGTCGTACACCCGCCGCCCGTCGCAACAGAGCACCGCGAGGGTGGTGAACGGGTCCACCGTGATCGCGAAGGTGGACGTCGGCGCAGTCACCAGGGGGCGGCTGAACAGCGCGTGCGCGCTGATCGGCACCAGCAGCAACGCCTCCACCTCCGGCCAGACCACCGGGCCGCCACCGGAGAACGCGTACGCGGTGGAGCCGGTCGGGGTCGCGCAGACCACGCCGTCGCAGCCGTACCGGGACAGCGGCCGGCCGTCCACGTCGACCAGCAGCTCCAGCATCTGGGCCCGCTCGCCCTTCTCCACACTGATCTCGTTCAGCGCCCACGACTCGATGGTCGGGCCGCCGTCGAACTCCGCGGTCACGTCCAGCGTGAGCCGTTCGTCCACGGTGTAGTTGCGCCCGACCACGTCGCGTACCGCGCTGTCCAGGTCGTCGATCTCCGCCTCGGCGAGGAAGCCGACCTTGCCGAGGTTGATGCCGAGCAGCGGCGCCTTCGCCGGTCGGGCCAGCTCGGCGGCGCGCAGGAAGGTGCCGTCCCCGCCCAGCGCGAAGACGATCTCGGCTCCCTCGGCGGCCTCCAGTCCGGTCACCGGCACCACGCCGGGCAGGTCCAGATCGTCGGCCTCCTCGGCCACCACCCGCACCTCGAAGCCGGCCGCGATGAGGTCCGCCGCCACCGCCCGGGCGTGCTCGGTGCTGCGCCGACGCCCGGTGTGCGTCACCAGCAGAGCGGTTCGGCTCACCCGGACACCTCCTCCGTCGTGGGCTCCGGCGCGTCGGCCGGAGGCGGGAAGCCCTCGGGGCCGGCGGCCACCACCGCGCGGACCCGCCCGGGGTCCGCGGCCGGCGCGTCCCGGCGTAACCATACGAAGAACTCGACGTTGCCGCTCGGCCCCGGCAGCGGACTCGCCGCGACACCAGCCAACCCCAGGCCGAGCTGCGCCGCCGCGGCGGCCACGTCGAGCACCGCCTCCGCGCGCAGCTCCGGGTCGCGGACCACGCCGCCCGCGCCGACCCGCTCCTTGCCAACCTCGAACTGCGGCTTGACCATCAACGCCAGGTCGCCGGCGGGGGCGGTGCAGCCGGCCAACGCCGGCAGCACCAGCCGCAGGCTGATGAACGACAGGTCGGCCACCGTCAGGTCAACCTCGCCGCCGACGGCCTCCGGCGTGAGGGTACGGACGTTGGTGCGCTCGAACACGCGCACCCGGTCGTCGTTCCGCAGCGACCAGGCCAGCTGCCCGTACCCGACATCGACCGCCACCACCTCGGCGGCGCCGGCGCGCAGCAGCACGTCGGTGAAGCCGCCGGTGGAGGCGCCAGCGTCCAGGCAGCGCCGGCCGGCGACGGTCAGCCCGTCCGGGCCGAACGCGGCGAGCGCCCCGGCCAGCTTGTGGCCGCCGCGGGAGACGTACTCGGCGGTGGGGTCGGCACCGGTTACCAGCAGCGGGTCGGCGGGGTCGACCATCGCAGCGGCCTTGCGGGCCGGCACCCCCCGCAGCTGGACGCGGCCGGCCTCCACCAGCGCGGCGGCCTGCTCGCGGGAGCGGGCCAGGCCGCGGCGGACGAGTTCGGCATCCAGCCGGGTACGACGTGCCATGGGTGGTTCTTCTCCGCCTCGGTCAGGCCTGGTCGATGCTGGCCAGGGTCTCGCGCAACGTCTCGTACGCCGCCTCGTACTGGGCGATCTGGTCCGCCGGGGAGAGCGCCTCGGCATTGATCATGGCGTGCACCGCGGCATCCACCGCCGGGTGCCGGGCATCCCCCACGTCCTCGACGGGGGCGGGCGCCGGCCGTGCCCCCGGCGGCGGCCCGGGACGGGGGCCGACCGGCGGCGGGCCGGGGCGGTATGGCGTGGTCATGACGAGGCACCGCCGGTCTGCTTGCGGCCGGCCACCTTCTTCACCGGCCTGACCGGCGCCTCCTCGGCCGAGGTACGCGACACCGTCGCGGCCGGCTTCTTCGCAATCGCCTTCTTCGCCACGGCCTTCTTCGCCACCGCCTTGCCGGGGGTCGGCGCCGGCCGGCCCGGCGGGGCGGAGACCGGGGCCGCGGCGGTCGGTTCGGCCGGGATCGGGGCGGTCCTCGCCTCGCGCAGCTGCCGCTCCAGCTCGTGCACCCGGCGGGTCAGCTCGGCGACCTCGTCGGCGGTGGCCAGCCCGACCGCGCCCAGCGCCCGGTCCACCTCGAAGCGGATCAGCTTGGTCAGCGCCTCCCGGTTCGCCAGGCCGGTGGAGACCAGCTCCTCGGCGAGCGCCTGGAGCTGGGCGGCGGTGGCGCCGCCCTGGCCGACCGCGCGTCGCACGGCGTCCTGGGCCTTCTTCCGGGGCGCCTCCGTCAGGCCCATGGCCAGCTCGAGATAGGCGCGCCACGCGTCCTGCATGCCTGAGTCCTTCCACGGGGCGGGGGTGTGCAGGTGTTCACGCTACCGGGCACCCCGGACGTCCCATTGCGGTACGGTGCCGGGGAACGGCGTGGCGTGGTGAGGAGACGATGTGGCCAGCGTGGACGAGTGCCGGCAGGCGTTGCAGGAGCTGGCTGCCCGGCTGAACGGCCACGCGGAGGCGCAGGAGCGGATCGACCTGGACCGCACCCTGGCGTGCCGGATCACCGACCTGGACACGGCGTTCCACGGCAAGCTGGAGGGCGGCCGGCTGGTCGACCTGACCGAAGGCGACGACCCGAAGGCGAAGATCGCGCTGAACACCACCAGCGACGACCTGGTCGCGCTTGTGCGCGGCCAGCTCGACCTCGCCAAGGCGCTCGCCGCCCGACGGGTGTCCATCAAGGCGAACCCGTTCGACCTGATGAAGCTCCGCAAGCTGCTCTGACCCAAGCGGACCCGGCCGCCCGGGGAGGTCAGTCGGCCCGGCCCAGCGCGGCGAGGGCCTCCGCCGCCGCCGGGGACGCGGGCCGCACCCGCGGGCCGACGCCCGTCGACCACGCCACCGCGCAGAGCGCGGCGAGGGCGTCGAGCGGGCGTCCCGCGCCGTCCAGGACCAGCCCGCCGTCGGCCACGTTCACCGACCAGCCGCCACCGTCCGGCGCGCCCGGCACCCGGACCACCGCCGCCGGGTCGAAGAGCCCGGCCAGGTCGACGGAGACGTACGCCGGTCGGCGCTCCTCCGGGGCGGCCAGCAGCTCGGGCACGCCGCTGACGCCGGTGAGCACCAGCAGGCTGTCCAGCCCGGCCCGGCGGGCACCCTCGATGTCGGTGTCCAGCCGGTCGCCGACCACCAGGGTCCGCCCCTCGCCGGCGCGCCGGGCGGCGGTGGCGAAGAGCGCCGGTTCCGGCTTGCCCACCACCACGTCCGGGTCCCGGCCCAAGGCGGTACGCAGCACCGCCACCAGGGAACCGTTGCCCGGCAACGGGCCACGCGGGCTGGGCAGTGTCCGGTCGGTGTTCGTCGCGTACCAGGGCGCGCCGGCCCGGACCGCCAGGGACGCCTCGGCCAGGTCGACCCAGCCGACCTGCGGGCCGTAGCCCTGGGCCACGGCGGCCGGCTCCTCGTCGGCCGTCGCCACCGGCCGCAGGCCGACGGCACGCAGCTCCGCACGCAGCGCCTCCGCCCCGACGACCAGCACCGGCGCGCCGGCCGGCAGCCGGTCGCGCAGCAGTTCGGCGGTCGCGGCGGCGGAGGTGAGCACCTCCTCCGGCCGGGCCGGCACGCCCATGCCGGTGAGCAGGTCGGCCACCTCACTGGAGCGGCGCGAGGCGTTGTTCGTCGCGTACGCCACCGCCCGGCCCTCGGCGTGCAGCCGGGCGACCGCCTCGACCGCGCCGGGGATCGGCCGGTCGATCAGATAGATCACCCCGTCCAGGTCGAAGACGACCAGGGTGTACCCGTCGACCAGCCGCTCCCCGGCGTTTTCGGTCACTGGCGGTCCGCCTCCGCGCTGCGGTCCGTCTCAACGGTGCGGGGCGCCTCCGCCGTACCGCCCGCCTCGGCGGAAGGGGCCGGCGAGCCTTCAGCCGGGTCGGCCGTCGTGGCATCCCCGGTCGCCGTGGCGTCGTCGGCGAGCGATCGGGCCGTGGCGTCGGTCAGCTCGTCGTCGCCGAGGTCGGCAGCGTTGCGGTCGCGGTAACCGGCGGACTCGCCCTCGATGTCCCCACCGCGCAGCCGCGCGTCGCTGTCGAGGTCGTCGTCGTCCAGGTCGTCGTCCTCGTCGTCGGCGACGTCGTCCCGGTCGCCACCGGCGGCGTCCTCGTCCGCGTCCCCGTCGAGGTCGTCGTCCTCGTCGAACTCGTCGTCCTCGTCCTCGTCATCGAGGTCGTCCGCGTCGTCGTCCCGGCGGTCCAGTGCGTCCTCGGCGGAGCCGCCGGTGAGGTCGGCGTCCGGCTGGGCCGCCACGCCGCCCGGAGCACCCGGTCCGGCCGCGAGCTCCTCGTCGTCCTCGTCGTCGCCCTCGATGATCACGCCGTCAAGCTCCAGCAGTCGCTCCGCGGCGTCGGTCTCGCCCTCGGCGTCCACGTCGGCGGCCCGGGAGAACCATTCCCGTGCCTCCTCGCGGCGGCCCACGGCGAGCAGCGCGTCCGCGTAGGCGTAGCGCAGCCGCCCGGCCCACGCCTCGGTCGAGTCGGCGGTCAGCTCGCGCACCTGGAGCATCGCCACGGCCGCGTCCTTCTGCCCGAGGTCACCCCGCGCCCCGGCGGCCACGATCAGCAGCTCGATCGCCACGGCCTGGTCGAGCTTCTCCCGGTCCGCCCCACGGAACAGGTCGATCGCCCGCTCCGGGCGACCCAGCGCCCGCTCGCAGTCGGCCAGCACCGCCAGGTGGCTCTGCAGCCCGGTCATCCGGTGATACGTGCGCAGCTCGGCGATGGCGGTCTGCCACTCCCCGGCGTGGTAGGCGGCCAGCCCGACCGCCTCCCGCACCGCCGCGATCCGCGAGGCGAGCCGGCGGGCCGCCATGGCGTGCGCCAGCGCCTCCGCCGGTTCGTCGTCGATCAGCAGGCCGGTCGCGACCAGGTGCCGGGCGACGGTCTCCGCCACCGGCTTGGCCAGCGACAGGAGCTCGGCCCGGACGGTGGAGTCGAGGTCGCTGGCGACCACCTCGTCCGGCAGCGCCGGCTCCGCTGCCCGCTCGCCCGTACGTCCCTCGGCGCGCTCGAACCGGTCGTCCCGTCGTTCCCGCTGCGGCCCGTAGCCGCCCTGCCGGCCGTCGTCCCGGCGCGGCCGGTCGCCGTAGCCCCGGCGCTCCCCGTCCCGCTCGGTACGCTCCCGCCCGCCCTGCAAACCGCCCGGGCGGTTGTCCTCGCGACGGAACCCACCCTCGCGGCGGTCGCCACCACGGAAGCCGCCCTCGCGGCGCTCCCCACCCCGGAAACCGCCCTCGCGGTCGTCGCGGCGGAAGCCACCCTCACGGCGCTCCCCACCCCGGAAGCCACCTTCACGGTCGCCGCCGCGGAAGCCACCCTCACGGCGCTCCCCACCCCGGAAGCCGCCCTCACGGTCATCACGGCGGAAGCCCTCGCGGCGTTCGCCACCCCGGAAGCCACCCTCGCGGTCGCCGCCGCGGAAACCGCCCTCACGGCGCTCGCCACCCCGGAAGCCGCCCTCGCGCTCGCCACCCCGGAAGCCGCCCTCGCGCTCGCCACCCCGGAAGCCGCCCTCGCGGTCGCCGCCGCGGAAGCCGCCCTCACGGCGCTCGCCACCCCGGAAGCCACCTTCACGGCGCTCGCCACCCCGGAAACCACCCTCGCGGTCGCCGCCGCGGAAGCCACCTTCACGGCGCTCGCCACCCCGGAAACCACCCTCGCGGTCGCCGCCGCGGAAGCCACCCTCACGGCGCTCGCCACCCCGGAAACCACCCTCACGGCGCTCGCCACCCCGGAAACCACCCTCGCGGTCGCCGCCGCGGAAGCCACCCTCACGGCGCTCACCGCCACGGAAACCACCCTCGCGGTCACCGCCACGGAAACCACCCTCGCGGTCGCCGCCGCGGAAACCACCTTCACGGCGCTCGCCACCCTGGAAACCGCCCTCGCGCGGCGCTCCGCCGTCCCGGCGGTAGCCCCCCTCGCGGCGGTCCCCGCCGCGCGGGCCACGGTCACGGTCATCCCGGCGGTCGCCGCCGCGGAAGCCACCCTCGCGGCGCTCACCACCACGGAAACCGCCCTCACGGTCCCCGCCGCGGAAACCGCCCTCGCGCGGCGCTCCGCCGTCCCGGCGGAAGCCGCCCTCGCGGCGGTCACCGCCGCGCGGGCCACCGTCGCGGTCATCCCGGCGCTCGCCGCCGCGGAAGCCGCCCTGGCGGTCATCGCGGCGCAAGCCGGTGCCCCGGTCGTCACGGCGGAAGCCCTCGCGGCGCTCACCGCCACGGAAGCCGCCCTCACGGTCGCCGCCACGGAAGCCACCCTCGCGACGCTCACCGCCGCGGAAGCCGCCCTCACGGGAACCCGACTGGGAGCCACCCTCGCGGCGGTCACCGCCGTAGCCGCCGCGCGAGCCGCCCGAGCGGTCGTCGCGGCTGCCCCGGTACGAGGGACGGTCGTCGCGGCGGGCGTCATCGCGCCCCTGCCCACGGTCGGCGCGGTCCTCGTAACGACGGGGGCGATCTCCGCCGTGCGGTCCTGAACTCACAGGTACATCCTTCCTGAGTGCGTCGCCAAGGACGCTAACGCAGTCGAGGGCCGACCCTGCTGGGGCGGCCCTCGACTGGAAAGTTTGTCCGGCGGTGTCCTACTCTCCCACACCCTCCCGAGTGCAGTACCATCGGCGCTGAAGGGCTTAGCTTCCGGGTTCGGAATGTTACCGGGCGTTTCCCCTCCGCCATGACCGCCGTAACTCTATCGACATGTCAAACAACCAACCACCAAAAATGGTGTGACTGTTCGTTTGTCGGGAGTTGCACA
>NZ_LWLS01000018.1 GCF_001905095.1 Micromonospora sp. CB01531
ACCGGCCACCTATTTGCGAGACAGAACACTAGTGATCGTCTTCGCGTTCTGGCGGGCAGACCATCCCTTTCCGGATGACCTGGGCAAGGTCTTCGTCGCCAGGATCCCACCGGAAGAGTTCGTGGCCACCGTCGAGGAAGCAGCCGATCTGCTGGACATCGGGTTGGTTAACGTCGATCCGCCCCGGTGAGCGAACCGCCACGCCCTAACGCGTCAAGCTCACCTCGACGCGCGTACTGGCGCTGCCGGAACAGGCTGAGCCGGCTTTCGTGTCACGGACCGCACTCCCGGCGGACACCGCCACAGTGGCGCGGTTGACCCAACCTCGCCCAGCACGGACCCGGCTCCCGGGGTCGGAGCTGGCCACCGCCGGCCACCCTCCCCCGCCCAGGTGAGCGGTTGACCTGACCCTGAGCGGCTGCGGAGCCGGATCCTGGACGACCGGCATACCGTCGCGCGGCCACCGCCCCCATGCTTGGGGCTTGCCGCGCCGACCCGGCGTGCCCTTCCCTGCGCCGCGGTGAGGCGCGGCGGGTCTCTCGTGACCTCGGGCGGCCCTTGATGTCCTGGCCCAATGGCACGCTAATGGCACGACCGACAGGCGGAGGGATGATGCCGTTCAACCGAGAAACCGCAGCCCGGCTGGCCGAGCGGCGCCTGGCAGAGTGGCTGTCCACGGCAAGGTACGCCGATCTGCTCGGTTGGGAGGAGTCCGGCAAGCAGGACCGGCGGGAGCTCATCGCGGATGACGGGAAGCTCTACCAAGTGGTCACCTACGTGCTTCCTGACGGGGATGGCCGGCTGCGCCTCGTCGCTGCCGTCGATGACGGTGGCTGGTCGGCCGTCGCCCCGTTGACTCGGGACAAGATCATGAACCCGGACGGCCGCCTGGTGGAGCCTCTGGACCGGCCTTCTGGCCCGTAGGAACGTCCCGCATCCGCCGTCACCCGCCTCGCCTGCCCGCTGGCTCGTGGCCAGCGTTCATCCGGTGGCGACCGTTGGCCTCGTGCTGGGATCAGCGAGCGTCAGTTTTGGAAGAGCGTGCTCAAGCGGTCGTGATGCCCGAAACACCTGCGGGCGGCGGCCGGCCCCGTTGCGTCTCGTGCCCGCTCGTGCCCGCGCGCCACGGTTACTGGCCCACGGATGGCCCGGTACTCATGGTTGTCGCCGCTATGCCCCCGTCCCCCGATAGGTGCCAGATCCTCGGCTCTCGGTCGGGGTCAAGGGTGGCCGTAGGCCATCGGCGTAGCCGACGCGAAGCGCCCTTGACGCCAGCCGAGAGGCGTGGAGAGTCGAGCACCGCGGGACGGGACACTAGCCAGCGTCTGGTCGTGTCGCGCTGGATGCCGTGGCGGCACGCCGTATTGAGGGGTGAGCGAGATAAATGACTGACCACCTGCGGCCCCGCCACTGCGGTCCGGTGTCTTCGACAGTGACCGCAGCATCGATCGTGAATTCACTCGGCACGTAGCCCAAGGTCCGTGCCTCGTAGTCGGCGATCATGTCCTCAATGTCCTCGTCTGCCTCTGCGGTGCGTCGGGCAAGTGCGACATGGAAGGTCACGCCGTCGCTACGGGATTCGACGGCGATGCCGAGCACGTCCGGGCCGATCAGCCCGAGGGATACCTGAACTGCCTCCAAGACGGTCTCGTTGCGCCGGATGCGTTCTAGGTCACCGTCGGCCTCGGGTGTAATCTCCGGGTGTTCATCGTTCGCCGTCACGCCCTCATCCTGCATGGCAACCTCGTGAGCGTGGCCGGCTGGCCCGGCCGATGCCGGCCGGAGGTCGCCAGCAGGCCGGGCCGGGCCGGTGCGGCCCGCTTTGCGGGCCGCCTTGATCCTTAAGAGGCGAATTCGGCAGTTGGGAGCATGCACAGGAGCATGCACAGGAGTGTCGTGTCACGGGAGATGCTTGACAGTGGCGTCCCACCAGATGTTTGACAAGATCCGGGAATTGAGGTGCCAACGGCCTGGATGAGGTCGACTACGCTCCTGACATGTTGGCCGCGCTCTTCGCCGTCACGGTCCGCCACCGGCGGCTGATCCTCTCCCTTTCGCTTGTCCTGGCCGTGGGCCTGGCCTGGGGCCGTCGGCTGTCAGACTGGCTGGACTTGATCCTGCTTATCGCGACCATCCTCACCGCCGTGCTGGGCGCGCTTGCCCTGCGTCGATCACGTCCGGCGGCCTTACTGGTCAAGCCCGAGGTCCGGGCGTTCGCCACCGCACCGAGCGCGTCCCAGATCCTCATCGCCGTGACGCTCACGTTCTTGACCTCGCATTTGCTGGGCACTCGCTACCTTGGCGAAGTCTTCGGGGGCCTGTTCATGGTGTTGCCGTTCCTGCTCCTCGTCGCCGTCGGTGTACAGGTCGCCAGCGGCTGGCGCGGCATTTCGATCGAGTTGCGACCGGAGGGTGTCTGTCAACGCGATGTCACCGGCTCCTTGATGGTGCCGTGGGAGGCCCTGGCACCCGGCCGCCCGTTCCAGCCCGCAGTCGGCGCCGCCACCCTGGCCCTGACCTACGCACAACCGGACCTGGTACGCCGCCGCGGCATCCTCCCCCTGGGCCGGCGACGGCTGCGCATCGACAACGTCCACCCGTGGTTCATCGCCGACGCGATCCGGTACTACGTCGATCACCCGCAGCACCGGGCGGCGATCGGCGAACCATCTGAATACCAACGGCTCTGGCATGCGTTGATGTCTGCGCCCACTGGCCTCGGCCATGGGCACGCTTCCTAGGCCCACTGTCAAACAGGTGCTGGGACGGATTCGTCAAGCATGTGATGGGACAGGAGCATGCACAGGAGCATGCACAGGATGTAATCCGACAGCTGATGTGCGACGCAGCTCCGCCAGGTGATGTGCGACAGAACCAGCGGCCAGGTGCGGCACCACGGTCGTACCGATGCGCGGGGACAGCGGTGAGGATCGGGACGGTCGCCCTACGGGACAGGACAGCGGCGGGCGTGGCCGGCCCCGGGCAGAGGTGGGCTGATGACGCGGAGATCGGTAACTCCGGATGCTGAGCCAATCAGCAATACGAGCAAGGATGCGAGCCGAACGGGCCCTTCGGGTGACCGTTCGGGTCCGGTTCGCAGCCGGACCCCGGCGAAGGCATGCCATCAGCGGGCTTCTGTCGATCCAATTCGATGACTAGCGTCCGAGATGGACTGGCGCCAATGACGGCGCCGGTGGACCCCATCCGGGAAGGATCAGACATGGTCGTTGGGCAACGTCGGCGGGGTGGTGTGAGGCGTGCCGCGGTCGCCGGGTTCGCGGCGCTGGTCACGGTGGCGGCGGGTGTTCCGGCATACGCGGACGATCGGCCGGTCAAGCGACCGAAGCCGGTGGCCGGGGTGCACGCCGGGCAGGCGGGGATCAAGACCTTTGCCTCCCAGGAGGCGGCGGCGCGGATGGCGCCGTACGGGTCGGTGGCTGCGGGCGAGTACAGCGACGCCCTGGCCGACCTGAAGGGTCTACGCGGCACCGACTCGCGCTGGTACGAGGTGACCGACAAGGCGTACGACGCCGACGACCCGAACTACCGGGACCCGGAGTTCTCCAACTCCGGTGGCGGCGCCGGGGTGGTGGCGGGCCGGGTCACCGGCCTGGCGGCCGGGAACGGCTGGACGTTCGCCGGTGGCGCGAACGGGGGCGTGTTCCGCAAGAAGCTCGGCAACGGCGGGACGTGGCAGCCGATCTCCGACGGCATCCTCGCCCTGTCTACCGGCGACCTCGTCTACGACGCCAAGGCCGACACACTTTGGTACGCGACGGGTGAGGCGAACACCGGCGCCACCAGCTACGCCGGGGCCGGGGTGTACCGGCTGCGGAAGGCCAGCACCGCGCGCGGCTTCTCCCAGGCGGACCGGGTCGGCGGGGATGAGCTGGAGTCGCGCAGCATCAACCAGCTGAAGTTCGACGGCGCCGGGTGGGTGTACGCGGCGACCAGCCGTGGCCTGTGGCGGCACTCGACCGACCCGAAGCGGCACAGTGAACGGTGGCAGCTGCTGTTTCTGCCCAACCCGGCCTCCGACACGGACATCACCAGGCCGTACGACAACATTATCAACGACGTGCTCATTCAGCCCGGCACGCACGGCACGACCGTGCTGATCAACGCCGCGTGGCGTTCGGGCGCGGCCTACAACGGCTACTACCTGTCCACCAGTGGCGGCCAGGCGGGCAGCTTCACCCGGGCCAACCTGACCGGCGACATCAACAACGCCGACGTCGGCAACGCCGAGTTCGCCACGTCGGCCGACGGCAAACACCTGTACCTGGTGCAGTCGAGCCCGGCCGGGCTCGCCGCCGGTGCGAGCGCCCTGGCCGGTGTCTACCACTCCACCAACGGCGTGCTCGGTCCGTGGACCCGCATCGCGGACTCCGTCAAGCTGGAGAACTCCGGATCGGCGATCGGCGCCTTCATGGATTACCCGCCGGGTGTGCAGGCCTGGTACAACAACTTTGTCGAGGTCGACCCGACCAACCCCCGGCACGTATACGTGGGGCTCGAGGAGGTCTACGAGACCGAGGACGCCGGCGCGACGTGGAAGACCATCGGCCCGTACTGGAACTTCGGGTTCCCCTGCTACGACCCGTCGATCCCGTCGGGCGGCTGCCCGTCCACCACGCACGCCGACCAGCACTCCATCGCCATCTCCGGCGGCACCGTCCTGGTCGGCAACGACGGCGGCGTCTACTCCCGCCCGCTCGCCCCGGCGGCCAGCAAGGAGGACTCTGCCGGGCACGCCACCGACTGGACCAACCACAACGCCACCCTGCGCACCCTGCAGTACTACTCCGTCGGCACCGGGCGTGACCCGAACGGTCGCGGCTGGGCCGTGGCGGGCGGCCTACAGGACAACGGCGGGTCGCTGCTGCGCGGCGGGGCGCGGAAGATGGTCAGCCCGTTCGGCGGCGACGGGGGCGACATCATCGTCAACCCGCGCAACGGCTGCCAGATCCTCGACGAGTACGTCTTCCTGGCGCTGTGGCTGACCACCAACTGCGGGCAGAGCGACGGCTCCGCCAGGGCGATCTTCGACGTCACCGTGCCGGACATCAACGCCCGCTTCACCGCGCCGTTCCGCGTCATCCGCGGCTCGAAGAACGTCCGCGACGGGGCGAGCGAGCGGTGGGTGGCCGGCGGCAACTCCTTCTGGCGGCACGACCTCGCGTTCGCCTACAGCCCGGCGGAGGCTGCCGCCGACGACGCCAACGGCTGGCAGCCGCTCTACACGCTGGACAGCACCGGCGCCCGACTCATCGTCGGCGTGGATGCCGTCGCCAACCCGGCCGCACCAGCGGACCCGGCCAAGGACACCTACCTGGCGGCCTGGTGCGGCCAGGCCAACTGCAACAGCGCCGGCTTCACCCGAGGCGTAGCCACCAACTGGGGCGGCACCTGGACTGAGCTGGACATGACCGGCCTGCCCAACCGCTACCCCAACGCGGTGACCTTCGACCCGAACGACCCCACCTACTCCACCATCTACCTCGTGTTCAACGGCTTCAACCGACGCTTCATCGAAGGACCGGGCGCCGGCGTCAAGCACGTCTACCGGGGCCAGCTCACCAAGACCGCCGCCGGCGTCTCGGTCGCCTGGACCGACCTGTCCGTCGGGTTCCCGGACGTGCCCGCCACGGACGTGGTCGTGGTCGGCGACAAGCTCGTCGTCGGCACCGACCTCGGCGTCCTCGTCGCCGACCGACGCGCCACCCCCGATCGCATCACCTGGCGGCGCATCGGCGCGAACTCCGGCACCTCCAAGTACGCCCTGCCGCTGACCGCCGTGTTCGACCTGCACATCAGCGGCGACGGCAACCTCTACGCCGCCACCCACGGGCGCGGCATCTGGAAGACCCCGCTGAAGTCGCTGTAACGACGCAACCGGACAGGCCCGCCCGACCCGATCGGGCGGGCCTGTCGCCACCCGGAACCGCTCCTGCGGGCGTACCGTCAGAACACCATGACCCGCGCGCGGACCCTGCTCACCGCGGCCGTCGTGACCACCACGCTCACGGTCGCCGGCTGCGCCGACGACCGCGCCCCGAACAGCGGGCCTGCCTCGACTGCGGTCGCAACCTCGAGCACCACCACCGCGTCACCCGCCGCGACGACCGCGGGCGCACCGACTCAGCAGGCGAGCCGGCCATCGACCCCCGGCTTCAGCGAGGCGCCCCGATCAGACAGCACGAGGAAGGCCGAGCCGACGAACCCGCCTGTCGATGACCGGACCGGCGATCTCTTCCCCGGGCGCCGGACCATCACCGGCACCGTCGGACGCACGGACGAGTGGATTCTGCTCCGCACCGACGACGCCACCTGGGCGCTGCTCGGCCGGCGGGCCGAAACCCTCCGCGCGGGCAGCACGGCGACCGTCACCGGGACGACCGCACGGTGCCCCGCCGGCTGCCCTGCCGATCACGCGATTTCCGTGTACAGCGCGCGCTGATCACCCTGGTTACTGACGGAATGTCACCTCCCGCAGCACGCTGCAGACGCGATCCACCCGGCCGGCCCGCGGCCGAATTGGGTCTCTCCAACAAAATCCACCATGTGGCCCGCTGGTGGAACCAAAAGCTGGGCCGGCCGACCCGGCGCGGCGTATGACTCGCCCGCGAGGTCTGGTGGCATGTCGTCGCCAGGGCAGCCGACAGGTTCCGAAGCCCCGGAATGTATTGGCTTATAGCCGTCAGCATATCGACCATCTTTAATCAGTGCTGATAGGATCGGCGTCAGCATGTATTGGCTCAACTGATTGGAATGTGGAGGCCGAATGGAAACATTGCTTGACCTGGCCCGGACGCTGGCATCGGATCAGTTCGGCGAGCAGGGCCTGGCCGAGGTCAGAAACATCGAGCAGGAGTTCGTCGAGGTGGTCACATTCGCACCGGCGGATGAGATTGTCGCCGTGCTCCATACCGTGATCGACGAGAATTGGATTGGCCTACCGGTGTGGGCGCGCAATCTCGCGTACCGGATCGCCTGTCTACAGAGGCCAGACGATGTGGCTCTGCTGAGAGAGGCGGCGACGGACCTGCGAAATTTCGGTCCCGACTGGAATGACATCGCCTCAGCCATGAAGGAAAGAGCGGAGTCGCTGGAGAAGAATCAGGATTGAGAATGGCGACGACGCCGTGTGGACATCCGGTGGGCATCGTTCCGTGATGGGTGTCCCTATTTGCTGTCGTGTGGCAGGGGCACCACAGTGGCCCACGGCCGCGCAGACGGACGCTGCCTGCGCCCTTCGGAAACCCGGCCGCAGGCGCTGACGTGCGACTTTGCCCGCTGTGGGATCGATGAACGGCGGCATGTTGCCGGCCATGATCCTGTCGTTCGGCTATCTGATTCTTCGTCAGGCGCTTCAGTTGATCATCCTGTTGGCCCGCGGTGGGGCACGCGAACGCGGTCGAGGTGGTCGTGTTGCGGGCATCAGGTGGCGGTGCTACGTCGGCAGGTGCGCCGGCTGGATCTGTATCCGGTCGACCGGGCTCGATGGAGCCGATCGGCTCGTCGTACGACAACGCCCCTAGCCTCGGCCCTTCGTTAAGGGCTGTCCAA
>NZ_LWLS01000019.1 GCF_001905095.1 Micromonospora sp. CB01531
GCTTGACATTTAAGCTCTTGGGATGTCTTTGGGCTCATGGCGGTGGCACGTCTTGAATGGCTTACTTGTACGTCGCTGTTGCATGAGGACGGTTGCGGACCGGATCGTTTGTGCATGGCGGTCGGCGGAAGGGAAAGTGATGTTGGAGTAGTAGGGTTCCCGACGTGAGAGCGTTCTTCGTCGACCTGGCCGACCGGCGCCGGTTGCGGACGCTCAACGACGCCGACGAGGAGACGACGGCGGAGGCGGTGCGGCTCAAGGAGGCCGCTCTGTTCGACTTCGGTGTGGGCAACAGCGTCATCGGGTCATGGCTCTACACGAAGTGTCACCACCATATTCCCACCACTGCGGTCGAGACCGCGGCGGTCACGGCCACGGGTGACGGCGTATGCTCACTCCTGTTCAACCCGGAGTTCTTCGTCGACATCGGGCTCGACGGGGTGAAGTTCGTCCTGTTCCACGAGGCGCGGCACCTCATTCAGCGGCACCTGCACACCGAGCCGGAACTGCGCGCCGATCTGGTGTTCACCATCGCCACCGAAGTCACCGTCAACCACGTCGCGATGCGGCGGTTGGGTGTGCAGCGGCTGCCGACGCGGGCCGGTGAGCCGGTCGGGATCGATCCGCGCGAGGTGTACAAGCGGTACCGGGACGACCTGGCCGGGCAGGGCCTCGATCCGCTCAACTACGACCAGTTCGTAGAGACCGACTTCGGCGTCTACAGCGAGTTGCGGCGGATGGCCGAGCCGATCGTTCGTCCGGTGCCGTGCCTGCACCTGCTGCTGAGCTTGGGCCTCGGCGCCGACGGTGAGATCCCGCTCGACGACGACACGGTGGCGAAGGTCGTCGGCGAGGTCTTGGCCGAGGTGGCCCGGCGTGCGCACGCGGGAAACGCGGCGGCCCGGCAGGAACTGCTCGACCTGGCCGCCCGGTGCGGCGGCGCCGACGACCGGCTGGAGGCGATCTGGGGGTTACTCGGGCTGGCCGCGCTGCGCGGCAAGACGCCGAAGACTCGCCGGGTCGACTGGTGGAAGCGCTGGCTGGTCGACGTGCTCGCGTCGCGGCTGCGCGACGGCGAGCGGCTGGCCTACCCGAAGAAGCTCGGCGCGGTGCTGTTGTCGCTGGGTCACGAGCCGATGCTGCTGCGGCGGGGAATGGAGCGGGAGAAGCTCGTGTTGGTGGCGTTCGACACCTCCGGGTCGATGCCCGACCACGTGGTCGAGTGGTTGACCACGCTCGTCGGGCAGACCGACGGGGTCAACGCGCAGTGGCTGAGCTTCGACGGCGAGGTGATGCCGTTCAAGCCGGGCGAGCGCGTGCTGGGCGGCGGCGGAACCAACTTCCAGAACGTTGTCGACTACGCCGAGGGGCGGCTCAAGGTCGGCGACCGGGAGGTGGAGGGGAGCCTCGACGCCGTGATCATGGTGACCGACGGGCACGCGACGCCGGTGAAACCCCGTGAGCCGGAAAAGTGGATCTGGCTGATCACGGATGGCGGCGATACCTGGCCGGAGCGGGCCGATCCGCCGATGGCCTGCCACCGCGTCCAGACGGGAGAGCGCTGATGGCGGCGGCCCGGCGCACACGCGTGCAGAATGAGCCGCGCGACAAGCGTGAGCCACGCACGAAGGCCGCGCCCGATGAGCCTTCAGTTCTGGAGCGGTTCATCGACGGGATGATCGCGGCCGGGCAGACCGGGCAGGTGTTCGGCGACCACGGCATCGGGAAGACGTCGACGTTCCTGAGCTACATCCCGAAGCGGCACCCAGGCATCGACGTGGTGCTGGTCCCGGCGGCCAACCTCACGCCCGACGACCTGCTGGTGAACGCACCCGTGCGCGACCCGCGCACTGGTGAGCTGGCGCTGCAACAGCTAATTCTGGACCAGCTGTCGCACCCGCGGAAGTTCGTGCTGGTGATCGACGACTCGCTGCAGGCGGGCGACACGATCCAATCGCAGCTCATGCAGGTCGCCTGCAATTGGACGCTCGGTGAGCATGACCTGCGCGCGCTCGGCTGCGTGGGGGTCTTCCTCACCGACAACGAGTCGGCTTCGGAGGTCGGCACTCGCCGCAACGACCTGGCCGTGCTCGACCGGATGGCCACCATCCGCGTCGGCGCCAACGACACGTCGTGGCGGCGGCACCTGTCCGAGCGGTACCCCGGCCGTGACCTGTCCGACTTGTTCTTGGCCTGGGCGCGGCTGAGCCCGCACCTGCGGCGCCTGCTGTCGCCGCGCACGGTTCAGCACATCATCGACTGCGCTATCGAGGACTTTCCGCTGCGGTGGGGGCTGCCGCTGGTCAACGGCACTCGGCTGGTGCTCGCCGATCAGCGTGCCGACGGGTCGCCGGGGCCGGACCGCACGGACGATATCCTCGACCAGTTCGCCCGGGCGCTCGGCGTGCCTAACCGGGCCAGCGTCGCCGACCCGGTGCGGCGCATCCTCCGCGCGGCGATCCGGTGCCGGTGGGCAGTGCTGCTGCAGGGCCCGCCCGGTTGCGGCAAGACGGAAATCACTCGGCACGTGGTGCGGGAGGAGATCGGCCGCGAGCCGGTGTATTTCTCGCTGCCGGTCACGAACGTCGAGGATCTGTGTGTCCCGGTTCCGGCGGCCGATGGCACGCTGAGCTCGCTGCTCACCCGCAGCTTGCTCGGCGACGAGCCGAAGGTGCTGGTGTGGGACGAGTACAACCGGCCGAAAGACAGGGCGACCTTCGCGAAGTTGATGGAGGTGACCCAGGAGTGGACGCTGGCCGGTCGGCCCATCGACGGCCTGCGCGCCCAGGTGGCGTTGCAGAACCCGCCGTACCACCTCGGCCGCAAGCTCCTCGTGGCGAGTAACAACCTGGCCCAGGCCAGCCGGTTCACGATCAGCTACGAGGTCGCGCCCGAGGATATCCCCGCCAACCAGTGGCTGGTCGACGTTTACGGGCCTACCGCTGAGGTGGTCTTGGAGTGGTGGAAGAACGACATCGATGATGAGGGCCGGGCCTGGGTCAGCAAGCGCACCCTGGAGCGGCTGATCAAGCTGCACTGCCAGAAGCTGCCGCTGCAGTCGGCGCTGATCTACCTCGGCGATGGCGAGTTCGCCCCGGTGCCGCTGACCGGCTTGGAGGCTCGGCTGGAGGGGCGGCCGTCTACCGGTCTGGGTGACCTCGCGGCCGAGGTCGACCTGTGGGAGAAGCGCCTGCGCGCGGCGGTGGAGCAGAGTACCGAGGGTACCGGCGACTCTGACCTGGTGCATCAGATCTTCGCCAACGCCGAGGCGTCGCAGCTGCGCGAGCACCTCGACGTCGTGGCTCGTCTGCTGCGGTACCTGCCCCCGAAGCTGCGGGCCACCTACCTGGTCGGGCAGGTGCCTGAGAAGCAACAGGTGTGGGTCGAGGCTGTGGCGCGCATGGCTCGATTGCAGGCCGGCTGATGGCCGCACCGTTCGTCTGGCTGCTGCGTGCGGCGGGGCCGCGGTCGTGGCAGCGCTTGGTGTCGGCGCTGGGTGACCGGCTCGACGAGGTCGCCTGGTCCGCTCCCCAGCTTCCGGCCGAACTGTTCGACGCGATGCTGGCGTCGGGGCGGCCGCAGTTGATCGAGGTCATGGCCCGTTCTGTCGATCCGACCGGCGACCGGCACGCCGACCTGCGTCAGCGGCTCGCGGCGACCGGCAATGCCGAGGTGGCCAGCCGCGCGATCTCCTTCTGGGGACTGCGCGACCGGCGCGCGGTGTTCGCCGCCGGGCGGCCCGACGATCCCGCCTGGGCCGGGCTTGTTACCACGATGCTCGCCGTGACGAAACCCGACGGGGTGCGGGCGACGGTGGTCAGCCCGTTTCCTGGCCTGATCACCCACGCGTTCGCGGTTGCGGGCGAGGAGCTGACGCGGGCCGAGCTGCTCCGCGGCTTGTTGTCCATTGTGGATGTGGGCGCATCGCTCGACGATCCGGTGCTGCTTTCCATTGCCGAGCGTGCCGGGACGTCGTTGGGTATCGACCGTGCGTCGCTGGCGCGGCTGGTCGCCGAGGCCGAGGGAACGGCCGGTGCGATCGAGGAGCTGCGCGACGGGGCGGACGTCGAGCAGCTGGGCCTGAGGTCGGAGCTTGACTGGGACCAGATCCTCGCCGCCCACGGTTGCGAGCCATTCGGCGAGGAGGCGACGATCCTGCTAGCGGGGCGGCCGGACTGCCCGGAAGGCGTGCATCTGGCGCTGTTCGCCACCCATCCGCTCGCTGTCGTCACGGCCGCCCGTCCCAGTGTTGTTCTGCTCGCGGCACCGCTGCCGGCCCGACACAGCACCGCGGTCGCGAAACGGCGGGCCGACGAGGCGGTCAAGGCCGGGCTGCCTGCCGACGCACTGCTCCGGGCTTCCCCCGCACCTGCGGTGCTCGAGGCGCTGCACCGGCACCGGGTTGTTCTCGAGGAGCTGCGGGCGCTGGTGGGCGATCGGCTCGGTGCCGATGTGGGCCGATGGCGGGTGCTACGTGCCCGGTTGAAGGGCTACCGCGGGTCCAGCGTGGACCTCCTGACCGAGGAGCCCGCCGGACGGCCGCCAACGGCGTGGCCCGACGCGAAGCCGATCCCCGATGTCTGCGAGCGTAAGACGGTCAACGGGGTACGGGCGGCGTTCCTCGCCCTCCTCGACGCCGCACCGACCGACACCCACCTCGCCCTGTTCGACCACGTCGACGACCACACGATCTTCGACCTGCTCAGCCGCGGCCAGTGGCGCGACGAGTGGCTCGACGCGGCGCTCGCCAGCCCCAACCCCGCCCTGCGCCGGTCCCTGTCCACCCGGCGCGACCTCGACGCGGCCGCCATTGACCGGCTCGCCACCTGCGACGACCCGGTGGTCAACAACCAGCTGTTCCGGGCCACCAACCTCAGCTGGCACCTGCGGAAGCGGATTCTGTCACAGCGACCCTTCGCAGACGCCGGGTCGCTCCCCCTCGATCCGGCGTTGCGTGAACACCTCCTGGCGTATCAGGGCGGCAGCGGACTGTCGCCGTACCACGCCCGCGACGCGATCGACTGTGTCGACCTCGATCTGCAGCTACACATCCCGCGATACCGGCTAGTCTACGGCGAGATCCCGCAGCTGCGGCTGGTGGTGAACCTCTGGCGGCGGCACGGTCGCGCCGCAGTCGACGAGCTGCTCGCCGTCACCAACGGGCCGGCCACCTTCCAGGGCCGGTTGCTGTCTTCGGCCGTGATCAAGCGCGTCACCGGACCGGACCCCGAGATGCTCAGCCGGCTGGAAGACGAGGTGACACGCGGCGAGACGGTCGCCGCACAGCTCGCCCTCCTGCGCGGCGTAACGGGCCCGAGCTCGGCTTCCCTGCGGGAGACCCACGACTGGAACTGGAAGGCCATCCGCGACGAGCACGCCGAGCGGCCGTTCCCCGACGACATTCTCGCGGCCCTGTGCACCAGGCCGGGATGCCCACAGTGGTTCCGTACCGCGTTTGCGACAACGCTCGAGGCCGGGCTGAGCCGCGGCGAGCCGCCAGCCGATCTGCTCGCCCAGATCCTGGTCGACCGCGAGACGGTGCCAAAGCTCATCGCGGCCGGCCGGTTGAGCTGGTCGGACGTGTTCGCTCACGGGCGTCCGGCGGCCCAGGCGCTAACGATGCTGACATTCGTTAAGGACGAGGGCCAGCAGGAGGGGCTGGCCGCACTCAGGCTCGCAATAGAGTCCACGGTCGATGGCAACCCGGAAGCCTGGGTGCTAGCTGCCCACATGCTGCCCGACTTCGCTGGCAGCGTCGCCGAACTATTGTTCACCGCGACGGCGGCCACCGGCTGACGCCAGCCGGACCCGAGGGCGCCTCGTTCGGGATTCGCCGTCTGTCCTTTGCAGGTACTGTCAGCGGAGCCGCTCCTGCTGCGGAGCGACCTGCTCCCACTCTGTGCTTGCTAGTTAATCCATCCGCGCTCGCCGAGGGCTCTTTCGGATCAGCTGGCCGATCTTGGCCGGTTCGAGGCAGCAGCCCTGGTCCGTCAGCCGGGGGCACGAGTCGGGGAAGGTTCTGCGGTGGGAGTTCGACTCGGATCCGGAGGCCCTGCAGATGGTTGATCGTCTGCTGCACGCTGACACCGCCGGTCGGTGGCGGAAGCAGGACCGGGGGTACTCCCCCGCCGGCTGCTGGCGCCGGGTGAGACGCGCCGGACCACGGACTGATCAGGGCTTTCGCATCGAGGGCGAACGCCTCGCGACGTAGCAGCGGTGGCTCACTTCCAGACGAACTCCAGGCGTTCCACGTCGAGGTTCGTCGCCCCAGCCCGGGTCGTCGGCTTCATGACGATCCGGGCCAGGACAAGCGCCAGCAGCTCCCGCCGCCGCTCCAGCGGCGCGGCGCTTCGGGGCCGCCTCCCTTCTATCTAAAGTCGGCGTCGGGCCATGTCGCCCGGCGCCCGGGGCAAACCCAGGACCGCAGCCAACTGGAGCCGCCAGATCGACCGCGACTGGACAGATCTCGATGCCGCGCGGCATAGACGATGGCCGTCACCTGGGTCCGGTCGTCCAAGATTCACCCAACCAGACGCTGGCTCAACCCGCATACCATCGACCCGGAGGCGAGCGACGGAGGTCGGTGGATGAGTCAGGCTGCTGCGATTATCGTCGGCGCTGCGATTTCTGGCATTATCGGCGTACTCGTCGTCGTAACCCAACAGTGGCTGACGCACCATCACGACAAGCAAAATGCGCGTGTCGGACGGCTCTGCGACTTCATGGCGGCCGGATGGGCGCTCTCACTCGCGTTGGGTCGCCTTGCCCACGCTCCCGGTGAACAGAAAGCGAAAACGCAGGAGCACGAGCGGCTATCAGAGCTCCTCGACCGCTTCAACGCCTGCATGGCCCAAGTGCAGTTGCTCGAGTCCGGCGACTTATATATCGCGGCGCATCGCCTTGATCGCGCCTTAGCCGAGCTTGTGGGCGCGGCCAGGGATCACCAATACTCAACGACCGACTGGCGCCTGCGTCGGGCCGCAGCCACGGAAGCTGTCGAGGCGTTCCATCGTGCAGCGCGCAGGGTTATTAGGTCCGGCGATATACCGCCGGACGTGGTGCTGCCCGCCCGACAGGCGCGCCCTCAAGAAGGTACGCGGTAACTGAGCTGCCCCCAGGGCCGGCCCGGACGGAGCTTCCAGTTGACGAGGCTCCGGCCGGGGTCAAGCCCCTGGAAGTGGTGTAACGGC
>NZ_LWLS01000020.1 GCF_001905095.1 Micromonospora sp. CB01531
CGCTGCCTGAACCGAGAATGACCAACAGGGTCATCCCGAGCCGCCAAACCGTCTGGTTCGGCTGGACCGCCTTGGCATCGACCGGGTCGGCCAGACGTGTCGTTGTTCACCGGCGCCTCTTCCAGGGCCACATGATCCCCGCGCAACTGCCCAGCGGTGATCTTCCAAGCGGCATCCGTAGCGGGCCCGGTACCGCAGTATTCCGGGCCGCGTCGTTAGACCAAGTGTTCTGACCCGATAGCGGCCCGCAACGCCCGTAACGCATAATAGGCCCGCGACTTGACGGTCCCCTCTGGAACCGCGAGTCGGGCAGCAGCCTCATCCACAGAATGACCAAGAAAATACAATTCGATGATGGCCGCCCGGTGGGCCTCACTCAACCCGGCCAACGCTCGCCGCACTGTCACCGCCGATACCACGGCCTCCATCGCATCCCGATCCTCCGGCAGCTGCCCGATGTCGGGTGCCGCGATCTCAGTGGGCCGCGCCTGACGGGCACGGGCACCATCGATCGCGATCCGGCGGGACACCGTGAACAACCAGCGACGCACCGCCTCTGGCTCGGTGGGCAGAGCGTCGAGGTTGCGCCAAGCCCGCAGCATCGTCTCCTGCAGCAGGTCCTCTGCCAGACCCCGCTCGCCTAGCGTCAGCCGCAGCAGAAACCGAAAGATCGCGTCGGCATGCGTCTCGTACAACGCACGCATCCGCACGTGCGCTGCCATCACCGTCCCACGCGACGAAGCGCCATCCGCACCAGCCTTGGGAGGCCGCATCGCTTGGTTTATGTTGGCGATCACAACCATGAGCCCGTCCTAACGCGCATAGGATGTGGGGATTGCGCACATCGCCGGCACGCCGTTCTCGCTGACCGAGGGGCCGAGACCGGCAAGTGTGCGTCCAGCTTGGTGAGGTGCGCCGAGCACGCTCTCGGCGAGTCGTTCAACGTGCGGCCCGGACCGGGCTGAGGACGTGGACGCGGTGACGCGGCGTGCATGGGACGCGGTCGAGCGATGCCGACGCCGAGGTCCGGTAGCAGGCGAAACGCATCCATCAACTCGCGCTCTCTCGCGGCACGTCGATGTATGTCGCCGAGCGGCCAGAGCCCGGTAAGGCCTGGTCAGCCGGACGGAGCAGCAAGCTGTCGCCTGTCGGTTGCACCGCCCCGGCTGGCTCCGCGACGCACAGCGGTGGGCACCCCGGCGACGACTCCTGACACAGCAGGAATCCCCGCGCCACGTGGAACCAGCCGAACAGCGAGTGCAGTTCGATCTCCCGGAGACACCATCGGCACCCGCCCCTCGCCACGACCCGCCCGGCGCCGGGCAGCGGTGAATGTTTGGTCGTTCCCATACACGCATCGACCAGCGCCCGTAGGGCAATCCGGTGGACGGCACACGGGAACGGCTCATCGCACACACGTCGCCCACACCGGCCATTGCCGTTGGCCGCATGCTGGAGGTAAACCGCATACGCCCGGCACCACCGTTCCCGGTCACGGCAGCCCGGCGGGGGTTCGGCCGGCGGGTTGTTCTGGTCGAACGGGAGTAGGGGCATCCCGGTGGAAACAGCGACGACATTTACGGCGATCGTCTGCTCGTCGGCCTCGATGCCGCGTGTCTCGCCGGGCCTGCCGCCTCGCCATGCCAGATCGGCTGCCCATCGCTGGTCGACCAACTCGGGCCGGCGATGACTGACCACCCCGTCAGCGCGTCGCCAGACGACAGCAACATCCGGGATATTCTTCGTGGCGGCAGCAGTCACGGCCGCACTCCCTTGCTCGTCACGGTTCCGGGTCATGGCCCAGCGTGGATTTCAGCTTCGGCCACCGGTCCTGGAAAACGGCTGGAAGGCAGTCCAAGCGCGTCTGGAGCGCGGATGGGCGAGAAAGCTGCGCCAGGGCTAAGCGAACCGAACCCAACGCGCTCCACAACTGTTCGGCGTCATCCGACTACCCCACGTAGACCGCGTTGGCCCGCTTCCAGCTCCGTGCTACTCCCCCACCCGACTGCAGGGTGGAGCGCCCAACTAGACGAGCGACAACCAGCAACCGTCCAATACCCCCATTCGCCGGCTACGCCGCCTGGCCGGAGAGGTGCCGCGCAGGGCCGGCCCGGGATCGGCGTACCGGGCAACGGCCCCCGAACCGGTGCCGCGCACACAACCTCAACTGCCGCGCATGCTCATGTCCGCACCAATGGTTCAGAGAGCCGCCGACGCGGTGGTGGGGCGACGAATTTGGGCGACCAGAAACCAACCCTGCCGACTGGTTTCGATGCGCTCAGGCCCGAGCTTTTTCCGGAGCCGGGATACGACAGTGCTGACCGCCGATGCGCTTTTCGGTCGTGTCGCGACCGGCGTACTCGCCAGGACCTGCGCGCCCTTGAGTGGGACTCCTCGCGCGTCGATAAGGACCTGCAACGTGGCCGCCTCCTGGGGGCTTAGATCAATCGGGGCCCGGTCAGGCAGACACACGCGCCGGGTCGTCGCGTCCAGCCGCACGGCCCCGGCGGCGCCCACAACCTGATCCGGAGTCTGGCCGCCGGCGACCCGCCAGCCGCCACCGCCAGTTATGATCAACTCTCGGCCCAGCCGCTGACGCAGGCGATGGACGATCACCCCGACGTGGGCGGCTCTGGCTGGACGGATCCGAGCCGGCATGGCGAGCCAGATCTGGTCGCGGCTACGAGGCATCCCGTACGCCTCGATCAGCACACGCAGCACCATGTACTCCTGCCAACCAAGCTGTATAGCGGACCGCATACCGGTCAGCCAAACCCGTCGACGATGTAGGTCGAGATAGAACTGCCTGTAGGAGATCGTGCCTGGCCCACTGAGAGGGCCGACAGCGATCGGGGCATCGAGCCACCATCCGCCCGCCCCAGTGGCGATCCGATGCACCCCCAGCTTCCTGCGGATGTTCGAGATGATCGCACTAATCTGCCCAACCGTTGGCGGACGGAAATCGGGTGGCATAGCAGCCAGGACCTCCTCGCGGCGACACGGCATTCCCGCCCGTTCGATCAGGACCGCCAGTACGGCGGCCTGCTGGCCACCGAGCAGGACACTTCGCATCTCCGGGGACAACCGCACTTCACCCGTCGAAGAATTCAACTCCACGCCGCCATACGACAGCGAACACCCGGGCAACCATTCGCTGGTCGTGGTTCGCGCGCCAGGACTCGTGCGGTCAACCTGACGGCCCGCGGCGGCGGGCCTATGGGTGACGCTCGCCGAGCAGTCTGCCGAACGGCCGACCTCCCAGCAGTCACCCGACTGACCTGATAGTGCGAGTCCTGCCATCGCACTTCACCTCCGCCCACACACGGATGTTCACCCCCCAGACGACGGAAACGCGTTGGGTACGGTTCACCGACGTGCCAAGAATGGGAGCAGGTCCTGGATCACCCCCACCCGCAAAAACATCGCCCGAATGGTCGACGTGGCCGCCCTGGACACGCTGATCGAGTTTCGCGACGGGCAGGTCGTGGCCCGCCACGGCCGGTCCTGGGCCAAGCAGGTCGTGTGCACCGCGGTCGACAAGGCCCATCGCCGGCGAGATGCGCCAAGCCTTGGCCGAGGACCGCCAATGCCCACAGACCGCCACCGGCCACCACGCCCGTCGCGTAACGGCCGCTGCCGGATCGCGACGCCTTGTTCGGCGTCGACTGGGCCGCGATGGTCTGCTGCAGCAGTTGACCAAGCGGTCCCCGAGGGACACGCTTTGAGGCGGAGATGGACGAGCACCTGGGCTACGGCACACACGAGCCAACCGTTACCCCGCGCACTGCCTACGCCTGCATTCTGCTGACCCGAGCGTCACCCACGCGGATGCCCTGACACTCGAGCACGATCGGCATGTCGACCGGACGATGACCGCGCATATCGGCTTCCCCGGGGGCGGGACTGGCCACCTGCGTGCGTCGATGTGGTCGTCGAGTCCTCTGCGCATCCGGGCCCAGGCCATCGTCGACCGCGGCACACTGACGGTCAGCAACTCGTCGTTCCGCATTTGTGGTCGATTCACTGTGGTCCTCGACGGTCGGCGCCGTCGTGAACGGTTCGACAGCGCGGCCTCGTACGTCCACCAGTTGCGGGCTTTCGCCACCACGGTCCGCCGCGAGCCGACCAATCTCACCTCGTCGCACTCGGTCATCACCATGTCGCTGATCGAGGACGTCCATTCCGCGGCCGGTCCCCCACTGCCTGCCTGAGCGGGGCCGGCTGGCATGTGCTCTTCACCGATGTGTCGGCGCATTGGGCCAGGGTGCAGCCGTCGCTGTGGACGGTGATGGCGACACCGCACGGGGGTGCCGGGCCAGTGCCTGGCGAGCGGCGTCTTCGGGCGTGCCCAGGTTGGACCGCCCGAAGACGCCGTTTTCCGGTCAGCGCAAGGCGAGGTCGGTGAGGTCGAGTGTGATCACCGCGAAGCTGCGATCGGCGGTGCCGTCCTCGTTGCGGCGGTGGATCGATCGCCTGGTCGGCACGACGATGCCGTCGACCTCGGTCTCCTCGAGGATGTAGTGGGCGGTCGGGGAGAATCCGACGACCTCGGGCTGGTAGTCCATGCGGCGCAGGTGGAACACCTCATCGAAGTAGTAGCGCTGCGTCGTGTTGTGAGTGTCGATCGACGGCGGGAAGGCCACGCTCAATACGCGCCATTTCGCGCCATCCTCGATCCACGGTTCGACTTCCTGCGTCTCGACGCCGGGCAAGGTGAACAGGTACGGCTCGACGAGATAGTGCCACGTCGCGTAGCCACGGAAGTACGCCGTCTGCGCCGCGGTCCACGGCGTCTCGAGCGCGGCTCCGTGCAGGCTCTTGCGTGGGTGGTCGAGGACCTCGGTCGATCCGTCGGGGGCCGTGACGGTGACGCGGTCGGCGATCTTGTCATACTCCGTCACGACGCCGGTGCTCTCGTGGCGGTGCCGGATACGTTCGGCTTGCACATCGGCGTCCACCTGGGCGACGCCGGCGAACGCGGGATGTCCCTTCAGCTCCCAGAACGGTCCGCCGTAGTCGATGCGGGCGGAGATAGTCGTGAGATCGCGCCACCGCGCGGTCCCGCCCGACGCCTCTAGGACATGGCTCAACAGGTCGCTCATCTCATGCTCCTTGTTTCGTGGCTTGCGGTTACAGGTTGGCGATGTGCGGTGGGTTGTGGGGACGCGGCCGGGTTGACTTCGACGGCAGCCTTGCCGAGAAGGACCGCCGTTCCGGGCGACTGCGAATGCGGAGGCGACCCGTCCAGGTCAGGCTTTCTCGGCGTCAGCCGCCAAGATCGAGCCGAAGACGAGTTCGAGCAGGTTGTCGATCGGTGCCGGGTCACCGGACGCCTTCGCTCGCAGTGCGGCGCCCTCCCACGCGTCCACGATCAGTTGCGCCAGGCTGCGCGCGGGCAGGGCGCCGGAGAACTCGGCGTCGTGCCGTGCGGCCTCGATCGCTTCGGTGAGAACGTCCACCCAGTCCTCCAGCCCGGCGCGGGCGGCCTGGCTGATGGCTTTCGACCCGGCTGACTCCGCCGCGAAGGTGCCGAGCAGGCATGCCCGCGTGAAGTCGTGACGGGCCAGGTCGCTGCGCAGGTAGGCCAGATGCCGCCGGATCCGGTCGAGTGGCGGCATTGAGGGGTCGCGCAGCATGTCGAGTCGGCGGCTGTGGCCGTAGCTGTCCAAGGCCGCCAGCCCTAGTTCTTCCTTGCTAGCAAAGTGGTTGTAGAAGGAGCCCTTCGGGCCACCGGCACGCTGGGCGATAGCCGCGACGCCGGTCGCGGCGTAGCCGTTCGTGTGGAACTCGGCCAGGCCCGCCTCCAGCAGCGACTCCCGCAGGCTCGGCTTCGGCATCGTCGTCCTCCGCATCTGTCAGTCCGACTCTTACAATATGACCGGTCGTCTTACCCGTCAAGCCTCGGCACTCCCGTATAAGCCACAGCACAGGAAGCCGACTCACAGAGACCCCTGGCGGCAGTCTGCTGCGATTCACACGCTTTGCCCGAATCGATGCCATCGTCGCGATCACCCGCGGGGAAATGTCGCGTTTCTGCCGAGGCGGCAGCATGCGGTTCGCTCAAAAACGGAACAGCGCTCCCGCACACGAATCACAACGGCGCGTGGCGCACGGTCTCCCACCCCACTCGATCAATCAGCGCCTCACGGCACACGTGCCACAAATGCCAGCGGTCCGCCACCTGCAACACCCCGGGCGGGTGCGGCGGACCGCTTCGGCGTAGGCGCCAGAGGAGTCCCGGCACACCACCTCGACACCGGGTACTCGCCCAGCCACACTTCTAGGGTGTCGGCCCGACGGTCGGACAGCACATCGATGCGCTCACCAGTCACCACGTCGACCCGAACTGCGGCGTAGCGGCGACATCGCCACAGCACGAAATCATCAAACCCGAGCACCCGGGGCACCCGCCGCACGGGCAGCGGCAACCCCAACAGCGCCCGCAACGCGGTGTGCCGGGACACGACCACCGCCCAAAGCTGACAACACCCGGGCACCGCCACGGCCGATCAAGTCCCGCACCACACCGATCTGGCTGGCCAACCGGGGCGTGCGACGCTGATAACGCTCCAAGACGCCGGCAAGCTGTTCCCGGATCGTCTGCCGGCAGCCGGCTCTACACCAGACTACGCACGCCTACCAGGACCACCACCGGCCAGGCATCGACCGGAACCTCCGCGACAGTCCGCCGGTAGTGCCGTTACTCTGCCCGACGCAGCCACGCGGCGCGGACAGGCCACCGTCCCTTCGGGAGTCCGGGCCAGCACCAGGATGCGCTCTCCGTCGTCCACCACGCCATCGATCACCAGCGGGGACAACCCCGAGAACACCGTCTTCGCAAGATCATCGACCTTGCGTATGTGATCCCAACGTTGGTCACGGACGAGTCGTCAGTGTTGCATCAGCCAACCGAAGGTTTGTTCGGTCCGGAAGCGCCCGCGGCGGCGAGCGGCTTGCCGGAACCGGGCGTTGGGCGACTCGATGATGTTAGAGCGACCGGCGATAGGTCAAGATCTGGAT
>NZ_LWLS01000021.1 GCF_001905095.1 Micromonospora sp. CB01531
GGCAACTGGTGAAGTTCCCGGACGCTCACTTAGCTACCCTGCCTGCATAGCGACACGGCCCGGTCGTGCCAGGCGGTACCGATGTACGTCATGGGATAGCTCACCTCGCGGGTTCGTTGGTCGGCCGTCTCAACCGACAGTCGCATCGGCACCGGATCAGGCTTGACGGAGCAGTGAACGACAACCTGGACGTCTATTACGCCTACCTCGCCAGGACGCAGCCGGCGAAACGGAGCGGTGGCATCGATTACTGTGCCGGGGAGGCGTGCTCCAACCGTGCGAACCGTAACCGGCTGTGGACCAGCGTTGACGACAGCCAGTTGCGCGTCAAACTGGGCGATGCTGCCGGAGATTTCACCGCCGTCACTTGCCGAGCTGGCTATGACGACAACCGCGACAGCGGCAGCCCGCGTCCGTGCGTCGCGTGAGCCTTGCACCTCGGCTCTGCCGATACCGCCGACCGCTACGCCAAGGACGAACGCCCCGATGGCGTAGGCGCTCGTCGCTCGGTTGATCAGTCTGCGGCGTCGCGGACCCTCATCCGGCATGACGCGTCCACGACCACGGTCATCCAGGTCGATGATCGGATGCTCCGCCGTCATTCCGACAGCATGGCGGCCGCATCCTGTCGCCGTACAGCCATTCCTACAGCCGAGACTGCCCACAACCGCCGGCGCTGCCCGACAACCACGGACAGGCTGACCAGGGAAACCGCCACCTGACCAGCCAAGGCTCCACAGAGGTGCAGCTGCGACCTCGCTCCAGCACGCAGCAGGGGCAGCGCCGTTGGGGAGCGATGCCTATCCTCTCGGCAATGGGAGCTCTCAAGCCGTGGCACCTGTTGGTCCTGACGCTCTTCTGTCTCTTGCCGACTGCCGCGGCGATTGTTGGCGGGGTCTGGGCGGTCAGCCGATCTCGTAACCGTCGCTGAGCCGCTTCTGCCACCGACAGTCAAGGCTGCCGGGCCACCCCACGGGCCACAAGCGGCTGCCACCAGGGCCAAGTCAGGCCGTCCAGGACCGAACCGACCAGCGGCAACCCCGCAGGACAAGGGACTACCAGCCCTCCCGGACGGGGCCAGGGCCGTCCTGACCGGCGGCAGCGGTCCAGTTGACCTCGAGCTGGGCGGTGCCGGGCTGCTACGGGGTCCGGGTGGCATGCCGGCGGGGCGACACGGAGGACGGGTTCGGGGACCGCTGGTTGCTGCGGTTCTGGCGGGATGAGGCACCTAAGCCGCCGGTCTGGCTGGCGCGTGCCCGGCCTGCCGTTGGTCCGGGTTATGACGGCTGGCGGTCCGAGCTGTCGTGCGAACCGATGGAGCTGGCTGGCATTGTCAGCGCCGCGGCCCGTGGCATGGCGGGCCGGTGACCGTGGAGCATGTCGACGATTGGGGCCGCATTCCCGGCCGCAGCAGCGACAACCACGTGTCGGCGACGTCTGCCGGCAGGTGCTCCCGGGCCGCCGCCGCAAGGTCGATCTGGCTGGTCATGCCGAGCATGATGCCACCGCACGCCGACAACCGGCGGCGGTCGATGCTGCTGAGCTTCTGCTGGGGATGGCTGTCCCATCCCGCTGCGGCCGAGTGACCGCGCAGCACCTCCTACAGGGGCTGGGCTGGCAGCCGGGACACCGCCTCGACATCCAGCCGCACCGAGGGGTGCTCGTCATCGCCTCGGCCAACGATGGTCGGCACGGGGTGGGCAGCCGAGGGCAGCTGCCACTTCCGGCTTCCGCGCGGCGGATGTGCCGGATCGAGTCCGGCCAGCCGGTACTGCTGGCCGCTCTTGTCGCCCATGACCTGATCGTTGTGCACTCGATCAGCGCTGTCGCTCGCCTGCTCGCCGATCTGCACGCCGAGGTGGCGGGAGGCGACCATGTCTGCTGATCCCGCCACGGTTGCCGCAGCCCGGCAGGTCCTGGCCCACCTTGGCGTCACCGTGGCCGATCTGGAGTCCGACGCCGGCGTGCCGGTGTCGCTGCCGACGGTCGCGGAATATCTGCCGCGCGTGATCGCCGCGGCGGGCCCGGGTGCGAGACGAACCTACGGCACCTACTGGGAGCGCATGGCCGCCGTGTGGGGTGATTGGCCCCTGAACCGCGTCGCGGCCAGTGACATCGAGGCGATGAAACAAGAAATGATCGCTACGGCGCGATCGCGGCGTAACAGCCGCAACGGTCGGCACGCTGGCGAGCATGTCATCGCCGCCGCCCGCGCCTTCTACTCCCGGGCTGTCGCTGACGGTCTGATCGACGCGTCGGCCAGTCCTGCCCATCGTGTCGCCAAGCCCCGCCGCCTCCCGAGCACGCGTCGCGCCTTGACGCCGCACGAACTGGAGGAGATCAACGCGGTGGCGCGGACCAGCGGCAACGACGTCATCCTCGACGCACTTCTGCTGCGCCTGCACACCGAAAGCGCCTGCCGGCGCGGCGGTGCCCTCGCACTACGGCTCATCGACCTGGACCGCCCCAGCGGGCTCGTGCGCCTGGCCGGGAAAGGCACCGTGCGGTGGCAGCCGATCACCCTGCAACGGCGAGCCCGCCCCCAAAATGCAGGGGCACCCGGGCCGAGTCGACGCAGCGGGGCCACATTTGAGGCATTGATGATCAACTCGTTTCGTGGCGCCGGATGAGTTTGCAGCTGCAGGTCAGGCCACTGGCCGAGAGAGCGCAGAGGCGGCACCACCATTCGTCGGTGGTGCCGCCTCTGCTGGCGATCTCCTCCGCGCCGCTCTCGTCAGTGCGGGTTCGATTACGCCGCCGACGGTTGAATCACGTCCCGTACACCTGGAACGTGAACAGCGAGTAGCCGGCCTTCCTGCTGCCGCGGGCCGTGCCGTAGATGCGTACGTACCTGGTCGAGGCGTTCAGGGCGAAGTTGTCGTCCTCACCGCCGTTGCCGTTGGTGATCGTCCGGATCGTGGTCCAGGTGTTCCCGTCGGCCGAGGTCTGGATCTGGTAGTTCTTGCCGTACGTGGTTCCCCACACCAGCAGGACCCGGTTGATGGTGTGGGTGGCGCCGAGGTCGACCCGGATCCACTGCGGGTCGGACGACGCGCTCGTCCACTGCGTCGTGGGGGAGGCGTCCACGGCGTTCGAGGCGGGGAAGGAGGCGTTCTGCACGCTGGACGCCGTGGCGGGGTGGTTCAGCGCCAGGTCCGGCGGGGGAGCGCTGACCGTGCAGTCACCGGTGCTCTGTGCGGCGTAGCGGATGCCGCCGAGCAGGTGCGTGCGGTAGTTGGCTTCGCCGTAGCTGCCGATGGTGTGGCCCATGCCGGTGTAGAACGACCGGCCGCCGTCGTAGGCCCGGCACCACGAGATGGGATGGTCGCCACCCATCGTGCCGCCGGTGTAGGTGGACTCGTCGAGCGTGGCGAGGACATGCACCTGCGGGCGGGGGTTGGTGCGGTAGTTGTACCACTCGTCGGTGCGGGTCCACGCGACCGGCAGGCCGACCGTCGACGGGTGGGTGGTGTCGGCGATGCGGACCGTCGCGGCCTGGATTGTCGGGTGGCTGGCGAAGTACGCCCCGACGAGGTCGCCGTACCAGGCCCAGGTGTACTCGGTGTCGGCCGCCGCGTGCACGCCGACGTAGCCGCCGCCGGCGCGGATGTAGTTCTCGAACGCGGTCTGCTGGGTGGCGTCGAGTACGTCGCCGGTGGTGGACAGCCAGATGACCGCCTTGAACCGGGCCAGGTTCGTCGGGTTGAACTGGGTGGCGTCCTCCGTGGCCTCGACGGCGAAGTTGTTCGCCGTGCCCAGGTCGCGGATCGTCTGGATGCCGGTGGGGATGGAGTCGTGGCGGAATCCGGCGGTCTTGCTGAAGACGAGCACGGTGAAGTCCGGCGCGGCGTGGGCCGGCACGGCGTTGAAGCCGAGCGCGGCGACCACGATGGCGAGGCAGAAAGCGAGTCTACGCGTCATGATCGGTGGTCTCCCTTCTAACCAGTGACGAACGTGTAGCTGTCCAGGTCGAACAGCGCGCGCTTGCCGTTGCCAGCGAACGTGACGTACAGCGAGGTGGTGCCTGCCGGTGCGCCGCTGATGGTGCCGCTCACCGTGACGTACGTGTCCCAGGACCCGGTCTGGGTGACCGTCGCCGAGCCGATGATCGTGCCGGTTGGTGATCCGGTCCGGAACCGCAGCGTGCCGCCAGCCCCGGCGGACGACACCCGGGCAGTGAACGAGGTGACGTTGTTGAGCTTGTACGGGTCGAACTGGATCCAGTCGCCGTTGTTGATGTCGCCGACCGTCATGCCGCCCTCGGCCGTGGCCCTGCTGACCTTGGTGACACCCGACGAGGTCTTGTAGTGCTCGGCCTGCCGGTGCTTCGGTGCGAGGATGTTCTGTGCGTGGGTGGTGAGGCCGCCCTTGTCGGTGTAGGACGCGTCGAAGATCGGGAAGATGTTCGCCGCGTCGTCGTGCTCGCCGTCCACTGGGATGGTGATCGTGCCGGAGCAGCCGGTCTGTGAGGTGATCTGGTGGGCGTGCTGGTCGTGCCCGATCAGGTAGGACATGGTCACCTTGGCGCAGTCGATCGTGCCGTCCTCCGGGTCGGTGACCGTGACGCTCCAGGGGACGCTGTCGCCGAAGGCGGCCAGTTGCCCGGCGGCGGGGCTGTTGACGACGACCGTCGGGGCGGTGTTGCCGACGCTGATTGGCACGCTGGCCGTGCCGGTGGCGCCCTGCGGGTCGCGCACCGTCAGGGTGGCGACATAGTTGCCGTTGGTGGTGTACGTGTGCGATGGGTTGGCGGCGGTGGAGGTGCCGCCGTCGCCGAACGCCCACGAGTAGGTCAGCGTCCCGCCATCGGGGTCGCTGGAGCCCGCCGACGAGAACGTCACGGCCAGCGGTGCCGCGCCGGATGTCTTGTCGGCACTGGCGACCGCGGTCGGGGCGCGGTTGCCGGCGGCGCCGACGTAGTCGTAGCGGTAGACCGCGGAGTTGGCGTCGCCGTTGAAGTAGCCGGTGCCGTAGTCCAGGACATACAGCGACCCGTCCGGGCCGAAGGCCATGTCCATGACCTGCTTGCCGTTCCACGGGAAGTTGTCGATCACACCTGGCGAGCCGTCCGCGTTGACCACGATGGGCTTAATCCAGCCGCGGCCGAATTCGCCGGCGAAGTACTGCCCGTCCAGGCTGGCGGGGAACTTCGTGGTCGACGGGTTGGCGGCGTCGTACCGGTAGACCGGGCCACCCATCGGCGACTCGGAACCGGTGCCGAACTCGGGCGGGGAGCCGGCGTCGCCGGCGTAACGAATCCAGGCGGGCTTGGCCGCCGGCAACGTGGTCAGGCCCGTGTTGCGGAAGGAGTTGTTCATCGGGCCGCCGGTGCAGTTGAACTTCGGGCCGGTGGAGTTGGTGGCGAAGTTCCACTCGTTGTACGTCTCGGTGGTGGTGTTCGTGCCGGTGCAGTACGGCCAGCCGTAAAAGCCCGGCCCCGTGATCCGGTCGAACTCGACCTGACCGGACGGGCCCCGGTTGGCGTCGGTCCGGCCCGCGTCCGGCCCGTAGTCGCCGAGGTAGACGATGCCGGTGGCCTTGTCGACGCTCATCCGGAACGGGTTGCGAAAGCCCATGGCGTAGATCTCGGGCCGGGTGTTGGCGGTGCCCGGCGCGAACATGTTGCCGGCCGGGATCGAGTACGTCCCGTTGGCGTTGACCTTGATCCGCAGAACCTTGCCGCGCAGGTCGTTGGTGTTGCCGGAGGTGCGTTGCGCGTCGTAGGCCGGGTTGCGGTTGGTGCGCTCGTCGATCGGCGAGTACCCGCTCGACTCGAACGGGTTCGTGTCGTCGCCGGTGGACAGGTACAGGTTGCCGGCCGCGTCGAAGTCGATGTCACCGCCGACGTGGCAGCAGATGCCGCGGCTGGTCGTCACCTCCAGTACGGTGACCTGGCTGGCCATGTCTACCGTGTAGTCGGCGTTCAGGGTGAACCGGGACAGCCGGTTGACCCCAGTCCAGGTTACCCAGTCGGTGGCGGTACCGGTGGCAGGCGCATCGCCGGCCGGGGTGCTCAGCGGCGGCGCGTAGTACAGGTAAATATTGCGGTTGCTGGCGAAGTTCGGGTCGGCGGCGACGCCCTGCAGGCCCTCCTCGTCGTGCGTGTACACAGGTATGTTCGCGATCACCGATGTGTTGCCGAGCGCGTCGGTGCGGCGCAGGGTGCCGTTGCGCGCGGTGTGCAGGACCGAGCGGTCCGGCAGCACCGCGAGCGCCATGGGTTCGCCGGTCTCGGCCACGCCCTTGGCGAGCGTGACCTGCTGGAAGTCGACGGGGTTGATCGCCGCCGCGGCCGGAGTTGCCGGCGCGGCGAGGACGCTGAGTCCCGGGGCGACCAGAAGCAGGGCGGCCGCCATTGGCTGCCATCGAACGATGGGCTGTCGTTTCACCAGTGCCCCTTCCTGACCAAGTTCGCCAGGCAGGGCGCGCGCCGCCGCGCCGCAGCCGAGGATGCCGCGACGTCGACCTGCGTCGTCGAGCACACTTCACGCGTCCGCCGCCGAACGGATCGTATAGAGAGCGGTCTCAGGCCGTGCGATCACAGTAGGGGACTCTGATTGATCCGTCTAGATGCATCGATGCTATGCGTGAGACTTTGCGGCCGTGACCAAAAGGCGGCGCACACGTTGCCGCGCCGCTTAGTGCTGCTCGGCGTTAATTCGTCGGGGGT
>NZ_LWLS01000022.1 GCF_001905095.1 Micromonospora sp. CB01531
TGACCAGCCCCGAGGTTCAAACTCCCAAACTCCGTTACCTGTCAGTGTGGGGACTGTAAAAAAGATCGGATAGACCCGATCGTTGTTATTCATGGAGCGGTTGAAGGTGGATGAGGTGGTAGCCGTGGGGGTTGGCTAGCGGGGCCAGGATGGTGCCGGTGGTGGTGATGACGGTTTGGGTGAGGTCGAGTCGGTTTTCGCGGTCGGTAAGTTGTCGGGCGGTGTCGTGGTCGGGACCGGTGGCAGAGACGATCGTCCCGTCGGGGGTGAGGGTGGTGATGCTGCCGGGGGTGTGGAGTGAGCCGTTCAGGTGCAGGACGAAACGAGGGCCGGGTTCGATGTCGATGAGGGTGATCGATCGTGCGGGCAGGTGGCCTGTCGGCAGCTGCCAGGTCGTGGATGGGTGGGGGCCGTCTGGGCGTTGGCGGGGTTGGTGTTCGGTGATGAGGAGTTCTTGGGGGTGGGCGACGGTGCTGTGGGCGATGGTGGTGGTCGCGGTTTGCGGGTCGTGGACGGCGCCGTGCAGGCGGACGCGCCAGTGGGGGGTGATGCGGGCGATGCCGTCACCGGTGCGGGCGTACAGGTGTCCGGCGTAGTCGAGGCCGGCGAGGTTGATCAGGGGTACGGGCGGGTCGGGTGCGGTGAATGTGGTCTGGCCGGTGGCCAGGTCGGTGTCGGCGAGTCTTTGGGTGCGTCGTCCGGAGTCCTCGGTCATGCGGGCGTACAGGGCGTGGCCGGTTGGGGTGATCACCAGGTTGCGTACGTTGGTGTCAAGGCGGGGCATCGTGTGCAGGTCGCCGGTAGTGGGGTCCAGGGCGGGGATTCCGGCGGTGGTGGCGTGGGGGATTATCCACAATGGTCCGCCGGTTGTGGGGTGTTGCAGACCGGTGTAGTGGCCGATCAGGTTTGCGGGGTCGGTGTAATGCAGGTCGAACGGTCCGCTTCGTGACCAGAGGGTGGCTCCGGACCGGTCGATGTGGCGGACCCGGTTCACCCATTCCTGGGTGCGATCGGCGTCGTGGTGGAGGATCTCCAGCAGGAAGATTCCGCCGTCGGCCGTGGGTGTGAAGTCCACTATGCTCCAGCCGGCGACCCGGTCAACTTCGGCGGGTACGACCAGCGGGCGGGTCTGGCCATCACCGGTCCTGCGCAGGAATCGGCGAGTTCGGCCGCGGTCGTATTCGCCGGCCAGAACGACGCAGTCGTCAAAGAATCCGGGGCGTACCGCGAAGGTCGGGCGCAGCGGTCGGGCCGTCAATCCGGTCGACGATGGCATGGACACCAGCCTGCCGGGGACTTGATCCTGCCTGTCTCCCCAGCCGAAACTCACCACGGACCCAACCCTCGGTACCGGCGCACCGTCCCCCACTGCCGGATCAGTCACCCCCACCGCGGCGCCCCGAACTCAATCGCCTGAAAATTCGTGGCCGCCGCTATTTCTTCGATAGTGGTCGGCTGCATGAACCCAACATTCCTTTGATCATTCGGCGTGAGCATGTGAGGGAAAGGGAAAATCCAGTGATTCATGATCTCGAGACGCCCTTGGGCGTCCCTGGTGCCGAGACTGATGGCCACATGACGAATGCCATCAAAGAAGATGATGTAACCGGATGGGATATCCGGATAACCGACTCCTGTCGACGGATCGATAGTATAGCGCTGAAGTGCACCGGAAGCCATCCCTTGCATGATCGAATCGTAGTACGTTACCTGAGGGATTGACGAGTCCCGACCATATCTGTCTGGTTCTGAAGGAGAGGTGTAGGAATACGTGTCGGGGTCGTATCTAATGGTACGGAGGACAGCCCCGGATGCGGCACTGGCGGACCTGGCGTACAGGCTTTCAATCCAGAGCTTGTCGATGACTCCGGCTTGATAGGCAGAGAAGAGGATGGCATCCCAGCAGTTCATGGTGCTGTCATCGGTTGGCTCCCGGCCCTTTCCATGAAGCCAGAGCGCCATGTCATTGGGGTATCCCGTAATCGTGGTCTCCAGGACGTTCCAGCTGCCGCCGTCAACCCTGTTTCCTCCGCGCCACCGCAGTTTCCCGTGAAGTTGCCGTGCCGCCGCGACGACCATGGTGGCTGGCGATGCCCAGGGCGGAGCAGCGAATTCAATGACACGGAACCGGGGGGTGTTGTCATGTCCACTGAACAGGAGGTCCTCAACGGTGGTGATCTGCAGAAAACCGGTAGATCGTCTTCCTCTGGAGTCTGGAGGGGTGCTGTGTGGCCGGTCCCAGTGGCTGATTACCAGCTGCCGGCCGTCGAGGTCACGGATGCCGAGGCTGAGAGCGACGTGTCCGTTAATGCCGTCAAAGAGGATGACGTGGCCAGCAGGGATGTCAGGCCCGCCGACCCCGATATCGGGGTTGATGTCATACCGATGACGGGGGCCGGGAGCCAGATATTCCGCCAGAACCGACTGGAATGCCACTTCGGAGACGGTCATCCGGTTGTCACCGTATCCGTCCCCCACATTTGGCAAGGAGGAGTGGTTGGCGTCCGGGTTGCGCCGCTGGAAGCGCCTGAAAATCGAGTTGGCGCCTTCGGCGGCTTGGGCGTAGACGCGCCGCGGCCAGGTCAGGCTGACCTGCCCAGCCTGGATCGAGTTGGCGCGTTCGGCGGCTTGGGCGTAGACGCGCTGCAGCCATGGCAGGCTGACCTGCCCAGCCTGGTAGGCGGCGAAGAAAATCGCCTCATGAGCAGCCATCGTGCCGTTTCGATCCGGGACCGCGCCGGTGCCGCGAATCCACCGCGCGAAATCGTTGACATGGCGACCACCGCCGATGGTCTCGGAGATCTGCCAGCCGTCACGCGGACTGGGCGCGGCACCGCCACGCCAGCGCAGGTAGCCGACGTACTGCCGAGCCTCCTCGAGCACGGCGACCGCTCCCGGGAGCGGCTGGGTGCCCTGGCCCGGCGTGTCTGAGGTACCCGCAGGTCGCGCCAACTGTATGCCAGGCATCGTCGAACTGCCGGCCGCTGGCTGGCCGTCCCGGGTCTGGTGCGGCCGGTACATGCCGTGGCGTGTGGTGGCGGGCGGATCCAACAACGCCTGCAGGGTGTGGCTGCCCGAGGTGGTGGCTTGGGGTTGCGGGCCGGCCAACGCCTCCGGTGGGGCGGGTCGCCCGTCCAGGGCGAGGAACAGAACCCGGGTGTCCGGCAACGCGAGCCACGTCACCCGTTCATCTTCGGCGCCGTTCGGGAGTGCGACCGGCTGCGGGGCGGCTGAGGTTATCGGATCGATCAGCATGAGAGTACCTTGCGCGTCGGACAGGAGCCAGAACGCGTGGCTTTCGCGGCCTGGTGGCCGTACCGACACCAGCGCCATCGCACCCGGCCGCGCCCGAAGCGCCGCCCGCAACACGGCGTCATCGGTCCGGGTCAGCGTTCCATTCAACGCCTGCTCCAGCGAGTGCAGGTCTGTCGGATCGTCCAACCAAGTGTCATCACTGACGTGACGGTTCCCGATCCGTGCGTGCATCGCGATGAACACACCCCACGCGAGGGGGACACAATCCCACGGCCCCGGTTCGTAGCCGCTGTCGCGGTCCTGTGGCACCGCGGCCATCCAGCCGATCAACCGGTCGACGGACGCGCCCGCCGCCGGGCCCGTGTCGTTGGCGGTACGCACCGCCGCGCGGAGTTGACCCAGAGCCCACGGGGACGACCGCCGGCCCATGCCCGACCACACGCCACCACTGCCCCCACGTGCCCACTCACCGAGGGCCAGGGTGTCCGGGTCAGGCCGGGATACACCGTCGGCCGGTACGGCAAGCTGTCCCAGCCGCGAGTCGGGCCGACGGATCAACCGCACCGGAACCCGCAGCTGTGACGGCAACTCGGCGACAGACGTGCTCGGGTGGAAAGCTTCAAACCGGCCGTCGTCCTCCCGTTTCGTCGGGTCGATGACCAGGTACCCGTCGTCGACCCGTTCCACAATCACTATGTGGGCTTCCTGGTTCGGCGGCTGTAGACGCACCGCGGTGACATGGCCCGGCTTCAGGTCAAGCAGCTCGGCCACCAACCCGTCCTGGAAATGGCCACCCAGCCACTGAGCGATGTTCGCGGACCGGTTGGGGAGCATCGAGTCATCCCACGGCGTCTGGGCCGGGAGCGAGGGCGGGCCGATGGCGGCGAGAACCCGGCCGACACCGACCACGCAGTTCACGCCTTCACCCTCGACGGAGGCCCTCTCCACAGCCGCCCGCACCTCCCGCGAAGGCGTCCCGGCCCGCGCCGCACCCACCACCGGCAACCCACCCACCCGCCGCGCCTCCACAGAAATCGACGGGTCCAGCAGCGCGGCGGCCGACGAACCGATAACCTGCGGCAACGTCAGGTCATACTGCAGGACAGGTTGCAGGGCCTGGAAATGCCGGCCGGACCGCACCACATACACCGGCAAGACACCGTCAATGTCCCGCGGGTAGGCGACGACGCCCCGCTCAACCACCCCCACCCCCAACCCCATGTTCAACAGGCTGGCTACGTCATCCCCCGCCACCGTGTCCCACAACCGGTGATCTCCCACCGCGGCCAGCGACACATCAATCCCCCGCAAAGGACGGCCTTCCCGCCGCGCCCCCACCACCAGCTGCAACAACAACGCCCGACCAGTGACCCCCACCCCCAGCGGCACCGACCGAAGGTCAGCGAACTCCTCAAGCCGGTCCAACACCCCCAGGTCACCGCCATCGATCAAAGAGGCCAACGTCTCACGCAACAACGACCGCGCATACAACGGCCACCGCCGCTGCATATCAGCCACGTCCGAGCGGAACTCAACCCCCAGATCCCGCAGCGCACTAACGAACGCCTCGTCAGGCAACTCCTCGAACGGCACACCGGAGATCTGCGCCTGCTCCCGCAACCACACGTCGACACCCAGCCCCTGCGCCTGCTCCCGCAACTGCCGGCGGCGTTCGCCGGTCACCCACGTCAGCCGCTGCGCACCAAGAAACTCCCAGGAACCGGGACCCACCAACTCGGCCAACACCGCATCAGGAACGTCACGTAACTCATCCGACACGATCTGACCATCAGTCGTGCGCCCCATCAGCCCCGCGAGAAAAGGATCACCCCGCTGGGGGGCAAATTGACTAGTCGCAACATGACGCAACGACAACGCATCAACCACCCCCGGCAGCGGCGCCACCCCCTGCAACCGGGCCGACTCAAGAACCGCATGGAACAAACAATTCCCATCCGGTGGCACGTCAATAACCCGAAACAGCCCCACACCCTCAACATCAACCAACGGCGGCTCACCAACCCACTCATCAAGTTCCCCCGAACTCGACACCTCCGCACTAAAATTCCCCACACCACTGTCGACCCCGAACTGTGTTCGGGTATCAACCTGCGACAACTCACCATCCCCGCCATCAAAATCCTCGTCCAGGGACCCGGCAACTCCGACCGGGTCACGCTCACCCCCCACCGGGCCTTTACTCAGTTCGCGGTACCGGTCCACCCACGGTTGATGCTGATCCTCTGGCACGTCACAACCCCGCAGAATAGGCCCGCAAGGAATCCTCGCCAGGCCAGAATTTGTGCCGCCGCGGATGTTTGCCACTGTCTGTGGCGGTGATGCCGCGCTGCCCGCCGGCACTGCTGGCGTCCGCGATCACCGCATGCGACCTGTGCCCCGCCAACATATTGAGATGCTGATGGAACTCCTTCGCGGGTTGTGGCGCTGCGCGGGTCAGGCCGCTCACCCCCCACCGGGCCTTTACTCAGTTCGCGGTACCGGTCCACCCACGGTTGATGCTGATCCTCTGGCACGTCACAACCCCGCAGAAAGGCCCGCAAGGTATCCTCGCCAAACCAGAATTTGCCGCCGCGCATGTTTGCCGCTGTCTTGTCGGTGATGCCGGGCTGCCCGCCGGCACGGCTGGCGGCCTCGATCGCCACATTCGACCTGTGCCCCGCCACCGTATTGAGATACTGATGGAACTCCTTGCGGGTTGAGGCGCTGCGCGGGTCAGGCCGCTCACCCCCCACCGGGCCTTTACTCAGTTCGCGGTACCGGTCCACCCACAGTTGATGCTGATCCTCTGGCACCTCACAACCCCGCAGAAAGGCCCGCACGGCATAATCATTGGCAGGCCAGGATTTGCCGGCGCGGATTTTTGCCACTGGTTTTTCGGTGATGCCGCGCTGCCCGCCGGCACGGCTGGCGGCCGCGATCGCCGCATTCGACCTGCGCCCCGCCGCCGTATTGATAAGTTTACAGAACTCTTCGCGGGTTGTGGCGCTGCGCGGGTCAGGCCACTCACCCTCCACCGGGCCTCTACTCAGTTCGCGGTACCGGTCCGGTGGCACGTCAATAAGCCGAAACAGCCCCACACCCTCAACATCAACCAACGGGGCACCAGCCCACTCATCAAGTTCCCCCGAACTCGGCACCTCCGCAGGAAAATTCTCCACACCACTGTCGACCCCGAACTGTGTTCGGGTATCAACCTGCGACAACTCGACATCCCCGCCATCAAAATCCTCGTCCGGGAATCCGGCAACTCCGACCGGGTCACGCTCACCCCCCACCGGGCCTTTACTCAGTTCGTGGTACAGGTCCACCGA
>NZ_LWLS01000023.1 GCF_001905095.1 Micromonospora sp. CB01531
TCGGCGAACAGTCCGGCAACACCGCACGGTGGGCACTGCTCGGAGCCGGCTTCCCGGAGTCGGTTCCCGGTGTGACCGTGGACCGCCAGTGCGGTTCCTCCCAGCAGGCACTGCACTTCGCCGCTCAGGGCGTCATCGCCGGTGCCTACGACGTAGCCATCGCCTCCGGCGTGGAGTCGATGAGCCGCATCCCGATCGGCTCCCAGTTCCAGGGCAAGGACTTCGCCGGCCACCGCGTCGGCGCCCGGTACGACAACGGACTGGTGCCGCAGGGCATCAGCGCCGAGCTCATCGCCAACAAGTGGGACCTCTCCCGCACCCAGCTCGACGAGTTCGCCGCCGAGTCCCACCAACGCGCCGCACGCGCATGGAAGGACGGCCTGTTCGACTCCCAGGTCGCACCCGTCAACGACCTGCGCACCGACGAGACGATCCGCCCAGAGACCACGGTCGACACCCTCGTCGGGTTACGGCTCGCGTTCAAGGACGAGTACTGGGTCGAGCGCTACCCCGACCTCGACTGGCGCGTAACCGCCGGCAACAGCTCACCGGTCAACGATGGCTCCGCCGCGATCCTCGTCGCCAGCGAGGAAGCCATCGCACGCCTCAGCCTGACACCACGCGCCCGCGTTCACTCGTTCGCGGTCGCCGGTGACGACCCGATCTTCATGCTGACGGGCATCATCCCGGCTACCCAGAAAGTGCTCACCAAGGCCGGCCTGTCCATCAGCGACATCGACGCCTTCGAGGTCAACGAGGCCTTCGCGTCCGTCGTGCTCGCCTGGCAGAAGGAAACCGGAGCCAACCCCGCGAAAGTCAACATCAACGGCGGAGCCATCGCCATCGGTCACCCCCTCGGCAGCTCAGGGGCCCGCCTGATAACCACCCTGCTCAACAACCTCGAACAGACCGGCGGCCGCTACGGCCTCCAAGTCATGTGCGAAGCCGGCGGCCTCGCCAACGCCACCATCATCGAAAGGATCTGACATGCCCACCCTCAACGGAGCCGTCGTGCTCATCACCGGAGCCAACGGCGGCCTCGGCACCCACTTCGTCCACCAGGCCCTCGAACGGGGTGCCACCAAGGTCTACGCCGCCGCACGCAACCCGCGAGACTGGAACGACGACCGCATCATCCCCCTCGTCCTGGACGTGACGTCGCCAGAGTCCATCGCGGCCGCGACCGACATCGCCAACGACGTGACCATCGTCATCAACAACGCCGGCGCCTCGAACGGCTCCAGCGTGCTCGGCGACCTGGCCGCGGCACGTGAATTGTTCGAGACCAACTTCTGGGGCGCACTCGCCGTGACCAACGCATTCTCCCCAGCACTCAAGACCTCGCGAGGCACCGTGCTCAACGTACTGTCTGTCCTCAGTTGGCTCGGCATCGGCGACGCCTACAGCGCGACCAAGGCGGCCCTCTGGCAGGCGACCAACACTCAACGCATCAAGCTCGCCCCCGAGGGCGTACACGTCGCCGGGTTGCACCTCGGTTACGCCGACACCCCCATGACCAAGGGAGTCGACGCCCCCAAGCTCGACCCGGCCGACGTCGTCCGCTCGGCATACGACGGGATCGAAGCCGGCAGCTACGAGATCCTCGCCGACGAGCTCAGCATCCAGGTGAAGGCCGGACTTGCCGCGCCCATCGAAGCGCTCTACCCGCAGCTCGCAGGAGCCCGCGCATGACCCGAGAACGTACATCATGAGCCGCTGGTAGTGGTCGACCGCCGGGCTCCTCCGCGGGCTGCTGGTGGTGTCCGCCTGGTGGAGCCGTGGGTACGGGCGCTGATCGCGGCCGGCTACCAGGTTTACGGGGTCAACCCGAAGCAGGCCGCCCGGCATCGGGAGCTGATGTCGGTTTCGGGTGCCAAGAGCGACAAGGCGGACGCGCACGCCCTGGCCGACATGGTCCGTACCCGCCGGCACCAGCTGCGGCAGGTCGCCGCGGACTCTGACATCGCCGAGGCGGTCAAGGTCGTCGCCCGGGCGCACCAGACGCTGATCTGGGAACGTACCCGGCACACGCTGCGGCTGCGGGCCGCGCTGCGGGAGTACTTCCCCGCCGCGCTGGAGGCCTACCAGTCGCTGACGCTCACCGGAGCGGACGCCCTGGCGCTGCTGGCCAAGGCCCCAACCCCGGCCGCGGCGGCCAAGCTGACCGTGGCGCAGATCAGCGCCGCGCTCAAACGGGGGCGCCGACGCGACATCCCCGCCAAGGCGGCAGCGATCCAGCAGGCGCTGCGCACCGAACACCTGAGCCAACCCGAGATCGTCACCGGCGCGTACGCAGCCACCATCCGCGCAACCGTGGCGATCCTGACCACCCTCAACGCCGAGATCAAAACCATGGAAAGCCAGGTCGAGGCGCATTTTGGCCAGCACCCGGACGCTGAGGTCTACCTCAGCCAGCCCGGCATCGGGCCGATCCTCGGCGCCCGGGTGCTCGCCGAGTTCGGTGACGCTCCCGGCCGCTACACCGACGCCAAGTCTCGCAAGAACTACGCCGGCACCGCCCCGATCACCCGCCAATCCGGCAAGACCAAGACCATCCACGCCCGATTCGTCCACAACGACCGGCTCGTCGACGCCCTCCACATGCAGGCCGGCGCCGCGATCCTGCACGACACCGCCGTGCGCGCCTATTACGACGAACTCCGCGCCCGCGACGTCAGCCACAACGCCGCCCTACGCCAGATCGGCAACCGCCTCGTCGGCATCCTCCACGGCTGCCTCAAGACCCACACCCGCTACGACCAAGCCACCGCCTGGTCACACCGAGCCACCACACCCATCGCCGCTTGACACCTCAGCTCCTGGGGTGTTGGACCACCGACTTCTACAACCACCGCCGCGGCACTCCGTCTGCGACGGGCGCTCGCCTATCGGCTATGAACGATCAACGGAGCAGGCTGACCAACTTGATTAGGAATCGTCGGTGATCATAGGTTAACTGTGTGGACCGTGACGCTTGCCTTTGGGCTGGTTCGGGGAAGATTCCGGTGAGGTGGACCGGTTGTGATCGCGGGTTCTCCTGGATCGATGTCGAGGCGATGAGCCGGTGAGCGGGAAGCTGCCGCTGGCCGAGGGTGAGACCTCCCGTACCGCTTGCGCCCGCGCCGTGCTCGGATCCGGGGTGGACGAGGAGAGCGGCAAAGTGCTGTCGCAGGCCGCGCTTGCGCAACGGATCGGCTGGTGTGCCGATCTGGTGGCGGGCATGGTCTCCGACCTGTTGGCGGAGCGCTGGAATCCCGCGGATGTGGAGGTGTTGGCCTCCGGACACGACGCGGGTGGCCGGAAACTTCCGTCGAACGCGTGGATGGCGCTGCGGCGCTTGGGCTGGACGGTCGCCGCGCCGGTGGGTGTGAGAGTCAATGACCGGATCGTGCGGATGGCGCAGGAGCAGGCGGGGCGTGTTCTGCGTTCGGCGTCGTGGCGTGCGGGCCTGACCTCCGGTGTGTTGGCGACGTGGCCGGCCGATCCGCGTAAACGCACCCCGCAGGAGTGGGAGCAGCTTCGGGCGTCGATCCCTGGCGGGCAGCATCTGCCGTCGGGTGTCATCAAGTCCCGCACCCGGCAGGCCGCCAGGTTCCGTGCCGTCAATGGCCGGCTGCCGGTGGACGTGTTCGAGCTCGAAGGCGTCCCAAGGGTCGCGCGGATGCTGCTGCTGGCCGCGTGTGACCGGCAGCAGGCCACCATCGAACGCAGCGACACCGACCCCAGCAGGGTGTTGCTGCGCTTGCAGCTTCCCACCCGCCCAGACCCGCGAGCCTATGCAGATTGGACGTGGGTGGCCTGTCCGATCATCCTGCCGCCCACGGTCCCCGCAGGCGCGGTGCTGCACCTGCCCACCCTGCGCGTGACCGGCCGGCAGGTGCGCGTCGATGTCGCGTACACCCATCCGGTGCCGAAGGCCCGGCGCACCGGTCACACGGTGGCGCTCGGCGTGGACTGGGGTCTCAACACCCTTCTCAGCGCGGGGGCCCTGCGGCTCCACGAGGGCGGGCGGATCACCGCGTTGGGGGCCGGTGGCCAGTTCCGGGCCGCCGGCATCCTCGCCAAACAGCACCGCCTCCGCCGCCTGTCCGAGCGGCTGCACGCCAAAGCCGACCACTACCAACGCCTCACCGGCCGTGACGAGCGGCATCACCTCGTCGGCAAACTGGCGGTCCTGCGCGACGAGATCCGCCACGTCTCCGACCGCCGCTCCAACCTGAACGCCGCCCTCTCGTGGGCCGCCGCCAGATGGGCCGTGGACCAGGCGATCGCCGCCGCGGCGAGCGTCATCTACGTCGAAGACCTGCGGTCGATGGAAGCACGGGGCATGGGCGCCACCCTCAACACCCGGCTGTCCCAGCAGGTGCGCGGGCAGATCGTCGACCGGATGCGGCACCTCGCCGCCGAGACCGGTATCGCCGTCGTCACCACGCCTGCCCACAACACCTCGAAGCACTGCCCGCAGTGCCTGACTCCGCTGCGGCATCGCAAGGCCCCCGACAAGCCCACCACCCCAGGCTGGAAGTGGGCGATCTGTCCCCACCAGTCCTGCCGCTGGCAGGGCGACCGCGACCAGGGTGCCTGGCGTCGGATCGCCGCCCGCGGCCTGGCCCATCAGGCAAAGACCGTCATCGACAAGGCCAGCGGGCAGATGGTGATCCGCGCCGTGGTCGACAAGCTTGAAGCGTCGGCGGTCATCACGAAGACCTGCCGGGGGGACCGGTCGAAGACCGGCCCCACCCGGCGCAAGCCATCACGCCCCGCGCCCAGGCGACGCAGGGCACCCTCCCCCACCCGGCCTCACAGCCGGGCGGGTAAGCGTCCGGAGGGACACGCACCAACGGACCGGAGGCTGCCCCGCGCAGCCCACCGGCACCAGGGCGTGAACACGATCAGCACCCCCACCACCGGCCACCGTCCACGCGGAGCCGCGTTGGGCGCGGGATTCCACTTCCACGCCCACGCGACCCCACCACGGTGGGAAACGATCCCGGAAACCCAATCCGACTCAGGATCGCTAAGCTGATCAGGGACGCTCTGGAAGCTCAAGCCGCACAACGGAGCCCTCCACGCATTGGACATGCTCGACGAGCTGATCGAGCAGTGGGGGCTATCGAGGCTGCCAGTGATCGCGGACTCCGGCTACGGTGACTGACCCTGTTCCGGCTCGGGCTGGCCGAACGTGGTCTGCGCTCTGTGGTCGAGGTCGACCCGACCGCTACCGCCGATCCCGCTGGCGCAGTTCCGGTCACGCCGCCCTGCACCGGCCGGGGCCGCCTACCCCGACCCGCCGGTCACGCTGACGGACCTGGTCTTGGCCGCTGGCCGGACCGGCGTGCGGCGACTACCGCGAACTCAAGACCGGCCTCGGCGTGGACCAGTTCGAAGGCCGCTCCTTCACCGGCTGGCACCGCCATGCCACTCTACCGTGCTCGCCCAGGCCTTCTGCATCCTGCTCCGCCTGGACCCGAAAGCGGATGCGCCGGCCTGACCCTCTACGCCGTGCTGCGCAAGCTGCAACTGCTGCTCGCCGTCATGGTCGACGCGGGCCACCCGTGCAAACGCCCATTCGATGACACGGCTTAAAGCACTATTAGGACATAGAGGGTAAATGTCGTGGGTCGTTGAACCGGACGGCCGTGGGTTACGTAGTCACTACCGTGGGTGTGGTTGCTTGTGGTGAGTGGCTGCCGTTTGGTTGGTCTGGGGCCCTGGTGGTGGTTGGTGCGGCGGTGTCCAATGGCTGGCGGTGATGTGGTTACGCTCGGCTGTTTTCCCTTTTCTGGTGGGTGTGATTGTGCTGGGCCTGTTCGGCCTGTTCCGGAGGGGTCTGGTTGCTGTTTCTGGTCGGGCTTGGTGGCTGAGGTCTGCCCGGTGGGTCTGTCCATTATAGATGCTGCTGGTGCTGGGTAGGGCTGTGCTGTTTGGCAGCTGTGGGGTTTGGTTGGTGGCGGGTTTGCTGGCCTTTGTTCCAGGGGGTCTGTGAGTGGGGTGGGGGATGAGTTGATGGGTGGCTTGTTCGGGCGGAGCGCGAGCGCTAATAGCGTCGGCGGGGACTGGTGGGGGGATGACGATGGTGGTGGCTGGGGGTAGTGGTTTGAGCTGTCACTGATT